>CAVRLZ010000020.1:0-18659 GCA_963721895.1 uncultured Chloroflexia bacterium | reverse complement strand
CATCTCGTCCGGCGATGCCCAGCGTGGTCCGGGTGGGACAGTGCGAGGGTCGCCCGGCACTGCACGTGGCGCAGGCGCTGCAGGCTGCATTGATTTCCCCGACCACTCGTTGACCTCGCAGGGCCGCCACGTCGCTATCCTCGACGATGCCCACGAACTCGTGGCCGAGTATCCCCTGAAAGCGCATGTAACCGCGGATCAGTTCCAGGTCCGTGTTGCAGATTCCTGCGAGCCGGACGCGCACGAGGCTCTCGCCCGCCACGATGGAAGGGCGGGGATGGTCAGATTGAAAGGTGAGACGATCATTTAGATGCAGGGCACGCATCGGTCCTCGAAATCGTTAAGGAGGCCATGAACCACGCAGGCTAGTCGGACAAGGCAGGGAGGACTAGCGGGGTGCGAGGATCAAGTTGCCGAAGGTTAGTGGTTGTTGGAAAGGTTGCTCTTGGGTGCTGGCTATTTGGGTCTGCGGGTCGTCGCTGGCGGGCGGATCGTTGTCGTTCAGCACGATGGCATAGCCCAGCGCCAGGTTGTCGCGGGCTGTCACGCCCATGAGCGCCCAGGGAATGCTGACCTCTAACGTATAGCCGTTGGGGAGGGGTTCGGCGCGCACGCGCACCTGTCGGTTCCACTCCTCATCCCGACGGGGGAACAACACGACACCCTCCGGTCGTAAGGTGGAGTAATTCCCTGCCCCCAAGGCGAACTGAAAATCATCGGCTAGGCCCCCTGGCTCGTTGGCTGCTGGCTCATCAAAATCCCCCGTCAGGTTGCTGTCCAGCCACAATTCCACAGCGTCGCCGCGATACAGGTCATAGCCAACCTGCGTCTCGTCCTGAACATGGAAGTCGTCTGTCCGCTCCACAGCAAGGTAGAGAAAGGTTTCATCCCAGGCGAACGCAGCCTGACCGCTAAGGTCGTTGAGGCCACTCCATCGCTCCACCCCATGCACGCGATTCGTCAGGGGCACCCACTGGCTGGACCACTCGTTCAGGTTGCCGTCCACGGTAATCCTTGCGGGGGCGTTGTACTCTGCGATGGCGTCCGGCCCGTTGCCCACACGGAGCCGCTGCTGCGCGGGCGTGGCCGTTGGTGTCACTGTCGGCGTGTAAGAGGGGGTAGCCGAGGGGCGGGGCAGGGCCTGTGAGGCGGCTTCCCTGACAGGGCTGAAGGTCGGCAGCGCGGGGGTCTGGCCCACGATGGCGGACCCTTTCTCATCGTTGCGGCCCGTGGCCCCCCCAACCAGGGGCGGGCGGGCGCGCAGCAGAAGAATTGCGCCCGCTACCATAACGCCGAGCAGCAAGACTGCGACAAAGGGGGCCCAAAGTCGGATAGGGAGGGCTTTGGCGTGCGCGGCGGCGCGCGGGTGAGCACGGCGGGGCGCGACATCAATCTCCTCCAGGGTGGGGCGGTGCGTGGTTGCCCCCCCCGCACGGCTCAAGTAGCCCTCAACTATCTGGAGCAGGGCCGCACCGTCGCGCGGGCGCCGCTCCGGAGACTTGTCCATCATGCGCTTGACGAGGCGCGCCACCCCTGCGGGCACGGAGGGGCGGAGCGCCTGCACATCGGGCACCGGCTCCTGTAGATGGGCGATTGCCACCGCCACCGGGTCATCGCCGGGGAAGGGGACCCGCCCCGTCAGCATCTCGAAGAGGATGACCCCTAGCGCGTACACGTCGGTGGCGGGCGAAAGCGCCAGGCTCGCCGCCTGCTCCGGGGCCAGGTAGTGGCTCGTGCCCCACACCATTCCGGGTTCGGTCAGCGCCCCTGCCGCCACCGCCCGCGCGATGCCAAAGTCGGTGATCTTCAGCGCGCCGCTGGAGGAGAGCAGGACGTTGCCCGGCTTCAGGTCACGATGGATCAGCCCCACGGCGTGCGCCGCCGCCACCCCTCGGCTGATGTCTCGTAGCAGGGTCAGGGCTTGCTCCACCGGTAGGGGCGCATGAAACTGCAGCCACTCCTTCAGGTCTTGACCGTCCACATACTCCAGCACCAGGAAGCTAGGGTTTCCCCCCACATTCACGCCAAGAATTTGAACGATGTAAGGTGAACTCACCTGCGAGATAAGTGTCGCCTCGCGACGGAAGCGCTCCAGCAACCCTTCGTTTTTAATGTACTGAGTGCGCAGCACCTTCAGCGCGACTGCCTGCCCCGTGCTTTCATCCTGGGCCAGCCACACTTCGGCCACCCCTCCCTCGCCGAGGAGGCGCTGTAGCCGAAATCGGCCCGCAACAAGCTGGCCACCCTGCATCATGGGGCAACCGCCGACTGGTAAAGACGGATGGGGACAACGCGGCGAATACAGAGCTTGTGGTTTCGGGACATGGGGCGACAACAATTGTATTGACTTGCTTGCCTTTGTCCAGTGCCGGAGAGCAGAGGCGCGATGGGATGGGCAAGCACCCCACCAAGCAAAATGCCGCCAATTGGCGGCATGGGTGCAGTGGCACAGCGCGCAAGTTATACGGCGGGGCTGGGGTCTGGCTGACCGTAGAGCCACCAATAACGCTCGCGGGGGTACTGGCTCGGGTCGCCAAGAAGCGGCTCGTCCTCTGCTTGCCAGAGAGCCCGCAGTCGCTCATCGAGCGCTCGCGTTCGTGCGCGTACCTCATCGAGAGCGGGGTGGCCCTCACCCTCGGCCAGCAGCCGTTCCAGCCGGAGACGGATGGGCACCTCGGTTGCGTAGTCCGTGCGGCAGCGCCGCTCCCCTTCCCAGCAACTTTGTAAAAACCAGTTCCACGAGTCTGTATAACTCTTCGCCTCGCGCGCCAGCATCTGATAAAAGCGGTCAGGCGTCTGACGGCGACCCAGAGCCAGGGCATCTTGTGCCTGGCGCAGGATGGGGCTCGTCTCGACCTGCGCGCCAAGCTCTTCGAGGCGCTCCAGCATCCCACCAAGCGTCATTTTGATGAGCCGATCGCCAGAAGAGGAGTGGACGGTGATCGTCTTGAACAGGTCGTTTCCGAGAAGGTAATCCTGCAGATGGCTGCTCATCGCGTCTAGCTCGCGGAGCATCGCCTCGGTCGAATGGGGCATCATTGCTCCTTTCGGGGCACAGATAGATAGGGGTCTATTTACTGGCGCGTCAGAACACGGGCCATCACAAGCGAGATCATAAGGCTACCTGCCACCATTATCCATTGCCACGTACTGAAGCGAATCATCTCCATATTCAGGAAAAAAGCGGAGTCGGCGGGCATGAGGGTGGTCAACCACATGGGAACGATCACGCTCAGCAAGGCACAGGCGGCGCGTATGAGGAAGGGTAGGTTCATGATGGGTCGTAAGGCTTCCTGGACTGGGTCGGTGGGGTTTGCACAGTAAGTATGCGGGTAAGACTGAGTAGGCATAGCAGGGAATTGCTTGCCTATCGGGATGAGCATCAAGCCGCGCGCCAAAAAGCAAGGGGTATGCCACTCGAAGCAGAGTGGCATGTTTCAAATTCAGCCAGCCTGGCTAGCGCAACGATGAAGGAAGAATCCCCATTTGATTTCGATACTTCGCGACCGTACGCCGCGCAACAAAGTAGCCGCGCTCCTTTAGTTCCTCGACCAATTGTGCATCCGTGAGCGGCTCTGCTTCCCGCACAATAATCTCGCGCAGGACATCCTGTACGCTCAGGGCGGCCTGGAAGAACTTGGCGAAGGCGATGACCTGTCCGTTGGGGAGCATCACATACTTGTCTGCGGTAGCCCGTGACACCGTACTCTCGTGTAGGTCCAGGGCGTCGGCCACCTCGGCGCGGGTGAGGGGACGCAACTCGCGCCAGCCGTGCCGCAGAAACTCTTTTTGTCGCTCCACCACGTACATGGCCACGCGCTTCATGGTCCGGCGGCGCTCGTTAATGTGGCTGGTAAAGGCACGGGCGCGGTTCACCATGGAGCGGACATGGTCGGCCTCGTTGCCATTCAGGGCGTTGTCGGCATGGCTGATTTGTTCAGCCAGTTCATTGTAGTGAGGGTTGATCTGCAGGGCGGTGCGGCGGCTTTCCACGACGATGACCTCATACTCGCCGCGCGCCTCCTCCTGCTCGACAATGACGATGTCCGGCGCCACGAAGGGCGTATCATTGACGGAGCGCCAGTGCTCTGCTTCCGGAACATCCACGATAGGGAAGGGGCGCAGATGGTTTCGGATAAAGTCCCGCGCCTCGATTACCTCGTCGTACTCGATCCCCAGTTGGGAGGCAATGTAACCATACTTCCCTTCCCCCAATTCAACAAGAAAGCGCTCGATGATGGGGCGCACCCACTCGGGGGCCTCGCCCAACTCTTCCCAGCGGCGGAGTTGGATGTCCAGGCACTCCCGCACATTGCGAGCGCCCACGCCGAGCGGGCCGACACTTTGCACCATTTCCAGCACCTGGAGGACGCGCTCCTCGTCCACGCCCAGGGTGGCTGCAACTTCCTTTGTGGTGGTATCAAGCAGCCCACTATCATCCAGGCTGCCAATGAGGTACTCGGCTATGAAGTAATCTTCCTGCTCCAGGATGGCGATTAGCTCGCGCATCAGGGCCTCGGCCAGGCTCATCTGTGAGGCAATCAGCGTGAAGGGATCAAAATCTTCGTCATACTGGCGGGCTCGCATGAAGTCCTGCCAGTCGTCATCGCCCAGCCCGTCACAGCGGGGGCAAATCCCCACCACGAGCCGCTCGCCGCAGCGCAAACACTCGTACTCGTTCTCGACGATTTCGAGTGCAGGGTTGTCGCTAATCTCTAGATGGATAGCCTGCTGAAGGTCGTAGGAGGAGAGGGCGAGAATCTGAGTGAAGGTGACGAGGGTGGGGGAGGGACGTTGATCAAAGCGTTGCTCTTGATACTGGGCAGCTTCCAGGTTCATGTCCATGGGGCAACGAAAGCTCCTTCTAGACCATCGGTGGTGCGTGATATGGCAGGATATCCTGGCCATTGATCCAAGCAGGCGAAGCGCCGTCGCCAGTCGGGCTGGGAGGGCGTGCAAGCAAAGGCGACCTGCCTTAAAAGCGAGACAAGTGTAGCAGTTGAAAGTACTGGCATAATTCTTGCACTACTACAGACTGCCCGAAATGACTTAAATTTAGTCGAGCAAAGCGAAATATAGCAATAACGATGCCAGGACGGTACCTGTACGGTAGGGCTACAATTCTAGCTGGTTACAATCCTTATGACCCGTTCCCAACCCCAAGCTGCCCCGCGCCTCACCCTTCTCGTGGTAGACGACGATCGCGCGATTATTGAGCTGGTGGAAAGCTTGTTTGAAGATGATCTCGAAATCGTGGCAACCGATAACGGTTGGCACGCGCTTTCCCTTGCCGCCGCGCATCGGCCCGATTTGATACTTCTCGACATCATGATGCCCGGCATCAATGGGCTGACGCTCACCGAGGAACTGCGCAAACTGCCCAACGCGGAGCGGATGCACATCTTCATCATGACAGCTCACACGGGTCTTCAGCCAGAGGCGGAGCGGCTGAAAGTAGATGGGTTTTTCGCCAAGCCCTTCGAGCCTGATTTTCTGATGGATCATCTGCTGGACGTTGCCAGCACGATCCATCAGAAGCGACGTCGGTCGTCCTGAGGCTAGCCGGTCCTTGCATAGAGTGCCTGTCCTGGCACTCTTTTTTCCTTGCCTCCTGCTTGCCTCCCTATTGTAGGGTAATGCCCAACTCAGCTGCGCGCTCTGCCAGTTGTTTGGTGGACAGCCCCAGGCGCTTGGCAGCGGAACTAGGCTTCCCAGTGATTCGTAGCGCATCTTCCAGGGCAATCCGCTCAGCCTGCGCCAGAATTTCGTCCAGCGGGGTCTGGTCGCGCACCAGGCCCGAAACGTTCAAGTTCCGGTCGCGCGCGGTGTGCTCATTCAGGGTCAAGTGCTCCGGCCCGATCAAGCGACCCTGCGAGAGAACCACCGCCCGCTCGATCAAATTTTCCAACTCCCGTACATTCCCTGGGTAGGTATAGTGCATCAGCAGTTTTAGCCCTTCCTCGGCTATTTTGGAGGGCGCGCGTCCGCTGTGATAGCGATACTTGTCCAGAAAGTGCGCGGTGAGGAGCGGCACATCGTCCAACCGCTCGCGTAAGGAGGGAAGCTGGATGACGATGACGTGCAGGCGGTAGTAGAGGTCCTCGCGAAAGTTGCCGGCGGCTACCTCTTGCTCCAGGTTTTTATTGGTAGCAGCGATGATCCGCACATCAACGCTGATCGTCGCATTGCCGCCCACCCGCTGAAACTCACCCTGCTGAAGGATGCGCAACAATTTCTTTTGCGTGTTCAGGGACATCTCACCGATCTCGTCCAAAAAGATGGTGCCCTTATCGGCCATCTCGAAATGGCCCTTGCGCCGCTCGATTGCACCCGTGAAGGCACCCTTCTCGTGGCCGAACAGCTCCGACTCCAGCAACGTTTCGGGTAGCGCCGCACAATTCACCTTGATGAAAGGACCGCGACGCCGTCGCGAGTTAGCCTGAAGCGTGTCGGCAATCAACTCCTTGCCGGTTCCTGTCTCGCCATTGATCAGAACAGTCGAATCACTCCCCGCCACTCGGCCCACTATTTTGAACACCTCCTGCATGGCATTGCTCTGACCCACGATGCGATCCGTCACCGTCCGCGAGGCAAGCACCTCCTGAAGCTCTTGCACCTGCTGGGCGAGCTCCCGATGTTCGAACAGGCGGGAGACGGTTAACTCCACCTCTTCCAGATCGAGCGGTTTGATCAGATAGTCGAATGCTCCGGCCAGCATCGCCTGGATGGCGCTGTTGCTCGTTCCATGGGCGGTAATCACGATGACGGGCGCGTTTATCCCCATGCCAAAAAATTCTTGTAGTAGCTCGATCCCGTCCCGATCTGGCAGACGAAGGTCGAGCAAGATCAGATCGTAGCTCGCCTCCTTGACCTTGCGCAGCGCCTCGGCGGCGGTGGCCGCCACATCCGTTTGATGTTGCTCGCTCAGCACATCTTGCAGGCTCTCTCGGATGGCACGATCGTCATCAATGATCAGAATGCGTCGGTTGCTCATGGGGTCCTGTTCTCAACACGCAACGAAGGGTTAGCTCCCTTACTCATTCTGCATTCGCGTGCGGCATGGGCGCATGGAATGCAAGGTGTGCCACAGACAGAGGGAATGGCAGAGCGCGGATACGGAGAAACGGACGGTAGACGTGCCGCAATGATGTAACAGAGGGTACTCTCGTTACAAGCTACCCGCAAGCTCTTAGGGTTGAATGAATTATAAACTGTCATTTCTATTTCGTAAAGCGCTCTCTCGAATGCCCGGCGCCTATAGACTGAAACACGGACGGACACTCCCCCATAAAAGGGCATTGGCTTGACTCTTGCACTATGGGGGAGTGTCCCTGGTAGCCAAGGGAATTGTCTGAGCCCGCGCCTCACGCAGCAGGCGTCGTCGTGCTCCATCTTGCAGCAAAGGGTACGCAATCTATGTCTTCTTCTGTTCCGGTGACTACCCCGGAACTTGTCACAACCCTCCATAAGATTCTGAAACTCGCGTGCGGCGCGATTCCGTTTGATAAGGGCGCGATCCACTTGATTCAGGACGGTGCGTTATGGACGCGTGCTGTTCTGGCGCACCCTGGTGTGGAGGTGGATGCGGGCATGGTGGGCACGCAGCTATCCCTGGACGCGGGCTTTTGCGGCTTTGTGGCGCGCACGGGCGAAACGTTTCTGAGCCCGTTGGTGTCACAAGAAACACGGCTGCGCCCCACTCGCTATTCTGGCGCAAACCTGCTCATTCAGTCATTTTTGGGGGTGCCGCTCCGCTCGGACCAGCAGGTTATCGGTGTGCTAGAGATGGACTCGCTCACCCCTAATTTTTTTCAGCCGCACCATATAGAACTGGCGGAGGTTGTAGCCGATCAGGCAGCGCTCGCCATCGAGAATGCGTGGCTCTACAGTGAGAGTGAGGCTCAAAACCGTGCGCTCCGCACTGGCAACGCTCAGCTTTCCGCTCTGCTGGATGCCACCGAGAGCGGCATTGTGATGAGCGATGCCGAGGGCCACCTGGTCCACGTCAACAGCGTATTTTGCCGTTTGTTTGACCTGAATCCGGCAACACTGCTGGGTATGCCTGTCGCGCAGATCATAGAGCAACTGGCACCACGGTTCAGTGATCCAGATAGCTTCCGAGAGCGCTCGACCTGGCTGTACGAGCAGCCGCACGTGGTGGCACATGACACCCTGGTGAGTGCCGACTCCCAGGCCATGCGGCTTTTTCAGCGATACAGCGCACCTGTGTATGGCAACGGTAGCCCGCAGGAACGGTCTGGACGGATCGAGGTGTACAGCGATGTAACAGACAACCGCCATCTGGAACAGCAGATGCGACAGTACCTTGATGAGATGCTCACTGTCCATCGCGTCGGGGTAGCGATGGGCAGTGAGCAGGACCTGACGCGCCTGCTGCGCCTCGTGTGTGAGCAGGCCAGTGCTCTGGTGGGCGCAACGGGCGCCGCTGTCGCCCTGGTGGATGACAGAGAGCCGGGGCGGTTACGCATCCCTGTTACCTTTGGGCTGGAAGAGCTGTCGGAGGAGCGGATGGAACCCCTGGAGGTTTCCGTCGCAGGCACCGCTATCCACCTCCGCCGTCCGTCCATCATCTCGCCTGACAGCCCTCCTGACGACAAAGCGAAGCTGCATCAGCAGTGGCAGATGGCGAGCAGCCTTAGCGTACCCCTGGAATCGAGCGATCAGGTGATCGGCGTCCTGATGGTGTTCAGCCAAGACCCGCGTTCGTTCAACGACCATGACGTGCAACTGCTGCAAATTTTCGCCTCCCAGGCTGCCGTATCAATCGAGAATACGCGGTTGCTGCGGGTGGCTCAGGCGCGGCACGATGAGTTGATGGGGGCGACAGCTTCGATCGGTCGTAGCCGCAGCAACCTGAATGCCATCCTGCAATCCATGACGGAGGGCGTGATTGCGCTGGATGATGACGAGCGGATCATCTTCATCAACCAGCCGCTCTTCGATTTGTTCAGGGTGGAGCCTTCGATGACCGAGGCATGGGTGGGCCGTCCCGCCCGCGATCTCGGGCCCTTCCTTGGCGAGATTTGGCAGCTTGTGGAAGAGCGCGCGGTTGATCCCTCGGAGTCGGTGCGAGTGGTCGTAGAGATGAAGGAAAGCGGGCGGGCTATTGAGTTGGTGCACGCGCCGATTGTAGAAGAGTCGGCGCAGCGCACGGGCCACCTCCTGCTGCTGCATGATATTACGCAATTGCGCGCCAGCGAGCGCATGAAGGATGAGCTAATCTCGGTGCTGAGCCACGAACTGCGCACGCCCCTGACCTCCATCCTCGGCTACAGCAAGCTTTTGGCGGACCGCGTTGACAGCCCCCAGGACAAGCGACTGCGTTGGGCATCTCACATTCTGGAGAAAAGTCGCCTGCTCAATCGGCTCATCAACGAGGTGCTAGACCTGTCGCGGTTGAACCTTCAGCGCCTTGATTTAAAGATCAAGGAGAGCGACCTGGGCGCGCTACTCAGGCGTCTGGTGGACGAGCAGCAGATGGGAAGCGAGATCCACCGATTCCGTTTGGAGCTAGAGGGGGAATTGCAATCGGTGCTGCTGGACCCAGATCGGCTGGACCAATTGGTGACCAACCTGCTGATTAACGCTATCAAGTATTCACCGGAAGGGGGCGAGATAGTAATCTCGGCGCGCCGCGCCGTAGGCAACCTTCACGTTGATGTACAGGACGCGGGGATCGGCATTGATCCAGAGTACCACGAGCGTATCTTCGAACCGTTCTTTCGTGTGGACAACAGCACCACCCGCAACGTGTATGGAACCGGCCTCGGTCTACCGTTGTGTCGCGGCATCGCTCGGGCGCATGGGGGCGACCTGACACTTGAAAGCGTGCCGGGCCAGGGCACTACCTTCCACATCCGCCTCCCCCTCCCCTGACGCCCCCTCCCCGATGCTGAGACAGTAAGGGCGCTCACCCTTCGTCGCCCTTGTCTGTGCTACACTTGCGCCATCTCATCGAATCGAGCGGTGGCTTTTGTGGCTAACAATTCCCCTTCTTCGAACAATCCCCTCCGAGTCGTCATCATCGGCGCAGGCATGGGGGGGCTGGCGGCGGCGCTTCGCCTGGCCCACGCGGGCCATCGCGTCACCGTCGTAGAAAAAAATGCGCGGCCGGGTGGGAAGGTCAACGTGTTGGAGCGCGACGGTTTTCGCTTCGACACCGGCCCCACCATCCTGACCATGCCCGGCGAGATTAAGCGTCTCTTCAGCGACCTGGGGCGGGCACCAGAGGCGTATATCGAGTTGCTCCCCTTTGAGCCGATCTACCGCGCCCACTTTCGCGACGGCACCCTCTTCAACCTTCACGCCGACGAGCAGCAGACGTTGGAAGAAATTCGCCGCATTTCCCCGCGCGACGCGGTGGCCTACCAATCGTTCATGCGCCGCACCGAGCGCATCTGGCGAGCCATTGATGGGGCGCTCTTTGATCGGCTGTTTCTTTCCTGGCGGGACATCTTTCAGCCGACGGTGTTTCGCGCGGGGCTTCAGGTGGATGCTTTGCGCACCATGTATCAGCGCGTTGATAGCACCTTTCACGACCCGCGCATCAAGCAACTCTTTATGTTTCAAGCCATCTATGTTGGCGCATCCCCCCGCCAGACCCCCGCAACCTATACCGTCATCCCCTACCTGGAGCAACGGCACGGGGTCTGGTTCCCGCGCGGCGGCTTATACAGCCTGGTAGAGGCGGCGATGCGGGTAGCGGAGGAGCAAGGGGTGGAGGTGCGCTGTCACGCGCCGGTTGCGACAATCCGTGTGGAGCAGGGGCGTGCCAGGGGAGTTGAGCTAGAAAGCGGGGAGTGGTTGCCGGCAGATGTGGTAATTTCTAACGCAGATCTGGTTCACACCTACGGCGAACTGGTGCCGAGCGAGGCGCGGCGGCGCTACAGCGACAAGGCCCTCCAGCGCTTCGATCCTTCTTCCAGCGCCTTCATCCTCTACCTCGCTGTGGAGCGATCCTATAGGGAATTGGTCCACCACAATATTTATTTCGGCGGCGACTACGACCGAGAGATGCTCGACATCTTTGAACGCCAGCGCATGCCAGACGATGGCTCGTGGTACATCTGCGCGCCGACCCGGACCGACCCCGCACTAGCGCCCCCGGGGTGCGAGGCCCTCTATGTGCTAACCCTGGCCCCGGCACTCAGTCCGGCTAGCCCCGACTGGGAGCGGGACAAGGAAATGCTCGCGCAGCGCCTGCTGGACAAGATGGAGCAGGAGGCCGGATTAACAGACATTCGCCAGCATCTGCGTTGGATGGAACTGTTTACACCGCAGGACTTTGCGAGTGTTTACAACGGGAACCGGGGCTCTATCTTTGGCCTGAGCGCGATTTTTCGTCAGACAGCTTTTTTCCGCCCCCCCAACCGATCAGAAGATGTGCGCGGGCTGTACTTGGTCGGTGGCTCGACGCAGCCAGGCGGCGGCGTTCCCATCGTGATGATCGGTGGGCGCCTTGTGGCGGATCTGATCGAGCGCGACTGGCGCGCAGGTCGGGTATGAGCGGGTCGCGCTGGGATGGCGTCGCTGCCGGCGCGCTTGCGCTGTCCGGAAGCATCCTGCTGTCGAACCTGCTACGCTTTCGTCGGCCCGGTGGTGCGTTGCCTACCGACCCTCCGCTTGTCTCGATTCTCGTGCCGGCGCGCAACGAGGCACACAACATTGAGGCCTGCGTGCGCTCCCTGCTACAGCAAAGATACCCCGCCTTCGAGCTTCTGGTTCTTGATGATCGGTCGGAGGATGGCACGGGCGACGTGCTGCGTCGGCTCGCCGCCACACAACGGGTAGCAGCGAAGGGGCAGGGGCACCCCTTCATCGTTCTGGAAGGGAAGCCGCTACCCGCCGGATGGGGCGGAAAGAACTGGGCATGCCAGCAACTTTTTGAGCATGCCAACCCGAGCAGTCGCTTCTTGCTCTTCACCGATGCCGACACGGTGCACGCGCCCGATACGCTGCGCCTTGTCGTGTCCGAGGCAGTGCGGGGGGACGTGGGGCTCCTCTCGCTGATGCCGGAGCAGCAAGTGGAAAGCTGGGCCGAGCAGTGCGTGGTGACGCTCCTTCCGCTGCAGATTCTTGGGTACCTGCCCCTGATCGCTGCGGAGAGGGTGCCGTGGCCATCGCTGGCCGCGGCCAATGGTCAGTTCATGCTGTTCGAGCGATCTTCCTATATAGGCGCGGGGGGGCATGGGGCACGGCCGCTCGGCCTGGCGGAAGATGTGACACTCGCGCAGAGGGTGAAAGCCTATGGGGGGCGCGTGTGGCTGATGAACGGGGTCGGGCTCGTTCGCTGCCGAATGTACCGGAACCGCGCCGAGGTGGTGGCGGGCTTTCGACGGAGCTTTGCGGGCGGCTTTCGATTGAATGCGCCCGTAACAGGTGGCATCATGCTGTTCAACGCGCTGGGCTATCTGCTCCCCTTCTTGCGCACCACCCGGGTGGCGCGGCATCTGGCCCTGGTGGTGCTGCTCCTGCGCGCCCTGCTTGCCTGGCGGACAAAGGCACCTCTGCGGTCGGTCCTGGCACACCCGTTGGGGATGGTGATTTTGCTGGGGGCCCAGGGGGGCGCCGCGCTGGATGCACTGTCCGGGCGGGACACCCAGTGGAAGGGGCGGCGCTATTCACATCAGGGCGCAGAGAGAGAGGGAGGATGATGATTGCAGCGAGAGCGAGATGGACAGAAACAGAGGGGCGGTGGGTGTGGCGGGTGCTCGATGGGCTGCTCGCCCTGATTATCGTGGGGCCCATCCTGGCCCCCCTATTCGAGGCATCGGGCCTCTGGCTCTTTCAAGGAATCGCCCGCTTCATCATTTATCCGATGGGGCAGTGGGTGTGCCCGCAAGATCAGCACGCGCTCCACATCGGCCACAACGTGATGGCGGTATGCACGCGTTGCTATGCGGCCATCGGGGGGCTTACATTGGTGCGCGTTGCGTTGGGCAGCAATCCACAGGGAAACACCGTGGGTGCGCGGCTGGCGCGCGGCTGGCACGCGCTCCCAGGGGCAGGGCGCGTTTTATTCATCGCGAGCATCATCGCGCTCTGGCAGATAGATGTTCGTGCGGAGCGGCTCGGCTGGTGGTCGTGGGAGCAGCCAGTGCTGATTGCCACCGGGCCCCTCATCGGGCTGGCGGTCGGCTTTCTGGTGTATGGCGCGTTGCTCTGGCTGACGGGACGGCGCGCGGCGTGGCAGTGAATCGAGCAGCCTGATTACCCCTCATCGCCGGCCAGCCAGGCCAGGAGTGCGCCTTCGTCTATGACGCGCACCCCTAGCTTTTCAGCCTTGGCGAGCTTCGAGCCTGCCTTGTCGCCCGCAAGAAGAAGATGGGTATTGCGGCTGACGCTCCCCGTAACACTGCCACCGTTCTGCTCGATCAGGGCCTTGGCCGCCTCGCGGCTAAGCGTGGGAAGCGTGCCAGTGATGACGAAGGTCAGGCCAGCCAGGGGGGCGTCGCCCGCGGGCACCACGCGCTGACTGGCGAAGGATACCCCGGCAGCGCGGAGCTTTTCCAGCAGCGTGCGATTCGGCTCGTGGCTGAACCATTCCACCAAGCTACGCGCGCTCACGGGACCGATTCCGTGGATGGCGCGCAGTGCTTCTTCGTCCGCGTCGAGCAGGGCGTCAAGAGCGGGGAAGTGCGCCGCCAGCAGTTCGGCCACGGTCGAGCCGACGTAGCGGATGCCCAACGCGGTTAGCAGGCGCGCCATCCCCCGTTCCTTGCTGGCCTCAATGCTGCCTATCAGGTTTTCTGCGCTCTTTTCGCCCAATCCTTCCAGCGCCGCCAGCGTGTCTGCCTGCAAAAAGTACAGATCGGCCACATCACGAATCAGCCCCAACTCGACAAATCGTTCGGCCAGCCGCGAGCCGAGCCCCTCAATATCCATAGCCCCACGCGACACGAAATGTTCGACCTGGCGCACAAGCTGTGCAGGGCAGGCGGCATTGGTGCAATAATGGTTCGCCTCCCCCTCCGCGCGATGGACCAACTCGCCGCAGGCAGGGCAGCGCTCCGGCATCTGCCAGCCCCGCTCGCTTCCGGTTCGAAGCTCGGGCAGGGCGCGCAGCACTTTTGGGATCACGTCGCCCGAGCGCTTTACCACCACCTGATCGCCGATGCGCAGGTCGCGCTCGCGGATATAGTCCTCATTGTGCAGGGTGGCATTCGAGACAACCACGCCGCCGATCTCGACAGCTTCCAGCCGCGCGTTCGGGTTGAGGACCCCCGTGCGCCCCACATTCACCCAGATATCGAGCAGCCGCGTCACTGCCTCGCTGGCGGGGAACTTCCAGGCCAGCGCCCAGCGTGGCTCGCGCCCGGCCACGCCAAGCTGCTCTTGCAGCTCGAAGTCGTTGACCTTGAAGACGATTCCGTCTACCTCATAATCGAGCGTGTCGCGCAGCGCCATCCATGTTTTGGCATAGTCAATCGCTGCTTCAAAGTCAACGAAGTGGCGCACATGCGGATTGAGCGGAAGGCCAAGGGCACCCAGATAGCCAAGCATCTCCCACTGGCTGCCGAGCGCCACGCCTTCGGCATAGCCAAGGCCATAGGCAAAGAAGGAAAGGGGTCGCTGAGCCGTGATCGTGCTGTCCAGCAGCCTCAGCGACCCCGCCGCCCCGTTGCGCGGATTGGCGAAGACCTTCTCGCCCCGCTCCGCCTGGCGCTCGTTTAACTGCTCGAAGTCACTCATGCGCATGTAAACTTCCCCCCGCACCTCCATCTTTTGGGCGATGGGGGGATGGAGGGGGAAAGGGGGCAACCCTGAGGACGCGCCCGGATGGGGGATGCCTTCCTCTGACAGAGGCACGGCCAGGGGCACTCCGCGCACCGTCCGCAGGTTGGGGGTCACGTCCTCGCCGACGGTCCCGTTGCCGCGGGTAGCCCCCAGGGAAAGTTGGCCCCCGCTATAGGTGATGGCCACCGCCAACCCATCTATCTTGGGTTCCAGCACCCATTCCAGGGCCGCGCCGTCGCTCAGTCGCAGGACCCGCTCATGCCAGCGGCGCACCTCCGCCTCGTCAAAGGCATTGCCGAGCGAGAGCATCGGCACCGGGTGCTGCACCTTGGCAAACTCGCTGCGCGGTGCATCGCCCACGCGTTGGGAGGGCGACTCCGGCACGCGCAGCACGGGATGCAGCGACTCCAACTCGCGTAGCTCGTTCATCAGCGAGTCATAGGCAGCATCGGACAACTCCGGATCGTCCAATACGTAGTAGCGATAGTTGTGATGGCGCAGGGCGCTGGCTAACTGATGCCATCGCTGGCGAGCGTGATCCAGGTCCATAGGAGCGATCTCGGAGGGGTGGGAGAGAATTTGGAAGGGATGCAGCACGATGAGCGATGCAGGGATAGGTGACTGAAGCCGCGCGACGGGAGCTTTCCTGCCAGACACAAAAGGCCCAGGCGGGAGCCTCGCTGAATGAACAGATTGTAATATGGATGGTGCGTCAGGCGCAACCAAAGTACCGTTTTCTTTCTGGGAAAGAAGCTTATAATAAACAAGGAAGGTATCCTAAAAGGAACACGTTATGCCGGGTGAGCGAATTTTAATTGCAGAAGACGAACCCGACGTGCGCGATGTGGCTCGGCTGACGCTCGAATTGGCGGGCTATCAGATCACCACAGCCCAGCACGGGATGGACGCTGTTGAAAAAGCCAGGCAGGGCAACTTTGACCTTTTCCTGACCGATGTGAAGATGCCTTACATGGATGGGCTGGACGCTTTTCAAGAGGTCCGGCGGGAAGACCCAGAAATCGTCGGGGTCGTGATGACCGGGTATGGCACGATGTCCATTGCCATCCAGGCAATCAAAAATGGCTTTGCCGATTTTGTGATCAAGCCCTTTACCCCCGACGAATTGACCAGTGCCGTCGCCCGCTCCCTTGAAAAAGAGCGACTGCGGCGCGAGAACGTTCGCCTGAAGGCGCTGATCCCGCTTTTTGAACTGTCTCGCCACTTCATGTCCGAGACCCGACTTCCAGTGTTGTTGGATCAGGTGGTGCAGACGGGGCTGACCGAGACGCGCGCTTCCCATGCCCATCTGTTGTTGTACCAAGAGACAGGGCAGCTGCTCTGTGCCGCGCAGGCGGGGGAACCGTTGGCGGACGATGCGCCGTGGCGCTTGGTGGCCGAGCAGGTGGTCGAATCGCGCCAGCCGCTCGTTGTCAACCTGCCACTGGAACCTGTATTGCAGCGAGCCAGCCCCGCGCCCGCCCTGGTTGGGCAGCAATCCCTTATAGCCCTGCCGCTATACAGCAAGGAGCGTGTGCTGGGCGCGCTGTTGATGGACAAGGCGCCAGACATGGAGCCCTTTACGGAGGTGGAGGCGGAGCTACTCAGCGTTCTTGCGGGGCAGGCAGCTATAGCGATTGACAACGCGCGCCTGTTTGAGGAGCGCGATGCAGCTTTCGCTGAACTTTCGCAGATGGATCACATGAAATCGGAGTTCATCAATATCGCCGCTCACGAGTTGCGCACCCCCCTCTCGCTGGTATTGGGCTATGCGGGCTTGCTGGAAGAGTCGGGCGACGCCGAAACAGAAGATTATGCACATGCGATCACGCAGAATGCGCTGCGCCTCCGTGCCATCGTGGAGGACATGACGAACCTGCGCTACCTTGAAACCAACCAGACCCGACTTCATGTGGAGTGGGTTGACCTGGCGCAGGTGATCCACCAGGCAGTAGATACGGCGCGGCTGGGGCTTTCCGACAAGCGGGTTGATCTGCAGTTAGAGTTGGCCCCGCGGTTGGAGCGTGTACAGGCCGACCGCAAAAAGCTTGAGTTGGTGCTGAGCAGCCTGCTATCCAATGCCTACAAATTTAGTCCATCGGGCGGCATGATACTGGTGCGGACGGAAGAGACGGCGAGCGACGTAACGGTGTCGGTGCAGGACGAGGGCCCGGGGATCCCCCTGTCGGAACAGCCAAAAATATGGAAGCGCTTTTATCAGGTTGAAGAATCCATGACGCGCGTGCATGGGGGCATTGGCCTGGGCCTCGCCATCGTCAAGGGGATGGTGGAGCTCCACCACGGACGCGTGTGGGTGGAGAGCACGGAAAAGCGCGGCAGTACCTTCTATTTTACCCTTCCCAAACGAGGAGTTATACGATGAGCCTTCCTTTTAATTCTCCCATGCGCATTGACAGCAAGGGGAAATATTACACCAAGATCGTTAGCACCAATCGGCTGGAAGTGATACTCCATCTGAATTCTGGTATGATTATCCAGGGGGCCGTCCACATTCGCTCCGATCAACGGCTGAGCGACGAGCTGAACGATATCCAGCCCTTTCTTTCCGTTACAGCCTGCAACGGTTTTGCGGGACGGGGCAGTTCTGTACGAGAGCTCCTACATTGCGGTCAATCGCCGCTCCATCGAGTGGATTCTCCCTAACGCTGCCATCGGCGAGCAGGATGAGGACGAAAACGATGAGTAATTCCGTGTGGCAGGGAACGGCTCGTTACCCTGGCCTCACTCATTCTTTCATCACAAGGTTGCTATGTCCAGCAGCATCTCTCTGAAACAGCCACGTACCAACTCCCTCGGGCCGAGCACGCGCATCATGCCAGGGCATGTTGAGCTATTCGAGCCGCGGAACATTGAAGAGACCGGCCTGAACATGGGGTTTCTGGCTGACCTGGTGCTCAAGGCCGTGTATTACGCCGGGGAGGCGAGCGCCAACGATCTTTCCAAGACTGTTGCGTTGCCCTTCGTCGGCGTCCTGGAGCACGTGCTGGAATTTCTTAAGCGCGAAGAACTGGTGGGAATCATCGGGGCAAAGGGCATCGGTGAGCGCGGCTTTACCTATATGATCACGCAGAAGGGCATCCAGCGCGCCCGAGAGGCCTTGGAGCGCTCCCAATACGTTGGCCCCGCACCAGTAGTGATTGATCTGTATCGAGAGGTCGTCCTGGCGCAGGGGTTGGAACACGTGCGCGTCACCCCTGAGGACGTGGATCGTTGTCTGGCCCACCTTGTGGTGAGCGATGAGATGAAGGAGCGTATCGGGCCGGCTGCCAATTCGGGCCGCTCCTTCTTCCTGTATGGCCCCCCCGGCAATGGCAAGACAACCATCGCGGGCGCCATCCCGAAGATGCTTGGCGGCCATATCTATGTGCCTTTTGCGGTACTGGTGGGCGGCACCAATGTTATCAAGGTGTTTGACAGCCTGGTGCATGAAGTGTTCGAGGACGAGGCCGACGATCCGCAGACGCCCATGCTCGGGCTGCACGACCGTCGCCGCGATAGCCGCTGGATGAAGATCAAACGCCCCCTGGTGATGGTGGGCGGCGAGCTAACGCTTACCGGCCTGGACCTGGTCTACGATCCCACCTCTAAAACCTACGAAGCGCCCTTCCAGATGAAGGCCAACGGTGGGCTATTTCTGATTGATGACTTTGGCCGTCAATTGATGAGCCCGGACGCGCTCCTCAATCGCTGGATCGTGCCGCTTGAGTCGCAGATAGATTTTCTCACGCTCGCCAATGGAATGAAGCTGGAAATCCCGTTCCGCCTGCTGATCGTCTTCAGCACCAACTTGAACCCCTCCGCTTTGATTGACGATGCGTTTCTGCGTCGCCTGCGCCACAAGTTGGAGGTGGGGAACCCCACTGACCGCGAGTACCATGAGATTT
>CAVRLZ010000019.1:0-67719 GCA_963721895.1 uncultured Chloroflexia bacterium | reverse complement strand
CGCTGTTTCAATCATTTTTATCGTCCCGCTCATGGCGGCTGTTTGCTCAACATCTAGCAGATTTAGCCGCATCAATCAAAGTCTCGTTGTAGTAATAATGACCTGTACTTTTCGCGCTAAAATAGGGTGGTAAGTAAGATTGTCCTATTGTCCTGGCCATATTGACGTGAGCGGTAGCTAGTCATATACTTCGGACGTGATGCCACCACAGATTGTGATTGATACCAGCGCTTTCATTGCTGCGCTACGCTCAGCGTGGCGCAGCTTACCGCTTGCTAATGCTGTCGGGCAGTGAGCTCTTCCATACTAATGTCTCGGTGCCCTTGGTCGCCGAATATGAGGCAGTCGCCAAGCGGATGCTGGATGAGAGTACCGTTGACCGAACAGGATGTGGATGATATCGTGGACTACGTCTGTGCGGTGTCCCATCGGCGACGTATTTTCTTTTTGTGGCGGCCCTTCCTGCCAGACCCCGGCGATGATATGGTATTAGAACTTGCGGTCACGGCCCGGCGCGTCGTACCTTGTAACCTTTAACCCACGCCACTTTCGCGGCAGTGAGCGGTTAGGAATTAAGCTTGTCACGCCGCGTGAGTTCCTGGTACAGATCGGAGAGCTGGCATGAGAATGATTAACATCGAGATTCCCGACTCATTGCACAGAACCGTGGATTCTACGTACCGACAGGAAGGGATGTCGTTCGAACAATTTGTCACGCTGGCCATGGCGGAGAAAGCGGCGGCCATTGCGACCGAGACGTACTTAGCGGAACGGGCGGAGCGCGGGGATCAAGCTCGCTTTTTGGCGGCAATGGCGAAAGTGCCTGATGTGGACCCACCTGATGAGCGAGACCGCATTTAGATTGCGTGCCACGCAGTAGAGCCAAGCAGCACAGTCGAGTTGGTGATGTGGCGAGTCCGCTGCAACCCCTTGTTCGGTTGCAGCGGACTCGTTCTGTTCACTCACACACTTGATAATTGGCGCTCCGCCTCGCTTCGGCGGGGAGTAGTAATAGGCGAGGCTGGGCGCTGCTGAATACCAGACCGTTATTCCTCCGGACCAATACTTCGGTATTGCTTCGGGCGTCAACGCTCGTAGAATAACAGACGAGAGAGGAGGACACGATTCTGAATTGCTCCTCTCTGAGAGTGTAAGTGGGAGCTATCTGTATAAACAATAGCTGGTCAGGTTGATTTTAGGAGAAAGGTCAAATGAAGATAGAAGCTAACGACAAAGAAATACAGGATATCTTCAAATTAGGCTACTTTCAAATTCCGCGATTTCAACGGCCTTCCTCTTGGGAACTTGATGAAGTAGGTAGCTTTTGGTATGACATTATCAAGGTGAGAATGATCATTACTTCATTGGCTCAATAATGGTGTACCAAACGAAGAAGCCTCACTTTGGTTTCGTCGATGGTCAACAACGATTAACTACTATTACGTTAATTTTGGCAGCCATAAGGAACGCATTTATCAAACTCAACGAACCCAACTTGGCAAGAGGCATCCATCTTTTTATAGAGAGACCAAATGTTGACAATGTTGATGAGTTTATTCTGGATTCTGAAACTTCGTTCCCGTATTTTCAGAATCATATTCAGAGCCTCAATGGTTTGCAGATACAATGCAGCGTAGGCTCAGAAGAGCAAAAACTTGAGGAGGCATTTAACTTAGTAAACGGAGCTTAAATGCCTTCTTACGTATAGATGACCAGTATCACATTATCAACTAAGTCTCTTTTCTGAAGATAAACAGGTAGTAATAGAGAAGTTGCGACGGATAAGAGATAAGATCTTGTCCCTAAAACTTGTTTTCATTCAACTTGATAATGAAGATGATGCTTACTTTATATTTGAAACACTAAATGCGCGAGGTTGCAAGTTAACTACAGCTGATCTGGTAAAGAACCACTTCCTGAAGAAGCTCAAGACAAACAATCAGAAGAATGATTATGCCAAAGTTATATGGAACCAGATTTTAAATCGCTTTGATAACGTAGGGTTCCAGAATGGAATGGATACTTATCTGTATCATTTCTGGTTATCAAAAAAGTCTTACACTACTGACAAAAATCTATTTAAAGAGTTAAAGTTAAGCACTGAGGAAACGGAAAGTGCTAAAGTACTTCTAAAGCAACTTGAAATCAATGCTGACTACTATCTGAGTATGATTCACCGAGTAGTTACCCATGGACCCCAGAAGAGGAGCAGGTGAAACGTAGTTTGGAAGCATTGTTGTTGTTCGATGTGAAGCAACAGTCGTCAATGGTTTTATCTTTGATTCGAGCTTACAGAGAGAACCGCATATCGCTTAAAATGCTGAAAACGACTTAAGTAAAATCGAATTGTTCCACTTCGTGTTCAACGCAGTTACGTCACAACGCTCGTCTGGCTCAATTGCAACTATGTATTCTAGGTATGCAGTTGCTTTATCAAATGCAGCAGATCATTCAACGATACAAGCGATATTTCATCAGTTGAAACTTGATCTTGAGTCTAAACTTCCAAGCCTTAATGAGTTCAAGGCCAATTTCTCTGAGTTAAGGTATACATCACGCAGAACTAAAGATAAAGCAGTTATACGATACATCCTACGTAGATCTCTAGGAGATAATGCGGCGGGTTTAGCGGTTGATCATAATGCTATGAGCATCGAGCATCTAATGCCCGAATCTGAAATATCGCAAAATAACGAAGAAGTAGTAGGTAATATTGGAAACTTAGTTCTTGTCGACCAGAAAACAAATTCGGAGGTTTTATCTAACCTGGAGTTTTTACGAAAGAAACAACTTCTTTTGGAAAGAGGTTACCCGCTTGATAAAATAATACTAAAGGCAGATGAGTGGAACAAAGAGAAGATTAGAGAAAGGAATGAATTCCTAGCCGAACAAATGTATACATGGGTGAATTGACTAATTGTCCACCAATAGCTTGCAGTGTCAAAAGGCGGTAGTTGTTGTGCCGAAACGTCGTTGCCCTTTGCCGCCCAAGGGTCGTTGCCGCGCCGTTGAAGGCGCAAAACGGGACGGGCGATAGGCATACCGAAGAAGCGCAACGACGCTGGCCATCCGGCGCAGGTGGGGGCGCAGTTCAGGCGGCGCCGGGGAAGGTCAGGATGCGCTCAGCGACCTCCTGTGGTGGGACGAGACGGCGCCGTATGCCGCCGTAGAGGAAGCGCGTTCCTTGGACCTCCAGGCCCAACTGGAGCAGCCCCAGCGGATCCGCTCGGCCATGAAGAGGCGCTGGCGCTGCGCAGGCGAGAGCTGCCAGCCCCAGGTCATCAGGGCAGTGCTCACCTTCTCGGGCGGTGCATGCCGATCCACGCAGCGCTTACGGAGCACGTGCAGACGATCACCAACAGCTTGCGCGCGATGGCGTTCTACTTGCCGAGGCGCTTGGTGAGCACGCGGAACCTTCTCCGCCGGCTGCACCCGCCCCGCTTCCAAACAACTGTAACTCAGCGACGTCACCACCAGAAAGTTCAGGTAATCTTGTGCATCAACCTTTGCGATGTTCATTCGATGAGCTTACCCTTTCCTCCCCAACTGCGTAACTTCTAAAAAGACAAACTGCGTCACAGGTATAAAATGGTGGATTCACAAACGTACATCAAGCATATAGATGCAATTGTTGAAACGTACAGAGAGATTGCTGATAAGCCCAGCGTACTGGACGTAAAAGCTTACGGAATTATTGCCAGAATCCGCGATACAGTTGAAAAAGCTGCTGGTGCTAATTCTTATTATGCCCTTGGAGTTAATGATATATTAGAGGAAGATTGGAATATCATCTATAAATTAGAGGCGCTCGTAGGAATTCTTCAAGTTATGCGGGATGCCTTAGAAATAGGGCTCCTCACCTCTTTTAGCGCGGTGGTTCATGCCCGTATATTCGACAACTTTCTTGATATGGCGGAATATCTTTTAAGTGAAGGTTATAAAGATGCTGCCGCAGTCTTGGTAGGAGGAACGATAGAGATTCACCTACGACAGCTTTGTAAGAAGAATAATATAGATACAATGTTTAAGGATAAAAGCGGTACAACTCACCCTAAGAAGGCATCACAATTGAATCAAGACCTAGCAGGGCTTGCTTATTCTAAAGGCGATCAGAAAAATGTAACCGCCTGGCTAGATTTACGAAATCATGCTGCTCATGCAAATTATGATCAGTATGATGATAAACAAGTTGATCTAACTATTGTAGGAGTACGTTACTTTATTCAGCGTAACCCAACTTAATTTTCATCTGTTGTCCCTCATATTAAGATGATGTTCTGAACGAGGAGTTGCAGTGGATATACTCCTTTCGGTCACGAGTTTGGTAAGCTACGCACCTTTCAGGTTCGGATGGGGTCTTGGCAGGCAGGGCCGCACACCGCTGAACCCTGGCCCCTGCTGCGACCCGTGACGCGGCGTGACGGTCAGGCCACCTTCTGCTCCCACTCCACCTTGTAGCGATACACCCTCCACTACCGCGCCACGTCCTGACCAGGGGCTGGGCATCGCCCGACCCCACCCATCCGGTTGGCGCGCCCTTCCGAAGGGTATCCGATCGGCGCCACGTCCGCCGCGCGGGGTTGCCGCGCGAGGGTCAAGGCCCTATAGTAGGCGAGCGAACCGACCCAGCCCACCATTGATACAGAGTAGGAGACTCTACATGGCCAACGACAAGCCCATTACCGGACGCGCCTCCATCGGCGAGTGGCTCAGCCACCCCGTGGGGGGCCCGCTGCTGCGAGAGTTTCTGGCGCAGGGGGGGCAGGATGAGAGTGCGCTGGCGCCCGCGCGGAATATCCCGCTGGAGCAGTTGGTCGCGCTCAGCCAGGGGCAGGTGCCGCAGAGCGTGGTTGATTCCCTCGTGGCACAGGCCAACGGCGGCGTGATGCCGGATGTGAGCGATGCGCCGAGCAGCGGGTGGAACGAGAAGATCGTGCCAGGCCGCTTCGCGGGGCAGACGGTGATCGTCACCGGGTGCGGGCTCCGGCATTGGTCGCGCCACGGCGTCACGCATCGCCCGGGAGGGGGGCCGCGTGATAGCGGTTGACATCGCTGGCGAGCGGCTGGAGGAGGTTGCGGGCGCGCACGCAGACTTTGACGTGGTGACGGTGGTGGCTGACATTACAAAGGATGAGGACATAGCGAAGATCGTCGCCGCCGCGGGAAATCGCGTTGATGGGCTCGGAAACATCGCGGGCATCATGGACGACATGACCCCCCTGCACGAGGTGAGCGATGCCGTCTGGTCGCGGGTGTGGACGGTCAACGTGGATGGGCTGTTCCGCTTGAGCCGCGCCGTGCTCCCGCTCATGCTGGCCGCGGGCAGCGGCTCCATCGTCAATGTGGCCTCCGAGGCGGCCCTGCGGGGGTCGGCGGCGGGGGTGGCCTATACAACCTCCAAGCACGCGGTCGTCGGGCTTACCCGAAGCTGTGCCTTTATGTATGGCCCGCTCGGCATCCGCGTCAATGCGGTGGCCCCTGGCGGGGTCGCGACGGGGATGAGTGCCAACTTTGCTTCCGAGTACGGCCAGCAGCGAATCGGCTCGGTCCTGGCCCTGATGCCGCCCATCGCGCAGGCCGCGCAACTCGCTGCGTCCATCACCTTCCTGCTCAGCGATGACGCCACCAACATCAACGGGGCCATCCTGCCTTCTGACAGCGGCTGGTCTGTGCAGTAGCGCGCGCGGGCGTGGCGCAAGGGAGCGCGCTGCTTGGAAAAGTGAAAAGGGCCGAATGGTTCGGCCCTTTTCCTTAAAACCCCCTCCCCTGTCCAGCAGAGGGTACTACGTGAAGGCAGGAGACGCTTCTATTTATGTAAACTGGCCCGCGACGAGCCTGACCTGACCCGCATCGCCATCCGCTCCAGCTTCCTCTTCTTCCCCCTCATCCGCATCGTCATCATCGCCGCCATTGCCCGACCCGCTATTGTCCTCTGCCCCCTCATCCGCATCGTCATCATCGCCGCCACTGTCCGACCCGCTATTGTCCTCTTCCCCCGCATCGTCATCATCGCCACCATTGCCCGACCCGCTATTGTCCTCTTCCCCCGCATCGTCATCGTCATCACCGTCGCCGCCATTGCCCGACCCGCTATTGTCCTCTTCCCCCGCATCGTCATCATCGCCGCCATCACCTGACCCGCTATTGTCTTCTCCTCCGTCGTCGTCATCGTCATCACCGTCGCCGCCATTGCCCGACCCGCTATTATCTTCTTCCCCGTCGTCGTTGTCGTCGTTGTCGTCGTTGTCGTCATCGTCGTCATCGCCGCCGCCATCGTCGTCGTCGCCGCCACCATCATCGTCGCCGTCATCATCGTCATCGCCGCCACCATCATCGTCGCCGTCATCATCGTCATCGCCACCACCATCATCGCCGCCGTCGTCGTCGTCCCCTCCGCCATCATCTCCACCATCGTCGCCGCCGTTGCCTGGGCCGCTATTGTCATCGCCCGGCTCCTCGGTGGGTTCAGGCTCCTCGTGGGTTCAGGCCTCAGTGGGTTCAGGTCGCCTCGGTGGGTTCGGGTGCCTCAGTGGGCTCCGGCGCCTCGGTGGGTTCGGGCGCCTCGGTGGGTTCGGGCGCCTCGGTGGGTTCGGGCGCCTCGGTGGGCTCCGGCGCCTCGGTAGGCTCCGGTACCTGCGTGGGCAGGGGTGCCTGCGTGGGCGGCAGGGCCATGGTTGGCGAGACAGGTTGGATGGGCGCAGCAGCAGGCGGCTGGGTCGGCGGGCTCGCCGGTTGGGCTGGGAAGGTCGCCGTCGCGACAACGGTGGGCAGGGGTGGGACCTCCGTCTGCGTGGGAACGGGGGTTGCACTGCGGCTCGGCGCGTCGCTGATGCTGCGCGTGGCCTGGACGGGGCGCCGTTGGATGTGAAGGGCCTGAAGTGCCCCGTCCCCAGTCGAAGCGCGCGCACCGTCACCGGGTCGCCCTGCACCAGGCCGACCTGTATCTGGGAGCCTGCGGCTATCTGCACCACGCGCCCCGCCACCTGCCACGACTGTGCCCCTATCCTCTCGATCGCCCCCTCGAACTGCTCGACCTGCGGAGCAAGGGAGGGGGTGGCTGATAGCGTAGAGAGGGTGGGCGAGGCAGCAGGCAACGAGGGAGCGGGCAGCGCAGGCGCGGGCTCCGGCTCCGCGGCCACTGAGTGCCGGACGAGCAGGATAATCTCTTCCAGGTAGTCGTACGACTCGCCTGCCTGCCCCTGCTTCTCGTGCTGGAGCTGCTCCAGATGGCCCAGCCAGCGGAGGCGCGCCGCGGTGCGTGCGTCCGGCGGCAACTGCTCGCTGACCTGGACGAAGGCGTGGGCCTCGCGGTCCGCCTCGTCCAGGAGGCCGGCGGCCAGCTCCGTCGCGCCTGGGCCGAGCGCCCACGCCTCGCGTAGCCGCCGCTCGGTGCGCTGCGCGTGCCATGCCATCTCGGCCTCTGGCGTCAGGGCGAGCCACCCCTGCACCGTCTCGCCGCCGCGCTTGATCCCATAGAGGGGGGTTCCGGGAAGGCTGTCGCTGGCGGCGCGCAGCATCCCGACGGACCCCAGCCCGAGCAGCAGGGCCAGGGCCACGCTCGCCACCATGCGGCCCAGCATGGGCGGGGGGACCATGCGCCGCCGGGGCGCGGCCCCATGCCCGTTGCGGCTGAAGGGGATGACGGCCGGGCGCGTCGTCGCCGCCGCCTGCTGCGCGCGGGCGGCCACCGCGGCGCGCCCAGCGTCAAAGGCGCGGGCGGAGAGCATCGGAAGGGGCGCTTCCACCAGGGTGCTCATCAGCCGCAGCAGGGGCTCCAACTCCGCCGCATGGGCGGGGTAGGCGGCGAGGCACTGCTCCACCGGCGTCCCCTGCTCCACCGACTCGATGCAGGTCGCCAGAATCTCATCAAATGTCATCTGAGACCTCCACCCGCAACGCCTGCCGCAGGGCATCAAGCCCGCGATGCTGGAGCGCCTTCACCGCGCCCTCACTTTTTTGAATGATCTGCGCTGTCTCCGTGATGCTCATCCCTTCCAAAAAGCGCAAGACAAGGACGTGCCGCTGGTCGTCGCTCAGATCGGTTCATTCGCTGGACAATCACGTCAAAGTCCAATCGCATGTCAACCTCTTGAATCGGCCGCGGCTCCGCTGGCACCTGGGCCGCCTTTTCGATCTCCACCTCTTTTGAGCGCTGCCCCGCCCGCATCACATCAATCATGCGATTGCGCGCGATGCGGTACAGCCACGCAGAAAAGATGGCAACATTGCTTTCCGCCGCGATGCGGTACTGGCCGATCCGCTCCATCAGCCGCAGGAAGACCTGCGAGGTCAACTCCTCCGCCAGCCCCACGTCGCCGGTCTGGGCGAGCAGGAAGCGAAAGAGGCGGTCCGCACACAGCACGTAAAGAGCATCCCAGGCCAGGGGGTCGCTCGACTGCTGCGCCCGCTGGATCAGGTCTACAAGGGTCGCCTCTGTGATTCGGCCATCCCGTTGCAAATCAGTCACCTAGTCTCCTGCTTATCATACGCTCAGCCGCCCCAAAAAGATACGCTCTCCGCCTGGCACGCTTCGCCCAGCAATGCCTGCACCACCCCCGACCACGCCGGCCGAAAGGCGTAGACGCAGGCAAGCCGCAGGCGCGTGGCCCCGGCATAGGCCGAGAGGCGCCGCAGGGTGGCGCCATCCGGCTCGTACCCTTCGACCAGCGAGGCGCCGGCCGCCGCCGCCACCGCCGGGGGCAGGTGCCCCTGAAGCGAGCGCAGGTGGAGGTGGAGCAGCACGTTGGCCAGGTCCAGCGCCGCCTCCCCCGCCGACAGCGTATCGAAATCGAGGAGGCCGACGTGCCCCGGCCCGTCCACAAAGATCTGCTTGTCGTAAAAGTCGCGATGGAGCAGGACGCTGGGGTGGCGGGGCCATCCAGGGCAACCGCTACCGCCGCCGCCTGTGCCTGGAAGGGCGCCGTCTCCGCCCCGAAACAGCCGAGCCACTCCACCCAGCGAGCCAGCCCCGCCCCCTCGCTGGCCGCCGTGTGGGCCGCCACGCTGGCGGGCACCGGCGTGGCGTGGAGGAGGCGGAGCGCCCGGCCGGCGGCGCGCGCCGCCGGCAGCAGGGCCGCCGGCTCCCGAATCTCGCTCAGCGGCAGCCCTGGCAGCGCTGACAGGAAGAGCGCCCCGCCCACCTCATCCACCTTCAGCAGGCGCGGCGTGAGGAAGCGCCCCGCGGCGAGCCGCTCCACCGTCTGGTGCGCCCTGGCCAGGGCCAGCACGCGCGCGGGCCGCACCACCTTGGCATAGAGGGTGGGGCCGCCCGCCTCCAGCCGCAGCACCGCGCGCCGCTCCGGGCGATGGACGAGCAGGGTGGCCCCCGGCTGCGCGACGAGCGGCGCCAGCCCGGGCAGGCGATGGTCCGCCCCGCCGGCCAGCAGCATCACCTGCTGGCGCGGCAGCCGTGCCACCCCGGCGGGCGCCCCGCGCACCCCCCGCGCCACCTTGGCCGCCACCTCCTCAAGCTGCGCCGCCTCCCGAAACCACCGGCCCACCACCCGCGTCTCGCCGTCGCCGCCATACTCCAGCGTCAGATGATCGCCGGAGCGGGGCCAGGCGCGGCGCAGCACGAGCCGGTTCGTCGGCAGGTGCAGCCGCTCCTGCGCCTCCGCCCCCAGCAGCAGAACGCTCAGCGAGTCGAGGAGGGGAGGCAAGCGGAAGGTCGGCGCGCTATTGGAATGGCACATCGTGGGCCTCCATCGCTTCCGCGTTTTCCAGCAGGGCCACCATCTGCGCCGGCCACGCCGCCTCGCGCCGCCGGAACGGTTCAGCCGCCAGCCGCAGCAGGGCGGCGGCCCCATGCAGGGCAAGGGGGCCCGCCGCGCCGCCCGCCGCGCGATACCCCCCCACAAGGGCAGCCGCCACCGCCTCCTCCCGCGCGGGGGCCAGCTGCCCGCGACAGCGGTCCCATCGGAGTTGGGCCAGAAAGGTGCCCAGGTCCGAGAGCGGATCGCCCGGGCCGGCGTTGTCCAGATCGAGCAGGGCCACGCGCCCCTCGCCGAGGAGCACCTGGTCCGCCGAAAAATCACCGTGCGTCAGGCGCGGCGCCGCCGCCCGCTCCAGGCCGCGGGCCAGGCGGGCCGCCAGCCGATGGGCGCGGCTGCCCAGCGAGGGCTCGAGCGCGCCCACCGCCGCCGCCGCCGCGCGCAGGGCCGCGGCCCCGCCCTCCTGCTCCGCCATCGGCGCGAGCGTTTCGACGGGGAGGCGGTGCAGGGCCGCGAGGGCAGC
Source organism: uncultured Chloroflexia bacterium (assembly GCA_963721895.1). Classification (GTDB taxonomy): domain Bacteria; phylum Chloroflexota; class Anaerolineae; order Ardenticatenales; family Ardenticatenaceae; genus CAVRLZ01. Next base: position 57,486 of record CAVRLZ010000019.1, on the reverse strand, counting down.
GCCCACCGCCGCCACCGCCGCCGGATCAAAGGAGGGTTCCCGCATCGCCTCCTCCAGCGAGCGCCCCCGCAGCCATTCGAGCAGCAGGGCCCCCCGCCGCGCGGAGCGGCCCAGCCGCCGCGCCACGCGCACCTCCTGCTGGGCGGCCAGGGCGCGGGCGTTTCGCGCGGCGACGGCGTACCCGGCCGGGGTGTACACCTTGAGCAGCGCCTGCTCGGCCCCCCCCACGGTGAGCGCTGCGACATAGCGGCGCTCCGGCTTGTAGCGGAGCCCCTGCACCGACGCGTCCCAGAACTCGGGCCGCGCGGGCAGCAGCTGCTTCAGGAGCGCGCGGCGCTCGCCGTCGTCGCCCAGGCGCGCCAGCGCTGCCAGCTTCGCATCCTGCGGGAAGCGATACACGACGACCGCGTGCTCGTCCAGCACGAGCGCGCCGCCCCGCTCGCTCGCCTTGGCAAGCTTGTCGCGCGCGCCCATCGGGTGGGCCTTGGCGTACAGCCAGCCCTCCGCCCCGTTGGCCCAGCCACGATAGGCCACCAGGCAGTTCGTGCCCGGCTTGTATCGGACATAGGTTGCCGTCAGGCCGCCGATCTCGCTGCCTGCCAGGGCGAGCGCCCGGGCGAGCGCCTCCGGATCGAGCAGCAGCGGGAGCCCCCGCAGGGCGCTGTCCCGCTGCGCCAGGGCGCGGTCAGGAGGAGCGAGCATAGCGCTCCTGCCAGGCCGGGGAAGGCTCGAACGCGCCCGCCTGCAGGCGGTAGGTCGCGGCGTAGCGGCCCTGGCGCACCATCAACTCGTGGTGCGTGCCCTGCTCGACCACGCGCCCCTGCTCCAGGTACAGGATGCGCTCCGCGCGCTCCGCGGCCCGCAGGTCGTGGGTGATCAGCAGCGTGGTGCAGCCGCTCGCCAGCTGCTCCAGCGCCTCCTGCACGGTGTGCTCATTTTCCTGGTCAAGACCCACCGTCGGCTCATCCAGCACCACCAGCGGGGAGCCGCGCAGGATGGCGCGCGCGATGGCGATGCGCTGCCGTTGGCCGCCGGAAAGCGTCGCGCCGCGTTCGCCCAGCACGGTCTCGTAGCCATCCGGCAGGGCCATGATAAAGTCGTGCGCGTTGGCGCGGCGCGCGGCTTCCTCGATGGCCGCCTCGTCGGCGCCGGGCAGCCCGTAGGCAATGTTGTCCCGCACGCTCACGGCGAAGAGCACGCTTTCCTGGAGCACCACGCTGATCTGGGCGCGCACGCTGGCCAGCGTGTAATCGCGGATATCGTGCCCGTCCACCAGGATTCGCCCGCGCTGGGGCTCGTACAGCCGCAGCAGCAGGCTGGCCAGCGTGGACTTGCCGCTGCCAGAGGGGCCGACCAGGGCCACTGTGGTGCCGGGGCGCACCTCGAACGAGACGCCATCCAGCACCGGGTGGCCCGCCTCGTAGGCGAAGGAGAGCCCCTCGAAGCGCAGCCCTCCCCGAAAGCGGGGGCGGGCACCGCCGCGGGCCGATCTTGCACCTCCGGCTCGGCGTCCAGCACGTCGAGCACGCGATCCCCCGCCGCCGTGGCCTTGGCGATGCGCCCCGTGTACTTGGCCAGGTCGCGCATCGGCTTGAAGGCGCTCTTCAGGTAGGCCATGAAGACGAGCAGGTCGCCCGGGGTCAGCGCCCCGCGCAGCACCAGCCGCGCGCCGTACCCCAGCACGAGTGCCGTGCTGGCGGCCAGCAGCACGTCCACCGTCCGCTCCATGCGGGCGGCCAGCCGGGCCCCCTTGACACTCTCGCGCACGTTCTTCTTGTTCTGCGCGCCGAAAAGCTCCCGCAGCGACGGTTCGAGCGAGAACGCGTGGACCACCCGGATCGCGTTCAGCGATTCCGCCGCCGTGGCGGCCATCGCCCCCTCCCGCCTGCGCTGCTTCTTGGCCACGTCGCGGATGCGCCCGCTCAGCCGCACCATCGAGAGGGAGACGAGCGGGAAGGTCAGCAGCGAGACAGCGGCCAGTTGGGGGTGAATCCAGATCATCACGGCAATCATGCCGACAAAGGTCAACAGGTGGACCAGCAGCGGCAGGAGCGCGGTCACCGCCACCTCCTGCAGCCGACCGATGTCGCCGATGAGGCGCGTCAGCAGGTCGCCGCTGCGGGCGCGCGTGTGATAGGAGAGCGAGAGTCGCAGCAGGTGGGCGTACAGTTCCTCGCGCACCTCGGTGACGACGCGGGTTCCCCACATGCGCCAGGCAGATCGTGCTCACATACTCGGCTCCCGCGCGCAGGACCCCCACCGCTAGCACCCCGACCCCCGCCACGACTAGCAGCGCGCCCGACCCCAGCGACCCCAGGGGCGCCGGCAGGGGGCCGCCGGCATCGCTCAGCAGATGGTCGAAGATTATTTTGAGCGGCCAGGGCTCCAGCACCCGCAGCCCGATCTCCGCGACGAGCGCCGCCAGGGCGGCGAGCAGGAGGGCGAGGTGGGGGCGAATCAGCGGCCAAAAGCGGCGGGTGGTGCGCCACAGCGCGCCCACTGCCGCCAGCCTACCGGGCGCGGGGGGCGGGGGCCGGCGGGGCAGCCTGGCCCCCGCCCCCCTCCCCCGCGCCGGCCAGGGCCAGGATGCGCCGTGCCACCTCGTCCCAGGTCCGCTCCTGCAGCACCCACTCCCGCCCGGCACGCCCCAGCCGCGCCCGCAGGGCCGCGTCGCCGCGTAGCCGCTCCAGCGCCTCCGCCAGCCCCGCCCCATCCCCAGGGGGGAAGAAGAGCCCCGTCTCCCCCTCCTCGATCACCTGGGCCAGCTGCCCGATGCGGCTCACCACGACGGGCACGCCGGCAGCCATGTACTCGTACACCTTCAGGGGGAAAAGTAAAAATCGCTCAGCTCCGGGTAGGGCGCGACGGCCACATCCATCGAGGCCAGGCAGACGGGCACCTCCTCGGGGTCCACGGCGCCGGTAAAGTGGGCAGCTTCCAGCAGCCCGCGCTCGGCCAGGGTGTCGCTCAGCCACTCGCGCTGGGGGCCGTCGCCCACGATGAGCAGCCGCGTCGTCGTGGGGGCCTGCCGATGGAGGCGGGCGAAGGCCTCCACCAGCGTTTCCAGCCCGTGCCAGGGCTTCAAGCGTCCCCACGAAGCCGACGGTGAAGGTGCCGGGCCGCGGCGGGGATGGCCGGCGCCAAGCCCCGGGCGAAAGTGGTGCGGGGTCCACCCCGTTCGGCACCACGTGGACGCGCCCCGCCGTGCCGGAAAAACTGTCCAGGTAGCGGGCCACCTCCTCCGAGACGGCCACGAAGCGCGGTGGCCGTTGCAAAGAGGCGCGCGGCGACGGCCTCCGCCCCGCCCGATCCACCAGGGTGCGGTGCTGCGCCTGCTCCTCGATCAGCGGCGCGTTCACCTCCACGATGGCGGGGGTCTGATGGGCGGCGGCGTAGGCGACCGCGCCCTCGCTCCACAGCGAGTAGCGCTCGTAGACCAGGTCGAAGGGCCCGCGCTTCCTCCAGCGCGGCCCGCAGGGCCGTGTTGGCGGGAAGGGCAGCCTGCTCCCGCAGCGCCGCGTTGCCGCGCGGGATCGACGGGGAGCGCGTGGAGCGGCACCGACTCCAGCCCCGACGGGATCGCCCCGCCGATGCGCGTGGCGAACAGCGTCGACCGTCGCCCCCTGCCGCAGCAGGGCGCGAATCACCTCCTGGACGTGGACGGAAGCCCCCTTGCGGCCAAACACGGGGATGCCCGGGTCGGCACAGACATAGGCGATGCGCATCAAGCCGCACCCTCCGTCAGCGGGTGCCTCTGGGCAGCCCGCTCCAGCAGGGAGCGCAGCGTGGCCGCGTTGCGGTCGCACGTCAAAGTCCCCGCTCGATCCGCTCGCGCGCCTGGCTGGGCCAGCCGCGCCCGCAGGGCGGGGTCATCCAGCAGGCGCGCCAGGGCGCCGGCCAGGGCCACCGGGTCGTGCTGCGGCACCATCAGCCCCGTCTGCTCATGCGCCAGCACCTCCGGGATGCCGGTGACATCGGTCGAGATGCAGGGGGTTCCGAGCGCCATCGCTTCCAGCAGCACCGTGGGCAGGCCATCGCGGTTACCGTCCGCCCCGACGACGCAGGGCGCGGCAAAGAGCGCCGCCTGCCCGATATGGGCCATGACCTCCCCCTGCGGGCGCGGCCCCAGCAGCCGCACCTGCTCCCCGACGCCCAGCCGCGCGATCTGCTCGCGCAGCGAGGCCTCCAGCGCGCCCGCCCCGATAATCTCACACTCGAAGGTCCGCCCCTGCTCCGCGAGGAGGGCGCAGGCGCTCACCAGATCGCCGAACCCCTTCTTTTCGACCAGGCGACCCACCGCCACGATGCGCGGCGGGCGCTCGCCGCCGGGGGCAAAGCGGAAGCGCTGTAAATCCAGCCCGTTGTACAGGCGGTGCGTGGCCCACGCTGCCGCGCCATAGCTTTGCCGCAGAAACGCGAGGTTGAAGTCGCTGACCGTCACGACCAGCGACGCATCCTGGAGCTTGCGCCGCAAGTCATCGGGGCGCACGCTCTCGTGGAAGATGTCCTTGGCGTGCGCCGTGAAGGAGTAGGGGATGCCCAGCAGGTGGCTGGCAAGCCGCGCGACGGTGGTGGCCACGCTGCCAAAGTGGGCGTGCAGGTGGCCGATGCGCCGCTCGTGCGCCAGCCGCGCCAGCTGGAGCGCGGCAAACAGATCTTCCACAGCTTCCCCCTCTTCCTCCGCCCGCCGCAGGGTGGGCCACAGGCCCGGCAGGATGCCCCGCGCCGCCCCCACCTCGGCCCAGAAGGTCGCGGCGGCCAGTTTCCCGTGGGGGAGGTAGCTGACGGGGGCGCGCACCTGCGCCAGCGTCTCGTGGAAGTGCCCCTCCAGGGGCGGGCGCAGGGAAAAGATTTCGAGCGGGCAGCCCGCCGCCTCGAGCGCCAAAATCTCGTTGACGATAAAGGTTTCGGAAAAGCGCGGGTACACCTTCAGCACGTAGCCGACGCGCAGGGGCTCAGGGGCGGGCATGGGCCACCTCCCATCGGCGGGGCGCGGTCGGCAGGGCATCGGCCAGCAGCCCCGGCAGGCGGGACAGGCCGCCCAGGTCCACCGCGCCGGCTTTCACCGCGGGGGGTGCCTCCGCGGCCAACCACGCGCTGAGCGAGGCGGTACTCAATCGCTCCGGGTGGAGCAGGTCGAGCAGCCCCAACGCCTGCAGTCGCTCGGCGCGGATCAACTGCTCCAGGCGCGGGCGCACCCGCGGCACGACCAGCGTGCGCTTGCGTGCGGCCAGCAGCTCACAAACCGTGTTGTACCCCCCCATCGCCACCACCTGCCGCGCCATGCTGACCAACGCTTCCGGCTCGGTGATAAAGGTCATCACGCGCAGGTCGGGGCGCTGCGCGGCTAGCTGCTGGAGGTGATCCCGCTCCGCCTCGGGCATAAAGGGGCCGGTCACGATGACGCCGGTCGTAGCGGCGGGAAAGGTGGCCCCGGCAAAGGAGGCCGCGAGGCGAAAGCCGTCCTGCCCCCCACCGACCAGGCAGAGCGCCAGGGGGCCGTCGGGAAGGTTCCAGCTTTCCCGCCGCTCGGCCTCCGCCGCCGGCAGCAGGGTCGGGAAGCGGCGGCCCAGGTAGCCGCTAAAGTGGACCTGCGCCTGCTCCCCCGGCACCAGCCCGTATTCCCGCAGCGGGTTGTACACGCGCGGGTCCCCATAGACCCAGACCGCATCGTAGAAGGTCTGCAAAATCCGCGCCTCGCCGCCGCCGTGCCACTCGCGCGCGACGGTGGCCGCGTCGTCCAGCACGTCCCGCAGCCCGAGCACGAGGCGGGTGCTGCCCTGGGCTTTCAGCTCCTTCAGCGTGGGCCGGAGCTCCCCGCACGCCCCGCTCGGCACCTTGTCCACCACCAGCACGTCGGGGGCAAAGCTGCGGAGCGCCGCGCGGATGGTTTGGGCGCGGAGCCGCGTCATCCGGCGCAGGGGCAGCGACAGCGAGCGCGCGCGGTAGCCCCCCTCCTCATCCTTGGCGAGCGCGGGAAGCGTCAGGCAGTCCACGCCGGGCGGCATCGGAAAGGCGGCCGCCTCGTGGATGCCCGTGACGAGCAGCACGATGGGTTGCGCCTCGCTCCGGGCCAGGGTGTCGGCAATCAGCAGGTTGCGGCGGATGTGCCCCAGCCCCTGCGTGTCGTGGGAATAGAGGACGATCCGGGGTCGCCTCGTACGATGGGTCTGCGTCATGGTGGTGCTCCTACCTTCCTCTCCTTCAGGTTAACTGTTGTTCATACGTGCAGCCTCCCGGAAAGGATACGCAGGCATTCCCCCATCGGTGGGAGTTATAGGCTGGCAAGGGTCTGTCGCTGGTGCGCCCCTCTTGGGAGCTTACGATGAACCCCAGCGTTTTTGGCGGCGAGGCAATCTCTGATAGGAAAAGGCGCCCCTGCGCGACGCGCCCCGCTTTTGTCGCAGGGAGGGCGTATGCTAGGCTGCATATCCAATCTTCAGACGGACAGGGGAGGCAGCCATGAGTGGGGTACGCGTGCTGGTGGGAACTCGGAAGGGGGCGTTCGTCCTGACGTCGGACAGCAAGCGGCAGGAGTGGGAGGTGAGCGAGCCGCACTTTGCGGGGTGGGAAATCTTCCACCTCAAGGGCTCGCCCGCGGACCCGAATCGCGTCTACCTGGCGCAGTCCAACGGGTGGTTTGGGCAGTTGATCCAGCGCTCCGACGATGGGGGCACGACGTGGAGCCCTGTCGGCAACGAGTTTCACTATGAGGGCGACCCGGGCACGCACCAGTGGTTTGACGGCACGCAGCACCCCTGGGCCTTCAACCGCGTCTGGCACCTGGAGCCGTCGCTGACCGACCCGGACACGGTGTATGCGGGGGTGGAGGATGCCGCCCTCTTCCGCTCGCGCGATGGCGGGCACTCCTGGCAGGAGCTACCCGGGCTGCGGAGCGCCAAGGGGCACCTGTGGCAGCCGGGCGCGGGCGGGCTGTGCCTGCACACGATCCTGCTGGACCCCAGCGACCCCGACCGTATCTTTGTGGCGATCTCGGCGGCGGGCGCCTTTCGCACCACCGACGGCGGCGAGACGTGGCGCCCGATCAACAACGGGCTCCTCTCCCCCTACGAGCTACCCGACCCGGAGGCCGATGTGGGCCACTGCGTCCACAACATGGCCATGCACCCGTCGCGCCCCGGCGTCCTCTTCATGCAGAAGCATTGGGATGTGATGCGCAGCGACGACGCGGGCGATCTGTGGCACGAGGTGAGCGGCAACTTGCCCAGCGACTTTGGCTTTCCCATCGCCGTCCACGCGCACGAGCCGGAAACCATCTACGTGGTGCCCATCAAGAGCGACTCCGAGCACTTTCCGCCGGAGGGCAAGCTGCGCGTGTATCGCAGCCGGAGCGGCGGCACCGAGTGGGAGGCGCTGACCAACGGGCTGCCCCAGGAGAATTGTTATGTAAACATACTGCGGGACGCGATGGCGGTGGACACGCTGGACGAGTGCGGCATTTACTTTGGCACCACGGGCGGGCAGGTCTACGCCTCGGCGGACGGGGGCGACAGTTGGCAGGCCATCGTGCACGACCTGCCCTCGGTGCTTTCCGTGGAGGTCCAGACCCTGCCATGATTTGCGTGGTGCTCCCCTACCACCTGCGCCTGCTGGCGCGCGTCGGCAAGTCGGTCACCCTGGAGCTTGAGGGGCCGATCACACAGCGCACGATCCTGGATGCGCTGGAGGCCGACTACCCCATGCTGCGCGGCACGCTCCGCGACCACAAGACGAAGCAGCGCCGCCCCTTTATCCGCTTCTTCGCCTGCGGCGAGGACCTTTCCCACCTGCCCCCGGACGAGGCCCTGCCCGAGGCGGTGGCCACCGGCGCCGAGCCCTTCCTGATCATAGGCGCCATGGCGGGCGGCTACGCCCCGCCCCACCCGAAGGAACAGCGGCCCCGCCACCCAGCCCCACCGGGCAAGGTGGCGGGGCCGCGCTCCAGGCCGCCGACCCTCTGAGGGAAAAGGCTTTCCCACGGGGCTGCTGGCCCAAAGGCCGTCGAGCCTACCCCCGATGATTTGCAGGCGCTCGATAGCGCCCTGTCCACCCCCTCCCCATCCGGCGCACGCCCCCCTATCCTAGAGGGATGCGCTCCTTGCTCGTGCGCCCGTGTCCCGCGAGGAGCGCGCGATAGGAGACCCAGGCGGCCACCAGGCCGACGAGGACGAGCAGGGCCGCCGATGGGGTCTCGGTGTTCCAGGTGATGGAGGCCACCGTCGCCACCCCTAGCAGCCCCACGTCGCCGCGCGGCAGCAGGTGGTTCTGGTGAACCAGCAGGGTGAAGAGGAGGAGAGCCACGAAGGTCAGCAGCGTCCCAAAGATGGCGAACTGGATGACGGGCGAGAGGAGGAGGAAGAGGGGCGCCACGAGGCTGGTGCGCGCGATCCAGCGGCCGAGCGCCCCACGACTGCGGATATCCGCGCCATGCTGCACCGCGAACCCCGCGACCACCAGGCTGAGGCCAATGCCCAGCCAGACGCTAGGATCGCCGAAGGGATGCGCCTGCGGCGTCCAGCCGAACCAGCGAAGGTTGGTGGCGCTCCAGACGGCCCCCGCCACCGCATACAGGACCCCGCCCACCATAGCGCCCAAACCGAGCCATCGTTGCATGAGGTTCCCTTCCGAGAAGGTTGACTAGAGCGAGGGGCTGTCCACAGCAAGGGAGCCGGGCCCCAGGTGAACACGCGGTTGTGGATCCGCCCACATAACCAGGCCCAGCCCCACCAGCCCGAACCCGAAGAGGGTGCGCAGCAGGAGCGCGGCTGCGCTGAGCGTCTCGCCGCCGAGGAAGATGAAGCCGAAGCCCAGCAGGCCGCTGACGAGGGGAAGGAAGCCCCAGCGGCCCATCGCCCCCGAGCGCAAGGCGTCGAGGCCGAAGAGGATGAGCCCCAGGAAGACGCCCAGCGTGCCGACGATCACCAGGAGGAAGAGGGGGAAGTCGAGGGCAACCGCCACCTGGCGCGACAAGGGGGGCACCGGCAAGACAAACGCGACGTGGCCAACGCCCAGGGCGATGCCACCCCCGAGCAGGAGACGGAGCGCCCCCTGGCCCAACCCACCCGAAGCGGGGGCGAAGCGCTTGAGGCACCCCAGCCAGCCGATGGCCAGGAGGAGTTGCCCCAGCAGCACGAGCAGCAGGTCATCGCCGGAGATCAGGTCCGGCAACCGCCGCTGGAAGAAGACGCGGCTGATTTGTTCGGCCTTGTTGAGCATGAAGAGCAGGCTGCCCAGCATGAGGGCGAGCCCGCTCCATTGGCTGAAGCGGATACGGGGCATAGTCGCTGTCCTCCAGGTCGGTGAAGCATGTGGGGCATGGCAGCAGGGGGGTGGAGGGACAGAGGGCGGCGCGGCGGTATGAGGAGGGGCGCAATGGTCCTGCACGTATCATTGTACGTCGGGTGTCAATCCCCGTCGATCTTGCATCACGCATCGCCAAAATGCTGCTGAATCTGCGACACATGCTCCTTAATAAAGTCGCCATAGCCCCATCCCAGCCAACCTGCCTCCGCCGCCAGGCGCGTCAGGCGGTGGGCCAGGTCTCCCTTGTGGTACAAGTCAGCATGGGTCAACAGTAGTTGTTGGAACTCAGTCAGCATCAGTTCGAGCCCCTCATAAAATGGTTCATCTATATCGCCGAAATCGTTGGTAAAGCGTGTCCCGGTTTCGACAAAGCATAACATCAGATCCAATGTTCCCCGGAGATCACCGGTCTCCCGCCGATAATCGTAGACAGGGTGCGCTGCGACAAGCATGTTGGGCATCTGGAAGGTACCCCACGACCCTTGGGCGAAAAAGGCTTCCACGATGCGCTGGCGGTATGCTTCCAACAAAGCTTCATCACGCCGCCCTGTGGGATCGTTCAAGGGTTGCCCACACCAGGGGCAGAAGCGAAAAGGGGCTGACGCGTGTTTCCACCTCAGGTGAGGCACGTTTGCCACCCAGTCAGAGCAGGTACAACCTTTCTGCTCATCTCCTGTTTCCGATTGCATCATCTTTCCTTCCGTACCGAGAGCGCGCTAGCGCGCCGCGCGGATGTGAAGGAGGAGTTGCTCGGTGGTCCAGTCAAGGGTGGGCGGGGTGGCAGCGGGGGGCGGGGGCGGTGCATCGGCGGTGAGGGTGGCCAGTAGCTGCTCCAGATCGTTTTGCGGGCCGCGCGCGAGCAGGGAGAGGTCGCGGGGGGTGTGGGGCGGCTGGTCGAGGGAGGGGAGGGTGAGCCAGCGGAAGTTGGTGGTGCTGCGGGTGGCGAAGACTTTCAGCAGGTCGCTGCCCTCGGTGTAGCCGGGGGGCAGGGCTGCTTGAAAGACTATCTGCCGCGCCTGCCCAGGATTGAGGGTGATGTGGTGCTGGCTGGGGCTGCCGGGGATGATCTGCGTGATGCCCCAGTCCGGCTGGAGGTCGAGGACTGTGACGTTCAGGGCCGCCGACGAGCGGTTGTGGAGGCGGAGGGCTGTCCAGTCGCCGACGGCCAGGGTCGGAACGTTGCCCTGCTCGTCGAAAGTGTGCTCCGGGGTGAAGGGGCCGGCGGGGTCATGGTCGCGGGCGCGCCCCAGCAGGGCCACGCTCAGTTGGTGGGCCAGGGGCGAGCGTGGGGCTGGGTTGCGGAGGCGGAGGATGGCGTGGTAGCGGGCCAGGTGCGCCAGCCGCTGCACCACCTGCGCCGCCGCGTCGGGCGTCGCTTGAATGGCCGGGCGCAGGTTCGGGAGGGGCTGCCCCGCCATGTCCCCAATCTCGAACTCGCCCGCCTCGTTGACCCGCACGTGGAAGGCGGCGCCGCCCGCCTCGTCGGCCAGTTGGAGCCAGCCATTGCCGGCGAGCGCCTGCCGTAGCGCGGCCATCGCTGTCTCGTGCGCCGGCGAGCCTCCCTTTCCCATCGCCACGCGCTGTACCAGCATCTCTTCCTCCTCCTCAGCCACGGGCCTCTCCCTGCCGCGCCCGCAGAAAGGCGCGGATCGCCTCATCGTGGCCCAGGGGGGCGCCCGCCGCCAGATAGGCGCGCAGGGCCTGCTCCGCCTCGCCCAGGATTTGCCGCTCGACCAGGGCGCGGATGGCCTGCCCCAGAAAGTACTGCACCTTGCTGCGCGCGGGGTGGCCCGCGCCGTTGCCCTCGGGGAGGAGCGCGAGCGCCTGCTGCAGGGCGCTGACCGCCCCGCTCAAATCGCTCCCCTGCTGGAAGCGCACCCGCCCCAGGTGGTAGTGGGCATCGGGGATGGGGCGCGCCGCCGCCTGATCAATGGCCTCGTCCAGGGCGGCGACTGCCTTGTCCGCCTCGCCCAGTTCGGCGTAGACGATGCCCAGGTCCAGGAAACCCTCGGCATAGGCCCCGCCGCGTTGCTCGATCAGGCGCAGCAGCAGTTGCACCATCTCGCGCAGGGGGGCCTGCTCCACCTTGTCCAACTGCTGCTGGATGGCGATTTCCTGCACCGCGTTGCTGAGCACCCCCTCCGCCGCGTTCGTTGCCCGCACCTCGGGCCGCGCGAGCCGGGTTTCCCGCGCCACCGTCTCGGGGTCGGCGGAAAGGGCCATCAGGTGGAAGGAGGGGATTTCGTCCAGCGGCTCCTCTTCCCGCGTGCCGCCGGGCGAGTCGGCCAGGTAGGTTTCCAGGAAGCCCCGCAGGTCGGCCTCCATCCCCTCGCGCAGGCGGGCGTAGGTGAGGTCGTGCGGCGACGTGCTGCCGGAGCTGCTGCACGAGCAGGTGGGTCAGCAGCCCATGAAAGTCGCCCGCGTCGTCCCGAATTTCCGCGCCCACCAGGCGGGGGGCGGTGCGGTAGCGGATCGAGCCCTCCGCCACGGTGGCGCGCCCGATGGGCAGGGGCAGGTCGTCGGGGGCGCGCTCCTCGATCAGGGGGGCGAGGCCGCGGGTGGCGGGCAGGGATGCCTGGTGCGGGGGCAGGGCACGGCGCGTGCGGCTGGGGGCCTCGACCGTTTGCCAGCCCGCATCGAGGATGGTGACAAGGTTGCTGGAGGAGGGGCCAGCCCAGGCTGACAGCTCCTCCAGGGTGATTTCCTGGGCCATGCCGGGCCGCCGCGCGTCCGCCGGCAGGATGGCGAGCCGCGCGCGCTTGTCAGCCTGCATGCGTCTTGGCCTGGCCGCCCCCCTCCCCCGCTGGCTCGCTGGCCAGCAGCGAGCCGTAGCCCGCGAAGTAGAAAAGCGCCACCTCGTCGCGGGCCACCAGGGCCAACTCGCGGCAGGCGGCGGCGATGGCTTCCCGGGTGGCGGCTCCGTTGGTGAGCATCTGCACGTCCGGCTCGGCAAAGTTCCAGCGCTCCACCAGCACCGCCCGCAGGGCCTCCGCGCCGGCGACCGCGCCGCGCAGGTCGGGCACCCCCTCCAGCCCGTACTCGTCAATGGCCACCAGCAGGGCGCGGGGGCGCGGCTGCTGCAGGCGCGCCAGGTGGGCCAGGGGCTCCCGCAGGGCCTCGTCCAACTCGGGGCGGGCCGCGCCTTGCAGAAAGCGCTGGAAGCTCTCGGCGGCGGCAGCGTACTGCTGCGTGCGGAGCAGGGCGCGCCCCAGATCGAAGCGGAGCGCGGCCTCCGCGGCGCCGCTGTCCAGGGCGCACTGGAGCGCCTGGCGCGCCTGGGGAAAGGCCCCCTTGCTCAGGAAGGCGAGGCCGAAGCTGTGGTGCCAGGCGGGAAGGGGCACCCCCTCCCCCTGGCAGCCCGCGTCGTAGCTGCTCAGCAGGTCGGCAAGGGTCCAGTTGTCGTAAAAGCGGCGCTGGCTCCACTCATACACATCGAGCAGGGGGGCCGTTGGCTGGAGGAAGCGTTGGTGGCGCGGCCCCACCGCCATGGGGCTCTGCTGGGGGTAGCCCTGCTGCACCGCCTGGCGGACCACGTCAATCAGCTGGCTGTGGGTGGGGATTGCCCGCGCTTTCCAGGGCCCGAAGAAGCTCCAGGGTGAAGGCCCCGTGCGTCTCGCCGGAGGGGGAGAGGGCCTCGTAGGCCTGCTCGCCGGGCGAGGCGGCAACGAAGAGCGAGCAATCGGGGGTTGCGGCGATCAGCGCGTTAAAGGCGGTGCTGGCGTGCGTGTCCAGGACCAGCGTCTTGCGCCCCGGCACGCGCCGGATGGCCTCCGCCAGCCCCTCGGCGCTGAGGCCGGCCTCGATGTCGTGGGGAAAAAGGTAGGGCTCCGAGGGGGCGGGGTCCAACGCGGCGTGGCCGGCGTAAAAGAAGAGCACCTCATCGCCGGGCTGGCACTGGCTGGCCAGCGTGTCCAGCGCCGCCCGGATTCCCGCGCCGGTGGCGTCGGCATCGGTCAGCAGGGCTATGTTTGCCTGGGGAAAGCTGAAGCGCTCGGTCAGCGTGCGGGCCAGGGCTAGCGCATCGTTGGGCGGCCCCAGCAGCGAGAACTGTCTTTGCGCGTACGCCCCCACCCCCACCAGCAGGGCGCGCCGCGCCCCCCTGCCGCTGGCGAGCGCGGGCAGGCGGGCGGTGAGCCAGGCGCGGGTGTGCTCGTCGGGGTGGGCGGCGGCAAAGGCGGCGAGGGCCTGCGCGGCGGCTGCCCCGTCGCCGAGCCGCGCGTGGGCCATGCCCAGGTGGTAGCGGGTGTCGGGGAAGCTGTTGTCCTGATCCTCCTGCAGGGCGCGCTCCCAGGCGGTGACGGCGAGCGCGGCGTCGCCCGCCGCCATCGCCGCCAGCCCCAGGTGAAAGTGCGCCTCGGGGAAGGGGGTGCCGCTCAGCTTGGCGAGGCGGATGGCCTCCTGGAGATGCTGCTGGGCGGAGGCGAAGCGCCCCTCATCGCTGAGGCGCCGCCCCAGGTCGTACAGGTGGCAGCCCAGGCGAAAGTGCTCGCGCGCGTCCACGCCAGCGGTAATCGCCATCGGCAGGTTGCGGTCAAAGGCTGTGGTGCCGATGGCCGGGTGCTGCTGGAAGCCGGTTTCCGCCTGCACGCTGTCGCGCACATACTCGAAGAGCCTGCCCACGGTGACCACGCCGTCGTGCGCCGCCTTGCCGCGCATCCCTTCCAGCAGAAAGTGGGTGAAGACGCCGTGCCCCCCGCCCCACCGCTTGTCCTCCATCGAGGTCTCGTTGGCCTCGGCGGAGGTGAGCAGGGCCACCCCCTGCTTGCTCTCGCTCACCTTTTGCAGGTAGGCGGCGACCGCCTCGTTGCCGGCGGTGCTGCGGCGGCCCGGCCCGCCGCCGATGGCCGCGCTGTGGCAGGTGTCGGCCAGGATGACCACGCGCTCGGCGGTCAGCGTCTCGCGCAGCATCAGGTCAATCTCGCGCATGGGGAGCGCGGTGCCGGCGACATCGTCGGGGTCGGTGTCGTGGGTCAGCAGGTAGACGTTCTGCGGGCGGTCGGCGTCGGGCGTGCCGTGGCAGGCAAAGTAGAGCAGCACCACATCCTCGCGCGCGGGCTTTTTAAGAAAGCTGCGGAGGGCGCGGGTGATCTCGCGGGTGGTGGCTGCCTCGTTGGTGAGCAGGACCATCTTTTCCGGCTCAAAGCCGCCGCCGGAGGGGGTGCGGAGCAACTCGTAGAGCGCCTCGGCATCCCGATGGGCGTACTGAAGGTTCAGCCGCTCGTTCTGGTAGGTCGAGATGCCGACCAGCAGGGCCCAGCGGTTCACATAGGCCGGGTAGGCGGTCGTGGCGACGCGGCGCAGGTGGCGGCTCTGCGGGCCCTCGGCGGGGTCGTCCGTCATGGGCAAGGCTCCTGGTTCATGATGAAGGGTGCGGCGCTACGTCAGCCATTCTTTGAGCGCCGCGCGCGTCTCGGGGATGGCGAAATAATGGAAGTGGTCGGAGGGCACCCGCTGGATCGAGAGCCCGGGGTAGGCCCCGTTGCGGACGCCGGTCATGCTGGACAGGCCGATGATCACATCGTTCTGCTCGCCAAAGAGCGAATCGAGCGACTGGTCGAGCAGCTTGCTGGCCAGGCGCTTCATGCGGCTGGCGTCGGGGTCGGTTCCCTCGTTTTCCCCTGCCAGAACATAGTAGGCGACGGTGGAAGGCTCGGCCAGGGCGTTGAGGCGCCGCACGAGGTCGGAGCCGACGCGCAGGTCGGCCAGCCCCGGGCCCTGCTCGCGGAAGGCGTCAAGCAGCTTGCCGAGGCTGCCCGCGAGGGGGATGACGGCTGCCTGGTTCAGCGCGGCGGAAAGGAGGAAGGCGCCGCCGTGCACGGTGGAGGCCAGCGTGGTGCCGTTGCTGGGCACGCCCGCGAAAAAGGCGCGGTCCACCATCTGGTGCCCGCCGGACAGTTCGATCATGCAGCGGGCCAGGAAGCCGCCCATGCTGTGCGCGAAGAGGTCCACCGTGATGCCATCGTCTGGCCCGAGGCCCGCCTGCTGCCGGAGCGCCAGGGCGAGCGCCTCGCCGTTCTCGGCCACGCCGGTGCCGAACGATTCATAGTCCCAGGTGAGCAGGTGGTCGTAGCGCACGCCCACCCCTTCCAGCAGGCGGGCGGGGCCGCTGATCATCCAGGCGCTGTCGGAGGTGAAGCCGTGGAGGAAGAGCGCCACGCGTTGCCCCGCCTGAAACTGATCGGGCGAGACGGGGGCGTAGCGCACGGCGCCCTGCTCGTCCAGGGTGGCGCGGCGGAGGCCCAGGTCGGCGTTGTGGCGGCCCATCTTTTTGTAAAGGAAGAGGCGCACCGTCCGCCCGATGCCGCGCGTGGTGGGCTGCCCTTCCGGCAGGGTGCTGATCTCGACAGCCGTGCCCCCGTTCAGGCCGCGGCCCACCACAAGGTAATCCTCGCCGTCAAAGGCGATGGGCAGCAGGGCGTCTGCGTCGGGCGCTGCCAGGGGGCCAAGCTCCAGGCGCAGGGGGCTGTCCGGCGAGATGGCCGCGCGCGCGGCGTCGTCCGCGCCGTCAAAGGTGAGCACGAGGGCCGCCGAGCCGGTGCCGCGCGTGTCGCTGCGGCGGAGCGGCTGAAAGTGCGGGTTGGCCTCCAGCCCGGGCGGGGGGCGCAGCGAGGGGTCGCCCGCGCCGCGCGTGGATTGGTCCAGCGTGCCCACCGACACGCTGCCCGTGAAGGTTGCAGGCTTGTGCAGGGTCAGCCCGTCGGCCAGGGGCACGGAGGTGGCGCCCGCCGCCAACTGCGTGGTGGTCGTGGCGCGGAGGACCGTCAGCGGGAAGGTCAGCGCCTCCCACGCCTCCCCGACTTGTTGGCGGCGCCTGACGTGCCGCGTGCCCGCGCCCACCTCTTCTATCAGCATTTCCAGGGCGGTGGGGGCGGCGCCGCGCATGCCACCGCGGGGGGGCGGCACCTGGAGCGCGCCCTGCTCCAGCAGGGCCAGGTCGGCGGGCTGCTCGGTCACCAGCACCTTGATAAAATCGCGGCTGATGTCCCACTGCCCCCCGTCCTCGCTGCCGGGCAGCCAGACCTGCAGGATGCTGCCGCCGCTCTCGGGGCGGGATTGCAGGGTGTGGTCGGGGGGGAGCGCCTCCTGCTGCCCCTCGGTCGGGTAAAGGCGCATGATGCTGTAATCGGTGCTCATCACGAAGATATGGGCAAAGCAGGGGCGGAACGAGCTGTTGGTCACCTCGACGTAGTAGTCGCTCTGCTCCGGCTGCTCGGGATCGTAGAGCAGGGTGAGCCCCTCGTCGCCGGGGGCCATCGGGGTGTTGTCGGCCACGCGGCGCAGCCCTATGCTGATCTGCCCATCGTAGGGCGAGGGCTCCGCGTTGGCGAGGGCCAGCAGGGCGCGCCAGCGGGCTATGCCTTCCAGGGCATGGCGCAGGGCGGCGGCGCTTGCCTGCTGCGCCAGGTCGCTCGGCTGGAGGAGCGGCTCGCCCGCCGCGTCATAGACGTGCCACGCGCCCGCCTCGGCGCGCACATGGGCGTCGGGCGCGGCATCGGGCGCTACCACCTGCAGGTAGGGCGAGGGCCTGCCCCCCACCTCGGCCAGGAAGCGTTCGACTGCCTGCTCGTTGGCCGGAATCGCCCTGCCGGTGGCGTCGGGCTGGGCGTGCAGGGCGATGCGGAGGCGGGCGCCCTCCTGCACGCTGTCGGTGACGAGGGCGCGCGCGAGCAGGGGGATCGAGGCCGCCGCCGGCTCGACGGGGCGCGCCTGCGCGGAGGTGGCGGAGGCGGAGAGCACCTCGACGGTGGCGAGTGGCGGCTGGGCGGCTGCCTCGTCGGCGCGCCGGGTGTCGGGGGGGTAAAGGGCGAGCCTCGTCCCCACGCGCAGCCCATGAAGCACCCCCCCATCCAGCGTCACCTGTCCGCCCTTGTGCACCTCGCGCACGGAAAGGAAGGGGTCGCGGTGGATGGTGGCCCCGCCAAAGATGGTGCGCTCGCGTTGCCCCTCGCACTGGGGCATCTGCCTGGGGAAGCGCGCGGCCACCTTCGCGGCCACGGCCTCGTGCAGGTCGCGGTAGGTGGTGGTGGGGGTGAGCTTGTGGGTGAGATAGTCCAGCAGAAAGTAGCTCATCGCCCCGTGGGTCACCATCTCGCCGTCGCCCTGCTCGTCGAGCAGCAGGGCAAGCTCCGCCGCCTCCTCGCTGTCGCGGCAGCCGGCCAGCAGCACGTAGGGCACGCGGGCGGTGGCCTGCGCCCAGCCACTGCCGCCGGTGGGGCGCGCGCTTTCGCCCTGGAGCCACTCGGCGTCCAGGTCGGGCGGGGGGCGGCGCTCGTCGGCGGGGTGGAAGCGGGTGCTGGCCACGCCGTCCAGCGACAGGTCGCGGGTGGCCGAGCCGGAGTGGCAGCTATCGAGGATGACGGTCAGGTTGCTGGCGCCGCGCCGCTCGGCGAGGCGCTCCAGCATGGCGGCGAGGGTCTTGTCGGGGATGTCGTAGTGGCCGGGCAGGCGGCTGTCCTGCGCGACGAGCGTCTCGTTTTGCCCGTCCGGCTCGGTGCCCGTCCAATCGGGCATCTGGGAGCCGTGGCCGCTAAAGTGGAAGAGAATCTGCGCGCCCTCGGGGATGGCCTCGTTCTCGATGAGGAAGCTCTTGAAGGCTTGCAGGATGGCGGCGCGCGTGGGGCGCGTGCCGTCCGGCTCCAGCGGGGGCGAGGTGAGCACGCGGATCTGGGCGGGGGGCACCTGCATGGTTTCCAACAAAAACTTTTGCATGGCGCGCACGTCGTTCACGCAGCCGCGCAGGGCGCGCACGCCGCCCTCGTACTCGTTGATGCCAACCAGGAGGGCCCAGATGGGGGGAGGGCCCGATGGAGTATGATCGCTCATTTTTGATGGTTCCTTTCCGCGCTCAGCCGCCCGCCACCTGGCGCGCGCGCTTGAGGAGGTGGGTGGCGTACTCGTCGCCGTGCAGGTCGCGCAGGGTCTTGCCGGGGCCCAGGCTCTTCAGGTGGGCTACGTGCGCCTGCACCGAGGCATCCCAGGTGGGGAAGGACTGGACGCCGCCGGGCGCGCCGCCCTGCCCGAGCTTGGCCGGGTTGCGGTGCGGGCGCGCCGCGTCGGGGGAGCGCCACGCATCGGTGTCATAGATGGATTGCATGACGGCCAGGTACGGGTCCACGCCGGCGGCGGGGCCGTGCTTCCAGTAGGCGGCGAGGATGCTATCCACGTCACCATCGGTGTACTCGTGCCCGTCGGGCAGGGTGCGCTTGAGGTAGGCTGCCAACGCCTCGCGGCTGCCGGAGGGCGGGCCGAGCAGGGGCGAGGTGGCGGTGAGGGAGCTACTGCTGGCCACGACTTCCTGATCCGGCTGCCCCCCTGGGTGAAGCGCCGATGCGCTTCCTGGAGGATGGGGATGAAGTAGTCGGGGCCGATGACGGTGCCGGGGCACGATTTGGGGGTGGGGTAGTCGCGGTGCATGGAGATGCCCCCCTTCCACTTTTTGTGGACGATGTCGAAGGTGCCCCAGGTTTCTTTCATGACGGCGACGGCGTGGCCCACGAGGCGCGCGGTCTCGTCGGGCCAGCGGTTGGGGCCGTCATAGTTGCCGACCACCTCGATGCCTATGGAGTAGTGATAGGTGCCCTGGCTGTCCGTGTACTGGTTGCCGTCACCCGCGTGGATGCCCCACTCGTAGAGGTCGGTGAAGAGGTAGATGTAGCGGTCATCAATGAAGAGGTGGGGGCCACGGTCCCAGTGCAGTTCTGGGTGGGTGCGGTAGTGCTCGCGGGCCGCATCGAGTTGGCGGAGACGCTTTGCCTTGATCTGCTGCTCGGACAGTCCCGCCTCGCCGGTGTCCCAGCCCCCGCCTTCGTCGTGGCGGGTGCGCTGGGTCCACGGGATCCAGGTGTGGTGGATGACCACAAAATCGGGGGGGATGGTGCCGATGTCGTAGCCGCGGATGTACTCGGTGAACTCGGCTGCGGTCTTGGCCTCGCCCACGTATTTGAATTGGGAAACGGGGACGGGGTGCGGAAACATGGGGCCGTCCCCGCGCTCGCCGGGGCCCGCGTCGTCCGGGGTGGCATCTACCCAGAAGTCGAAGCCGCCGGGCTCGGTCAGGGGGTTGGTGTCGTCAGACATTGGGGGGTTCCTTTCATGGATGGACAAGGCGCGCATGCGCTACAAGCCGCTCGGCATAGTCGGGGCCGCGCAGGTCGGTCAGGGTTTTGCCGGGCCCCCTCCCCTTCAGGTGGGCGATGTGGGCACGGACGGATGCTTCCCAATCTGGGAAGGACTGGACGCCGCCGGGCGCGCCCCCCTGCCCCAGGCGGGCGGGGTTGCGGTGCGGGCGCGCGGCGTCGGGCGATTGGAGGCCGCCGGTGTCGTAGAGCGCCTGCATGGCGGCAAGGTACGGGTCCACCCCCTCCTCCTGCCCGATGCGCCAGTAAAGCTCTAGAATTATGTCTACATCCCTCGCCGTGTACTCGTGCCCGTCGGGCAGGGTGCGCTTGAGGTAGGCGGCCAGGGGGTCGCGGCTGCCGGAGGGCGGGCCGAGCAGGGGCGAGGTGCTGCTGAGGGTGGCGCTCGCGGGGCGGGCGGGGGCCGCGGGGTCCAGGGCGGTGTCGGTGTAGTAGTGGGCGAGGATGCGGTCGTAGGTGGCACCGTCCTGCGCCATGCGCTCGGCCCCGTGCTGGCACATGCCCACGCGGTGGGAGTTGCCCTTGACGGGGCGCCCGCAGGGGCAGGCCACGCTGCGCAGGTAGGGGACGGGGCGCTTGAGAACGGCCCACTCCTCGGCGCTCAAGGTTTGGCCGCCGCAGCCCGCGGAAAAGTGGGTGTAGGCGAGCTTGCCCTGGTAGAGCGCGACGGGGCCCTGGTAGCGGAGAACCTGGCCCGCTGTCTCGGCGACTGCGCGGTCGGTGCGCTCGTGGCGCTGCCCCTCGCGGTAGGCCTGGCAATGGGTCTCGGTGCACAGGTCGGCGCCCTCGGTTGTGTGCTTCGAGGATTGGGCCATGGCGAGGGCGTAGGTGCGCGCGGCCACTGCCTGGGCCTTGAGCGCTTCCAGCGGCCAGGAGGGGGACATCTCGATGGGGACAACGTCGCGCAGGTACTCGTCCAGGGGCAGGGTTTGAACGCGCTTGTCCGGCATGAGAAGGCGGATCGTGGTGGGGGTGCTCATCTTTAGCTTCCTTTGGCGATGGCCTGGGCAACGGCGATTACCTTCTCGGCATAGTCGGGGCCGCGCAGGTCGCGCAGGGTCTTGCCGGGGCCGAGGTTCTTCAGGTGGGCAACGTGCGCCTGCACGGATGCCTCCCAGGTGAGGAAGGACTGGACGCCGCCGGGCGCGCCCCCCTGCCCCAGGCGGGCGGGGTTGCGGTGCGGGCGCGCGGCATCGGGCGATTGGAGGCCGCCGGTGTCGTAGATGGCCTGCATGACGGCAAGGTAGGGGTCCACCCCTGCGGCGGGGGCGTGCTTCCAGTAGGCGGCGAGGATAGTGTCCACGTCACCATCGGTGTACTCGTGCCCGTCGGGCAGGGTGCGCTTGAGGTAGGCGGCGACAGGCTCGCGGCTGCCGGAGGGCGGGCCGAGCAGGGGCGAGGCAGCGGTGAGGGGGGCGGTGCGGTTGGGTGCGGGCGCGGGGGCGCCGCGCGGGCCGCTGATGCGGAACATGTACTTGCTGCCGCCGCGGTTGGCGCCCTGCGGGTCGTGGATTTCTTCCCAGGCATAGACGACGTTGCCCCCGTCATAGCCGGCGCGAACCTGGTAGCCGTCGGGGTCGTTGACGATCCAGTGGATGCGCCCGGAGGCGGGGTCGCGGTAGTAGCCGCGGATGACGAGGATGTGCTTCCAGGTGAACACATCGCCGCTGAGGATGACGGGGTGCCCCTCGTCCAGCGAGGCGATGACGTCCTCCGGTTTGGGTTTCATGATGGTTCGGACGCGGTTGCCGATGGGCTGCATGAAGCTTTCGAGCACGGGCAGGATGCCCTTGGCGCCGCCGGTGGCGCCTGCCGAGGCGAGCCAGAGGCCGTTGAACTGGTCCAGGATGCTGCCGTACAGCCCGATGGCCGCGCCGCTCTGGGTGGCCGCGCTCTTGTCGAAGGTGCGGCCGTTGTGGGTGAAGCGGTTGGAAAGGTACCACCCATAGGGGCTCTCGTGGGGGACGGGGTTGGCAAGGTGGATGGGGCGCGGCTCCAGCAGGCCGTAGTAGGCGAGGATCATGGCGACGCTCGTGGGCCCGCAGGCCCAGGCGCCGTGAAAGTCGTCCGCGGTGTCGTGGCGCTGATGGATGTAGGGGACCTGGAGGTTCACGTCGGCGCGCGGGGGGCTTTTGAGGGAGCGGGTGCCGCCCTGCGCGTCTTGCCGGATTTGTTCCGATTCTTCATCGGTGAGCGGCGGCGGGTAGTCGGAGCCTTGTTCGAGGGCAAGAAAGGCTTCTTCGGTGAGGGGGGCCTCGGTGGTCTGCTGCTGTTGCATGGCTGCTGCTCCTCTGGTGGGTCGGCTTTGGCCCTGCCCCCTCCGGCCCTCATCCCGCGGCCCCCGCTCCCATACGGGGCGGGGGCGAATGGGGCCACTTAGGGGGAGGTGTCCCGCTTTGTCCTGGCTGTCTCGCTGTTCTACTAAACGAAGGGCGCCGTTTTTTTATCGGCTATGGTGGCTTTTGGGGTTGTAGGGGATGGGCCGTGGGTGGCCAGGCGGGTTGCGGGAGGGCGGTGGGGCGGGATGGGCAACCTATGGTTTAATTTTAAGGCAGATTCCTGAGCAATTCAAGGGGGCATTTTCGAGGGGGGCTGCTTCTGGGGTGGGAGCTTTTTTTGAAATGGAAGAGGGGAGGCCATGCGGCCTCCCCTCTTCTGCGTGTCGCTGCTACTTCCGGCTCAGGGGACGGTGAGGCGACGGCTGAGGACGCTGCTCGCTGCGTCAAAGATGTAGCCGGGCGCGGCAATGCCGTTGACAGTGAGGGTGTAGACGCCGCTGCCACCGGAGGTGGTGAAATTGGCTTTGCCCTGGGCGTTGCTGCTGCTGCTAGCGGTCTGGCTGCTGCCATCGGGGAGGGTCCAGGTGATGTTGACGCTGGCGTTGGGGATGCTGTTCCCGTTGGCGTCACGTACGGTTACGGTTCCGGTCACGATGTTGACGCCGCCGCTCAGCCGCGACCGCAGGTTGATTGCCGCCGAGCGCAGGGTCGGGAGGGTGGCGGTGGCGGTGGCGGTGGGACGGGGTGTCGCGCTTGCGGTGGCGGTGACAGCGGGTGTGACGGTCGGTGGGTTGTCCCCTGTCACGAGCACGGTGGCCTCGCCCCCTGCCGAGCTTCGCACGGTGATGACCTGCGGGTTGCGGGAAACGGTGATCTCCAATCGGTGGGCGCCGCCCCCTTGCGGCTGCATCTGGCCGATGTATTGGCCCGTGTTGGTGGCATAGACCGATAGACGGGCGTTGAGATCGGTGGTGGTGGCGCGCACTCGTAGCTCACGGTCTTGCCCGCGGTATTCGGCGCGCGTTACGGTTACTCGATCCTGGTAGGCAGTGGCGAATCGCTGCCAGGTGGCACCCGCGCTCGACAGGTTCGCAAACGGCACGAGTGCGGCGCCCAGCATAAATATGGAAAAGGCTATCACTAGTCGAGAGACTTGGTTCATCATGCTTTCTTTCTGGACAACTATAGGAGCGTCAGGGTTATGCAGGAGCGTCCCGCTTTTTTGCACACCTGCTTGGTAATAGAGTGTTAGCTGCACTAATAAATACATTGCTTTGCGCTGTTCAGCTGCAACCTAACCAAGCACCAGGGTTCCCCACCTGAGAGAAAGGCAAGAGGCGGAATGGGGTTGGGGTTGGAGGGGGAGAGAGGGGCCGTATCACCTGAGTCCTTTGGAACAACAATGAAAAGCAGTGTCATCTCGAATGGGAGTACCCCACATCCAATCCCCCACCCACCCCGCCCCTGGGAGCGCGGGCCTCCGGCCCGCCCCGCCCCTCAACGCGCCCCATACGCACTACCCCACACCCACTCCTCCGCCCGCCCCACCAACCCCGCCTTCACCGGATTCTCGTGGATGTACGCCATCACCCGCTGCCAATGCGCCTCGTTCCGAACATAGCGATCGAAGTAATCCGCCTGCCAAAACGCGCCCCGCCGATTCAGCAACTGGTTAGCCTCCCGAGCCGTGAAGCCCTTCCATGACCGCACGATGGCATGGAGCGGGAACCCCTCCCACGTCTCCAGCAGCCCATGGACATGGTTCGGCATCACAACCCAGGCGAGCAGGCGATAGCGCTGCGCATCAAAGTGCAGGAGCGCCTCCTGGACCAAGCGCGCGATTCGCGGGTCACGCAGGTGGCACGCACCGTGGCCCGCGTCCACGTACTGCTCGATACGCCGCCGCAGCACCACCTCCTGTGTGGGACTCTGGCGGAGTTCCTCCTTCCAGGCAAGCAGCACCTCGGCGGGCAACGCATCTGCCAGACGGAAGGTGACGCTCTGGATCGCCTCGCCCCCATCGAAATGTGGCAGGAAGCCACGCGAGTACCAGCCCTTGTGGGGTGGGGGTGTGGGGGGTGGGGCGGGGTCGTGATGGGCGGGGCGATTCATCGGGCTTCTCTTTTGCGATGATGGGACGGGCGGGCCGGAGGCCCGCGCTCCCAGGGGCTCCCCGCCGGCGGCGTTGCGGGAGGGCGCTGGCGTGCCGAGGGCTGGCGGAGGGGAAGGAAATGGTTGCGGCGGCACGCGGTGCGGGGAGCCTACGGCAACGGCGTACGACGCGTGGGGGAGTCGCACCCCGCAGAGGCAAGAAGCTCAGGGTTTCAAAGTGTAGAGGCATCAGAGAACAGAGGGGTAGGGGACAGGCCTGGGTTTGGGGAGCGGGAGGAAGAGACCCCCCGCCCTGCGCGATGACCCCACTGCCCCTCCCCGCGTCCCCAGCGCCACATGCCGTCCGCGAAAACTGGTATTACCCCCCTCCTGGGAGCGCGGGCCTCCGGCCCGCCCCTCAACGCGCCTCATACGCACTACTCCACACCCACTCCTCCGCCCGCCCCACCAACCCCGCCTTCACCGGATTCTCGTGGATGTACGCAACCACCCGCTGCCAATGCGCCTCGTTCCGAATATAGCGGTCGAAGTAATCCGCCTGCCAAAACGCGCCCCGCCGATTCAGCAAAGTGTTGGCCTCCCGTGCCGTGAAGCCCTTCCACGACCGCACGATGGCATGGAGCGGGAACCCCTCCCACGTCTCCAGCAGCCCATGCACATGGTTCGGCATCACAACCCAGGCGAGCAGGCGATAGCGCTGCGCATCAAAGTGCAGGAGCGCGTCCTGGACCAAGCGCGCGATGCGCGGGTCACGCAGGTGGCACGCACCGTGGCCCGCGTCCACGTACTGCTCGATACGCCGCCGCAGCGCCACCTCCTGTGTGGGGCTCTGGCGGAGTTCCTCCTTCCAGGCAAGCAGCACCTCGGCGGGCAACGCATCTGCCAGGCGGAAGGTGACGCTCTGGATCGCCTCGCCCCCATCGAAATGTGGGAGGAAGCCACGCGAGTACCAGCCCTTGTGGGGGGATGGTGTGGGGGGTGGGGCGGAGTCGTGATGGGCGGGGCGATTCATGGGGCTTCTCTTTTGCGATGATGGGACGGGCGGGCCGGAGGCCCGCGCTCCCAGGGGCTCCCCGCCGGCGGCGTTGCGGGAGGCGGAGGGGAAGGAAATGGTTGCGGTAGCACGCGGCGCGGGGGATGCCCCCGCATCCCCCTAAAAAGCACCAAAACAGAGTGGGGTCAAGTATAAAGGAGGGGTACTCTGGGGGTCAACCGTGAGGGCGACTCCACTTTTTAGCTTGGCAGAATGGCAAAATAGGATGCCCTGATTCCCTCCTCATCGGCCCATTGCCCCTGCCCAGGCCATACCACTGGCTCTATGGCGACTCATTGACCTATTGCATGGGGTTGTCATCGAGTTGGACCTGGCAGGGGCGTTGGAGGTTCATCACTGGTTGGGGGTCGGGTTCGGGATGACAAGGGGGAGGGGCGCGGGCTTTGTCATCGGTACAACGATCCAGGGTTGGGGCTGCCCTCATTGGAGCGGGGAAACAGGGGCGGATGCTGTGCGGGCGAGAGGGGGGCGCCGCTTGCGGATGGCCCACTCGGCGAGTGCCAGGTTGAGCGCCCAGGCCGCGCCCATCAGGAGCGCGCGGGTGGTCTCGTCCGGCGGGCCGACGAGCAGTTCCCCGGCTGCTAGGGTCAGCACCTGCGTGCCCGCGCCCAGCCCGATGGCGTAGGCGCGCATCATCCAGGCGCGGTGCTGGCTAACCTGCCCGCGCCGGATGGTGGTATAGCCGAGGACGATGGAGAGTGACCATGGCTGACCCGAAGAGGAGCCGAAACAGGTACAGCAGCACACCGTCGCCATCGGGCCAGGGATAGAAGAGGGTCATCCACAAGCCCGAGAGCCCCACCAGCAGCCCGCACACGACCAGGAGCCGCCCGGCGGCGCGGTGCCAGCGGGGCCAGCGCCGCCGGAACGCAGCCGGGAACTGGAACGCGCCCAGGATGGCATACACGGCGGCGCTGACGATGTGCAGCACCACCGGCAGGGGCGATGCGAAGAAGCGCGCGTTGGCCGGGGTGATGTCCGCGCCGCTGCCCAGCTGGTTCAGGCGGAAGGCGCCGGAGATGAGCGGGATGGCGCTCAGCAGGAGCAGCCCGGCAACCGCGAGCCAGGCTGCACAACCCACGTGGGCGGGTGCTCTGTTGTTCCGAGGTCCAGCTTTTCCTGATTTGCCAGACTGGGGCGAGTCAGGGGCTTGGCCTTCGACGTGGACAGTCGCTTTCATTTGTCAGCTCCTTGATCGAGTTCGCAGGGGACGAGCGGCTGGCTGGCCGCTTGTCCCCTCTATGTGGGTGGCAGCGAAGTTAGTTGGTTCCGGCCGGGCGGAGCAACGGGCTCCCCGTGCCAGGTGCGGGCGCCGCGGCGCTCTCGCGCCGTTCGGACCAGAGCCCATAGCCCAGCCACGCTACAGCGAGCCCCACCGGCACCGCCACAAGGGCCTTGTACTCCTGTGGGAGCAGCTCGGCCACGGGGGCCAAGGTCGTCCCGGCGGCAAGCAGGGCGGCCGCCCCGCGCGGCAGGATGCTGGCGCGGAATGTGGCGATGCCAAACAGCAGACCACCAAGCATGTACAGGGGTCCCGTGATCAGCCATAGCGTGGGGAGGATGCCGAGGGAAACCTCGCTGGCGGTGCTGGTGAAGAGTCCCAGGAAGCCCTCTACAAATGCGGGCGATGTGGAAGCCAGCGGCGGCAGGATAAAGGCTTCGACGGAGGTAAAGCCCAGCATGAACGCGAACCAGAGGCTAAGCAGGAGCATGCCAGCCAGCCCTGTCCAGCCAGCCTCTTTTGCCTGCCTGGCGTAGAGTCCCGCCATGCCGAGGATGCCGAAGAAGCACATGGCGCTGGCCACGGCGTGGACGACTATCCAACGGGGGGTGGTGACTGTTGAAAGGGTTTCGATTGGATGGAAGGTCCCAACGATCACATAGAATATCCCTGCCAGCATCGCTGCCAGCCCTGCGAAACGGATGAGGGTCTTGCTGTTCACTTGTCTGTCTCCTTAGTCGAACGATTGGTAGAAGTTTCCGTGTTGTGATCTGGCTCGATCCCTTGTGGGGGATCAACCTGGCTGACTGCCACCAAGGGCAGCCCTAAATCGCGCACTTTCCTGAGTAGGCCATGTAATGCGGCCTGGTCAACCACCGGGCCCGACAAGAGGGTTTCGCCGTTGGCTTCTTGCGTGAGGGTCAGCCCCTCGAACCAGTCGGCCCAGCGGTTATCCAGGTGTCCCTTGAGGCGTATCTCGTACCATCTAGCTGCGTGAGGATTTTCAGGTGTTTGGGATTCCACTCATTCTCACCTCCTATCGTTGCCGCGACTTGGATTGAAGCGCCATGTCGCCGTGTTCGTTCTTGGCTTCGATCAGAAGGTAACCGGGAATGTGGTGAGACGACATCACCACAATGTGGTGATTGTTTGGAGAGGAGAGGGCAGGGGAGAAAAAAGCCCCGGCAGGTCGTTCGACAGACGTGCCGGGGCTGGGGTTGATGGGTGCGGGGGTATCAGAGCAAATCGAGCGTTTCAGCCCGGCGTACCGCATCTTGACGGTTGTTCACGCCGAGCTTGTCGTATATGTTTTTGGTGTGGCTACGCATGGTGTTCAGGGAGACCCCTAGCTCACGGGCAATGTCCGGGCCATTCAAGTAGGTACCGAGCAGGCGCAGCACTTCCTTTTCACGGTCGCTCAAGGGTTCGATCATCGGGGCTGATTGAGGGGCACTCGCTCCGGCGGCTTGCCAAAAGCGGTCAGGAGGCGACGGGCGTAGCCTGGGGCTATTCCCTTTTTCAAGGCGGCTTCCAGCAGAGCCGCCATAGGCTGGCCTTCGTCAACAAACAGTCGGACATAGCCCTCTGGCTCGGCCAGCGCCAGGGCACGTGCCAGGGGCAGAAGCGCAGCAGGGATGTTGCCCTGCGTCTGGTGGACGAGCGCCTGCAGGAGCAGGATTTCGATGACGTTTCCTGTTCGCTTCCCTTGCTCTGCTGCTTTCAGAAGGCGTGCCAGGAGGCCCGTTGCCTCACGAAGGGGCTGGTCCGCACGCTCGCGCTTGTGCTGGGCGAGGAGCACCCTGGCCAGGGTGATATGCTCGAACTCGCGCAGATAACTGAGCTCCTCTTCAGCGGAGAGGCCCTGCTCCCGCGCCCACGCCGAGGGCTTCCGCCACTCTTCCCTGGGCGAGCCACACCCGCGCCTTCAACGCTGCGACGGGGCGCACGTTTGGGGAAAAGTCACCCCTATACAACCGCTCCGCCTCGTCGAGCAGGTCGAGCGCGCCATCCAGATCCCCCTCGGCCTCCCGAATGCGAGCCATGGCGATGCGCGAGCGGTGCGGGTTTTTTGGTAAGCCCAGCGGCTCGCCCAGTTCCTTGCTTTTCAGAAGGTGCCGCATGGCGGCAGGCAGATCGTTACACTCTCGGAGGAGCTCGCTCATGCCCACATGCATATCTGCCGCCCCCCGCAGGACAGGTATCCCCTGCGCCGTGGCAAGCTGCAATCCCCGTTCATAGGTACGCATTGCCTCGCGGGGACGACCTTGCGTGATCCGGATTTCAGCCAGGGTCACTGCGCCTCCGACTGCATCTGAGACACTCCCGACCGTCTGCAAATGAGCCATGCCTTCGGCATACATCCGGTGGGCTGCCTCCAGATCGCCGCTCGTCCAATAGGCGAGCCCCAGGATCGCCGCTGCCCGTCCGCGCATCAGATGGTCCTCCTCCGGTACGAGGTCTAGCACTTGTTGGGCGTATCTCACCGTGTCGGGCACATTGCTCCGGGCGAGGGCCAGTCCGGCACGGTACAGGGCGATCAAGCCTGGAAGCCGTCGAAACTCCTCTTCGTCAATGATGACCACCTCAGCCGATGGAAGAGGAGTCAGCCATCGTTCGGCGGCTCGCAGTCGCTCCTCAATACCCTCGAACTCGCCGCTAACCATTAACGTCCCAACATAGCCAACGCTGAGCACCGGCCTGAAGCGAAGCACCTCGTCGGGGAGTCCCTTCAGCCAGCCCAGCACCATTGCCTCCTGCCTGCTTTGGAGCATGGTAGGGAGTGCGCGCTCAATCAGGTCCGCCGCTCGTGCAAAATCCTGTGCGGCCAGCGCGTGGCGGATCGCATCAGCCGCCGAATCATGCTGCTCGTACCACTCGCTGGCGCGCCGATGCAGGAGCGCTACCAGATCGGGTTGCTCCGCCATCAGATGGGCCTGAAGCACCTCGGCAAAAAGGTGGTGGTAGCGATACCAGTGTCGCCTGTCGTCCAGGGGGGCGATAAAAAAGTTGCCGCGCTCCAGCGCCTCCAGCCGCGCACTGCCTTCCTGCTGTCCGGTGACGGCATCGCACAGCGGGCCATTCAACCGGTCGAGAATGGAGGTCTGGAGCAAAAAGTTGCGGGTAGCAACGGGCTGGCGCAGCAGCACCTCCTCGACCAGATAGTCCACGATGTAGCGGTGGTTTCCCGTGAATGCCTGGATGAACCCGGAAACATTCTGGTGCCCCTGCATGGACAGGGCGGCCAGTTGCAGGCCGGCGATCCAGCCCTCGGTGCGGCTTTCCAGCGCGGCGACTTCTTCCGCCGCGAGGTATAGCCCCATCTCGCCATTGAGAAAGGCGGCGGCTTCGGCGGGGGTAAAGCGCAAGGTCGGCGGCGCGCACTTCGGTCAATTGGCCCCGGGCACGCAAGCGGGCCAGGGGCAGCGGCGGATCCTCACGGGTGGTGATGACCAGGTGCATCGGGGGTGGCAGGTGCTCGAGCAGAAAGGCGAGGGCCTTATCAATGGGCGGAGCGTCAAGTCGGTGGTAGTCATCCAGGACGAGGACGAAGGGGGCTGGGGCGTTGCCGATTTCATTGAGGAGAGCGGTCAGAATCGCTTCGGCTGGCGGTGGGTGGGAAGCCTCGAGGAGACCCTCACCCCTTCTCCCATCGTCGGCGCAATCGTCTGCAACGCTGCGACGAGGTAGGTCAGAAAGCGTGCGGGGTCGCTATCCCCCTCGTCCAGCGACAGCCAGGCAACGGGTCGCCCGATTCCCGCGATCCATTCACTGACCAGCGTGGTCTTCCCGAAGCCGGCCGGGGCCGAGACGAGGGTCAGCTTGCGATGGAGGCCCTCGTTCAGCTTGTCGAGGAGGCGGGGGCGTGGCACGAGCGCGGGGCGGGTTGGGGGCACAAACAGCTTGCTCTGGAGCAGGGGGAGCGCCATAGGTATCACGTCTCCGCGCAGTTCAACAAGTGACTATGCAGTCAGTATAGCGCATCCTCGTCTAACATCGTCATCCCCAAGTCTTCAAGTGTCTACCCACCCGACAACAGCCCACAATTCCTCACTGGTTGGAAGCCAGGCGGCTGTGTGGGGAGCGGGAGGAAGAGCCCTCCCCCTGGGAGCGCGGGCCTCCGGCCCGCCCCTCAACGCGCCCCATACGCACTACCCCACACCCACTCCTCCGCCCGCCCCACCAACCCCGCCTTCACCGGATTCTCGTGAATGTACGCAACCACCCGCTGCCAATGCGCCTCGTTCCGAACATAGCGGTCAAAATAATCCACCTGCCAAAACGCGCCCCGCCGATTCAGCAAAGTGTTGGCCTCCCGTGCCGTGAAGCCCTTCCACGACCGCACGATGGCATGGAGGGGGAACCCCTCCCACGTTTCCAGCAGCCCATGCACATGGTTCGGCATCACAACCCAGGCGAGCAGGCGATAGCGCTGCGCATCAAAGTGCAGCAGCGCCTCCTGGACCAAGCGCGCGATGCGCGGGTCACGCAGGTGGCACGCACCGTGGCCCGCGTCCACGTACTGCTCGATACGCCGCCGCAGCGCCACCTCCTGTGTGGGACTCTGGCGCAGTTCCTCCTTCCAGGCAAGCAGCACCTCGGCGGGCAACGCATCGAGGTGACGCTCTGGATCGCCTCGCCCGCATCGAAATGAGGGAGGAAGCCACGCGAGTACCAGCCCTTGTGGGGTGGGGGTGTAGGGGGTGGGGCGGGGTCGTGATGGGCGGGGCGATTCATGGGGCTTCTCTTTTTCGATGATGGGACGGGCGGGCCGGAGGCCCGCGCTCCCAGGGCTCCCCTGCCGGCGGTGTTGCGGGAGGGCGCTGGGGGCCGAGGGGTGGCGGAGGGGAGGAAATGGGATGCCCGAAGCGCCAGGCAGGCCCCCTCCTTGAAAGAGGCCAGGAACGC
The DNA here is from genome assembly GCA_963721895.1 of uncultured Chloroflexia bacterium. GTDB lineage: Bacteria > Chloroflexota > Anaerolineae > Ardenticatenales > Ardenticatenaceae > CAVRLZ01. The sequence goes on along the minus strand of CAVRLZ010000019.1, from coordinate 26,475 downwards.
CCCCCGTGGTCGGGGGTGTGCTATAGTAGGGGGAGGATGGAGCAAGGGACGATTCGGGGGCAAGGATGCGAGTTCACGTTGAAACGTTGGGGTGCCGCTTGAACCAGGCGGAGTCGGAGCGGATCGCGCAGGGGCTCACGCTGCTGGGGCACGAGGTGACGCCTGCGGAAAGCGCGGAATTGATCGTGCTGAACACGTGCACGGTGACGGGCGAGGCGGCGCGAAAGTCGGTGCGGGCGGCGCGGCGGCGCCCCGGGCAGCGACTGGTGGTGACGGGCTGCCACAGCGAGGTGGCGCGGAAGCGTTTGCCGATGCCGACCTGGTCGTGCCCAGCGCGCAGAAGGAGGCACTGGTGGCGCTGACGGGGGAGGCGCTGGGGCTGGAGGGCTTTGCGATGGGGGCGGACGCGCGCACCGATGCGCCGCCGGCGCTCTACCCGCTGGTGCTGGACAACACGCGGGCCTTCGTGAAGATTCAGGATGGGTGCGACCTGTCCTGCTCCTTTTGCCTGACGACGGTGGCACGCGGCGCGGCGCGCAGCCGCCCCCTGGGCAGCATCCTGGCGGAGGTGCGCAGCCTGGTGGCGCGGGGCTGCCAGGAGGTGGTGCTGACGGGGGTGCACGCGGGGGCGTATGGGAAGGAGATGGAGGGCGCGGCGGAGCTGGGGCAACTGGTCCAGCGCCTCCTCGAGGAGACGGCGCTGCCGCGGCTGCGGCTGTCGTCGCTGGAGCCGTGGAATTTCCAGGCGGCGTGGCTGGAGCAGTGGGCCCCGTGGCTGGCGGGGGACTCGCCGCGCCTGTGCCGCCACCTGCACATGAGCCTGCAAAGCGGCTCGGACGGGGTGCTGCGGCGGATGCGCCGCGCCTACACGGCGGGGACCTTTGCGGGCAAGGTGGCGACGATCCGCGAGGCGATCCCCGGGGTGGCGATTACCACCGACCTGATCGTGGGCTTCCCCGGCGAGACGGAGGCGGAGCATCAGGAAAGCCTAGACTTTGTGGCAAACATCGGCTTTGCCGATGCGCACATCTTCGCCTTCAGCCCGCGCCCCGGCACGCGCGCGGCGACCCTGCCGCAGCAGCTTTCCGGGCGCGTGAAGAAGGAGCGCCACGCCGCGATGCGGGCGGTGACGGAGCGCAGCGCGCGCGCGTTCCGCGAGGGGATGGTGGGCTCGCGGCAGGCGGTGCTGTGGGAGGTGCCGGACGCGACGGGGCGGGCGAGCGGGCTGACCGACCGCTTTTTGCGCGTTCACAGCCACGACCCCCGCGCCACGCGCAACCGCCTCTCGCTGGTGCGGCTGGGCACGCTGGAAGGCTCCAGCTTTTGCGCCGAGTGGCCCGAGGGATGAACTATTCCCTGGAAGACACCATAGCGGCCATCGCCACGGCGCCGGGCGAGGCGGGGGTCGGCATCGTGCGGGTGAGCGGGGGCGCGGCGCGGGCCCTGCTGGGGCGCGTGTTCCGCCCCGCAGGCGGCGCGCAGCGGCTGGAAACGCACAGGATGCTTTACGGCTGGCTGATAGACGAGGCAGGCGAGCCGCTGGACGAGGTGCTGGCCGTCTGGTTCCAGGCGCCGCGCTCCTACACGCGCGAGGATGTCGTGGAGGTGCACGCGCACGGGGGGAGCGTGGCGATTCGCCAGGCGCTGGGGCGGCTCCTCAACGAGGGGGCGCGGCTGGCGGAGCCGGGCGAAATGACGCTGCGGGCCTTTTTGAACGGGCGGCTCGATCTGGCGCAGGCCGAGGCGGTGCTGGACGTGGTGCGGGCGCGGACCGAGGCGGGGATGCAGGCGGCGATGGAGCAGTTGAGCGGCACGCTGAGCGCGGCGATCCGCGAGGCGCGGCAAGGGCTGCTGGCGGTGCTGGCCCACCTGACGGCGACCATTGACTTTCCCGAGGACGATGTGCCGCCGCAGGACGTGGCGCCGGAGCTACGCGAGGTGCTGGCCACGCTGGACGCTCTGCTCGAAAGCGCCGATCGGGGCATCCTGCTGCGCGAGGGGATCCGCGTGACGATTGTGGGGCGGCCCAACGTGGGCAAGTCCAGCCTGCTCAACCGCCTGCTGCGCCACGAGCGCGCCATCGTCACGGCGATTCCGGGCACCACGCGCGACACGCTGGAAGAATCGCTCTCGCTGCGGGGGGTGCCCATCGTGCTGACGGACACGGCAGGCATCCGCGAGACGGCGGATGTGGTGGAGGCGATGGGGGTCGAGCGCTCGCGCGCGGCCCTGGAGCAGGCGGAGTTGATCTTGTTCGTGCTGGATGCGAGCGAGCCGCTCACGGCGGAGGATCACGCTCTGGCGGAGGCGCTGGCCGGGCACCGCCTGATCGTCGTCGAGAACAAGCAGGATGCCCTGCCCAGCCAGGGCGCGGCGGCCCCCACGCTGCTGGCGGGTGCCCCCCGCGTGCGGCTGAGCGCGCGCACGGGGGAGGGGATCGAGGCGCTGGAGGAGCGGATGTGGGCGATGGTGATGGGCGGCGAGGTGGGCATGAACGAGGCCCTGCTCATCACCAACCCGCGCCACAAGCAGGCCATCCAGCAGGCGCGCGCGGCGGTGCAGGGGGCGATCCAGGGGGCCGAGGCGGGGCTGCCCGCTGATTTTCTTACGATTGATCTTCACGGCGCGGTCAACGCCCTGGGGGAAGTGACGGGCGAGACGGCGACGGAAGATTTGCTGGACGCTATCTTCTCGAAGTTCTGCATCGGCAAATAAGGCGCGTCATACCGATTCCGATGAGTAATACCAATCGGAAATGAGCTCGACTTGTACCAAACTCAAGGCGACCGATACAGTTAGGATGAGAGCGAGCAAAATCGTCTGGAATGGCTTCTGAATATCGGCTTCAAACACCGACATTCGTTTAATTCAGGCTCGATTTTCTCCCTGCGGCGGGAACCAAGTTCCTCACCGATCTGGAAATGTACAAAGTCGAGCTCAGAAGCTGTGATATTACGGGCGGTTGCTGCGGCATCTCCCGGCACAATCAGTTGGGCCGGAACATAAAAATGGGCGATGATGGCGGCGACGGTGATAATCAGATACAGGACCCCTGCCCATCGTGCATAGATGAGGGGCGACGTTGCAACTATCGGTTGACGAGCAGCCGGTGTTCCGTATGCGGTGGAGGCAACCGTTTGCATGGTGGACATCCTTTCATTGCTTCGGGTTTTGATTAATGTTGATGAGTAGCTTTCACTTATTCCGTGCCTCGAGCATGTTCCTCCTAGGATGACTCTTTTCGTGGTGGCATGTGTGCTTGACCTCCCGAAAGGAGACAAACGGATGTGGTCAGGCGTCAGCACCTCGGGCGGGGATCGACGTAGTGAGGTATCAAAGAAAATTCGAGCGCGCTGGCGCCGAACCAGCCAGGACGTATGTTCCTTCTGTAGCCTATGAGGGGTCCGCGCCGAGCTTCATGGATCGTTCCTTTGGTGGTGTCCCGGAGGTGGTTCAGCCATCCGTGGTCAGGCCGACCAGCTCGGCGCTCACCGTCCAGAGCCGTGCCGCCGTGGCCTCGTCGTAGCTGCGATAGGAGGAGCGCTGCGGTTTGCGGTTGGCGAAGAAGTGGCCTGTTACCTGCTCCAAATTGGGTGCGGAAGCCAGGAAAATTGACGTGGCGGCGCCCTGGGCCGGCGTCTTCATGAACGGCCACATGAGGGGGACCAACAGACGCTGGACGCCGGCGGGGTCCTCGGCGCCAAACGCCGTGCGCACCACCCCCGGATGCAGCCCGTTGGCGGTGACAGAGGTGGCCTGCACCCGCCTGGCTAGCTCGTAGGTGAACAGGACATTGGCGAGCTTGGACTGGTTATAGGCCCGTGCCCCGGAGTAGGAGCATTCACCCTGGAGGTCGTCGAATTCGATGCGCCCCATGGCTTGCGCGGATCAGGGGGAGCGCGGCAGGGTTCGACCATTCGGTCAGGTCTGGTTCGTGCGCCACCGTGAGGACTACCTTCCCCCGGTATGTCCTTGCGCGCACTAGCGCTTCAAGCTTCTCTACTGAAGTGTCGGTCACGAGGGCGCCCACGCAACGAGGAAGAAACACACGGCGAGGACTATGGTCAGCGGTGTCATGATTCTGCGCTCCAGGGGATTCTTGGAGGCAAGATTGCCCAACGTGTTGAGGACCATGTACCCACCAAAGATCCAAGTGGCGATCCCGACGGCGAGCGGTGCCGGGCCCGGTTCAACCAGACTAGCACGCGCAAGGACAATCCATGTGGCTATGCCAAGAAGAGCCGCAGCCGCGAGGCTCCCCCGCCGCAAATTCATGGGAAGCACCTTGTGCTGTCCTCCCCAGGCCACCTGCCCAAGGGGCAAACCAGCCGCCAAGGCCAGCTGAAAACAAATGAGGAGCACCAGTAGGAACGTCGCAATACTTGCGGCTGTGGTTTGGATTGCCATGCGTCTTTTCCTCTACATTGGTATCGCCCGTGCAAGGTGTTTGTGGCCTGCATGGAGCTGTGGCACGTTTGGATATAAGGGAGGGGCGCTGAATATCAGCGCCTCCTTTTTGTGACGGCACGGCGTACTTGCTACCTTAACATAGGTGTCGCCCGCGCAGCGTGTTTTTGGTATGATCCACTAAAAGAGCTCCAGATCGCGTCCGTAGCCGTGACAACCGTAGCCGCCGGGACTGTGGTCATCCGTCACCTGCTAGAATTCCTCGCGCGCGAAGCGCCAGAGCGCCACCGCGACGAAGAGTGCGGTCCACACCGCCGTCACGCCCAGGGCCACGACCGCTTCCCCCGGTACGGCCTCACCCAGCACCAGTCCAGCGGCAGCTGGGGGGAGTTGCCACGGAAAGAACGGACGCACCTGAGGGAGCAGGTGGGGAACCGACTGGCCCGCAATGACGAGGCCGACCCCAAGCCCCGCAATCGGGCTGCGGGCGCTGAACAGGGTGCCCAGCATGAGCGTGAGCGCGAGGTAGAAGAGTAGGTGGAGCGCCAGCACGGCCAGTCCAACGAGCGAAGGGGACGAGCGGTAGCAGGGGGCCACCGAGGCGACAGGGTCTGCACCCAGAAGAGCACGGCCGGAATGCCGATGGCGAGCACGAGGAACGCGCCCGCATGGGCGACCAGCTTCGCCAGCACGAAGGCGCTGCGTGAGGCCGGCTTGGAGAGGATCCAGGCCGCCGTGCCCAACTGCTTCTCGCCGACGATGGCACCCTGAGTCGTGGTCACGACGCCAATCGCCGCGGCGATGCCGCCGATGATAAAGAAGCTCTGGACGGCCTCCGCATAGAGTTCAGTTGCGGCCGCGCCCTCGCTCCCCTCCGCCCACACGATCAGACCGGTGAAGCCATTGATGATGACCGTCCACAATACCAGGTGGACCAACCACTTGCGCGTGCCCCACCACGCGCGCGTTTTCATTGCGGAGCAGGTTGCCGAAGCCGCGTAGAGCGCGGCGTGGGGCGACCCGCTGGAGCGTGTCACCACGGCGGGGGGAACCAGTGTCTGCGGTAGCGAGCTAGATGGTTGCCATGCGGTGCCTCCTTCGACCATATGCAGAAAGATCTCTTCCAGATTGTGCTGCTTGCGCCCGAACGCGCTGACAGTGGTTTGACCACCCTCCAACAGCAGGGGTAGCAGCCGGGCTTCGGCAATGCTGACGGATCGGTCACACGGACCTCCATTGCCGTCGTGCCGTCTCACTCGGTCCCAGCGTGACGGATGCGACCCAGGGTTGCTGGGCCAGGCGTGTGCGGGCCGCCTCGGCGTCCCCTGTCAGGGTGAGCAGGTAGATGATCGCCTCCGGTGCCCGCCAGCAACTCCGCGACCGGTGCCTGGGCGATCAGCCTGCCGTGATTCATAATCGCGACGGTGTCGCTGACACGCTGCACATCCTCCAGAATGTGCGTCGAGTAGAAGATGGTGGTGTGCTCGCGCAGCCGCTCCATGACCTCCAGCACATCGCGCCGCCCCATCGGGTCGAGCGCCGCCGCCGGCTCGTCCAGGATCAGCAGGTCGGGATAATTGACCTGCGCCTGCGCGATGCCGAGCCGCTGGCGCTCGCCGCCCGAAAAGCCCTTGATCGGCCGGTCGGCCTTGTCCTCAAGGCCAACCAGGGCGAGTGTCTCCTCGACGCGCTGCCTCGATCTGTCGCTTCGGTCCCGTGTAGAAGAAGCGGGCAGTGAAGCGCAGCGTCTCGCGGGCGGTCAGGTGGTCGTAGTAGCGTGGGTCCTGCGCCAGGTAGCCGACGCGCTCGCGAATGGCGACGCTGTCGCGGACGCTATCGAGGCCGAAGATCGTGGCGCTGCCGGAGGTGGGGCGAGTGAGGCCAAGCAACAGCTTGATCGTCGTGCTTTTGCCTGCGCCGTTGGGTCCCAGGAAGCCGAAGATTGAGTGGCGCGGCACCGTGAGGCTGAGATCCTGTAAGGCGCTGAAGCCCCTGTAGGTTTTGGTCAGCCCATCCGTTTGGATGACGTAGGGGTCCGGGGTATCCATAGTGGTGTCCTTCGTGAAAACGGATGCAGCCAGCTCAATCGCCAGTTGGCATTCCGAATTGATTGTCTCTGCCACAGCTCTCAGCTGTGACAAGCTCGTTGTCAGGTGCTTGTGTGGACCACTGTCCAGATAGGGAGGCTCGCATTGCCCGAGCGTATGTGGTCAAATGACGGCGACTCGATGATGCGCATAATTATGCAGAGCGTGGCGATGACACGGATCATGCGCCAGAGCGGTTCTGTGCCTGCATACTAGGAGAGATCCAGCCAGCGCAGCACCGGGCCGAGCAGCGAGATGCTAGCGCTTCCTTTAAGCTGACCTCAGTGCAGATGCCGTGCGCGCGGGAAGGGCCGGCTGCTTGCGGATGGCCCATTCGGCCACAGCGAGGTTGATCACCCAGGCCGCGCCCATCAGCAGCGCTCGGCTGAGCTCACTCGGCGGGCCGGCGATCACTTCCCCGGCCAGCAGGGTCAGCACCTGCGTGCCCGCGCCCAAGCCCGAGCGCGTAGCCGCGCATCATCCAGGCGCGGTGCCCCCTCACGTCCCCGCGCCGGATCGTGGCAAAGCCGAGGACGATGGAGACGACCATGGCCGACCCAAACAGGAGCCGCAAGCGCATACAGCAGCGCACCGTCGCCATCCGGCCAGGGATAGAACAGGGTCATCCACAGCCCTGAAAGCCCAACCAGCAGTCCGCAGAGAACCAGGAGCCGCCCGGCGGCGCGGTGCCAGCCGGGCCAGCGCCGCCGGAACCCGGGTGCGAACTGGAACGCGCCCAGGATGGCATACACGGCGGCGCTCACGATATGCACCACCACCGGCAGGGGCGACGCGAAGAACCGTGCGTTGGCCGGTGTGATCTCCGCGCCGCCGGCCAGCTGGGTCAGGCGGAAGGCGCCGGCGGCGAGCGGAATGGCGCTCAGCAGGAGCAGTGCGGCGCACGAGCCACGCTGCCGAACCTGCTTTTGCCGGCGCTTTGGTTTTCTGTGACGTGGGTTTCCCTACCTCATTGAGCTGAGGCACATCGGAGCTCGACCTTCATCGGAGACAGTCGCGTTCATGGTCAGCTCCTTGGACAGGTTGGCGATAGGGCTGTAGGCGTTTCAACATCGGCGGGGATCGATAGGGTGATTATCGAGGTCACAATGGGACAAGCGGCCGTGTGGCCGCTTGTCCACTCCATGCAGTTTCCAGCGAGCTTACTCGGCTGCGGTTGGGCGGAGCTGGGGGCTTCCCGTGCCAGGCAACGGGTTCCGAGGCGTGCTCGCGCCGTTCCGACCAGAGCGCATAGCCCAGCCAGGCCAGAGCGAACCCCATCGGCACCGCCGCAAGCCGCTCGAGCTGGTGCGGAAGCAGCGCAACCACGATGGATGCCAACGGCCCCGAGCAGGCAAGCAGACCGGCCGCCCAGCGCGGCAGGATGCGGGCGCGGAACGTCGCGATGCCAAACAGCAGGCCGCCGAGCAAATACAGCGACCGGTAGCAGCGCATAGAGCGTGGCGAGGGCGCCGAGGTTCATCGGTCGCTGGCGTGCCCACTCGACAGTCCCCAGGAAGCCCTCCACAAACGTCGGCGCCGCGGTCGCCAACAGCGGCAAGATAAAGGCTTCGGTGAAGGTAAAGCACATCTGTGAGCGCATAGAAGATGGCTCAACAGGAGATAGCCGGCCAGACCGAGCCAACCGGTCTCTTCCACTTGCCGGGCGTAGAGCCCGGCAATGCCGAGCAGGCCGAAGAGGCACATGACCGTCTTCAAGGATGTGGATGATGACCCATGCGCGTGGTGGTGACGGACGCAAGCACGTCAGGTGGATGGATCGGCTGAATGCCCGCGAAAATGATCCCTGCCACCATCGCTGATAAGCCGGCCCAACGGATGAGTTCCGGGGTTGTTAGCTTCATTTTGCGCTCTTGGTTGCTCCCTTTAATGACTGTGGTCTGGCGGCTGGTGTTCATGGGTGTTGTCTCCTTGTTCGAACGATTGTGATCAGTGTCCGTGTTGACATCCGGCCCGTTCGCCTGTTTGGGTTCAACCTGCGTGACCGAGACCAATGGCAGGCCGAGATCACGCACTTTCCTCAGCAAGCCATGCAACGCGGCCTGATCGACCACCGGGCCGGTGAACAGCGTCTCGCCGTTGTCTTCTCGCGTGATCGTCAGGCCTTCAAACCGGCTGGCCCAGCGGTCATCAAGGTGTCCCTTGAGGCGAATTTCGTACACGTCCAGGCTCGTGATCGTCCTCACGTCGATGCGTGTGTTGCACTCATGCTGCGCCTCGTGCATTGTCCTCCTCCGGTGGATGCATCCACATCGTTGTTGCGTTCGTTTCATTAGACCAGAAGATACACGGTCATGTGGGGAGACCGCATCCCCACATGTGGGGATTGATGTGGGGATAGGTCAGAGCGAGGATGCCGGAGAAATACAGCGCCTGCCAGGCATGCAGAAAAATGCCGGTCTAGCCGGCAGGGCAGTGCGGATGCTTGCTCGGGCAGCGCCTGGGCAGGGCTAGAGCAAATCGAGCTCTGCTGCCCGGTGGACGGCCGCCCGGCGAGTGGTGACGTCGAGTTTGCTGTAGATGCTTTTGGTGTGGGTGCGGACCGTGCTCAAGGCGATCATGAGCTCGTGGGCGATCTCCGGCCCGGACAGCTCGGTTTTGAGCAGCCGGAGCACGTCAAGCTCACGCCAGCTGAGCGGCTCGATGAGGGGCTGCAACGCGGGGGAGGTGGGGAGCGGAGCGTCGCCTGTGCGCCTCAGCTGCTCAGCTCCACAGGCTGCCAGCAGCTTGCCGGTATAGTCCGGCATGATCCCGCGCGTGGCCGCTTCGAGCAGCAGGTGCGCCATGGGTGGGCCTTCGTCCACAAAGATGCGGACGTAGCCCTCCGGCTCAGCCAGCGTCAGGGCGCGTTCCAGCGGCACAAGCGCAGCCGGGATGTCGCCGTGCATCTGGTGGGCGAGCGCCTGCAGCACCAGGATTTCGATCACGCTTCCCGTCCGCTCGCCCTGCTTCCGCTGCTTGGAGCAGGCGCTCCAGGAGTCCGATTGCCTCACGCATGAAGTGCTCTGCACGGTCGCTCGTTGTACCGGGCCAGGAGCACCCTGGCCAGGGTGATGTGCTCGAACTCGCGCAGGTAGCTGAGGTCGTCGTGGGCGGACAGACCCTGCTCACGCACCCAGTCGAGGGCTTCACCCAACCTCCCCTGCGCGAGCCACACCCGTGTCTTCAACGCCGCGACCGGACGCACATTGGGGGAAAAGTCACTCACATACAGATGCTCTGCCTCGTCGAGCAGGTCGAGCGCGCCGTCCAGATCGCCCTCGGCCTCCCGTAGTCGAGCCATCGCGACGCACCAGCGATATCGGTTTTGCGGGAACCCGGTGTGCTCGCCCAGCTCCTTGCTTCTCAGCAGGTGCTGCGTGGCGGCATGCAGATCGTTGTGCTCACGGTGGAGCTCGCTCATTCCCACGTACATGTCTGCCGTTCCCCGCAGCACAGGCTGGGTACCCAGGGCGCCCTCTGGGCACTGCCGTCGGGCGCTGCGCGGTTGCAAGCTGCAATCCTGCTCATAGGTACGCATCGCCTCGCGGAGACGACCTTGCGCAATCCGTATATCAGCCAGGGTGATTGCGCCATTGATCGCGTCAGAGATGTTCCCGGCCATCTGCAAATGCGCCATGCCATCGGCATACATCCGGTGCGCTGCCTCGAGATCCCCGCTCGCCCAGGAGGCAAGCCCCAGGAACGCCGCTGCCCCTCCGCGCCTGAGATGGTCGTCCTCAGGGGCGAGGTCGAGCACCCGCCGGGCGTAGTGCATGGTGGCTGGCACATCGCCCAGCGCCAGGGCCTGTCCGGCACGGGCAACCGCGATCGCACCCGGGAGGCGGCGAAATGCCTCGTCGTCCACGACGACCATCTCCGCCGCCGGGTGCATATCCGGGTGCCTTTGCCGAGCGCGCTGTGGCCGCGCCTGCATCTCTGCGGCCGTGTCCAGCCACCGTTCGGCGTCCCGCAGGCGGTCCTCAACGCCATCGAGCTCGCCGCTATCCAGTAACATATGGGCATACGCAGCGCTGAGGACGGGCCTGACGTGGAGCAGCTCGTCGGGGAGCGCCTTGAGCCAGCCAAGCAACGTGGCCTCCTGTCTGCTCCTGCGCATGGCCGGCACTGCCCGCTCGACCAGGTCCGCCGCCCGCTCGAAATCCTCAGCGGCCAGCGCGTGGCGGATCGCATCGGCCGGCGAGCCATGCTGCTCGTACCACGCGCTCGCGCGCCGATGCAGCGTAGCGACCTGCTCGGGCTGCTCCGCCCGCAAATGCGCGGAGAGCACCTCGGCAAAGAGGTGGTGATAGCGATACCAGTGGCGCTTGTCGTCCAGCGGAACGACAAAGAAGTTGCCGCGCTCCAGCGCCTCCAAGCGCGCCTGGCCGTCCTTCTGGCCGGTGACGGCATCGCACAGCGGGCCATTCAACCGGTCGAGAATGGCGGTCTGGAGTAAGAAGTCGCGGACACCTTCGGGCTGACGCTGCAGGACCTCGTCGACCAGATAGTCCACGATGTAGCGGTTGTCTCCGGCGAATGCCCGGATGAACCCGGACACATCCTGGTGGCCCTGCATCGAAAGCGCGGCCAATTGCAGCCCGGCAATCCAGCCTTCGGTGCGCGTCTTCCAGTGCGGCGATGTCGTCCGCCGAGAGGTCGAGACCCATCACCTCCGTTGAGAAACGCGGCGGCTTCGGCGGCGGTAAAGCGCAGGTCGGCGGCGCGCAGCTCGGTCAAGTTGGCCTCGGGCGCGGAGGCGGGCCAGGGGGAGTCGGTGGATCTTCGCGGGTGGTGATGACCAGGTGCATCTGGGGTGGCAGGTGCTCGAGCAGAAAGGTGAGGGCAGTCGTCAACCGCTTTGGCATCAAGCACGTGGTAGTCGTCAAGGACGAGGACGAACTTGTCCGGGAGGGTGGTGATTTCATTGAGCAGGGCGGTCAGCATCGATTCGGCTGGCGGTGGCTGCGGGGATTGGAGCGCAGCCATCACCCCTGCGCCAAGCGTCGGCGCAATCGTCTGCAACGCAGCGACGAGGTAGGTCAGAAAGCGTGCTGGGATCGCTATCCCCTTCGTCCAGCGACAGCCAGGCGACCGGTCGCTCGCACCCGGCGACCCATTCGCTGACCAGCGTGGTTTTGCCAAAGCCGGCGGGGGCAGAGATGAGCGTCAGCTTGCCCTGTACGCTATGCTGCAGATGGTCGAGCAGGCGTGGGCGCGGCACCAGGTGTGCCCGCGCGGGAGGGACAAACAGCTTGGTGGCGAGCAGAGAGAGAGCCATGGGTAAAGGCACCTTTGCGCGGAACAGTGGAATAGCGGCTGGGTTCGGCGTTCTATCAGGTTTTGTTATTGTGCCACCTTGATGACCACGTTCCCCTTTTTACGTCCTGTATCGACATGTCGCTGAGCGTCAGCAAGCTGTTCCAGTGTATACCAGCGATCAAGGGTCGGCCGAAGCGCTCCCGCCTCAAGAAGCTCAAGGAAGAAGGTGAGGTCGTCATTCTTCTCGCTGCCTGACCGCAAACCTGCCAATACGATCATTGTCTTTTGGCTGTCGAACCTTGAGGCCCATGGCATCTGAACCACAATCGCTGGCGTAACCTGGACGGGAGGCGTCCAGTTGCGAGGACCTCGTTGGAGGGTCCCCGCCCCTTCTTCACAGGTTGGGTTCAGGCAGATTCAAGCGCGCGTTGTTTCCACTGGTTGACGTTTACCCCTTTGAACAGGAGCCAGAGGGGAAAGGCAATCTCCGCAACGGCAATCGCCATCGCGATAAAGGCAGGCGTCGTTGCGTAGCTGGGTGAGAGAAGCAGTCCAGCACCATCGATGAGAGCCTAGCGCTGCAACCAGAAACAGGACGCCCAGAAGTCTGGGCAGGTACCCCGATTTGAGAATGAGGTAACCGAGGGCAAAGGCATGGAGGTTTAAGAACGGGATTCCTAGCGTGAATCCATAGTGATGTGCATTGAGGAACAGCAATGCCAGCGCCTGTAACTGATCTGTCTGAAACACGGCCAGGTAGTCGGCGCCACTGAGCAGGAGCACGACAAAGAAGTGGTTAAGTGAGGGGTGGTCATAAATAGGTAGGCGGCTTTGAGAAAGGGTTTGAGGCCGACCCGCAAGTCGAGAGCGTGTTCAAAGCGGTAGAGCAGTACAAGTTGGTAGACGAAGATGGCTCCTAGCGCAAAGCGGCGCGTATTTACTAGCTACAAATGCATCCTTGTCAATTCTGATTGGTATAACTATGCATTGGGTCAACGTAAGGCGGACAATGGACAAAATTGTCCTACGGGAGGCGTAGGGTAATTTTGTCCATTGCCCATGAACACCTTTGCAACCTCACCAATCGGAGTTGGGGTCAGGCGCTTAGCTTTTGCAGGGCCGCGAAGATCTTTTCTTCCAGGGTCAGCTTCGGGTCCAGCGATTTTAGCGCGCCCTGCGCCTCGGCCACCGAGTAGCCGAGGGCGGTCAGGGCGGAGATGGCATCGCTGTCGCTGGCGGAGGCGGGGGTCATGCCCAGGGCGAAGGCCCCCACCTTGTTTTTCAGGTCCAGGACGATACGCTGGGCAGTCTTTTGCCCGATGCCGGGGATGCGGGTGAGCAGGGCGGGCTGCTCGCCGGCAATCGCCCCGGCGATGGCCTGCGTCTCCATCGCCGAGAGCATGGCCAGGGCGGCCTTGGGCCCCACCCCCTGAACGGTCAGCAGCATCTCGAAAAGCTCCAACTCTTCCAGCGATTTGAAGCCGAACAAACTCCACTCGTTTTCACGGATGGCCAGGTGGGTGAAGCAGAAGAGCGGCTCCCCTCGCGCGCCTCGGCCAAAAGGGCGCGGGCAGGCGCACGCGGTAGCCCACGCCCCCCACGCTCAAGATCATGGCGTCGTCGGTCACGGCCAACACGGTACCATCAAGTGATGCAATCATGGGAAACCCCGGTCAAGTGGTCTGGCACAGCGCTCGTCACTGGGCATAATCGTAGCGCAGGGGCGCGACGGGCTAGCGCGCGGTGAGCACCACCATCGAGCGGGGCGCCACCCGATAGCTGTAGCTGCCGACGATGGGCTCCCTGCCCGGCTCCGCGATGTCGTCGGGGGAAGGGAGCGCGGGTATCCACCACCCGCGCCCACTGCCCCCCGTGCAGGAGCGGGGGCAGTTCAAAGTCAAACGCTTCCCAATAGGCGTTCATCATCACGTGCAGGTGCTCGCCCTGCACCTCGTCGTGGAGCGAGAAGGCCAGGGTGCGCGTGGTGCTCGTCCAGTCGGGCTGGTACAGTTCGATGCCGTGCCAGATGAGGCGGGCCGGCTCCCCCTCCTCCACGTCCGCCCAGAAGCCCTCGTCGTGAAAGAGGGCGTGGGCGCGGTGGAAGGCGATCAGCCCGCGCGTGAAGCGATGCATGTCGGCGTGCGCCTCCACATCGTCCCAGTCGAACCAGCTCAACTCGTTGTCGTGGCAATAGGCGTTGTTGTTGCCGTGCTGCGTGCGGCGCACCTCGTCGCCCATCAGGAACATCGGCACGCCCGAGCGACAGCAGCAGTCAGCGGTCAGAAAGTTCTTCACCTGGCGATTCGCGCAGTTGCTTCGATCTGCCGGATCGTCGGTCGGCCCTTCGACGCCGCAGTTCCAGCTGCGATTGTCGTTGGCTGCCGTCGCGGTTGCTCTCGCCGTTGGCGTCGTTGTGCTTGTCGTTGTACGAAACGAGATCGTTGAGCGTGAAGCCGTCGTGGCAGGTGACGAAGTTGACGCTCTGGTCCGGCCTCGCGGTCCTGTGTGCGCGGTACAGGTTCGGGCTGCCGAGCATGCGGTCGGCCATGCGGCCCGTCGCAGCCCGGCGTCGCCGCTGAAAGAAGTCGCGCACGTCGTCGCGAAACTGTCCGTTCCATTCGCGCCCAGCGATCGCCGATGAAGTTGCCGACCTGATACAGCCCGCGCGGCGTCCCAGGCCTCGGCGATGAGTTTCGTGCCCGCCAGCACCGGGTCGGACTCGATATCCCAGAGCATCGGCGGGTTCGGCAGCGGGCTGGCCTTGCGGGTCGCGCGTCAGGATCGAGGCCAGATCGAAGCGAAAGCCATCGACGTGCATCTCGCTCACCCAGTAGCGCAGGCTGTCGACGATCATCCGGCGCACGATCGGGATGATTCGCGTTGAGCGTGTTGCCGCAGCCGGTGTAGTTCGAGTACCAAGTGCGATCGGGCTCGAGCATGTAGTAGGTCGGGTTGTCGATGCCGCGAAAGCAAAGCGTCGGCCGCGTCTGGTTGCCCTTCGGCCGTGTGGTTGAACACGACGTCGAGAATCACTTCGATGCCCGCGCGGTGCAGGGCCTTCACCATGTCGCGAAACTCATCGACCGGCGCCGAGCGGGTCTTGTCGCGAGCTGTAGGCCGGGTGCGGGGCGAAGAACGACAACGGCGCTGTAGCCCCAATAGTTCACGTCGCCCGGCGGGCACGTCCTGCACGTCGAACTGCGGCACCGGCAGCAGTTCGACGGCGGTGATGCCGAGATCCTGCAGGTAGGGAATCTTGTCGATCAGCCCGGCGTAGGTGCCGCGCAGCGAGGGGGTGACGCCGGAATTGGGGTGGTTGGTGAAGCCGGCCACGTGCATCTCGTAGATGACCAGGTCGGAAAAGCGGTGGCCCAGCGGCTCGTCGCCCTCCCAGTCATAGCCGCGCGAATCCACCACCACGCTTTTCATGGAGCTCCGCGCAGTTGTCGCCGGGAAAGCGCGCGGCGTCGCGGGAGTAGTTGTCGCCCACCATGACGGCGCGGGTGTAGGGGTCCAGCAGCACTTTGGCGCTGTCGAAGCGGTGCCCCTCGCCGGGGGCAAAGGGGCCGGCAACGCGCCAGCCGTACAGCTGCCCAGGGACCACGCCGGGCACGAAGACGTGCCAGTAGTAAAAGGTCCGGTTCGTCCTGGGGTCCAGGCGGATGGTGCGGGCGGGCCGCGCCTGATCGTGGTAGTCGAAGAGCAGAAGCTCGACGTTGGTGGCATACTTGGACATCACGCAAAAGTTGACCCCGCCATCGTACAGGCTGGCCCCGAGCGGGTAGGAGTGGCCGGGAAGGGTGTCGAAGAACATAGAAGGCCGTTTCGTGTTGGATGGAGCATCGAGGGGAATCCTCAGAGCCGCCATTTTGCCCGAAGAGAGCGCAGCAAGCAAGCAGGCGGGGCGCGGCTTGCCGCTGTCGCTGAAGGCGGCAACAATGGTGGCCTGTTCCAGCGAAGAAAGGGATGTTGCCCCATGAGCCAGGCTGTTCACCCGCCCGACCCCCACGCCACCGAGCAGGCGCGCGCCCTGCTGGCGGCGCTGCGCCCGCGCCTGCAGGGGGAGGCGCGCTTCGATCTGGTGACGCGCGCGCTGTATGCCACGGACGCCAGCCTGTACCAGGTGATGCCGGTGGGGGTGGTGCTGCCGCGCAGCGAGGAGGATGTCTTCGCCGCGCTGGCGTGCGCCCGCGCCCACGGGGTGCCCATCGTGGCGCGGGGCAGCGGCTCGAGCCTGGATGGGCAGGCGGTGGGCGCGGGGCTGGTGCTGGATTTTTCCCGCCATTTGAACGGGCTGATCGAGGTGGACGCGGAAGCGCGCACCGCTCGCGTGCAGCCGGGGCTGGTGCTCGACCGGCTCAACGAGGCGCTGGCGCCGCAGGGGCTGATGGTCGGGCCGGACCCGGCCAGCTCCAACCGCGCCACGCTGGGGGGGATGATCGGCAACAATGCGACGGGCGCGCACTCGATCTTGTACGGGATGACGCACGACCACGTTCGCAGCCTGCGGGTGCTGCTGGCCGACGGGAGCGCGACGATTGTAGGCCCGCTCTCGCCCGCGGCGGCGGCGGCCAAGAGGCGGCTGCCGGGGCACGAGGGGGCGATCTACCGGCTGACGCAGCGGCTGCTGGCCACCCACCGCGACGAGATTGCCGCGCGCTTCCCCCAGCATTGGCGCAGCGTGAGCGGCTACGGGCTGGATCGGCTGGCGGCGGGCGACCCGACCAACCTGGCCCCGCTGCTGTGCGGCTCGGAGGGGACGCTGGCGCTGACGCTGGAGGCGACGATTGGGCTGGTGCCGCGCCCTGCCCATCGCGCCCTGGCGGTGGTGCACTTTCGCTCGCTGGACGAGGCGATGGAGGCGGTGCCGACGCTGCTGGCCACGCGCCCGGCGGCCATCGAGCTACTCGATGAGTATCTGCTGGAGCTGACCCGCGCCGTGCCGGAGTTTGCGCGGCGCCTGACCTTTATCGAGGGGGAGCCACGCTGCGTGCTGGTGGTGGAAGTGTTCGGGGAGGGGGCGGCGGAGGTGGAGGCGGGGCTGGCGCGGGTGGCCGCGACGGGGGTGGGGTACGCGACGGTGCTGGCGCGCACGGCGGCGGAGCGCGCGCACGTGTGGGAGGTGCGGAAGGCGGGGGTGGGGCTGCTGATGAGCACCACCAGCGAGTGGAAGCCGCTGGCCTTTATCGAGGATGGGTCGGTGCCGCCGGAGCGGCTGGCGGAGTTTGTGCGGGAGGTGCGGGCGATCCTGGACGCGCACGGCACCTCGGCTGCCTTTTATGCCCACGCCAGCGCGGGCTGCC
Source organism: uncultured Chloroflexia bacterium (assembly GCA_963721895.1). GTDB lineage: Bacteria > Chloroflexota > Anaerolineae > Ardenticatenales > Ardenticatenaceae > CAVRLZ01. The sequence goes on along the minus strand of CAVRLZ010000019.1, from coordinate 9,419 downwards.
TGCACATTCGCCCCCTGCTGAACGTGAAACTGGCGGAGGATGTGGAGCGGATGCGCTCGATTGCGGAGGCGTGGGGCGACGTGATCGTGCGGCTGCGCGGCTCCTTCAGCGGCGAGCATGGCGATGGGCGGGCGCGCTCCGAGTGGAACGAGAAGCTGTTCGGGCCCACGCTGTACGGGGCCTTTTGCGAGCTCAAGGATGGGTGGGACCCGGAGGGGCTGCTCAATCCGGGGATCATCGTGCGCGGGCAGCGGATGACGGCCTCGCTGCGGCTGGGGCCCGCCTATGAGCCCATCGCCCCGCCGCCGATGCTGCGCTTCGAGCAGGCGGGCGGCTTTGCGCGCGCGGTGGAGCTGTGCAGCGGGATCGGGGCGTGCCGCAAGACGGGCGCGGGGACGATGTGCCCCTCCTTCATGGCGACCCGCGAGGAGGAGCATTCGACGCGGGGGCGCGCCAACGCGCTCCGCACCGCGATGAGCGGGGCCATCCCGCGGGAAATGCTGCTCAGCCCGCGCATGGCGGCGGTGCTGGATTTGTGCCTGGCCTGCAAGGCGTGCGCGGCGGAATGCCCCTCGCAGGTGGACATGGCGCGCATCAAGAGCGAGTTTTTGTACCACTACCAGCGCGAGCACGGGCTGCCGCTGCGCGACCGCCTTTTCGGGCACAGCCGCCTGATGCACCAGGTGGGGAGCCGGACGGCCCCGCTGAGCAACTGGCTGGCTGGCACGGGGGCCGCCCGCTGGATGCAGGGGCGGCTCGGCATAGCGCCCGAGCGCCGCCTGCCCCGCTTCGCGCGCCGCTCCTTTCTGTCGTGGTTCCGCGAGCACCGGCGCGGGCGGCCCGCCGGGGACAGGCGCGTGGTGCTCTTCCCCGACACCTTTACGCTGTATGCCTATCCCTCCATAGGGGTGGCCGCCGTGCGCGTCCTGGAGGCGGCGGGCTACGAGGTGATCGTGCCGGAGGGGATCGGCTGCTGCGCGCGCCCGATGCTCTCCAAGGGGATGCTGGACGACGCCCGCCGCACGCTGGAGCAGACGGTGGCGACGCTCCTCCCCTACGCCCAGGCGGGGCTGGCGGTGGTCGGCCTGGAGCCAAGCTGCCTGCTGACCTTTCGCGAGGAGGCGCCGGACCTGCTGGCGGGCGAGGGGGCGCAGCAGGTGGCGGCGCAGAGCTATCTGCTGGACGAGTGGCTGATGCAGCGGCAGGGGGAGGGGGCGCTGGCGGGGCTGCGCTGGGGCGAGGCGGAGCAGGCCCTGCTGCTGCACGGGCACTGCCACCACCGGGCGAGCGGGATCCAGAGCGCGGTGGCTGCCCTGAATTTGCCGCCGGGCTACCGGACGACGCTGATCGAGGCGGGCTGCTGCGGGATGGCCGGCGCGTTCGGCTTCGAGCGCGAGCATTACGGGATCAGCCTGGCGATTGGCGAGGATCGGCTCTTTCCGGCGATCCGGCGCGCCCCTGGGGCGGGGGTGGCGGTGACGGGGGTGTCGTGCCGCCAGCAGATCGAGCATGCAACGGGGCGCCCGGCGCGCCATCTGGCGGAGTGGCTGGCCGAGGCATTGGATTCAACGGAGGAGAAGCAAGCTGATGAGCGTTTCTTTCTGGCAGGGGCAGGCAGGGTTGAGCGAGGCGATGGCCCCGCCCACGGCACCGGAGGTGATCGAGTGCGAGGTGTGCGTGGTCGGCGCGGGGGTGATCGGGGCGGGGCTGGCCCATTGGGCGGCGGCGGAGGGGCTGGGCGGGGTGGTGCTGGAGGCGCGCGCGCCCGCGATGGGGGCGAGCGGGCGCAACGCGGGCTTTGTGCTGAGCGGGATTGCGGACAGTTACGCGGGGGCGGTGGCCACCTACGGGCGGGAGGCGGCGCGCGAGTTGTGGGCGCTGAGTGTCGAGAATCGGCAGCTGATGCTGGCCCTCGCGGAGCGGCTGGGCATCCCCTCGCTGCGCTGCGGCAGCCTGCTGCTGGCGGAAAGCGAGGAGGAGGCGCTGGCGCTGGAGGCCAGTGCGCGGCTGCTGGCGGAGGATGGCTTTCCGGGCGAGCTCCAGCCGGGGGCGCTGCGCGAGCGCGGCTTTTTGGCGGGCTTGTGGCGGGCCGACGATGGGGTGACGCAGCCGGCCCTGCTGAGCCGCGCCCTGCTGGCGGACAGCGGCTTCCGTGTGATTTCTGGCGCGGCGGTGGAGGGCTGGGAGGAGCGCGATGGGTGGGTGTGGGTTCGCAGCGAGCGGGCGGTGGTCCGCGCGCGCTGGGTGATCTTGGCGACGAATGCGTGGTCGGGGCGGGTGCATCCCTATTTCGCCGACAAGGTGGCGCCGATGCGCGGGCAGATCTACGTGACGGAGCCGGCGCCGCTCCTCTTCGAGACGGCGGGCTACAGCCATTTCGGCTACTGGTATTTTCGGCAGATTCCGGAGCCGGGTCGGCCGGGGTACGGGCGCTGGCTGGTGGGCGGGGGGCGGCACCTGCATTTTGACACGGAAAACCACAACACGAGCGAGGCGGTCAGCGGGGCGGTGCAGGCGAGCCTGGAGGCGTGGACGGCTGCCCATTTTCCGGAGTTTGCGGGGCTGGCCGTGACCGATCGCTGGGCGGGGACGATGGGCTTCACGCCGGACGGCCTGCCCCTGGTGGGGCTCCTCCCCGGCTCGGAGCGGGTGGCCTTCGCCGTGGGCTTTAACGGGCACGGCATGGGGCTGGGGATCCTGGTGGCGCGCCGCGCGCTAGCCTTGCTGCTGGCGGGGCGCTCGCCCGGCCTCTTCGACGCAGCGCGCCTGGCGCAGGGGGCCGCGGGGCACCCGCCGAACGGGGCCGCGCGCCCGCTGTGAGAGCGATTGCCCGCGGGGGGCGACGATGGTCCGCGGAGGGGGCGACGATGGTCCGCGGGGGGGCGACGATGGTCCGCGCGGAGGCGGTGACCATGTAGGGGCCCTTGCGGGTAACATTCGCCCCCGCGTGGGGGGGGCGAAGATTGTTCGCATGGGGCAAGTGATGATTGTCCGCGCAAGAGGCGACGATTCTCCGCACGGGGGGGCGGCGATTATCCGCGCATGGGGGCGACGATTGCCGCCGGTGGGGGCGACGGCCATGTAGGGGCCCGAGGATAACATTCGCCCTCGCGCGGGGGGGCAATCGCCCACAGGGTGCGAGATTGCCCAGGTGGGGGCGACAATTGTCAGCGTGGGGGCACGATGCCCATGTAGGGGGCGATTATCCGCGGGGGGGCGATGATTGCGCGCGCGCGCAGCGGGCGGTGACCCGCAGGGGATTCGCCCTCGCGCGGGGGGGGAAATCGCCCACAGGGTGCGAGATTGCCCAGGTGGGGGCGACGATTGTTTCAGCGTGGGGGCGATGATTGTCCGGAGCAAGGGGGCGAATGTTATTCGCCCCTACACACGGGTGTTGCAAATGTAGGAGGTCCTGCGGTTATAGACCCGTAAGGCCCCGCCATCCTCTTCCTGCGACTCACTGCCCAGTGGCTACCGAGCCTCATAGGGCCTCGCCTGACCGGGCGCCTTGTCCTGTGTCTCCAATAGTCCAAGATGGGCATCGGCACGATGGACGGCACCAGCCGCGTTATCCGCACTCAGAAGCGCTCCCAACGCTCGATACAGATCGGGCTGCTGGACAAAGGGCAGGCCGCCAGCCATCACGGGAATGCCGTCCAGTCCATGCTGTTTCAAGGCATCAACAGAGCGTGTTGCAGAAGTCCCAGCGACGTAAGAAGCGCGAATGACAGGGTGGGGAGGAGAGGGTAGAATGCGGTTACCACACCAAACACCCCACCCCTCGCCCCATGAGAACTATACTGGCACTTCCTCCCTTTGTCGAGCGCTTTCTTACGACCTACCGGCTGCTGATTCTGGCGTGGGCGAGCCAGCACCTGTATGAGCGGCTGCGCGCGGCGCGAGGCGACGCACCCGCTCGTGCGGCTGCATGCGCTGTTCGATACGGAGCCGCTGGAGCAGGCGTGCGCGGGCTACTATGGGGATACGGGGCGGGGGGTGCCGCCGACGCACAGCGTGCCGCGGCTGGTGCGGGCGCTGCTGCCGGCGGCCTACCTGACGCTTTCGCTGCGGGAGTTGGAGCAGCGGTTGCGCTACGACTGGGTGGCGCGCTTCTCCGCGCCACGGGTGCGACCCGAGGGGGCATCGGAGCCCCCTCGGGTCTCAGGCGTAACGCGGTTGGGGTATTGTGACCATCGTATGCGTCACGCCGGCACGGTGTCATCGGGCAGTGGGTTTGATGGGGGCAACGCCCACAGAACACTCAGTATAACAATGCCACCTACCGGCGCTAGCAGGAACAGTTGCCACCAACCGCTCTTGCCACTATCACGCAGGCGACGGGTTCCAGCAGCCAACAGGGGCAGCAGCATAGCGATCAGGAATACGCTACCCAGCGTCTCACTCACGGAGACCAACGCTGCAACCACCAGGGTCACGAACAGAGCAAACCACCAGAATTCGGGCCGCGTCGCCCGACCGCCAAACTCGGCGTATTTCGTGAGACAGATGCGGATGGCCTCAAAGAAGGTTATCGTGCTTCCAGCACTGCGGACTTCTGATCCCGACAGGGTCGTCATACGTAGCTCCTTGCTGATGGAAAAGAGGGCGTCCCTTAAAGAGTCGGCCCAACCCATCTGGCTGAGCCGTCCCCCATTATCGGCCACGTTAGCCGCGCCTGCAACTGTGGAAGTCCCCAGTTTCAGTACCAGTTCTACCCTGGAACTCACCCCCAGTTTGTCATAAATGTTCTTCAAATGGAATTCGACGGTGCGCTCAGAAATGCCAAGGGCCAGGGCCATCTGTTTATTGCTTTGACCTTTGAGGAGAAGTTCTACGACTTCCCGTTCACGCCTGCTCAGTTCTTCAGGGTGAGCCATTATGAATTTCCTGCTGCTTGGTGCGCTCGGCAGGGGTCACCGAACGGTTACTTTGGGTACAGAAAGATAGCGGGCGGTGGGTAGGGCATTCTTATCGTGCGCTGTCTACCACAGTACTGGGTTATGTCAACCGAGCCGATGACAGAAGCTGGGGCATCTCTTCATGTACCGAGCAGCAACCATGTTGCGATACCTCTCCGTTCTGGTGGCGAAGGAATTGAACCCTCCTACAAAAAAGTTCACGTAGGCAGGGCGTGCGGCGCCACCTGTTAGTGTCACGATACCGAGACTGAGCGTGTTGCAGAAGTCCCAGCGACATAAGAAGCGCGAATGACAGGGTGGGGAAGAGAAGGTAGAATGCGGTTACCAGACCAAACACCCCACCCCTCGCCCCGTGAGAACTATACTAGCACTTCCTCCGTTTGTCGAGCGCTTTCTTACGACCTACCGGCTGCTGATTCTGGCGTGGGCGAGCCAGCACCTGTATGAGCGGCTGCTGCGCGGCGCGAGGCGACGCACCCGCTCGTGCGGCTGCATGCGCTGTTCGATACGGAGCCGCTGGAGCAGGCATGCGCGGGCTACTATCGGGATACGGGGCGGGGCGCGCCGCCGACGCACAGCGTGCCGCGGCTGGTGCGGGCCCTGCTGCTGGCGGCCTACCTGACGCTTTCGCTGCGGGAGCTGGAGGAGCGGTTGCGCTACGACTGGGTGGCGCGCTGGTTCTGCGGCTACGGGCTGCACGAGGAGACGCCCGACCACAGCAACGGGCAGACACACAGGTCTGCCCCTACCCCTGGCGCCTCCGCCACCCTCTTCCCACGGCCCCAGGCCACAAAAAAGGCCCTTGCGCCTGCAAAGAACCCTTTTCATCCTAGGACGGACGTGCCGAGGTAGGGGCAGACCTGTGTGTCTGCCCGCCACCTGGCCCTACAAACGCTGGCCCACCTGCGCAAGGTGCTGGCCGACGAGGTGGCCCTCACCCATGACGCCCGCGGCTGGCCGCTCGCGGCGCGCCTGCTGCCGGAGGAGAAGCGCGGCGCCTACCGCCTGATCAGCGCCACCGACCCCGACGCCACCTTCCGCACCCACGGCCAGAGCAGCGTCCTGGGCTACAACGTCTCGCTGGCGGTCACGCGCGACTTTGTCCTGCACATTCAGGCCGCCACCGGGGCCCAACCCGACTCGGTAGCTGTGCCGGAGCTGATCGCCGCCCAGGTCGCCCACTATGGCAGCGTGCCCCCCAAACTGATCTACGACCAGGCCGCCGGCTCCGGCAAAAGGCTGCACGAGGTGCGCCAGGCCTCCGACGGCCAGACCCAACTGGTGGTGCGCATGGTGGACTACGCCCAGCGCTCCGACCGCTTCGGCCCCGACGACTTCACCCTCAGCGCCGATGGCACCACCCTCACCTGCCCCAACGGCCAGCGCAGCACCCGCCGCCACCGCTCCGGCAACTCTGAGGCCGATGTCTTCCGCTTCTCCGCCAAGCAGTGCGCTGGCTGCCCCCTCTGGGACCAGTGCCGCGGCCCACAAGCCAGGAGCGACGCCGCGCGCAACGTCACCTTTTCCGACTATCGCCCCCTGGTCGCCGACGCGCTCGCCTACCAACGCACCGACGCCTTCGCCGCCGACATGCGCCTCCGCCCCGAGGTCGAGCGCATCATCGCCGCCCTCGTCCTCCACAACGGCGCCCGTCGCGCTGTCGGGTATGGCCTCGACAACGCGAATTGGCAGGCCCGCCAGAGCGCGCTGGGTTATAACTTCAAACGCTGGCTCAAACTCGCCCCCCTCTCCCCCGCCACCGGCCCGCCCTAGCTCCCATGCTGCCCTTCTCGACCCTCTCCCGCCCCGCCACCGAACCGCCCCGCGCGCTCCGGTCGCCTTCACGCGCCCGCGCCCCCCCTTGAGAGGCCCTCCTGGCCCTTGTTTGGCCCCCCTCGCCAACAAAAAAGGGCCCCTCGCTCCCGCGAGACGCCCTTTCCACTCATCTTCTTTATAACTTGCGGCTCACTACGCCGCACCCCCCGCCCCTCCCCCTATTTCTGCAACACGCTCTGTTCAAGGATTCGTGGTGTTAGGACACCGTGCCCAGCTTCAAGCCGAGGCGAGCGCCACTAGTCTCAATCCCTGTTCAAGGATTCGTGGTGTTAGGACCATCTGTCCGGCTGAAGTGCGGGGGATGCGCTTATTGTCTCAATCCCTGTTCAAGGATTCGTGGTGTTAGGACTCAACGCAGTCCGGACTGGCATCACTGAAGACTTTCATGTCTCAATCCCTGTTCAAGGATTCGTGGTGTTAGGACGTGTCGCTGTACATCTTGGTACGTGCTGCGTGCGCTGGGTCTCAATCCCTGTTCAAGGATTCGTGGTGTTAGGACTATGGATGTGGGTGCCATGCCGCTAGCTACACGCCAGTCTCAATCCCTGTTCAGAGAGTGTTGCAGAAGTCCCAGCGACATAAGAAGCGCAAATGACTGGGTGGGGAAAAGAGGGTAGAATGCGGTTACCAAACTGCAACCCCACCCCTTGCCCCATGAAAACTATACCAGAACTTCCTCCGTTTGTCGAGCGTTTCCTTACGACCTATCGGCTGCTGATCCTGGCGTGGGCGAGCCAGCACCTGTACGAGCGGCTGCTGCGGCGCGAGGCGACTCATCCCGCTCGTGCGGCTGCATGCGCTGTTCGATACGGAGCCGCTGGAGCAGGCGTGCGCGGGCTACTATCGGGATACGGGGCGGGGCGTGCCGCCGACGCACAGCGTGCCGCGGCTGGTGCGGGCGCTGCTGCTGGCGGCCTACCTGACGCTTTCGCTGCGGGAGTTGGAGCAGCGGTTGCGCTACGACTGGGTGGCGCGCTGGTTCTGCGGCTACGGGCTGCACGAGGAGACGCCCGACCACAGCACCCTGGGCGCTTCCAGCGGTGGGTCAAGCAGGAACAGCCCGACCTTTTCCTGGCCGAGCAGGTGCGCCAGCTGCAGGCGGCCTTCCCTGAGGTGGCCCAGCAGCCGCAGATCGGCGACACCTTCGCCCTGGAGGCGCGCGCCGCCACCGAGTCGCTCAGCCAGCGCCTGCGCCACTTCGCCCGCCGCCTGCTCGACACGCTCGAGGCACTGCCCGCCCTGCACGAGCAGGCCCTGGCCTGCCTCAGCCAAGAGCCGCTCTTCGGACCCGACGACGAGCCGGGCGAGTACCGCCTGAAGCGGCAGAGTGGCAGGCGCGCCAGAGCGAAACGGCCCTGGCCGCCGCACACTGGCTGGCCGGGCTGGCCGCCCACCCGCTGCCCCTCCACAGCCTGCCGCCCGCCGCCTGCCTGCGCGCCCAGCAGACGCTGGCCCACCTGCGCAAGGTGCTGGCCGACGAGGTGGCCCTCACCTATGACGCGCGCGGCTGGCCGCTCGCGGCGCGCCTGCTGCCGGAGGCGAAGCGCGGTGCCTACCGCCTGATCAGCGCCACCGACCCCGACGCCACCTTCCGCACCCACGGCCAGAGCAGCGTCCTGGGCTACAACGTCTCGCTGGCGGTCACGCGCGACTTTGTCCTGCACATTCAGGCTGCCACCGGTGCCCAACCCGACTCGGTAGCCGTGCCGGAGCTGATCGCCGCCCAGGTCGCCCACTATGGCAGCGCGCCCCCCAAACTGATCTACGACCAGGCCGCCGGCTCCGGCAAAAGGCTGCACGAGGTGCGCCAGGCCTCTGACGGCCAGACCCAACTGGTGGTGCGCATGGTGGACTACGCCCAGCGCTCCGACCGCTTCGGCCCCGACGACTTCACCCTCAGCGACGATGGCACCACCCTCACCTGCCCCAACGGCCAGAGCAGCACCCGCCGCCACCGCTCCGGCAACTCCGAGGCCGATGTCTTCCGCTTCTCCGCCAAACAGTGCGCTGGCTGCCCCCTCTGGGACAAGTGCCGCGGCCCGCAAGCCAGGAGCGACGCCGCGCGCAACGTCACCTTTTCCGACTATCGCCCCCTCGTCGCCGACGCGCTCGCCTACCAACGCACCGACGCCTTCGCCGCCGACATGCGCCTCCGCCCCGAGGTCGAGCGCATCATCGCCGCCCTCGTCCTCCACAACGGCGCCCGTCGCGCCGTCGGGTATGGCCTCGACAACGCGAATTGGCAGGCCCGCCAGAGCGCGCTCGGGTTATAACTTCAAACGCTGGCTCAAACTCGCCCCGCTCTCCCCCGCCACCGGCCCGCCCTAGCCCCCATGCTACGCTTTTCGCCCCTCTCCCGCCCCCCCACCGAACCGCCCCGCGCGCTCCGGTCGCCTTCACGCGCCCGCGCTCCCCCTTGAGAGGCCCTCCTGGCCCTTGTTTGGCCCCCCTCGCCAACAAAAAAGGGCCCCTCGCTCCCGCGAGACGCCCTTTCCACTCATCTTCTTTATAACTTGCGGCTCACTACGCCGCTCCCCCCGCCCCTCCCCCTATTTCTGCAACACGCTCTGTTCAAGGATTCGTGGTGTTAGGACGCTACTGGTATACGTCCTCGACAGGATGCCTTCTGGGTCTCAATCCCTGTTCAAGGATTCGTGGTGTTAG
>CAVRLZ010000018.1:0-9467 GCA_963721895.1 uncultured Chloroflexia bacterium | reverse complement strand
GGTGATTGTGGCGGGGGGCGGAAGGAGTGAGATCAAAGGTGGGATGGAGAAAAGGTAGGGGTGGGTTGGAGTTGTTGAAATTTTTCGGATGTAAGATAGGACATACATATCCTATAGGAGGGAAGTAGTGCCGTGTCACACTTGATCATTGTTCACATAGGGCCGGTGCAGGAATTTATTGCCGCCGCGCGCCGTAGCCGGGATTTGTGGTTCGGCTCGTGGTTGCTCAGCGAGTTGTCAAAGGCGGTGGCGGCAAAGCTGGCTGACGAGGCAGGGGGAGTGGAGCAGCTATTGTTTCCGGCTCCAACGGAACGCACCGAGCTTGATCCCGACAGCAGCTTTAATGTAGCCAACAAGGTGGTATCCATCCTCCCCGAGGTCCCTGCGACGCTGGATGGCATGCTACGTACCACTGTCCAGGCAAGGCTTCAGGAATTGTGGAACCTTGCCAGAGCCACAAAGGAATTCCAGGGGCCGCTCCAGAGTGAGGAGGTTGCCTGGGCCCAGATTCTGGATTTGCCTGAGCTTTTTTGGTGACGGTCCCCGTGGATCCGAAGGGTGAAGGGCGCTACCAGGTGGCCCGCCGCAATGCGGAGGCATTGATGACCGCCCGCAAGACGGCGCGCAATTTTGACGCCATTGGCTGGAATCGAGGCAGCGGACAGCCAAAGTCCTCGCTGGATGGGGCGCGCGAGTCGGTAATCCCCGAAGGGGCATATCCTAATCGAGATGATTCTGAAAAAGACAAGGAGCGCAAGACGAGAGAGATCTACGAGAAATACGGGGCTCGACCTGCTGAGCGACTGTCGGGGGAGACCTACTGAAGCGACATGGGAGCCGTACGCAGCAGCACGAGTTTCCGAGTACCTCTCACATGGCGGCGCAGCCTTGAGACCTGCAGGGTTGATGAACGCTTCCAACGGCACAAGAATGCTGCCGCTCGGTTTGGTTGGCTCGAGGTATGTCACCCACCTACCCCGAAAAGCTCTGGAGCGCACGCTCAAAGAATCACCCCGTGTTTAGGTCATAGTGACGGCTCAATGCTGTTCGAGGCACGGCTACGAGAGAGCTTGGAGGAGGAAGAGTTTAACGCACGCGCAGCTCAGTCACGCATAGTTCATTAAAGATCATGCCTCGAAGGCGCATGCCCCATCACCCTACTACGCTATCCTGCTGGCCGATGGCGACCGTATGGGGAAAACCATTGATAACCAGAAGACGCCCGACGCACACAGAACGATTTCCCGTGCCCTGGCGGGCTTCGCCCAGGAAGCGGCAACCACCGTGCGGCAGCACGAGGGGGAGTTGATCTACTCGGGTGGCGACGATGTGCTGGCCCTGCTACCCCTGCATCGGGCGTGGCGTGCGTCAGGGAGTTGGCAGAGCAATTTGCAACGCGAATGGATGGGTTTGAGGATGACAAGGGGCACAAACCAACCCTTTCGGCAGGGTTGGCGGTGAGCCACCACATCGAACCCATGTCAGACGCGCTGGCGCTGGCGCGGCAGGCGGAGAAAGCAGCCAAGAGTGTGAAAGATAAAAATGCGCTGGCGGTCACTGTCAGCAAGCGCAGCGGGGCCGATGTCACCGTGTCAGGGCACTGGGGACAGATTGACACGCGCCTTGTGCTTTTTGCGGGGCTCCATGAGGCAGACGCTATTCCCGATGGTGCCGCGTACGATCTGCGTGATCTGGCGCTGCGCTTCACCCTGCCGCCGCTCGCGACGGAGGCGGAACTGGCGCAAGCGGAAAATTTCACCGAGCCCCAAAATGAACTGGAAACGATGCGTTGGGCCCTGGGACAAGGGATTGGGCCGGAGGCGATACGCATCTTGCGGCGCAAGCGGGGCCAGCGAGGCCATGCCGAGATTCCAGAGGATATGATGGCAAGTTTCGAAGCCAGGCTGCGCGAGGAAGCGATGCCGGAGAAGATGCTCCCTTGGTTGCCAAGCTACGCTGGGCACAGCGGCAGGTTACAGGGGTCAAGCGGCTGGCCGATGAGTTGATCGTAGCGCGCCTCTTTGCGGATGCCACTCAGCAGGCAGCCGCTTTTGAGAAAAAGGAGGAGGTGCTCGCATGACGATCGGGATTATCGAGCCGCACCACAGCGTCATTTTCCGCGATGGCCGCCCGTTGGGGCCGAACCCTGGCGTGCGAGCGGCCTCGCTCGCCTATCCTTTCCCATCGACCACCGCAGGCGGTGCGCGCACGCGGGCGGGCCAGGACGCGACGGGGCGCTTCGTGGCCGCACCCACCGATGTGCTTCAGATAGGGGTGCGCGGGCCGCTCCTGTGGAGTTAGCTGCCGATGGCAAGGTAGTACAGTGCTTACCCCCCGCCCCCAACGATGCCCTCTTGTTGGAATCCCGAGCCGACGATGACAGGCATGCAGTTTTGAATCGTCTCGTGCCTCTAAAGTTAGAAAGTGGCATGCGTACCGACTTGCCTGATCTGCAGCCAGTGGGCTTGCTGCGACCCGACCCACGGAAGCCACACAAATACGCGCCTGGATTCTGGTTTTGGGAGCAGTACGAGAAGTGGCTTCAAGCACCGTCAGGCAGCGCCCCGGTGACTTTGGCCGAGCTTGGGCATGATGGGCCAACGCGCGAGCAGCGAATGCACGTCACCATCTCGGACGGGCAGGGGACAGCGGAGGAAGGCGCATTGTTCCAAACGCAGGGGCTAGAGTTCACTCGCCCGGCGGGCACCGAGCCATCGCTAGGTGGCACAAAGCTGGCATTGGCACTGGCAGTGGAAGATGATCGAATTGCTCCGGGCCTCGCGCCGCTCGGCGGTGAGCGGCGGCTGGCGCACTGGAGGGAAGCGGACGAGTGGAGCCTGCCCACCTGCCCGCAAACGATTCGGGACAGCATCCTCGCGACCCGAAGCTGCCGCGTCCTGCTGCTTACCCCGGCCACTTTGCGGCGGGGTACCGGCCCACTGGCGGTACCACGCAGGGACGACGACCCGAGCGACGCTAGCGGCGGCAGCGGTGGGGCGACCCCAAACAGTGTCCGGTTGGGATTTTGCAAAGGGACAACCCAAGCCGACCCGACGCCTGGCCCCTGCTGGCTCGGTCTACTTTCTGACCTTCCCGCAGGAGGCCGACGAGACAACACTCAACCAGTGGATTGATGCCGTATGGATGAAAAACGTGAGCGACGATCCCCAGGATCGGCTGGACGGCTTTGGCCTGGCTGCGCTGGGCATCTGGGATGGAACGTTGCAACCGTTGACTGTCACACCGAAGGAGCCTGCCTCATGAGAGATGATCCCAAAGACCTCCCGCCCGATGTTGCATTGAAAAAGCGCGACGACATGATTGTGCAGGAGCGCCGTTACGAGTTGATCACCCCACTGTTTGGTGGTGGCGTCGAGCCCGCGCACTCTGACCCGATCACCGTGGTGCGCGCGACCGAGATTCGAGGCCACCTACGCTTCCGGTGGCGCGCCACGCGCGGTGGGCAGTTTGGCGGTGACCTACAAAAGATGAAGGCTGCTGAGGCCGCTTGTGGGGAGCGGCGCAGACGAAGGAGAAGCCCGGTGAGTCGTGCGTGAAGGTTGTTGTAAAACTGCTGAACCGCGACAACCTGATTCGCCTTTTGAGGTTACAAAAAATCCTAGAACAGGTAAACCTCGGGTTACTTCCCGGTCCGGACCGTAGCCTCCCGCTTTATGCAGCCTTTCCCTTGCAACCTGAACAGAGACAACTTGCCATTAATACGGAAACGAAAGCAGTTCAGGTTGGTGTAACCTTTGCCTTAACCATCACCTTTCCTAAGAGCGCGGATCGAGAGGTTCAAGCTGCCCTCTGGGCTCGGGAGACATTTGGGGGCCTAGGAGCACGGACGCGGCGCGGTTTTGGTGCGCTAAAACGTACAGACGCAGCCGCTCGCTTACCTACACCAGCCCAGGCGAAAGAAGAGACGATCGCAAGACTAAATGGCCCCGAGCGGTATGTCACCGATGGGCCTTGGCCTGCTGATGTGCCATATCTGTCACGCGCGCCTCAGTACCTGCGTGTCATTGATGGGAAGGGTAAAGCCATCGATGTATGGAATCGTCTAATCGATGATCTGAAAGATTTCCGCCAACACCGTCCTGGTGCAGGCACTAATCGTCCTGGCGCAGCTACTGGCCGGAACCTGATGCCATCAGACGCCGGACTAGTCACTCGCCCCGTCACGTGCCTCGGAATCCAGTGGATAAATTTCCCCGTGCTATCTTTGGATTACCTATCATCTTCCATTTTAAGAGAGATGATGTAAGGGATGGGGATCCTACTGACACGACATTGCAAATGGCGGATGATCTTGATCGTTTGGCCAGCCCTCTCATTCTACGGCCTTTCACATGTGCAAACGGGCTCGCAGTCGGGGTTGCTATTGTCCTTCAACGTAACCCACAATCATTTCCTGCCCCACTAATCTTGAAAGGTGCTCCTAAAAATCCCACTGTGAACTGGCAACTAACCCCAGGAGAGGCTAAAAGTCTGGGGGACACAGTAAGTGATGAAACCGACGTACTGAAAGCATTTTTAGACTACTTGGAGAACTGACCATGAAACCAAAACTCACGTTCGTCCATGCGCTTTCCCCCCTGCACGCGGGCACGGGCCAGGGGGTGGGGGTGATCGACCTGCCTATCGCCCGCGAGAAGGCGACGGGCATTCCCTACCTGCCCGGCTCCTCGCTCAAGGGAACCCTGCGCGACCGCTGTACTGACGAGGAGACACGGGAGCGCGTTTTCGGGCCGGACACGAACCGTGCGGACGAACATGCAGGTGCTGCCCATTTTTCCGATCAGCGACTGCTATTATTGCCTGTACGAAGCCTGAAGGGGACCTTTGCCTGGGTGACCTCGCCCTACCTGCTCCAGCGGTTGAGACGGGACGCGAGCGAGACAGGCGCGGTCACGGGGTTGCCTGCTGAGATTCCACAGCCGAAAAATGTGGGTCAGTGCATCGTTGCGGCAAAGCCGGGAGCATTGTGTTTGAGCGATGGCAAGGTCGTGCTGGAAGAGTCTCGACCTGACAGCCGAGGCGGGCGCGGCGGCATGGGCCACCTGGTTGGGCGAGCGCCTGTTTGCCACGGACAAGGCGTGGCAGAGTCGCTTCACCGACCGCCTATGCGTCGTCCACGATGACGCGCTGACCTTCCTGCTGACAACGGCGACCGAGGTGACCATGCGCATCAAACTTAATGATGATACAAAGACCGTGGCCACGGGCGGGCTCTGGACCGAGGAAGCCTTGCCCACGGAAAGCGTGCTATCGGGGCTCGTGCTCGCCACGCCGGTTCGGAAAAAAGATGTAAAGCAGGATGCCAATGACGTGTTGAAGGAATTGGCGAAGCTTAGCGGGACCATGCAGCTTGGCGGTAAGGCAACGGTGGGGCGCGGCTTGTGCCGCGTGCTCTTGGGCTAGGAGGCCACCATGCAGACACGAGAGCAGAAGTACGCCGCAAAAGGGTTCAATCACGTAGCAGCGCGGTTTAGGGAGTACCCACAGGGGGACAAGCGCAGAACGGAGTACGGCTCCATGGCGCACAAACTGCCGGTGCTCATCCGCACGGCGGGCCTGGCGCAGGCGCTTTCCTTTGTCGAGACGCGCAAAAAAGAGTCGCATCTGGCGCTGCTTGACGATTTGGCGTCAACCTTGGAGCAGGACCGCCAGGGGCTACTGGAGCGCAGTCGTCAGGCCGATCTGGACGAGTACATGCTCCTGACGCGCTACGCGCTCGACGCGCTTCTGTGGTTCAAGCGATACGCGCAATCGGTGCTGGGGGTGGAAGCGAGTGATGAAACAGGGGAGGAGCAATGAGCCGCCGCGACCGACTCGTCCATCAGCCTTGGGAGACGACCAGCCATGCGGGCCTGTGGCTCGACAAGTTTATCGGTGAAGACCAGGGAAACGACAAAGCAAAGCAGGGCCTCGTCGAACAGGTCAGCGCCACGCGCGAGCCCGACGCATACGCCGCCTTCTTTGCGCGCTGGCGGGACGCGCTTCAATCCTTGACGCCCGAGACGCAGAACGGGGTTGTTACCCTGCGCGAGGCGGAGGTAGTAGGGCGGATGGCGGTGGGCCTGGGTGCCGAGGGGGTGCTCGAAACCGCCATTTCTCTGCATCGCACCTACGGCGTGCCGGTCATCCCCGGCAGTGCACTGAAAGGGGCTCGCTTCCAGCTTTGCGCACAAGCGGCTGGGCGAGGAGTGGGAAAAAGGGAGCGACGCGCACACTACCGTTTTCGGCAATACGGTGCAGGCGGGCTACGTCACCTTCTTCGATGCCCTCTATGTGCCTGGCAGCGGTTTCCAGCGCAAGGCGCTGTGGCCCGATGTGATCACGGTGCATCACCCGAACTACTATCAGGGGAACGAGCCGCCCGCCGACTGGGATAGTCCCACGCCCGTCCCTTTCCTGAGCGCAACGGGCCGCTACCTGCTTGCGCTAGCGGGGCCAGCGGTGTGGGTTAAGCAGCCTTCGACATTCTCGCCCTCGCTCTGAAAGAAGAAGGGGTTGGCGCAAAGACGAGCAGTGGGTATGGGCGGATGACTCTTCTATAAGGAGTTAGGGTTGATGGATGAATATAACTCGAAGCGTGTTATGGTTATACTGGTTGGGGGACGGCTAACCCCTAACTTTATCGGAATCTTGCATCATCAACCCTCCATTGTGGAGTGCATCGTCTCTGAGGATGAAGCATCCAAATATAGCGATGTGCTGGAAGTATTAACCGCACTTCCTAATATTGAGCTCGCACTAGAGCCACGCTATCTGGTTTCAGCGTTCGATCTGGAGCAAACGCTGGCCGTATGCCAGAAAATACTTGAGGAGCACAAAGATGCAGAAGTGATCTTCAACATTACAGCGGCGACCAAAATTATGGGAATCGCAGCTTACGAGGCAGCGAAGCAGGCAGGCGTACCCGCTATTTATGTAGATACTATGCATGGCCTCTTCATTAATCTTACAGGCCCGCAAGCATCTCCTGCGCCAATCAATATCAAGTTACAAGAGTACCTCCGATTCTTTGGCCGCTCACCCTCGCCAACCTTTGCGTGGAATCAACTAACCGTTAGTCCCGATACGGCAGTTGGTGTTGCCGCCCAACTGGCGATGGACGGGGAAGCTAGCAGATCCCTTCTCAGTCGATTACGACCGCATTGGCAGGGAAAAGGGAAACGGACTGTGACGCTCAAGCAAGCTGCCAATTTAAGCGATGGTGAGTGGACGCTGCTAGAGACCCTTAACGATTCAGGTATGATTTCTCAGTTACAACGCACAGCAACAGGTGTTCTGTCTTTTCTTCTGCCCAATGACGCGAATTGCAACTTCTTAAATGGTACTTGGCTAGAGATATATGTTTGGGACCAAGCAAGGAAGTGCAGCCTTCCAAATGGATTATCCTTGTTTAGTGATTGTGACTTCAGTTTCGAAATTCCGAGTACTGATGGTACTAGAAAAGAGATAGATGTAGGGTGCATCTATCAGGGTCAGCTGATACACGTGACGTGCAAGACAGAGAAAGCACCGTTTAGCGTCAGCTACCTCGACGAGGTGCGCGCAGTAAGCAGCTTAGTAGGTGGTCGTTACTGTTCAAGATTGTTCGTTACAAATAGTTCTCCACCATCAGACGGATCTGGGGGGTGGCAGGATTACCAACGCTTTCTTGATCAAGCGAACGCACGCCAAATCGTTGTAGTTACAGGTGACCAGTTGTCCAACGTCCGCGATGTGTTATACGCACAAGCAATAAGACCTAAGTATTGGAGAATTTGAGGGGGATCAACCTCAACTTTTGCCACGCCCTCATTCCTGACTACTTGGACGCCAGCCGCGCGCTGACCGGGTTCGGATGGCGGGAGAGTATCTTTGCGGGCACTGGGACTGTCCGGCAGGGTCCGTGCGCGATGGCGGGAGTTAGGATATCCGAGGCGCTAGGCTTCCTTGGCGAGAAGGGCTTCCAGATAGTCGAGAACGTTGTCGAGGGAACGAATGTCCGAGGGGTGAATGCCTTGCGGGGTATGGACATGATGCGGGGCGGTGGCGATGTGGGGATGGTGCGGGGCATTGTCCCAGCCGCGTAGTAACTCGTCGCCTGGGGTGAGCCAATAATAGGCATATTTATGGAGCGCGCCTTGAAGCCACACCTCGTTGAGGTGGAGCCACGAGCCATCTACGAGTAATACCGTTGCCTTAAACTGTTCAACTGTTCCACTCTGGCGATGTTCGTAGCGCGAGAGGGCTCGAACGAGTTGGGGGCGACTGACTAACTGGGAGCGCATTAGGGGTCCGTCATGGAGTGATAGCGCTCTAGAAGCTGCTGCTTTTCCTGAGCCACCTTGTCCCAGAAGGTCCAGTCATTGTAGAGATCATGGGCCTCGAATGATGCCAGAGTCGGTAGCCGCTCTTGCTCAAACTCTGCCAATGACATCCCCTGTTGCACCTCAAACGTTTTGAGATAATCGAGGGCTTCGGCTAGCTCGGTTTGCAAATGGATGATTCGTCGCCGCGACGCCTCGTAGAGAGCCGACCGGATAAGGGTCTCCTGCTCGTTCAAGGGTAGATCGGCTAGGGCGTCCGGCATCTGGATGGTCACTGCGGTCATTTATCCCTCCTGAGCCAAGTATAGCAGGCACATAGGGTGAAACAAGAGATGAAATTTTCATGATCCTCCTCAACTTTTCCCATCCGCTCACCCCTGACCACCTCACCGCGATCCGCGCGCTGACGGACACCACGGAAATCGAGGTGCGCACGGTGGCGGTGCAGGTGTCGGCGCAGGAGGCGCTCGCCCCGCAGGTGGTGGCGCTGGTGGCGGCGGCGGCGGTGTCGTCCGAGCAATGGCAGACGGTGCCGATCCTGGTGAACCCGCCGGGCTATGCGCCGGTGGCGGTGGCGCTGATGGCGGAGTTGCACGGGCGGATGGGCCATTTTCCGGCGGTGCTGCGGCTGCGGCCGCTGGCGGGCAGTGTGCCCACGCGCTACGAGGTGGCGGAGATTCTACATTTGCAGGGAATCCGCGAGGCGGCGCGAACGCGGCGGTAGCATCTGATATGGCGACCCTAGACGGAGAAGAACCGATGGAAATTCTGGATTTTGTCTTCCAGACGTTGTTGGGAGAGTTTGTAATAGTCGTGGTTGGGGTGCTATTTGCGAACTTTATCAAGTCGCGGTGGGAGAAATGGCGCTACGGGGGGTGGAGGGTGCAGGTGCAGGAGGGGGATAGAACCCTTGTGAATCGCGAGGTGAGCGCCCCCAAAGCAAAGGAGGTCCTCGAAGAATCCGCCGACCTCGCCGTGTTCCTCAAAGGAGTAGTCAGCCCCTATGCCTTACTGAATTGCGACCTTGTCGCAGAGGGTCGGACGCTTGGGCTTCTCGTTATTGATAAAGAGCAGCGTCGCTTCGTAATAGACCTAGAGCGGAACCCTCCGCCGCGCAATCGGCTCTCTGACGGTCCGTCCTGT
>CAVRLZ010000017.1:0-7425 GCA_963721895.1 uncultured Chloroflexia bacterium | reverse complement strand
TCCATGAGCCTCAGCCTTCATACGAGGTCCCCCTTCATCATCCAGGCACCATCCAACTCTGCACCTGGCTTCTGCATGAACTGTGGACCGGGTAAGAACTGAAGGAGCGAGGTCGGCATGGGCTCATGGTGCAGGGTAGCCTTGCGCTGGAGACGCCTTTCGGGTTGTTTGCTTCGTGGCCTGGCGGGTGGTACGATGGACATCGGTTTGCGGACGTAAAACCGCCCGTTTGAGATGAGGGTGGGGAGTCCGCACCCTCGAAAATCTTTGCTAGGCGACACCAAAAATGAAAGAAACGCTCATGTCCCTTCCCATCATACCTGGCCCTACCTACGACGAGATGCTGGACCCCACCCTACTGCCCGCCGACCTGCGGGCCGCCGCGCAGCAGGCGCTTGGTGCCGATGAGAACCCGCTGAACCTGTGGAACATCACCTGGCGGTTGGCAGACGGCCAGATCAACCACCTGCTTTTCCCGCCGGAGTTGACCGGCGTGCCCTGCAACATCCTGGTGATGCTGGGGCAGCATTTCCCCAGTGGCTCCCACAAGGTAGGCCCGGCCTATGCCACCCTGGCGGAGGCGGAGGCGACTGCCGGGCTGCGCCCAGGCGACAAGACGGTGATCGGGCCGAGCACTGGCAACTTTGGCATCGGCACTGCCTATGTGAGCCACCTGAAGGGTTACCGCGCCATCGTCGTCATGCCCGACAACATGTCGCGCGAGCGCTACGACCGTATCCGGCGCTACGGGGGGGACCTCGACCTGACGCCGGGCACCGAGAGCGACGTGATTTTGACGCTGGAGCGCACGCACCAGCAGTACATGACGAACCCGGACTATATTGTCCTGGCCCAGTTTGAACTGCTGCCCAACTACAGGTTTCACCGCCACGTGACGGGGCGCAGTGCGCTGGAGATGGCGTCGGGCTACGGCAACGGGCGCATCGCCGCCTTTGTCAGCGCGCCGGGCAGCGCGGGCACCCTCGCCGCGGGGGACGAGATCAAGGCCAGCTTTCCCGACGCAACCGTCGTGGCGCTGGAGCCGCGGGAATGCCCCACGCTCTTCAATGAGGGGCAGGGCATCCACCGCATCGAGGGGATCGGGGACAAGATGGTGACGCTGATTCACAACCTGCTGAGCACCGACTATGTCATGCTGGTCCACGACGATGACACAGTGAAGGGGGTCAAGGTGGTGCAGGAGGGGGCGGAGATGCTACGCGAGCGGTTGGGGGTTTCCGGGGAGGCGGCGAGCACCCTTGCCCATCGCTTTGGCATGAGCGGCATCTGCAACGTTATAGGTGCCATCAAGACGGCCAAGCATCTCGGCCTCGGCCCCGACGACAACATCGTCACCGTTGCCACCGACGCCTTCGACCGCTACCCCTCAGTCATGGACGACCTGGTGGCCCGCCTGGGCGCGCCAAACGATGCCACCCTGGAGCGATGGGCCAGCGATATCTTCCTCGGCGCCGACACCGAGGAGATCCTCGACACGCGAGGGGAAACGCAGAAGGCGCGCCTGCACCGCATGAAGCGCGACATGTGGACGCAGTTCGGCTACGAGGATGCCTACCTGCAAAGCATGATGACCCCCGACTTCTGGGAGGCCGAATATGCGAAGATTCCAGCCATGAACGAGGCGATCCGGGCGCTGCGCCCGTAGGACAAATTTGCAATTTGTCCGCCATCCCTGCCAGACGGGTCGAGGATACAAAGAGGTGCGACGAGAATGACGAACGACGGGACAAATTTAAAATTTGTCCTACAAACGCACGGCTACGAAGGGCTTACGAAGGGCAATATGAATCTGCTCATCTACCAGTCTGAATACCGGCGCCAACTGCCCCATATCCAGCCCCCTAGCGCTACAATATTTGTAACGTTTCGGCTCGCTGGCTCCTTACCCGCTGAGGTCTTGCAGGAATTGGATGATTTAGCAAAAAGGGAAGCAGCAGCACTTGAGCGCATAACCGACAAAGCACAACAGCGTCAAAGAGCCGTCCTTGCTGACAAACGCCTCTTCGGAAAATGGGACCATGCGCTAAATGATCTACAGTACGGTCCCCTCTGGCTGAGGGATGAGCGCATTGCCACCCTCGTGACAGCTGCCATCCACCACCTGAATGGCCAACGCTACACCTTGTCCGCCTTTTGCATCATGCCCAATCATGTTCATCTGCTATTCACCCCCCTGGAACAACCCGATGGCACCTACTTTTCGCTAGCGCGCATCATGCACAGCCTGAAGCGATACACCGCTCGCGAAGCAAACAAAGCATTGCGACGGACAGGCCAGTTCTGGCAGCACGAGAGCTACGATCATTTTGTTCGTGATGCCGCAGAACACGAGCGCATCGTGCGCTATATCCTCAACAATCCCGTTTCTGCCGGTCTGGTCAACCATTGGGAAGAATGGCAGTGGCGCCACCCGTAGGACAAATTTGCAATTTGTCCGCCATCCCTGCCAGACGGGTTGAGGATACAAAGAGGTTGGGCGAAAACGACGAACGACGGGACAAATTTAAAATTTGTCCTACGAGGGTTCGGCGCCTTCATCCTTTCCCACCTGCTGCGTTCTATGTATGACGAACGACGGGACAAATTTTAAATTTGTCCTACGGGCGCGATGTCACTCTGGGGGAGTACCGATGCAACTCATTGGCGCGGGGTTACCACGCACGGGGACGACGACGCTCCAGGCTGCGCTGGGGCGGCTCGGCTTCGGGCCGTGCTACCACATGATCGAGTTGTACCGGCAATCCGACCACGCGCGCCTCTGGCGGGACATCGCCGAGGGGCGGCCACCCGATTGGGCGCGCCTCTTTGGGGGCTATCGGGCGACTGTAGACTTTCCCGCCTGCCTCTTCTACCAGGCGTTGATGGCGCAGTACCCTGACGCCAAGGTGCTGCTGAGCGTGCGCGACCCGGAGCGGTGGTATGCCAGCACCCAGGCCACCATCGCGCAGATACCGCCCACCTTCCCC
Organism: uncultured Chloroflexia bacterium; assembly: GCA_963721895.1. Classification (GTDB taxonomy): domain Bacteria; phylum Chloroflexota; class Anaerolineae; order Ardenticatenales; family Ardenticatenaceae; genus CAVRLZ01. Next base: position 4,438 of record CAVRLZ010000017.1, on the reverse strand, counting down.
CGGTGGCTCCGCCGCCTCGTTCCGCGCCTGGACCACCTGCTTACTGTCGCGGAGCGCCTGTACTGGGATGGCTTCTTTGACGGGCGCTTCGGGGAGCGGGCCGAGGCCATTGCCCGCTTTCAGCGCTGGAACGAGGATGTGCAGCGCACCGTCCCACCGGAGCGCCTACTCGTCTTTGATGTCAAACAGGGATGGGGCCCCCTTTGCGCCTTCCTGGACGTCCGCTCCCCGACGAGCCCTTCCCCCACCTCAACGACACCCGCCAGATGCAGACCCTGCTCCACACCGTCCGCACCCTCAACATTGCCCTGCCCCTCGCGGTAGCGGCACTGCTCGGCGCGGGAATCATCGCTGGAGGGCGGCGATGGTTACGGTAGTCGGGATAAGAGGAAATACGATGCACAGATCCGTCCCTACCCCTCACGCTCCCGCCCCTCGCGAACCGCAGCGACAATCTCGTCCGCCGAGAGATCAAGGGTAACGCCTTCGACATCCAGGGGTGAGATAGGAGCAACTTCTGGCCTCAGCACAAAAAGGCTTCCGTCCCTTCTGCGGATCCAGACTTTTCCATCCTGCTGGGCCTGATCTAGCACAGCCGCCTATTAGGGTGGGGATGCCACGACACGGAGGCGCACTGGCAGCCCCTGGAGATTACCCGTGCTATTAAGGACGCACAAGTGGGCAATGTGGGTGCCTGCGGGCAGGCGACGCGTGTCTACGTAGATCATCAAGTGGCTGGCCTGCCCGGGTAGGGTGACCCCCGCGTCGGGCGCAAGATGCAGCCAGGGCTGGTTGCGCGGCTGGACGCAGCTGCGGTGCCCTTCGTAACTACTCCAGACAAGGGGTGTTTCCAGCAGGTTGTGCAGCCGCACGGCGTGGCGCCGCACCTGACCGGTGGCCTGCATCATCTGCATCTGTGCAGGTTGCCAGCGGGCGAAGAGAGGAACATCGGTTGGGGTGGCGGTAGGGGTCACGTCCGGCGTGCTCGTCGCCGTGGGGGTAGAGTCCGCGGCGCTGGTTGGCGTTAGCGTAGGCTCTGGGGTCTCGGTTAGGACGGGCGAGGGCGTCGCCGTGCCGATCTCGGTAACGGTCGCTGTGGGCGAAGGCGGCCCTTGCCCCGTGTCAATTCTGGCGACAAAGAGGTCGCTCGACTCGGAAGAAGTCTGGGAGACTCCGATCCCTGGGAATTCGTCGGAGTAGGTCTCGCCACTGATGTAGGCGGCTGTGGCCCCTGCTGCGACATCCCAGCCGTACTCCCTATTGCTCCCGCCCAGGTAGGTGGCGTACTCTACCGTTCCGCCTGCGACAATCTTTACGAGGGCTGCATCCGAGTTCCCTCCATAGGCAGCCTGGATGGGATCAACAAGGGGAAAATCAGATGAGTCGCTCGCGCCCACCACGTAGAGTTGTCCTGAGGGGGCCAGGGCGATTCCTTCGCTCTCGTCACGCCCACTGCCTCCGTAGTAGGTGGAGAAGAGGGGGGTGGAGCCGTTGGAGTTGAACGTTGTCACGAAGAAGTCGTAGTCGCCAGCAAGCCCCTGGAGAGGAAGGACGACCGGGAAGTCGGGCGAGTTGGTACTGCCCGTCACATAGCTGTTGCCCTCGCTGTCTGTGGCTATATCGCTGGCCCAGTCAACCGTTGCACCGCCAAGAAAGGTCGAGTAGAGATAGGCTGGCGTTGAAGGATCAACCTTTGTGACAAAGGCGTCTGCATAGGGCCCGCCAAACTCCGATTGGAAGGGATCCGCCAGCGGAAAGTCCATTGACTCAGTCCAGCCTGCCACATGGATGTGACCCGCACTGTCAACGGCAATTCCCGTCGCGCTGTCTGTCGCCCCCCCTCCCAGGTAGGAGGAATAAAGCAGGCTGCTTCCGTCGGGATGAAATGTCGTTACGAAGGCATCGCTGAAACCGCCGCCCAGCGGCTGAAGGGCGTTCTCCGTTGGGAAGTTGCTCGAAAAGGTGTTGCCCGTCACGTGGGCGCTGCCCGCAGCATCCAGGGCAATGGCTGCAACGCCATCAATAAAGTCACCGCCGAGGTAGGTCGAATAGAGGAGGGCACTCCCGGTGGGATCGAGCTTTGTGACGAAGCCATCCGAGTGATCCCCATAGGTCGGCTGGTAGGCATTCGCGGTAGGAAAATCGGCGGAGAATGTCTTGCCGACCACATAGACATTACCTATAGCGTCCACGGCGATTCCCTCCCCCCGCTCCCCCCGCAAGCCACCGAGAAAGGTGGAGTAGAGCAGGGTCGAGCCATCCGCGCTCAGCTTGGAGACGAAGGCATCCGAGTCGCCCCCGCTTTGCGCTTGCACAACCCCTGGGGTGGTAGGATAGGTGGAGGAGAACGTTTCTCCGGTGAGGTAGACGTTGCCCTCCGTGTCCACTGCCACGCTCAGGCCAACATCGCTCTCGCTTCCCCCCAGGCGGCGAGCATAGACCAGTGTAGGGTCTAACGTAAGAGGATGGGCACGGTTGTACCCGCCCGGCAGCGCGAAGCTGACACTGCTGTCGGCGGCGACCTGATAGCGCACAGGCACCGCCACTTGCTTGCCACCGATCTCTTGCCAGGCCACAGGCGCTTGCTCTCGCAACTCGCTGGGTTCCATTCCATCCGATGCCGCCGGCAGAGTCACGAGCAAGTCGCCCGTCTCCCGGTCAACCGTCACCCGTTCCGCGCCGACGTAACGCCAACGAATCAAACTTGGATCCGCCCCGATTGCAACGTAGTAGGTAGCTTTAAGCTGACCGTCCACTCCATCGTAGCGCAGGTCAATCCCAGGGTAGAGTGCCTGATACGATACGCTCGCGTAGGTTGGAGGTCGGTGCGCCAGCCGTCAGGATTGCTCCCAATGAAGTAGCTGGCGGAGCCACGAAGGGGCTCCAACCCCGTGAGGGCTGGCGCCGGGTTGGCCCCATCGAAGCGCAGGCGTACCGCGTAGGTAAAGACATCGCTGTCGTCCGCTACGCTTGTGATGGGCAAGGAAAGCAGCACCTCTTGAGGGGTGAAGAAGAGCGTACCCCCCATCCCGTGCGCTTGGAAGCGGACCGACCTGTCTTCCCGCCCCTGATTCGGGAATAAGGAGAGGGGCAGGCTGGCCCGCGCAGGAGCGATGCTGGACGTGGACTGATAGGGTACGAGGAAAAGGGACAGAGAGAGGCAAATAAGCAACAGGAGAGGGGTTGAAGGAAGCCAGGAAGGTCGTAGAAGTGAAGCAGAGAGAGACATCGGATCTCCTAAGCTGATCGGCACTGATGAAAACTCGCTGCTCTTGAGTCTACTATAAAGGTATTACACGTTTCTTACGTGCACCCCCCTCACAACCCCTTCATCAGCCCCATGAGCTTGTACTTGCGCCCATGTCTGGCTTTGAGATCGGCCAGGTAGCTCTGCCACTCGTCCGCGCGGTCAGCGGCCAGGTAAGCGTCGCGCGCATAACGGAGCCAGGTGACGGCATCGTCGTAGTGAGCAGCGTCCCCGGAATCCATGATGGGTTCGGCGCGCCGGAGAGCTTGCTGGATCACCCAGTCCGGATGCGTGCGAATCACGGCGCCCATAACCTTATAGAGAACCGTACCAAGAGCGCTGTTCGCCGCCATCTGCATGGCATCTTCCAGCAGCCCCTCGCGCAGGAAAATCTCGACGGCGGTCTCAGCGTAGGCATACACACCCCCGCGCAGGTGTTGCAACAAGGCGTGACGATACTGGGACTCCCATGCATCGCCCGCCAGGGCGCGCACGCGTCGTAGCCCGCCACGGAGGGCTGGTCGCGGAAGGCTATCTCGCTGGCGCGCAACGCCACCTCGCGGCGCCCCATCCCCTCGGCCAGATCGGCCAGCCAGGTGGCCATGGCATGGCGGCTGGCTGGGTGGCCCTGCCAGAGTTCCAGGCTATCCAGGTCCAGGTAACCTGTGGGGTGCAGCGACAACCCGTGCTCCCCAATGCGTAGCGCGCCTTCCAGTTCCCCTTGCTCGCGCAGTGCCTGCGCCAAGGCCAGTGCCTCGCCTGGCCGCCGGAGCCACTGCGCCGCCTCCTTCACCGCTTGAGCGCTGCGCCCTAGCGCCACCAGCCTCGTCAGGTAAGCCGCGCCTGCGCCGGTAGCGCGGGCCACGTTCAAGAACGTCTCGTGCTCGCCGCGTCGGTCCAGGATACGCAGCAGCGCCTCTCCGAGCGGGCAAGAGCCAATTCACCTCATCGACTTCCCAACTTTCGTTATCCCAGCGCTCGCCGCGCCGCCAGCGTTCCAGACTTTCCCCTCCCCACCCCTGTTCCGCCGCCAAAGCGCCCCCCCAAGGGAGCCGTCCATCCCATAATCGTTCAGAACCTCATCCCATTGGAGGAACTGTTCGCGCCACGCCTTGCGCTCGGGCAGGGGAAAGCGGCTCCATCAGGAGGGCCTCGGTCCAGAGCGAATCCAGCGGGCGCGATTCAAAAGAT
>CAVRLZ010000016.1:0-93470 GCA_963721895.1 uncultured Chloroflexia bacterium | reverse complement strand
CCTTCAGGCAGCCGTGCAGGCCTTCCAGCAGGCGATCGCCCTGTCCGACGCAGAGGGGGACCCGCTCCAAAGCAGCCTTGCCCACAACAACACAGCCTATCACCTCCTGCTGCTGGGCGATCAGGAGGGGGCGCTGAAGCACGTCGAGGCGGGGCTCTTCCTGGCCGAGAGCCGAGATTTTCTGTTGCCGCGCCAGTACCTCTACAGCACGCGCGGCGAGATTGCCCTGGCGGCGCAGCAGTGGGACGAGGCAGAGGCGTGGCTGACGCGGGGGCTGGCCGAGGCAGAGCGACAGGGTAACCGCACCCAGGCAGTTACCTATCAGGCCAACCTGGCCCTGGCCGAGCGCGGGCGCGGCGACCTGGACAGTGCCCTGCTGCGGCTAGCAGCGCGCGCGCGGCGGCGCCGACCTGCCCGACCCCCACCTGCAAACGCAGATTGACCTCTGGCTGGCCGAGCTTCACCACCAGCGCGGCGAGCGCGCCGCCGCCCTCTCCGCCCTAGCCCGCGCCGAGGCGCGCCTGGCCAGCGGGGAGCGTGCGGGGCTGCGCGCCTGGGCCGCCGCCTGCGGGAGGGCAGCGAATCCTACAATGAGACGTTGAGAGCGAAGTAGGACGAGAGCGTGCCGCGCAGGCGTCTCGTTGCCGCGTTCCATAGCAAAGGGCTGCCCAAATCCACTCGGGCAGCCCTTTGCTTTCTTGCCTCTCTTATGGGGGGAGCGATCGCCTTCCTCCCCCTACCCGCAGCGTGCCATCCCCAGGGGACTTAGCCTCAGTTGATGGATTTTAAGACAAGCCAGTTCGTGCCGACGGTCAACCTCGCTATAAGGAGGCGAAGGTCCAGAAATGCGATAGGTTGTGCTTTCCGATGGAAAAAGGGATGCCTGGACACCAGAACCTTGAGAAAATCAGGTCGTCTCATGGCTCGAAGTAGGTGCTGCCCCAGTTCACGCTACCCCAGTTGACCGACCCCCAGTTCGACGCTACCCCAGTTGACCGACCCCCAGTTCACGCTACCCCAGTTGACCGACCCCCAGTTTACAGGTTGGTCGCCCGTCCAAAGGAGGCGGCTGGCCTCAATGCCGATGTTGCTGCTTTCCGTGGTCGTGCCGTGGACGGCAGCATAGATGTCCAGGTATCGGAACGTGGTGTCGTTGTGCACGATCGGGCGAGCGGCGTGCATCAACCGATACTTGACCTGGTCCGGCGTCAGCGACGGCTCGTCCTGTAGGAGCAGGGCCACTGCGCCCGCTACAGCCGGTGCCGCCATCGAGGTGCCGGACATGCGGAAGAAGTCGCCGCCTACCATGTTATCAGGATAACGGGCTGCCAGCGTCGTCTCCTTGTCCGAACATCCGACTCACTATATCTACCCCCGGCGCGACGAGCTCCGGCTTGAAGGTGCCAACCTCCGTCAGCCCGCTTGCGGAAAAGTGCGCCACGACATCGTCACTCACGCTCTCTGTATCGCGGTCGTCTGTCGCTCCCACCGTGATCACGAACGGATCGTTAGCAGGGGGGTAAAGCGCGTTGGAAGCGCTCGCGCCGTTGTTACCGGCGGAAACCACCACCACCCCCCGTTAAACCAGAGCACCTCGACCGCCGCGCTGACCGGCTGGTGTGGGACGATTCCGGGGAAGCGCCATTGACCGACAAATTCACCACTCGAATGTTGTACTCATCCTTGTGCTCCAGCACCCACTGCATCGCGTCCACCACGGAGGAAGAGGTGGCCATTCCATAATCGTCGCTCACCTTGAGATTGATCAGGTTGACCTTGGGCGCGATCCCGATGTACATTCCCAGCGATTCCACGCCGTTGCCCGCGATGATCCCTGCCACATGCGTGCCGTGCCCATAATTGTCCACCATGTTCATTGCGCCGTCACTGAACTTCCTCTGGCATCACCATGCCGCCGCTAAGTTCAGGGTTCTGGTTAGGTCGGACTACCCCGCTGTCAATCACGGCAACGGTGATGCCTTGCCCCTGCAGGTACGGCGGCACGTTCCATAGCTCCGCCGCCCGCACGGCGACCGTGTTCCAGCCCTTCAATTTGTCGGTGAAAACACACTCGGGGCAGCCCTAGCAGTGGCTCCGTTACCCACACTACTGTCAGTACCATTATTGCCATTGCCATTGCCATTGCCATTGCTGGTAGCGGTAGCAGTGGCCGTAGCCGTGGGCGTGGGCGTGCTGTTATTACTGTTGCCATTGCCATTACCGTTGCCATTGCCATTACCGTTGCCATTGCCGGTAGCGGTACCGGTAGCGGTAGGCGTAGGCGTGGGCGTGCTGTTCGTCTACCGTTGCCATTACCGTTGCCGTTGCCCCTGCCCGTATCAACCACTGGCCCGTCGAGCGAGATCCAGTCCACCCCATCGGCGGCGGCCAAGGCTCGCACTGCACCAGCAGGTAGCTCAGCGGCAAAGCCCTGGATGATGGTCAGGTCCCGCGTGACCTGGCCACCCAGCCGCTGGACTATGGTTTCCAGCGCCGTGCCTGCCTGAGACTTTTGTACGATGATGGAAACGGTGAGTTCTGGCTGGGCGTCAGCAAGGGCCAGTAGCTCTGGTTGGGCGGGAAGGGCAGCACGTGCTGGGGTGCCGAACCCGAACCTCGCACTGCTGACGGAGGGTAACAGAACGGCTAGAACAACTAGAAGAGCGAGGAAAGCGCCCAGTCGGGGTGTCCTCACGGGCCGAAGGGGGACGGCGCGGCGAGTCATAAGTTGGTCTCCTGAGTAAAGAATGGCGAGTAAAAACGAAGGGCGCGAAACTCGCCGCCTCGCCGGTCTCAGGAAACGCCAAAAGGCCGATCTCCTTGTCAACCAAGCGGAGTCGGCAACCCGGCCATCCTTTTCTTTGCGGAGGAGGACCCGAAGCTTTGCGTCCCCACCTCTCGATGGGTTTGCCTTTGTCGTTCGCTATTGGATTATACGGCTGTCGAGAGAGCGGAATCACGTGCTGCCCGGCGGGGATGCTGGTTCATCCGAATCCGTTTCACCCACTATGCTACAACACCTCGCTTCGGCGCGCAGTAGGTCAGTGGGGCTAACTTCTTGAGGGACTTTGGCCCCTTGTCACGGCAAAGTCGTTGGGAATGGCATGCTCGCCCCGTTCGAGGGATTGGGGAGCATTGTCCCAGCGTCGCGGGCAGGCTTTTGGGAGCGACGAACAGGTCGGGTTGCCCACAGTCCAGCGGGCTTGTATAATTAGGCTCAGACCCATCTGAAAACCAACACCAGCTATCTCAACGATTGCGAGAGCCGCTTGGACCCCAGGAAGCAGCCAGCCTGAGACATTGAAAGTGCAGGGCCCTGGCTGTTTTTTTGTTGCCGCGCGGCATTGCCCATCGGAAACAGGAGGATGAATGCGGATAGAGGGGGATCATACGTTCAATGCACCTCGCGAGACGGTCTATACCCTCTTGCAGGACCCCGATGCCCTGGCGCAGGCGATGCCGGGCGCGACGACTCTCACGCGGCTTTCCGACGACCGTTACGAGGCGCAGGTCAACGTTAAGGTCGGTGCCATCAACGGTACCTACGGAGGAACCGTGCAGGTCAGCGATCAGCGATTTCCCGAGCACTTTGTGCTGCTCGTGGAGGGGCGCGGCGCGGCAGGGTTCTTGAAGGGCGAGGGCACTGTGGACCTGGAGGAGGTGGACGGTGGCACCGTGATCCACTACGCCGGCGAGACCCAGGTGGGCGGGAAAATCGCCCAGGTCGGGCAACGCCTTATTCAGTCGGTCGCGCGCAGGATGATCAGCCAGGGACTGGAATCGTTGGAAAAGCAGCTAGCGGCTCAACACACGGAGGGTGTTGAAGAAGCCGGACAGGACGACGCAGACGGGATGTGAGTCAGACTTACAGGCGGCGCTTCCCCTTGCCCGCCCTGCCCATAGGTTCCCCCAAAGATTGGTGGATTAGCGAAGGAGCATCTATGAAGGTGACGATGTCGGTGAATGGCAAGTCGTACACGCGGGACGTAGAATCTCGCATGCTGCTGGTGGACTTTATTCGCAACGAGTTGGCGCTTACGGGCACGAATATTGGCTGCGACACCAGCCAGTGCGGGGCCTGTACCATCCATTATAACGGCCAGGCTATCAAGTCCTGCACGCTCTTTGCGGTGCAGGCGGAGGGTGCCGACATCACAACCATCGAGGGGCTGGCGAGCAACGGCACGCTCCACCCCATGCAGCAGGCCTTCTGGGATCAGCATGGTCTCCAGTGCGGCTACTGCACCCCCGGCATGATCATGGCGGCTGTCAAGTTGGTGGAAACCTATGGATCCTATCTGGATGACCAGACGATTCGCTACGGCTTGGTCGGGAACCTGTGCCGCTGCACGGGCTATCAGAACATCGTCAGGGCGGTCCAGCAGGCAGCGAGCGAGATGGGAGCGCAGGAATCATGACCACCTACATTGGCGAGGCGATGAAGCGGCGCGAGGACCCGCGCTTTATCCAGGGGAAGGGCAAGTATGTAGCCAACCTGCAACTTCCCAACATGGCCCACGTCGCTGTGCTGCGTAGCCCCCACGGCCACGCACGCATCGTCAGCATCAACACCGAGCGCGCCAAAGCGCTGGACGGGGTGATTGCGATTTATACAGGGCAGGACCTGATTGACGGGGGGGTGGGCAAGCTCCCCTGTGGCTGGAACGTGCCAGACATTCGGGTGCCCGATCGCTGGCCGCTGATGGTGGACACAGTGCGCCACGTGGGCGACGGGGTAGCCGCCGTCGTGGCGGAGTCCCCCTACATCGCCTACGATGCCCTGGACCTGATTGATGTGGAGTACGAGCCGTTGCCTGCCGTGGTGGATGGGCGCAAGGCGATGGAAGACGGGCGCGCCACAGCTTCACGACGGTATCCCGAACAACGTCTCCTACACCTGGGCGCTGGGCGACAAAGAGGCTATGGAAAAAGCCTTCGCCGAGGCCGACCATGTGATCGAACTGGACCTCATCAACCAGCGGCTCATCCCCAACGCCATGGAGCCGCGCGCCGCCGTGGCAGAGTGGAACCGCTTCACCGAAGAGATGACGCTCTGGACCACCAGCCAGAACCCCCACCCCATCCGCCTGCTCCTGAGCGCCTTCACGCTCGGCATTCCCGAGCAGAAGCTTCGCGTCATCTCCCCCGATGTGGGTGGCGGCTTCGGCAGCAAAATTTTCCACTACCCGGAAGAAATCATAGTTCCGTGGGTCGCGCGCGAGATTAACCGCCCCACCAAGTGGGTCAGCACCCGCTCCGAATCCTACCTCACCGACTCGCAGGGGCGCGACCATGTCACCGCCTGCCGCCTGGCCGTGAAGAAGGATGGGACGATCACCGGCCTCCATGTCCAGACATGGTCGAACCAGGGTGCCTACATCTCCACCTTTGCGCCGCTCATCCCCACAGCCTTCTACATCTGCCTCCTTTCCGGGCTCTACAAGATTCCAGGCATCTGGGGCGAGATGTGGGGCACCCTGACCAACACCGTCCCCGTGGACGCCTACCGTGGCGCCGGGCGCCCCGAGGCCGCCTACGTCGTGGAGCGGCTGGTGGACCTTGCCGCGCGCGAGCTCGACATGGACCCCATCGAGTTCCGGCGCAAGAACTTTGTCCAGCCCGAGGACTTCCCCTACCAGACCCCCGTCGCCATGCTCTACGACAGTGGAGAGTATGACCGCCTCTTCGACGCCGCCATGAAATTGGCCGATTACGAGGGGATGCGGGCCACGCAGGAAAAGGCGCGCAGCGAGGGGCGCATCGTCGGCGTCGGCGTTTCCGGCTGCATCGAGGCCAGCGGCCCCGCCCCCTCCAAGGTGGCTGGCTCCCTGGGCTCCGCCGTCGGCTTCTGGGAAAGCGCAGTGATCCGCGTGCATCCCTCCGGCAAGGTTACAGTGCTCACCGGCTCCCACTCCCACGGCCAGGGCCACGAGACTACCTTTGCCCAGGTGGTAGCACACGAGTTGGGGCTGAGCATGGACGATGTCGAGATCGTCCACGGCGACACGGGCCGCGTGCCCTTCGGCATGGGAACCTATGGCAGCCGCAGCGGTGCCGTGGGCGGCAGTGCCCTGGTCAAGGCGGCGGAAAAGGTGCGTCACAAGGCAGTCCAGATTGCAGCGCACCAGTTGGAAGCCGCCGAGGAAGACATCGTCTACGACCGCGATGCGGGCCGCCTTTACGTCAAGGGGGCGCCCGACCGATACAAGGGCTTCGGCGAGGTAGCCTTCGCTGCTTACACCGCCCACAACCTTCCCGACCATATCGAGCCCGGCCTGGAAGAAACGTCGTTCTACGACCCAGCCAATTTTACCTTCCCCAACAGCGCCCACATCGCCCAGGTAGAGATAGACAGGGATACGGGCGAGGTCTTCATCCAGAAGTACGCAGCCGTGGATGATGTGGGCAACGTCATCAACCCGATGGTGGTTGAGGGGCAGATCGTCGGCGGAATCGCGCAGGGGGTCGGCCAGGCGCTGACCGAGGCCGCGGTCTATGACGATACGGGACAACTGTTGAGCGGGACCATGATGGACTACGCCCTCCCGCGCGCCCACCACCTGCCACTGCTCGATGTGGACCGGACCGTCACCCCCTCGCCCCACAACCCGCTCGGCGTGAAGGGGGCGGGCGAGATGGGAACCATCGCCTCCACGGTTGCCGTCGTGAACGCGGTCATGGATGCCCTGGCCCCGTTCGGCATCCGCCACCTGGAAATGCCGCTCACCGCTAGCAAGCTCTGGCACGCCATCAACGAGGCCAGCCCGCGCGCCAATGGCCAGGGCAGCCAGCCCCACGGCAACGGTCATGGCGGTGACGAGGTTCTGGGCGGCAAGAAGCAGGGCGGTGACCCCGCTACCTGGAGTGACCGCCAGGCAGGCGCGGGCGCGTAACTGATAAACATGGACGCCAATTTCCAATCTCTCCCAAGGAGGGTGCATGTATCCGGCAAAGTTTGATTACCACCGCGCCAGCAGCGTGGACGAGGTGGTGTCGCTGCTGAAAGAGCACGGCGAAGAAGCGAAGCTGCTGGCGGGCGGGCACAGCTTGATCCCGATGATGAAGCTCCGCCTGGCCCAGCCCACCATGCTGGTGGACCTGAACGGGGTGGAGGAGCTTCGCGCCATCACCCCGACGCGCGACGGCGGGCTGCGCATCGGCTCGATGGCTACCTATTCCCAGATCGCGCAGGCCAACACCGGCTATGACGTGCTGACCGAAGCCTGCTTCCACATCGGCGATCCACAGGTGCAGAATCGCGGCACCATCGGGGGCAGCCTGGCGCACAACGACCCCGCAGGCGACCTGCCAGCCGTGATGCTTGCCCTGGAGGCCCACATCGAGATCGTGGGTCCGGACGGCAAGCGCCGCGTCTCGATCGAAGAGTTTATAGTCGGCCTGATGGAAACCGCGCTTCAGCCGAACGAGATCGTCACCGCGGTCCGTATTCCATCGCCCCACCCTGGCGCAAACCGCGCCACGGGCAGTGCCTACGAAAAACTCCACAACCCCGCCAGCGGCTATGCCATCTGTGGCGTGGCCGCCGTTGTCGAGATGGGCGAGAAGGGCAAGGCCAAGCGCTGTCGCGTTGCCGTGACCGGCGCCGCCGACCACGCCCAACGCCTGCGCAACGTGGAAGAAGCGTTGGAGGGCAAGGCCTTGACCCCCGAAGCCATCGCCGCCGCCTGCGAGCGAGCGGGCGAAGGGTTGGACTTCCTCAGTGACATCCACGCGGACGAGGCCTATCGCGCCCAAATCACCCGCGTGCTCACCTGTCGTGCTCTGGAGCGGGCGGCGGCCGCCGCCCAGGGCACGGAACAGCGCATGGCTTCGGGCGACTGGCGCGAGTACATCCGTCGCCGCTAAAGGCGGCCCACAGATTGCTTGAACGGGGTGGCCTGCCCGCAGGCCGCCCCGTTTTTGACAGATGAGCACGCAGGCGCGCTCGCAGCGATGCCCCCACCCTCAAATCGGAGACAGGTTGTGCTTGACACCGTTGACGCCATCCAGGAAACCCTCCTCAGCCACGACTACGTAGCCGACCGCGCGCTCGCGACTACCGTCCTGCTCGCGCTCAAGCTGAACAAGCCGATCCTGCTGGAGGGGGAGGCAGGGGTCGGCAAGACGCAGGTGGCCAAGACGCTGGCCGAGGTGCTGGGCCGCCGCTTGATTCGCCTCCAGTGCTATGAGGGGCTGGACGTCAACACCACTATCTATGAGTGGAACTATCAGGGGCAACTCCTCCAGATTCGCTTGCTGGAGGCCGCCGGCCCCACCGCACAGGCGGACGCCCTGCACGATGTCTTTGATCAGCGCTTCCTCATCAAGCGCCCCCTGCTTCAGGCCATCGAGGCGGGGGCGGAGGGCAAAGCCCCCGTGCTGCTGATTGACGAGCTCGACCGTGCGGACGAAGAGTTCGAGGCCTTTCTGCTGGAACTGCTCTCCGATTTTCAAATCACCATCCCGGAGATAGGCACCATTCGCGCCGAGCAGCCGCCGCTGGTCATCATCACCTCCAATCGCACCCGCGAGATTCATGACGCCCTCAAGCGTCGCTGCCTCTACCAGTGGATCGAGTACCCGACCGTCCAGAAGGAGCAGCAGATCGTCTCCTTGAAGGTCCCGCAAGCCTCGGCCCAGCTTAGCCAGCAACTTGTCGAATTCGTGCATGCGCTGCGCGCGATGGACCTGTACAAGGTGCCCGGCATTGCCGAGACCCTCGACTGGGCCAATGCGCTGGTCGCGCTCGAGCAATATGATCTAAATGAGAGCACCGTGGGCGATACGCTCGGCGTCCTGCTGAAATACCAGGATGACATCGAGCAGGTGCGCGGCGCGGTGGCGCGTGCCCTGGTACAGCGCGTTCAAGGCGCCGCCTGACGGAGCCCTGACCCCCGTGAACGATAGCTCCTCCCCCGCTCTTATCACCTCCGGCAACCTGCTGCCGCACCTCCTGCGCTTCGGGCGGCTGCTGCGCCTCATGGGCGTCTCGGTGAACCTGAGCCAGATGATCGAACTGGTTCGGGCGCTGGATGTGCTTCCCCTCACCAACCGTCAGGACTTTTTCTTTACGGCGCGCGCCCTGCTTGTCACCCAGCACGAGGATTACCCCCTTTTCGAGCAGGCGTTTCAGCTTTACTGGCGCGTGCCCAAACCCTTCACCCTGGACGGGGGGCGCTCGAAAAACAAGCCGCCCGCGCGCCCTGCCCGCCTGCCCGGGCTGCTCCTGGGCGGCGTGGGGGCCGCGGAGGAAGAAGAAGAGCGCCACGAGGATCAGCCTTCCTACAGCGCGCTGGAAATTCTCCGCCGCAAGGATTTTTCCCATATGAGCTGGGAAGAGGTCCAGGCGGCCAAGGCCGCCCTGGCCGCCATGCGTTGGCCCATCCCGGAACGGACCACACGGCGCATGCGCCCCGCGCGGGGCGGCCATCTGCCCGACCTGCGCCATGTGGTGCGGGACAACCTGCGCTACGGCGGCGAACCGCTGCGCCTGCGCTGGCGCCAGCGCAAATCGCGCCCGCGCCCGCTGGTCGTCCTGTGCGACATCAGCGGCTCGATGGAGCAGTACGCCCGAATGCTGCTACACTTTCTGCACGCGCTCAACCACCAGATGCGCAGCGTCGAGAGCTTTGTCTTTGGCACGCGCCTGACACGGATCACCCACCACCTGCGCCACAAGGACGTGGATCAGGCGCTGGACGAGGTGGGGCAGAGCGTGCAGGATTGGTCGGGCGGCACGCGCATCGGCGATGCTATAAAAACCTTTAACTACCAGTGGGCGCGCCGCGTGCTGGGGCGCGGCGCGGTGGTGCTGCTCATCAGTGATGGGTGGGACCGGGGCGAGGTGGGCGTGCTGGCCCACGAGATGGCCCGCCTGCAGCGGGCGGCCCACCGCCTGATCTGGCTCAACCCCCTCCTGGGCTCCGAGAGCTACGAGCCGATCCAGCGGGGCATGGCGGCGGCCCTGCCCTTTGTGGATAACTTTTTGCCGGTGCACAACCTGCGCAGCCTGGAGCAATTGGCGCAGGCCCTGACGACGCTGGGGCAGAAGCGCCCGGAACGGCGCCAGCGGATCAGGCGGTAGCCTGGCCCGCCACCCTGGCCCCTTCGCCGTGTCAGACCGATTCCGATGGGTAACTATGCATTGGGTCGTCGTAGCGCGGACAATTTTCAAAATTGTCCTACGAGGGGTGTAGGGCAATTTCGGGAATTACCCCGTGGATACCTTTGCAACCTCGCCAACCGGAATTGGTATCAGACGAAAAGAGGAGAGAGCGATGCGTGAAGTCTTGCAGGCGATTCAGCAGTGGCGCAGCGAGGGCAAAAGCGTGGCCCTGGCCACGGTAGTCAACACCGAAGGCTCGGCGCCGCGCCGCGAGGGTGCCCGCCTTGCCGTGTCGAGTGCCGGGGAGATGGTTGGCTCGGTCAGCGGGGGCTGCGTCGAGGGCGATGTTCTGATTCAGGCACTGGAAGTGCTGGAAGAGGGGGAGCCGCGACTGCTGCGCTACGCCATCACCGACGATATGGTGTGGGAGGTAGGGCTGGCCTGCGGCGGCACGGTCGAGGTCTTTGTCGAGCCCCTGGCCACGTAGGCGACCGGGGGAGCGACTGGAAGGAGGGAGCAAGCGGGATGAGCAACGATCAAGGGGCGCGCCGCGCCATCGAGCAGAAACTGGAAACGGCCCTGGCGGCGGGGCAACTGGTGGCCCAGGCCACGTTGCTGGCGGGCGCGGGGCCGGTGGGCGCAAAGCTGCTTCTTTTTCCGGATGGCGAATCGGTTGGCTCGTTGGGGGGCGCATGCCCTGGACGATCAGGTGCGGCGCGAGGCCGGGCAGATGATGGGGCAGGCGCGCGGCCAGTTGGCGCGTGCCCTGCTCATCCATGCCGAGGATGCCCCGTCGCGCGTCTTCATCGAGATCTTTCCGCCGCCCCCGCACCTGATCGTCTTTGGGGGCGTCCATGTGGCTATCCCGCTGACCACCTTTGCCCGTACGCTGGGCTTCCGCGTCACCATCGTGGACCCGCGCACCCGCTTCGCCAACGCCCAACGCTTCCCGCACGCCGATGCGCTCATCGCGGCGTGGCCGCAGGAAGCGATGGCGCAGCTTGTCATAACGCCCTCTACCTACTGTGTGATTTTGACGCACGACCCCAAACTGGACGAGCCCGCGCTCCAATCGGTGCTGGGGCGCGGGGCTGCCTATGTGGGGGCCATCGGCAGCCGCAAGACCCACGCCGAGCGCTTCGAGCGCATGGCGCGCCACGGGGTGAGCGCTGCCGATCTGGCCGAGGTCTACGCGCCCGTCGGCCTTGATCTGAGCGCGGAAACGCCTGAGGAGATTGCCCTGGCCATCATGGCGGAAATCGTCGCCGTGCGGCGCGGGGGGCACGGGGGCTTCTTGAAGAAAGCCGATGCCAGCGGATAAGGGGAGCGCGCATCCATGCCATCCGAGCAGCAAGAGTACAGCATTGGCGTGATGAAGATCGTGGTGGCGGAGCAGGCCGACGACTTTCACCTGATCGTGGACGAGGCGGTGGCCGGCCTGGAGTTGCTCCTGAACGAGCAGCGCCTGCGGCTCAGCATGCACCTTCACGAGTTTACCGGTCCGCACCTCGTACCGGCGGAGGGGGCCTACTCCCCCTTTGATTTTTTGCAGCTTGGCCTGATCGCCAAGGTGCAGCGCAGCTTCCACTTTCTGCTCATCGTCACCGAGGTGGACCTTTCCGCCGCCATCCACTCCTACGTCGTCGCCCTGCCCAGCCAGTTGACCAACATCGGCATTATTTCCACCAAGCGCCTCAGCCCCGAATTCTGGGGCCAGTCAGGCAACCGCACGGTTACCGTGGAGCGCCTCCAGGCGCTCATGCTCCACACCCTCGGGCACCTGCTCAACGTCCCGCACGAGCCGTCGCCCGACAACGTCATGCATGATTTCCACGACGTGGAAGAGCTGGCGGCGATGCGCGAGCTCCTCCCCGCCCAGGTGGCGCTCATGCGGCAGAACCTGCCCCTGGAAGCGCGCGAGGAAATCGCAAGTGACCACCCCTGGCGCTTCACCTTCCGCCAGATCGCAAACAATTGGCCCAGCATCTGGCGCTCCGTCCGGCGAGCCAACCCGATTCGGCTCTTGATGCGCCTGCCCACCATGGTGACCGCGGGCTTCTCGCTGCTGATCGTGCTCTTCTTCACAGCGGAAATCTGGGATGTAGCGAACAGCCTTCAGGTGGCACCGCTCGTCCTTTTCTCGCTAATTTCGATAGTGGCGGCGACTGCCGCCCTCTACCGCGTCTTCGCGTTGCGGACGGGGGCCACCCGCACCAGCGAGGTCTATGAATCGGCAGTCGTCGCCTCGACGGCCACGCTGCTCAGCCTGCTGCTGACGATGGCCCTGCTTTATCTTGCCTTCTTTACGCTCGGGACCGTCGGCGCGGCCACCTTCTTTCCGGCAGAGCTCAAGGCAACCTGGCCCTCGGTGGACCCCGCCATCCATCTGATAGACCACGTGAAACTCGGCATGTTTTTGGGGGCGATGGGCGTCCTGGGCGGCTCGCTGGGCGGGAGCGCCGAGAGCAAGCCGCTGATCCGGCACGTCCTTTTCCTGGACGAAGAAACGTAGAGGGGGAGGGGAGCGCTCGCATTCCCCTCCCCCTCCCTGGCATGCCTACGCGCGGGCGCGCCCGCGACGGAGGAGTGCCCCGCCCAGCAGGGCAAGCGTCAGCAGGGCTCCCCCCATAACGACCAACGGGCTGCCAGCTTGACTGCTCAACTGGCTAATCGTGACAGCCGTGGCGCTGCCCGGCACCAGCCTGTAGACCTGGCCAGTGGTTCCGGTGGGGCCTATGCTGTTGGTGGTCAGGGCATAAACCTCGCCCGCCGCATCCTGCCCAAAGCCAAGCAGCAGGTGGCCCAGTCGGTTGTCGGGCGTGTTCGTGATGAACAACTCGGCAAGGGGCCAGAGCCCCTCTGGCTGCGGCTCGGCCACCAGGATGATGCCGTCGTTCACCTCGAAGTTGACGCTCCACACGCCAAAGATGTAGTCGCCCTCGAATTCCGGCAGGGTTGTGCCACGGTACACATAGCCGCCTACCGAGACGACCCCCAGGCCCCCGTCCGGCGCGTTGGAGTTGGCAAATTCGATGATCGGGTCAATCAGCGGATCGCCCTCCGGGTCAAGGTCGGGGCAAGTGTCTGGCTCGATGTCCGGATCGGCTGCGTTGAAGCAGTGAGTCCCTTCCTTGACATTCCACCCGTAATTCCCGCCCGCTGTCACGAGGCTCACTTCTTCCCACAGGTTTTGCCCGGCGTCCTGCACGTAGAGGGCCCCATCGCCGCCCATATCGAACGAGATGCGATAGGGGTTGCGGAACCCGTAGGCCCATTGCTCGTCCAGCCCCTCCGTCCCCACAAAGGGATTGTCTGCCGGGATCGCATACGGTTGAACCCCATCCACATCCAGGCGCAGGATGCTGCCGTGGAGGTTCTGCGTCACATCCTGGCCGTTGCCGCCCTGGTTAAAGGCATACCAATCTTCAACATGGCCCGTTCCCACATCGTTGGCACCCCCGCCATCCCCCAGCGAGATGTACAGGTACCCATCGTTCGGGCCAAACGCGACGGCGCCGCCGTTATGGTTCCCCTGTGGCTGATCTACCTGCAGGATGAGCCGCTCAGAGGCCGCGTCAGCGACGTTGGGGTCAGCCGACACCGCAAACTCTGCGATGTGCGTTGTGTGGTTGAACCCCGATGTGCCCCCCGCCCGCAGGGGCGCGCTGTAATAAACAAAGAAGCGCCCGTTGCTGGCATAGTCCGGATGGAACGCCAGCCCGAGCAACCCACGCTCGTCATAGTTTGGATTGAGGGCCACCAGGCGGGCGCTCAAGTCCAGGAAAGGGGTTGGCAGCAGGGTGCCCCCCGCGATGATGCGAATCTGCCCCACCTGATCAATCACGAAAAGCCGCCCACTGCCATCAGGCGGTTCCACCAGTTGAAGCGGGGCGGTCAATCCCTCAGCCACCAACTCCAGCGCGGCAGAGGGCCCGCCGCTCGATGCCAGGCGGGCAGGGGGGGCAAGCAGGAGCAGGACGGCGAGCGAGGCAACAACGATCCAGGCAAGGCAGATTGAACGAATCGGGCGCGGCATGGCTTCCTCCATTGAAAAAAATAGCTCATCAAGAGCGCTGACATGGCGGCAGCGTCAGCTTGTTTGTTGAAGAGCGAGTAGCCAGGAGATAAATACCTCCGTCCCCGCAACAAGTTGGTACAAGCTGACCACTCCCTTTATACTGGCTTGGCTCACTTGTTGCAAGGCCCTGGAGTTGGCGACAGCGGTGAGGGTATCCCCCGATAGACAGCGAGGAGGCATTCGCATGCGGCTTATGGTGGAGCGGGTGGTGGGCATAGCCCTGGTTCTGGGGGCCCTGTTTGGGCTCACGTTAAACGCAATGGCGTTCTATTACCTGCCGCGTGTCGAGACGGCAGCCTTGCAGCGCGTGGAAGAAACCCTGCTGATCCTGAATGGCACCCTTTCCACCACGGCTGAGGCGCTCATAGTTGTAGATACCTCTCTAGTGGAGGCGGTTGTCACAATGGATACCGCGGAAAGCACCACGCGGGGCGTTTCCGCGGCGCTCAGCGATACGCTTCCCCTGCTGGACACCATGGCAGAGATAGCGGGACAGGAGCTACCCGCCAGCCTGGTGGCAACCCAACTCTCGCTCGAGGCGGCCCAGCAAGGGGCAGTGGCCGTGGAGGGGGTCCTCTTTGCCCTCAATTCCATTCCTTTCCTCAACGCGCCCGTCTATAACCCTGAGGTTCCACTCGCTACCACGCTCACCGCGGTCTCCACCAGCCTCGCTTCGTTACCCGAGTCGTTGGGGCAGATCGAAGAGAGCATCAATGTGGCAGGTGGCAATTTGAATTCGGTGGGCGAAGACGTGACCTTGCTAGCTGACGGTTTGGGGGCGATTGCGCTCACCCTCGACGACGCGCAGGATGTGACCCTTCAATATCAGGATGTGGTGGCGCAGCAGCAGACAGTGGTCAGCGATCTACAGGCCAACGCGGGCACGTGGATCGTGTGGGGCGGGCGCGCCCTGGCGCTGCTGCTGACCTGGCTCGCCATCGCACAAATTGGGTTGCTTTCCCAGGGGATCGAGATGGTGAGCCGCACGCTTCATCGCCATCCTGCCACGGTCGAGCGCTGAGCGCACCCCCTCATCAGGGGCAGTGCCACGCAAACAGCGACGACTCGCTGCGGTGCAGCGTGACGATCTCGCCATCGGTTCGCCAGCGGCGGATTTCCACCACGCTCGCCTCCTCAGGTGCGCCTTCGGAGGCGAGCACCGTGAACAGGAAGCCCCCATCGGAGCATGGGACCAATCCCGCCAGATGCTCGTTCGGCCCCGACACGATGGTCTGGGCTGTCGCAACCTGCCCTAGACCCCTCACATGCACGGCGGTGGGTGAGCCCGGGGAAGCCTCCTGGCGGCCTGCCAGGATGGCAAGGCGCTCCGGCGTGCGGCCAGGGGGCAGGGGGACGAAGGAGTGAAACACCTCGCCCGTCTCCGGTTCAAACAGCACCTCGTCGGCACCGGTGGCCATATTCAGGCGGTGCAGCGTCCCCCACGAGGGGCGCGGGTCGTCCTGAAACACCTCCAGATACCACAGATCGTTCCCCACCCGCTGCGCGCTCCAGGGCAGTGGCGCTCGTGGCAGGGGCAAGGTGCGCACGATCTCGCCCTGGGCGCCCCCTACAAAGTGGAGCAGGGCGGGCTCCTGCCAATTTTGCATCAACAGTTGATCTTCCTCCGGCAGCCACGCAAGGGGTTGGCCGGGGGGCGAGGGCTGCGGGGGGCCAGCTAGCCGCTCCGCCCCAAGCTCCACGCGGAGCCCTGTCAGGCGCCCGCTCCGATCGGCATGCATGCCATAGGTTAGCAGCAACCTGTTCCCGCCCTCCTCCGAAAAGACGGCGGTCGGGGACCCCGCAGGCGTCTCTTGCACCAGCCAGTGCATCCACAGTCCCGCGCTCCGGGCGATACAGAAAAACCCATTGCCACGTGCATCCCACAACCCCCTGCTGGATCAACAATCCGCCCTGCTGCTCGAACAGCACAGCGGGCAGGGGCTCGCTCTCCTCCAGGCTCAGCAGGGGAACAAGGCTTCCGTCCGGCAGCAGGGCAAGGAGGCGCGGGAGGGGCGAGGGGGGGCGCGCGCCGCCTGGCTCCGCGCCCCCCTCATCCTCATACGTCGCTAAAAACGCAACGGCGTCCGGCGGGGTGGGGTAGGGGCGGGGCGGGCGGGCAGGCGTAAGCTCGTTCACGAAGATACGGGTGGCGCGTATCTGGCGCCCCTTTTCCAGCCACGTGCCCTCTACCTGCACCTGATCGAAGAGGGGCGCGCACGCCCCGCGAATCGGCGTGCCATCGGCCAGTACAATTTCTGCTCCCTCCATCTCCACCAGCACCGGTAACGGGGACCCCGCCACCGCCACTTCCAGCGGCGCATCGCTCCGTTCCGGTGCGGCAATCGTGTGGGCCGTCAGGGGCAGGCTCCAGTCAAGGTCGCTGCTGTCCACCGCCCGTGCGGCGTCCACCCCCTCGCTCGCGTAGCGGACGGTGGCTAGCTCGATGTCCAGCGCCGACTGTCCCACAGCGCCCTCAAACAGCTCATCCCATGAGCGGGCCTCGAGCGTTCCCCGCCAAAGGGCAGCGATTCCGGGCGCCCCTGCCGTTTCCCGCAGAAAGTCCACCAGCAGCAGCGCCCGCAGCGAGACGGCTTCCGGCTCAAACAGATAGTCCGGCGGGTGGAAGGGGGAGGGGGCAAAGAGCGGCGACAGCCACGCCCCCCCGGCACGGGCGCGCCACGCGGCGCGCAGCCGCGCCATCGCTTCCGGCGCGAGCGCCCAGCGCACCGCAACGAGCTCGGCCACTGCCGAGCGCAGGCGGCGCATGCCTGCCAGTTCGGGGCGCTCGCCCTGGCGGAAGGCGTTCAAGGTCACCGCGCGTGCGAGCGCGTGGCGGACCTGGCTTTCCCCATCCAGCCCCTGTGTCGTGAGCGTCGTCAGCGGCGAGTTGAGCGTCAGCCGCCCCCCTGACGCGCCGAGCAGGGCCGGTGCGAAACTCGCTGGGGCGCACCTCGATAACAGGAAGCTTTGCGGGTTCGCCCCACTCGCTGATCTCCCCTAGCAGGGCGGGCAGGTCGCGGGCCAGGCCCCGTGCGAAGGCCTCGTCCCGCGCCCGGAAAGCCACCTCAATCCCTCCCGCTGCCCGAATCGTGCGGCTCTCCCCCCACACCGCCTCCGGCAGCGGTGCGCGCCGCCACCCATCGTCAACCAGGCGATAGTGGCGCAGCTGCACAGCCTCGCCAACCCGCACCCGCACCACGGCGCCCCCGGCCCCCCACAGCCTTGCCTCTTCTACAACGAGCGACAGGGGCACCACCTCTTCCCCCGGCCTTGCAAAGCTAGCCTCGAAGCCCTGCTGCCACTCTGCCGGCGCGTTCGGCACAACGAGCCGTTCCGCCTCCTCCCTCAACCCGAAGAGCCGTGCCCGCTCTTCAACCCCAATCGTCTCCCTCAGCTCCGCCCGCAGCAGCGCCTCCTGCTCGCCCAGCCGCCAGCGCACCGCCCCCCCTGCCAGCAGCAGGAGCAGCCCCCCAGCAAGCAGCCACCAGCGGAGCAAGGGGCGTCCCCCTTCCCGCGTCGGTGTCGTTGCCGTGTTCTCAGCCTCCTCCACCTGCCAGTCGAACACCTCTCCCCCTTGTGGAAAGCAGATACAAACTCGACAGTCAGCCGTCCTTTCTTAGGGGCATCCCCATAGCTCAAGCCCGCCTGGTAGCTCAGCCAGCGCACTGTCTCCCCCCGCCAGATGCCACCGGTGCAATGTCACCCCCGCCTCGCCCTCAACCGTGTAAAGCAGCGATCCATCCGTACACGGCTGTACCGCGCCAATCTGTTCGGCCCCAGCCACTTCCGCCACAACGGTCACATGCTGCGGGGTAGCCGGATCGAGCAGCAGCAGCCGCTTTAGCGTCACGGGGCGCGTGCCGGCTGGCCCCGTGTAGGTCAGCAGTTGCCCCCCCACATACACCGCGTCCTCCTTCGCCACCCAGGCCAGCACGACAGACTCGCCGCGCCCTGGATCGAACAAACGAACCAACGCGCCGGCCTCTTCCCCCAGGGTGGCAGCCTCCATATAGGCGAGCCGCCCGCCCACCAACCGCAGCGGTGACACGATGGGCTCGTGCGTGTCCAGGTCGAGGGTGCGCTCCGGCTCCGCCGAGCCACCGGCCCAAAACCCTACAGTCTTGCCGCGTTGGTCCCCTCGAAAGGTCAGCAGTCGCTCGCTCGCTCCATCCCACCCCAGGGGGAACGCCGTAGAGCTAAAGCTTCCCACCAGGGGAACCGACTGTCCATCGGGTGCGCCCAGCAGCCCCACGCGCCACCGATAGCGGTACGGCTCATCCAGCTGGTCAATCGGCAGCACCGTCAACAGCACTTCTTGTCCCGCGCTTCGCCAGAACGCACGCACATGGCCGCTCCCAAACAGGGGCGGCGTCAGCCACTGCCGCGTGCCCCCGCTTGCCAGGTCGAGCAGAAAGAACCAGCTTTGCGAGCAACGGGGCACCCGCCACTCCACGAGCGCGGCCGCCCCCGCTGCCTCCCCCTCGATTGGCCAGAGATGGGTAAGGCCCCTCAGATCGGCTATCTCCGTGATGCGGCCATCCGCGCCAAGCGCGCTCAGCGCCTCCGGTTTTCCCTCCGCTCCCCACCTTGCCAGAAAGGCGAGCGGCTCAGGGGGGGCAGGCGAGGGGCGCGGGAAACGAGCGGGCGCCACCCCCTGCGCTTGCAGGTGCGTTGCCTGCAGGCGCTGCTCGGCTTCCAGCCAACTTCCCTCGACCCGCACCGCCGCGTACAGGGGGGCACAGGCGATGGGCAAGGGCGCGCCGTCCTGCCCCACAAAGGGCACATCGGCCACCTGCACGGCGATCGGGGCCCCCGTCCCCTGCCGCTGCATGGTCATCTGCCCGGCACCCCCGCCCCCCTGCACCACCCCATCAAAGGGGGCGCGCGTGACAGCAAGCTGAAAGCGCTCCCGCACGTGCGCAGCTCCCTCAAGTCCTTCCTGCGCGTAGGCCATCGCCTCTCGCTCGATCTCCTGCGCATAGCGCCCCACGCTTGCCAGAAAGAGCGCATCCCACGAGCGGGCGCTGGCAAGGCCCCCCGCCAGAGCCGCCACCGCAGAGCTGTCGTGGGTTCGAGCCAGATACTCTCCCATCAACAGGGCCGCGGCCTCGTCGCGGCCTGGCGCTAGCACGTCCAACTTTTCCGACCCATCCAGGCCAGCCCCGATGGGCGAGCGCCACCCCTCGCGGGCAGCCTGGCGCCATAGGGTGCGCACCGCCTCTTGCTCCGCAGGAGCGAGCGCCCAGTGCATGGCGACGGCAGCGCGCAAGGCCTGCAAGAGGCGCGGCGCGCCCGGCAGCGTCGAATCAGCGGGAACAGCGGGGGCCGTGTGCGCGATCAGGGCGCTGGCCAGCGCCATCCGCACCTTCCCCTCGCCGCTCAGCAGCCCATCGGGCGACACCAGCAGCGGTGAGTTTAGCCGAATCACCATTGGGTAATCGCGGATCAGCGGGGGGACAAACTCGCGCGCGTCCAGCTCAATCGCCCGAATCGTCGCCGCGCTCCCCCACTGATTCACCGTCGCCTGCAGCGTGGGCAGATCGCCTGCCAGCGAGTCAGCAAAGGCCCCATCGCGCGCCAGAAAGCGCAGCGTAATGCCGGGCAGCACGCGCTCGTCGGGCGCACCCCACAGCGCGGCGGTCAAGGGCGCCCGTCGCCAGCCAGCCTCCGTCAGACGGTAGCCACGCACCTGCGCGTGCCCGTTCAGCCGCACCGTCACGATCGCCTCCCGCCCGTCAACCTCCATCTCCACCAGGTCGAGCGGGGTGGGCCGCGCCGCGCCGCCCTCCCCGAACGTGGTAAGGTAGCCCCGTCGCCAGTAAGACGGGGCATCCGCCACGACAAGCGTCTCCATCTCCTCGCTTAAGTCCGAAGAGCCGGACGCGCTCCTCCTGGGTGATAAACGCTTCCAGGTCCGCGCGCATGGCCGCTGCGCCCGCTGCCGCGCGCCAGCGCAGCCCCCCCGCCACGACGACGACGAGCAGCACCGCCCCCAGCAGCAGCCAGCCCCAACGTCGCGCCGGCATGCCATCCGCCTCCCTCTCGGGCAGCGACTTTCCCGCTCGCTCCTCTTCCGCCACCCGCCAGTCGAACATGGTGATTAACGCTCGAAGCTCACAGCCCCCGCCCACTCGCAGCCGATCGCCAGCGGGCAGGCCCCGCATTGAGGGCGGCTGGCCAGGCAGATGTGTCGGGCGACGTGAACCATGTTGATGTGAAAGGCATAGACCTCATCGTCGGCAAGCGCCGCCTGCAGCACAGCCGGGGCACGCTCGGCGCTGGTGCCGGGGGGCAGCATTCCGACCCGGAGCGCCACGCGGAGCAGCCCCGTGTTCACCGGCAACACCGGTCGCCCCAGCCCGAAGAGGAGGACCAGGCTCGCCGACAGCGGGCCAATCCCTGACAGCCCGGTCAAGAAGGCCATCGCCTCGTCCAGGGGCGCCTCGTATAGCCAGTCGAGGTCCAGCGTGCCGTCAGTCGCCTCGAGTAGCTGCGCTATCATCTGCTGCAGGCGCGGCGCCTTGGAGTTGGCGAGCCCCGCGGGATAAATCGCGTCAATCACATCCACCAGGGGCGCCTCCGCAATCAGCGCCGGATCGGGAAACTGCTGGCGCAGCCGCGCCAGCGCCCTGGCCTGATTTCCCTTGGATGTGTTCTGCGCCACAATCACCTTGATGAGGCGATGCACCAGATCGCCGCGCGCCGTCGGTGGTTCCGCACTGGGCCGCCCTAGGGCCATCTCCAGGCGCTCCTGGGCGAAGCGCGTGCGGGCAGCACGGTCAAAGGCAGCGAGCGGGTCGGGTCGGGTGGTCATCATCGTGACAGAGGGTAGCAGCCCGCCCCTCGATCTCCAAGGGTAGCGCCAGAAACTGCCTGGCCTGCAAGGGGCCGCAGAGCCCTGCATCGTTTTCGCTGCCACCCATCCGTTCAAAGAGAACTGGCGTGATTCCTGCTAAAGACACCTTCTGCTATAGTTTAGTGTGCTATGGCAACAGTTAGCCGACCTTAACGAGGCGGTTGCCTGCGCGTGGCAGGCTACCCAGCCGTATTCCTCCTTTGCTTAGAGTTACCTATGGCCACCAGTGAATTTGTCATTACCCATCCCTGGACATCCGACCGGCGCGGCCCGATTCGATGGGTGTGGTCGCACCTGGTGCGGAACAAACTCGTGATCCTGCTAGCCTTGAGCGGTGGCTACGGCAACGCGGCGCTGGCGGCAGTGGTCGCTGTGTTCACCGGTCAAGCCTTTGATGCCATCCTCGGCTCCCCTGTGGACCAGAGCGCCCTCCTCTGGGCCTGCGTGTGGCTGGTCATCAGCCAGATCGTGCGCAGCGTGCTCCAGTTGGCACGAAACTTTGGCAGCGAGCTGCTGGGGCAGCGGCTGGAGCGCGACACGCGCGACGAGTTGTATGGGGCGCTACTGGGCAAAAGTATGCGCTTCCATGACGAGCACCCCAGCGGCGAGATGATGGCCCGCGCCACCAACGACGTGCACGAGTTGGCCCTCATGATCTCGCCAGGGCTGAATCTGGTCATCGGCTCCGGCATGTTTCTGCTGCAGCCCCTCCTCGTGGCTCCCTCCTATCACCCTGCGCTGATCGCCACCCCTCTCCTGTTTCTCATTGCCTACCTCTGGGCGCTTCGTCGCTACCTGGGGCAACTCAACCCTGTCACGGCGGAGGTACGCACCACCTTCGGGAAGATGAACGCACGGCTGACCCAGGCTGTCGAAGGGATCGAGACCGTCAAGGGCGCGGCCCAGGAAGAGTTCGAGGTCAGCCGCTTCCAAAGGCACACCGGCGCGGTGCGGGATGCCCTGGTGCGCCTGGGCGAGTTGGAAGCGCGTTATCTGCCCCTCCTGCTCCTTGGCATTGCCCAGGGGCTGGCGTTCGGCCACGCCATCCTCCTCTTCCGGGCGGGGAGCATCTCCGTTGGGGATGTGGTGGCCTACATGGGGCTGATCGCCCTGTACGGCTTCCCCGTGTTTGTCTCGCTGCTTGCCTATTCGCAAGTTTCATCGGGCCTCTCGAGCGCCCGGCGCATCCTGGAATTGATGCACGACGAAACCGATGTGGATCGCAACGTGGCGGGCCAACAGATGCCCATGCGCGGTCACATTCGCTTCGAGAACGTCACCTTTCGTTACCGCTCCGCCGGGCCGGACGGGCGCGTGCCAGAAACCGATACCCTCACGGATGTGAGCTTTGAGGTCCTTCCGGGCGAGACCCTCGCCATCGTGGGGCAAACCGGGGCGGGCAAAAGCACCATTGCCAAATTGATCAACCGTACCTACGATGCGGACGCAGGGCGCATCCTGGTGGACGGGGTAGATGTGCGGGAGTGGAAGCTAGAATCCCTGCGCCAGCAGATCTCCATCATCGAGCAGGATATCTTTTTGTTCAGCCGCACCATAGCCGAAAACATAGCTTTTGGGCGCACCGACGCCTCCCAGGAAGAGATAGAACAGGCTGCGCGGGCGGCGCAGGCTCACGAGTTTATTCAGGGCTTCCCGGAGGGCTACGCCAGCCCCATCGGCGAGCGCGGCGTCATGCTTTCCGGCGGGCAGCGCCAGCGGCTCGCGCTGGCCCGCGCCTTTCTGACCCATCCCGCCATCCTGGTGCTCGATGATTCCACCAGCGCCATTGACAGCGCCACCGAAGACCGAATCCAGCGTGCCATCGAAGCGGCAGCCGAGGGGCGCACCACCGTGCTCATCACCCACCGCCTGTCCCAGATTCGTCACGCCGACAAAATCGTTGTCCTCCGCAAGGGGCGCGTTGCCGCGCTAGGCACCCATGACACCCTGCTGCAAGAGTCGCCCGCCTATCGTAGCATCTTCGCCCGCTACTGACGGCGAACGAGCCTTCACTTTCCTTCGGTACCCACCCACAGAGCGTTTTTATTATGAGCATCATTCGCGGCCTGACAGCCGAGGGATATGACCGGGAATACAGCGACCGCGAGTTGGTGCGGCGCATCTGGGGCTATTTTAAGCCGTGGAAGAGGTTGCTCCTGCTCATCATCTTCATGCTGCTGGTGCGTTCCACCCTAGAGGCAGCCGGACCGATTCTGGTGGCGCGTGGGGTAGACCGGATGGGGCAGGGGGCCGATGGGGCCTTCATCCTCTTCCTCGTCGGTATGGTGCTGCTGCTGGGCTTTCTTGTGTGGGTCACCAACTGGATAGAGCGTCGGATGGCGGCCCGACTGATCGCCGATGTGGTTGTGGCGATGCGGCGCGATGTTTTCAGCGCGACGATGGCGTTGGACATGAGCTTTTACGACGAATTTCAAACCGGGCGCATCGTCAGCCGCATTACCAGCGACACGGACGAGTTCGGGCGCGTGGCGGTGCTTGTGGCAGACGTAGTGAGCCAACTCCTCCTGGCGTTGGTACTGATTGGCGTGCTCTTCTCCATCGAGTGGCGCCTGGCGTTGCTGCTCCTCCTCATGGCTCCCATCACCTTCATCGTGGCGTGGGCTTTTCGCGGCATCGCGCGGCAAACTACCCAGCGCAGCCAGCGTGCCGTGGCCGAGGTCAATGTCAGCATTCAGGAGGCTGTCACCGGCATAAGCGTGGCGAAGAACTTTCGCCGCGAGCAGGGGATCTATGAAACCTTCGTGGGGGTCAACAGCACCAGCTACGGCACCAACGTCCAGCGCGGCCTGGTTCTCTCGCTGCTCTTTCCAACCCTCAACCTCTTCAGCGGGCTGGGCACTGCCGCCCTGCTTTACGGGGGAGGGCTGAGCGTCGCCAGCGGTGACGTCTCGGCGGGGGACTGGTATCTGTTTGTCAGCAGCGTGGGATATTTCTGGTTCCCGATGATCAACCTGGCTTCCTTCTGGAGTCAATTCCAGGCGGGGCTGAGCGCCACCGAGCGCGTCTTTGGCCTGATGGACACGCAGCCAGCGGTACGGCAGGTCGCCGCAGAGCCGGTAGGCGCGTTGCAGGGCGACCTGCGCTTCGAGCAACTCTGCTTTGCCTACAAGTCAGACGACTGGGTGTTGGACGAGTTTTCTCTCCATATCCGCCCCGGCGAAAGCGTGGCCCTGGTCGGGCACACGGGCGCGGGCAAGTCAAGCATCGCCAAGCTGGTCACGCGCTTTTACGAGTTCCAGTCCGGTCGCCTGCTGGTGGATGGCCAGGACATTCGCGAGCTTGATCTGGCAAGCTATCGCCGCAACCTGGGCATCGTCAGCCAGGTGCCATTTTTGTTCGATGGCACCGTGGCCGAAAATATCCGATACACCCGCCCCGATCTGAGCGACGAGCAGGTGGCTGAGGTGGTGGAGCGGCTTGGGGGGGAGTGGATGGACACCCTGCCCAACGGGCTGAGCACCGATGTTGGCGAGCGCGGCAGCCGCCTGAGCCTGGGCCAGAGGCAACTCGTCGTGCTCGCGCGCGTGCTGGCGCAGAACCCCGCGATCCTGATCCTGGATGAGGCCACGGCCAGCGTGGACCCCTTTACCGAGGCCCAGATTCAGCAGGCGCTCGAGACCCTCTTCCAGGAGCGCACCTCCATCATCATTGCCCACCGCCTGTCCACCGTAAAAGCGGCTGACCGAATCCTGGTGCTCCAGCAGGGGCGCATCATTGAGGAGGGGAGCCACGAGGTGCTCATGGCACGCGGGGGCCACTACGCGGAACTGTACAACACCTACTTCCGCCATCAAAGCCTGGACTATATCGAGCGGCGCCACGAACAGACGACCCCCGCCTGATTGCTACCCCCGAAAGTGTCAGTTTTGCAAACAAGCAGCTTTTGCCCCTATCAATTGCTTCACTTTCCTTGATATTTTGTACACATTTGTCTATCCTCGTTACATGACTCTCGGGTTGTCTCCCGTGCGCGGCGCAGGCACATAGGAGCAACGTCCCCTTGCCCATTTCCACCATTTGATAGACTATAAAGTGAATAGCCGCGCTTCTGATCCCCCCATCATGGATGCCCTGACCCAACAAATCAACGAGATACAGCGTGCTATCGAGAGCGGCCGTCGTTGCGAGGCGCAGGCTCTCGCTCTGGAGCTTAGCGAGCAATGGCCTGACTCGGCCGACGGTTGGTTGCTGCGCTCATGGCTCAGCGACGAGCCCATAGAAGCACTGCGCTTTGCCCAGCGAGCCGCCCGTCTGGAGGCCGGAAGCCCTTCCGTCACCGACTCGGTCCGCTGGTCGCGCGAGTGGCTGCATACCTTTGTTGCTCGGCAGCCCAAGCTTCCGCAGACCCCGCGGCGCCTGGAACGACGGGCGCCCTATGCCAGCCTGTTTCACCGCGCTGCCACCCAGGTTCAGCCATTGGGTGTTCCCTCTATGGCATGGGCGCATGGGGTCAACGGGTGGGTGCAGGGGCTGCGCATGCCGCACCTCTCCTTGCCCTCTCCCTCGCAACCGTGGGAAGCTGATCCGAGGCTCCTTCGGGCCCTACTGACCGTGCTACTGGCGATGTTGCTGGCGCGCGTGGACGTGATCTGGGAGCCCTTTCCCTCGTGTAAGCGAGCCGACGATCCCGCTGCCCCAAAGCATCGTTTCTGCGCCTGCCCGGCCGGACACCCTTAGCCGCGACCTTGTTTCCCGCAGGGCGGGAACCGCCAGCCTGATTGGGGATGGCGCGGAACGCCGCGCCTCCTACGTGGCCCCGAACCCGCACCGGCCGCTTGCCTCGATTCCGCTTGATGATGTGGCACCAGAGCCCGCTTCTGCTGCGTGGCTGCTGAAGCGCGCCCCTGCCGCGCCATCGGGCGAGGTTCGTGCGCCGGACGACATGCCCCCCTTCGCGCCGCAGGTAGTTGCCCGTACCGAAGATGCCACCTATGCCCTGTGGCCACGCCGCAACGATCCGGTGCCCTACACCGTGCAGGCCAACGACACCGTCGCCAGCCTGGCCGCTCGCTTTGGTCTCCAGCCGACTACGATTACCTGGGCCAACGAGGAGGGGGGCGTAGACACCGATCATCTGGACCTGGGCCAAACCTTGCTAATCCCGCCCCTGGATGGGGTCCTCCATGTGGTTCAAGCAGGGGACACCCTTTCCAGTATCAGCGAGCGCTACGGCTCAGTGGATCCATCGCTTATCGCCTGGTTTCCCGGGAATAACCTCGACGGGCTCGATGCGATGCTCACCGTGGGGCAGCGGATCATGGTGCCGGGGGGCACGCGGCCCGCAACCGTCGCGGCTGCCCCCGCCGCCCCCGCCTTGCCTGCCGCCAACCCGTCGCGTGCCCGCAGCAACGGGGGGCGTGGCTACTTCGGCTGGCCGACCGGCGGCTGGATTACCACGCTCTACGGCTCCAGCCACGGGGGGATTGATGTGGGGGCGGCCATGTACACCCCGATCTTTGCCTCCGAGACCGGCGAGATTGTCTTTTCTGGCTGGGACGATCGCGGCTACGGGTATGCGATCGTCATCAACCACCACAACGGCTGGTCCACGCGCTACGCCCATCTATCGGGCATGTACTACGAGGTGGGCACCTGGGTCGAGCGGGGCCAACTTATAGCCCTCATGGGCTCTACGGGGCGCTCCACTGGCCCGCATCTGCACTTCGAGCTGATGTACCAGGGCTACCGATACGATCCCCTGGACTACCTTTCGCGCTGAGCAAGCCCAGCAAAAAAGCGACCGGCAGACGTTCTGCCGGTCGCTTTTCGTTTGGGGGTCAGCCTCATCCCTCGGCGTTGGACGCCAGCACCTTGCGGTTTCCATACTGCAAGGCGTAGTAAGCGTCGAAGGACGCATCGCGCGTGCGCCGCCACCACCATTCGTTGTCCCGATACCACCGGGCGGTGATGCGAACGGCTTCCTCGCAGCTATGCCTGGGCTCCCAGCCCAACGCTCGAATCTTGGACACATCCAGCGAGTAGCGCCGGTCGTGCCCCGCGCGATCTTCCACGAACTGGATCAACGAGCGATCCAGCCCCAGTTCATCCAGCAGAATTTCCACCATGCGCAGGTTTTCAATCTCGTGGCCGGTCGCCACGTTGTACGCCTCGCCCACCGTGCCCTCATGCAATACCAGATCAATGGCCTCGCAGTGGTCACGGACAAACTGATAATCGCGCATCTGCCGTCCGTCCCCATACACGGGCAAGGGTTTGCCCTGAAGTGCGTTTGTGACAAAGAGCGGCACAGCCTTTTCCGGATACTGAAAGGGCCCTATGTTGTTGGCCCCGCGCGTGATCGTTACGGGGAGGCCGTGCGTCACAAAGTAGGCGTTCACCAACAAATCGGCGGCCGCCTTGGAGGCCGCATAGGGCGAGCGGGGCACGAGCGGGTCCGACTCGACGCTCTTGTGCGCCCCCGCGATGTGGCCATACACCTCGTCGGTCGAAATCTGATGGAAGCGCTCTACCCCCAGGCGGCGGGCCGCTTCCAGCAGCGTATACGTTCCCATGACGTTGGTGCGCATGAACGCATCCGGGTCCAGGATCGAGCGGTCCACATGTGTTTCCGCGGCGAAGTTGACGATCGTGTCAACCTCGAACTCCCGTAAGGCGCGCTCCACTGCCTCGGCATCACAGATGTCACCCTGCACGAAGTGATAATGCGGCTCATCGCTCACCGTTGCCAGGTTGTCCAGATTGCCGGCATAGGTCAGCTTGTCAAAGATCACCAGCCGATAGCGGGCGCCATACGTTTCCATCATGTGAATCACAAAATTGGCACCTATAAAGCCGGCGCCACCCGTGATCAAAAGGGTTTGCATCAGTTACCTCTCTTTTTGGGGGAGCGGCCGCGCCTGGCCCACCCCTCACCCTGCTTGAAACTCGACAATGCGTGCGAAACTTTCCGCCTTGAGGGAGGCCCCGCCCACGAGTGCGCCATCAATATCGGGCTGGCTCATCAGCTCATCCACGTTGTCTGGCTTGACAGAGCCCCCATACAGGATACGGATGCCGTCCGCCACGCTGTCGCCCCAGCGCTCGCGGAGCCACTGGCGGATCGTGCCGTGCATGGCCTGGGCGTCGCTCGGGCTGGCTGTCTCGCCCGTGCCGATAGCCCACACGGGCTCATACGCGACGACCAGCTTGTTCGCCTGCTCGGCGCTCAGCCCCTCCAGCCCGCGCTCCATCTGCGCCAGTACTGTGCTTTCCGCCGCCCCGGCGCGTCGCTGCTCCAGCTTTTCCCCCACCGCGAAGACAGGGGTCAGGCCGTATTCCAGGGCACTCTTGACCTTGCGATTGATAAAGTCATCCCCCTCCCCAAACAGGGAGCGGCGCTCCGAGTGGCCCAGGATCACGTGGGTGCAGCCCAGATCCACCAGCATGACGGGGGAAATTTCGCCCGTGTAGGCGCCCTCCCGCTCGGGGTACAAGTTTTGCCCGCCCCACGCCACGCCCGTGCCCGCCAGAACGGCCGCCACCGCACTCAGGGCCGTGGCAGGGGGGCAAATCAGCACCTCGCGCCCCTCTGGCGCGCTCCCGTCGAGTTGCTCCAACAGCGCCTGTACCAGGTCTACCGCCGCATCCACACTTTTGTACATTTTCCAGTTTGCCGCTAACAATGGGGTACGCATGCATCCTCCTGAGATAGCAAGATCACTCGGGTCATGTCGAACATCAAAATAAAGAGCAGTGGCCCGAAAGCCAACTGCTCTTTATGGTATCAGAGGTAGACAAGCGAGGCCAACATCTCCGCCCATGCCATCAGGCGGGGGTGGTTTCCCGTTCAGCCTCGTCGTGAAGCACCTCATCGCGGGCGAACCGCTCCTCACACGCGATGCACTGAAGCTGGGTGCGATTCGCCTGCACCAGCAGCCCCTTGCAGGTGGGGCAGGGGGTGGCCACAGGGCGCTTCCAGGAGGAAAAGTCGCACTCCGGAAAGTTCGAGCACCCATAAAAGATCCGCCCGCCCTTGGTTCGTTTTTCGGCCAGATCGCCGCCGCACTGGGGGCAGGGCACGCCTATCAACTCCAGATAGGGCAGCGTGTTGCGGCACTCCGGGAAGCCGGGGCAAGCTATAAACTTTCCATAGCGCCCGAACCGCACCACCATGTCCCGCCCGCACTTCTCGCACGTCACGCCCGCCACTTCCTCGACCAGCTCGACGCGCTCCATATCGTCCTGGGCGCTTTCCAGCCGCTGGCTGAAGGGGCCGTAAAAATCTTCCAGCACCCCCTGCCACTCCCGATTCCCCTCGGCGATGTCGTCCAGCTCATCTTCCATCTGGGCGGTGAAGCTCACATCCAGGACGTCAGGAAAATGCTCCACCAGCAGATCGGTCACGATCTCGCCCAACTCGGTCGGGACGAGCCGCTTGTCCTCTCGCTCCACATAGCCGCGCGAAAGCAGCGTGTTGACGGTGGGCGCGTAGGTGGAGGGGCGACCTATGCCATTTTCTTCCAGCCCCTTCACCAGGGTAGCCTCGCTGAAACGCGGCGGTGGCTGCGTGAAGTGCTGGCTCGGCAGGATAGCAAGCCGCGTGAGCACCTCCCCCTCCTGCAGGGCTGGCAGCGCCGACGACTCCGGCTCCGGCTCGTCCTCGTCGTGGCTCTCCTCATACAGCGCCAGGAAGCCCTGGAAGCGCACCACCGAGGCGCTGCAGCGGAACAGGTAGGCGGGATTTTCCGCCAGGCGGGCGCGCGTCGCCTCGTCCACCTGCTGCGTCCCCGCGACCGCGCCTGAACTGTCCGCCACAATGTCAACCGTCGTCTGATCCAACAGGGCAGATTCCATCTGGCTGGCCACAAAGCGCTTCCAGACCAGATCGTACAGTTTCCACTGGGCGCTGTCGAGGTACGGCTTCATCTCGGCCGGGGTGCGGGCCACGCTCGTCGGGCGGATAGCCTCGTGGGCTTCCTGCGCCCGCTTGGCGCGCGTCTTGTAGGTGGGCACCTGCGCCGGTACATAGTCGGGCCCGTACCGCTCCGCCACAAACGCTCGTGCCTCCGCCGAGGCATCCGTAGACACTGTCACGCTGTCTGTGCGCATGTAGGTGATAAGGCCTACCGTGTCCCCCTCGTCAATGGCTATCCCCTCATACAGACCCTGCGCCAGGGCCATCGTGCGCTGGGTGCCCATCCCCAGCCGTCGGCTGGCCTCCTGCTGCAGGGTCGAGGTGGTGAAGGGCGCGCTGGGGTTGCGGCGGCGCTCGGTGCGTCGAATCTCGGTCACCACAAAGCGTGAGCCCTCCAGCACCGATACATGGCGCTGGGTGTGTGCCTCGTCTGGCAGAAGCGGCTCTGCCCCTTCAACTTGGTGAAGGCGTGCTTCCACCGGCTCACGTGCCCCACCCTTGCCGTTCCGCTGTGGGGCAAGCAGGGCGCGGATGGACCAGTACTCCTCCGGCAGGAACTCGCGGATGTCCCGCTCGCGCTCGACTACCATGCGCAGCGAGACCGATTGCACCCGCCCCGCGCTCAGGCGGCCCCGTACCTTGCGCCACAGCAGCGGCGACAGGTTGAAGCCAACCAGGCGGTCCAGGATGCGCCGCGCCTGCTGCGCGTTCACCAGCTTCATGTCAATCTCGCGCGGGTGGGTGAACGAGGCCTCGATAGCCTTCGGCGTAATCTCATGGAAGACCACGCGCCGCACGCGCTCCGGCGCCATTTCTGCCGCCTCCATCAGGTGCCAGGCAATCGCTTCCCCTTCGCGGTCCGGGTCCGTCGCCAGCCAGATCTCGCTGGCCTTGTTGGCCGCTGCCGCGATCTCCTTGATCACGTCGCGCTTCTCGTTGGGCACGCGATAGGTAGGCTCGAACTGGTTGTCCACCTCCACGCTCAAGCGGGACTTCAGCAGGTCCCGGACGTGCCCCAAACTGGCGCGCACCTCGTACCCGCTGCCCAAGAAACTTGCCGATCGTGCGGGCCTTGGCGGGCGACTCGACGATGACCAACTTCCCGCGGGAGGTGGCGCGCGGCGCGGCAGGCTGCTTCTTGCCAGCCTTCGCTTTCGGCTTTTCCGCCTTGGGCGGGGCGGAGCGCTTGCTCTGCTTCGGGCGCGGCGCCTGGGGGGCGGGCGCGGGCGCGCTCATCCCCTCGTGCAGCGCGGTTTCGCCAAAGCGGAACATCTTGGTCCCGCACACGGGGCATTGCCCGCGCAGCGCGGGGCGTCCATTTTCGGTGAAGATTGCCTCGGCCTCGGCGACGGGTCGCTGGGTTCGGCACTTCACACAATATGCTTCAATTGGGTCACTCACAATAATCCACCTTTGCGTGCAAGACGGGGTCCTCACGCTTCCGCCACAGCCCTAGTGCTGCGGCAAGGAAAGAACGTATTCGACCTTTGGCCTGCCGCGATCAAGCTCCATATTTTGTACCAGATCCGTCAAGATTCCGGGGCCACTCAGGTCCACGTGGATGCCCCAGGGTAAATTGGCGGTGCGCAAGATGGCATAAAAGTGATCGAAGGGCTCCATCTCCTCCTCGTCCTCGACAGAGTCATCGGAGAAGGCGGCTTCCTCATCCGCTCGATCCCAAAAGCCAACCAGTACCTGACTGTTGACGACCAGTTCGAGCCTCACCATGTCCACCAGGTGCCCATCATACAGCAGCAGGGCGCGCCCTCCCTCATCCACCTGCCATGCATCGGCGCGCAGGGCGTGGGTCAGCGCCTCGCGGAACTGATGGCGGTCCGGAAAGATGGCGTTCGTCTCCAGTTGCTCGCCTACCTCGTGGATCTTTTCCAGGACCGCCTCGTGCCAGGCGTCCAGATGCGGCGGCTGATTCAGGCGGCCCGCCTCCATCAGGGCCAGCATCGAGGCAATCTCCATCCCCGGGTCGGCGTGCTGGCTGTACCAGCGGAGCACCTCCATCGAGGCCTCATCCGCCAAGTTGGTGAGCAATGAGAGGGCCTCGGTCTTTTCCTCGTGGTTACGCTGGCGGTCTGCCAGCACATCACGCATTTGCCGGACCATCTCGGCGGGGTCGCTGTCTTCCACCACCCAATCTCCCCACTCTTCCATAATCAGGGCCCCTCCACCCTATGACGTGTTGCCCGCTCGGCCAGCCAGAAGGATAGCCACAGCTGCCAGCCCAGCGTCAAAAATGCCAATAAAGCTGCCATCCTCCAGGACGCCAGCCCCAGCCAGGCGGCTCGCGCCACCAACAGGGTAGCAGGGAGCGTGCCCAATACCAAGTATCCGCCCCAACTCCATTCATCCATCGTGCCGACAAGCGACCCGCGAAGCCAGCGTGCTGCCCAGCGCCCCTGCAGGAACAGGGGCAACTGGAGCAGCCACAAAGCGGCCGTCACCCCTGCCCCGCCCAGCGCGGCTGCGCTCCCATAGCCCCAAGCGCCCGCCACCACCGCCCCGCCCAGCAACAGCAGAAGCAGTGCATCGCGTCGGCTTGCCAGCAGCAGGGCCAGAAGATCCGCGTGGCCCAGGGGTGGCGGGTCGGTGGCGTCGTGCGGCGGGTCGTGGGAAACCATAGGTGCTTGCAAGAATGGGGCTTTTCGGGCAACCCTTACAGTAACTCGTCGCGCCCCTGCTGGCGCAGCAGGTTGACGATGTGCTTCACATCCTGCGCCTTGTCCCGCGCGATGACCAGGAGCGCATCCCCCGTGTCCACGACTATCAAATCCTGCACCCCAATCACTGCCACAAAGCGCTCGCTGCTATGGACAAAGACATTGTGGGCATCGAGCACCACCGTGTCGCCGCGCCCCGTGATGCTGTTGCCCTGCGCGTCCCCCGGCATCAGCATGGCCAGGCTGTCCCACGCGCCCACATCGTTCCACCCTACCTCGATGGGCACCGTGGCCACCTCGGTTGCGCGCTCCATGATGCCGTGGTCAATGGTAGTTTCGCGCTCCAGCTTGGCCCACTCCGTAGCCAATACCTCGGCGGCGCTTGGCGTGCCCAGATGCTCGCCGATGCGGCGCAGTACCTGCTGGATGTCCGGCAAAAATTGCTCGAACGCTTCCTGGATTCGATCCACGCGCCAGCAGAAAATACCGCTGTTCCACATGAATCGGCCCGACTCGATAAAGCGCTGTGCGGTCTCCAGGTCCGGCTTCTCGCGAAAGCATTGCACGCGGTAGGCGCGCTTCTGCTCGACCGAGGCCAGCGGCTCCCCCAACTCCACGTACCCATAGCCTGTTTCGGGGCGCGTTGGCTGGACGCTCAGGGTGGTCAGCCACCCCTCCTGCGCTACGGCAGCAGCGGTCATCATCGCCTCGCGGAACCCTGGTTCATCGCGGATAAAGTGATCCGCGTGCAGGGCAAACATCACCCCGTCCGGCGCAATCTTCGCCACGTGCTGCGCGCCGAGCCCGATGGCGGGCGCAGTGCCGCGCGGCGAGGGCTCCCCTACGACATGATCTGGCGGAACGTCGGGCAGTTGCTGCTGCGCTATCGCCACATACTCCTGGTTGGTCATGATCCAGATATGCTCGGGCGGCACCAGATCGCGGATGCGATCAACCGTCTGCTGGAGCATGGTGCGCTCGCTCGTCAGGTTGAGCATTTGCTTGGGCAGGGTGCTGCGGCTACGTGGCCACAGGCGGGTGCCAACCCCGCCGGCCAGGATCAGTGCGTAAAATTTGCTCATAGTTGGTTCATGCCGCGCCGCACCCCAGCGATGGGGCCTGGCCGGTCGCTACGCTGCCAGAATGGTTATAGTTTGATGTACGCCATGCCACTGACCTGCCGTACCAGCCCCTTGAGCTCCAGAAGCGCCAGCGTGCTGCTCAGCGTGGCGGGCGCAAGCTGGCAGCGGCGGCCCACCTCATCCACGTGAAGCGGCTCGGTGCCCAACTCGGCCAGCAGGCGCTCCTCATCGGGCGTCGTATGCACAGTTCGTCGTACCACCTTCTGGGCGCTCCACCATCCCCAGATTAAGCGCTTGCAGCACGCTTTGAACGGAAAGGGCGGGGGTGGCTCCCTGGTTGATCAACTCGTTGGTGCCGCGGCTGGCAGGGCTCAGAATGCTGCCCGGCACCGCAAACACGTCCCGTCCCTGCTCGGTGGCGAAGGCAGCAGTGATCAGCGCGCCGCTCCGCTCGCCCGCTTCCGTCACGATGCTTGCCAGTGACAGCCCGCTGATGATGCGATTGCGCGGCGGAAAGTTGGCAGCCTCCGGCGTGGTGCCGATGGGATAATCGCTGACCAGCGCCCCCTGTCCCTGCTCCACTATCGCTTGTGCCAGCTTGCGGTTGACCGATGGGTAAGGACGCTCGACCCCGTTGGCCAGCACGGCAATGGTCCGCCCCCCCGCGCGCAGGGCTGTCTCGTGGGCGATGCGGTCCACCCCGAGCGCGAGCCCGCTCACGATGGTTAAGCCAGCCTCGACCAGCCCGCTGGCGAGCATCTCCGTCACCTGTTGCCCGTAAGGGGTCACCCGCCGCGTGCCGACGAGGGCCACCGCCCACTCATCCTCGACCCGCAGCGTGCCACGCACATACAGCACCGGGGGCGAGTGGGGGACCTCGCGAAGCAAGCGCGGGTAGGCA
The DNA here is from genome assembly GCA_963721895.1 of uncultured Chloroflexia bacterium. GTDB lineage: Bacteria > Chloroflexota > Anaerolineae > Ardenticatenales > Ardenticatenaceae > CAVRLZ01. The sequence goes on along the minus strand of CAVRLZ010000016.1, from coordinate 58,901 downwards.
GCATCGTCCCAGGTGAGTACCTGAACGTCGTGCTGGTGCAGCAGGGCCACCTCGCGCTCCAGATCAAGCTTGGCGCGCGCCGCCAGCACGCTTTCTACGGTTCGCCGGTCCAGCCCTGCCTGGGCCAGGGCCCAGCTATCTGCTTGCCAGGCCGCCGCCAGATCGCCGCCAAACCCATCGAGCAGGGCTCGAAGCCGCGTCGGCCCAACGCCAGGGACTCGATTAAAGCCGATCCAATATCTTACGTCCGACACGCGGCTCTCCCTTCACAGGGCGGCGGTTAAGAGCGCAAGCATACCACACCGATTTTTTATGTGTCAACCGTGGGCTGTCGGGCGGGGCCACCAAAAGAAAAACTGCGATGGTGTCATCGCAGTCTTTCGCGGGTGAAAGGTATCCGATGAGGGAGCGCCGCCCGGCGGCGAGCCGCAACGTTACAGGTCCAGCAGCCCGTCTGGTACTACCACCACCATGCGCCCGGCTGTCAAGTCAACCGATTGCACCACCGATTCGATAGCGGGAAGCAGAATTTCGCCATGCGGGCCGCCGCGAACGATATACACCTCGTTCGCCCCCGTAAACAGCACCTCCGCCACCTGGCCGAGCGCTTCGCCCGTCTCGCTTTCAACGGACAGACCCACGATCTCGGCGACGTAAAACTCGCCCTCCTCCAGATCAGGCAGCCACTCCAGCGGCACCGACACCTCGCGGTTCCGAAACCGTTCGGCCTCGTCACGATCATGGACCCCTTCAAAGTGGAGGAGCACGTTCCCGTGATGAAAGCGCACCCCCTGGAGCCGATGCTCCTGGCGGGCGGGACGCCCTTCCAGGAAGACGCTGCCGACCTCGCTCAGAAAGTCAGCCTCATCCACGAACAGCGCCAGCTTGACCTCGCCACGCACGCCATGCGTGGAAGTGATCTTGCCGATGACGATCCACTCCTGCTCGGCGCCTTCCATCCCCTAGCGAATCTCCAGATTTACCTTCTGCCCGCGCTTGACAGCGGCCACGCGCACCACGCTGCGCATGGCGTTGGCCACGCGCCCCCCCTTGCCAATCACGCGGCCCATGTCCTCTTTGGCCACGTGCAGGTTGAGATCTACCAGGTTGCGCCCGCGCACCCGCTCGGTGACGACCACTGCATTCGGATCGTCTACCAGGTTTTTGGCCAAGTACTCAACCAGTTCTTTCATGGCTTAGGCTTCGGCCACAGGGGTCTCGGCCCCCGTGCCGCTGAGGCTGGCAGCGGCATCCTCGCCGGCGCGGTAGCGCGGCAGGGCCTCGTAGATGCCACCCTTCTTCATCATCCGCTCCACCATCTCGCTCGGCTGGGCGCCGTTGGCGATCCAGTACAACGCGCGCTCCCTGTCGAAGACTATGGTCTCCGGGTCAGTCAGCGGGTTGTAGTAGCCGAGATTCTCGATAAAACGACCATCGCGCGGCGAGCGGCTGTCAGCCACGACGATTCGGTAAGACGGTTGATTCTTCTTGCCTGTGCGGCGCAGACGAATCTTGACCATAACACAAACTCCTTAGGTGATCTTTTCGCAGAGGGGCCGCACAGCGCGACACGCTCGTCATGTTGGATTGCCACAAAAAATAACCCGCCTGGCGGCAGGTACGGCTCATTATAGGGGAAATAGCCCTGAATGCAAAACAGGGCTTTCCTCTTTATCCGCTTGAGAGGGCTTCCTTATCCACGATCCAGCACCGGGGCCCCACGCTGGAACAAGCCCCCTACGGCTCTAACGATTCTGCTTCTGACGATTCGGCTAGCCAGCCCTGGATGGCCTGCTGGAGGCTGTACGGGTCGTAAAGAAGCACCTGCTGCCCATCGGCTGTCACCCCCCCCCATAGGAGCGGCGGCTCAATGATGTGGGTAAAGATGCGCTCCCCCTCCAGCGTTCGAAGAAAGCGCGCCACATAAAACAGATCGGGCAAGGTGAGCGTCGTGCTGACCTCCGAGGCGCCCTGCATCAGGTAGCCGGGCAGGCGGGGCAATTGCTCCGGTTTAAGCAGTTGGCGCCGGATGGCGTGGATGATGGCCTGCTGGCGCGCCGACCTGTCAAAGTCGCTGTTGCCGTGGCGCGTGCGCGCGTACTGCAGCGTGCGCTCGCCATCCATTCGCTGGGGCCCCGCCGGAATTTCCAGGTGAAAGGTGCCATAGTTCTCGTCGGGGTAGGCCCAGTCGTCTATCGCGGTGGGCACGTTGATCGCTATCCCCCCAATGGCATCCACCAGCCGATGGAAGCCGCTGAAATCGAGCGTCATCGTGTAGTTGATAGGGATGCCCAGCGTTCCGCTGACTGTCTGGCGGGCAAGCTCCGCCCCGTTGTTCTCGAACTGGCCCAGAAAGTAAGCAGTGTTGATGCGGGATTCCCCATATCCCGGAATGTATACCCATAAATCGCGCGGGATTGAGATGAGCGTGACGCTCGCGGCTTCCATATCCAGGATGGCAACGATCAGCGTGTCGGTGCGGCTCGCGACGCCCTCATCCGGGCGCGCATCGGTCCCCATCAACAGGATCGAGACCCAGCGACGCTCTTCCAGGCCGCTCCCTTCCGCTTCTTTCGCCAAAATCGCATCGAGCGAGGCGCCGGCACTCGGGCCGCGCCCCGGTGGCGGGGCCACCGGTTCGGTAGCTGTGGGCGTCAGCAGTGGGAGGGAGGGCGCGGCACCCCTCGGCGTAAGCAGCGGGGCGGGCGGCGCAGTCCCCGTCGGCGTAAGCGGTGCGAGCGCCGGGGTGGCAGCGGGCGGGCTGGCGAGCGCGGGAGTGGCGGATGCCGTGGCAAGCTGCGGGGCGAAGGCAGGGGGCGGGCTGGCCAGGGGCGTAAAGTTCGCTGGCATGGCGGGGGCCGCAGCGGCTGGCTGGCTGGCAGCCATCACAAACGTTTCTGGCTGGTACAGCATGGCGCCCGTCAGCACCAACCCCAGGGCGAGCGTGAGCCCGCCGAGGGTAAAGCCAAACAGCACGCGCCGTGGCGCCATCGCCAGGCGCACAAAGCCGCCGTACACGCGCACCAGCCAGTGCCAAACAGATAGGGTTAAATAGCTCATTGATAACTTTGTAGGGGGTTTTGTAGGACACCCACCATCATACCAAACGCTGTCTGAATTACGGAGAGGAGGGGGTTACGCACCCTCCTCCTCCGGGGTGTGAGCGCCCATAATATTGTAACCGCCATCCACAAATAGCACCTCGCCGGTGATCTGCTTCGACCAATCGCTAAGCAGGAAGCGTGCAGCATCCCCCACGTCTTCCTGGCTCACGTTGCCCAATGGCGCGACAGCCCCCACCAGGTTCAAGCTCTTGCGGAAGCCTGCAATCCCCGCAGCGGCCAACGTCTTGATAGGCCCGGCGCTGATCGCGTTCACGCGAATCCGCTCGCGGGCCAGGTCCCAGGCAAGGTAACGTACAGTAGATTCCAATGCCGACTTGGCGACCCCCATCACGTTATAGTTGGGCATCACCTTGTCCGAGCCGTAGTAGGTCATCGTCAGGATGCTGCCACCCGCCGGCATCAGCGTGCGCGCGCGGCGGGCCAGCGTGATCAAACTGTAGCAGCTGATGTCCAGGGCAACGCGAAAGCCCTCGCGGCTGGTGTCACTGAAGCGCCCGCTCAAATCGTCGCGGTTGGCAAAGGCTATGCAGTGGACCAGAAAATCAATGGTGCCGAACTGTGCCTCTACATCCGCAAAAAGGGCATCCACCGCTGCCTCATTGGTGACATCGCACATCTGCACGAACGAGCAGCCGATGCTCTCGGCCAGGGGCTCCACCCGCTTTTGAAGCATCTCGCCCGCGTAACTGATGCCTAGCTCCGCCCCCTCTTCATGGAGGGCCTGCGTGATCCCCCAGGCAATGGAATTTTTGTTAGCTACCCCGAACACCAGCCCTTTTTTCCCCTCAAACAGTTTCATGACTCGTTTCTCCTGTGGCGCTGGCTGATTAGGATGTGATGGGTTGCCGGGGCAATGGTGGCCCTGAGCAGCATGGGCGACAGTGTAACGCAAGGTGCCCCCAAAACACAAGCGGCGCTAGCCTGTCTGCGGGTTGGCTGTTATGCTTGTAACCCGACACGCGACGACCCGCAGCACGAGGCAATCCCATGAAGGTGTACACTGTCGAGCAGATGAAGGCACTGGAGCAGGCGGCCGATGAGGCAGGGCACACCTACGAGGCCATGATGGCGGCGGCGGGGCGCGGCGTTGCCCAGGCTATCATGCGCTGGGCAGCCGCCGACGCGCGGGAGGCCGTGCTGGTGCTGGTCGGCCCTGGCAACAACGGGGGCGACGGGTTGGTGGCGGCGCATGATCTGGCGGAGCGGGGCGCCCGCGTGGTGGCGTACCTGTGGGGGCGCGACGACAACGAACCGCTCGTGCTGGCCGCACGCCGTCGCCAGGTGTCAATGCTGGTGGCGGAGCGGGACGAAGGGGAGCAGATGCTGCGGCGCGCGCTGGGGCGCGTCGGGCTGGTCGTGGATGCCCTTTTTGGAACAGGGCTGTCTCGCCCCATCGAGGGCAAAGCGGCAGCCATCCTGGCTGCCCTGCGCGCGGCGCGGGGCCCCGCCGCCCGTGACCCCATCGAGTGGATTCACCAGCCGGATCGAGAGGGGGCTGCCCGGGCTCCCCTCCTCGTCGCCGTGGATGTGCCGAGCGGCCTGCACGGGGACAGCGGCGATGTGGACCCCGCTACCGTTCCCGCCGACCTGACCGTGACCTTCGCCGGGCCCAAGCTGGGCATGCTCACAGAAAAGGCGCTCGGCGTGCTCGGGGAGCTGGCGGTGGCAGACATTGGAATTGATCGAGAAATCGAGGAAGGCGCGGCGCATGTTGCAGCGTTCCTGACGCCCGCGCTGGGGGCGCGCCTGCTCCCGTCGCGGCCAGCCAGCGGCCACAAAGGAACCTTCGGCACGACGCTGGTCGTCGGCGGGAGCGTGAACTATGTGGGCGCGCCCGCGCTGAGCGCTCTCGCTGCCGGGCGGAGCGGGGCTGGGCTGGTGACAGTGGCCGTACCCGCGCCCATCCAGCCGATTCTTGCCGCCCGCCCCGACCTGACGAGCGCTACATGGTTGCTGCTGCCCCACGACATGGGCGTGCTGCGTGCTGCCGCCGTTGACGTGCTGCATGAGACAGTTGGCCAAGGCTGACGCGCTGGTGCTCGGCCCTGGCCTGGGCAGCGAGGAGGCGACGCGCCGCTTTGTGTGGAGGCTCCTTGGGCTGGAAGGCGCAGAGCCGACCCAGGCAGCGCTCGGCTTCGCCCCGCGCGCCCTGAAAGCTGCAAGCGTGCCCGCCCCCGTCTCCCTCCCGCCGACGGTTGTGGATGCGGATGGCCTGAACGCCCTGGCTTCCTGGGAGGGGGCCTGGTGGGAGCAAGTGGAGGCAACCCTCGTGCTGACCCCACATCCTGGCGAGATGGGTCGCCTGCTCGGGCGGGAAACCAGGGAGATTCAAGCGGCACGGCTGGAAAGCGCGCGCGAGGCTGCACAGCGATTCCAGCAGGTGGTCGTGCTCAAGGGGGCGCACACGGTAGTGGCCGCGCCCGACGGACGGATGGCCCTGGCCCCCTTTGGCAACGATGCGTTGGCCAAAGCAGGCACGGGCGACCTGCTCGCCGGCATCATTGGGTCCCTGCTGGGGCAGGGCTGTGCGCCCTACGAAGCAGCGTGCCTGGGGGTCATCGCGCATGGCATCGCGGGGCAGCGGCTCCGCCAGCATCGCGGGGGGCAGGGGGTTCTGTCCAGCGACCTTCTGGACGAACTACCCGCCACCTGGGAAACGCTGCGACGCCTCGCCTCTGTTGTCTAGCTTGTCATAATAATAGATAACGATGGGTATGCCCCGCCATCGAGGGCCTCACTCTGAGCCTGGGCTATTCCTCTGCGCCCCGCCCTCGTGGAGCCAGGCTGCCACGGCTGCCTCGATCTCCTCATAGGGCATCTCGTCCAGATCGAACCAGCGGATTGCCGGGTCGCCCTCGCGGAACCAGTTGGCCTGCGTGCGGATGAAGCGGCGCGTGGTGCGCCCGATCTCGGCAGCAAGCGCCTCCCGCGAGGGGAGCGCCCCGCTCAAGAAAGCCACAGTCTCGCGGTACCCCAGTCCAGACATCGCCTCGCTGTCAGCCGGGACCCCTGCCGCGAGTAACCCTTGCACCTCCTCGATCAGCCCCTCTTCCACCATAGCAGCGATGCGCTGGTCCGCCCGCTCGTACAAGCGATCCCGTCGCCGGCTCAGGCCTATCTGCAGGATGGTATAGGGGGGAGGGTGCCGACGCTGGAGCACCGAGATGGGCGTGCCGCGCTTGATATACACTTCCAGCGCCCGTACCACGCGCCGCACGTTGCGTGCATCAATGGCAGCCGCCGCCTCGGGGTCTACATCCGGCCAGCCGTGCGTGGAGCGCCTCTGCCCCATGAAGCGCCGCATCGGCGAACAGTGTCGCGCGCAGTGCCTCATCGGGGGGTACCTCAGGGATGCCGTAGCCCTCTACCACGGCGCGCACGTACAGCCCCGTGCCCCCCACGAGCAGTGGCAGTCGCCCGCGCCGCGTGATGTCCTCGATCGCGGCGTAGGCCAGGCGCTGGAACTGGGCGAGCGTCAGGGTCTCGACAGGCTCGCACACATCGACCAGATGGTGGCGCACGGCGGCCTGCTCCGCCACCGTGGCCTTGGCCGTCCCGATATCCATCCCCCGGTACACCTGGCGCGAGTCAGCCGAGACGATTTCCCCGTCAAAGCGGCGTGCCAACTGTATAGCTGTCGAAGTCTTACCCACAGCAGTGGGTCCGACAACGACGAGCAGCGGAGGGTGAGGAAAGGGTAGAGTCATCAGATGCCAGGCATAAGGGATTGGACGGGTGAGATTGATACGACAACGAGACTTTGAAAGCAAGGGGGAGGGGTGCCGCGCACGGCTCGTTGTCGTGTCAGCTACGTCCCTTCGCCCGGCGTGGCCCCCTCCACGATCCCGCGGGGCAGAGCGAGCAGCAGCACGATTGGCCCCAGGAGCAGCACCCACATCATGACCCCTAACCCCATAGCCTCTGCAAGGAGGCCGAGCAGGAGAGGGACGAGGCCCGCGCCGATGCCAAAGAGGGCAGAGATGGCGGTGACGGTTCCCGACCGCCCCGGCAGGGCCGAGTAAAGCTGCGCCTGCAGGATGGCGTACCAGCCCGCGTTGGCGAGCCCCATCAGCCCCAGCAGGACTAACTTACCCCCAATCGTGGGGAGCAGCAGGAACGTTGGATACAGGATCAGCATCAGTCCCGCGCTATAGCGAAGGTAGCTCAGCCCGCGAACGCGTTCAAGGAGGGGGATGAGCAGCAGGTCCCCCAGCAGCCCCACGCCCACCCATACCGCCACCGCACCCCCCGCCATCGTGATGGTGGTGCCCACCTCGTCCACGAAGTAGAGTGCCAGAAAGCCAAGCAGCAGGTCCAGCATAAAGTTCGAGAACTCCAGCAGGACGAGCCAGCGCAGCACCTGCCACCGACGTAGCGCTGCCAGTGCCTCGCCGAGCCCTTGCCGTAAGGTTTGCTCGCTGGCCTCCTCGCTCGGTGGGGGAAGGGGCGGCGCCAGACGAGCAGGGTCAGCAGCAGCGACAGGGCGCCCAGGGCGGCGTACAACCCTCGCCACCCCAACCCGATGGCCGTGGCCCCTGCCAGCAGCAAGGGCCCTGCCAGCACGCCCATCGAGCCCGCCGCCGTCCAACGCGCCATCAACTGTTCGTGACGTGCCGGGTTGCTGTCCATCAGGCTAGCCTGGGAGAGGCTAACAAAAGCGCCGGAGGAGGGGTAGAAGAGGATAAACGATATCAACAGGAGGGGAAAGGAGGGGGCGACTGCCGACAGCAGCAGCGAGGCGGTAAAGCCCAGCCCACCGCCCACAATCAGGGCGCGTCGTCGCCACCCATCGCCCAGGATGCCTATAATCGGCTCGACCACGCTGGCAATCACGGATGGCACGCCGAGGAGCAGTCCGATCTGCCCGTAGCTCAGGCCCAGGTCGGCGCGGACGATGGGCCACGCTGCTTCGCGCGCGCCAAACACCACCTCATCGGCAAACTCGATGACGAGCAGCAACGAAGCAAACGTCAACACGCGCCGCCGTGCCAGGCTCGTTACACGGCTGCTCGATCTCTCGTCTTTGGGGAGCATAGGGGATTCCTTTCAGGAGGGGTTGCTTTGAATCACGCATGGAGGATGCATGAGTCGCGGCGGTGGAATCCCGGACGGGCGCGGCCCTTTCTGGCAGCATGCTGCCAGCGGAGCGGTACGCCCGCTGCTCGGACAAAAGAGTTACCAGGGTGGGTAAGACATCTTGGCCTCTGTGAGGGTCAGGGAGCTACCTTTCTATTCTACAAGCGTCGGCAGGGTCCAACAAGTTCGACTTTCTTCGTCAAATCCCGGCGCGTGCCCACAAATTAGGCTTTTCACCCAATCGAAACTTGGACTTTGTGTTGAGGGCGGACTATAATGCCGCCCCGTCGTCCGGCTGGGACATGGCTTTTGCGGGAGCGCCTGCAGTTGGCATCTTCGTTTACTGCTCGACCAGAAGATATGGTTCGCTGCCTTACCTGTGGGGCATGGGTCCGCCGTGAGCGGACGCGTTGTCCCTGGTGTAGCACGGTAATTGCACCTTTGTTGGAGGCCAGGCCGTTGGAAATGCAAAACGATGCCCGCACGGAGCGTGCGGGGGGTAACGCTGAGCCGCCGCTCGTATCGGCAGCGCCTCGTTACAGCGGGCAGGACATCCCGGGCACACGGCTGGATGAGGGCACGGGCGGCGGGTCGGGTTCGCCGCTACGCTCCATGCGCGGCAGGCGCTTCTGGGTGCGTGCGTTCGCGTTGGCGTTCCTGGCTGTGCTGCTGATGGTGGTAGGGTTCGGGGGGGTCGGGGTGTATCGCGGCCTCCATGACCGGGAGGTGGCGCATAAGCGCGCCGCCATTGACCACTACGAGGCAGGACGCCAACAGTTGGAAGCTGGCAATTTGGAGCTTGCCCTGGCAAACTTCCGCGAGGCGCTCCGCTTGGAGCCGAACTTTGAGGCGGCGGAGCAACTCCTCCGCCAAGTCGAACAGCGGGAAGCAGGTCTGGCCGTCATCCCCACCTTGACCGTCATTCCCGAGGCGAGCGACGCTAGCGCCGTCAGTGTCACTGTCACCGTACCCGCCCCCAATGGGGAGGCGGAGCGGCTTTTCGATGAAGCCACCGCTGCCCTTGCGGAAGAAGACTGGGAGATCGCCGCCGCCAACTTTGACCTTCTCAGCACCCAGGCGCCAGCCTACCGACCGCAAGAGGTAAGCGATGGGCTGTTTCAGGCACGCATGGCGGCTGGCCTACTGGCGCTGGAGGCCGACGTGCTCAGCGATGCGCTCCGCCACTTTGATCAAGCGCTGGCTGTTCGTCCAAATGACGCGGAGGCACAACAACTCCGCCGTCTGACCTCGGCTTACCGCTCCGGCCAGCGTGCTTATGAGAGCGAGGATTGGGGCACCGCAGCCGATCAATTTCGGGCGGTTTTCGTCATTGATCCTAACTTTCTGGACACCAAGAGCCTTTTGGCACAGGCGCATGTTGAACTGGGGCAGGCATTCGAGGAGCGCCAGATATGGTGTGACGCGGCCCAGCAGTACCGCAGTGCTGCCACTGTCCTGCCTGATAGGCAAGTGACCGCCCTTGCCACAGAAGCCGCTGAACGTTGTGATATACGGATCGCCCTGCCTCCTGCCTCTCCCACTCCCTCGTTCATCCAGGAAGAGGAAGAAGAGGAGGAGGAAGAGGCAGGAGGGGGTGGCGAGGAACCGGAACAGGTGCCAACAGGCATCGCTCTCGACCCCATCGGTTACCCCTATAGTGGTGTCACCCACCCCTGAGGCTACCCTGACGCTAGTCCCCACGCTCACCCCCACCCGCCCGCCGCTCCCTACCAATACGGCGCAGCCGACTGGCTTTGCCTTTCAAAATGTGGGGGGCGTGGGGGCCACCAGCGAGGGATGCAGCGGGAATTACATCTTTGGCACGGTGCGTGCCCCGGATGGCGCGCCGCTATCCGGCATTACTGTCCTTGCCGTGGATGAGTACGGAAATCAGTTGGTTGCCACCAGCAAGGCAGAGCCACCGGGGCAGTATGACTTCCCCATTTCGGGCGGAAACATCAGTTACCGCGTGAGCATCGTAGCAGGGGCGCAAGCCCTAAGTGCCCCCATCGTGGTATCGCGTGGCACCATTCCGGATGATGGGCGACCCCTCTGCTACACCCTTAACTGGCAGCGCATCCCTTAGAGTCCCACCTCCCATTCGCCGTCGAATCAACCAGGTAATGCGCCACCTCGATGAGCCTGATCAAAACTTTCAACGACTTGCGCGACGAACTCCGCGCGACACAGGCGCGCCTGGATGAGGCGCTGCGTGAAACAAGTCGCCTGGAAACGATGGCGCGGCACTTCAACTTCCTCGACAACTTCCAGGATGGCTATCTGTTCACCTCGGAGCAGAACGAGGTGCTCTTTCTCAACCTGTCGCTGCTTCGTCGTCTAGGGTATGAGGACGCCGAGCGTCCCACCCTGTTGGGGAAGCCTTTGCCCGTCGGCCACTGGGAAGAGCCGCTCGAATTCGATCTTCTCTGGTTGGAGTTGCTGCGAGTGGGACGGATTGATGAGCAAAAGATTGAGATGCGCGCACGGAATGGCGTGTCCACGCCCTTTAAAATTTCCGGTGCCTTGGCCACGGACGAGGCTGGCCGCCCCGCGGGGGGGCAATTCGTGCTGCGCTACGTACCCCTTGCCCGACGGCAGGGCACGGCGGAGCTACGCGCTGAAAACCGCGAACTGTCCGCGCTAAGCACCATTGGCCGCAATGCGCTGAGCACGATGGATTCGAAGGTAGTGGTGCAGCATCTGTTGCACACGGTGCGCGCCGTTTTTAAGGTAGAAGCCGCATGGGTATTTCTAACGCCTTCGGCCCAGGCCGCGCACCTCGCCGCACACGTCGGCCTCAGCCCCATAGATCTGGCCGAGGTGGAAGGGACGGCGGACGCTTACTTGGCGCTGGTGTCAGACACCGACCGCCATATCCCGCACTTGCTGCGGCGGGGAGATCCCGCGTTGGAGTCACTGCCTGTCATCCGTGACCTGGGGCTGACCACCGTCGCTATTGCGCCCCTGGTGGCCCACGATCAAATTATCGGCCTGCTGGTGGCCGGCGGGCGCTCCCCGCACTTCATGGCGGACCACGAACGGCATTCGCTGGAGCGCATCGTCCAGTACGCCGCGCTGGGCCTCTCCAACTCCCTGCTTTACCGTGATCTGCAGCGTGCCTATGAGGAGCTCAAGCTCGCGCAGGTACGACTTGTCGATGCGGAGCGGCAGAAGGTAGCGGTTGAGATGGCGGGCGCCGCCGCGCATGAACTCAATCAACCCCTGACGGTCCTGCTTGGCTACACTACGCTGCTTTCGCGGCAGCTTCCGTCGGATAGCCCGGACCGTGCGACGCTGGAAATTATCGAGCGCAACACTCGGAAGATCAGCGAGATCATTCGCCGCCTGGGCAAGATCACGCGCTATCGCACGCGTGAATACCTCGAAGGGGAGCCGATTTTGGATCTGGATGCGGCGTCGGCGGAGGAATGCGGGAGGGAGGGGTGAAGCTGGCTGTGGCTGCTAGTCGTCCTGCTGGCAGGGTGCGTACCCACAAGCACTGACCAGGCAAGACCGTCCACCCACGCTCCCCCGCTCGTCAGCCACCGTTGCTCCCCTTTCCACTCCTTCCCAGACGCCCCTCCTCGTCGTCAGACCTTCCGCCCCGTCATCGCCGCCTCCCGCCGCGCCTGCCCCCCCTCAACGACGGCCACCCTCCCGCCAACCTTGACGGCCCCGCCTGTTTCGCCTACCGCTAGCCTTGTTCCTGCAACGCCAACGATCACCCCTAGCCTTCCCACGACCCTACCCAGCGTTATCCCTTCCCCTTCTGCAACCCCTATCGTACCGACCTCCACCCCCACGCCCGACCCGTTTGCGCCTTACTACATCGAAACCCTAGCCACGCGCCAGTACGGGGAGGGGGCCATCCAGGTGGGGGAGCTTTTGGCGGAGACTGACGCCTTCCGCCGCTATGCCCTGGTGTATCCCAGCGATGGGCTTCGGGTGACAGGCTATTTGACCCTCCCGCGTGGGCAGGGCCCCTTTCCCGTGGTGCTATTGAATCATGGCTACTACACCCCGGAGCGCTACCGCCAGGGCGATGGCACCCGTGCTGCCGCTGACTGGCTGGCGTCGCGCGGCTTTTTAGCGATTGCCAGTGACTACCGCAACTATGCGGGGAGCGATGCTGGGCCCAATAACTTTCGGACCGGCTACGTCATAGATGTGATGAATCTTCTGGCATCGCTGCGCACGCTGCCGGCGGGATGGGCAGACCCCGAGCGCGTCGGGGTGTGGGGCCACTCGATGGGGGGCGGCATCACGATCAACGTGGCGGTGCTGGCCGGGGAGCAGGTGGATGGGGTGGTCGTGTACGGGGGGATGAGCGGCGACATGGCTGACAATGCCCGTCACATCCTTGCCATGTGGCAACGCGATGAGTTTGGTGGCCCCGTGGCGGAGTGGGGGGGGCCGGATGAGGCCCCAGAGGCCTACAGGCGGATGAGCGCGCTCCATTATCTGGATCAGGCTACCGCTCCCTTCTCGATCCATCACGGTACCTTTGATGAGCAGGTGCCCTATCCCTGGTCCGAAACCCTGCGCGATGCGGTAGCGGCAGCAGCCCTGCCCGTGGAGCATTTTGCCTACCCTTCAGCGCCGCACAACTTCCAGGGGGAGACATGGACGCTTTTCATGGAACGCGTGACCGCCTTCTTTGACCGCACGCTCCGCCCCTGAAAGGGCTACCAGCCTCTACCTTCTGGCTGCGCGACCCCACGTTTCAGCCTGGGCGGCCTCCCCTCTTCTCGTGCCAGCGGGAGCCCCTGACCTGGTCGTGGGCTACTGGCGCAAGTCTGACCCCGCTCTGATTGTGCGGCGCCTGGGGCCGTAATGCCCCGCCTATAGGCATGCTCGCGCCTTTATCTTCCTGCGCTTGATCCGCTTTCCAGAAAGCCGCAGATTGCCTCTTGCGCCCCTATTCAATGTGGTTTATAGTTGCAATAAAGGGTGACGTATCAGGCTGCCCGGAAAGGAGATAGAATCGAGATAACCCCTAGACTTTCCTTATGAAGGACGTGGACTCTGGCTGCACTTTCTTTCCGACTTTGCCATTTTACAAGGGAGAATCTTCCATGAGAGCCAGACGTACTATCCTTACCCTCGTTCCGCTGGCCGTTTTGCTGATAGCAATCGGCTTTCTGGCAGTGCCGCACGCGATGGCGAGCACTTCCCTGCCCTTCGGCCCCTTCCCCCACCTCTCCCCTGCGCCTGCTGCACCCTCCGGGGGCGAGGCAGCGATCGTCCCTCACTAAGACCGTTGGTACCGATGCAGGCATCTGCGCCTCCACCGATACCATCACCGTCACCGCTGGCACGATGGTTACCTACTGCTACGAGGTGACCAACGTTGGCCCTGTCACCCTCACGCTTCACGATCTGCTAGACAGCGAAGAGGGTGAGTTGCTGTCCAATTTCCCCTACGTCCTGGTGCCCGGCGCCAGTGCCTTTATAACAGAGAGCGGCGACGATCGGGGGCGCGGCGGTGGTCAATGAGGCTACCTGGACGGCGCGAACGGGCCCTCTGTATCTGTTGAGCACGAGCGAGGACCCGGGCGGCCCCACATTCGATTTTGTGGACATCAGCGACACGGGGAGCGCACTGGATCTGTCTGACGACGAGATAGTCCCGATTGACCTTCCTGTAGCGTTCGACTTCGAATACTACGGCACCCCGGTCACATTCGTAGGGATCAGTAACAATGGCGGGGTTCGCATGAACTCTGCTGACTATTTGAGCTTCTTCAACGAACCGCTCCCCAATGTGGTTGGGTCAGTCATCTTCCCCTTCTGGGATGACCTGTATCCCTTTGATGCCGATGGGAATCCGTTGGGGAGCATTTATTACGAAACGTTGGGGGCGGCGCCCAATCGTGCCTTCGTCGTGCAGTGGCACAATCGTCCCCACATCGCTGGGTCGCCGAGTGGGATCACCTTCCAGGCCATCCTGTTCGAGGGTAGCAATAACATCCTCTTCCAGTACGCCGATGTGGACTTTGATCTGCCTGGATACGATAATGGCGAGTCGGCGACAGTAGGGATCAACCTGGATGCCGAGACCGCCATCCAGTACTCGTATGAATCGCCCTCCCTCTCCGCCGGGCTGGCGATTCTCTTCGAGCAGAATCCAGCCTTCCAGCTGACTTCCGCGAGCGACACTGCAACGGTTAATTCGCTTGACTCGGAAATCCAGGTCGAACCCGAGTCCCATCGAAGCCACTCTGGAGCCGGGCGAGATGGCGACGCAGACCCTCACCATCAGCAACGCTGGCAATATCACCCTCACTTGGAGCGTGGATGAGATTGGCACAACCGCTCCACCCCCTGCCCCGAGCGGATCCGTCACGCTACTGGACAACAGCGCCCCGACTTCGGCGGGTCCGGCCCCTCGCCCTGCTGGCAAGGTAGAGCCCATCGCTCCCTTTAACGGTCCGCTGGGTGGTGATGGCCCGCCTGCCTATGGAGCAGTAATCTTCCCCCTGCAGGAGTTCGTCTCGTTCACGACGGATGCACCGGGAAAGTTTCAATTCGATAGGTCCGTCAACCCTGGACTATGGCGGCGGCGACTTCATGCCGGGCGACCTCTCGACCCTGTACATGCTTGACGCGGTGGACAACGTTCTCATCGCCAAGGATGTGGCAACGGCTGACGAGACGATAGTCGGAACCGTCACGCCGCAGGGGGGTGGCTTCACGTGGAGCGGGATGGCGGGCGACCCGACATCGGGCACGATGTACGCAATCGCCACCGACTGCGACAACGCGGCCCTCTACACGGTTGATGTCGAGGCGGCAACGGCTGAATTGATCGGCCCTGTCTCGACGGGTGGCTGTCTAGTCAACCTTGCAGTCAACGCAGACGGCGAGATGTATAGCGCCGACATCATCTCCGATGCACTGTTCCAGATTGACCCCGACACGGGCGACGGGACGTTTGTCGGCCCGCTAGGGATTGACCTCAACTTCGCGCAGTCCGCCGACTTCGACGACTCGACTGGTGTCCTCTACTTCGCCGCCTACAGCGCCCTCGGCGGCCTGGCTCAGGTGGATACGACGACAGGCGCCGCGACGCTGCTTGGCGATTTCCCAGAGGGCGCAGAGGTGGATGCCTTTGCCATCGCGGCGGGGCCCTCCTGCCAGGAACCCTCGGATGTGCCGTGGCTGAGCCTGGCGCCGACCGCAGGCGAGACCGAGCCAGGCGGCTCGGATGTGGTCCAGGTGACGCTGGATGCCACCGGACTGGAGGATACCCGCGTGTATGAGGCGGCGCTGTGTATTCGCAGCAACGACTATGACAACCCGATTGTCGTCGTCCCGGTACGCCTCACCACGCCGGGCGTCAACATCGTCGTGGAGCCGGACTCACTCGACGCCGTCCAGCCGAGCGAGGCAGTGACGACCCAGGAGCTCCTAATCGGCAACACGGGCACGACCCCCCTCGAGTGGGAGATTGATGAAGACCTGACCAGCGGTCTGCCCGCGGCCGGTGCTGAGCGTGGCTTCGCGGCGGTGCCTGGGCGCGGCTCCCGCGTGCTGGGGCCGGAAGAGGATGTGATCCAGGACGGGGGCTTCGAGGCGGGCTCGCCGAACCCCTTCTGGGCCGAATCCTCCACGAACTTCGGCACGCCGCTCTGTACGCTTGACTTCTGTAATCCGGTTGGCTCGGGCCCGCACTCTGGCTCCTGGTGGGCCTGGTTCGGCGGCATTGACGCCTACGAGGAGGGTAGTGTCTCCCAGGAGGTGACGATCCCCGAGGGCACAGCGACGCTTAGTTTCTGGATGGAAATCCCGAGTGCCAGCGGTACGGGCGAGGACTACCTCCAGGTGCAGATTGATGACGAGGTCATCTGGGAGGTGACGGACGAGGATCAGGCGACTTACTCGGTCTACACGCTCGTCGAGCTCGATGTGAACGAGTATGCCGATGGCGGTAGCCACGTCGTCGAATTCTACTCGGAGATCTTTGGCAACGGCATCTCCAACTTCTTCGTGGACGACGTGATGCTGGATGCGCTGGCGGGCGGCGGCGGCGAGGCGTGTGAGGAGCCGACGACCGACATCCCGTGGCTCAGCGTGAACCCGACCAATGGTTCGACCGGGCCGGGCGAGGTATCGGTGGTCGAGGTGACGTTCAACTCGACCGGCCTGTTCCCGGGCACCTACACCGGCAGCCTGTGTATCAGCAGCACTGACCCCGATGAGCCGGTCGTAATCGTGCCGGTGACACTCGTTGTTGAGGCAATCGCCGATATCGCCGTGGAGCCGGTGTCGCTAGAAAGCATACAGCAGCCTGACACTCAGACAACGCAGATGCTAGACATCAGCAACGTTGGGAACGGCACGCTGTCGTGGAACATCTTTGAGGTAGCCAACGGCGGGTTGCCGGTCACACCGTCCGGCTTGGCGAGCCTTGGGGACAACACAGCGCCACCTTCCATAGGACGCGCCCCCCTGCCCGCAGGTGGGGTGCCGCCAGTCGAACCCTCCGACGGGCTGCTGGGGGGTGGCTCGCTTGCCTATGGCGTAGCCATCTTCCCCGTGCAAGAGCTTTTCTCGTTCACGACCGATGCGCCAGGCAACATCAACTCGATAGGGCCGGCAACGCTGGACTATGGCGGCGGCGACTTTATGCCGGGCGACCTCTCGACCCTGTACATCCTTGACGCGCTGGACAATGTCCTCATCGCCAAGGATGTGGCGACGGCTGACGAGACGATAGTTGGAACCGTCACGCCGCTTGGATCAGGTTATACCTGGAGCGGGATGGCGGGCGATCCGACATCGGACACGATGTACGCAGTCGCCACCGACTGCGAAAACGCGGCCCTCTACACGGTTGATGTCGAGGCGGCAACGGCTGAATTGGTCGGCCCCATCACAACGGGTGGCTGTCTGATCAACCTTGCGGTCAACACAGACGGGGAGATGTACAGCGCGGACATCATCTCGGATCAGTTGATTCGAATTGATTCGGACACGGGCAGTGCCTCCATCGTCGGCTCGCTGGGCATTGACCTCAACTTCGCGCAGTCCGCCGACTTTGACGACTCGACAGGCATCCTCTACTTCGCCGCCTACGCCTCGATCGGTGGCCTGGTAGAAGTTGATACGACAACTGGCGCAGGGAGGGTGATCGGTGCCTTCCCTGGCGGCGCAGAGGTAGATGCCTTTGCGGTGGCTGCAGCCACCGGATGTCTGTCCGGAATGTCTGACATTCCATGGGTGAGCGTGGCGCCGGATTCCGGCGAGACGGAACCTGGCGAAACATCCGCCGTCGAGGTGACGTTTGACTCGACCGACCTGGAGGCAGGCACCTATACCGGCCTTCTGTGCGTCAGCAGCAACGACGAGGATGAGGGTCTGGTATCAGTGCCGGTCACGCTCACTGTTGAATCACCCACCGCTATCGCCGCTAGATACGCTGGGTGCCCGACGATCCATTTCCGCCGGAACAGTTGCCATGCTGCTGCTCGGTCTGGTTGTGGCTGCTGGGCTTGTCCTGCGCCATCGGCGCATCGTCTAACCCCGCCCCGGCTGCGCGGCGCCCCACGCGGCGTTCGTAGCCGGGCCCTCCCCCTCGCAAAAACGCGGGCGCGCTCATCCCCTGAGCGCGCCCGCGTTGCGGTCGGCTGCTTTTCTTCCTCAAATTGCG
Organism: uncultured Chloroflexia bacterium; assembly: GCA_963721895.1. Taxonomy (GTDB): domain Bacteria; phylum Chloroflexota; class Anaerolineae; order Ardenticatenales; family Ardenticatenaceae; genus CAVRLZ01. The sequence goes on along the minus strand of CAVRLZ010000016.1, from coordinate 41,048 downwards.
CTCACCACGGGTGCGGAATGGCGGCTCCTACTTCCTGGTCAGGACCCTTATGCTTGGAGCGCCGTCAGGCGCTCTGCTGCTGCCTCAAGAGTTGCCCATTGCTTGCAGAAGGTAAAGCGCACGAGTTTCTTGCCATGTTCGGGGTGGAGATAAAAGGTGTCCAGCGGGATGGAGGCCACGCCGATGTCGCGAATCAGGAAGCGACTGAAGGTCACGGCGTCGGCGTGCGGGAAGCGACTCATATCTGCCAGGATAAAATAGCTTCCCATCGGCAGGGCCGGTTCCAGCCCTGTGCGTGCCAAAACGGACATCAGGAAATCGCGGCGCGCCTGATAGTCCTCCGCCAGCGTCTCAAAATAAGAATCTGGAAGCTCCAGTGCTGCCGCGATGGCATATTGCATAGGGGTGGTGCTGGCGAATACAGTAAATTGGTGGACGCGGCGCAGGGCGTTTTGAAGGGGGGCGGGGCCGATGGCCCACCCTATCTTCCAGCCGGTGCAGGAAAAGCTTTTGCCACCGCTGGACAGGGTGAGCGTCCGCTCCCACATGCCGGGAAGCGTGGCAAGGCGTCGGTGCGTGGCCCCCTGGTAGATGATGTGTTCGTATACCTCATCCGTGATGGCCAGCACGTCATACTCCTGGCACAGGCTCGCGATAAGCAGCAACTCCTCCTCGGTGAAGACGCGCCCCGTCGGGTTGTGGGGGGTGTTTACCAGGATGGCGCGAGTGCGGGGACCAAATGCAGCACGGAGCTCATCGGGATCCAACGCGAATGTGGGGGCGCGTAGGGGGATGGCAACGGGGATACCGCCCGCCATTTGAATATTGGGCAGGTAGGTGTCAAAGCACGGCTCGAAGACGATCACTTCATCCCCCGGCTCGATGAAAGCAAAGGCGGCACACCAGATTCCTTCCGACGCGCCGCTTGTCACCGTAATCTCGGTGGCGGGGTCAACGTGCTGACCATAGAAGCGTAAGGCATGCTTGGCGATGGCGGCGCGCAGCACGGGTTCGCCCGCTGAGACTGCGTACTGGTTGTGCCCCGCCGCGATAGCGGCTTGAGCCGCCTCCTTTATCGGGTCCGGCCCATCAAAGTCAGGAAACCCCTGACCCAGATTTACAGCTTCCAGCTCGCGGGCGAGCGCAGTCATTTCGGCAAAGATCGAGGGGCCGTACCCCGCGATGCGGGCTGCCATCCAATCGCGAGCCATCTTTTAGTCTCCTTGCGGACGTAACATGAACGATTAGGCGCGCCGCGCCCGCTCGCGCAGCGTGCCAACCAAGACGGTTCCCAGGGCAAGCAGGAGAAGCCCTGCAATGCCTAGCACGAGCATGGTGTACAGCCGGCTGTATTCCCGCTCGAACTGCCCGTCCTCGACGTTAAGAGCGGTTCGCCCCAGCAGCAGCGCACAGGTCAGCGCGACGAGGTGTCGCCAGGCAGGGTGGGGGCGTGATTTCGAATGGCTCATGGCTGATTTCCTCCGATCAATGGAAACCCATTGTAGAAGGGACAAGCGAATTTCCAAAGCTGCATACAACCCATTTCCTGATCCCCTTCGTACTCCCGTCCGCGCCTGTTATACTGCTACTGTCTTCCGAGTTCGTCTTCATGCACCTCGCCACGTCCGTTCGGGACGAAAGTCCCTGAGAAGATACCCCTGGAGGGTACTCGATTAACAGGGAAACCAGTGGTAAACTTTTTGCTATCTGGAGGAGTCAGGCTATCCAGATAACACGGCAATGGAAACCTCACAATTCACATAGCTTGACATCCTCACGAACTGCTATATTATCATGGGACAGCTTACCAAGCCTAACGGAGACTTCGAGAATCGTGGAAGCCCACTGCTCCGGCGGTTTGAAGAGACAGGGTTGGCGCTAACAATTACCCTACCTTACCCAGGAGGTGTAGTGCGATTCGACTCTGTCCAAGATCGTCTTACTCACCTGATAGAAACAGCTATCGGGCTTTTCTGTTGCCTAACAATAGTAATTGACTTACTAAGAACGGAATGCTAAAATGAATCCTGTTCTTAGAACATGTTTTCTGATGTCAGGGACGTTACGTGCGGCCCCGAGGGAGAAGTAAAAGTGGATGCCTTCGTGACTGAAGGGACGCTGGGGCGTCGTAGGGTTCCGGGAAATCTCCCGTACGAGCAACAAATTCAGCAGACCCTTGATCGGGTACTCGAGCTCATTTCCTTTGTGAGGGGTGAGCATTTTGGCGTTGAGTTGCTTTTGCAATTTTGGCGCGCAGACAAACGTGCCTTGATCACCGCGCAAACGATTGGGCGCTTGCTGGGCCGTCCCCTTTCTGAAGAATTAACCGGAATCAAGGAAACACTAGAGCGAGGCCTAGTCGCTCTCCCTATTTGAGTTTAGCGATCAGGTAGCACCTGGATTGTTCAGGGCTATCGAGCAGATTCAGCCGAATCCTGTTACCCATCAGGACCCGCGCGTTGCGATTGAGCAACTTCAATATGCCACAGACGTGCGACAGGCTTTGTTGCAACATGTCCTAACCCAGATCAACGAGCGGTATCAAGCGCCCCGTTTTCGTGACCTAGGGGAAGCCTCGCGCTGGACAGAAGCGTTTTCGCGAACGCTCCAGTTAGGTGTAGGGGTGATCCAGGGCTCGCGCGCGCTCCTCAAACAGGAGGCGCAGGCGACGGAGCAGCATCTCCATCAGGTTGGCCGTGACATCGAGAGCATCGAGGCGGCGGCCGAGGCCAAATTTGGGATGGTCAAGCGCCTTCGCTGGGTAACCCGCCTGGAAGAGGCTGAGACAACGATTCACAACCACCTGGCCGAGCGTGCCGAGAACATGGAGAAGGTTACCTTTGCCATGTTCGCTCAGGATCGAAGTCCGGGGCTGGTTAGCACGATCGCCCGTCGCACCTTCGCCACTAGCCCGCGCCTGGGCATGATCTTGTTTGGGCTGGCAGGGATGGGCGCCACGGCTGCCTATGGCAGTACTGCCCCTGCTTTGGGGGAGCTGAAGCTGCCTTCGATTCCCGAGGCTGTTCGTAGCACCCTGTCACCGACTACCAGCGCGCGCCCTGCATTGACTACGGGCGAGATGGGGGTTCGTGCGGCGCGGCCCGTGCCGGCGGCGGCGCACTCGTTGGTTAGCACGTTGCAGGCGCGCACCCAAGCCGAGCAGGTCGCCCAGGCGAGCCAGAAGGTAGCGAACTTTTTCGATAACCTGCCTCACACCAAGGGGCGCCAGACTTTCGTCATTCAGTCACGCAGCGAATTGCAAAGTTTGGTAAACAGGCTGACGACTTACGGCTACAAAGAGCAAGATATCTTGTGGCTGCTGAACCTTGATTCCGTAGATGCGTTCAGCCAGCCGGTTACGCTCGATCTGCGCGGCGGTAGTCGGATGCCTATCCTTTTCCCCTACAATGCAGCGGCCCAGCAGACGGGCGTTCTTCCGCTCGTCGCGCAGGTCACGGGGGCTTACCACGCTAACGCCGAGACTGCGCCGATCTCAGCCCTGGTAGCCGGGCAAAGCACTGCCAATTTACCCTCTGCCCTGCGACCCAGTGACACATTCATCGTCTATCGTATTCAAGCAGATGAGGGCTTGAGCGACATTGCCACCCGCTACGGGACTACCGTGGCTCAAATCCAGGCTGACAACCAATTAATGACGGAGCAGGTGGCGTCGGGGCAGAATTTGCTTATTCGCCGCCCTGGTGCCCCGTTGGGTAGCGAGGTGCCCGCCCCGGTCCTTAGCAGCTATGATAGCCCTGACCTGCGCAGCGATGGCTCCTTTGGCGTCATAGGGCAACATGTGGTGGCCGAAGAGGGGGTGGCCTACAACTCGAGCCAGGGGCAGTCCATTCTTGCCACCTATGGCGATACTCTCTTTGCCGATATCGAGGCGATGCCGCCCGAGGCGAAGGGCTACCTGGTTGGAACCGTGCAGGAGGTGGCTACCTTCTTCAATGTTCGCCCCGGTGATCTGATGGGGATCCTGCGGCTAGAGCAGAACAACGCTGGCTGGAGATTGCAGGAAACCCGTATCAGCAGTGCGGGGGCCGCAGGGGTGGCCCAGATTGTTCCTCGCACCTGGAATGGATGGGCCAACCCTCAGCGTAGCAATTTTGTACAAAATGTGCTGGACATCGAGGAGCATGGGGGCCTGGGTTTCGACTGGGCCTTCCGTAACGAGTGGCAGGCATGGAAAGAGGGACGAGCGGATCGCTCGGTGCTTTTGGCCAGCAATGCCGACCCCCAGGTATTTGAGAATAGTGTGGCAGGGGTGGCGCGCCATCTGGTGCATTGGGGCTTGACGCAAGATTTTGCAGAGCGTGATCCTGAAGGATTTGCTGATCGCTTGGCAGATGCCATCGCTGTGTACAACAGTGGTCGTACGCTTGATCAGAGCGCCGATTGGACGCAATCCTCTGCTAACCAGAAGACCACCGCTCAGTATGTAGCGGAGGCCATGGCCATCTCGGAGCAGTTTTCTGCCATTGTTGCGCAGCCCTCCGTAGCGGTCCCCTCTGCAGAGGCGGTCGAGCTTTTTACCAATCGTTTTTCCGAATTGTACGATCAGACCTTCGGCACTGCTCTCTCCGATAGCAGCACGCAGGAGTTGCTTGCCCTGGCGCCCGCCCTGGTGGAAGAGGTACGGCTGGGAAGGCAGGATCCGCAAGCGGCTGCCATTGAGTTGCTTGGCATGGCAGAGCAGTATTACATGGCAACAGGCTATGCAGCCCTGCGCGACGGATCAGAGCGGCTCTGGCCCTTTATCCATAACCCTGCCACGCTTTACGCTCAGCGTACCGCAACGAGTCTTTTGGGTCATCCACTCACCCTGTATGAGATGGATGACTTGATGAATCGAACCAAGGGGGATCGAGACGCCATTCGCGCCGAGTTGATGGGGCGCGACGAGTCTCGCCTCTTCGTGCAAGCAAGACATATCGCGGACCAGATGTTGCAGCGAACCCAGCGTGGGATGTCGGTGCGCAACAGCGAGGTCACTACCTGGATTCAGCCCATCCTTGCAGGCTATTCACCGCTTCATATGGGCGATGACACCTTGCAAACCCTGATTGAGCAGTTCCAGTCGGCTGTCACGGCTTTGCCTGAGTACAGCCAACTGCACGCTTCGGCACAGTTTCGGGCGTCCCCTTTGCTGCCGATGCCTGAAATCTTTAAAGAGTTTGGGGTCGCGGTGGACTATCAGGTGGGTGGCCATCATACAGGCATTGACGTAGCCAACCCGCGCCTTTCTGACGGCAGTGAACCCCCGATCTTCGCTGTGGATGATGCAACAGTGGCTCACGTGGGGCCCCTGTATTGCGAGGCCCCCAACGCTTGTCGTGGCGGGCAGGCAATCGTGCTAGATCATGGGGACAATGTGTATTCCTTGTATAGCCACAATAGCATAGCAGAGGTAAAGACAGGGGATCGCGTAGAGGCGGGGCAGCGGATTGGACGGCAGGGAAACGAAGGGTACAGCTTTGGTTCCCATCTGCACTTCGAGGTCCACGTGGGCGCGCCCTTCTCCGGTGATTGGCAGAAACCTTTTGCAGGGGGAGAATTTGCGGACCCTGCTGAATGGCTTCCTTGATAGACCAAGCCGTGTCAACTATAACAAAAAAAAGGCGCCCCAGGATTGGGGCGCCTTTTTTGTGTCTTTCCTCGTTGCTGTCAAGCTACTACCAGGTTAAGACGCCAGCAGCCGGGCGCTTCCTCGCGGAGCGTGGGCAGGCGTGGGTTGACGATCTCACCCGTGTGGGCAACATGCTGGCCGATGCAGGCGCGCTCGTCGGCTAACGTTTCGTCCGTGCCCACTCGCACGACGCGGACAAGCGTGGCGTCTTCTGGCACCTGCTGCATATTCGGCAGGCGCGCCTCTGCGTCAGCCCTGCTCAGGTAGAGCTCTGTCACAGGCAATGCTGCCTCACAGAGCGCACGCAGGGCGCTTTCCAGGGCTGCACGATCCGCCTCGCTGACCTGTCCCTGGTATGCAAAGGTGATGACCCCCTTGCGACTCTTCAAGCGCGTGCTGAACTCGCTTAACGTCGGAAACCGTTGGTGGACTAGCCGCGTTAAAATGTGTTCCGCCGTGTGAAGCGGCGGATGGGCTGTTGCGGCCCCCATAGAATGGCACCTTTCGATGTGGGCTGACGAATAACTGGGATGGGGGATAGTATGGGACTTCCTGCAAGCCCGCAAACAAAAAGCGCCCTGCTGGGGAGCAGAGCGCTCAAAGATCAAAGTGTAAGCCTGAAACAAAAGGCGCGCGGCAAGGGAAGGGGGGCGATGACCTACTTTCCCACCTCCCTGCGGAGGCAGTATCATCGGCGCAGGTGGGCTTAACTGCCGGGTTCGGGAAGGGACCGGGTGGGACCCCACCGCTGCAATCACCCCCCTTCCGCTGCCGCGCGCGGGCTGCGAAGGGGCTTGGTTTGTTGTTGAACTGCTGAGAATGCGAGACAGAAGCGTCGTGCCAACCCAGGCTCGACGGGACGAAGCACTCGGGCGTTAGGACCGCTCGGCTGCGGAGGTTGCCCCCCTTGCACCTGCGGCCTATCCAACTGGTGGTCTGCCAGCGCCCTCTCTTCTTGCGAAGGGGTGATCTCGTCTTGTGGCCGGTTTCCCACTTAGATGCTTTCAGCGGTTATCCCTCCCCGACGTAGCTACCCGGCCATGCCGTTGGCACGACAACCGGTCCACCAGCGGTCGGTCCACCCCGGTCCTCTCGTACTAGGGGCAGCCCCACGCAAATCACCTACGCCCACAGCGGATAGAGACCGAACTGTCTCACGACGTTCTGAACCCAGCTCGCGTACCACTTTAATGGGCGAACAGCCCAACCCTTGGGACCGACTCCAGCCCCAGGATGTGACGAGCCGACATCGAGGTGCCGAGCCTGCGCGTCGATGTGAACTCTTGGCGCAGACTAGCCTGTTATCCCCGGGGTAGCTTTTATCCGGTAAGCCACGGCCCTTCCACTCGGTACCGTGGGATCACTAAGCCCTGCTTTCGCACCAGTTCGACTTGTTGGTCTCACTGTCAAGCACCCTTGCGCCTTTACGCTCTACGGCGGGTTTCCATGCCGCCTGAGGGTACCTTTGGGCGCCTCCGTTACTCTTTCGGAGGCGACCGCCCCAGTCAAACTGCCCACCTGTCACGGTCCCCCTGCCGGATTACGGTCAGGGGTTAGGGTCAAAGTATCGTCAGGGTGGTATTTCACCGTTGGCTCCACCGAGCCCGCAAGCCCAGTTTCACAGCCTCCCACCTATCCTACGCAGACCACACCCAGACACAATGACAAGCTGCAGTAAAGCTCCACGGGGTCTTTTTGTCCTGCTGCGGGTAGACGGCATCTTCACCGTCACTGCAATTTCACCGAGTCTCTGGTTGAGACAGTGCCCCACTCGTTACACCTTTCGTGCGGGTCGGAACTTACCCGACAAGGAATTTCGCTACCTTAGGACCGTTATAGTTACGGCCGCCGTTCACCGGGGCTTCGATTCAAAGCTTCGGCTTGCGCCTAACCTCTCCTCTTAACCTTCCGGCACTGGGCAGGTGTCAGCCCCTATACTTCCACTTCCGTGTTCGCAGAGACCTGTGTTTTTGGTAAACAGTCGGTAGGGCCCTTTCACTGCGGCCCCCAACCGCTCGGAGGGCATGCCTCGTCACGATCAAGGGCGATCCTTCTCCCGAAGTTACGGATCTATTTTGCCGAGTTCCTTAACCAGAGTTCGCTCGCGCGCCTTGGTATATTCTACCAGCCTACCTGTGTCGGTTTGCGGTACGGGCGACTGAGTCTCATCGCGTAGCAGCTTTTCTGGGCGGCGCCTCCCACCACTTCGGGCTATGCCCGCCATCACGCCTCGGCCTCCGGGAGCGGATTTGCCTACCCCCCTCAACGGCCTACACGCTTGGCACCTCAATCCAATAAGAGGCTGGTGTTGCGCACCGCGTCCCTGCTTAGCTCCTCTCAGCCGGTACAGGAATATTGACCTGTTGTCCATCGCCTACGACTCGCGTCCTCGGCTTAGGCCCGACTTACCCGACGGGGACGACCCTTCCGTCGGAACCCTTAGGCTTGCGGCGTCTATGATTCGCACATAGATACGTTACTCATGCCAGCATTCTCGCTTCCCACGCCTCCACCGGCCCTCGCGGGTCCGGCTTCCCTGACGTGGCAACGCTCCCCTACCACAGGCCCGAAGACCTGTCCAACGCTTCGGTGGTATGCTTAGCCCCGGTACATTGTCGGCGCAGCAGCACTCGACCAGTGAGCTATTACGCACTCTTTCAAGGATGGCTGCTTCTAAGCCAACCTCCTGGCTGTCTGGGTGCTCCCACTTCCTTGCCCACTGAGCATACGCTTGGGGACCTTAGCGGTTGGTCTGGGTTGTTTCCCTTTCGAGTGTGCATGTCATCACCCACACTCCAACTCCCGCCCGACAGATGATGGTATTCGCAGTTTGACGGAGATTGGTACCCCTTGCGGAGCCCGCACCCCACCAGTGCTCTACCTCCACCATCCCTGGACGAGGCTCGCCCTACAGCGATTTCGGGGAGAACCAGCTATCGCCGAGTTCGATTGAAATTTCTTCGCTACCCACAACTCATCCGAACCATTTGCAACTGATACCGGTACGGGCCTCCACGTGCGGTTAGGCACGCTTCACCCTGATCATGGGTCGCTCACTCGGTTTCGGGTCTACGTCCTGCGATTTGTCGCCCTATTCAGACTTGCTTTCGCTGCGGCTGTGCGTGTATCTCGCTTCGCCTCACCACAGAACAGTAACTCGCTGGCTCATTCTCCAAAAGGCACGCCATGGTAGAGAGTGGCAAGCCACCCCACTACGCTGACGGTTGGTAAACACATGGTTTCAGGTACTTTGCACTCCCCTCACCGGGGTACTTTTCACCTTTCCCTCACGGTACTAGTTCACTATCGGTCAAACCGGATATTGAGCCTTGGGAGGTGGACCTCCCAGCTTCCCAGCGGATTAGCGTGCCCGCTGGTACTCAGGTGGTGTGACGGAGGTGGGTCGGCTTTCGTCTACGGGACTCTCACCCGCTATGGTCACGCGTTCCAGACGTGTTCGACTAGCCGCTCACTTGGTAACTCCGTGGAAAGTCGGTCGCCTTTCCCACACACTCCTACAACCCCTTAGTCACAACGCCGACCAGCTTGGCATGACTAAGGTTTGGGCTGCTCCCCGTTCGCTCGCCACTACTAAGGGAATGATCTTTGTTCCTGCGGGTACTGAGATGTTTCAATTCCCCGCGTGCCCTTCCGCTGGCCTATGTGTTCAGCCAGGGATAACGGTGGGTCACACCGTTGGGTTACCCCATTCGGAAATCCGGGAGTCATAGCGCGTGTTGACCGCTCCTCCCGGCGTATCGCCGCCTGCCGCGTCCTTCTTCGGTCCGGTTTGCCTAGGCATCCACCATGTGCTTGTTCTAGCTTCGTGCGCTGCCTGAGTTCGCACGACGCTTCTTGTCTCGCATTCTCTTCAGTTGGTAAGGTAAGAGCATCTGCCTTGTCGGCAGAAGAGTGACAGCAAGCACGCGCGGCCCGGTTCGGCCGTTAGTAAGTCAGGAGACTAGGTCTCCCTAGAAAGGAGGTGATCCAGCCGCACCTTCCGGTACTGCTACCTTGTTACGACTTCGTCCCAGTCACCACTCCCACCCTCGGCAGGCGCCTCCCAGAGGTTAGCTACCCGACTTCAGGTGTTAGCGACTCCCATGACGTGACGGGCGGTGTGTACAAGGCCCGGGAACGCATTCACCGCACTGTGGCTGACGCGCGGTTACTAGCAACTCCGCCTTCATGGAGTCGAGTTGCAGACTCCAATCCGAACTACGACGCGCTTTGTGGATTCGCGCCCCCTCGCGGGGTGGCTGCCCATTGTACGCGCCATTGTAGCGTGTGTGTCGCCCTGGACATAAGGGCCATGCTGACTTGACGTCATCCCCACCTTCCTCCCGATTGGTACCGGGCAGTCGTCGGTGACATGTAAAACACCGACCAGGGGTTGCGCTCGTTGCGGGACTTAACCCAACATCTCACGACACGAGCTGACGACAGCCATGCAGCACCTGTGCTGGCTCCCTTGCGGGTCGGTCGGGTTTCCCTCCCCTACTACCAGCATGTCAAGCCCAGGTAAGGTTCTTCGCGTCGCATCGAATTAAACCACACGCTCCGCTGCTTGTGCGGGCCCCCGTCAATTCCTTTGAGTTTTAGCCTTGCGGCCGTACTCCCCAGGCGGTGTGCTTACGCGTTAGCTGCGCCGCGCAGCCACTCAAGGCCACACAGCTAGCACACATCGTTTACAGCGTGGACTACCAGGGTATCTAATCCTGTTCGCTCCCCACGCTTTCGTCCCTCAGTGTCAATCATGGCCTAGCCAGTTGCCTGCGCCTTAGGCGTTCCTCCCGATCTCTACGCATTCCACCACTACACCGGGAATTCCACCGACCTCGACCTGATTCCAGAACGACCGTTTCCCGTGCACTCGCCTAGTTGAGCCAGGCATTGTCACACCAGACAAATCGTCCCACCTACGGACCCTTTACGCCCAGTCACTCCGGATAACGTTCGCCACCTACGTATTACCGCGGCTGCTGGCACGTAGTTAGCCGTGACTGATTCGTGTGGTACGCTCCTTGCTGCTCCCACACAAAAGAAGTTTACACCCCGAAAGGCGTCATCCTTCACGCGGCATTGCTGGGTCAGGGTTGCCCCCATTGCCCAAGATTCCTCACTGCTGCCTCCCGTAGGAGTGGGGACCGTGTCTCAGTTCCCCTGTGGCTGACCACCCTCTCAGGTCAGCTACCCGTCATCGGCTTGGTGAGCCGTTACCCCACCAACTACCTGATAGGCCGCAGGCCCCTCCGCGAGCACATTAAGCTTTGCTTAGCGCGTGATGCACCAAGCTCATGCGGTATTAGCCCTCGTTTCCGAGGGTTATCCCCCACTCGCGGGCAGGTCACCTACGTGTTACGCACCCGTTCGCCACTCACGTCCGAAGACGTGCGTTCGACTTGCATGTGTTAAGCATGCCGCCAACGTTCATCCTGAGCCAGGATCAAACTCTCCGTGAAAAAGCTCGACCGCAGCCGAGACTTGATTCGACGTGTTACCGTTTTTGAGCGTTGCTTGCTATCACTCTTCTGTTGGCAAGGTTCGGCTGCGTTCCCGCAGCGAAGGAAGAGTATAGCACTCTTTCCCCGTTTGTCAACTCCCGCCTGCTCGCTGGCATCCGTTTGGGATGCGCGCCGCCTGGCGTGGGGCGACAAAAAAACCGCTGCGCGGCGCCTGCCGCCAGTCGGTTTTAGCTTTCTCTGCTTGTTTGATCTGCCCAGCCACTGGCTGCACGAGACCCGCTTCCTGCCCGCACCCCGCGCCTCGCTTGCGAGTGCGCTGCGTTCCGGGCTGAACGCTTGAAGAGGAGTATACTCAGCGGAGCCCCCTTGTCAAATGCGAAAACAGGCTACCGTCTCTGCAGAGCAGGGGCCATAAACTAGAAAAACGTTGCCCTGCTCGGTGTTGGGTGTTACCATCTAGCGAGACCTTACGCCTGCAGAGCGTGCTGTCCCCGAGCTCAAGAAAGGGAGCGCGTTGCCTTGTCGGCGATAGAGGAGGTATATACCAAGCTGTTAGAGCAGGAAATGGAAGCTACCTATGGCAAGCAAGAGAGGACACAGCGGCTGCGTCTACTGGCCGCGCCGAAAGGGACCCTTCTTTCTAGGGGATGAGACATTCGATCAGCCGGAGGTGAGCGATGAGTTGGAACATCTAGCCTCGTTGGGCTTTGATTTTGCGCGCATCGTTGTCCCCTGGGCGGCGCTGCAGCCGGAGCCGGAACGCCTGCGCTCCTCGGTCATTGATCGGATGATCCTGCTGCTGGATGCGGCGGCGGATGCGGGGCTCGTCCTGCATCTTACCCTCCTTGGTCAGTTGGGCGGCACCCTCTTTTTGCCGCAGTGGCTGCTTGCCATGGACCCGCTGGCTGCGCGTCGGCCTGCGATACCCCGCGTGATCACAAATGGTTGGGAGAGCCTCTGGGAGCCCGCGAACCTGTATGGGAGGAGGCCCCTGGTGGAAGCCCAACAGCACGTATGGGGCAGGCTTGCCACCCATCTGGGTGACCATCCAGCCCTGGGTGCCCTGGATGCGGGGGCGGGTGGGCTACTCAGCGCCGTGCCGCCCGCCAACCCAGACGAGGCGTTGGGCTGGTGGGATACCCTGGCCTCGGGTGCTCAGTCTGAGCACCTGATGTATAGCGACTCGCTCCAACTTTTGTTTCAGGCGGGGGCACCCTCGCTCGCGGAATGGGCAGCCAGTGTTAAAACTTTGGCGCTCTCTGCCAATCCGTACGGCTCTGCCGATCGCGCGCGGGGGGGCGGATGCCGCCTGGCCGCTCTTCTGGGTTCTCCTGGCACGGGCCCTGGGGGCGGGCGAGGTAGGCTGCGCCGCGCTAGGTGCGCCGACCCTCCCGCCGGGCACCCACCGGGAGCCGCAGCGTCCGGCAGGCGATGAGTCGGAGAGCCATGGGCCGCCGGAAGGTCTGCTAGAGGAGGCAGAACAAGCCGATTTTCTGGGGGAGGCTTTGTCCACCCTCTACGAGGCTGGCGTGCCGCTCCTCTGGCATGCCGTGTGGGCCGATGCGCCAGAGGAACTGTTTCAGCAGCCGCCCTTCGACAAAAGCGTAGCCCTCCGCCACTGCGGCCTGCTCCGTGCCGATGGCAGCGAAAAAGAGGCTGCCGCGATTTATAAAACCTTTCATGCGCGCATAGATCCAGCAAACTGGCCGGCACCCGACCGCGCCCTCACGCTAGACCCTGAAGAGTGGTTCCGAAGAAAGGGCGAGCCGCAATTTGTGAGTGCCCTGTATCGTCGCTTTCTTATGGAAGCTATATGATGGTTTCCAGCCCAATGCCCAACTACCCCCTGAACTGGCCATGCACATAGATTTGTTGGTGGAAAACATTGGCGAGCTCGTGACCGTGGCGGGTGCCAACCGCGCCCCACGGCGCGGGGCGGCCCTGTCAGAGTTGGGGATCGTGCGCGGGGGGGCTGTGGCCATCGCGGGGCAGCAGATCGTGGCGGTGGGGGAGGAGAAGACTGTCAAGTCCCTCGTCCAGCTAACAGGGAGAACCCGTCGCGTGGATGCAGCCGGGGGCACGGTGCTGCCAGGGTTCGTGGACCCGCACACCCATCTTGTTTTTGCCGGCACGCGCGCGGAGGAATATTCGCTGCGTGCCAGGGGCGCCACCTATGAAGAGATCCTGGCAGCCGGTGGCGGCATCCATGCGACCACCCGCCTCACGCGCGAGGCCACCGAGGAGGCGCTCTTCCAGGTTGGATGGGGCTACCTCGATACGATGATGCGCCACGGCACCACCACTGTGGAAGCGAAGAGTGGCTACGGGTTAGATCTGAGCACCGAGCTTAAGCTGCTCCGCGTCACCAAACAACTTGGGGCTGCCCATCCTCTGGAGGTGGTTTCTACCTTCCTGGGGGCGCATGTGATCCCGGCAGCCTTTCGCGAGCAGCCTGAAGCCTATGTGTCACTTGTCGTGGATAAGATGCTGCCGGAGGTGGCGGCAGAGGGGCTGGCGGAGTACTGCGATGTGTGGTGCGATGAGGGAATCTTCACGGTTGATCAGGCGCGGCGCATCCTGGCAGAGGCGCGGGCAAGGGGCCTACGGCTGCGCCTGCACGCTAACCAACTGGCGGCGGGGGGTGGGGCCCGCCTTGCGGCGGAGCTTGGGGCGGATAGCGTGGATCATCTGGAGCAGCTTTCTGCCTCAGATATCCCCATCCTGGCAGCAAGCCAGACAGTCGCCATCCTGGTGCCAGGGGTAGCCTTCACCCTTCGCCAGCCCAACGCTGACGCGCGTGCCTTGATCGAGGGTGGCGTGGCGGTGGCGCTCGCAACCGACTTCAATCCGGGCAGTTGCTTCTGCGAGTCCATGCCCATGATGATTGCCCTGGCCTGCAGCGAGCTTGCCATGACTCCTGCCGAGGCGATTGTAGCTTCCACCATCAATGCTGCCTGGTCGCTCCGTCGTGCGGACCGGGTAGGAAGCCTGGAAGTGGGTAAACAAGCGGACCTGGTGCTGCTCCATGCCCCATCCCATGCCCATCTGGCCTACCATTTTGGTATTAACCTGGTGCATACGGTGATCAAGGCAGGTCGCGTGGTAGTGGAGGCAGGGCAACTTGCGTGAAGTAGGTCGGTTAATACGCTACTCCTTGCTTCCGCCATCATTCGGCCATGCGTACCGCCAAGCCGCCAACGTCCCCTTCAGCTTTTGGATGCTTGCTGCGGGAAAGGAAGTTCCCCACACTTTCCACACCTGCTATCTACCGACAGCGCCCGCTTCTCCACATCCCGCATGCCAACTTTTCCACCGTCTTTCCCCAATTTGTCACCCTTTGCGTCAAATCGCCAGATGGCGGGTTGTGGCGGGATCGGTGCGATTCGCTCACGACTCATAAGCGCTCGGAGGGGTAGCGGAGCCCCCACTCCCGCCGCAGGGCATCCATGGTGCGCAGGATCGAGAGCGTCTCGTCAAGCGGCATGACTGAACTTTCCAGCTTTCCGGCGCGCAGGCACTCGCCCACAGCCGCCGCCTGGAACTGGTAGCCGTTGCCCTCCATAGGGAAGTCAAAGTGCTGATCCGCTTCACCCAGGGTCGAAAGGGTGAGCCCCCTGGTGCGATACCAGCGAGGCTGCAACAGAATCTGGGCGGTGGTCCCAATCACGCGCGCCTCGATGGGCGAGTTGACCTGCAAGGAGGTGGTAAACGCCGCTGTTTTCCCGCCGCTGTAGGAAAAAACCACGCCTGCCTGCTCATCCACACCCGTAGGGCCAAGGTGGGCCAGGCTCGCCATGCGGGTCGGGTGGCCCAAACAGCATTGAAGCCAACGACACACAGTACACCCCCAGATCGAGCAAGGCACCGCCGCCCAACTGGGGGTCGAACAGGCGGTGATGGGGATCAAATGCCGCCCGAAACCCGAAATCTGCCAGCAGGAGCCGAACCTCGCCGATGGCCCCCTGCTCGATCAACTCGCGCGCCCTGACGACTGCGGGCAGAAAGCGGGTCCACATCGCCTCCATAAGAAAGAGCTTCTGTTCCCGCGCCAGGGCGATCACCTCCTCCGCCTCCCGTGCATTGAGCGTGAAGGGCTTCTCGCACAGCACCGCTTTGCCCGCGCGCAGGCAGAGCTTCATGTTCTCCGCGTGCAGGGGGTGGGGCGTGGCAATGTAGATAACCTCCACAGCCGGATCGGCGGCCAGTGCCTCATAGCTGCCATGCGCATGCGGCGCGCCAAACCGTCCCGCAAAGGATTGAGCGGTCGCCTCGCTCCGTGACCCCACTGCCACCAGTTCGGCGTCCGGTAGGAGCGCCAGGTCGGCTGCAAAGTTGCCTGCGATTCGCCCTGTGCCCAGTATGCCCCATGCTATCTTTCGCATCGTTCCCCCCGTTAAAGTTGGTCAGGTGGGGCCGAGCAGGGTGGCTAGCACCCGCACGGCCCCAGCCTCGCGTAGTGCCTGGCTCACCCCCTCGCGAGTGTGGGGCTGCACCAGGATCACGTTGTTGCCGCCTAGCCCCCCGCCACTTAGCTTTGCCCCGAGCGCCCCACTGGCGAGCGCAGCCTCGACCAGCCTGTCGTTTTGTGGCGCGCTCACGCCCAACTCGCGCAGCAGCCCCTGATTCTCGTTCATGAGTCGGCCTAGCCCTGGGGCGTCGCCGCGCTCCAGAGCCGTACGAGCCGCGCGGACGACGGTGGCTACCTGATCGAACAGGCCCTCAAAGCGTTCCGGCTCGCGCACCCATCGCTCGCGTAGCTCGGCCACTGCCACCCGTGTGGGGCTGGCGATCCCCGTATCGGCGACAAGAAGGGAGAGCGGTGCGCCAATCGGGAAGGGTTCCACCGGCTGGGCGCGCTGAAACCAGACAGGCATCTGATAGCTGACCACCGTGTTGTCTATGCCGCTCGGGGTCCCGTGGTGAATCTTCTCGGTTTCATAGACGATGGTGGATAGCTGGGCCGGGGAGAGCTCCCAGCCCAGCCAGCGAGCCAGTGCCCTGGCGATGGCGGCGGCGGTGGCCGCTCCGCTGCCCAGTCCACTGGCGATGGGGATCTCACTCCGCAGAAAAATCTCCACATCGGGCTCTTGCTCGATCTTCAGTTTGCGTAGCACCGCCCGGCACGTGTAGGCCAACGGCTCAAGCGGCGGTGCCACATCGAGCAGGTAGTGGCGCCCTATATCCTCGGCGTGCAGCACGATGCCCGTGCCCGCGCGCCCCGCCGTGGCCAGGGCGTGGGCCTTGATCTGTTGAATCGGTACAGCGATAGCAGGGCGATGGTAAACCACGGCGTGCTCGCCGAACAAGATGACCTTGCCCGGCGCGCTGGCCCAAACGCGCCCAACGCCCTCCGATGTGCCCCGCCCCTGCTGCTGCATGGCCGGATTGTAAGCACGGTTGCGCGAACTGAAAAGCGGCGCGCGGTATGGGCCCTCTTCTATATCTCGGTGGCGACAAGCAACTCCTCCGAGGGGGTGGACCCTCGCAGATGCTCCCAGGCGAGGGTCCAGGCTGTCTCGTAGAAGGCCAGGAGTGGCCCGTTTAGCAGGGCGGCGGTCAGCATCAGGAGGAGGAGCACGACCCCGCCGGACAGCAACGTGGGCAGAAGAGGAAACGACTGGCTAGCCAGAAGGAGCGCGAGCGGCACGCCCAGCAACAGCGCCAAAAACACAATGACGAAGCCTATGAGCAAGCCCGCCACGCCGCCGATGACGCCGAGCATCACGGCCAGGACGATGGTGGCTGCCACGTTGTGCCGGAAAAGATCCCAACCCTGCCGCAACGCTGCCCCAAGCGGTTGCCCGTCCAACACGACGGCTCGTGCGGCGTAGTGAGCGATCAGGTTGAGCAGGATGGTTATCAGAGCGAGCACAAGGGCCACCGGCAGGGCGATAAGGGCCATACCCACCACGCCCGCCCAGGCGGCTCCGTCCGGGGGGCTGCCTCGCCAAGCCGATTGGATGAGGGGAAGCAGGGCGATGGCAAAGGCAATGATGCCCAGCAGCAGCCCCAACAGCGTGGGCAAAAGGAGAAGCAGCTTCAGCCCCAGCACCCGCCGCCCTGCGCGGGAGGCCCCCTGCCGCCACAGCGCCCCCCAGCCCACATCTTCCCCCTGCGCCGCGCTGGCCGCGCCCGTGATGAGCCCCGTCAGCGCGATGCTCTGGACCACAAGGGCCAGCACGCCCAGGACGAGCACCCCGCACAAGAGCACCCCGCCCACCACCGCCGCCGTCTCCGCCGTCAGCCACTCGGGCAAGGCAGGGGGCGCGCCTTCCCATTGAAAGGTGTCGTCCCCCCAGTTGCTTTGGTCGCCCCAGTTCCCGCTAAACGAAAAGCCGCTCCCTCCGCCAAACAAGGCTAGAAGAAATCCCATCACCCAGAGCGCGGGCTCGCGCCGCACCACATCGAGCGAGCGTTGAAGTAACTTTGAATAAGGCATTGCTTTCCTTTCAAGCAGAGCGGGCAGTCGTCGCAGCCCGTGCTACGACACTCGATGCTTTCCCATACGTGTTACCAGCCTACAGGTTGCCACACAAAAAAGCCCGCCCGTCCGGTGAGGGACGGGCGGGCGTGGGGACAGGGGCGGCGGTTGCTTCTGAAAGATCAGCCAACGGGGGTGCGTTGACGGCGCTCGGCCCCTTCAAGCTTCTGATCTTCTTTGATATGGCAGTTCTTATACTTCTTGCCGCTGCCGCAGTGGCAGGGGTCGTTGCGCCCCAGGGTCCGCTTTTTGCGGACGGGGCGCGGCCCGGCGTCGGCAGCCGCGGCAGCATCCGTGCGGTTGGTCTGCATCTCCCGCTGCTCGAACTTCTGCTCGGCGATGACGGGGCGCACCGCAAAGAGTGACAGGGCGATCTGCTCTTCGATCTCGCCGATCAACCCTTCCCACAGCGTCGCCGCCTCACGCTTGTAGGCCACCAGTGGATCCAACTGGGCGACGGCGCGCAGGCCGATCCCCTGGCGCAGGTTGTCCAACTCGGTCAGGTGGCGCACCCAGTGCTTGTCCACGATATCCAGCACAAGCTGTCGCTCTATCTCGCGCATCATCTCCACGCCGAACAGTTGCTCTCGCTCGTTGTAGAGGTGCTCCATCTCCTCGATCAGCGTCTGGACTACCTCGTCGGGGTCGAGGTTGCGCCACGTGCTCGTGTCGAACTCCTCGCCAAGCGGGATCACGTTGCGCACGGCGCTGAGCACGATGTGGTAGTCTGGCTCATTGCCATAATCGTCCGGGTCCAGCAGCCCCTTGACCGCCTGCGTGATGGCGGCAGCCAGCATCCGTTGGATTTCCGGGCGCAGGTTCTCGGTGTTCAACACTTCCGTGCGCTGCGCGTAGATCACCTCGCGCTGCTTGTTCACCACATCGTCGTACTCGAGCACGCGCTTGCGGATGTCAAAGTTGTGCCCCTCGACCTTGATCTGTGCGTTCTCGATAGCTTTGGTGATCATCCCATGCTCGATGGGGATATCATCTTCCAGCCCAAGCCGGTCCATGATGCCGACAAGGTTGCCCCCGCCAAAGCGGCGCATCAGATCGTCCTCCAGCGACAGATAAAAGCGGCTGGAGCCCGGATCGCCCTGCCGGCCCGAGCGGCCCCGAAGCTGATTGTCAATCCGCCGCGCGTCGTGGCGCTCGGTGCCAATAATGTGCAGCCCGCCCAACTCGCGCACCCGCTGGGCGTCGCGCTTGGCAGCCACCTTGGCCTGGGCCAGGGCCGCCTCCCGCTCCTCCTGCGGGGCCAGGGTCAGATCGGGGTACTGCTTGCGCAACTCGTGGCGCGCGATGCCGTCCGGGTTGCCGCCGAGCAGGATGTCCACCCCACGACCCGCCATGTTGGTGGCGATGGTGACGGCGCCCGGTCGCCCTGCCTGGGCGATAATTTCCGCCTCGCGCTCGTGGAACTTGGCATTCAGGACCGCGTGCGGAATCTTGGCTGCCGCGAGGCTCTCACTCAATCGTTCCGAGCGGTCAATGCTGGCGGTACCCGCGAGCACCGGGCGGCCCTGCTCGTGCATCGCCTTGATCTCTGCCACCACCGCACGATCCTTGCTGCTCTCGTTCTTGTAAATCATGTCGGCATAATCGGCGCGCCGCCGGTAATGCTCGTTCGTGGCAGGGTTGTCGTAGTGGACGACTTCCAGCCCCTCCTCCCGCTCCACCCGCGTTTGCAAATCTCCGTGGCGGGCCCGATATTCAACGTTGGTGGGGATCGCGACCACCTCCAACTTGTAAATCTTGCTGAACTCTTCCGCCTCGGTGACAGCCGTTCCGGTCATGCCTGCCAGTTTGTCGTACATGCGGAAAAAGTTCTGGAAGGTGATGGTGGCGAGCGTCATATTTTCGCGCTGCACCTTTACCCCTTCCTTGGCCTCAATCGCCTGGTGCAAGCCCTCGGAGAAGCGGCGCCCCCACATCATGCGTCCCGTGAACTCATCCACGATGACCACCTGGCCATCTTCCGTGACCACATAGTCCCGGTCACGCTGGTAGATGCCGTGCGCGCGCACCGCGTTGTCCAGAAAGTGCGTCAGTTCAAAGTGTTCGGGCGAGAAGATGTTGTCTACATTCAAAGCCCGCTCGACCCGCTCGATGCCGCTTTCCAACACGGTGGTGACGCGGTTCTTCTCGTCCAACACATACTCGTAGCGCCCAAGCTTTTCCTCAGCATCGGGGTCGTCCAGATCAGCAGCCTTCTTTAGCTCATCGTACTCGCGCTGGGGGATAGCCTTGAAGGAGCGCACGATCTGCGCCAACTGATCGTAGCGGGCGCTCGGTTCCTCGGCAGGGCCAGAGATGATCAGCGGGGTGCGCGCCTCGTCAATCAAGATGTTGTCCACCTCGTCAACGATGGCATAAAAAAGGTCGCGCTGGACGCGCTGGCGGCGCGAGCGCACCATGTTGTCGCGCAGATAATCAAAGCCAAACTCGTTGTTCGTCCCATACAGGATGTCAACCCCATACGCTTCCCTGCGCGGGATCGAGCGCAGCGACTGGTATCGGTCATCGTCCGATTGAAACTCGGGGTCGAAGAGGAAGGCGGGCTGGAATTCCCCCTTCTCGGTCTGGCTCTGGATCACTGCCACCTGCAGGCCGAGCGCATGGTAGATGGGCCCCATCAACTGGCAGCCAACTTTGGAAAGGTAATCGTTGGGGGTCACCAGATGCGCCCCATTGCCAGCCAACGCGTTGAGGTAGAGCGGCAGCGTGGCGACCAGGGTCTTGCCCTCGCCCGTCTTCATCTCGGCAATCTTGCCCTGATGCAGCGCGATGCCCCCCAGCATCTGCACATCGTAATGGCGCATCCCCAATGTCCGCTTGGCCGCCTCCCGCACCGCAGCAAAGGCCTCGGGGAGCAGATCGTCTAACGATTCCCCCTCGCTCAAGCGCGCGCGGAACTCACCGGTAAGCGCCTGCAGGGCCTCATCCGTCAGTTTCTCGAACTCCGCCTCCAACTCGTTGATCTCATGGACGAGGGGCTGGAGCTTTTTTAACTCTTTTTCGTTCGGATCGCCCAAAAGGGCGTTGATAAGCTTGCGAAACATGTGTTTTCTCCTGATGTGCACGGACGACTTGCCATAACCCGTCCAGCGTCGGATTATAGCACAGGGCGGAAGAAACGAGGATAACCCCCCCCTGATGAGGGCGCTTATCCGTCCTTCACCTCTTCCATAAGAAGGATATCAGCCGCGGGGGGGTGTTCCGCTCGTCCTCGTGCCACCATTCCTTGAGGTGGAGCAGGTGCAACCCGGCATCTGCTGCCGCTTCCAGAAACTCAGAGATGGGGTGGATGAAGGCGGGGATTTCATCCGCTTCCTGACTGTTCTGCTGCCTGGCCCTGGCCCCGCTGTACTGGCGGAACGGATGCAACTCGCTCACGAAAAAGCGCCCGTCCGCCTTCAAGCAACGGGCCGCTTCGTTGAAAACAAACGATAGGTCAGCGATGTGCTCCAGCACGAGGTTGCAGGCAATCAGGTCGGCAGACGCCTCATCACAGGGCCACGGGCGCGTCAGGTCAGCCACGGTAAAGGAGACATGGCCCGGCAAGCCCTTGGCCCGTGCCTGCGATAGCATCTCCTCAGAAAAATCAAGAGCGCGCACAGAGCCAGCAATCTGTGCGTACAGCCGCGTGTTCTTCCCCGTGCCGCAGCCCAGTTCGAGGAGGGTGCCAACCCGCTCCTGGCCCAGCACCGTCCGGGTCACCACCTGATCCAGATCGCGGGTCAAATTTCGGTCGGAGTCATAGCTTGCTGCCCATCGTCCGTATCCCTCCCGAACGCTCATCCGTTTCTCCTCTGTCACAGCGGGCGCTTTTACAGGCGCGAGCGATCCCACATCAGGTCGCGTGCGGCGTGCAGGCGCGCGCGATGGGTGGCGTCGGCGGTCAACTCGGCGGCGCGGTCGAACTCGGCGGCGGCCAGGGGAAAGACCCCCAGATGGGCGTAGCTCAGGGCCAATCGCTCCCGCGCCGCCGCAAAGCTGGGCAGGGTGTGGGCCAGGCGCTCCCAGAAGGTGACGGCGGCATCCCACTGGCTCTGCGCTTCAAAGGCCTCCGCGAGCGCATAGGTGAGCTCCGCATCGCGCCCCCCCCAGGCCACGGCGCGCTCCAGGTCACTTCGCGCGCGGTCCAGGTCGTCCGCATGGGCGGCCAGCAGGGGGCAGACAATCTCGACGGTGGGGGCGTGACGGTTGAACAGCACGAGTGCCCCCAGGGCAGAAAGCGCAGGGGGGAGCGCTATCAAAAGGTGGCGCAGCCCGTCGCGGAGCCGCGCGGCCGGCTGGACGACCAGCCCCCTGCTTTCCATCCCCGCGCGCCACGCATCAAACTCTGCCGGACGATGCAGGATGGCCCAGAGAAGGTAGGGGCGGTAGCCGCTCGGTTCAACTACCGAGAGGAAGCTGTAACTGCTGCCCTCGCGCTCGGCCTGGGCGCTTGCCGGGTCATAGCGGACGATGTCAAAGATGGTAGCGCCGTCGCTGACAGGAATTTCCAGCAGGCGCGCGCGGTCGGGGCCGACGCGCTCCGCCCGTACCTGCTCGGCCTCTTCCTCCCCCAGCCGTAACCAGATGCTCATGTTTGTCTGCTATGCCTCGCCAGCCTGATCAAAAAGGGCTCCAGCGGTTGCCAGGGTCCACGTACCCATCGCAGCCAACAAACGGCTGCCGCCAATCGCCCGTGAAAGGCGCCAGCACCTTTTCCAGATGGAGGTGGGGGCCGCGCGCGAAGCCCTCTGCCCCTACCTCGGCTATCTTGTCGCCCCGCTGCACCGCCTGCCCCGCCACGACCAGGGACAGCGAGTTATGGCTGTAGGTGGTAAAGGAGCCATCAGGGTGGGCCAGCACGATGCTGAAGGGGCCGCGCCCCTGCCCTGGTCCGTCAAGCCAGAGGGGCCCCACGTAAAGCACAGTGCCTCCCTGGATGGCATAGATGGGGGCGCCGACGGGGGCAAACCAATCCTGACCCGTGTGGAAGCCGCAGGTTTGGTAGTCTACCGGCACCCCAAACTCCCACAGCAGGGCGCCACGGGTGGGCAGATGCGGCCAACTTCGCATCCTCATATAGATGCCCGGTGCCGCAACCAGCCCCAGCAGGAGCAGGAGGAGCACGAGGCGTAGAAAGCGGGAGCGCGGTAACCTGAAAGCCATGGGGAAAGCATAGCCAGAGCGCCGCGAAGCTTCAAACTGAGGAGGATGGAGGAAGCGCGGGACCGGCGGCCCGTGGTCAGAGAACATGCAGGATGGCGTCGGTCATCTCCGCCGTGCCGACCAGGTGGCTGGCCGGGCCTACCAGATCAGGGGTATGGTAGCCGTCAGCCAGCACCTGCCAGACAGCCTGCTCCACTCGATCCGCCATCTTCCCCAGCGACCAATGGTAGCGCAGCAGCAGGGCCACGCTCAAGATGGCAGCTATAGGGTTGGCGATCCCCTTCCCCGCGATATCGGGGGCCGCCCCATGCACAGGCTCGGCCAGGGCAACGCCGGTGCCCAGGTTCAGCGAGGGGGCCAGCCCCATCCCGCCGCCCCACACCGACGCCACATCGGAAAGGATGTCCCCAAACAGGTTCGTCGTGACTATGGTGTCAAAGCGCTCCGGCTCCTGCGCCAGCCACATGGCTGCTGTGTCCACCAGCATCTCGTCTACCTGGATAGCGGGAAAGTCTGCCGCCACCTCCCGCACCGTGTCCCGAAACAGGCCATCGGTGAGGGGGAGGATGTTCGCCTTGTGGACGATGGTCACGCGCCGCCTGCCGCCCGCCTGGGCCAGGGCGAGCGCCGTGCGCGCCACCCGCGCCGAGGCCGCACGCGTGATGACCCGCTCCGCCACGGCCCCCCCCGCCTCCAGCCGCTCGCGCCCGCTGTACAGCCCCTCCGTGTTCTCGCGCACGACCAGCACGTCCACCCCTGCGCGGGCGCCTGGCAGGGGCAGGCTGCGCGTGGGGCGCACGTTGGCGTGGAGGGTCAGGGCCTGCCGAAGCGTGACGATGGCACTGCGGTAGCCCGCCACGGGCCGCGAGGGGGAGGCCACCGCACCAAAAAGCGCAGCGCCGCACGACAGGATCGCGCGCACCGTTTCTTCCGGCACCGCAGTGCCCGAGCGCTCAAAGCAGCCCCATCCGGCCTCGGCCCGCACGAGCTCTATCTGCGGCAGCAGCGCCTGGAGCACGCGAACTGCCGCCGGGATCACCTCCCGCCCGACGCCGTCGCCCTCAATGACGCACAGAATTGGCATGCTCTGACTCCTGCAGGGACGATTCGCCCGGAAAAGAGCCGTGCTCGCGCACGTAGGCCACGATGCCCCCCGCCGCGACGATCTGCGCGGCAAAGGGGGGGAGGGGGGGAGCGGAAACGCCCCACGGGCCGTGCGGAGCTCGTTTCCTGCCAGATCAAGGGTGACCTCCTCGCCATCGCTCACCTGCGCCGCGATGCGCTCCGAGACATAAAGCGGGATCCCCAGGTTGATCGCGTTTCGGAAAAAGATGCGCGCGAAGCTTGGCGCGATGATGGCCCCCACGCCCCGTGTCTTCAGCGCGGCGGGGGCGTACTCGCGGGACGACCCACAGCCAAAGTTTGGCCCCGCGACGATCACATCCCCCGGCTGCGCGCCCTGTGCAAAGTCGGGGCGCGCCTCGATAAAGGCGAACTGCCCCGGCTCTTCCCCCGGCCTCATGTACGGGGCGTAGCGCCCTGGCACAATCTGATCGGTGTCCACGTCTGCGCCAAACTTCCACACTCTCGGCATGGCTTCCCCCTGGATGATGAAGGTTTCAAAAACGGTCAAGCGAGCAGTGCGTCCAGCGTGCGGGGGTCGGTGATCGCCCCGGTCAGCGCGGTGGCAGCGGCAACCTGCGGGCTGGCGAGGAAGATGTGCGACTCCGGCGACCCCATGCGCCCGCGGAAATTGCGGTTGCCCGTGGAAAGGCAGACATCGCCGTCGCCCAGCGTGCCCTGGTGGCGCCCCATGCACGGCCCGCAGCCGGGCGTGGTCAGGGTGGCGCCTGCCGCCAGCAGGGTGGACAGCGTGCCGTCCTCCATCGCCTGCTGGAGGGCCTGGCTGGAGGCAGGGGTGACGATCAACCGCACCCCCTGGGCGACAACTCGCCCCGCCAGCAGTTGCGCCGCCGAGCGCATGTCCTCATAGCGCCCGTTGGTGCAGGTGCCCAGAAACACCACATCCACCTGCTGGCCCGCCACCTCACTGATATCTACCACGCGATCAACCGCGTGGGGCAGGGCCACCTGCGGCTCCAGAATGTCCAGATCAATCGTGAGCGTGCGCAGGTAGCGGGCGTCGGGCTCTACAGAAAGCCAGGCGGGAACCTGGAAGCCTGCCACGGCTTCTCCCCACGGCGGCACGATGCCCGCCTTCGCCCCAACCTCGATGGCCATGCTGGCCAGGCATTGGCGGCCCGCAAGGTCCAGCCACGCCAGGCCGTGATATTCGACGGTGCAGTACGTTGCCCCCGCTGCTGTCAAATCGCGCCCGATGCGGAGCGCAAGGTCCTTGGCGTCCACCCCGGTGCGAAATCTTCCTTCCACCTGGACGCGGATCGTTTCGGGAACGCGCAGCCAGGTGCGGCCCGTGGCCAGGGCGAGGGCGATATCCGTCGAGCCCAGCCCCGTCCCAAAGGCGCCGACCGCCCCGTATCCTGTCGAGTGCGAGTCCGAGCCGACAACAATCATCCCTGGCTGCGCCAGCCGCTCCTCCACCAGCACCTGATGGCTGATGCCGCGCCCCACCTCGAAGAGGCGCACCTGCTGCGCCCGGGCGAAGCGGCGCACGCGGTTCTGGCTATTCGCCACCCCGACGGTCGAGGCCGGTGCCACATGGTCCATCACGAAGACCGCATGGGCCGGACGGCGCACATCGGGCATGGCGAGTTGCTCTTCCATGATCTGGATGATTCCTGGGGAAAGGGAATCATGTGCCATCACCATGTCCGGCTCAACAACTACCAGGTCGCCCGCGCTCACCGCACGCCCCGCCGCGTGCGAGACGATTTGCTCGGAAAGGGTTTGCCCCATCGTGCTTCTCCTGTTCATAGGGTGGCGCTAGCCTGCCGCCACGCGATCGAGTCGTCCCGCCCAGCGGTGCAGCAGGGCGTCCACATCGTCCAGCGTCAGGGCGCGCTCATCAGCGAGCACCTTGATATGGCCTGTCAGGTGGCGCAGCACCTCTTCGTCCAAACTCAGCCCCAACTGCTCCGCGCGGTGGCGGATTGCATTCCAGCCAGTCAGCCGGTGCGCGATGTGGATGTAGCGCGTCATCCCAAAATCTTCGGGCCGCAGGATCTCATAGGTCGAGGGGTCGTTCAGGACGGCCTTGGCGTGGATGCCTGCCTTGTGCGTGAAGGCGGCAAAGCCAGTGATAGGGTTGTTGAAGGGGATGTCCACCCCTACCAGTTCGGCCACCCGCTGCTCAATCTGGTGCAGCAGGGGCAGGCGATAGTGGGCGACCAGCGACGGGTTGACCGTGTACAGCCGGGCGATCAACCCGCCCAGCGAGGTAATCCCGTTTCGCTCGCCGATGCCCAGCACGCTCGTGTCCACATGCGTCGCGCCCGCCTCCAGCGCAGCAAAGGCATTGGCGACAGCGCAGCCCGCGTCGTTGTGCCCGTGAAACTCGATATCGGCTCGCACGCGATGGCGCAGGGCACTCACCAGATCGAAGATGCCGCGCGGGGTGCCGATGCCCACCGTGTCGGCGACACCGACCCGATCCACCCCCAGGGCATCCACCGCCTCGTACACGCGGAACAGGTCAGCCGGGTCGCTGCGCAGGCTGTCCTCGGTGCTGAAGCGCACCTCCACCGCCTGCCCTTTCAAAAAGCGCACCACCTCCTGGGCCCGCTCGATGATGGCGTCAATGCTCAGCCCATGGCTAAAGTCGCGCAGGAAGGAAGAGGTGCCGATTACCACGTCCACCCCATCCACCCCGCTTTCCACAGCAATCCTTGCGTCCTCCAGGTGGCAGCGGGTGTGCGTCAAAACCTTGGCCCGTAACCCCAGCCCGGCGATGCGCTCGCAATCGTCGCGGCTCTGGCGCGAGGCCAACGGCGAGGTCAATTCCAGATACTCCACCCCGAACTCGTCCAGCAGCCGCGCGATCTCGATCTTCTGCTCGGTGCTGAAAAAGGCGTTCACGAACTGCTCACCCTCACGCAGCGTAGACTCGATAATGGCAAAGCGCTCGATACCCATAATCTTCCTGTTGTTTTTGTTAGGGAGGGGATGCTTCCAGAACGGCCCGCACCACCTCGATGGCGCGCAGAAACTCTTCGATGACAAGATGCTCCTCCGGCGTGTGGTCCAGCGCACTGTCCCCTGGGCCATAGGCCAGGATGGGGCACTGCCAGCGTGGCCCTACCACGTTCATGTCGGAGGTGCCAGTTTTAAGCTTGAGGCGGGGGCGCACCCCCTGCGCACGAATCGCCCGTTGCACCGCGCCCGCCAGCCAGCTGGCGCGCGGGGCCTGGAAGGCAGGCTCGTGCGCGTGAAAGCGCAGCGTGGCCCCGTCGGCTGCCCCGCACAGCTGTTCCTGGAAGCGCTCTGCGTCGAACTGGGGCGGCAGCCGCACCCCCACCCGCATCTCCACGCGATCGTGCAGCCCGTCGCTCGTGGTATGGATGTGGCGTAGCGAGGGAAGCAGTTGATCAAAAAGCCGCTCGCGCCCGCTGTTCCACTCGTCTGCCAAACGGCGCAGGTGGAGCCACCAGGCCACGGCTCGCTCGGCAACCGCCTCGTTGGAGCCGGCGCTGTGGCTCATCGGCTGCTCAAGCGCGTAGTCCACCAGCAGGCGCCCCTTGTAGCCCAGGGTCAGCGCGTCCCAGCCGCTGGGCTCGCCAATCAAACAGGCGTCCGGGCGGTAGCGCTCCGCCACGTGGCGTGCCCCCCGCGAGGTGGCCGATTCTTCCTCCACCGCGCCGATGACGACCACGCGGGTCCCCGGCGGCAGCGTGGCCTGGGCCGCCGCCGCCACGAAGGCTGCCAGCGGGCCCTTTGCGTCCACCGCGCCACGGCCATACAGGCGCGTTGCGTCGCTGCCGGTTTCCAGCCGGACCGGGATGGCACCCGGAACGGTGTCCATGTGCCCCAGAAGCACGATCTCGCGCGAGACGGTTCCATCGAGGGGAACCTCACGCGTGCCAACCGCGTTGCCCACCTCATCCACCTCTGCCTGAAAGCCCATGTCCCGCATCGCCCCCACCAGCAAGCGTGCTAGCTCCCCTTCCTCGCCGGACAGGCTGGGGCACTCGACCATGCGCTGCAGCAGCTCCACAGGGGTCATGGGGCCACCTCTCGAAGGGCAACCTGGATGGCGCCAAGCAGCGTGTCTAGCTCTGCGTCGGTGATGACGAGGGGGGGCAGCAGGCGCAGCACCATCGGGCCGGCGGGCAGGGCCAGCACCCCGTGCCCCATCAGTGCCTGGAGGAGGGGCGTGACGCGAACCTTCAACTCGATGCCCACCATCAGCCCCAGCCCTCGCACCTCGCGCACCAGCGGACACTCCAGGGCACGCAAGGCTGCCAGCAGCGTGGCACCGGCTTCGGCAGCCCGCTCGATCAATCCCTCGCGCTCGTAGGCGTCCAGGGCGGCGAGCGCCGCCGCGCAGGCCAGGGGGTTGCCCCCGAAGGTGGAGCCGTGGCTTCCGACCGGCAGCGTGCCCACTCGCTCGGCGATGGCGACGGCCCCCATGGGCACGCCGCCCGCCATGGCCTTGCCCAGGCACATCAGATCGGGCGTGACCCCCACGTGCTCGCAGGCGAACCAGCGACCGGTGCGCCCGAAGCCCGTCTGCACCTCGTCTACGATCAGCAGTGCCCCCCGCTCCTCGCAGAGACGGCGCAGCCCCTGAAAGTAGTCAGCCGAGCCAGGGCGTACCCCCCCCTCGCCCTGCACGATTTCCACGAGCACCGCCGCCGTCCCCTCTCCTATAGCTGCTTCGGCGGCTTCCAGGTTGTTAAAAGGAACGTGGCGCACCCCCGGCAGCAGGGGCTCGAAGGGCGCGCGATACTTCGGCTCCCACGTGGCGGACAGCGCCCCCATCGTCCTACCGTGGAAGCCGCGCATGGTGGCGACGATGCCCGCGCGCCCCGTGTGCAGCCGCGCTATCTTGAGCGCCCCCTCCACCGCCTCGGTGCCCGAATTGCAGAGGAAAAAGCGGGTCAGGCCGGCAGGGGTGCGCTCGCTCAGCCGCGCCAGCAGGGCGGCGCGCTGGTCGTTGTAAAAGACCTCCGGGCAGGTGACGAGCCGCCGCGCCTGCGCCGCCACCGCTTCGGCCACAGCCGGGTGGGCGTGCCCCAGGTTGGCCACGCCGTGCCCGCTGGTGCAATCCAGAAAGGCAGAGCCGCCCTCGTCCCACAGCCAGGCGCCCTCGCCCCGCACAAGCGCCACCTCCCGCTTGGGGTAGACGCCGCTGGTGTGGCGCTGTTCCTGTTCAATCGTGCCCATCTGCCTCTTCCCCCTCTTCCTGCTGCCTGCTCAGGTGGGTGCCCGCCCCCGCCAGGGCCGTGTGGATGGGCGCCGGCACGCGCGCATCCGCGAGGATCACCCGCTGCACCCCCCCATCGAGGGCTTCCTGCGCGCCGAGCAGTTTGATGCGCATCCGCCCGGCTGCCCGCTCGCTCGCTGCTGCGATCCCGCTGCGCGACAGCTGCCGCACCAGCGTGCTTTCGTCTGGAAAGTCGCTCAGCAGGCCCGGCACGTTGGAAAGGATGACAAGCGTTTCCGCGCCCAGCGCTGCGGCAGTGGCCGCGGCGGCCCGATCCCCGTCCACGTTGATGGCCTCGCCCTCGTAGCTGAGGGCCGGTGGGGAAAGGACAGGCAGGAAGCCCCCATCGAGCAGCAGGCGCAGCAGGGCGACGTTGACGCGCGCGACGGTGCCGGTGCGGTCATCGCGCAGGATGCGCTGCCGCCCCTCCTCCACGATGCGGATAGCCGCCTTCCGCGGGCCCTCCCACAGCCGCCCATCCACCCCCGCCAGCCCCACCGCATTGGCGCCGCGCCGCTGCAGCCGCTCAACGATTTCCTTGTTGACAGCGCCGCAGTACACCATCTTGAATATCTCCAGCGTGCGCTCGTCGGTCACGCGGCTGGTGTAGCCCGAGGGCGACGTGACAAAGCGGGGGGGGTGCCCCAGCGCGGTCGCCACCTCGTTCGTCCGGTGCGAGCCGCCGTGCACCAGCACCAATCGCTGCCCCGCCCCCCACAAGGCGGCTACCTCGTCGCACACCCTGTCCAGCCGCACGCCCTCGCTTCCCCCGACCTTCACTACCAGCATCCGCCCTCTCCTCTCAGTAGCTTCCCGCCTGCCTGCCCTACGCCGGATGTAGCCCCATGAAGCGTAGCCCCATGCCGCTCCTCCCAGCCCATCATCACGTTCATCGTCTGCACCGCCGTCCCCGCTGCGCCCTTCATGAGGTTGTCCAGCGCGCTGATGACCACCAGGCGATTCGAGTGCGGGTCGCGCTCGAAGCCAATGTCGCAGAAATTGCTTCCCGCCAAAATCTTCGGCTCGGGGTAGCGATAGACCCCTGTCCGCTCCTTGACGAGGCGAACAAAGGGCTCGTCGCCCCACCGCGCCCGCAGCATCTGCCACACGTCGCGCTCGGCCAGCGGCTCGCGCAGGAACAGATGGGCCGTGCAAAGGACGCCGCGCACCATCTCGATGGCTGTCGCAGAAAAGTGAAGTTCCACCGGGCCAAGCGCCTGGAAGACCTCTGCCTGGTGGCGGTGGCCCGTGGGGGCAAACGAGCGCACCGCGCCGCTGCGCTCCGGGTGGTGACTCGCCGGGCCAGGGGTGGCCCCGCCCTCCGAGGAGCCCACTTTCACCTCGACCACCGCACGCTCGATCAGCCCCTGCTCGGCAAAGGGAAGCAGGGCCAGCGTGACGGCTGTCGCGTTGCAGCCCACCCCGCTGGCATAGCGCGCGTCGCGCAGCGCATCGCGGTTCAGCTCGGGCAGGCCGTAGGCGAAGCGGGCCAGCCATGCCGGCGCCGGATGCTCCCACCCGTACCATCGCTGGTACAGCGCGGGGTCGCGCAGGCGAAAGTCCGCAGACAGGTCTATGATCCGCTCGGCCATTGCCGCAAACGCTTCGATCTGCCGAGCGGCTTCGCCATGCGGCAGGGCCAGAAAAAGCAGGTCGCACGGCTCCAACTGTTCCCGCGCCGTGAACTGGAGGCGGGTCGCGCCGCGCAGGTTGGGGTGGACGCTGTGCACGTAGCGCCCCGCGTGGCGCTGCGAGGTGACCTGCTGGACTGCGACGCCGGGGTGGTCGAGCAGCAGGCGCAGGAGCTCGCCGCCCACGTAGCCGGAGCCCCCCACGATGCTCACCCTAAGCATGGCGACCGCCTGCCACGCCCAGCGCATACTCCACGATGCGCCCCGGGATGTCCACGCCGGTTGGCTCGACGCTGTTGCGAAACTCCATGGTGTAGTTGACCTCGTTCACCAGCCAGCTGCCCTCGGCATCCTGGAGCAGGTCAACCGCCAGCACGCCGCCGCCCACGGCCCGCGCCGCCGCGCGCGACAGGGCGTCAATTTCCGGCGTGACGGGGCAGCGCGCCGCCCGCCCGCCGCGCGCCGTGTTGGTGATCCAGTGCTCGGAGCTGCGCGAGATGGCACAGATCGTCTCGTCGCCCACGACAAAGCTTCGCACGTCCCGCCCCCCCTTCGCCACAAACTCCTGGATGTAAAAGAGGCTGTGCTGCGGGCCGCCCAGCGTTGCCTTGTGCTCCAGCAGTGCCTCCGCGGCATCACGGTCATTGACCCGCGCCAGCAGCCGCCCCCACGAGCCAACGGTTGGCTTGAGCACCACCGGATAGCCCATCCCCTCCATCGCTTCCAGGGCTGCCTCCGGGGTGAGGGCCAGGGCGGTGCGCGGCGTGGGCACGCCGGCGCGGGCGAGCGCCAGCGAGGTCAGCCACTTGTCCCCACACACCTCGCCGACGCGCGCCGGGTTCACGCAGGGGATGCCCCAACTGGCCAGGGCGTTCAGCACCGCCAGCGCTTGCGAGTGGCTCACGCACCGTTCCAGCACCACATCAAAGCGGCGCCACGCTTCCGCACCGTGAAGGCCGAAGCTGACCTCCCGCACGTCCACCCATTCATAGGGGACGCCGCGCGCCTCGAGGGCCGCCGCGATCATCTTTTCTTCCACACGGATGCGAGAGTGGAGAATCGCTACGGTCATGCTCATTCCCCCCAATCCTCTTCGATTTCCGGCGCCACCTCCACCGAAAGCGGCTGGACGCTGACCACCTCCAACTCGATCCCGCAGTCGGGGCATTGGGCGATCTCGCCGAGGAGGACATCGTCAGCGAACGCTACGTCGGCTGCACATTCTGGACACGATACGCTTGTCATCACGCTGCTCCTTGTGGGGTGGGATGGAAAATGGGCAACAAAAAACCGGCCCGCCAATCTGGCGAGCCGGTTGCACGTCGGGTGTCAGTCTACCCTAGGGGCAAGCGCAACAAACCAGACCGGAGTGGTCCAGCTTCGCTTTTTTCCCCTTTTTCGCAGCCATGCTGCGGGCATCTAGGTAGCTCATGGGGCGCAGCATACGAGACTCTTTTGGATTTGTCAAGAGACAAAACGAAAGTTCCCGCGTTTTGTGATTGACAGGCGCGCGCGTTGTCCACTATACTTTGGCCACGACGTTCACATGGAATGGCGATGACGGAGACGAGTCGGGGGCGCAGCTGCGCCGGACAGGGAGCGGTTGCCGCGACTGAGAGCACCGCACGACGCTACCCCACGACGTTCCCTCCCGAGCCGAGCCCTGAACCCGCGCTGTTTGACCCGTGCTCGCCCGCCCTACGCGGGGCAGGGCGCAGGGCAGACAGGCGGCAGTAGGGCGCTCCGGGCTTCCCGCCCGTTATCCTGGGGGCCGGTCATCGCGCCGGTGCAAAGTGGCCTGCTGCCCGCAACGCGGCAGGCAATGAGGGTGGTACCACGGGCTGCAAGCGCTCGTCCCTGCAAGGGGGCGGGCGTTTTTTGTTTGGGCACAGGGACGAGCGGGGACCGCAAAAGGAGAAGAGTGATGATCGAACAGTTGGATGCGCTGCAGCGCGAGGCCCTGGCGGCACTTGACGCAGTGGAAACATCGGAGGCGCTGGAGCAGTGGCGCACCGCTACCCTGGGGCGCAAGGGGCGGCTGCCCGCCGTGCTGAAGGGAATGGGCCAGGTGCCAGCCGAGGAGCGCCCGGCTGTCGGCGCGCGCTCCAACGAGGTAAAGGTTACCCTGGAGGGGGCGTTCGAGGCGGCGCGCGCGCGGCTGGAAGCGATGGTGCTGGCCGAGGCCCTGCGCGCCGATGCGATTGACGTGACCCTGCCCGGGCGGCCCGTGACCCTGGGCCGCCTGCACCCCAGCACGCGCACCCTGCGCGAGCTGTACGCGGCGTTGGGGGATCTGGGCTTCCAGGTGTACCGCGCGCGCGACGTGGAGCTGGACGAATACAACTTTCAGCTGCTGAACATCCCCCCGCACCATCCCGCACGCGAGATGCAGGACACCTTTTATATAGCCTCGCCGGAGCAAGAGGCGGGCGCCGTGCTGCTGCGCACCCACACCTCGCCGGGGCAGATTCACGCCATGCGCGAAAGCGTGGCGCGGGCCAGGGCAGAGGGGCGCGGCGATGATGACCTGCCGAGCGTGCGGATCATTTTGCCCGGCATGTGCTATCGCTACGAGCAGATCACCGCGCGCTCCGAGATTCAGTTCAACCAGATCGAGGGGCTGGCGGTGGGCAAGCACATCACCATGGCCGACCTGAAGGGCACCGTCCACTATGTGGTGCGCCGCCTGTTTGGGCCGGAGCGCAAGCTGCGCTTCCGCACCAGCTATTTCCCCTTCACGGAGCCGAGCGCGGAGGTGGACATGGACTGCATGCTTTGCAAGGGGCAGGGCTGCCGCATCTGCAAGTACAGCGGCTGGCTTGAAATTCTGGGGAGCGGGATGGTCCACCCGACGGTGCTGCGAAACGGGGGCTACGATCCGGACGTGTATTCCGGCTTCGCCTTCGGCATGGGGCCGGAGCGGATCGCCATGCTCAAGTATGGGATCGAGGACATCCGCTACTTCTGGTCCAACGATCTGCGCTTTTTGGAGCAATTCTCATGAGGTGGAAAGCAGGGGGCGGCTTGCTCCTTGGCGTGCTGCTGCTGGCCGGCTGCGGCGGCGGGGCGGAGCCTGCCCCTGCGGCGACGGCCACGGCAGTGCCCAGCGCCACGGTTGCCGCGACTGCCACAGCGGTGCCCAGTGCCACCCCTGCCGCGACGGCGACGATAGCGCCCAGCGCCACCCCCACCGCGACGGCCACGCGTGGCGCCCAGCCCCACGGCTACGGCCAGCCCCAGCCCCAGCCCACAGGCGCTGGAGCCTGTCGCCGAGTGGGAGGCCTATGCGGTACCCGATGCCGGGGTGTCGCTGCGCCTGCCTGAGCGCTTCCTCGTCCTCAACCTGAGCGCGGATCAACTGGATCAGATAGTGGCCCTGGCTGAGGATGCCTTACCGGCGGGCGCCCTGGCGGGCATGGATTTAAAAAGCTTGTTCGAGCAGAACATCCGGCTGTTCGCGATAGACCGTGAGGGGCTGGAGCAGACGGGGGGAACCTTCGCGCCCAACGTCAACGTTTTGGTGCAGCCCACGGGCCCGACCACGCTGGACGCGGTGATGGACGCCAACGAGGAGGCCCTGGCGAGCATCGGTGCCACGACCATCGCGGCTTCCGAGCGCATCGAGGTTGACGGGGAGGAGGCGGGGCTGCTCGATTACGACCTGCCGCTGTCGGCTGCCGCCGACGCCCCCATCGTCCATGTGCGGCAGGTACTCCTCCTCGTGGGGGGCAACCTGAATGTTGTTACCATCACCTACCCCCTGACGCTTGAATCCGACTATGCACCGCTGGTCGAGGAAATCATCGCGCAGCTTTCGCTGCTTTCCGAGTAAGACGGTCGAGGAGATGAGTCTATGAAAGTGCCTGTGTCCTGGCTAAAAGAGTATGTGAACCTGGATGGCATCCCTGTCTCCGATCTGGCCGAGCAACTGACAGTTGCCGGGCTGGAGGTCGCGAGCATCGAGTACAGCGGGGTTGCCGGGCCTGCCGAGGCCACCCACCTTGTGTGGGACCCGGAAACCATCCGCGTGGCGGAGATTGTGGCGGTGGCGGCGCACCCGAACGCGGACCGCCTCCGGCTGGTGACGGTTCGCTTTGGCGACGGGGAGCCCAAGACGGTGGTGACGGGCGCGCCCAACGTGCGCCCCGGGCAGCGTGTGGCCTATGCCATGAGCGGGGCGACGGTGATCAACGGCTATTCGGAGGCGCGCGAGCACGTGCGGCTGGAGCCGAAAAAGCTGCGCGGCATCCTTTCCGAGGGGATGGTGCTGTCCGAGCGGGAGTTGGGGCTTTCCGACACGCACGAGGGGATCCTTGAGTTGCCGGAGGATGCGCCCGTGGGGCAACCGCTGCAGAGCTACCTGGGCGATGTGGTGCTGGAAGTTGAACTGACGCCGAACATCGTGGGGCACGCGGCTTCCATCGTGGGGGTAGCGCGCGAGGTAGCTGCCCTGTTCGATCGCCCGCTGCACAAGCCACCCACGACGGTGCAGGAAAGCGGGGCCAGCACGGCGGGGGCGGTCCGCATCGAGATTCAGGTGCCAGAGCTGAATCCGCGATTTACCGCCCGCCTGATCCGCGACGTGCAGATCGGCCCCTCCCCCTGGTGGATGCAGCGTCGCCTGCTCCTCTGCGGGATGCGCCCCATCAACAATGTGGTGGATGTGACCAACTATGTGATGCTGGAGTTGGGGCAGCCGCTCCACGCCTTCGACTATGAGCGCCTGGTCGAGCGTGCCGCGCGGGTGGGGGATGAGATTCCAACCCTCATCATGCGCCGCGCCCACGCGGGCGAGACGCTCAAGACGCTGGACGAGCGGGAGCGGCACCTTCAGCCGGACGACGTGCTGGTGACCGATACGGCGGGCATCATCTCGCTGGCGGGCATCATGGGCGGCGCGGAGACAGAGGTGTCGGCGGAAACCCGCACGGTTTTGCTGGAGGCGGCGGCCTGGAACTTTATAAGCATCCGCCGCTCGGCCACCCACCACGGGCTTTTTTCCGAGGCCGCCTATCGGTTCAGCCGCAACGTGCACCCGGCAATGGCCCTGCGCGCCAACAATCGCGCCGCCTCCCTGCTGGCCCAGGTGGCGGGTGGTGCTGTCGCGACGGGCATCGTAGATGCCTACCCCCTTCCCGCCGAGCCGCTCCGGTTGCCGCTGGAGGCAGGGCGCGTCAACCACCTGCTGGGGACGAACCTTGCCGCGCAGGAGATAGCGGAGCTCCTGGGGCGGCTGGAGTTTGAGGTGGAACGCGAGGGGGACAGCCTGCAGGTGACGGTGCCTGACTATCGCACCGACATCTCGCTGGCCGCCGACCTGGTGGAGGAGGTGGGGCGCATCTACGGACTGAGCAACCTGCCGCTCACGCTGCTGGCGGATGCCCTGCCGCCGCTGCGCGTGGATGTGGCGCGGGAAGTGGAAGAGCGCGTCCGCGACCTGCTCGTGGCCTCCGGCCTCACGGAAACCGTCTCTTATTCGATGACGGCGCCGGAGCGGGAAGCGTTGCTCCTCCCCGACCCGGACGCCGCGCGCGACGCGAGCGAGTCGGGCTACGTCTGCCTGCTGAACCCCATCTCGCAGGAGCGGCGCGTCATGCGGCGGACGTTGCTGGCGAGCGTCATCGAGACGGCAGGCCACAATTTGCGCCATCACCAACGCATCGCCCTTTTCGAGATAGGCTCGGTCTATCTGCCAGAGGAGGGGCAGCCGCTGCCGCGGGAGCAACGCCGCCTGGCCATAGCCCTGACCGGCCCGGCGGAGCCCGCCAGTTGGCACCCTGTTGAGCCGCGCCCGCTCGACTTTTTCGATTTGAAGGGAATCGTCGAGGCCCTGCTGGCGCACCTCCACCTGAGCGAGGAGGCGCGCTTCCAGCCCACCGACCACCCCACCTTCCAGCCGGGGCGCGCGGCCACGCTGCTGGTTCATGGCCAGCCCATCGGCACGCTGGGCGAGCTGCACCCGCGCGTCCGCCAGGCAAACGAGCTTCCCGCGCAGCGCGTGGCCGCCGCCGACCTGGACCTGGCAGCGTTGGTCGCTGCCGCGCCAGCCAGCGCCACCGTGCAGGCAGTCCCGCGCTTTCCCGCCGTGATGCAGGACCTCGCGGCTGTGGTGGACGAGGCCGTCTCGGCTGCCCAGGTCGCGAGCGTTATCCGCGCGGCGGGCGGGGCGCTGCTGCAACAAATCCAACTCTTCGATGTCTACCGTGGCAAGCCGATTCCAGAGGGGAAAAAGAGCCTGGCTTACGCGCTGCGCTACCTGCACGCGGAGCGCAGCATGACCGACGAGGAGGTGGCGGGCTACCATGCCGCCATTACCGCTGCCCTTCGCCAGCAACTTGGCGCGCAGATTCGCGGCGAGGATGAGCAAGGGGCCGGATGATTGCTCCCCTCAGACCCTAGCAATCCCGCCCAAGCTATGTTATTGTAGAACAGGGAGGGGGCAGATGCCCCTTCCGGCTGGACGCTGCGCGATGACCCCGTGAGAGGGGTCTCATACCCTGGGGCCGCATTGGCCTGTCATGGGGCGGCGGGTCTATCGGGGGCGTGACCGTGCGACAAGCAGAAAAGGGGGGGCATGGCGTTTCCGCAGCACGTTTACCCGGGATACATCTTCGGGCTGCACGAGCCAGGGGGCGAGGGCTTGATGCTGGAGGCGGGCCGGCCCGGGTGGGTGCTGGCGCTGACCGACCTCGGGGCGAACCCGGCCTCTGTGCCCTCGGTGGACTACAGCTACCTGTCCAACCAGGGGCTGGGGGTCATCGTGCGGCTGAACCATGGTTATGGCTCGACGGGGACGCTGCCGCCGCCCCCGCTCTACCCGCAGTTTGCTGAGACGTGCGCCGCCTTTGTGGCGCGCTCGAGCGGGTGCCACCGCTGGATCATCGGCAACGAGCCGAACCACGAGCAGGAGTGGCCCAACGGGCAGCCGATTTCCCCCGATATGTACGCGCGCGCCTACCAACTGTGCCGCGACGCCATCCGCCGCGTGAGCGGCCACGAGCACGACCAGGTGCTCGTGGCGGGGCCCGCCCCCTGGAACCCGCGCCTCGGGGATTGGGTGCTCTACTTCTCGAACCAGCTTGCCCCCCTGCCTGTTGGCGGCTGCGATGGCTTCGCCCTTCACACCTACACCCACAACCTGGACGTGAATCAGATTCGGGGGGATTGGTACTTCGATGCCCCCGGCTTCCAGCATCGGCGCAACGAGTTTCGCACCTATCGCGACTTTATGCAGGCGATCCCGCCGCGCTTCAAGGGATTGCCAGTTTACATAACAGAGGCAGATGCGACGACCCCAGGGGAGGGGTGGGGGAGCGGGCAAAATGTCGGCTGGGTCCGCGCCGCCTATGACGAGATCGCCACCTGGAACAGCAACCCCTCCAACCAGCCGATCCAGGCATTGCTCCTGTATCGCTGGCCCCCGCCCTCGCAGCATGGGCAGTATGAGTGGTCCATCGCCGACCGTCCGGGCATCATCGAGGATTTTCGCAGTGCGCTCGCCAGCGTCCCTGCCGAGCGATACCGCGTGCGGCTGCCCCAGCCCGTTGCCCCGGTGCCGCAGCCTTTGCCCCCGCCCCTGCCCAAACCGCCAACCCCCGTGCCCGCCCCCTATACCAACCAGCACCTGATCACAGCGCTCCACGCCGCCTCCTTGCGGGCCGGGCTGAGCGGGTGGGAGCTGCTTTACCGCGCCGGGCTGGATTTGAACGTTCTGGCAAGGGACCGAAAGGGGCCCTACACCGGCCTGCCGGTGGAGCATCTGCCCAATCTGACGGCGGAGCAGCGGCGCTGGGTGTTGGAAGCGTTGCCGGATGGCGGCATCGTCAATTTTGCCCTCTCGACTCGTTCAGTAGATAGCCGCTTCCTCAGGGAGCGAGCCGAGCTGGTCGAACTCGACCCCGCCCTGCCCCGCGTGGCACACCTGCGCCCCGGCGTCGGGGCCTCCTCGCTGGCGCGTCGTGTGGCGCGGGCCTGGAACGAGTTCGGCTGGCTCCTCTTGCTGCTGGCGGAGGAGTTGGAGCTGGAGCTGGGCGCCGCGGTGGCGGTGCTGGCCACGCAGCCGCACGCGCGCGGCATCGCGCGGTCGGGCCGCCTGATCGTCCGCTTCGAGGTAGGCGTCTTTTGGGAGCGATGGGGCCACGCGCACCCGGAGCGCTTCGATGCCCACTTCGCCTTTGATCGCAGCCGACCCTGGCAGGGTCAGCGCTGGCGGGCAGAGCGTGACGCGCCCTGGGGCGACCCGAACGCAAGCCAGAGCGCCGCATGGGCAGCCTTTGAACGGGCGGCGGCGCTGGACGAGGAAGCGGCGGGGGCCGCGCTCAGCATGGGGATTCCCCGGCTGCTCGGGGCGACCCATGCGCTCGTGGGCTATGCGTCGCCGGAAACGATGCGCGAGGCGTTCCAAAGCAGCGAGGGGGCGCAGGTGGTGGCCCTGTTCGATTTGATAGCGGGGCCGGGCGGGGAATCCCGTCGCCTGGCTGCCCTGCGCGCCCAGGCGTGGGAGGCGTTCGCCACGCTCCACGCGGGCGCGGAGCGTGCGGGGCGGGTTGCCGCCGCCCTGCGTCGGGCTGATAGTTTGTTTCACGATCTGCTAGGGGGCCAGCCAGACTCCACGTGATGGCTCTGGACGGGCCCGCCGCATAGCTCAGGAGAAGCCTCTATGGAAGAGTTGAACGATGACCTGGTTTGGATCAACGGTATCAACGGCGCGAGCGGCGAGTACCTCTTGCCCCCCCTCCCCGTGCAAGAGATCTCGCGGGTGGCCCAGGGGGAAAAGCTGGACGAGCAGCACCTGAAGGAGCTTCAATGGTGGCACGCGCGCACCACGCTGGAGTCGTTCGGCCCGATCGAGGGGGTGGACCCGAAGCAGTTGGACCAGACAGGCTGGGGGGTCATCTTTGCCCACGGGGCGGACCCCGCCGTGCGCGAGGCCCTGAGCGAGTTGCTGGCCCACCGCCAGGCGCAGGCGGGCGCTCGCTACCGCGAGTATAGCGCCGACAAGGGCTACCGCCCCGGCGAAACCAAGTCCGCCTTTCTGGCGCGGCATGGCGCGGGCCCCGGCCCCGCCGACCCGGAAAAAGTGCCCTACTACCTGCTGATCGTGGGCGACCCCGAAGCCATCCCCTATCGTTTCCAATACCAACTGGATGTGCAATACGCGGTCGGGCGCCTTCACTTTGAAACGCTCGATGAGTACGCGCACTATGCGCGCAGCGTCGTGGAGGCGGAAAGCGGGAGGGCCACCCTCCGTCGCAGCGCCACCTTCTTTGGCGTGGAAAACGCCGACGACCGCGCCACGCAGCTTAGCGCCAGGCATCTGGTGGGGCCGCTCGCAGAGTTGATGGCTAAGGATCAGCCGGCGTGGGGGGTGCAGAGCGTCGTGGGGGCGGAGGCGACAAAGGCGCGCCTGCAGCAACTCCTGGGCGGGGAGGAGGCGCCCGCGCTGCTCTTCACGGCCAGCCACGGCATGGGCTTCCCGAAGGATAACCCGCGCCAGTTGGCCCACCAGGGGGCGCTGCTCTGCCAGGATTGGCCCGGCCCGCGCCAGTGGCGGCAGGAAGTGCCCCAAAACTTTTACCTGGCTGGCGACGACATCGCAGATGACGCGCGCCTGCTGGGGATGCTCGCCTTCCACTTCGCGTGCTATGGGGCGGGCACCCCGCAGATGGATGAGTTTTCCCAGCAGGCCTTCACCCAACGCAGCGCCATTGCCCCCCATGCCTTCGTCGCGCGCCTGCCGCAGCGGCTGCTCAGCCACCCCAAGGGCGGCGCGTTGGCCGTCGTCGGCCATGTGGAGCGCGCCTGGGGCTACTCCTTCGTGTGGGAGCGCACGAAGCAACTGGGGGCGTTCCAGAGCACGCTCAAGCGGCTGATGGAGGGGCACCCGGTCGGCTCCGCCTTCGAGTACTTCAACGAGCGCTACGCAGAGCTTTCGTCGGACCTGAGCGCCGAGCTGGAAGAGGTGTCGTTTGGCAAGAAGCCAGATGATTACGCGCTGGCGGGCATGTGGACGGCGAACAACGACGCCCGCTCCTATGTGATCCTGGGCGACCCCGCGGTGCGCCTGCCCGTGGGCGACGCGCCTGCCGCCGAGCGCCCGACCATCGCTGCCATCGGGAGCCGGCAGGAAAGCGCGCCCGCAACGGAGGGCGACGCAAGCCGTGGCGGCGCTGGCAGGCGGCGCGCCGCAGCCGGAGCCGGAGCTCGCCGCCAGCAGCTTTGGCCTGCGCGAGACGCTCTTCGGCAGCAGCGGCGAGGCGGGCGCGGCCCAACCAGGGCTGGCCGACTCGCTGCGCGGCTTTATCGAGCAGTTGGGCGAGACGCTGCGGACGAC
>CAVRLZ010000015.1:0-9228 GCA_963721895.1 uncultured Chloroflexia bacterium | reverse complement strand
GAGATTGTGCCACGGCCAGGCGGGGGAAGTCCTTCGATAGCACCTTGGTGAACAATTCGTGAAGCGAACCCGCCATCTCCACGCCGGTGGGTCCGCCCCCCACCACTACAAAGGTTAAGGCACCTTCCTCTATCAGGGCTGGGTTGGCATCGCAAAGCTCGAACTGACGGATGATGTGGCTACGCAGGTTGACGGCTTCGGGGACGCTCTTGAGCGGGAAGGCGTGTTCTTCCACCCCCTCGATCCCGAAATAATTGGTGCTTGCCCCCGCCGCCAGGACCAGATAGTCAAAGGGGATGGCCGGTCCCTCTTTCACCATCAACTGCTTGGTGTCCCAATCTACCCCTGTTGCAGTCGCCATGCGGAACGAAAAGTTTTCTTGATTTTGGAAGATGCCCCGTACGCTGTGCGCTACCTCTTCCGGCTCCAGCGCCGCTGTGGCCACCTGATACAGCAACGGTTGGAAGGTGTGAAAGTTGTTTCGATCTACCATCACCACCTCGACCGGCGCTTTCGCAAGCCCTTGAGCGGTTCTCAGCCCAGCGAAGCCCGCGCCCACGATCACGACCCGTTGCTTAGTTCCATCCATTGCGCCCTCCCCCTTGTGGTGCTAGGCGCTTTTCGTTGGCAAGAACCCCATTCCATGCCATGCCCTCGCGCCTGTCGAGATGAGTGATTCGACTCCCTGTCGCCCCGATGGGGTGGGAGCAATTTCAAGTCCATTGGCCGGGTATGGTCAACTTGAGTGTCAATCGTTGGGGAGCAGGATGGTGAAGGTCGTTCCTTGCCCGACCCGGCTCTCCACCTCGATGGTGCCACCATGCGCCTCCACCAGATGTCGGGCAATGGCAAGGCCGATGCCTGACCCTGCCTCGTCGGAGCGGGTGCGAACGCGGTCCCCCTTGTAAAAGCGCTCAAAGATACGGGGTAGTTCTTTGACTGGGATGCCTATCCCCTCGTCCCGTATAGCCAGCGAGGTTCCCTCCTCAGTGGCACGGATGGTAACAGCGATCCCCCCCCCTTTGCGCGAGAACTTAATGGCATTGTCGAGCAGGTTGGTCAGCACCTGCCCAAACCTCTCCGCGTCAAGCGCGACCGTGACCGTTTCGGGGCTGTTTAGGTGAAAACTCAGCTGCTTCTGCTCTGCCTGGGGGGCCAGGCGGTGGAGACGCTGCGCGACGAGCTCGCGCAGGTTGGTTCGCTCCAGCCAAAGCGGCATGCGACCGCTCTCGATCAGGCTCAGCGCCGCCAGATCTTCTACCAGTCGGATCAGGGCATCGGTTTCCGTAGACAGGCGTATGGCAAAGCGATGGGTCATCTCGGGCTGCTCGAAGGCTCGGCCAAGCAGGGTGTCGGTCATCAGCTTCATGCTCGCCAGCGGCGTGCGAAGCTCGTGCGACAGGTTGGCCACCATGTCGCGGCGGGCGCGGACGAGCCGGGTGAGCTCGGTCATATCTTCGAGCAGCAGGATGGCTCCGCCAGGTGCCCCATCGGGGGTCGCCCAGGCGTGGGCGACGGCGCGCATGTGCCGTTCGCCTAGCAGATCAACAAACTGCGGCTCACTGTGTCCGTCTGACAGGGCCCGCTCTAGCAAGGACTCAAGGAGGTGGTGGCGAAGGCGCTTGATAGCGCCTTCGCCCGGCTCGACAGGGCCGAAAATCTCTTCCGCTGCGGGGTTGGCGTAAAGTACCTGCTTCGACCTGTCAGTGATGAGGAGCGGCACGGGAACCATGCTTGCAAGCGCCCGCAGCCAGCCAATCTCGAAGTTCTGCGCTGCCGCCCTGCCTGCGTCCGCCCGAAGCACGTGCCGGAGCTGCTGGCGCAGCTCATTCCGCTCGCGGCGCAACCGTACAACCAGAAGCCCCAGTGCCCCCAGCAGGACGAGGAGCAGGAGCGTACCCAACCATACAGGAAGCGCAAGGGCCAAGAGCCTAAATCTCCAGGCGGTAGCCTACGCCTCGAACTGTCTCGATCAACACGGGCGCCGAGGGATTCTGCTCAACCTTCTCGCGTAGCCAGCGTACATGCACGTCTACCGTTCGAGAGTCCCCGAGGAAGTCGTACCCCCATACGCGCTCCAGCAGCAGGTCGCGCGACAGGGCGATCCCGGGATGGCGCATGAGTTCGGCCAGCAGATCAAACTCCTTCGGGCTCAGCGTCAGTTCCTCCTCCCCCTTGAAAGCACGGCGGCGCTCCAGGTTGAGGCGAAGGGGGCCGCGCTCCAGAACGAGGGAGTTGGACAGTCGGCCGGCGCGGCGCATCATCGCGCGGATGCGAGCCAGGAGCTCGCCCATGCTGAAGGGCTTGGTGACGTAATCATCCGCGCCCGATTCCAGACCCACAATTTTGTCCACCTCACCCGTGCGCGCCGTCAGCAGGATGATGGGGGTCGTCATCTCTGCGCGCAGGATGCGACAGACCGATAAACCGTCCAGGCCGGGCAGCATGACGTCAAGGATGATAAGGTCCGGCGGCTCGCGGCGCGCTTCTGCCAGCGCCGCCATGCCCTCCGGCACTTCTCGGACAGTGTAGTTCTCGCGGCGGAGGTTAAAGGCAATCGCCTCACGTAACGTCTCATCGTCTTCAACGAGCAGGATAGATTGTTGACTCATACATCGGTCCCTACTCTTGGGGAGGGTGTCGCGCTAGTCGTGCTGCTCACGCTCATAGTCTTCCAGCATGGCAATCAGCACGTCGTGCTCGTCCAGTCTATCCTGATCACTGGCATGCGCGTCGAAGTCTGTCAGTTGGCCCGTTGCCACATAGACCACGCGCTCGCAAATGTTTTTGATACGATCTCCCCAGCGCTCCAGATTGTGCGCGATCCATAGCAGGTAGGTGCCGCGCCGAATGCTGCGAGGTCCCTCGATCATGTAGGCCAGCAATTCTCGCAGCACCTGTTCGTTAAGGGAGTTGAGCTTGGCATCTTCCTGCGCCACCGCGCGCGCCAGCACCGGATCGTCGTTCAGGTACGC
Organism: uncultured Chloroflexia bacterium; assembly: GCA_963721895.1. Lineage (GTDB taxonomy): Bacteria > Chloroflexota > Anaerolineae > Ardenticatenales > Ardenticatenaceae > CAVRLZ01. Next base: position 6,253 of record CAVRLZ010000015.1, on the reverse strand, counting down.
ATCCAGTGCCTGGTGCAACATGGAGCGCCCTATCTCTGCCATGCGGGGAATGTCTACCAGCGGTTTGAGCTGGGGCTCCATGTTGAGACGGCGTGCCAGGACGGCGATGCCCGTTGCGTGGTCGGCCATACGTTCCAGGTTGGTGGCCAGGGCGATGGCCGAAGAGATGCGGCGTAGGTCGCGGGCCATTGGCTGCTGGGTGGCAAGCAGCAGGTAACTTTGTTCTTCAATGGCGTAGCGCAGGCGATTGATCTCCGCATCCCCCAGGATAACACGGATGGCCAGGGCTGAATCGCGCTCCACCAGGGCGCGGATAGCCAGGTCCAGAGCCTCGTTGGTGAGGCTACCCATCCGCAGAAGTTGATCGCGCAGGTCAACCAGTTGTTGATCGAACGTTGCACGAGGCGAAATCATAAAAGCCTCCCTTTTCTTTAGGACCCGCCATGAGGTTCTGTTGCCTTTAACCCACTCTTGCATAGCTTGCATAAAGTAGGTGCGAAGGGATCGGCGGGTAGTAGGGGAAATTATTACCGCAATCCCCTACAACGAAAAGAAGCCCTTCGGTCGGCGCATCATTTGTGTCTCGTGGCCTAACAGAATCCATGCCACCAACCCCTGTCGCTCTTGTAAGAAGGGTGCCTTTGGTTTCCCAGGATTTCCCTTGACACCCCTTCGCCCCATTTCTCTTCGTTGACGCGTCTTGGAGGATGTGATACACTGGGCATAGAGTCCATTACCCAACAACCCACGTGTCGCATTGAGTCAGAGTAGGTCTGGCTCGCATGCCATCCGGACCGACGGCGACACCCCATTTGGAGGCGCTAAGCTCGATTGAGGCTCGCCGATGGGCAGCCCCGGGCCGTCTGCGGACGGCGGGATCATTTATTCCGAGAGAGCGAGGCACCCTCGCTCTTTTTTTATTGGCCGAGACGGCGTGAGGTAACAAGGAGAGAAGCGGAAGGCATGGCGAAATCCAAGAAAAAGCGTTGGGAGAATCAGTCCGTCCAAGAACGCATCGCGGGCGAGACGGATCGCTCCAAGGAGCAACTTCGCTCGGCAGCAGCCCGTTGGCGCGACCGCGTGGATGCAGAAGAGGAAGGCGAGCTTGGGGGCGGATACAACCCCGTTGCCTTTGAGTCCTTCCCGTTGGGGACAGTGCTGAACATGCGTAGTGGGCATCACTATATCAAGATGGATGACACGGGTGAGGTGCTCGACGGGACCATCAAAGGCTCGCTCAAGGATGGCATTCGCACCTACACCACCGTTGTGGCGCCGGGCGATCGGGTGCATGTGGAGCGCTACGCCGAGGGGGGGGGGCATGATCGTAGCCGTAGCGCCGCGCAAGATGATCCTCAGCCGGCCCGATCCCTTCCGCCGCCACCTACAAGATGTCATCGTGACCAATGTTGACCAACTCGTCATCGTGACCAGTGTGGGCGGCCCTTCTTTCTGGCCAGAACTGGTAGATCGCTACCTTGTCTATGCGGAATATTATGGGCTGGTGCCCCTGATCGTCGTGAACAAGGTGGACAAGGGGAGCGAGGAAGAAGTGGCGCCCATCTACGACCTTTACAGGGATCAGTTGGGCTATTCGGTTCTGGCCACCAGTGTCAAGACAGGTCAGGGCATCCAGAGCTTGCAAGAGCAGATGGGCACGCACTGGAACGTGGTAGCCGGGCTGTCGGGGGTCGGCAAATCGTCCCTACTGAACGGAATCAAGCCGGGGCTGAAGTTGCGAGTTGGGGAGGTCAGCGAGTATTTTAGTGGTGACGGCCAGCACACCACGACCACCACGACCCTGCACCCATTGGACGGTGGCGGGTATGTTGCCGATACGCCGGGGGTCCGTGGCTTTGGTCTTTGGGACATGGAGCCAGCGGAATTGGACTACTATTTCGTGGATTTCCGCCCTGTTTTGGGCCAGTGCAAGTTTTCCGACTGCACCCACCACCACGAGCCCAAATGCGCTATCAAGCAGGCGGTGGAAGAGGGGCAAATCGCGCAGAGCCGCTATGACAGCTTTCTCACGCTCTACGACGAGACGAACCCCGCACACGAGCGTCCTTATTAACAGGGCTGGCGGTGGGCGGATAGTGAGTTGCGCGGCGGGGGAAGGCATGGGGTCACGGCGTTCAAGCACAGCTTTTCGCGTAAACTTTACCCAAAACGCAGATTGACTATAATGAGAGTATTACAGGCGATAGCGAGCACGGTCCTCCTGCGAGGGCCGTTTTTTGTGGCAATGGCTCCCTGGGTGGATGGGCGAGCAAGGAACGATAACGACTTATGAAGCGAACAGATTTAAGAAACATCGCCATTATCGCGCATGTGGACCATGGCAAGACAACCCTGGTGGATGCCATGCTTCGGCAGGCACGCGTGTTTCGTGACAACCAGCAGGTGCGCGAGCGCGTGATGGACTCCAATGACCTGGAGCGCGAGCGGGGCATTACCATCCTGGCGAAGAACACCGCCGTGATGTGGTCAGGGGTCAAGATCAACATTGTGGATACGCCCGGCCATGCCGACTTCGGTGGCGAAGTGGAGCGCGTCCTCAACCTGGTGGATGGGGTACTGCTGCTGGTGGATGTGGTAGAAGGCCCCATGCCGCAGACTCGCTTTGTGCTGCGCAAGGCATTGGAGCTTGGGCGGCAGGCCATCGTGGTTGTCAATAAGATGGATCGGCCCAGCGCTCGCCCAGACTGGGTGGTGGATCGCACCTTTGATCTGTTTGTGGACCTGGGCGCGACGGATGAGCAGGCCGAGTTCCAGATTGTGTATACCGACGGATTGGCGGGGCGAGCGGGCACCGATCCCACCATGATGGAGGATACGCTAGCGCCGCTCTTTGAAGCGATTCTGGCGTTGCCCGCTCCGGAGGTACGGCCAGAGGAGCCCCCGCAATTGATGGCGACCACCCTCGACTACGATGACTACAAGGGAGGCATCGTAATCGGGCGGTTGAGCAGTGGCACGTTGAGCAAGGCCCAACGCGTCGTCGTGGTGCACCCGCACCGCGAGCCTCGGACTGGGCGCATCAACGAGCTGTTTACCTTTGATGGGTTGGGTCGGCTGGCAGTGGAAGAGGTGTCGGCAGGGGAGATTGTTGCCCTCACGGGCCTGATGGATGTCAACATTGGTGACACCATCGCGGACCCCGCCTATCCTATCCCCTTGAAGCCGATTGAGGTGGAAGAACCAACCGTGCGCATGGCCGTGACAGTCAATACGAGCCCCTTTGCTGGGCGCGAGGGGGACTTTGTCACCAGCCGCGCCCTGCGGGATCGCCTGTTCCGCGAACTGGAGCGCAACGTGGCCATGCGCGTGGAAAACACCGAGCGCGCGGACACCTGGACCGTTTCGGGGCGCGGCGAGCTTCACCTGGCTATCTTGATCGAGACCATGCGCCGCGAGGGCTACGAACTGGCGGTAGGCAAGCCCGAAGTGATTATGAAGGAGATCGAGGGGCAACTGCACGAGCCTGTGGAGGAGGTCGAGGTTGAGGTGGCCGAGGAGCATGCCGGCGTCGTGATCGAGATGCTGGGCAAGCGGCGGGGTCGGATGACCAATATGCGCGTTGGGGAGGATGGCTCCAACCACGTGACTTATCTGGTGCCGACGCGGGGTTTGCTTGGCTTTCGCTCAGAGTTCTTGACCGCCACGCGCGGCACAGGCATCCTGCACTCCATCTTCTTCGGCCACGAACCGTTTGCAGGCGAGATGGAAACGCGCGAGGTCGGCTCGCTGGTCAATCTGGAGCTGGGCATCAGTACCTCTTACGCCCTGGACAATGCCCAAATGCGAGGCGCCTTGTTTATCAGGCCCCGGCACCGAGGTGTACGAGGGGATGATCATTGGTCGTCACAGCCGTCCCGGCGACCTGGCGATCAACGTCACAAAGAAGAAGCATGTCACCAACCATCGTGCCTCGGGCGCTGAGGACGCGGTGCGCCTCACCCCGCCCATCGAGATGAGCCTGGATGAGGCGATGGAGTACATAGCCGAGGATGAACTGGTGGAGGTGACCCCCAAGGGCATCCGGCTGCGTAAAAAGATCATAGACACCGATATGCGCCAGAAGCAAGCCAAGCGCTCAAAAGTCGGCTAGTTAGAGAGAGTTGGGGTAATAAGGTGTGCGAGCAAGCGGGCGCCAGGGTGGCTTTGTTGGGCAGCTCAGTTATGCCTTTTGCTGCTGGCGTGGGCGCGTTTGCTTGGACGTTGAGGTGGGGGTAGGCGTGGTGTGGGTCACGTTCGGGTTGGCGTGACCCTGCCGCTGGCAAAACGTTTCCCCAGCTTTCGCATTTGACAAGGGGGACTCGCTGAGTATACTCCTCTTCAAGCGTTCGGCCCGGAACGCAGCGCACTCGCAAGCGAGGCGCGGGGTACGGGCAGGAAGCGGGTCTCGTGCAGCCAGTGGCTGGGCAGATCAAACAAGCAGAGAAAGCTAAAACCGACTGGCGGCAGGCGCCGCGCAGCGGTTTTTTTGTCGCCCCACGCCAGGCGGCGCGCATCCCAAACGGATGCCAGCGAGCAGGCGGGAGTTGACAAACGGGGAAAGAGTGCTACACTATTCCTTCGCTGCGGGAACGCAGCCGAACCTTGCCAACAGAAGAGTGATAGCAAGCAACGCTCAAAAACGGTAACACGTCGAATCAAGTCTCGGCTTCAGGCCGAGCTTATTTCACGGAGAGTTTGATCCTGGCTCAGGATGAACGCTGGCGGCGTGCCTAACACATGCAAGTCGAACGCAGCCCGCAAGGGTTGAGTGGCGGACGGGTGCGTAACACGTAGGGATCTGCCCTGAAGTGGGGGATAACAGCAGGAAACTGCTGCTAATACCGCATGCGGCCGAAAGGTCAAAGCAGCAATGCGCTTCAGGAGGAACCTGCGGCCTATCAGTTAGTTGGTGAGGTAACGGCTCACCAAGACGATGACGGGTAGCTGGCCTGAGAGGGTGGTCAGCCACATGGGGACTGAGAGACGGCCCCAACTCCTACGGGAGGCAGCAGTGAGGGATCTTGCGCAATGGGCGAAAGCCTGACGCAGCAACGCCGCGTGGAGGATGACGGCCTTCGGGTTGTAAACTTCTTTTCTCAGGGAGCAGAGCGGAGAGTACCTGAGGAATCAGTCACGGCTAACTACGTGCCAGCAGCCGCGGTAACACGTAGGTGGCAAGCGTTATCCGGAATTACTGGGCGTAAAGGGTCCGCAGGTGGGCATGCAAGTCTGATGTGACAGCGCCTGGCTCAACTGGGCGTGGCCATTGGAAACTGCATAACTTGAGTCACGGAGAGGGGTGCGGAATTCCGGGTGTAGTGGTGGAATGCGTAGAGATCCGGAGGAACACCAGAGGCGCAAGCGGCACCCTGGCCGACGACTGACACTGAGGGGACGAAAGCGTGGGAAGCAAACAGGATTAGATACCCTGGTAGTCCACGCCATAAACGATGTGTGCTAGGTTTCTGAGGACTAGACCCCTTGGGAGCCGAAGCAAACGCTGAAGCACACCGCCTGGGAAGTACGGCCGCAAGGCTAAAACTCAAAGGAATTGACGGGGGCCCGCACAAGCAGCGGAGCGTGTGGTTTAATTCGATGCTACGCGAAGAACCTTACCCGGTCTTGACATGCTCGTGGTAGAAAGGCGAAAGCCCGACGACCCGCAAGGGAGCGAGCACCGGTGCTGCATGGTTGTCGTCAGCTCGTGTCGTGAGATGTTGGGTTAAGTCCCGCAACGAGCGCAACCCTCGGTGGCTGTTGCACGTACCAGCCGCGACTGCCTGGACCAACCAGGAGGAAGGTGGGGATGACGTCAAATCAGCATGGCCTGTATGACCGGGGCGACACACACGCTACAATGGTCAGCACAATGCGTCGCCAACCCGCAAGGGGGAGCTAATCGAAAAAGCTGATCTCAGTTCGGATTGGGCTCTGCAACCCGAGCCCATGAAGGTGGAGTTGCTAGTAACCGCGCGTCAGCCATAGTGCGGTGAATACGTTCCCGGGCCTTGTACACACCGCCCGTCACGTCATGGAAGTTGGAGACACCTGAAGTCGGTATGCCAACCGCAAGGCGGCAGCCGCCGAGGGTGGGAGTCAATGACTGGGACGAAGTCGTAACAAGGTAGCCGTACCGGAAGGTGCGGCTGGATCACCTCCTTTCTAGGGAGACCTAGTCTCCTGACTTACTAACGGCCGAACCGGGCCGCGCGTGCTTGTTATCACTCTTCTGCCGACAAGGCAGATGTTTTTA
>CAVRLZ010000014.1:0-171849 GCA_963721895.1 uncultured Chloroflexia bacterium | reverse complement strand
TTATTAATCACCTCATGCGCTGAGATGATTAGTTTCTCTGCTAGATTGTTTAACTTGTCTGTTTGAGTTTGTTCGCGTTTAACAGTATCATTTGTAGCTGCGCTTGTTGCACTACTTGAGAGATTACAAACCTCTTCATTTATTTCGTCATTAGGGGGTAACTCTGAACCCGATGGATATTGTCTTCTAGACAAAGAATCAACATGTGGTAGAGCTTTCCCTGGGCGATGAATGATTTCATAATTGTATGGACTGAGCAATAAGCTCCAACGATACAATCTGCCTGTTTTATGCTTTATCCCATCTAACCACTTCAAACTGATGTGATCAGTGTAAATTTTGAACTTTTGATTGGTCAAGTATGGGTGAAATTCTTTTACAGCACTGATTAGACCTAAGCATTCAATTTCTGTTATGCCCCACTTTTGTTGTTGTGGGTTGAGGGTGTGACCTGAATAGGCTATTGGATGTTCCACACCATCTTCATTTACTTGTGATAGAACAAATCCTACGGCTTTTGTACTAGAATCAACCGTTACAATAAATTCTTTATTGAGGTCTGGGAAGCCTAATATAGGATCAGCACACAAATTATCTCGCAACGTTTCAAATGCTTTTTGATGTTGGTCATTCCAAACAAATTTCACATCCTTTTTTAGCAAATCATAAAGACAACTAGCAATGATGGAAAAATTCTTGACAAACCGTCTATAATATCCCACAAGACCAAGATAAGAACGTAAAGTTGGGATATCAACCGGTACAGGATATGTTTTGATAACAGCGACTTTATCGGGGGACGTTTTTATTCCCTCACTGCTAATGGTGTGACCGATAAAATTCAGTGAATCTACCGCAAATGTACATTTAAGCGGATTTAATTTCAATTTTGCATTATCAAGCCTTTGTAAAACTGACTCAAGGTGTAGCATGTGATCTTCAAATGTTTTGCTAAAAATGAGTAGATCGTCAATGTAGCAAATTAAATAATCAAACGTTAAGCCTTGAAAAACTTTAACCATTAAACTTTGCAGCGCAAAAGATGCGTTGCGCAAGCCGTATGGCACGAATCGATATTGGAAGCTAGCTTCCGGCGTTCGTATTGTGGTTTTAGGCCTAGATTCGGGGCTCAGCGGTAGCTGTAGAAAGCTTTGCTTTAAATCCACCACCGAGAACCATGAGGGAGCCATATCTCCTACCGATTCAAAAATATCAGGTAGAGTAGGCAGCGGAAAGAAAATAGGCTTTGTCACAGCATTTAATTTTCGAAAGTCCCCACAGAGCCTAAAATCATTGCTATGAGGTTTCTTGACAAGTAAACAGGGACTTCCCCATAACGAAGTAGACGGTTCAATTATTCCGCTTTTTAAAAGCTCGCTTATTTGCCTCGCAATTTCTTTTTTTACTTGCGGTGAGGCTCGGTAGGGTCGTTGCATTATTGGTGTTTCATCGTATGTTTCGATATGATGCATGTGAATGTCTGTACCTGTCATTTCTGTTAGTTCTTTAGCAAAAACATGTCTGTATTTTGCAATTAAATTTTCTAATTGCGTTCTTTGTGCTAAAGTCAGTTTGTCGTTTTCAATTTTAATTCCTAACTCTTGTAGCACATTTTTGACAGTTTGTTGATCAATCACATCGTCTGGGTGACTTACATGTATATCTTCGGTAAATGTGTCGCCTGTAAGATCAGTGTGTGTGTCAGATAAATGATTTACAACCTCACAGTGAGTGGCATGATTTAAATCAATAATGCTGTCTGCTCCAAGCATGTCCAATTGAGCAACAGGCTTCCCTTTGTTCAGGGACACGTACTGATCCGTGGGATTTAAAATTCTGCAAATTACATTACCAAATACAGGTATGACCACTGACCTGCAAATCAAATGCCTTTGTTTTTGCTCAACTGGCAATGGTTGGAGCAAACAGTCACCATTAAAATTACATTTATTAAATGACGGTCTTAAAACATGCAATTCAACAAGTGCCTCTGTTCTAGGCGGTAATACACAATCGAAAGACAAGCATGCTAAATTTTGAGCCATTTTGTGCGGCGTGAGTATGCTAACGCCCACTAGCGAATCAAAGAATGTGATTGTTCGGTTTGCGCAATCAATTTGAGCACGCGTGCTCTCCAAAAAATCAATCCCAAATAAAATTTCTTTGGTAAGTTGAGCAATCACAAACATCTCAACTGAAATGGTCAATCCATTTAAATTGACTGGGAGGGTAACTTTTCCTATAACTTTAACTGCTTTGCCATCGGCAGAAAGAAATGATGTTGAATCCCCCTCTTCCAGTGGAGAAATTTTGCACCGCAATGTATTTACTAATTTATGGGAAATCACACTCCTTGATGCGCCAGTGTCAATTAAAGACATTACACTTCTTCCATAAATATAGGTGCGTATCAAATACGACCTTAGCGTTTGTGCAGTATTTAAATAATATTTACAGCCACTAGCTGCACTTCGCCTAGTGGCATGACGTCTCTAATATTGACGCCTTCCTGCTCTGCATACAGATTGAAAGTGGCCCGTTTTCCCACAATTAAAACAGACAGCATTGTAGGCCGGACAATTAAAACGCTGATGACGCCGGCCATTACAAAAATAACAACGATTCTCACCCTGCTGTTGTGTTTGTTGACGAGTTGTAGACTGCCCTCTATTTTGACCGGAAGAAGGTGTTTCGTAGCCGTTGTAATCATACCCGGCGTTTACCGACGTGGGCGTGTACGATTGATAATTGGGGGGCACCGTCGACCGTAGGTTGCGGTGGTAGCCCGACTGTCCGCCAGGGGGGCGTCGCGAATCCTTGAAGGGGGGGCGATTAGATTGAGGTCTCCCGCTGTCGGGACGCTGCATGGCTGCCACCCGGGGATGCCCAGCGTCGTCGTCCTCGTCGTCATTAAACGCAAATTTCACCTTTCGGTTGGGGCTGTCGCTTCTTTGTCGCTGCATTTGCAGTGCGTTCAATTGAATCTGAATTGATTTTAAAGTAGACGCTACTTCCGCTGAGTGTGTGTCGTCGTGACTTTCGCTAGCTTCTGATATCGTTGCCCATTTGCGAATGTCATCAATGGTGGCGATTTCGTGCTGCAATACTTGTTGCCTAATACTGGGTCTTAAACCCTGAATCATAGCATGTCGCTTTTGCTCGGCTGCTATGTTCGTTTTGGCGGCTCGTTTCTCCATGAGGTTGATGTAATCGTCAACGCTTTGATTTTCACCCTGTTTGAGTGACCAGACCGCGGCTGAGTCCTGCCAGCCAGTTATGCCAGTCGTACGATACCGTGCGACGAAAGCGGCGCACAACTGTGGAAAATCGTTTTTGACAGCGTTGTCAAGTCCGTTATACCAACACAAGGCACTATCGCGAAGTAATACTGGTATTGCAGCGCATGATTGCGCCGCATTCATTTCCTTGTAGCGTAACCAATGTCGCACAGAATCCAACCATTGTTCGCTTTCTTCTTTCGTGGTTCCTCTGAATAGATCTGGAGCAAGTAGAGCGGTTGGGTGAGCGGCCATGTCGTCAATTTCTGCTACTGCGATAACGTCTTCTTGTTCTGGTTCTTCGTCACCTTCGTCCTCCTGCTCGTCTTCGTCGTCCTCCTGCTCGTCTGCGTCGTGCTCTTGTTCGTCTGCGTCGTCCTCTTGTTCGTCTGCGTCGTCCTCTTGTTCGTCCGCGTCGTCCTCTTGTTCGTCTGCGTCGTCCTCTTGTTCGTCTGCGTCGTCCTCTTGTTCGTCTGCGTCGTCCTCTTGTTCGTCCGCGTCTTCGACTCCTCCCGTTGCTGTTTCAGTTTTATTCTTGTCGTTTTCTTCCGATTCCGAGTCACTAGAATGTTTTCTTTGTTCTTTTAGTTGCGTTTCGCTTGTTTTTTCTTTCGTTGCTGCTGCTGCTGTCTGCTTTTTAGATTTTATCGATTTAGAAGATTTAGAAGTTTTAAAATAAGATGTTAGAGATTTAGTCTGCTGCGTTTTCGCTTTAGTAGAGTCTCTTAATTGTCTCTTATTTGAACTATCGTCTTTCTTATTGTCTGAATTACTCATTTATTATTCTTATCAACTAATTTATACTTATTTTATTTACTAATCTTACTAGAGCTAGGTACGGTGATCGCTTAAAACTCCACCATATGTTACAAAGCTAATATTTGTATTATTTTTATAGTGTTAATATTATAAAAGTCAGAACTCAGATGTCTTTACTATTTTCTTTATTACACACAATACAGCAGACAGCAGCACTATAATCAAGAATACATCAGAATTTCAGCATGGTACAGACTACTGGTATAAGTTCTAAGTTGGGCTTTTATACTAGAATTGTTAGGCTAGCATTGAGGGCGTGATATATGAATTCAAATGTGGTGATGAGAATATTTGTAATCTTATTTATTTCCCAGCAACTCTAAAGTTTTTTTGCATTCTTCTTGCAATAGCTGTTGCAGCCATAGCATTAATAACACTGTATAATTCTCCTCTTTTAAATTGATTTTTCGACATATAGTTGTTTATGCAACTATTCAAAGGTGCGAAGAGTTTTTTATATTTCAAAAAGAAATTTTATAGCTATAATATACCACAATTTCATCAAGTTATCAACTTCATTATCACGCTATCTTCTCTCTCCTTATCTTGCAACACTTATGCAGGAGTATTTAAAAGGATTAAACGAACCTCAACAAGAGGCTGTAACACATATTAATGGTCCATTAATGATTGTAGCGGGTGCTGGTAGTGGAAAAACAAAAGTGTTGACCACACGTATTGCTCATTTAATGGCAAATGGTGTAGATGCATTCAATATTTTGGCACTCACTTTTACCAATAAAGCTGCTGCTGAAATGAAGGAAAGAATTGAAAGAATTCTTGGGAAATTCAGAAGCCAGAAATTTATACATCGGCACTTTTCATAGTGTATTTGCTAGAATATTAAGAGCAGAAGCACATCGTTTAGGCTTCCCCAACAACTTTACCATTTACGATACTGATGATAGCAGAAGTGTAATTAAAGCTGTTGTGTAACCCCGAGAAGGTGTGCCCCTCCGGCGCGGCGGCATACCCATACCAGATGGGCAGCAGGGCCAGCAGCAGGAGGATGACACTCGCCGTTGCCACCCAGAGCCATTCGTCACGTGTTACGGTGGGCAAGGTACGTTGCTCCTCCACAGTCCTCCTATGCTTGTTGTTTGTGAAGCTGTTGCCGCGGAATCGGCCCCCAGGAGCTATTGCCGCACGGCGGGATAAAAATAGCGAAGAAAATCCGAGGCGCTCACATGGCAAATCAGTTCAAAATCCAGAGAGAGAGGGCTGCTGCCCAGGTAACGAGCCATCCCAACCACCCCCACACCACCCAGCGACGAAACAGCAGGGCCAGCATGGGTGCCAGGGAATACGGTAACAGAAAGGGCGAAAGAAGGGGGGGTGGCTAGTGCAGCAACGATCGGGTCGCGCTGCCACACCCCCCTCACCAACAAGGCAGCGCCCACGGCAGCCCCCATGGGAACACGCTCCAGTTGAGGGATCCAAACCCCTGGCCTGCGCGTGAGATACGCCCTATCCACTCCGGCCACAGTAGGGTCGCCATCAGAACAACGAGCGCCGGGAGCAGGCCGCCCCTCTTCCATCCATCACGCGCCAGCAGGGCGAAGATAGCCCCCGCCGCAGCCTGGGGCTTCAGCGAAAGCAGCAAGATGCCACCCCCACCCGACAGCAGCACCCCCGCCGCAGCAAGCCGTCCAGGTTCCCCTGCCAGACGAGCAACAGCCCTGGCAGGGAAAAGAATACGACCAGACTCTTCCAAAAGACGCGCCCCGCCATCAGGTGTAGGGCCAGCACCGTGGCCGTGCGGACAAGCGCGGTTGCCACGATCTGGGGTAGCCACACGAGGGGCAGGAAAGGGGCGTGGCCCAGGGAAGAAAAATCCCGTAATAGGCACCGCTTGTATATAGTTCGAGAGGGGAAGCGCTCATCGGGTGGGGCCAGCCAAGCGCCGCACTCCAGTACTGGCGGAAATCAGGCGCAGCAGGCATCCAGCAGAAGGCAAGGAACAGCGCCGCCAGCCATCCCACGCCCGGTAACCGCACCAGGGCGCGGTGAAGGCGCCCCACCACGCGAAGCGCAGGCGAGAGGAAGGGGGGTCGCGAGGTCATGGTGAAGGGGATTTAAACAACGCGCTCGCGACGAGCAGCGTGGAACGGATAAACGCCAGCACCCCACCGCGCCGGAGCAGCATCCAATAAATCACGAAGAGGTTCATGTAGATCACATACACCACGAGCGGTGGGGCAGGCATCAGGCTGATAGTCCACAGGTTCGCGGCAATCAGTAGGAGCAACCAGCCCATTCCGGCTCGGCTTGACCACGCTAGCCCTGCCAGCCAAAGCGCGGCGGGAATCATGACGCTGGGGTCGTGAAACCACACATAGGGTCCAAACGACATCGAAAGCAACGAGCTCCCCGCTAAATCGCGTGGGTAGAGGTATCTCACCCGACGATAACACACTACCGTCACGCCTATCCCCACAGGTACCCCGAGCAATCCCATCCATTCCGGAAGCCCCAGAATGGCGCGTAACAGGTCAAAATAGGCAAAGGTGAACCACCGGATGGGTGCGCCCTGGCCCAGCCACCCCACGGGCCACGTTGGGTCCAGCAGGAAGGCGCTCCCTATCAGTAAGCGCACATGCCGGAGAACGTGGCGATGAGCTTCCACTGATGCTGGCGAAGCGCAACCACTAGCATAAGACCAAGTGATAAAAAGACAAGATGCGGTTTTATGAGTAGCGGAAGCAGGAGAAGCCCTGCTGCCACCTGCTTGTTCTGCCGCTGCGCGACCCAGGCGAAGATCAGAAAGGCCCCGACCACCGGCCCCATCTGCCCCCAATAAAAGGCTGGCAGAAAGGGAAGGAGGAGCAGGGGGAGCGCCAGCGCCGCAACGGGAGGGAGGGGGCGCGGCAACAGACGATTGAATAACAGGCTGGCATATCCAAACAACCACAAGGAGAGGCCCAGCCATCCCAGCGTGGAAAGCGTGAAAGGCAAGCTGGCAAGGGGGATGAGTAGGAAGAGGGAGGGGGGTAAGTTCCATAGGAGGCGCACCGGGTAGTACTGCCCACCATCGAAAAGTTTGTTGTAACCCACGCCGACCTGTAGGTGACGGAGCCACTCGAGGTCGTAAAAGCCCCTGCCCCACAGCGCCCCACGGGGAACACTCCAATAGGACATCCAGTCACCCGTGCCAAAGTCCAGCCAGCGCATTTGAAAGTCGTAGTGGCCCCCCACAACGAGGAGGAGCAGCAGCACGCTCAAAGCGCCGACCCAATCGGCTCGGCGGGAGACAAGCCTGCCGGATGGCCCTCCCAGAAATTGGGTGGGGAACACTTTGCGCGCTCGGGAGGGGGCGCTTGTGGGATACGGGTTGTGCTGTGCCATCCTATTTGCCGCTTCCAATGTACCGTCTGCTTCAATCCATACAGGTTGCGCGAGCCTTGAGAAACGCCCCTGTCGCCCGCATCATTTTGTCAGGTCTATTTCCAAATGGCTGTAGTACCTGACGGCTATTGTTGAGCGGTACGGCAATTGCTATACTGCTAGCAGTTGTCCACCTTATCTGGATGACTACATCATTCAGTGGCGTCACTTATCGGCGCCCGCACTTTTCTATCAGGAGGCCTTAAATGTTTCTGCCCCGCGAAGAAGGTCAGGGTCTTGTCGAGTATGCGCTTATCCTCGTTCTCGTTGCCGTGGTCGTGATCGCCATCCTGGCCGTGCTCGGCCCGCAGATCGGCGGCGTGTTCTCCAGCGTGACGAGCGGCCTCACCCAGTAACAGACCAAAGGTTTAAAAGAAAGCCCTGCTATCCATGCAGGGCTTTTTTGTTGCCCCGTGCTGAACAGGGTGCCTGCACCCCCTTACTCAGGCAGGGCGCCAGGCGGCGCCACCGGCTGCGCGATGGCCAGCCAAACAAGCAGGGTCGTGGCAACGATGGCAGGGATAAGCCAGAGCAGCGGGATAGGGGTGCCCAAGAGAAAGAGGGCCAGTGCCGCCCCCCCGGCCGCCATTCGCCATGCAGGGGGCAGCACCAGGAGCGCGGGCACCAGGAGCGGAAAATCGCCGGCGCGCATGTAGGGCGCTACGACGAGGCCGAGCACGAGGGAGAGCGCTGCAAGCTGGGGCCAGAAATCGCGCCGCCGCCACCCGAGGCACGCCAGCGCCGCCACGACGACCAAGCCGTACAGCCACGCAGGTGCCCCCAGAAAGGCCAGCGTGCTTGGAAGGGCCGAATCGGGCCAGCGCTGCCCCGCCCCCGCCTGGCTTTCCGCCCAACGGGAGTTGCCCAGGGCGAGGAGCCAGCCCGGCATGACCATGAATGCAGCAGCACCCGCCGCCGCCAGCCCCAGGATGGCCCCCCTCGCCGCGCGGTGCCCCCCGGCGGCCAGCAGGATGAGGGGGACGAGCAGGACTGTATGCGGCTTGATGGCCAACAGAGGTGCCATGGTGCCCGCCAGCCCCCAACGTTGCCGGCTCCCGAAGGCGAGCATCAAAAAGGCGCCCGCCGCCACCAGGGGCGCGTTTTGACCAACGAACCAAGGAAGCAAGAAGAGCCAGCCCAGCAGCAGCAGCAAGCCGGGCGACGGTGGGACGCTATAAACGCGAAGTAGGGGTAGCGTGGCACCCCCCAGCAGGAGCAGGATCAGCCCCTGCCAGGCCCAGAAGGCGCGCTCCGCACTCAGCGCGGCCAGCGGTAGCAGGGAAAAGAGCGCCCATAAGGGGTTAAAAAAGCCCTGCAGGCCCGTGGGCTGCGGGGTATAGGGGTCGCCTCCATGCAGGAGCGTGAGCGTGGCAAGAAAAAAGTCATAGAAATCCGTAAGCCGCACCGACAGGCCGCCCAGCAACAGCAACGCGCCCCCCAGGAGCGCGAGCACAGCGACCCACGCGGCAAACCGTCCTCGCGCCATTTGCTCCCCTCGTTTCATCGCTCCCCTTCCCTGCTATCTTCCCACAGACCCTGCTTCCAACATGCTCTGACTGGCTAGCATTCCCCCTTGGCTGAAGGCGTAACCAACCCGTACCCTGCGTGTTTTTTATTGTAAGCGAATTCACTTCTAATCGCTTTTCGATCAAAACCCTGCGTTACTGCCCATCCGTATGCCCAGGAGCGTTTCTGTGATCCACATAGTGACCGATAGCGGAGCCAACCTGCCCTCTGCCATTGCCGAAGCGCACAACATCAAAGTGGTCCCCCTCAAGGTGAACATGGGTTCGACCTCTTATCAGGAGGGGGTTGACCTCTCGAACGAGCAGTTCTTCCAACAGCTTCCCACAGCGAACCCGATGCCCACGACCTCTCAGCCTTCGCCCGCCGACTTTGAAGAGGTGTATGCCGAGCGTCTGACGATGGGGGCTGATATCGTCTCCGTGCATCTGTCAAGCAAGCTGAGCGGCACCTATAACTCGGCGCGCACGGCTGCGATGACGCTCGGCAGCGGGCGCATCTCGGTAATTGATTCCAAATCGGCGTCGGTGGGGGTGTCCCTTCTGGTGCTGGCTGCCGCGCGCATGGCCCAGGCAGGCCGATCACGACAGGAGATCGTGCTCCATCTAGAGCGCATGGCGGACGAGATGCTTCTGGTGCTGACGCTCGACACGCTGGAATACCTGCGTCGGGGCGGGCGCATCGGGGGGGCACGCGCCTTTCTGGGTGGCCTGTTAAAGGTGAAGCCTGTGATCCTACTAAAGAATGGGGTGATCGAGGCGGGCGAGCGAGCGCGCAGCCGCCGCAAGGCCATTGACCAATTGATCCAGATGGAGGCGGACCGCTTTGGCAAGCAGCCCGTCTGGGTGGGAGTGGCCCAGGCGATGGCCGATGATGTGGCGGAGCTGGAGGCACTGGCCCGCGAACGGCTGAACGTGCAGGAGTTGATCCGCTCCGATATCGGGCCGGTGGTCGCCACCCATACGGGGCCGGGCACCCTGGGCCTGGCGGTCGTGCCGGCGCCGACTCTTTGACCGCTCCACCGTGCCGTCCCTTTGAAGCCACGTCAGGAAGCTGATATACTTTTGCGCTACTAGGGGGAGAGTGGCTCCCCGACGGCGCGGAGGTATTGTGTCGAACGAAGCGGAAACGGCCCTGATTGAGCGCGCGAAGCACAACCCGGAAGCCTTCGGGGAGTTGTACGAGCGCTATGTGGACCGCATCTACCATTACATCTACCATCGTGTTGGCAATGCGAGCGAGGCTGAGGACCTGACGGCGCGGGTGTTCTACCGCGTCTTGAAGGCCCTGCCGCGCTACGTGGATCGCGGGGCGCCCTTTGCCTCGTGGTTATACCGCATCGCCCACAACCTGGTGGCCAACTTTCACCGCGACCAGAGCCGCAAACCAACGCTGCCGCTGGACGAGGTGATGGTGATGAGCAAGCCCCGTGAGACGCCGGAGCAGGCGGTAGAATGGCGCGACACGGAGCGCCTGCTCCGGCATGTGATTGATTGCCTGCACGAGGATCGGCGCGAGCTGCTTCATCTCAAGTTCGGCGAGGGGTTGAGCAACGCGCAGATTGGCGAGGCGATGGGCCGGACAGAGGGGGCTGTCAAATCGCTTTATCATCGCACCCTACTGAACCTGCGTGAGGAGATGATCCGCCGTGGCTTTAGCCAGGGGGCGGACTTATCCGACTGAGCGGTTGGCGGCGTGCGGCTCGCAATGCCCTCTCCACACGCTTTGTTTTGTAAAGAAGGAGTTCTTCCAATGGATGATTTGATTCATCAGGATCTGCTGGCCGCTCACGCGGATGGTCTGCTGAGCGGGGAGGAGGTTCGGGCTCGCTATGCAGTGCTTTTTCCGAACGAGCTAGAAGCCTTGGAGCCGCTTTTCCAGGTTGCTGAGGGGGTCCACGCCCTCTCCCTGCAGCCTACGCCCATGCGCCCCCCGTTCCGCGCCGAGTTGAAGCGCGACCTGCTGGCACAGGCACGCCAGCAACAGTTGAACCGCCGCGACGGCTGGCGCTGGGCCGCCATCGGCGCATCGGTGACCGTTGCAGGGGTGTTGGCGGCTGCGGCGGCATGGCGCGGCACACAGGCCGCACGCCTTAGCTAAGGGGAGGAGGTGCTACGCGCGGGGGGCGACATGCCCTAGCCCCAGCCCCTCCAGGATGTGGCGCTGCCGCTCCCACATGTGAGAGCGCTCCTCGTCGGACTGGTCATCGTAACCGAGCAGGTGGAGGGTGCCATGAACCGCCAGCAGCATCAACTCCGCCTGCACGGGATGCCCTTCCTCCACGCTCTGTCGGGCCGCCTGCTCATAGCAGACGATCACATCCCCCAAATACCCCTCCATCTCCTCGTCCACGCCGTCATCCTCGTAGGGAAACGTAAGCACATCCGTCGTGCCCGGCTCGCCACTGAAAGTCTCGTGGAGGCGGGCCATCTCGTCGTCGCCGACGATCACAAGCGAGAGCGTCGCTTCCGTGATGCCTTCTGCCTGGAGCGCCTGCTGGACGGCATCGAGCAGCGGCTCCTGCTCAACCTGCTGATCCCACGGTGGGGCGATCTGGAGTTGGATGGGTATAGGAATCATGACTCTCCTCTTGGAGGAGCGCGGGCGCGGCGCTCCCTTCCATGAGTTGGGGTATAGGTTTGTGAGGCTCCGGGTAGAGGAGGCGCGGGTGATAGATACCCTGCAGCACGCCAACAAACGCCTGGCGGATGCGCTCAATCTCGCTGATGCTCAGGCTGCAATGGTCTAGCTGTCCGTCATTCAGCTTGGCGGAGACACTCTTGTGGATCAGGGCGACAATCTCCGCCTCGCCTGCGGGCTTGACGGCGCGTGCCGTCGCCTCCACTGTATCGGCCAGCATCAGAATCGCGGCCTCGCGCGATTGCGGCGGGGGCCCCGGGTAGCGGAAGCGGGCGGGATCCACCTTGGCCTCGCCCTGCTGCTCGCACGCCTTGCGATAAAACCATGCCACGGAGGTTGTGCCATGGTGCTGCGCGATGAAGTCGATGATGCGGCGCGGCAGCTTGTACCGCTTAGCAAGTTGCATCCCCTCGCGCACGTGGTTCACGATAATGTCGGCGCTCTTGTAGGGATCGTCCAGGGCATCGTGCAAATTCACGCCATCCGCCTGATTTTCAACGAAGTAATGGGGCTCCTTGGTCTTGCCGACATCGTGATAGTAGGCCCCGACCCGCACGAGGAGCATGTCAGCACCGACCGCCTCGGCTGCCCGCTCGGCGAGGTTGCTGACGATGATGGTATGGTGGTAGGTGCCGGGTGCCTTCAGCAGCAACTCGCGAAAGAGCGGGTGCGTGGGGCGCGCCAGTTCCATTAGTTGTAGAAAGGTTGTGATTCCCAGGAAGCCGCTTAGCACATAGAGTGCACCGAGGGCCAGGCTGGCGCTGGTGGCGCCGTTCAGCAGAGCCGCCGCGCCCAGCGCGGCGGTATCCGTCCAGCTACGGCTCCCATCCAGCAGGGCAAAGGAAAGCACTGTTGCTACATTTGCGATGCCCAGGAACACGCCGGTCCATACAAAGATGCCAAGCCGATCCACCCGCCACAGCCCCATAGAGGAGATGGTGCCACCGACAAAGGTGTAGGTGACCAGCTCCACCGAGGAGGTTAGATACCCCACGATGAGCGCGAGGGCGACCGTCATCAGGAGCGCCACATCGGCGCCTAGCAGCACGCTCACGAGCATGGCGGCCATCGCACTCGGGAAAAAGTAAGTGAGAAGCGTGTGCTCCGGCATGATGAGCCGCGCGCCAAGCGTGACCACGACCAGCAAGGCCACGAACATGGCCATGACGCGCAAATTCGTCCAATGTTCCGGATGAATGCGATAAAGGTAGGAGCAGACGACGAGGACCAGAAGAAGAAGAAACAACGCGGTGGCGGCAATCTCCCTGAGGGGACGGGCGGGCTGCTGGATGCCGAGCGCCTGCAGCGCCTCGACCTGCTCCGAGGCAATGATTTCCCCCTCGCGCACGACGATCTGCCCTGCTTCGTAGGTAATCTCGATGGGGGCAATGCTCTCGCGGGCAGCCTGACGTGCCTGCTCGGTCCGCTCGGCATCCAGGAAGCTGTTGGGCACGATGAGGCTACCCGCCCAGTGGCTCACCAGTTGAGCCTGCTCGTCGGTCAAAGAGGTGCTTATCTGGTTCGGCAGCTGACGGAGAATGGCGCTGAGCTGCCCCTCGCGAATCTCGCTGCGCATTTGGGCATCCACCAGGCGCTCTGTCTCATCCACCACCCCCTCCCATCGCTCATTGGAAAGGGAAAGGATGCTCCGAGTCTGGGCCTCATCGAACTGGAGGGGCTGCAGCGAGGCAATATAGGCTGCCTGCTGCTCGCTATCCGCGAGGCTGTCCGTCCGAACCGCTTCGAGGAACTCGCGGATAGTACCGAGCGTGCTGATCTGGCGGACCGCCTGCGAGCGGTCAGGGGGCGTGTAAAAGGGGGCAATCGCGCTGGCCGCGCGCTCCTGCTCGCGCTGTGTGCGGATGACGCTGGTGTAAAAGACGCGCTCCGTCGCCCGAATATCAGTCGGGCTCACCATCCCCACCTCGACATTGGAGGCATTGGGTTGGAACTCCACCACCATCGCCAGCATGAGCAGGAGCCACATCAACAGCGGCCAGCTGGAGCGTCCCAACTGGCGCAGCAGCTGAATGACAAGCGCGCGCCGGGCAAGTAACGCCTCATCCGCCAAATTCACACACTACCCTCCCAACTCTTCCCGCACGATACGCTGCACCACGGTTCCGTCGGCCTTGCCGCGCAGCTGACCCATCAACGGCCCCATGACCTTACCCATCTCTTTGGCGCTGGTCGCACTCTGGCGCGCGATCTCCGCACGCACGAGCTCGCGAATTTCCGCTTCTTCCATCTGTTTGGGCAGGTAACTCTCGATGATGGCTAGCTCTGCCTGCTCCGTCGCCACCAGGTCCGCTCGCCCACCCGCCTCGAACGCAGCGATGGATTCGCGGCGCTGCTTGGCCTGCTTTTGTAGGAGGGCATCCGCCTCCCCCTGCGTCAACTCGCCACCCTTCTCAATCTCGGCGTTCTTGATGGTAGTCAAGAGAAGGCGAATGGTGTCGCGCCGGACTGCGTCCTTGCTGCGCATCGCCTCTTTCAGTTCGTTGTTTAATTGCTCTTTGATCATCATCCCTGCTCCAAGCGACTGTTTTGCGTTACAGCGGTATCCCGTTCCTGGATGTCACCCATGCATCAAAGGCTACCCTGAGTGATCGGTGATCGGGCGCGGCTAGCGCACTACCAAGATGGGTCGGTCCAGCCCAACGATGATTTCGTGGGCAATGTCGTCCAGCAGGATGCGCCGCCAGCCGCTGCCCCGATGGGCACCAATCATCACCAGATCGTAGTCTCCCTCGCGCGCCTCCGCGAGAATCTCATCTACCACCAGCCCGTGTCGCACCTTGGGGGCGGAGTGCAGCCCCCCGCTCGTGAGCACCTCCACATCGTGAACCAGCAACTCCCCTTCGGGCGACTGCTCGTGAATCAGCGACGAGGCGTCCGCACGCAGTTGATGGCCGTCAATGCCTGGGCCCGCCCCCATCTGTGACATCACATGAAGGACCGTGATGGTCTCGCTCCGCTCCAGTAGGCCCGGCAGTTGCTCCGTCACGCGTTCGACCAGGGGCGCCTCCACCATGCCACTGTCGCAGAGGAGTACGCGCTTGATCTCACCAATCTGCCCCTTGACGAGCACCACGGGGCACGGGGCATGCTCGATGACCCGCTGTGCGGTGGAGCCCATCACGAAGCGCGTAATCAGGCCGTGATGCTGCTTTTCCCCCACCACGACGATGCGGTAGGCTTCGCTTTCAGCCTCAGCCAGAATTTCCTCCGCCGGGTGCCCGATACGAACACGCGTTTCAGCCTGGCCCCTTTCTAACAACTCATCCACTATCAGGCGGGCGTTATCCAGGACGGACTCAGCGCGGGGCCGATCCTCGTCCCGCTTGACAACAGTGAGGACGGTTAGTTTCGCCTTACACAACTCGGTCAGATGGACGGCATAGGTGAGGGCGACGAGCGAATGGGCGGCACCCCCGGTCGCGACCAGGATTTTCATGGGTTCCTCTCAGCCTCTTGCAACAATGCTTTCCGCTGGCGCGGCAAGGGGATACGCAGCACAGGCGGTGGGCTGCTCCAGCAGCCTTAAGCGAACATGAGTAGGATCGGGATCAGGAAGATGCTGCCCATGAAGAGCGACAGGTTACGGTTGTTGAAGGTAACCCAGTCCACAAAGCGGAGCAGCGAGCGCTCATAGGCCTGGTAGTTGATCAACAAGATGAGAGCAGAGACGACGGATAGGGACAACATCTCGGCTACAACGATGGTGAAGGCCTCAGGATTTTCCAGCAGGACAGCCGCTAGCAAGGTGTCTATAAAGGTAGTGATGTTCGCGCCCATGATATAGGGGATCACGTTTTCGCGCCGCACGAATCCACGCTGGCTGAGCGGCACCAGGATGCTCAACGAGATGCTGACGGACATCGAGATCATGGTAACAAAGGAGCCGAGCAGGAACATGACCCAGGGCTTGTAGATCAGTTGCGAGATCGTGCCCACGCCGCTTTCCTTCAGGGTCATTTCTGGCAGGCATCGGTCGAACATGTTGAAGCTAATCATGATGATGCCCAGACCCACCAGGAAGATGCCCCATCCCGGCAACCTTGCCGCTAACGCTTGGCTTATTGGATCCAGGATCAGGTCGGTGGCGCTGGTTAACACACCCCCTGTCTGAAGTTGGAAGCGATCCGTGATGCCGTTTTGTAGCAGCCAGATGCCAATGCCCAGGGCTAGAATCTGAACTGACCCTGCTACGGAAAGGGAGAGCAGACCCATGGAAAGGCTGGTGGAGCGGTTGCGACCCCTCAGCACATACAGGAAGCCTATAAAGAGCACGATGAAACTGGCACCCATGCGGCTCCCAACGATCATGCCATAGGCACCTAGCTTGTCTACGACTCCGCCGTCAAAGAAAGCGAGGGCCGCGCCCGCCACGGGCGAGCCGCTCATGATGACGTAGGAAAAGAGCCACCCGAACCCCATAGCATCCACAAAGTTGGTTACGGCGAGTCGGTCACGCACCAATGGGCCAAAACCCCGCGCGCCGTCTTTCATCAGCGTGATGGCCAGGATAAAGAGAAAAAGGCTCACTAGAAAGAGCGGGAGCTTGTACCAATGCAGCCGCCGTAACCGAGACAGGCGGCCCGCGGCTGTGCGGGATGCCCTCGCCGGGCTTTCAGCAGGCAACTCTGACGATGAGGAAGGCTTATCCAACACCTCTAGGGATGGATTCACTGGGTCCATGCTGACACTCCGGTCAGGGGGAAGGATGCGAGTAAAACGAACCAGCCTGCTCACTCAATCCTTTGCTAGAAAAAAGACCCAAGCGTAGCGCATAGCTGGCTGTCTCAGGTCACATCGGCTATTGTAGCAGAAGCTGGCGTGAAGGGCGAGAGACTCGCTGAAAGCCCTCTCCGTGTCTATAATCCCTAATGACGGCCCCGCTGATCGGGTTGCTGCTAACCTGGTTGCGCGTCAGGCCATAGGCCCAATTGTCGCTCAGGTTTCTCGCTTCCACCTATGCCCCCTATTAAACCACGCATCCGACGCATGTCCATCGGTGACCTACTTGCTCTGGATCAGGTTGATCCCAGTTTCCAATCAGACACTTTTCTGGATGTGGAGCGGGAGGAGGAGGGGCTTGGCGTCACCTTTCGGCTGGTCGAGCGCCCATTTGATACCCCGTTTATCAAAGAGACAGGTTACCACTACGATGTAGAGCAGTTGGAACAAACGCGCTATCGGCTGGAACATGCCGAGGCTGCCTTGATGCTGGTCGCAGAGGTGCAAGGGCGGCTCGTCGCTATCCTGGAGGTCGAGGGCGAAGCGTGGCGCAACACGGCGCTGGTGTGGGCACTCTTCGTGGATCGTGCCTGGCGCGGCAAGGGGGTAGGCAAGGCGTTGCTGGCCCGTGCGGAAGCCTGGGCTGCGAAACGGCGATATCGCGCCCTGGTGCTTGAAACCCAGAGCAACAATGTTCCGGCTATCCGCTTTTACCAACGCCATGGTTATCAGATTGCTGGGCTGGACATGTATTTTTATTCTCTAGACGATGTGGCGCGGCGCGAAGTGGCGCTGTTCCTGTACAAGATGTTAGGCCAGTGAGCGGCATGCGCCCCCCAGCTGCCATGTTTGGCGCCCTGCCCACCGACCCCACGTTGCGCCGTCGCTTCCGGACCGCCACGCTGTATCTGGCGCGCACCCTGGTTGAGATATGGTGGTGGGAGTTTCTGGTGCCCCATCGCCTGCGGCTCGGCCTGTTCGTGAGGGATCAGGCGACGAGACGACAGCGATGGGCATGGGAGTTTCGTGACTTTGCGCTCCGACAAGGGGGGGTGTGGATCAAGCTCGGGCAATTCTTTTCCTCGCGGGCTGACCTGCTGCCGCCGGACATCACGGCGATTCTGGCCGATTTGCAGGACGAGGTCCAGCCTGTTGCCTGGGCGGCCATCGAGGCACAGATCGTGCGCGAGTTAGGGGGGCCGCCGGAGCAGGTGTACGCAGAATTCGCACGCGCCCCCCGAGCGGCGGCGTCGCTGGGGCAGGTGCACTTTGCGCGCCTCCACACGGGCGAGGCGGTGGCGGTGAAGGTTCAGCGCCCCGGCATACGCGCCATTGTCGAGGTGGACCTGGAAGCGCTGCGCTGGGCGATGGGCTCGCTCCAAAACTTTGCTTTTGTGCGCCGCCGCGCCAACCTGGGCGCGCTGTTCGATGAATTCGCCGGCACCCTTCGCGGCGAGTTGGATTACATTGCGGAAGGACGGCAGGCCGAGCAGTTCGCCCAGAACTTTGCGGGGGACCCTCGGGTGGACCTCCCCCTTGTCTACTGGTCCCTGACTACCTTGCGAGTGCTCACCCTGGAGCGCATGGAGGGGATCAAGATAAACCAATACGCAGCCCTGGAGCGCGCGGGCGTCAGCCGTGCGGCTGTTGCCGAAAAGGTCTTCCAGGCCTATCTGAAGCAGGTGTTCGAGGATGGCTTCTTCCACGCCGACCCGCACCCTGGGAATCTTTTCATCCGCCCCCATGAGGCGGCTGCAACTGGCGGTGGGGTCCGCGGCTTTGATCTAATCTTTGTGGATTTTGGCGCGGTCGGGCACATCACGGAGCGCAGCCGCTCGCTGATGCGCCGCATGGTGGTGGCGACTGTGCAGCGAGACTATGCGGAACTGGTGCGCCTGGCGAAGGAATTGGGCTTCCTGCTGCCGGATGCAGACAATCGCGCGCTGATTGTTGCCCTGGAAACGCTGTTCGATCGCTTCTGGGGGCTGAACATGGCCGAGCTCTCGAGCATCGGCTTTGACGAGATCGAACAGTTGAGCCGTCAGTTTCGGGATCTGCTTTACACCTTTCCTTTTCAAATTCCGCAGGACTTTGTGTGGCTGGGGCGCACCCTGGCCATTCTGGGCGGCATCGCCACCGGGCTCGATCCCAACTTTAACCCGGTCGAAAGCTTGCAGCCCTTCGCACGGCGCCTCATCGGCGCGGAAACGGGGGCGCACCTTTCCGGCATAGGACGGGAGGCCAGCGAGATGGCCGCTATCCTCTTCGCGCTACCGCGCCGCCTGGAGCGGCTGCTGCGGCGGGTGGAAGATGGCGACGTGCTGGATGAGGCGACTGAACCGCTGACGGAAGCGATGGCTGGCATCGAGGGCTCGATCAACCGCTTGACCGACTCGATGCTGATGATGGGCTTTGGCGTGGGCTGGTACATGCTGAAGGACGAGGAGGAGCCGCTCGCCTTCAGTGCGCCTGTGATGCTGATAGCCGGCGCATGGGCACTGTGGCGGCTGGTGCGCGGCAGACGGTGAGGCGGGGAAAGAGGGGGGCCGAGCGGTGACAACCCCGAAGCATTGGTTGGATACCTTGCACGCCGAGGTGGCGACGGGGCCGGGGGCGGGCTGCACGCTTCTGGTCGCCGTGAGCGGCGGGGGCGACTCCACGGCGCTGCTACATGGCCTGGCACGCCTGCGGGAAGGCTTGTCCCTGCGCCTCATCGTCGCCCATCTGGACCATGCCCTTCGCCCGGAAAGCAGCCAGGATGCCGCGTTCGTCGGGCAACTGGCTTTGAGTCTCTCGCTGCTTTGCCTGCGCGAGCGGCGCGAGGTGGCAGCGCTGGCTGCGCAGCGCCAGCAAAATCTAGAGGCGTGCGCGCGCCAGTCGCGCTACGAGATGCTGGAAAGTGCTGCCCTGGCTGTTGGCGCCAGGGCGATCGTGCTGGCCCACACGTTGGATGACCAGGCCGAGACGATGCTGATGCACCTGCTGCGCGGGGCCGGGCTGGACGGCCTGAAGGGGATGATGCCCCTGGCCCCCAACCCGCTCCCAACAGGGCGCACGCCCCTGTTCCGCCCCTTGCTTGGGGTGGAGCGCGCCACCCTTCGCGCCTGGCTCCGCGAGGAAGGGCTGGCGTGGCGCGAGGATGCGAGCAATGCGGCATCCACGCCGCTTCGTAACCGCCTTCGCCACCATATCATCCCCTTGCTGGAGGCGGAGCAACCGCGCCTGCGCGCGCGGCTGGCCACCACGGCGCGCGTCCTCGCCGATGAGTACGAGTGGGCGGAAGCGGGGGCAACCGCGGCCTGGCTACGGCTTGCCCGCGAGGAGGGTGACACGGTGGTTCTGGCGCGCGCGCCCTTTCTGGCATTGCCCGCCGCGCTGCAGCGGCGCCTGCTGCGGCGCGCCTTTTTTCTGTTGCGCCCTGCGCGCGACCTATCCTACGAGCAGCTTTCCCACGCGCTGGCCGTGGCGGCGCGCGGCCCCGCCGGTGCCAGGGCGACGCTACCGGGGAACCTTTTCCTCACGGTTGGGCCTGACAGCCTGCGGGTCGGCCCCGCAACGGAGGGGCAAGGGGCTGAAGCGCTCCCTGCGCCGTTGACGCTGCCGGAGGTGGGCGAGGTGCGAGCGGAGGGTTGGACGCTGCGGGTGCGGCAGGTGGGGCGCGAAAGCGTGCCGACCGACTGGCAAGCACTACCCGCGCACGTAGCCCTGCTGGACGCGGCGGCCCTGCGCTGGCCCCTGCGCCTGCGGCGCGCGCGCGCGGGCGAGCGGTGGGCACCCCTTGGCATGAAGGGGCGCACGGTGAGCCTGAGGGGGTGGCTTGCCAGCCATGGGGTGCCGCCCCACTTGCGCGCAGGGGTACCGCTGCTGGTGGATGCTGAGGATCAAGTGCTGTGGGTTGTGGGGTGGCAGGTAGGGCATGTTGCCCCTATTCGGCCCAGCAGCCAGGCGATCGTGGAAGTGTTGATCGAGGCCCCCCCCGTTTCCTGATAGGATTGTTTTCTGGTTATGGATTGACCCTGCTACCGTTGCGACCCACCAAGCGCCGTTGCCCCACATCGAGCGCCCCTGCCCTCAATGGAGGTTCCCATGGCTGAGCCAACTGGCCCACCTGACGGTCGCGGACCAGATCATATCTGGAGCTTCCGTGGCTATCGTCTCTCGCCGGGCGAGTTCAACACGGCGATGGTGCATTTTTACCGGGGGGAGATGTCGCGCTCGAACACGTGGCGCACGCGGCTGGACGCCACGACCAACTGGGCGGTGGTTGCCACCGGCGCGGCGCTCTCGTTCGCCTTTAGCGACCCCCTGCATAGTCATATCATGCTTCCAATCAATACGGCGCTGATCACCCTGTTCCTGTACATCGAGGCGCGGCGGTACCGCTACTATGAGTTGTGGGCCTACCGCGTGCGATTGATGGAAACCGACTTTTTCGCCGCGATGCTGGCACCGCCCTTCAGCCCAAGCGAGACATGGGCCACCCGGCTGGTGGACAACCTGCTCCACCCGTCCTACACCATCACCTTCTGGGAAGCCTTCGGGCGCCGCTTCCGCCGCAACTATCAATTCATCTTCGTGCTGCTTGCCCTGGCGTGGCTGATCAAGATTTTGATCCACCCGGAGCCTGCCCGCTCGGTGGCAGATTTTCTCAATCATGCGGGGCTGGGGATCGTATCCGGGCCGATGGTCATCCTGCTGGGGCTGCTGTTCAATATGGTGATCTTTGCAACGGGCTGGGCTGGGGCCGGATTGAATGAGTCAAAGGGGGAAGTGCTTTCCTCGGCCGATGGGCACTCGCCCCTGGAACTGTTCCGCAGTGCGAGCGACGTGGTAGGGGGGCACCGTCTTTTCGCCGGTCGAAACGAGCAACTCGCCTATATCATCACCAGCAAGGAAAGCGGCCCGCAGATCGCCCAACGCATTTTGACCACCATGGCGCGCGGGGTGACGACGATGGAAGGGACGGGCGCATATAGCGGAGAAAAGCGCGACATCCTTCTGGTAGCTATTCACCCTGAACAGGCACAAGCGCTCAAGCGGATGGTCCATTCCCTTGACCCCACCGCGTTTGTGATCATCCATCAGGCTGAGGAAGTTATCGGTCGCGGCTTTCAAACCCGCAAGTAGCCCCTCTCACCGGAGCATCATCTTATCCAGCCCCTTCACATCATTCATGGGTCCATACGCGCCTGGGTCTTAGCTCTTGTCCTGCTCGCCCTGACCGGGTGCGGCCTCCACCTGCCAGAGGCGGCGCCGCGCCTGGAGCAGTCCTTTCTTGGGGCGCTCCAGCCTGCCCCGCTCGATCCGCTGACGGAGGACGTCCCCATCACCCAAAGCTTCTGGGTGGCGGAGGATGGGTTGAGCCAGGTGCGCCTCAGCCTTGGCCCAGCCGGCGCGCCGAGTGCGGGTCGCTTGCTCGTGGCGCTGCTGGACGATAACGGACAGGCCATCCATCAGGAGGAGATCGCTGCGGAGACGGTGGCCGCAGAGGAAGTGGTCACCCTCGCTTTCGCACCGCAGATAGATTCCGCCGGGCGCGCCTACACGCTCCGCCTGATCCCAGGCGAAGCCAGTTCGTCTGGCCTCCTGATCGGGCGGGACCAGCAGGATCGCTATCCGGGCCTGCTGCGACGGGGAGAGATGGTGCTGCCGGGCGACCTCGCGATGGAGTGGCACTATCAACCCACGGTCGGGGTGCTGGCAGGGCAGGCGGCGCGGGGCCTTGCGCGCTATGGCCTGCCGCTCATGATATATGTAGGACTGTGGACGCTGCCGGGGCTAGCGCTGCTCCTTCTGCTCCGGCTGAAGACGGATGAGGCATGGAGCCTGACCCGATGGCTCGCCTCGGCTGTGGTGCTGAGCGGGGCGGTGCTGGTGATCCTGCCCCAATTCACCACCCTGGCGGGCCTGCGTCTTGGGCCGTGGGCGGTATGGGGCCTGCTGCTGCTCTCGCTGGCCGTGCTGGGAGGGGCGTGGCGCCGCAACGGATGGCGGGTCCCCCTCCCCCATCCTGAGGGGGCAATTGTGCTTTACCTGGCAATCCTGGGGCTGGTCGTCGCCAGCCGCTTTGCTGCCATCGCCCCTGCCTCGGCCCCGATGTGGGGGGACAGCGTCCACCATGCGCTCATCACGCAGATGGTGCTCGATCAGGGAGGTATCCCCGATTCTTACGAGCCTTATGTCCCTCTGGAGAGCTTTACCTACCATGTAGGCTTTCACCTGTTGTGTGCGTGGCTGGCCTGGTCGGTGTTGCCCGGCATGCCCCTGCTAAGTGCCCCCGCGTCCGTGCTGCTGGGCGGCCAACTGTTAAATGTGTGGGCAGTGGTTGCGGTAGGGTTACTGGCCGAAGGATTGACCACGCAACGAAGTGCAGGACGACGCCCGCGGCAGGGCAAGCTTGCCCCCGCAGGGGCAACGGTGGCCGCAGCCCTCGCGATAGGTGTGGCCGGGCTTGTCAGTCCCGTCCCTGCATTTTATGTCAACTGGGGGCGCTACACCCAACTGGCGGGTCAGATTTTCCTCCCCGCCGCGCTGCTGTGGGGGCTGAGCGATTGGCAGGCGGGGCGCCCCCGACGCTCCCTCCTCCCCGTGACACTGGCCCTCGCCGCGATGGCACTTAGCCACTATCGCGTGGTGCTGATGTACGCGGTTGCCTTGCCCGTGCTGGTAGCGCTCCTCTTCTGGCAGGTTGGGTCGGGGCCACGCGGCGCCCTGCTCCGCGTGGCAGGTCGGGCAACGATCAGCGGGGTGCTGGCGGGGCTGCTGGCACTACCCTGGTATGCCAGAATCGCAAGCGGGCTGCTGGTGCAGCGCGTGCAGAGCCTCACTACCTTGAGCGGCCAACCCAACTCCACGTTACAGAGCTACAACGATCTCGGTAGCCTGACGGCGCATGTGCCGCAGAGCATGTGGGTCGGCGCGGGGCTGGCGGCGCTGTGGCTCGTGCTGCGCCGCCGCGGCAGCATCCCCTTTCTGCTGGGCGGCTGGGTGGGGGGGCTGTTCCTGTTGAGTAACCCTTACACCTTTCTACGCTTGCCAGGCACCGGCCTGATCAACAACTTCATGATCCAGATCGGCTTGTACATCCCGCTGAGCGTGTTGATAGCCATAGGCGCGGTGGATGCGGTAAGCTGGCTACGAACCCGGACCCCTGTGCCCGTCCTGCCCCTGCGCGCGGCAGTCGCCATCGCGGTGCTGGCTGTGGCAGTTCCAGCGGCCTGGCAGCAAAGCCAGATTGTTGATGTTCGGACGTTTGCCATGCAGGTGCCGCTGGATGAAGCGGCGGTGCATTGGATCACCCACCACACGCCCCCGAGCGCACGCTTTCACATCAACGGCTTTCCTGCGTTCGGCGGGGGCGTGGTGGCGGGGGCAGACGGGGGATGGTGGCTCTGGCTCAGTGCGCGGCGTGAAACAACCGTGCCGCCTATGGTGTATGACACCGAGCGCGGGCAGGTGCCCACCTTCCGTGATGAGGTGAACGGGCGCTTTGCCCGCCTGCAGGCGGTGCAGGGCGATCCCGCCGCCCTGGCCGCCGCCCTGCGCGTGGAGGGCATCGAGTACCTCTATGTGGGCGCCCAGCAGGGGCGCGTCGGGTTGCCCCCAGAGGTCGTCCCGCTTGACCCCATCGCACTGGCTAACAGCACTGCATTCGAGACGGTGTTCACCAACGATTTTGCCTGGGTCTTCCGCGTCCGGCAGTAGGATTGGGCTGCGGCATGGTGGCATCTAACTTGCTATACTTTGGGGTTACAGTTTGAGCAGGCGCGCACGGGAGGGAGCGGGAGCGATGAACGCATCGGTAGGGCCACCAGCCCAAATCGCCCGTAATTTCTCATGTGCCTCTCATAATAGGGGTGTATACTGTGCAACCTTTTTACGACAAGGCGCGTATAGTCTAAGCGCTTTTCCACCGCAGGATGGGCTGCACCCTGGATCCATAGCTGAGGATAGATACCCATGGAACAAGAACTAGACATTTTAGAGCGGACCCGCCAGGCAACGGGCACGCTCGAGGCAATGGACACCGATAACCTGGTGGCGCTCTACCTCCGCGAGGGAGGGCAGCACGAGCTGCTGGCGAAGGAAGAGGAGCTCGCGCTCGCGATGTTGTGGCGCGGGGCGGTTGCCGCGCGCGAGCAACTGCTGACCGCTACCGACGAGGCAGACATCTCAACGCTGCGCGAGACGATTCGCCGTGGCGAGCAGGCGCGCAAGCACCTGCTGCGGGCCAACCTGCGGCTGGTTGTCAGTGTGGCAACCCGCTATCAGGGGCATGGCCTGCCGCTGGGCGACCTGATCCAGGAGGGGAACCTGGGGCTCATGCATGCGCTCGACAAGTTCGAGCCGGAGCGCGGCTTCAAGTTCAGCACCTATGCTACCTGGTGGATTCGCCATGCGGTAGGGCGCGCCGTGGCGGATCAGGGGCGCACCATTCGCCTTCCGGTCCACATGGCAGAAAAGGTGCGAAAGGTGAAGGAGGCGGCGTACCGCGTGGCCCAGCAGACCGGCAGCGACGCAACCATCGCCCAGATCGCCGAGCAGATGGGTCTGCCTGAGTCCAAGGTAGAAGAGTTGCTCCAATACGGGCAGCAGCCAATCTCGTTTGAGTCTCCGGTGGGTGACGAGGAGGGTGGCACAACCTTGAGCGACTTTTTGCCCGACGAAGAAGCGGTCTCGCCCTTCGAGGCACTGCTGGTTGGGGGCCTGCAGAGCGAACTGCGCGAGGCGCTGACCAGCCTTAGCCCGCGCGAGGCACGGGTCATCAACATGCGCTATGGGCTGCGCGATGGCCGTGAGCACACGCTGGAGGAGATCGGCCAGAAGTTTGGCCTGACCCGCGAGCGAATCCGCCAGATTGAAAAGGAGGCGCTCCGCAAGCTGCGCCACCCCAGCCGTAGCCGCACGCTGCGAGCCTTTGCCAGCTAGCATCAGGCACTGTGCGAGTAAACAAAAAGACGCAGGGGAATTCCCCTGCGTCTTTTTGTTTGTCTTTTCAATTTTTAAAACCGGCTCCTTCGCAAAGTCGCTAAGCTAAAGAATGATCCGGTCGGCTCGATCCCTTGTGATGAAGGTGAGTGTGATGAGGCTGCGATGAGGCCCCCATCACAAGGAATCAAGCTAGACCGGCTTGGGCGCTCTTTGAGAATTCCTCCCCCCAGAGAATCTCCGCTAGAGTACCCTATGTAACCGAGAGGCTCGACTGGTACCGACCTCTCGATTTGAAAAGATCTATTCGAGCTGTCCTTATATAAAGCAAGGAGCGTGCCAGGCCCTCATTCGCATTCTGTGAGCGCACTGCGCTGGGGACTCGGCCATGTCCCGTTCACCAGTCGGAGGAGGCTGGCATACAGGTCTATCTGACCTGAACCGAGCAAGCCCGTATAAAGCGGGTTGCGACTATCCAGGCGCCGCGCCGTCCCGCCGACCAGGAGCCCCACCTCCTGGAGGGTCAGATCAGGGTCGAAGCTTCGCAGCAGCGCTGCCTGCCCCGCCACAAAGGGGGTGGCCATCGAGGTGCCGCTCCACCACGCGTAGCTGTTGGTGGGCACCGTGCTATAGATAGACTCACCCGGCGCCGCCGCATCCACCCAACTGCCAAAGCTGGCAAATGCAGATTTGTAGCGGCTCGAGCTTACCGATGTCACCGCCAAAACGCAGGATTCAGCCGCTGGGAACAGCAGGGTGTCGCTGTTCGTGTTGCCCGCCGCGGCTGCCAGCACCACGCCACTGGCGACTGCCTGCTCCACGACCTCGCGCAGCAGGGCTGATTGATGGGGCGACCCTAAACTTAGGTTGATGACGTCGGCACCGTTGGTGATCGCGAAGAGGATTGCGCTGGCCGTATCAAAGTTGTTGCCCTGGCCATCCGAGTTGAGCGCACGCAACGGCATGATGCTGGCAGCCGGGGCGACCAGGTGAACGATGCCCGCTATATGCGTCCCGTGGCCCACCGCCTCGTCCATGTGACCGTCTGCGTCGTCATCAAGGTAGTTGGGCTCGTCTCGCGGGCGAGAGTCATTGTCAACAAAGTCAAAGCCGCGGACGGTCAGGCTGTCGGCAAGCATCGGATGATTCAACTGCGCGCCCGTGTCTACCACAGCGACGATGGTGCCTTCGCCCTGGCTGAGGGTGTGCGCGTCGTTCATCCGAACCGCGTTGCTGGCGCGGTTGTTGACCAGCGGAGCAGGGTCCTGGCCCCCCCATGCATAGATGCTGTCGGTCTGGGTTTCCGGCAGCCGCTGGGTGTAGTTCGGCTCGACGTAGGCCACGAGGGGGTGGATGGCCATCGCCTCGACCAGCAAGGGAATGTCCGCCCCCATCGGCGCCTGCAGGAGGAAGATATCGCTTCGATCGGGCAGCACCTCAAGCGTGGTGGTGCCAAAGAGCAGGTTGATGAGAATTATGTCTTCTGCTAATCCCGCTACCTTGACCACAACCTGGCCCGGCTCGTAATCGAGGAGCGCCTGTGCCTTGGCCGGGGAAAGCGCACCCTGGCCCAACAGCCCACATAGCAGCAACAAGCAAGCGAGGCCCATGCGGACAGCACGTCTAAGGTTCATCTTTGCTCGATCCATAAAAACGAATTTGATACTGATGGATAGATGCGCTGCCTCTGTGGATTTGATACAACGTGACCAGCATCTGACAGGATGCTACCTCGAGGCATATCAAGAATTATACAGGTTTCCCCTCGATAATCAATCTGAGAGGGATAGGGTAATGGCGCGCTGACACGCCGCTCAGGCCGCAAATCCTACACAAGGCGCAACCGGCAGGGGTCGCAGGGGGCGGTGCGGGCCGCGACCATGCAGAGATGCCCCTTGCACCGACAGCACGGCTAACGCTTGCCTATGAGCACAAAGGGGGCCCAATAGTAGGGGTGGGGAAAGCGCTCCTTGAGGGCAAGTTGGGCTGCGCGAAGGGCTGTTGCCGGGCTGACCTGCTGGCCAAGGCGGGTGTACCAGTCGGTCATCAGCTCAGCTGTACTCTCGTCCTGAACCAGCCAGAGCGAGACGACCAGCGTGGCCACCCCCGCGCCCAGGAACGCGCGCGGCAGCCCGATTACCTCATCCCCCAGGAGCACCTGCCCCCGCCCCGACTCACAGGCGCTGAGGGTGACGAGGGAATCTGTCAGCTCCCATTGCATGATTTCTGCCGCAGTCAACCACCCGTCGTGCAGCTTGAGAGCGGAGAACATGGGGTTGTCCGCGCGAAACAGCCCGTGACAGGCCAGGTGAAGGATGTCGCGGCCCTGCGCAGCGGCTCGCACGGCAGCAAGGGTCGCCTGCTCAGCCACCTTTTGGAGGGGAGCAGGACTCGCCAGCGCCAACTGCTCTGTGACGGCACGGCTTTCCTCCGCTACCGCAGGGATGAGGGGGTCCGGTACCCCTATTACCAGTGCGCCGCCTGCCCGCCGTCGCGCGCGCTGCTGGCACAGGGCAAAGACGGTGGCGCTCGGTGCATAGGAAAGCTCCCAGCGGTCAATTAGATAGGCGCTCCCATCATGCAGGGCGTGAAAGGGGACCTGATGTAGCACCCCGTGCGGCACGATGACCAGGGGGGAGCCCGTATCCGCGGATGGTGCTGGACCCAGCAAGGGGACAAGCGGCGCAAGCAACTCATCGTAGAGGGCGGCCAGGAGACGGCGGGCTGATAGCTCCAATGTAGCGATATGCCGTTGGGCAAAGGAAGCCCCAACACGAAAGCGGTTCCACTGTACCGTCAGTCGCTGCAATAAGCCTTGAACGATCGAGGGGGTGCTCAGCCTGCGTACGGCGACGAGCTGTGTTCCCTGCCGCACAAACGCCATAATCTCGTCGCCGATGATGTGGTAGGCAACAAGGGGCATCGAAGGAAGCGCTGGCCTTGACCCCTGGTCAGGTGACAGAGCCGCGGACAGGGCGTCTCGTGCGGGACCATGCGCCATCGCCGCCTTCAGTTGGAGGCTGCGAATCTCTCCCTCCAACAGGGCGGCACGCTCGTGCAGGTCGGGCAACTGCTGCGGGTCGTCCGCCTCCCTGTCGTCACCCAGAAGCCGATCGTATACCGCATTAAGCTCGCTCTGGAGCGCCCACAGGCGGGCCGTCCCCTGCGGATCACCGCCGGTAGCCGGGCGGTTATCCACCACGCCGACCAGCAGGTCCACGAGGGCGCGCGACTTGGCCTGCTCCGCAACCGCGAACGCGCTTTCGGCCCACGCTTCCCCTTCCTTCTCCAGATACAGTTCCAGCAGCCGCTCATAGGCCGCCGTCTTGTCCTGGAGAAAAGAGACGCGCAGGGCCTCGTGGGTCAGCGTGCCGCGCAACTGTTCGATCTGCGCGATGGCTCCTTCTAAAAGCTGCTGCGCTTCATCCGTGCGCCCTTCCAGCATCCGTATCTCACCCAGGCGAAGGTCCAGGCGGTACCCAATTTGTGGCAGATGAAGAAAGTCGGCCAGGTGGCGCGCTTCGGTCAGATGGGCCTCTGCCGCCGCCAGATCCGGCAGCAGCAGATCAGCCACGCGCATGGTTGCATACATCCATTCCACGGGCCAGCGCTCGTCGCTTATTTGATCGAGTGCCTGCAGGGCGGTTTGCACGGCAAGCGGGCGCTCGCCGCGCGCGTCCTGCAGGGCGGCCTGTTCCAGCATCACGCTGCAAAGCAGGGGCGTGTTGCCTGCCGCCGCGAAGAGGGCAGCGGCGCGGCTCAGGGCGCCTTCGGCCTCCCCCAATTGGCTTTGGGCGATCAAGGTAGAACCGAGCCCCCACAGGGCCCGTGCCAGGTGGTTGCTCATCCCTGCATGAGCCAACACCTCCACCGCCTCCCGGTAAGCAGCCAGGGCCTCCGGGTAAAGGTTAAGAATCAGGTAGGCATCCGCCACCTTACGCAGCAGGATGTGCTGATGGGCGAGCGCGCCTAGCGTGTCCAGCAAGCGGCGCGCCTCCTCGAAGGCCCCCAGGCTGCGCGTGTAGTGGCCCAGCACAAGATTGGCCTCGCCTATGTTGCTGAGTGCCTGGGCCTGCAGGAGGGTCCACCCCGCCTTGCCCAGGATGTCAACGGCACGTTGAAAGGCGCTGAGGGCCTCGCTGGCGCGCCCCATGTGCATCAGGGCAATGCCTCGGTTGTTGAGGATGTCCCCGGCACGCTCCTGCATGCCCAGGGCTGCAAAGGCGGCCTCGGCGGAGGCGTAGGCCATGAGCGCCATCTCATAGCGGCCTGTTTTTTCAAAGCAAATGCCACGGTTCTGATGAACCAGAGCCGCCAGAAGGCGCAATTGAGCGAGGTCGCCCGATGGTGGATTCGGAGCAGCCAGGCTGTGAAGGACGGCTTCCCCTGCATCGAGCGCCTGCTGGTGGCGACCAAGTTCGTTGAGCACATGCATCAACCCCACGTTGGTGCGCAGCGCCTCCATCGTATCACCGATGGCCTGGTATCGAGCACGGGCCGCCTCGATCAGCTCAAGGGCCGTCGCAAACTCTCCGTTGATGGCATGGGTTTGGGCACGAAGGTAGAGGGCGCGCGGCAGGAGGGCGGGGGCATCGGCCAGATCGGCCAGATCGGCGCAGAGGGCTGTGAGGTGGCTTGCTTTGCGGGGATCGCTGCGCGCCAGGGGCATTGCCAGGGCAAGCAGGGCGGAAAGACCCTGCTCGTTCAGCCAGCCGGCAGAGCGCAGGGCCGCTTCCTGCTCTCCTCGCGAGGAAAGCAGCAGGAGCGCTTGGACCCATTCGTCACGGCTGGAATCTGGATCGGGCATGGATTTGGGCTGTCAGAATGGCCCCGGTTGGCGGCAGACAAGACCCGCCGCACGGGGCCATACTCACGGCCCAACAAGGGGGACGGGCGCGAGGGTTATCTCGAACGACTCACTGCTCACTATCAGTTCGTACTGCCCCGCCGGGACAGACTCGAAAGTAAACTCGCCCAATTCGTCGGTCGTGGTAATGGCGACTTCTTTGGAGTCCTGCAGTAATTGCACGCTGAAGAAAGAATCCGTCTCCGCGTCGCCTGCGAAAACCTGCCCCATCAACGTAACAGCCTGCGCCTGGGAGTGGGGCTGAATGTTGAGCGCCACCTCCGCCGCATCGGCTGTAAAGATGAACTGGCGCTGGAGCCCCAGGCTCGCCGCCGAGCGCGCCCCCGCCACCGACCGCTGCGCGCCACTATCAAAGGTCAGGGCAGCCCGCAGCCGTTGGAAAAAGGGGGCCGGGCGCCTGTCAGCGGCAAAGGCCTCGAATCGCTCTTCAAGGGTCCGTCGCAAGTCCGCAGGCGGCGCGGCGATGCAAAGCATCTCGCTGGCGCGACGAAATCGCAGCAGCCAGCGTAGCGCTTCCTCATCTTCCGTTGCCTCGGTTGGGAAGGGTGCCGCGCCCGGAACATTGCCCTCCATCCACTCTACAAGGCTAGCGAAGGTAGAATCGTTTAGCTTACTCATGTATGCTACACCTTTTTCGGTCCTAGGGCAATCACTGTCGTTTATAAATGCAGGGGGATGTAAGCGAAAATACATGAGGCCAGCAATCCAGCAGTCCGACTCAGCGAGTGGTGGTTTGCAGGGCTTCTTTCATCTGCTGCAGGCAACGCGCGCGCGTGGGGCCTATGCTACCCATGGCAATACCGAGGCGCGCAGAGATATCGGTGTAGGAGGGCTCCTGGGGGTCGAAATACAAGGCGAGGATCAACTCGCGACAGCGGCTCTTGAGAAGGATCAGCCCCTGGTTGATCCACTCCAGCAGTTCCATGCGCTCATTCTCGTTGCGCGGGTCTATCTCCGCCTGGAGCGTGGCCTTGTCGGAAAGATTTTCCTCGGGGTCCACGCTTTCGCGCCGTCGCCGCTCCATCAGGCGCCAGGTGTGGCGGCGTGCGACGGTGGCCAACCAGGGGGCGAGACGACTGTCGTCCCGTAATGCGTCCAGGCTCTGCATCAGGATGGTGAAGGTCAGCTGGGAAATATCGGCTGCATCATCCGTGGACAGTCCATAATTAAGGGGGATGGAGTAGACGAGGCGCTCATACTGGTCGAGCACGATGCGCCAGGCATGTCCGTCCCCCCTGCGGCAGGCCTGAATTAACTCGTAATCCGTCTGGATCATCGTTTGACACCCTGCCCCCTGCCAGTGATCGCTATCTGGAAAAGCTAGCACAGGGTGGGAGGGGTCGCAAATCGCCTGTCGGCAGGCGCTCACGGGGGAAGCCAACGAGCTCCGCCGGCTAGTGGTTCGACTCGAGCAGGACATCTACCACATCGTGCTCGTCCAGCACCTCTTCTGTCCCCGCATGGGTATCAAAGTCAGCCAGCTCGCCCGTAGCGATGTAGACCACGCGCTCGCATATGTTCTTGATGCGATCCCCCCAGCGCTCCAAATTGTGCGCGATCCAGAGGAGGTAGGTGCCACGTCGCACGACGCCCTGCTGCTCGATCATAAAATTGAGCATCTCATGCAACACGCGCTCGTTCAACTGGTTCATCTGCACATCATCCCGCGCCACCTCGCGCGCGAGTTCCGCATCCACGTTAAGGTAGGCGTTCAGGGCACGACGCAGCATAGCCCGCGCCAAGGTGGCCATCTGGCTAAGGTCCGAAAACTCGCGCACTTCTGGCTCGTCATTCAAGCGCCGCACCAGTGCGGCAATGCCAGCCGCATGGTCGGCCATGCGCTCCATGTTAGTGGCGATGGAGATGGCTGCGGCAATGCGCCGCATATCGCCGGCCATCGGCTGCTGCGTGACAAGCAATTGATAGCACTGCTCTTCAATGGTGTAGCGCAACTTGTTGATGGTGGCATCCCCCTGAATCACGCGCATTGCGATGGCCGAGTCCCGTTCGACCAGCGAGCGGATCGCCAGATCGAGGGCCTCGTCCACCAGGCTACCCATTCGAAGCAGCCGATTGCCTAACTGGGTCAAGCTCTGGTCAAAGGTGGCACGGGGAGACAACATAGGAAGCTCCTTTAGAGCAACTGTGAATATCCGAGGGGACGAAGGAAAGGGGGAACGGCATCAACCCGGATGGCCCGCAAGCCATCCCTCGGCACGCTGCGCAATCTCGTCCCGCACGCGGCGGAAGGTTTCCCGTCGCAGCGCTTCGGGGGCGGCAGGGGGATCGTCAAAGGGCCAGTGCAGGCGGGTAGCAGGGCCAGGGAACAGGGGGCAACTGGACGCGGCATTGTCGCACACAGTGATCACGTAATCCCAAGGCTCCGCGAGAAAATCGGAATACGATTGGGAACGCGCCTGGCTCAGGTCAATGCCCACCTCGGCCATCACCTGCACGGTGAGGGGGTGGATGCCCCGTGGCTCGCTGCCCGCGCTCGCTACATGGACCCGCTCCCCCCCATACCGTTTCAGAAACGCCTCGGCCATGATAGAGCGAGCGGAGTTGCCCGTACATAGAACTAAGATTCGAAGTTGCTGCGTCATCGGTAGCTCTCGATCCGCGCCCTACCCGAAACGACCGGTGATGTAATCCTCGGTGCGCTTGTCACGCGGGCGGGTAAAGATGGTATCCGTCTCGTCAAACTCGATAACGGTACCGGCTTCACGATCCTCGGTGAGCATCATCATGGCGGTCAGATCACTAACCCGCGCCGCCTGCTGCATGTTGTGGGTGACGATGACGATGGTGTACTTGACCTTCAGCTCGGTCATAAGCTCTTCGATTTTGAGGGTAGCAATAGGGTCAAGCGCCGAGCAGGGTTCGTCCATCAGAATCACTTCTGGCTCTGTTGCAATGGAGCGTGCGATGCAAAGCCGCTGCTGCTGACCCCCGCTGAGCGCCAAGCCGCTCTTCTTAAGATCGTCCTTGACCTCCTCCCACAGCGCGGCCTGCCGCAACGACTGCTCGACCAGTTCATCCATCGAGCCGCGATAGCCATTGATGCGCGCCCCCCATGCCACATTCTCGTAGATGGATTTGGGGAAGGGGTTGGGCTTTTGAAAAACCATCCCGATACGGCGGCGCACTTCCACGGGGTCGACCTCGGGAGCGTACAAGTTCTTGCCTCGGTACAAAACCTCTCCCTGGATGCGGACGATCGGGATCAGATCGTTCATACGGTTGAAGCAGCGGAGCAAGGTGGATTTCCCACACCCCGAGGGACCAATCAGCGCCGTGATCTTGTTGGGCGGCACTTCAAGCGTGACATCGCGCAGGGCTTCTTTTTTGCCATAAAAAAGCCCCAGGTCGCGCGCAACCATCACAGGGTTCTGGATCGTTTTACGAGCGGATGCAGTGGTGGATGGAGCGGCGGATTGAGTGGAAAGTGAAACGGCCATAGGCCTCCCTAAAGTTGAGACGTGCAACGGGCTGCACGAAGCATGGTCAGGCCCCGTCGCCCCATCATCCGCGCTAGATGCGGCGACCGTAGCGATTGCGCAGGATGACAGCGGCGGTGTTGAGCGTGAGCAGAAGCGCTAGAAGCACCACAATGGCGGCGGCGGCGCTGTTATGGAACTCGGCGCGCGCCTCCTTGGACCAATTGTACACCTGGATCGGGAGCACAGTGAAGCTGGAAAAGGGACCCGATGGGTTGGTGACGATGTAGGTTGAGGCCCCCACCACAATCAGTGGGGCAGTTTCGCCGATGGCACGCGACATGGCCAGGATGGTGCCCGTCAGAATGCTTGGCAGGGCCATAGGCAGCACGTGATGCCAGATGGTTTGCCACTTGGTTGCCCCTAGCCCATAGCTGGCCAGTCGTAACGAGTTGGGCACGGCCCGAATGGCTTCCTGGGCACTGATAATGATGATGGGCAAAACAAGCAGGGCCATGGTCAGCGAGGCGGAAAGAATAGTGCCGTCCGTTCCCCCCCTCTACCCCGAAGAGGGCGCCGCTGGTGAGCGGCGAGAGCGCCCGTACAAAGATTGCCAGCCCCAGCATCCCGTAGATGATGGACGGCACACCCGCCAGGTTATTGATGTTGGTCTGGATAAGCCGATTGATCAGATTGTCCGTGGCGTACTCTTCCAGGTAGATCGCCGCGCCTAGGCCGACGGGCAGCGCCAGCAGCATCGTGATGGCGATCATCCACAGCGAGCCGAGCAGGGCGGTCCGCACGCCACCCAACCAGGCCTCGCTAGCCATAGTGCGGGTGAGAAACGACGGCGTGAGCCAGGATTTCCACTGAAGGCGTCCGTCAGGGTATTTCGTGCGTACTTCCTCCTCGATAGCAGGGCGCTGGAAGAGGGACTCGCCAAGCGAGTAGGTAGCTATCACCTTTTCTTCTACAACACGCTCCTGCACCAGCGCCAACACGTCCGCCTGGCTCCGCTCCGCAAAGGGCATGTCCCGCTCCAGGCGCCGAAAGAGGCCGGCTGACACATTGCTCTGGAGGATGGCGGTGAGCTCATCTTTCGATAACTCGGCCAGGGGGCGGTCGGCCAGCGTGGAGGGGTCATTCTCGTACTCGACTGCCACCAACCCCACAGTTTCCGAAGCAATGTTGTACAGCAGCAGCAGCA
Organism: uncultured Chloroflexia bacterium; assembly: GCA_963721895.1. GTDB lineage: Bacteria > Chloroflexota > Anaerolineae > Ardenticatenales > Ardenticatenaceae > CAVRLZ01. The sequence continues at coordinate 137,025 of CAVRLZ010000014.1, read as the reverse complement.
GGGCCAGCATGGCGATGACAGTCGCGGAGGCAAACAGTCGCTGCCCCAGCCGTGCGCGTCGGTTGCGCGCCGCCGCATTGGAAGGGCTCAGCTGGTCAGGGGAGGGCGTGGAAAGAGGCTGAGGGGAAGCGCTCACTCGTACACCTCACGGAAGCGGCTGACCACGTAGCGGCTGATCAGATTCAGACCCAGCGTCATGATGAAGAGGGTCAAGCCTATAGCAAAGATGCTATTGTAGTCAATGGTGTTGTAACTTAGATCACCACCGCTGATGCGGGCGATGTGCCCGGTCATCGTCTCGGCCGCCTGGAAAGGGTTCAGCGTAAAGCTTGGCCCAGCGCCCGCAGCAATAGCCACGATCATCGTCTCGCCGATGGCTCGAGAGACCGCCAGAATAATGGCGGCGATGATCCCAGACAGGGCGGCTGGCACGATAATCTGCGTCCCCACCTCGAGCTTGGTGGCCCCCAACCCATATCCTGCCTCGCGAAGCGAGCGTGGCACAGCGCTCAGCGCGTCCTCGCTCAGCGACGAAACAAGCGGCAAAATCATGATGCCCATCACCAGACCCGCCGACGCCATGTTGTAAATCTGCACGGTGCTGCTGCCAAACAAGGTGCGGAGGAGCGGGGTCATGAAGGTCAGGGCAAAGTATCCGTAGACCACCGTTGGCACGCCCGCCAGAATTTCAAGGATTGGCTTGAGCATCCCGCGCGCGCGGGGCGAGGCATACTCGCTCAGATAGATTGCAGCGCTGAGCCCCAGCGGGATCGCAACGAGCATTGCGATGAGGCTGGTGAGCAGCGTGGAAGTAAGGAGCGGCAGAATCCCAAAGCGTTCGATGGCGGGCTGCCAGACACGACCCGTCAGAAACTCGCTGAAGGTGACTTCAGGGCTTCCAAAAAAAAGCCAGGACTCGCGTCCCAGCACCACGACGATGCCCAGGGTGGTGAAGATCGAGAGCATGCCACATAAGAACAAAAAGCCCTGGATGAGCGACTCACCCAGGCGCGGTCGTTTGTGCAGCGACTGCCACTCGTCCAGCGAGGCGTGGGCCACTGGATGGATGCGCTCGATTGGCACTTCCTTTGCCATGTTCACCTCTCCCATGAGGGTATCCAGAGACGGCTGTCTGGACTGCGTAACGGTAACAGGTTCATTCGATTATTTGTCACTGAAACGAGCATGGGAAAGGAAAATATCCTTCCCATGCTCTATGCTTAAAGCTGCTTACGGCATCGCGTCCAGCCAACTCTGCATGGCCCCCTCGAGGGTTGCGTCGCTGGCGGGGAAATAGCCGACATCCTCGATCTCCTCGTTGACATAGGTCAGCGTGAAATTGAGGAAGGAGGCCACCTGCGGCTTTTCTGCCATGACGCCAGCATCAGAGTACATGAAGAGGGGGCGCGATAGCGGGTAGTCGCCGCTCTCTGCTGTGTCGAAGGAGGGTTCTACTCCTTCCACGTCCAAAATCTTCAACGAGTCTGCGTTTTCCTGGTAATAGGCATACCCGAAGTAGCCGATACCCCCCGCGTCCCCCACCACGCCGTTCACCAGCACGTTGTCATCCTCAGAGAACTGGATGTTTGCTGCCGACAGCAGGCCTTCTGGGTCGTCATCCAACACAACTTCCACGAAAAAGTCGAAGGTCCCCGAATCAGTGCCCGGTGAGTAGAGGGAGATCGGCGCGTCAAAATCCACGCCCACTTCCGTCCAGTTCGTCACCTGCCCCGAGTAAATCTGCGCCAGTTGCTCCAGCGTCAGAGCTTCCACCGGGTTCTCCGTATTGACCACGATGGCGAGCGCGTCGGTCCCGACGCGAAACTCGATGGGGGTTCGCCCGTTCTCTTCACAGGCCGCAGCCTCTTCTTCCTTGATCGCTCGGCTTGCATTGGCAATGTCCGTCTCGGCGTTCACGCAAAAGCGCTCGAACCCGGCGCCCGATCCGATCTCGTCAATCGTTATCTGCCCCGCGTACCCCTCGTCCTCGAAGCGGCTCGCCATGGCCACCGCCAGGGGGTAAACGGTGGAGCTACCTGCTATCACGATGTCCCCATCCACCGCCAGGGGGTCCACCTCGGGCAGCATCATCCCTGCCATCGCTTCTTCACCACCCGCTGCCTCGTCGGTTGGCTCCATCTCTTCCATCACCTCGGTGGCAGCCGCCTCTTCGACGGGCTCGACTGCCTCTTCGGCTGCGCCGCCACAGGCACTCAGCAGCAACATCAAGACCATCATCAGAACAATAAGCGTGTGACGAACCGGCAAACTTTGCTTCATCATCCTTCTCTTTCTCCTTCTCACAGTTGTACCATCTGCATCCGAACCAATTGGGTGCCGGGCGCGTGGGGCGCCAGACATGAAACAAGAGAGGGAGGTCAGGCACGGAGCGCGACGGCATACCTGTTCCACCAACAAGCGAAACTCCCCCTGCAAGGGTAATGCCATCTCTTTCAATTGCCCGTGGCCTGGCGCACCAGGCGAGCGAAGGAAAGGGACGTGCTTCGCGATGGGGTGATGACCATCTCCCTAGACCTGAAGTCTGACATGTCCAGGTTAATAGTCATTTAAGGGGAGATTAAAATAGCTTAATAGCGGTGGGCCGTCAGGTCGAGGAGCAGACAGGAGGCAAAACCCCCGTACCCATGCCAGGCAGGAAAGGGGGAACGCGTGGCGCGGCGGGGTGCCGCGCCACACACTCTAGAGGAGGTTGGAAGACGAGGAACGACTACGCCGCGCGCCGTCGGCGCACGGTCAGGACGCCTACTGCAGCAATCAATCCGCCAGCCAGGGCCAGCAGCATCGGCGCTATCGGGGCCTGCCCCGCGCCAAGCGTTGCCAATGTTACGGCGGTGGCCTCCTGGATAATCGTGATACGCCCCTCACCGCCCGGCTGGTACTCCGGGTACGCTACGGGATCGTTCGGAATGGTGGGTAGGCCGACCCCCTCATCTACCGGCAAGGTAAGCAGGTATTCCAGCCAGGCACCCTCATAGGTCAGAGCAATGCCCTCGTCGTCAATCAGGCGCGTCTGGTTCGGGTTGTCGGCCAACTGTGGGTAGCCATCGCCACCACTGGCGGTGAAGTTGTTGGTCACAAGGGTTACGACAGGTGCGCTCGGAACGATCTCGCCCTCCAGGATCAAGGGCCGACCATCGTCCAGGGTGGCAGAAATCACGCGGCTGCCGATGGGCTGCGCGTAGTTGTACAGCACCCTGAAGCCTGCAATCTGCAGGAACTGACCGCCCTGTCCTGGGAGCGAGTCGGCCGAGTGTTCCAGGATCCCCTTCATGTCCACCGGCGTTACTTCTTCCACAGCTGTCATGAAGTTGCTGAAGGGCAGCACATTCAGCGTGTCCAGGCGGGTAATGATCCCCGGCGCACCGCCAACCGGCAGAATGTCACCCGCGTTCTGGCGGATGCCACCACCGTTTTGCACTGAAATCACCGGGTTATCGAAGCTGGGTGCTGGCAGCCCGCTGTCGTCCGCGTACTCAGAATAGACGTACTGGAACGAGTCAGCAATCAGGTTGCCCGCATTGGTCTCCATGCCGCGCACGCCCGCGCGCGACACATCCAGCGTGACCTCGCTGTAGACAACAGGCGTATTGGCAAAGCTGTCCAGGCAGGCCTCAACTGGCTCGTTTACAGAGGAGACGATACCCGGGTCCATCGGCACCGCGTCCATCAACTCGAGGGCCGTAGCCTCCGGGCTTTCCGGGATCACGCGGCGCGGGTAGCTATCCGCCGAATGGAACATGCTGACTTCGCCGGCGGCATCGAACATCACATCCAGGCGACCCAGATACTTGTAGTTCCCTGCCGTCGTCACGATGTAGACGGTGCGGCCATCCGCATCCGGAACTTCCAGCGGGTACTCACCCGCAATCGGGGCTCCCTCACCAGGGAGAAGCTGTAATTCCTCGGATACATCCGGGTTGACGAGCAATTCGTCGCCCCCACCGGCCACCGCCACGTCAACGCGGCGCAGGCGCCCCACCAGGTCTTCATCGTTGCTCACGTCCTGCAGATGGCTGACGAAGATGATCTTGCGCACGCCAAAGTCATCGTACAGCTGATCAATCGCGCCCTGCGCCACCGCTGCGGTTTCCGTGACGTTACTGGAGGTCACGATGACGTCGCGCGGGGAAGAGATGGTCGGCAGGGTCCACGTCGTGGCCCCGACGAGGCCGAAGCGTTGCCCGGTTACCTCATCGGTCAGGATGGCCGATCGAGCAATGACCCGCCCATCGGTAACCTCCCCCACGATGACGCCATCGGCATCAATCAGGTCATCGAAGCCCGCTTCCTGGGAAAAGTCCAGGTTCGAGCTAAGGAAGGGTTGCGTGAGCATCCCGCCTTCCTCAAACGCACGCACGAAGCGCTCGAAGAAGTCAGGCGAGTAGTCGAGCTCGTGGTTGCCGATAATGTGCGCGTCGTACGGAATCTGCTTCTGTGCGACAGCGTCATAGATGGGCGTTTCGGCGGGGTTGGGTGGCAGGCTGCACGCCAGGGTGGCGCTTGCCAGGAAGGAATCGCCCGCGTACACGTTCATGACAGCATGCCCTGAAGCGCGAGCGTCCTCAATCTCCTGATCGGTCAAGGTCTTGAATGCGGCTACGCTGCCGATTGGAAGACTTACGGTGTCAGTGTTGGGATAGCCGCTTCCCGGCTCAACGGTATAGACGATGGGCAAAAGGGAAGACTCACCGTCATTGTTGTGCAGCAGCGTTAGCATTCCCGCGCCATCCGGGTCACCCGCAACCACGGGGCCCTCTGCTGCGGCCGGACGTGCCCCCAACGCCAGGGGTGCCAGGGCTGCTACGACCAGCATGAGGAACGACAAGAACGGAACTATTTTCAACTTCATGAATTACCTCCGGAAGGGGAATGGACGGGCGAAGTCCAATCATAATACGATTGGTAATTGTGAACAATCTGCGGCAAGTTTCTGGCCGGCCTCACGAGTCAGCCGCTTGGGTACCATTCAGGGCGGGAAGCAGGGTGCGCCCCGCTATCCGACCAATCAGCCGCTCCATGGCGTCCAGGCCCCGCTCCAGAATCTCCATTTCCGGGCCAAAGCTGATGCGAGCGTAGCTCTGATAACGGGCATGGCTACGGCGCCGCTCCGGGTTGACATCGAAGAAGATGCCCGGCACGGTGATGACCTTCTCGCCCAGCCCCTCCTTGAAGAAGGTCAGCCCATCATTGAGCGGCGCGGGCAGGTGGGCCAGATTGGCCCAGCAGTAAAAGGTACCCTCTGGCTCGGCTTCCACAGCGATGCCCATGCTGCGCAAACGCGCGAGCATGTAATCTCGCTTGAGTCGGAAGTGGCGCTGAATGGCAGCCGTCTCCTGGCGCACGAGCGCCGGATGCAGCAGGGGAATCACCTGCTCTTGAAAAGGGTTGTTGGCCCCCCCGTCCAAAAACGAACCGGCACTGGCCACGATCTCGATGATCTCTTTGGGCCCCACCGTCCAACTGACGCGCCAGCCGGGATAGCGCCAATTTTTGGTCAGCCCATCAACCAGAATCACCGGGTCTTCGTTGACATCCTCGACGTGAGCGGCGGCGGATAGCATGTTGTTCCCACCAGCGTCCTGCTCGTAGAGAAAATGGGAATAAAACTCGTCGAGGATGAAGGTGCAGCCGAGCTCGCGCGCGATTTCCACCCACTGTGCTAGCTCGCTGCTGGAAATAACCTGGCCTGTTGGGTTGCACGGGTTGCTGGCGAGCACCGCTGTCAGGCCGCGACCCAGGATTTCCCGGCGCAGTTCTTCGGTTGAAATCTTGAACCCCCCGCTTCCGCTGAGGAGGATGGGGATCGGAACAAAGGAGTGAAAGGCGCTGAGAAGCTCCTCGTAGGCTGTGTAATCCGGCAAGAAATGTCCCATGTTGACATTCCCCAACGCTGCCGCGAGCCGCGTCAGCGCTGCCCGCCCCCCGCCTGCAATACTGACATTCTCGTAGGTGTACTGGGAGGATTTTCCCTGGCGATAAATCGCGTTGTAAAAATCGGCGACAGCCTGCCGCAGCGCAATTTGCCCCTCGACCGGGGCGTACTTGTGGCTGGACGGGTCCATAACGATCTGTTCGATTCGGGGCGGTGCGCCCGGCAAAGAGCCTGTTTCTGGCGAGCCCTGACCGAGGTTTGCCCATGTCTCATCGGCGGCGGTGTAGCCCAGCTGTGCTGCCTTGTGCATCACATAGATCACCCCCGTCTTGGGTACAGCCCGAAACCCTGGAACACTGCTACGTAGCATAACTCACTTTGGCGCGGCGCAACGCGCCCCTTTCGATAGGTTGAAGGACGACCGATTGGTGACAAAAAGTCGGCAGATGCCAGTCATTTAGCGGCTCCCGGCTACCCTACCAGTTAAGCGATTCCCACACGAGGCTACACGCCCCCTGTGGGCCAAGTTGGAGGCCCCCATAACCAATGTCACCCTGGCTTCCCAGTTCGATTTGCTAAGCCCAATGTGTCGCTATGCCGGAGTATGATGGTATTCACCGCATAGGGGATGGGGCAGGTGCTCGACCACCGATAGGGATGGCTTGGGGCGTGGAAGGGCAAAGAAAGGCAACGGAGTGGCCTAAAAGTTTGATTGCAAAGCCCCCGTAGATGGAGTATAAGGGAAAGCCTGAGGCACATCGGCCCTTTGCTGCCCACAGATCGTCAGGAACCGCCCTGAAAGATCCTATGTCAGCATGCAACCGTATCGCCGATGCAGCATGATAATAAACCAAATTGGATAATTGGGCACTGCGCGATGCTGGAGCTTCTGAACCCTGGGAACTATTCCTATAACCTGTACAGCCTCCTACTTGATCTGACCACAGCAGCAATGATGCTGCTTGGGACGGCTGTGCTGCTGCATGAGCGGGGCGCACGGGTGAGTGTCACCTTCTTCACCGTAGCCCTGGCGATCAGCGTCTGGCTTTTCTCTTCTGCGCGCCTTTATCAGGCAACCGATCCCACTGTGGCGCTGGTATGGGCAAAACTAATGCACCTCGGCTTTCCATTTGTCCCCGTTGCCTGCTATCAATTCACCGCTACTGTTCTGGGCATCTCGGCGGAGCGCCGAAGCTTGCTGCGCCTATTATGGGTGGCCACCGCTGCATTCGTGCTGGTTGCCGTGGGCAGCGACGAGGTGGTGCGGGGCTTGTACGCCTACTCGTGGGGCAACTACCCGCGCTACGGCTTGCGCAGCATTCCGTTCATTGCCATCTTTGCGGGAATCCTCTGTGCCAGCCTGTATGAGTATATCAGGGCCTATGACAAAACCCCGCCGGGGCTCCATCAAAGAAGGATCCGCTGGCTGATGGTTGCGTTTGGCATCGGCTACTTGAGCTTGGTGGATTTCCTTGCAGCGTTCGGCCTTGCCGTCTACCCCTTCGGACATCTCACGATTTTTCTATTTGTTCTGGTTGCCTTCCACACCATCCGCCGCTATCGCCTGGCGGACATCAGCCCCTCGTTTGTCGCCAACCAGTTGGTCTCCACCATGGGGGAACCTATGGTGGTCTGCGATGCCGATCAGACAATCCAGTTGGTCAATCGGGCCTTCTGCGATGTGTTCGGCTATCTGGAACCGGAACTGCTGGGCAAACCGCTGCTCGATATTGTCCCGGCAACGCCAGCGGCACGAATGCAGCTCAGCATGATCCTGCGCCACTGGATCGTGCGCGACGAGGAAATGCTTTTTTCTACGCGAAACAACAAGCCGATTGAGGTAAGCGTGTCCATCTCACAGATGCACGAACGAGGGCACCTGGTTGGCACTGTGCTGGTGGCGCGTGACATCCGTGAGCGCAAGCGTGCCGAGGCGCAGTTGCTGCACGATGCCTTTCACGATGGCCTCACCGGCCTACCTAACCGCGCACTTTTCCTTGATCGTCTGACCCAGGTGTTTCGGCGCCAGCAGCGTCGTGACAATAGCGGCTACGCAGTGCTTTTTATTGATCTGGACCGCTTCAAGCTAGTCAATGATAGTCTGGGCCACCTGATGGGCGATCAACTGTTGATCGGCATCGCCCACCGGATGGAAGAATGCCTTCGCCCGGCTGACACGATCGCCCGGCTGGGAGGGGACGAATTCGCCGTGCTGCTGGAAGATATAGAAAGTGCGAGTGATGCCACCCGCATCGCGGAGCGAGTGCAAGAGGCCATGAGCAGCCCCTTTTTGCTGGCAGAGCAGGAAGTATTCGCATCCGTGAGCGTCGGAATCTCTCTTGGCATGCCCACCCACCAGCGCCCGGAGGAACTGCTACGGGATGCGGATATCGCGATGTACCGTGCCAAATCCCTCGGCCGTGCGCGCCACCATATCTTTGACCCTACGATGCATGCACGCGCCACCGAGCAATTCCAACTGGAAACGGATCTGCGTCGCGCGCTGGCTCGCCAGGAGTTCCGCCTTCACTACCAACCGATCGTCAACCTTGCCACAGGGAGCATCGCAGGCTTCGAGGCATTGGTGCGGTGGCAGCATCCGAGCGGGCGCCTGATTCCACCGGCGCAATTTATCCCCATCGCTGAGGAAACAGGGCTGATCGTGCCGCTGGGGAGTTGGATCCTCCAGGAAGCCTGCCGCCAGATGAGCGCCTGGCACCGCAGCTTTCCCCACACGCTGCCTATGACTATAAGTGTGAACTTGTCCGGCAAGCAGCTTACGCAGCCTGACCTGCCCGAGCAGATCGCCGACGTGCTGCGCGAGAACAACCTGGACGCCTGTTACCTGAAGTTGGAAATCACGGAAAGCATGCTCATCGAAAACACCGAGGCCGCCAGCGAGATTTTGGCGCGGCTCCGAGCATTGGGAATCCAACTGCAGATGGACGACTTTGGCACCGGGTACTCATCGCTCAGCTACCTGCACCGCTTCCCGATGGACAGCATCAAGATAGATCGCTCTTTTATCAGCGGGTTGGACGGTGTCAGCGAGCAGGCCGCGATCGTTCAGGCAATCGTCACCCTGGCGCATGCCCTGGGGCTAAGCGTCGTCGCGGAGGGGGTTGAAACCGCCGCGCATCTGCAGTACCTGAAGCCCCTGGCCTGCGAGTTCGGCCAGGGCTACTTCTTTTCCCGCCCCCTTCCCCTTGATGCAGTGGAAGATCTGCTTCAACAGCCCGTCCCGCTGGCACAACTAACCCCTCACCCGTAGAGGTCTGGCACGCCGCGCCATCGGGCATACAAGTTGCTCTCGGCAGGGGTCTGACCCTATCTCCTAGAGGCGCTTGCCAGCCATGAGAACACGGAATAGCCTTCGGTCGTGGTGCGGCGAGCCTATGAGCCGCGCGTGGCTTGTGGGGTGGCTCGTGCTTCTCAGCGTGGGGACGCTTGCACACGGGGGAGCCGTGGTGGGCGCACAACCTCCCGCGCCGCCGGACGTCATGTACGAGATGACCAACGCCGCCCGCCAGGCCAACGATCTGGGGCTGCTGGCGTGGAACGAGATGCTCGCCAACGCCGCGCAAGCCCATGCCGAGGAGCTTGCCACACGGGACGACCCCGGCCATACAGGGCTAGATGGCTCTACCCCAGAGGAGCGCGCTGCGCGCGCAGGCTATCCCGGCTACCCCGATGGAACGCGCGTGTCAGAAAACTGGTCCACCGGCAGCGCGATGGGGGCGATGACGTACTTTCTGGAAGATCAGGTCCACCGCGACAACCTGCTGCTTCCCATCTGGCGAGAAGTCGGCATCGGGCGGGCGGAGCGCAGTACGGGGCAAGAAATCTGGGTGATGGTGTTGGGAGCGCAGCCGGGGGTGCTGCCGATCTTCATCAACGGGGACGAGCCGCGCACCACGGAGCCGCGTGTGAGCGTGCGGCTGAGCAACGAGGAAGCGGGCTGGAGCGAGGCTATCTTTACAGCGCCGGTGGAAGTACGGGTTGCCGACGAAGCAAACCTGGAGAGCGCGGCCTGGCAGCCCTGGCAGCAGGAAATCTCCGTCGAGCTAGCGCCCGGCGGCGGGGAACGCACTGTGATTGCAGAGTATAGGGACGCAGCGGGGCGGGTCGTCCGGGCAAGGGATCAAATCTTTTTGGTGCAGCCGGATGGCCCCGTGCCAACCGCACGCGTGCAGTTGGCCCCCACCCGCACGGCGAGCGCAACGGCCACGGCGACCCCCACCGCAACCGCCACCCCCACGGGCACGGCGACCCCCACCGCAACCACCACCCCGACCGCCACGCAAACCCCGACCGCTACGCCGACCCGCGTGCCACTGGGCCTCTTCCTGGCTGAAGAAACCGACCTGCCCCTTTTGCTGGTCGGGATCAGCGTGTTGGTAGGTGGGCTGTTGGCGCTGGCATGGACCATCGCCCGCTGGCTACCACGACGATAGACCCATCCTCCCCACGCCGCAATCAAACTTCAGCGCGGCGGGGCCGGGCCGAGGTCGTGGCGGGGGCATCGCCCGCGCGCTCAATGTAGTGATCCGCGATACGCATGACCTGCATGGAGAAGGGATGCTCCGGCTGCTCGATCACGAGGGGCACGCCGCGATTGACACTCATGACCACCGGCCGACCGCCGGAGATGATGCGGAAGCTGACCTCATGCTGGAGCGTGCGCTCGATTTCTTCCGAGCCGATACCTACATTCGAGTTGAAGCGATTCACTACGATGTTCATCTTCGAGAGGGGGAACTTTAGCCTGGCTGCCCATTCCAGAAACAGGCTCGTATTCTTGAGAGGGCCAACTTCTGGTGTCACGACCAGCAGCACATCATCGGCCCTCTCGAGTACCCCCAGCATTCGCTGGTCATAGGAAGGCTGACAATCCACCACCACGTACTCGTACAGACCAGCCAGAAAGTCCACAACCGCCCCCAACTGCTGCGGGGTGACATCGTTCCCCTCTTCTGGGCGAAAAGGGCTGAGCAGCACATGGACGCCGGAGGGATGGGGCACCATTACCTGGTCGGCCAGGGCAGGCTCAAGCGCTCCATCGTGCTGCGTCAGGTCGAGGATGGTCGAGATGGTCGGCAGGTTCATGTGAACCCCAACATCCCCGGAGAAAAAATCGGCGTCCAGCAAGGCAACGCGATGGTGACTACGCTCCCGCAGGGAGACCGCAAGGTTGGTAGCGATTGTGGTCTTGCCAACCCCCCCCTTGGAACCGAACACAGCAAGCACATAGCCGCGCCCCGTATCAGTCGCACTGCTGGCGATGGGGGTTTGGGCCCGCGCCAGCAGGCTGCGCACGCGAAAGGCTAACTCTTTCGGCTGGAAAGGCTTTGTCAGGTAATCATCCGCGCCCGCCTCAAAGCCAGCTATGCGATCGGCGATGTCACCTTTGGCGGTCAACATCAGGATGGGCAGGGCCTTGATGTCGGGGTGCTGGCGCAGGGTACGGCAAAGGGTATATCCGTCCATGGCTGGCAGCATGACGTCCACCAGTGCAACGGCAAAGGCTTCATCCTTGCACTTTTGAAACGCCTCTTCTGCAGTGTAGACAACGGTTACGTCGTATCCCTCTTTGACGAGGATGCGGCGTAACAGTTCCGCCAGGGCGCGGTCGTCGTCTACCACCAAGATATGATTCATGTCGCTCATGGAGTTTAAGTTCCTCACTACCTCTGGCATCCCATACTTGCACGTCCTCGCACTGGCTTCCTCCTAGGGGAGCAACCCAGCACCCTCCCATTATAGACCCGCGGTATACCGCTGGCAATGTGACTAGAAGACCACTATGGCACAGATTATTCGTGATCCAGCCCTGCCAGCAACTCACGGGCACGCTCCAAGCGGATGGCTCCTTCCAGGACGAGGCGGCGGCTGATACGCTCCACCTCGTCGCCCAGGGCCCCTGCCGCCACGGCGACCTGGCGCGCGTGGAGGGCCATGTGGCCCCGCTGAATCCCCTCGGTCGCCAGGGCGCGAAGGGCTGCGAAGTTCTGGGCCAGGCCAACCGCTGCCATGATCTGCGCCAGGTCGCTCGCGTTGCTCACCCCCAGCAGTTGCAGGGCGGCTTGTGCGGTCGGATGAGCGCGGGTGGTCCCCCCCACGACACCGACCGCCAGGGGAAGCTCGATCGAGCCAATCAGGTTGCCCTCGCCATCGCGGTGAAAGGTAGTGAGCGAGGTGTAGCGCCCATCGCGCGCGGCAAAGGCGTGGGCGCCTGCCTCAATGCCGCGCCAGTCGTTGCCCGTGGCAACGGCAACCGCGTCAATCCCGTTCAGCACGCCCTTGTTGTGGGTGGCCGCGCGGTAGGGGTCCACGGCAGCAAAGGCCCACGCCTCCAGGATGCCCTGCACTACCTCGTCCCCCGAAAAGGCATCGGTGGCCAGAACCTCCCGCGTCCAGAGGGCCTGGGCGCGAGCCGTCGTCGGTCCGCCAGATTGGAAAGGATGCGCAGGTTCACCCGCCCCCCTGTCAGCGCCTCGATGCGCGGCGCCAGAGCCTCGCAGGTGGTGTTGATCGCATTGGCCCCCATCGCGTCTCGGGTATCCAGCAGCAGGTGGACGACCAACATGGGCCCGACGGGCGTGTCAGGCAGATGGCGCACCTCGATGGCGCGGGCGCCCCCCCCCAACTGGACGATGGTGCGATGCAGTGCATTGGCCTGTGCCAGCAACTCCGCCTCCGCGCTCAAGATGGCAGCCTCAGCGGCCTGGGGATCAGGCACATCCAGCACTTGAATCTGCCCAATCATGACGGGCGGATCCGCCTCCGTCGTAAACCCGGCGGGGCGGGCAAGCTTGGCTGCAAAGGAGCAGGCCGCCACGATGCTCGGCTCCTCCACGACCATCGGGATCACCTTCTCCTGGCCATTGATGATAAAGTTGACGGCAACCCCCATCGGCAGGGCGAAACGACCTATGACGTTCTCGATCAGGTGATCCGCGATTTCCATATCGAGCGGCTCCACCAGGGCACGCTGGGCGGCATCACTGAGCGCGGCGAAAGCGGCGACCTTCTGGCGCCGCTCCTCAACGGATAATTGATAGAAACCGCGAAAAGGGGCGGGGTTCATGAACTACCTTTCAAAGCTGAGGCACCTGCGGGAAAACGATTCCATCAACCAGGCAACGAGGACGGAGGGGAAGGATAGGACGTGACCCCCTTGGCGGCAAGCGGGCCTACAAAGAGCAGGCACCCGTTGGCGCTCTATCCGAAGAAAGCAAAAAGCCCGTGCGGGTAGGCTGTGGCAGCCTGCACGGGCTTTTCGGATCGGATCGCCGTATCGTATTAAAAGGCTAAGGCATCGGGCTAGCGTCGACCATCTGCATCACATTGAAGCTAGCCCCCTGGGGATCTTGGAGGACAGCGAAGGAGCCAAGCGGTGTATCCGTGGTTGGCATCAGCACCCGCCCCCCGAGTTCCTGTGCTCGGGCCAGGATCTTTTCCAGATCGTCCACGGCAATGTAGATGGACCAGTGCGGCGGCACCCCCGCCATCATCTCGGGCATCGCCATCATGCCGGCCGCAGCGCGCTCCCCGTTGAAGAAGGTAATGTAAGAATCCATGACGATCTCCCCCTCCGGTGGGGGCGCACTCCAACCGAAGACCTCCTGATAAAACTGGGCGGCCCGCTCCGTGTCCCCCGTCAGGAGCTCGTTCCACACGAGGCTGTTCGGAATGTTGACGATGCGTGCGCCGATGTGGGTGAGCGGCTGCCAGAGGCACACGACGGCGCCGGTGGGGTCCTGGAGCACGGCCATCCGTCCCTGATCCATCACATCGAAGGGGGCAACGAAGACAGTGGCCCCCGCGCGGGTGGCCCGTTCGGTCATCGCATCCGCATCGTCAACCGAGACATAGGAGCTCCATGCGCTGGGCTGCCCCTGCGCCATAGCGTCCGGTTGCATCCCGCCTAGCCCCGCCACGTCTTTGCCATCCTGGCGCAGCATCGTGTAGGTGCCCCCCATCGGCAGCGGGACATCGTCTCCCTCCCAACCGAACAACTCCGTGTAAAAGTGCTTGGCCCCCTCGGGGTCGGTGGTAGAAAGATCAATCCAGGCGAACGTGTTGGGCGGATACGACGTCACTTCGTTCATGCGGGTGGCTCCTTGATGACAGACGGGGGTGAGAACATGCGTTCTGACTACACACTCATCATATCAGGAGCCCGCGACCAATCCAACAGAGACGGGAAAGAATTTAAAACTTGGGGCTGGCAATAGGCAACAAAAAAGCCAGGGAAGCGTTTCCCTGGCTTACTCTCACAAAAGGCGGGAAGGGAGGGATTCGAACCCTCGGTACCCAGAGGGTACACTCACTTAGCAGGCGAGCCCGTTCGACCACTCCGGCACCTTCCCAAGTATCGCACGATTGGCGGAGGAGGAGGGATTCGAACCCCCGTGCCCTTTCGGGCCATCCGATTTCAAGTCGGCGCCGTTTGGCCACTCCGGCACTCCTCCAATCGGCGGGGCTTCCCCCTCCAGCGTTGAACAGTATAAATCAGGGGGGGTGCTATGTCAAATGTTGCTCCCTCTGCAACGCGGAAGTGACGGTTACACTCAGACCAAGATGGTGATCAGGGAAGGTGCGCGCCTCGCAAGGCGTTGTCAGGGGTAATATGGGTCAGGCCGCGCATGTAGGGCAGGAGCACGTCTGGCACGCGGATCGAGCCGTCGGCCTGCTGGTAGCTTTCCATGATGGCGATCATGGTGCGGGGCAGCGCCAGCCCCGACCCGTTCAGCGTATGCACAAATTCCGGGCGCGCGCCCGGCTCCGGGCGAAAGCGAATGTTGGCCCGCCGCGCCTGGAAGTCGCCAAAGTTCGAGCACGAGCTGACTTCAAGGTATTCCCCACTGCCGGGCGCCCACACTTCGACATCGTACTTGATCCGTGCGGTGAAGCTTAGATCGCCCGTCACCATCTGCAGGCGATGGTAAGGGAGCGCAAGCGCCTCGCACACCTCCTCGGCATTGCGCAGCAGGCGCTCTAGCTCAGCCACGCTCTCCTCCGGCGTGGTAAAGATCACCATCTCTACCTTGTCGAACTGATGGCCGCGCTTCATGCCGCGCACGTCACGGCCCGCGCTCATCTTTTCGCGGCGGAAGCAGGGGGTATAGGCCACGTGGCGCACAGGAAGCAGCGCCCCGTCCAGCACCTCGTCCGCATACATATTGGTGACGGGAACCTCTGCCGTAGGAATCCAGTAAAAATCTTCTTCCGCGTCACGGTAAAGATTGTCCCCAAACTTGGGCAGCTGTCCGGTGCCGACCAGGCAGGCTTCCTTGACCATGAAAGGGGGATAGACCTCGGTGTAGCCATGATGGTCTATGTGGAAATCCAGCATCCACTGGATCACGGCACGCTGGAGGCGCGCCCCCAATCCTTTCAGGATGTAAAAGCGCGATCCCGATACCTTCACCCCCCGTGTGAAGTCAACGATGCCCAACGACTCAGCCAGCTCCCAATGGGGTTTCGGCTCGAAGTCAAAGCTAGGCTTCTCGCCCCATTCCTTGCTAACTATATTTTCCGCCTCGCTCTCCCCCACGGGCACGCTCTCGTGCGGCAGGTTGGGCAGGCTCAGCATCAGGGCCTCGAGCTCGCTGTCAACGACGCGTAGCGAGGCTTCCATGTCGGGGATGCGCTCGTTCACCTCGCGCATGGCCTCGATGCGACGTTGCCGCTCGGCGGGGTCGCGCGTCTGACCAATCTGCTTGGAACCGCTGTTGCGCGCGGCGCGCAGGGCCTCCAGTTCAGTCAGCAGGGTGCGTCGCCGCTCGTCCAACACGAGCACCTCGTCCACCTGCTCCGCCGGCTCGAATAGCTTGCGGAGCCCCTCGCGCACCACTTCCGGATTCTCTCGAATCAACTTGATGTCAAGCATGCTCGCCTCCTCGTCAGAGAAACAAAAAGCTCGCCCTCTTGCAGGGCGAGCTTGACTCGCGGTACCACCTGGCTTTTGCACCCAACGGTGCCTCAGCTGCGCGATAACGGGCGCGCCCGGCCTACCTTCAGCGCTGGAAACCAGCGGTTCGGCGGCAACTCAGGAGGGGATTCAGCATGGCTCGCCGTTGCCTCGCACCATCCGGCAACTCTCTGTAGGTCGAATCCGTGCCTACTCGTCTCCGTCAACGTCGGTTTCACTTGGCAACAGTATATCAACCAGCGCTGGGCCTGTCAACCCATTGTTGATTGGCTGTTTATCGAACGCGCCGACGACGCCATAGCGCCGTGCCGCCCCCTGCCAGCGCAAGGCCAAGTGGCAGGGCAAGCCATCCTCGACGGTGGGCCACGGGGGCAGTGCTTTCCAGATGAACCAGGCTGACTGCGGTCACCGGGCTAACTGTCACCGTAGCCGAATCGCTGGCGCTCGCCACTTGAAGGTCTGCTGACTGCGCCGTCCAGATGGCTGTGTTGGTGGTCGTCTCAGTAATAACGGCGGTGGTCATCTCTGACAGGTAGGAAAAGGTTTCGCTCGGCGCGACGGTTTGGGGCGCATCGAGCAAAAGCTCGCCTAGCTGGTCATCCAGCAGGCTGTGGAGGGTGAAGGTCACGTTGCCCGTATTGCTCAGGGTGTAGCAGTAGGTTACCTCGGTGCCCGCCGGCACCTCGATGGCATCCGTGTCGGCGCAGAGCCCTGGCTCAATCCCGACTGTCTTGTCCAGCGTCACAGCCGCATTGGACGGGGCGGTGACCGCCGCGAGGATGTCCAACCGACCCCACCCATAGGTGTTGTTCGGAATCTGGCTCCCCGAGACGCCGCCGCAGTTCTGCACCGAGGTGCGAGGAACTGCATTGTAAAACAGAGCCAGCTCGGAGGCATCCACATCGCCCAGCAATGCCGGGCGCGCCTGCCACAATAGCGCCACCGCCCCCGCCACGTGGGGTGCTGCCATGCTGGTGCCGCTGTTGAGCACGTATCCGCTGCCTGGCGCTGCCGAGCGAACACTCACGCCCGGTGCCGACAGGTCCGGCTTGGTGCGGCCACTCCCATCTAGGACAGCGGGGCCACGGCTGCTGAACCCTGCGATCACATCATTGATGTCGGTGGCACCGATCGTTGTGGAAGCGTCGTAGAATGCGGGAGGGTTCGATACCGTGCCACATGCCGAACCGCTGTTCCCTGCGGAGACGACTACCATGATCCCTGACGCGCGCACATTTTCCACAGCCATGCGCAGGCTATCCACCGAGCACTCTTCCCCGTTGGGCGGGGGGCCGATGGGGCAGCCCCACGAGTTGGAAACGACGGCTGGCGCGCGTGCGGGGTCCGGGTTCTGCATCGCCAAATCCCAGGGAGCCGCAAAAAACTGGAAGCACTCGATGTAGGTGTGCGGGCGGCCCACCCCCTCTTCCATGTTACGACACCCGATCCATTCGGCGCCAGGGGCAACGCCAATCTGATTGGCACCCCCATCATCACCCACCATCGTGCCGATGGTGTGGGTGCCGTGACCGTGATCGTCGCAGGGAGCGGAAAGGTTGAAGCCGCACGGATTGCTTCCGTCGCCGTCAATATCCTCGTGGATGGCATCCCACCAGCTGTAATTGTGGTCCGCCGCGCTGCCATTCCAGCCGCGATACTGGTTGATCAGAGCCGGATGATCCCAGTCATGCCCTGTGTCCTGGTTCCCCACCACGACCCCCTCGCCACGGAACCCCAACGCCCACACATCGTCCGCATTGATGCGGCGTACGCCCCACTCAGCCACCTGCGGCTCGCCAGGGGCGACGCTCTCATCGGCAGGGAGGGGGTTTTCCATGCGCACCGCGCGGTCCGGCTCAATGCGTGCCACCGCCGGATTTTGCGCCAGTGCCTCAACAACCGCACGGTCGCCCTTCACGACAAGCATGTTGACGATCCAGTAGCTGCGGTACGAGACACCCATCATATCAAGTTGGGCCATGACGGGCGGCTGGGTGCGCGCTGCTGTGGCGCGCAGGGCCTGCACTGTGTAGGCCCCCTTCTCCTCCTTGCTGCCCAGCGCCGTCGCCGCGCTCAGATCAGCCTGGTCGCTCAAGAGGACTAGAAACGACGCACTTTGGCCATTAGCGGTGTCATCCAGGACGCGCCTATCAATCTTGGCGGCGGGGCTGGTTTCGCCTGCCAGAACAGGCGCAGTTGCAAGCATCAACACAGACGCCAACAAAACGATTAGTCCGCTCACAGCGATGAGCGAGAACCTGCTGCCAACCATAGGAAACTCCTGAGAAGAGAAGAGTGGGGCTGTTTCAGGTGGACCAAAGGGGGGGTCCAGCACGGACATGGAAAGGGAATGTCTATCTGCAATCCTAACACACAAGCAATGAATAGACAACCTCCAATAAATACAATGGATGGTTCAACTTGCTCCTCGCCCTTCCGACCCTATAATAAACCGTTTTGGTAGATGACCGTCACCGAGGATAAGGGTGTGAAACTGTCAGTCGTCATTCCTGTTTACAACGAAGAGATGACGTTGCGCGCCGTGCTGGATGCTGTGCGCAAGGTCGAACTTGATGGGATCGAAAAAGAAATCATCGTCGTGGATGATGGATCATCGGATGGCTCACGTGCCATCATCCAGGAGGCGGCGCAGCAGGGCGATGTGGTGGCCCTCTTCCAGCCCCGGAATCTGGGCAAGGGGGCTGCACTGCAGCGGGGTTTCCAGGCAGCCACGGGCGAGATCATCATGGTGCAGGATGCCGATCTGGAATATGACCCCCGAGAGTATCCCAGCTTGATTCAGCCGGTGGTGGAGGGGAAAGCCCAGGTGGTTTATGGGAGCCGCTTTCTGGGCGGGCCACGCAAGGCGATGCTGTTCTGGCACATGATTGGCAACCAGTTGCTGACCCTCATCACCAACCTGCTCTATGATTCGATTCTGAGCGACATGGAGACCGGCTACAAGGTGTTTCGAGCGGAAGTGATCAAGCCCATCGCCATCCACTCGCGCCGATTCGAGGTGGAGCCGGAAATTACAGCCAAGGTACTCAAGCAGGGCATCCGTATCTATGAGGTGCCCATCTCGTACAACGGGCGCGAGTACTGGGAGGGCAAGAAGATCACGTGGAAGGATGGCTTCGCGGCTATCTGGACACTTATCAAGTACCGATTTGTTGATTGAAGGAGCAGGAAAACACATGCCGGGCACAGCCATCATCGGGGCGCAGTGGGGCGACGAGGGCAAGGGAAAAATCACGCATCTGCTCGCAGAGCAGAGCGATGTGGTGGTTCGCTATTCAGGTGGGCCCAACGCGGGGCACACCATCATTCACAAGGGAAAGATCTTCAAGCTACATCAGATTCCGAGCGGCGTCCTCTTCCCGCAGGTACGATGCTTTATGGGAAACGGGATGGTCATTGACCCGGACGAGATGAGCCGTGAGATGACCCTGTTAAACGACGCAAAGGTGTCGTTGGACAATCTGGTCTTGTCGGGCAATGCTCACCTGATTCTTCCCTACCACCGTGCGCTGGACCGCGGACAAGAATCCTCACGGGGGGACCGCGCCATCGGAACGACGGGGCGCGGCATCGGCCCGGCCTACACCGACAAGGTGGCCCGGCGCGGCGTTCGCGCGCAGGACCTGCTGCTGCCCGATGCGGCCCTGGCAGAAAAGATTGGCCAGGCCCTGGAGGTGACCACTGCCCTGATGGAGTATCGGATGGACACCCCCCCAGTCACCCTGGCCAGCGTCATGGAGTCGGTACGACAGTGGCGCGATCGAATCGGCCCGCTGATCGCGGACGCCTTCACTCCCCTCCACCATGCGCTGGAGGCGGGGGAACGCGTCCTCTTCGAAGGGGCGCAGGGCACGCTGCTGGACATTGACCACGGCACCTATCCCTATGTGACCTCGTCGAACCCCACCACGGGGGGCGTCTTCACCGGCGCGGGCATCGGTCCGGGGGCTGTCCAGCGCGTGATTGGCGTGGCAAAGGCCTTCCAAACGCGGGTCGGCTCCGGCCCCATGCCGACGGAGTTGGATGGGGATGCTGCCGTACGGCTACGCGGCACGGGCGACAAGCAATGGGATGAGTTTGGCACCACGACGGGGCGCCCGCGGCGCGTGGGGTGGTTGGACCTGGTGGCCCTGCGCTACGCGCGCCGCGTGAACGGTCTGACAGAACTAGCGCTCACAAAGCTGGACATCCTGGCGGGGCTGCCCTATCTTCCGCTCTGCATCGGGTACGAGATGGATGGGCAGCGGGTGGAGGAGTACCCCGCGCAGCTTGGCACGCTGGCAGCGGTCCGCCCCATCTATGAAGAGCTACCCGGATGGGGAGAAGACGTGATGGGCACGCAGGCCTACGACGATCTACCCGAAGCAGCCCGCGCCTACGTGCGCTTTATTGAAGAGTATGTTGGGATCCCTGTAACGATCATTTCCACAGGCCCCGCACCGGAGCACACGCTCACCAAGTAAGGCAAGGGGGAGGGAGGGGCATGCAAAGGTATATAGCCTTCCTGCGCGCGATCAACGTCGGTGGCCACACGGTGAAGATGCAGCGGCTCCGCGAGCTGTTTGAAGAAATGGGCTTTGCCAACGTAGCCACCTTCATCGCCAGCGGCAACGTGATCTTTGATGCACCACCAGGCGACACCTCAGCGCTGGAAGAGCGCATCGGGGCAGGGCTGAAGGAGGCCCTGGGCTACGAGGTCGCCACCTTCGTCCGTACCCCCGCGCAGGTGGCGCAGATTGCCCGCTCCACCCCTTTCGGGGCAGGGGAAGGACCGCCCGAGGGCAGCACGTTGTACATCGGCTTTTTGGCCGATGCGCCGCCCCCCGAGGCCACCGAGCGGCTGGCAGCACTCGCCAATGAAACCGATTCGTTCCACGTTGATGGCAAAGAGGTGTACTGGCTGTGCCACAAGACGATAAGCCAATCCCAGTTTTCCGGCTCACGACTGGAGCGAACCCTGGCCATGCCGGCCACCCTGCGCAATGTGACGACGGTCCGGCGGCTCGCGGCTCAGTACGCTTAAACGCCTCCAGCAGGCACTTGCTCGCGCCCTGACAGTCGCTTACACTAGCGAGCAAGACTGGCCTGTCGGCCTACCTTAAAACCACCCCTCAAGCCGGAGAGTGCGATGGCTTCCTTTAATTCGTCTGAGTTGACGCGCATTGCTGTGATGACGAGCGGGGGCGACGCGCCGGGCATGAACGCCTGCGTGCGCGCCGTGGTACGCACCGGGCTGGCGCACAATCTGACAGTGTTCGGTATTCGACGTGCCTACGCGGGGATGATCGCGGGTGACATCGAGCGGCTGGGCCCGCGTGATGTGGGCGGCATCCTCCAGAAGGGGGGCACCGTCCTTCAAACCGCGCGCTTGCCCGAGTTCAAGGAACCCGCCAAGCAGCGTGAGGCGATCCGCCGCTTGAACGAGCACGACATCCAGGCGCTGATCGTGATAGGGGGAGATGGCTCCTTGAACGGTGCCCTGGCGCTACACAACCTTGGCTTTCCTGTGATAGGCGTGCCTGCCAGCATAGACAACGACATCTGGGGCACGAACATGGCGATCGGCGTGGATACGGCGATCAACACCATCCTGGAGGCCATAGACAAGCTGCGGGATACTGCATCCAGCCACCAGCGTGCTTTCCTGATTGAGACGATGGGGCGCCACAACGGCTATCTGGCGCTCATGGGTGGCATCACGGGCGGTGCGGAAGTGATCCTGATTCCGGAGATACAGATCACGCTGGAAGAGGTGGCCGAGCGCGTGGGGGATGCGTACCTGCGCGGCAAGACGCACTGCATCATCGTCAACGCGGAAGGGTCGGGCTACAAGACCGAGGAGCTGGCCAATTACCTGCAGGCACGCGAGGGCACAGGCTTTGACGTGCGGGTGACCCTGCTGGGGCACGTGCAGCGGGAGGGCGCCCGACCGGCTTTGACCGCCTGCTGGCAACGCGGCTGGGCTACAACGCCGTGCTTCGCTTGCTCAACGGGGAAAGCGGTACGATGGTAGGGCTGGACGGACGGGAAATTGGCGCCGTACCCCTTGAGGATGTCATCAGCAATACGCGCTCGGCCAACCTGGAATATCTGGAACTGGCGCGCTTGCTGGCCCGCTAGAGCGGACGATTCGCCGGGGTGCCGGGGCGGCGCGGAAAAATGGCGGGCGTACTTTTCATCTTGTCCACCACGACCAGGGTGCGCGCCTCCTCGCCCAGGCCCGGCACCGCGACCGACTGGACCGCGACGAGGCGGCCCCCCAGTTGGCCCAACGCGTTGCGCGATTTTTGCACCTCCTCGTCCGCACGCGGCCCCTTCTGGGCCACCCACCGCCCCCCCTGCCGCACGAAGGGCAGGCAAAACTCGGCCAGCACCGGCAATTCCGCCACGGCGCGGGCCACGGCTGCGTCGTAGCGCTCGCGATGCGCGCGCACCTGCCCCTGCTCCTCTGCCCTGCCCCACAAGGGGGTAGCGTTTGCTAAAGCCGTTTCCCGCACAACGAGCGCCATGAAATCCACCTTTTTTCGCGTCGCTTCCAGCAGGGTTACCTGCCAATCTGGCCGCATGATCGCCAGCGCCAGCCCTGGCAGCCCCGCCCCTGCCCCTACGTCTATCACCGAATAGCCAGCCCCTGCCACGGGGTCCAACGCCGCCAGAACAGCGAGGGAGTCCAAGAAGTGGCGAACGACGATGCCGTCTGTGTCGGAAATGGCTGTCAGGTTGATGCGCTCGTTCCACTCAGCCAGCAACTCGGCGTAGCGCCAAAACTGCTCTATCTGCCGCGCTGTGGGTGGCTCACGTAACACATCCAGCCATTCGGCGCTGAGCTGTTCAAACAGCGGTAAGGGCATGGTGGGAGTCTCGCCGGCGGTGGGCAAACGCGGACGCTGCGCTGCCGCGTGAATAGGGATACAAGGCTCGCTTCAGGGGAGCGTGAGCGCGGATGGCTCTTCCGATTGATCAAACTGGCAGGGAATAACCCGCGCGATGCCTCGCAGGGCGGCATCCGCATGCAGGGCTTGCAGAGTGCGCCGATGCAGGTCTAGCTCGATTCGCTCCCCGGCCCGCCGCCGCGCCAACAGCGCTTGCAGGCAGGACGGGTGCTCGCACGCCTGCTGCAGGGCATCTGGCAGGGCTGAATGATCGAGCGTACCCACCCCCAGCACGCGCATCAGTTGCTCCACCTCGATCATCGCCCCCACGGCGGGCAGGTCGGCCCCGTAACGAGCTAGAAGATCGTCGTAGCGGCCCCCGCTCGCCAGGGGGAAGCCTAGGCCCCCTGCAAAAACCTCGAACGTAACGCCTGTATAATAATCCATGCCGCGCACCTCGCCCAGGTCCACCGTTACCCGCTGCGACAGGCCATAGTTTTCCAGCAGGTGGAAAACCGCGCGCAGGTGATGAATCGCCTGCTGGGCCGCCTCGTTGGGCGCCAACCGCCCTGCTTGTTCGAGCGTCTCTTTCCCGCCCCACAGCTCCGGGAGCGCCTCCAGCACGGCCCGCGCAGGGCTTGCCACCCCGACTGTATCCAGCGTTTGGGTCAACAACTTCTTGTTCTTGCGGTCTACCGCCCGCAACACTGCCTGGCGCGGTTCGGACCCCAACCCGCTGTCGGCCAGGGTCGCGCGGACAAAGCCCATGTGGCCAAGATTGACCTGGAATTCCTCCAGGCCAACCTCCGTCAGCGCGCTGATGAGCAGCGAGATCACTTCCGCATCCGCCGCCGGCGAGCCCACGCCGATCAACTCCCAGCCCGCCTGCCAGACCTGCCGCGTGCGGTGGCCCCCTTGCTCGGAGAAGCGAAAGACAGGGGCGAAGTAGCTCAACCGCTGGGGCATGGGCTGGTCGTAAAGCTTGGAGGCCACCAGCCTTGCCACTGGCACTGTCAGGTCGGGGCGCAAGGCCAACAGGTGGCCATCCGGGT
This sequence comes from uncultured Chloroflexia bacterium, assembly GCA_963721895.1. Taxonomy (GTDB): domain Bacteria; phylum Chloroflexota; class Anaerolineae; order Ardenticatenales; family Ardenticatenaceae; genus CAVRLZ01. Next base: position 113,250 of record CAVRLZ010000014.1, on the reverse strand, counting down.
CCACCACGCGGTAAATCTCGGCTGAAAAGTCTTCGTCAAAGGCGCGCATCACGTTATCGAAATATTCAAACGTGGGCGGAAGCACCTCGTTGTAGGCCCAGCCATCTAGAAGGCGGCGCAGGGTGGCGCCCAACTGGATCAGTTGGCGAGCAGAGGTGCCAAAGATGTCGCGCACGCCGGGCGGAAGCTGGCGCTGCAAGGGTCTGGGAAGGGCCGTCATAGGTAGGATAGATAGGGCAAAAGGGTGAATGGTGGGAAGAGAGAAACCAGAAAATCCGGGCCGCTCATGGGGCTACTCGTCGCGGAAGAATTCGACCAACTCGTCCCGACTGTCACGGCTGGCAAGCACCTCGATATAGTCGATGCGCCACCACGGAAACATGAACAGCGTGGCCTCCGAGTCAAACTGGTACATGGGCTTGCCGTCCCGCTTGCGCGGATTGGCAAAGAAGAGGGCGTTGTCCTGTGTCTGAGGTAGCTCCTGAATCTCAGCCAGAAAGGCCTCCTCGTTGGTGACATGGATGATCACGGTGTATGGCATGGGCTACTCTTTCGTGAGGGCGCACCGGTTATGGGCGCGCGGAAGGGGCTCTGGTGGGATGGTTGTAGGTCGAGATACTGAAGCTCAGGCGCAGCAGCCCCAGGCGGATCACATCGCCCGGATAGATGCGCGTGGCCTGATTGGGAGGCAGCCGTCGCTCGTTGACGAAGGAGCCATTGGTGCTCCCCAAATCTTCCAAGTAAAGGTGTAGCCCACGACGGCTCAGCCGGGCGTGGCGCCGCGACACGCCGCCCTCGCGCCCGCCATAATGCTCCAGGGAAAGATCAGGGATGGTGCCTGCTTGGGCATTCGCGCGACCAAAAATCACCTCGGGCAGATTGGGCAGGGTGAAGCTTCGACGACTGTCCAGCAACTCCACGCGAATGGTATAAAAGTCAGCCGCGTTCATCGCCTGCCCTAGCTCGCTCAGCTCCTCACCACACTGATCGCAGAAGAGGGTATTAGGCAACTGCTGCGCGTTGCAGCGCGGGCAGATCATGGCTCGTCCTCCGGCGGGGCGGGCAGGGACAGCAGGCGCGTCCCATACTTGATAATCTTCCGGCCCGCTTCCGACATGTTCCCGTTGCGCTGAAAGGTTTCCACCTCCCGCTGGGTGGCGACGGCGAGGTCCATCGCCCCCAACTCTAGAAAGCGGTCCGCCAGATGCTCCAGGGTCAAGACCGCGCGCGGGCTGTCCCCCCGCTCCAATGCCTCCCAGGTCCGCTCCTGGAGGCGAAGCGTAGCAACACGCTGCGCCCCCTGATAAATATCCGGGGAGGGATCACCGGCTTCAGCGCCGATATCGGTCAGAGCCAGCCGCTGTGTCTCATACTGAAGAGAGGTTTGCACCAGTTGCGCCCGCAGTGTGAAGCTGGCCAGCTGTACAACATCCCGCTCGGGCAGGTCTACAGCAAATTCCAGCAGCAAGCGGAGCGGCGGGGCGGCAGGCAGTGTACCGAGCCGCAACAGGTGCCCTTCCACATCCAAGCGACGCAGGCCGGGGGCGACCTCATGCACATGGAGCAGTTGCACGCCGGGCCCGCTGGCAACCTTTAACTGCGCATCGCGGGCGGAGGTGTGCTGCAGCTGCTGAATCTGTGAATGGAAAAGCTCTACCGCCTGGTCGGGCTCGGCTATGAAATGGGCAGTGCCCGTACCCCGCCGCGCCATCTCGTCGAGCAGCTCGTCGTTCCAATCGGTGCCTAGCCCCATGGCTGTCAGGCCGATTCCCTCTTGTCCGGCTAGCGTGGCCAGTTCCAGCACCTCTGCCTCATCGCCATAGGTGCGCCCATCCGTCAGAAGGATGACGTGGCTGATGACGCTTGGGCTATGGTGGCGCAGGACCTCCTTCAGCCCCATCCGCAATCCACTGGCTATCTCGGTCCCACCGGCAGCGACGATGCTGTCAATGGCGCTCAGCGCGACCGATCTCTCGATAGAAGGGCCGGTCGGCAACACAACGCTTCCCGGTCGTTGAAGGTCACGATCCCGAAGATGTCACGCGCCGTCAGATTGGTAATGATGCGCCGCGCCGCTTCCTTGATGTAGTAGAGGCGCCGCCCGCGCATGGAGGAGCTACGATCCAGGACGAGCACCAGATTCAGCGGCGTTTGGATGCCGCCGCCCTCACTGGTCACCCCAAGGTCGAGCAGGACGTAGGCACGCTGCCGCCCCGACGCGCGCACCAGGGTAGCCGGGAACATCTGTTGGGCGATGAGCAGGGGCTGCGCGATGCGCGCTTCCTGGGTGAGCCAGCGATCGTACAGGCTGCGCTGCTGCGTGTCGCCCAGCACCTCGTGCGCCTCGCGCAGCGCCAGGAAGCGCGCATGGGCATCCGGGGATTGGTTGACATCCGGATGGTAAAGGCGCGCCAGCAGTCGGTAGTGACGGCGAATCAGGCGCGCGTCACTGGAAGGGTCAAGACCCAACCGAGTGTAGTAATCTGGGCTGAAGGAGGGCGGCATAGTAGAGCATCGGGGCGGGCGCAACGCACCTGGCCCTTTAACATCTTACCTGTCAGATCCGGTGGGCTGACGGGGCTACGGGCAGGGCGTACACGCGATGGTCCATTGAACCAAAGTAGACGAGGCCCTCACGCAAGCGCGGCGACCCTGGGATTGCCCCCCCCGTACCAAACTTCCACAACAGCTTGCCCTTGCGGGCATCACAGCAGTAGAGTGCTCCATTCACGCCTCCCACGAACAGTTTGCCCTCATCATTGACCACGGGCGAGGAGGTCACCTGCGTACCGAGGGGTAGCTTCCATACCTCCTTGCCCCACTCGGCGTCCAAACTGTAAAGGGTTCCATCCACCGAGGCTACGAAGACTTGGCCCTCCCAGAGGTGCGGGGAGGAATAAATGCGGTCATTCAGGCGGGTACGCCAAACAACCCACCCGGAGCGCATGTCTGCCCCATACATCTGCCGGTCCATCGAGCCAAAGATGACGCGCTCGCCCGCAATCACGGGTGAAGAGATGACCGAGCCGCCCGCGTGGATGCGCCAGCGGCTCTCGCCCATCATCAAATCAAGACCCTGGACGGTCCCATCTTCCGCCCCGACAAAAAGCATCTCCTCGCTTACGGCAGGGGTGGAGCGGACGGGCGCGGCCATGTTGAAGCGCCAGGCCAGCGTACCGCGTGCAGCGTGCCAGGCATAGACCTGCCCATCGTCGGAGCCGACGATCACGTGATCGTTCGCCACGCGCGGCGAGGAGCGGACCCGCCCCTGAGTGGCGGCGCTCCATTCCAGATGGCCCGTTTGGCGGTCGAGCGCGTACACATAAAAATCTTCGGAGCCGATAAATACCAGATCGCGCCACACGGTTGGTGTGCCAGGCACCCCGGCGCCGGTGGCATATTTCCACCGGAAATCCCCGGTCTGGGCATCCAGGCAGTACAGGTTGGTGTCGTAGCTACCGATGAAGAGAGAGTCCTCATAGAAGACAGGGGTGGAGCGCACCTCATCTTCGGTGGCAAAGGACCAGCTTGGCACCAGCGCTGCCTCGCCCTCAACCGCTTCGGACTGGAGGCTGACGGTTCCCCCCATGCCGCGTACCGGGGAGGGACCCAGCGCCCCAATAGGGACCGTGACGGGGTCGGACGCCGAGGCACCGTCATCGGAAGGGGTGTTTGGCAGGGCGCGCGTGCCCTCGTCCAACTTTTCCTGCATGTGGCGTGCGAAAAGCCCCGTGCCGCGCCCGCCAGGCGAGCGAAGGGGGCGACTGGGCGCCGCGTGGGGGCGAGGGGTTTGGGCTGACACCCCGGTCAGCCGCTGCTGCACGACCTCGAGCGCGTGGCGTAGGGCCTGCATGCTTTCCCAGCGGTCGCTTGCCTCGTAGCTGAGCGCGCGCATGACGATGCCATCCAATTCGTTGGGGACGTTTGAGTTGTACTGGCGAATCGGACGCTGATCGAAGGAGAAGGGGCGAAATTCCTGTGGGTCGGTATTGGTGAGGAGCTGGTGCATGGAGGCGCCCAGCGCGTAGATATCCACCTGCGGGTCCGCCATCCCCTCATACTGCTCCGGGGGGGCATAGCCCTCGGTGCCAATCATGGTGCCACGGTGAGCCGGCTGAAAGTGCTTGGCGATACCGAAATCTACCAGCACAATGTGGCCATCCGGACGCAGCATCACATTGCTGGGCTTCAAATCGCGGAACACGATGGGCGGTTCGTTGCGATGTAGCCCTTCCAGCACGTGGGTGAGTTGGATCGCCCAATCCACGACGCGCTCCGGCGTTAGGGGGCGCGAGCGCTGGTAAAGCACGCGCGCCAGGTCCTGACCGTCCACAAACTCATAAACCAGGTAGTGGCGCTCGCCCTCGGTGAAATAGTCGAAAACCTTGGGGATGGCCTGATGATCCAAGCTGGCGAGCAGGTTGGCCTCACGCTCGAAGTGCTCGACGGCTCGCTGCCGCACGTGGATATCCGCAATTGCATCGAACATTTCTTTGACCGCACAACGCCGCACCACCGCGCGAAAGCGGCGATCACGAGCACGGTAGACGGCCCCCATTCCCCCCGTCGCTATCAATTCTTCAATCTGATAGCGGCTGGCAAGCAGGGTGCCCGGGGCGAGTGTATTGCTTGGCGAGGCGTTGCCTGGCGCGGCTGGGCGACTTCTCATAGCGACTCGTTGCGATGTGTGGGAGGCTCGGAGGATGCGATCGGGTCAGGCTGACCCATTCGCTGCCGCCAAGCATGGGATGGACGGGAATGATAGATGCATTATAAAGAATACTTCCAGGTAACCATAATAGTACAATGCAACCAATGCGGATAGCGGCTTGCTGTTACGCTACCAAGGAGAATCGGGATGAAAGTTCGATCGGTCACAGTGTTTGCCCCCCACCTACCGCGTGACGAGGCTGCCTTGCGCCCCCTGGCGCAGTTTGGCGGGAAGGCGCGTGCGGCGCTGGAGGCGGCAGACTTCACCGTGCAGACGGTCCGCCTGGCAACCCCACCGTGGAGCCAATTTGTGGAGCACCCCAGCGAGATTGTGGCGGTGGCCCGATGGTTGGATCAGGCCGCGCCTGAGATGGGGATTGATTACGTGTCGCTTGGACCCGTGCAGTCGGCGCAGGAGCAGCTTGACGGCTGGTTGACCACCACTACGGAAATGTTGGCTGCGACGGAGCGCGTGTTTTGCAGTGCCCATATCGCCGATGCCAAAACAGGCGTTCATGTGGGCACGGTGCTGCGCGTGGCTGAGATTATCGCTGCCAATGCGACGCTAGACCCAAACGGATTCGGCAACCTGCGCTTTGCCGCACTGGCAAATGTGGGGCCAGGCAGCCCCTTCTTTCCGGCCGCCTACAGCCCCATACCAAGTCGTCTGCCGGGAATCGCTCTGGCCCTGGAAAGCGCGGATCTGGCAGTGCAAGCCTTCGAGGGCGCCCCGACCCTGGCTATGGCTATGGCCGCCCTGACCGAAGCGGTTGAATCTGTGGCAAGCGGGCTGGTGCGTGTGATGGAACCCATAGCAGAGCACTGCCAGGGCGAATTTTTTGGGCTGGATTTCTCGCTGGCTCCCTTCCCCGATGCGGCGACGAGCGGTGCGGGGGCGATCGAGTCCTTGGGGGCGTCGCCGTTCGGGGCGATGGGCACTTTGGCGGCGGCTGCCCTTACCACCCAGGCCCTCCAGCAGGCCCGCTATCCTCATTGCGGCTTTAGTGGGCTCATGCTCCCTGTGCTAGAAGATTCGGTGCTGGCGGCACGTGCAGGTGAGGGAACCTTTGATCTCCACTCGCTGCTGCTTTACAGCGCGGTGTGCGGGACAGGGCTGGACACGGTACCCTTGCCGGGAAACATTCCGACCGGTGCCCTCGCCGCTATCCTGCTGGATGTAGCGGCCCTGGCCGTGCGGCTGGACAAGCCCCTGACGGCGCGCCTCATGCCGGTGCCCGGCAAGGCCGCGGGCGACCCAACCACCTTTGACTTCCCGTTTTTTGCCAACGGGACGGTGATGGAAGCCCTGTGCCCGCGAGGGGGGGCCCTGTTGGCCGCAGCACCTTTACCCCTGCAGGCGCGACAGTCAGGGCACCGCGCGTCACCAGGGTTGAACTAGAGATGCCCATGTGTGTCCGGGCGGGTGGAACGTGCCGCGGCAGTGGCGCGGCGCAGGGAGGGGACCACGGACTTGGCGGGAATGGTGGAACGCGCGATGCCATTTTTCTTCTCATGCTTTTGCTGATACATCATCGTGTCAGCATGATGGAGCAAATCCTCAAGCGTATCGGCCTGGTTGCCTGGATAGCGGGATACGCCGATGCTAAGAGACAGTTGGTAGGGGCGGTTGGCGGTTGCATTAAAGGCGGCCAGCCGCTCCTGGAGGCGCTGCATCAAGGCATAGTCTACCTCGCTGCTCGTGCCACTGCCGAGCATCACAAACTCGTCTCCCCCCACGCGCGCCAGGATATCCGACTCTCGAAACGTTTCCTTGAGAAGGTTCGCCATGTCGGTCAGGGCGGCATCGCCCGTCCGATGCCCCAGCACATCATTTATCATTTTCAAATCGTCCAGATCGGCATAAAGCAAGCACAACTCACCTTTAAGACGATTCACCAGTTTTATCTGCTGCTGGGCCAGGATGGTGAAGCCACGCCGATTGTACAGACCCGTTAGTTCATCCACCATGGATAGGGCGCGCCAGTGTTCTTCTTCGCGTACATGCTCTGTCACGTCACGAAGATGCACCAAAAAACAATTCTCGCCCTCACAGACCCCCCTCGTCGTCAGCATCTCCACCACTCGCATCTCATTCCCTACGGATAACGACAGAGGTTGGCGTTCCTCGGGAAGAAGCGGGTAGGGAAACCGTTGCCCCACCGCAACAGGGGAGCCGGTCCCCCAAATACGATGGGCTGCTGGATTGATATAAAGCACCACCCCCGCCGCATTCGTCACCACCATCCCGCCCCGCATCTGTTCCACTACCTGCTCGAAAAAGGGGTTCGCCTCACCCGAGCCTGTAAGCGTCTCGAGATGGGAACGTCGGCGGTTGTAAGAAGTCATGGAGAAAGCCTCCGTTTTGCGAGAAAAGATGGGTAAGGGGGAGCTAAAACGACTCTTTCAAGCAAGAGCTAAGCCGCACTCATCCCCCTGCGGAGCGTAATGGGAAGCAGGTTATCTCCTCCCTTGTCTACAGCGATGAACAAGGAAGGCAAAACCAGCCGCCCGGGGGGATGTGCAGTAGAGCGAATTTATAGCTGAGGCTAAGTCACGGCACGCCAGCACAGGGCTTTCGATGCTTGTCTAAGGAACCAAACCAATGGAACAACCCGTGCGACCAAGCAAGGATGCCCAAAGAATGGACCCGTCAAAAATATAATACGCATATTCCCCTGACCCTTCAAGCAGAATGAAGAAAGTGTCATTAAGTTGATTTAGCGGATGGACAAGCTACTTTTACAAACGATTGACGCTCAGGCGGCTCCATGTTAGCATGGGGTCGTTGGTCAGAATGAAACGCGTGATGAGCACTGGATCTCAACCAGCCGGAAAGCCTACTCCGATGATCATTGTCCAAACCATCCCTGAGCTCCGCGCGGCGCGTGCCATGCTTCCTGCCCCACTTGGTTTTGTGCCGACGATGGGCGCGCTCCACGCCGGGCACATCGCGTTGGTGCGGCGCGCGCACGCGGAGAGCGCCACGGTGGTGGTGTCTATCTTTGTAAATCCCCTTCAGTTTAACCAGGCGGAAGATTTAGCGCGCTATCCGCGCGACCTGGCACAAGATGTAACCCTGCTCCGCGACGAAGGGGTGGCCCTGCTGTTCGCGCCGGAGGCGCAGGCGATTTATCCATCAGGCCACGCCACCACGATTCAGGTGGCACGGGTGAGCGAGCGGCTGGAAGGGGCCCATCGGCCCGGTCATTTCGATGGAGTGGCCACAGTGGTCGGGAAGCTGTTCAACATGGTCCGGCCCGACCGCGCCTACTTCGGGCAGAAGGACGCTCAGCAGGTGGCGGTGGTGCGCCGGATGGTAGCAGACCTGAACTGGGAGGTAGAGATCGTCGCAGTGCCGACCGTTCGCGAGCCCGACGGGCTAGCGCTGTCGAGCCGCAACGTGTTTTTGTCGGGGACGGCGCGGCAGGAGGCCTTGACCCTCTCTCAGGCGCTCACGGCGGCCCGTGCGCTCTGGCAGAAAGGGGAGCGGAACGCGGACGCCCTGCGGGACGCCGCCCTCCGCGTCTTTCAAGGTGCCCCCACCGTGGCGCTCGACTATCTGTCGCTGGCTGACGCGGACACGCTAGAGGAGTTGCACGGACCTGTCACGCGCGGCCTGATGAGCACCGCGGCCCACGTGGGCGGGGTACGGTTGATTGATAACGTCATCCTCGATTGAGGGGGGGCGACCCGCCTCACCGCCCCCGCCACCAATCCTTGCGCGAGCGCGGGTCCATAAATGCACCGGTGTCTCGAATACTGACCCCTATCTCGCTGCCCAGGGCGCGCCCCAGCGACTGCCCGCCGCGGAGCGCTGGAAGAGCGTGGCGGCCGGTTTCATCAAGCGAGCGATAAAGCGCAAGGAGGCCGGGGTCCACGCAGATATTTTCCAGGTGGAGCGTGTATCCAAAAACCACACTGTCCTCGCGTGAATATTTGAGGGTGACGCTGTCACTGTCTGCGTAGAGCAGCAAGGCGCGGAAACCCGCGCCGGGCGGACCAATCTCGCCATGCTGGCGATCAGGGAGATAGATGGTTTCGCCCCGCGTGGTGGCCAGGCCTGCCAGGGTCACCTCGGGCGATTCGATCAGCGCGCCCCGACAGTTGCAGCCCCAATCCCAGTCGTGCACCTGGTAGACAGCCGAGAAGGCCGGCGTGCGTTGGTCCGCAAACAGCCCAGGCAGCTGCGGTGTCCCTGCATCGCTGTTGCCAGCATAATCTACCAGCCCAAGTTCTGCCTGGGTGGGAAGGTAGCCACGCAGCGACAGGTTCAGGTCTGCATGGAGGTCGGCTGGACGATCGGGCGGCTGCCAATCGTTTACCGAGAGCGACTCGTACGCTGGGCCGGGCGTGCTGCACTCGAGCGGAGGCAGGCCCGGCTGCACGACTGACGGAAGATAAAGCTGGAACGCCAGGACGCCCTGCGCGCCGACGGATGGCCCCGTCGCGCCCATCGCCCAGAAAACGAGCCCGCACCCCAGCAGTAATAGTACCCTTGTCCCATCCCTAGCCAACCGCTCACTCATGGCTTCACCCCTATCGCTCTGCTCGTTCAGCTGCTTGCACAATCATTCTATCCATCGGCTCGGCGGCGCGCAATGGGTCTGCTTTCCCGCTGCGCCCGCGCCCTGTCCCCTCACCCATAAGAATTGGCATACCCATGTTATAATCTGGCCATCCATCGCCCTGCCCGACTGACTGCGGGCCCACGTTTGCTACTCTACCTTATGGAAACCTATCTAGAAACCCATCCATTCGTTCGTTGGAGCCTTATCCTCTTCCTGCTGGTCGCTATCGGTGCCGAGGTTCTGCTGATCAGTTCAGCGGTGACTGACGAGGGACGCACAGGCGGCGTGGAAACCCCACTGCCGGAGGGTGGCGGCGACGTTGGCCCTACGCCCGTTATATTAGCGTGCACCGTAGCGGGGCAGCAGTTGAACCTGCGCAGCGGCCCGTCTGTCGAATTCAACCCTCCGCTGACGCAACTGGCGCCCGGCGTATCGCTGACCGCCATCGGGCGCAGCGGCGATGTGCCCTGGCTCCACATCCGGCTGGCAAATGGCCAGGAAGGGTGGGTCTCATCGCGGGATGCGGATGGGCAGGCGCTTGTGCAGTGTGAGGGGGAACTGCAATCGCTGCCCGAGCAGGGACCCGATCTATCAGCGGCGGACCAACCGGAGGCTGATGCCACTCCGACCTCTGAGGCAGCGCCTGTGCGATCCGCCGTGCGCCTGCGCGAGGGAAATGGCCCCGACCTGCATGCGGTGCGCCGCACCTTTGCCATCGCACTTGATGGGGAACTGAGCGAGTGGAGCAACACTAGCGCAGCGCCGATTGATGAGGTGGTGTTTCTACGAGAGAACTGGGCCGGGCCGGACGACTTGAGTGGTACCGTGCGTGCGGCCTGGGATGACACCTACCTATACTTAGCGGCGCAAGTGACGGACGACCGCATTGTTCAAGAAAGCGAACAAAGTTTTTTGATACGGGGGGATGCGCTCGAATTTTTTTGGGATGCTAACTTGGGGGCCGATTTCGACTTGGACGATTACAATGAGGATGAGGTACAGGCGGTGATGAGCCCTGGCAACTTCGCTGGCCGCGCGCCGAGCGCCTGGGTCTATGTTCCACAGAATGACAACTTTAACAGCGAAATTTCTGTGATGGCGCAGCGCACTGGCGCGGGTTACAACCTGGAAATACGGCTGCCGTGGGAGCGTCTGAACGCGGCGCCCGCGGGCAACGAGGTGTATGGCTATGCCATCGCGCTATCCGACGACGACAGCGAGGGCAGCGGCGAGCAAGAAACCCAACTGTCCACAACGCCCCGCCTCCCCTACCCGCACCCCACGCACTGGGGCAACTTTTTCCTTGATCCGTAAGCCTACCCCAAGACGAGGCAGGTGCGCGGTGCCGTGCCTTCTCCCCCTAGCTGGTGGAGAGGGGTACCGATAGCCCCCCGCTTTGGCAAAGGCTCCGCCGCTTTGTTCTCGAAGCCTCGTATAGGTAGAGCCCTGCTTTTCCGAGTATGCAGATAGGCAACAAAAAAGCGACCATAAAGGTCGCTTTTTTGTGACTGCAAGGTAGGCCATCTTCGGTTATGCCGTGTGCCAATGGAGCTTCTACCCGCGCGCGTGGCACAGGTGGGTGCCTACCCGGCAGTTTCGCAGCGCCCGAAGGTACTTGCGGCCCCGCCATAGTGGAGATCGGCTCCCTTACTCCAAATGTGGGTGAAGCCTCTGACAGTAGCATCACGCACATGACCGGAGATAGCAAGGGGTATTGTAAGGGATTCCTGTATTATGTCAAAGTCTAGGCCACCCCACAGTGACGCGCCTCCAACGCGTGAAGCCGCTCGATCTGCTGACGGTTCCACTCGCTCTGTGCCTCGCCCGTCTCAGTAGAGGTATCAAACCAAGCAGCTAGAATCTCGCGCATGATCGGAACAGGGGTGGCGCGCAGGCTTAACGCCAGCACGTTCGCGTGATTCCACACCCGCGCCCCGCGGGCTGTTTCTGCGTCGTGGACCAGGGCTGCGCGAACGCCCGGCACTTTGTTGGCGGCAATGCTTGCGCCCGTGCCTGTCCAGCAGCAGACGATGCCCTGGTCTACTTCGCCCGCCGCCACCGCCTCGGCCACGCGCCCGCAGACGAGGGGCCAGTCCACCTCCTCGTCTGCGGGCGCGAGCGGCCCAAACAGCAGCACTTCATGGCCCCGCTTCGCCAGTTCGGCCTGGAGGGCCTCCGTCAGCTCGGTGGCCTCATCACTCCCTAGCGCAACTCGCACGATGCCTCCTGAGCTTCTTACTTCCCTGCCAGCAGGCTGAGCTCGTGTAGGTAGCGCTGGCGCTCAGTGTCGCAGCGGGCCTCATCCCAGCCCAGCTTACGGGCCATGCGCTGCACCACCTCGTCCAACACCTCTTTGCCACGATACGGCGCATCGTAGATGAGCCAGGTGCGACGGGCAAGGAAATCATCAGCCGTGAGACAGAATTCGAAGTTGAGCGCGTGATCAAGCTCGGCCCAGATATAGGGCAGCCCCTCGATCATGCGGTTCGCCAGCTCCGGGGTATCGGCGGTGCGGCGCGCGATATCCTGCGCGTGGACGCCGTAATACTTGACCAGGTGAGTCCATACATCCTGGGGCAACGGTGTCGGGTTTCGGTCGGGCAGTGGGTACTCGGCGCCCGGCAGGGGCAGCTTGGCGGTGTCCACCGCTGCTTTGGCAGGCATGCCTACGCGTTGGAATAGCTTCTCGCCGGCCACATCAATGACCTGCTTTGCCATGACCCGGTAGGTGGTGAGCTTGCCACCAGCGATATTGACCAACCCCTCCGGTGCTTCCCAGATGTCATGCTCGCGGCTCGTGGCTCCCTCGCTTTGCGCGCCCGGGTCTTTGATGAGGGGGCGTAGCCCGGCCCATGAGGAGCGAACATCGGCCTCAGTCAGCTTCAAATCAGGGAAGGCAAAATTGGCCACCTCGAGCAGGTAGCGCACATCCTCATCCGTGACACCCACCTCGTCCAGCGAGCCATCATAGAAGGTATCGGTGGTTCCGATGATCGTGGCATTGTCCCAGGGAATCAGGAAGACGGGGCGGCCATCCTGCGGGGCGGCCATGTAGACTCCCTCATCCAGGGGCACCCGCTCCTTCGCAAAGACCAGGTGCACCCCCTTGGAGGGTGCGAGGCGGGCGGGAACCTTGGGGTCCGCCATCTGGATGATGCGGTCGGTCCAGGGGCCGGTGCAGTTGATAATCAAGCGAGCGTGAATCTCATGCTCGTCCCCGCCCAGTTCGTCCCGCACTCGCACCCCTGACAGCTTGCCACGGCTGTCGCGCAGGAAGCCTTGCACTGCCATGTACGGGAGCAGGGTAGCATGGGCATCATGGGCCTGCTGAGCATTTGCCAGGGTCAGCCGCGCGTCATGGGTGTTGGCATCATAAAAGTGGGCGGCACCGCTCAACTTGGTGTCTCGCAGGCCCGGCACCTCTTTTTCAACCTTGCTGGCCCCGCGCAGCATGCGGTGGCGCTTCACGTTCCGAAAGAGGCTCAACACATCGTAGGTCCACATCCCGGCCATCATCTTCAAGAAACCGTTTTTGTCACCCTGGTAGATCGGGTAGACGAGGGCCTGAGGGCGCACCAGATGGGGCGCCTGCTGGAGGAGGATACGTCGCTCGTGAAGTGCCTCGAAGACCAGGCTGAACTCGAAATGCTCCAGGTAGCGCAGTCCCCCGTGCACCAGTTTGGTACTTTTAGACGACGTACCACTGGCGAAGTCACGCCGCTCCACCACGGCCACCCGGTAGCCCCGAAGCGCCGCATCGCGCGCCGCACCGGCACCAGTGATTCCACCACCGATGATGAGGATATCGAAGGGCTGCTGCGGGTCTAGCGCGGCCAACGCTGCAGTGCGTGTTTCCTGGGATAACGGACGTAACACAGGCTACCTTCCTTTCAAAGGGACAGGGTAACAAACGACATTTGATTTAGGATATAAAGATACAAAAGCGCACGCTGCGAGGCAAACGTGGCATAGCGCACTCGGTTGGGGCGTGATAGATCAGCCACAGCTCGGGAATTTAGGCGACCCACCGCTGCAGCGGATGGGCGTGACGCACACACGCAGAGCGCCCCCGCCCCCGCAAGCTTGCCGAAGGTAGGGGCGCCTGCCCATCTTCGATTCGACAGGGGGCGCAGAAGCTCTAAAATGGAGAGGAAGCTTGGGGCGCGGGCCGACTCGGTGCAACGATTGGAGGGTAGTTAGTCCCCCACACCGTACTATCCTACTCCGTACGGTCCACGTCCCCGAACTGCTTGCCGCCGCCCGGGTTGTGGCCGTGGCCGCTCAACTCGCTATCGCCATCAGCCATCTCGGTGTGGGACTCGCGAGGGTGCTGATCTAGGGGCAAATCGTCCTGCCCCTCACCCTCCCACTGCTCTTTATGCCAGTGGGCGCTGGTGTCGGTGTCGGAGGCGAGATCGGGAGCGGGCCCGCCCTGACCTTCACCTTTCCAATTTTCCCGGTCCCACTCTTCGGTATGCTCGGTATGGTGCGTCATCGCGCCGCTCCTTGATCTTTTAACAGGTGACCCGGTAGTCTAACAGCCACTTGCCACCCTGAGGCAACTGTCAGCAACTCTTGTACCAGAACGAAAGAGGACGACAATTGCCGCCGGTGGCTCTCTGCCCTGCCCTTGCTATATGCTACACGGAAGCGCTGAACCCTACAAACCCAGAGTGACCGTTGCCTGGCAAACCTTTTTGGGGGCGGGCGACCTTTCGCCAACCGAGCAAGAGTGGGTGCAGTCGCCCGTCCTCCGCTCCTGGCAACGCTGCTCGCTGCGCCTCGACCCCCTGGCTGTGCCCCGCCCAACCGTCCTGAAAGGGGAAGCGCTGGAGCGCAACCAGCTTGCCCATTTCGATCTGATCGCCATCGCCCGCCCTTCCATGGAAGACATTCATCAGTTTGTAGAAGGCTCCGGCTTTGTCATCCTTCTGGCGGATCGCGTGGGGTGCATCCTGGATTTGCTGGGCGACCCGCTCATGGTAGAAGCCGCCCAGCAAGTGAGCCTCCAGGTCGGAGCTTACTGGAGCGAGGGGAGCGTCGGCACCAACGCACTCGCGCTTGCCCTGCAAGAGGCAGTGCCGATCCAGACAGCAGGCGCCGAACACTTTTTACATCACCTCCACACCCTATCTACCTCGGCAGCCCCTATCCACGACGCCAACGGGCGAATCGTCGGAGTTCTGGCGATGGTTGGGCCGGCGGCGGGGCAACACCCCCACACGCTGGCCACGGTTATGGCTGCGGCGCGCGCGATCAACAATCAGCTTCAAACAGACCTGTACCTGCGCATGGCCAATGACCGACTGGCGGAGGTCAACGGGGTATTCAGCGCCATCTCTGAAGGACTCATGGCGTGGGACTGCGATGGGACGCTGACCCACCTGAACCAGCAGGCGGCTACTCTTTTACGGTTGGCACCACGTGCCGCGCTGGGGCGTTCCCGCCACGACCTCCTCGTGCTGCCCGCCACGCTGGAAGAAGCGATCCAGCAGGGAGAGCCCCTGCACGACGTGGAGGCTACCCTGGATGTGGCAAGCCACCGCGTGAGTTGCCTGATCAGCCTGCAACCCATCTTCGACGGCCTGCGCGGGTCCATGGGCTTTATAGCGACGCTGCGGCCCATCGAGCAGGTACACCGGCTGGTCAATCAGTTGACTGGGGCAAAGGCAACCCTGACCCTGGACGACTCGTTGGGGCATTCCGCCCCCATGCGCCGCGTGCGCCGCCAGGCACGGGTGGCCGCGCGCGGCACGGCGCCCGTGCTGCTGCGCGGCGAGGAAGGGGTGGGAAAGGATTCGCTGGCCCAGGCCATTCACAACGAAAGCGCACGTGCCGCAGGGCCCTTCATCACGGTCAACTGCACAGTGATCCCGCGTGAACTGATGGCGAGCGAGCTCCTGGGCCACGAGCGCGTGGGGCGGGGCGACCCGCATGCGCCAGGCCGCCCCAGCAAGTTTGAGCTAGCCGAGGGCGGCACCCTGCTGCTCGATGAGATCGAGCGGTTGACGCTGGAGACGCAGCGAATCCTTCTCAGCATCCTGCGAAGCGGCACGGTCCTGAGGGTAGGGGGGACGCGCCCGATCCCCGTTAACGTGCGGGTGGTGGCGGCAACCTCAACCCACCTGGAACGACTAGTGGCAGAGGGCACCTTCCGCGCTGACCTGTTTCAACGCTTTGCTGTATTTATCATTGACCTGCCCCCCTTGCGCCACCGCACCGAAGATATTCCCCTTCTGGCCGATCATCTGCTTCGTGATTTGAACCGCCACTTTTCCCATCCGCTCCGGCTGGATTCCGAGGCACTCGATTGTCTCATGACCTATCCCTGGCCTGGCAACACGTGGGAACTTTCCGCTGCCCTGGAGCGCGCCGCGAGCCTGAGCGAGGATGGAATGATCCGGCTACGCGACCTTCCCCCTACCGTGCGACGGGGGCGGGTGCTGCCCCCCGGGCTGGCAGACGCACAGCCACTCCTCTCCCTTCAAGAAGCAGAGAGAGATGCAATCCTGCGGGCAGGGTGGGCCTGTCAGGGGCGCGTCGCCGCTATGGCGAAACTTCTGGGCACGAGCCGCACTACCCTCTGGCGGCGGATGAAAAGTCTCAAGATAGACCCCAACCATTTCAAAGAGTCATGATGCTTTGTTTCATATTGAAACGTTTTTATCTCCTCCCTTGAGTACTTGCGTCATCATGCCGTATACTCTCTACAAGAGAGGCTACCCGCACATGTTCCTCGCCCTACCCCTCTCAGGCGTCTCGCATACGAGCCTCACCGCGCGCGCCAGCGAACACCTAACTGTCCTCATCCTGTTTTTGCCGCTAAGGTAGCGGGCTGACTGAATGATCAGCATCTTCATCCTCGAGATGACGTGCACCCCCCTCATGCGTCTCTTGCATGCTCTGGGCGGCTGCCTGTTGGTAGCCCCGGATCAGTCTCCCTATGCTACCGAGTGGCATGAGCCGTCCCAGCCACGAAGGGAGGCGACGCCTATCGAGCTTTTATAACCTTTCCCCCTTTGTACGTCAGTGGCTGTTCCGATCAATCCCCCACAATCAAGGAGACCACTAGATGGATAATTTCATGGGTGAACTGCTCGGCACCATGGTGCTGATCATCCTGGGCGATGGCGTCGTCGCCAACGTGCTGCTCGCCAAGTCCAAGGGCGAGAATTCCGGCTGGATCGTGATTACCGCGGGCTGGGCCTTCGCGGTGATGGTCGGTGTGTTCGTTGCCATCTCCGCTGGCGCCCCGCAGGGTGATCTCAACCCGGCAGTGACCCTTGCCAAGACCGTGATGGGCACGTACAACGTCGCGCAGATGGTCAGCACCATGATCGCGCAGGTGCTAGGTGCGCTCATCGGGGCTATCATCGTCTGGCTCACCTACCTTCCCCACTGGGCCGAGACGCGTGATCCCGGCTTGAAACTGGCAGTGTTTTCCACGGGTCCGGCTATCCGCAACACGACCACCAACCTTATCAGCGAGATTGTTGGTACCTTCGTCCTAATCTTCGGCGTAGGGGCTATCTTCTCCGGTGCTACAGAAGGCGCCCCCGCCTCAGGCCTTGGCCCCTTCCTGGTGGCTGCCCTCGTTTGGGGTATCGGCCTGTCGCTCGGTGGCCCAACCGGTTACGCCATCAACCCGGCGCGTGACCTGGGGCCGCGCATCGCCCATGCCATCCTCCCCATTGCGGGCAAGGGTGGCTCCGACTGGGAGTATTCCTGGATTCCCGTGGTAGGCCCCCTCATTGGCGCCGTGATTGCCGCCGTGATGTGGATGACGTTCTTCTAGGCAATCGCTCCCCAGGAAAGGGTTTATCATGAAAAAGCTGATCAACCGCACCGAAGATGTGGTGCGCGAGAGCCTGGAAGGGATGGCATTGGCGCATCCTGACCTGCTCAAGGTGAGTTACGATCCGTATGTTATTTACCGCGCCGATGCACCGAGCCAGGGCAAGGTGGCCCTTATCTCGGGAGGTGGCAGCGGCCACGAGCCCATGCATGGCGGCTTTGTGGGCTACGGCATGCTCGATGCTGCCGCGCCCGGTGAGGTTTTCACCTCCCCCACGCCGGATCAGATGCTGGCAGCAGCCAAGTTGGTGGATGGCGGCGCGGGCATCGTGAACATCGTGAAGAACTACACGGGCGACGTGATGAACTTCGAGATGGCGGCTGAACTCGCACGGGGCGAGGGGATCCGTGTCGTCAACATCCTGATTGACGATGATGTGGCAGTCAAGGACAGCCTGTATACGGCGGGACGGCGCGGCGTGGGCGCGACAGTGCTGGCAGAAAAGGTCTGCGGCGCGGCCGCGGCGGCGGGCTACAACCTGGAGCAGGTGGCTGATCTTTGTCGCCGTGTGAACTTGAACGCGCGCAGCATGGGAATGGCCATCACCTCCTGCACCGTGCCCGCCAAGGGATCGCCAACGTTCGAGCTGGGCGACGACGAGATGGAGATTGGGATCGGCATCCACGGCGAGCCTGGGCAGCAGCGCATGCCGATGGGGAGCGCCGACGAGGTGACCGAGATGCTGGCGATGGGCATCATCGAGGATCAAGGCTACACCCGCACCGTGCGCGAGTGGAGCGAGGAATCGGGCGATTGGGCAGAGCACGAATTGACCGATCCGCCCTTGCAATCCGGGGATCAGGTGCTGGCCTTTGTGAACAGCATGGGCGGCACCCCCCTCTCTGAGCTGTACATCATGTACCGCAAGCTTCATCAGATTTGTGAGCAGAACGGGCTGACCATCGCGCGCCGTTTGATAGGGCCCTACATCACATCGCTGGAAATGCAGGGTGCCTCCATCACGCTGCTGAAGCTGGACGACGAGATGCTGAGGCTGTGGGACGCGCCGGTCCACACGCCCGCCCTGCGCTGGGGGAGATAACGGGATGATTACCAGGGAACAGATCGTCCAGTGGCTTCAGGAGTATGCGGGGGTGCTCGCGCAAAACAAGCAGTTCCTGACCGACCTGGATGCTGCCGTGGGCGACGCGGACCATGGTACGAATATGGAGCGTGGCTTCACCAAGGTGCTGAGCCAGCTTCCGGGGGTTGCCGACAAGGACATCGGTAGCATCCTGAAGACCACTGGCATGGCCCTCATTTCCAGCGTAGGCGGCGCAAGCGGGCCGCTCTATGGCACGCTGTTCATGCGCGCCGGCACGGCGGTGGACAAAAAGCACGAGCTTACGCGCGAGGATGTGGGGGCCCTGCTCCAGGCTGGGTTAGACGGCGTCGTCCAGCGCGGCAAAGCCCAACCTGGCGACAAGACCATGGTGGATGCGCTCACCCCAGCGCTGGAGGCTTACAACCAGGCAGTGCAGGGCGACGAGCCGACTGCCAGCGCCCTGGCGAAGGCGGTCGCTGCGGCAGAGCAGGGGATGCACGACACGGTGCCCCTGGTTGCCAAAAAGGGGAGGGCCAGCTATCTTGGGGGGCGTAGCGCCGGTCACCAGGATGCAGGTGCTACCTCTACGTACCTCCTCCTCCGCACCCTGCTGGAAGTGGTAAACAGCGCGCAACTGTCGGAGTAAACAAGTCCGGTACAAGCAGGCGGGCACGGCTGAATAGGGTAGGCTGGGCCTAGAGGTGGGCTTACCGTCGTTGTATCCATCCCTGCGCTTCGTTTGCTTGTACTGGGTCCCCTGCCCCTTCACTTCGTTTACGTTACGGGCGAGGAACAGAGTAAGGTCGTCGCCAAAGCGGGCGGCGGCTCCTTCCAATGAAAGGAACGATTCAATGGCGAACTATGTAGGTGCCGTAGACCAGGGCACGACCAGCACGCGCTTCATGATCTTTGATCATGGTGGCAATGAGGTGGCGCGCCACCAGCTGGAGCACGAGCAGATTTTGCCGCAGGCGGGTTGGGTTGAGCACAACGCGGAAGAGGTATGGGAGCGCACGCGCACTGTCATCCGCACGGCCATGACCAACGCAGGCATCACCGCCTCCGATCTGGCTGCTATCGGCATAACGAACCAGCGAGAAACGACGCTTGTCTGGAACCCCAAGACCGGGCGCCCTTACTATAATGCAATCGTCTGGCAGGACACGCGCACCGACCGCATCGCCTCCGCCCTGGAGCGCAGCGGCAAGGGCGATGTGATCCGCCGCAAGGCCGGGTTGCCGCCGGCCACCTACTTCTCCGGCGGGAAGATTCAGTGGATCCTGGAAAACGTGGACGGGGTGCGCGAGGCGGCGGAGCGCGGCGAGGCTGTCTTCGGTAACATGGACACCTGGGTCATCTGGCAACTCACCGGCGGCGCAGATGGCGGCTCGCATGTAACCGATATTACCAACGCCAGCCGCACGATGCTGATGAATCTGGAAACGTTGGACTGGGATGACGAGTTGCTCAGTTTCTTCAATATTCCCCGCTCCATGCTGCCCGAGATCCGTCCCTCGTCGGACCCGAATGGCTACGGCATGACGCGCGCGGACGGACCAGTGGGCGGCGAGGTCATGGTGAGCGGCGACCTGGGCGACCAGCAGGCGGCCACGGTGGGCCAGGCCTGCTATGCGCCTGGCGAGGCCAAGAACACCTACGGCACCGGCAACTTCATGCTGCTGAACACGGGCACCGATATCGTCCCATCCAACGCAGGGCTGTTGACCACCACCTGCTATCAGATGGGCGACCATCCAGCCATCTACGCGCTGGAAGGCTCTATCGCTGTGACGGGCTCCGCTGTGCAGTGGCTCCGCGACCAACTCGGCATGATTCGCAACGCCGCCGAGATCGAGACGCTGGCCAATGCCGTACCGGATAGCGGCGGGATGTATTTTGTACCCGCATTTTCCGGTCTTTTCGCGCCCTACTGGCGCTCGGACGCGCGCGGTGTGATCGTGGGCATGTCCCGCTTCAACACGCGCGAGCATCTGGCCCGCGCCACCCTGGAGGCGATCTGCTTCCAAACCAAGGACGTGTTGAACGCGATGGTCGAAGACTCGGGCGTGCAGCTGGAAGTACTGAAGGTGGACGGCGGTGCAACCGTCAACAACACCCTCATGCAGCTTCAGGCCGACATTCTCGGCGTACCTGTCATGCGCCCCGTGGTGGCTGAAACCACCAGTCTGGGTGCTGCCTATGCAGCAGGGCTGGCTGTAGGCTTCTGGGACAACCTGGAGGACCTGCGCGAGAACTGGAACATGGATCGCCGCTGGGAGCCGCAGTGGAGCGACGATCAGCGCGAGTCTGCCTACGCCAACTGGAAGAAGGCGGTCGAGCGAACAATGGACTGGGTGGACGTCGAATAAGCCCCCGCTCACCACAATATCTCAATACGGGGGTGGAGGCACCATGTCTCCGCCCCCGTGATGTGTACAGGCGTTGGACGATGCCCGCTTCCTTTTCTTACTGTTTCATCTGAGGCCCTACCCAGCTACCCCATGATTTCATTGGTACTCATCTCTCACTCTTCCACCCTCGCTCAAGGGGTTGCTGAACTGGCGCAGCAGATGGCACCGGGCGTGCAAATTGTGCCTGCCGGCGGCACCGCTGAGGGCGAGATCGGCACTAGCTTCGAGCTCATCCTGGAAGCCCTGGCGCTGGCCGACAGCCCTGACGGAACGCTGGTGCTCATGGACCTGGGCTCGGCGGTGATGACCGCGGAAACCGCGCTGGAATTTATCGAAGAAGCGCAGCGTGCCCGCGTGCGCCTGAGCAATGCTCCCCTCGTCGAGGGGGCGCTGGCAGCTGCGGCGCTGGCGGCCACGGGTGCCTCCCTCAGCGCCGTAGCCGATGCAGCCGACGAGACCCGCACGCAACCGAAGCTGTCGGAGGCCCAGGACGCGGCCCCGCCGCTGCCTGCCGCGGCGGCCACCCATGAGCGCGCGATGCGCCTCGTCAACCCGGCGGGCCTGCATGCCCGCCCCGCAGCCCAGATCGTCGGGCTGGCGGGCCGTTGGCAGGCAGAGCTTCGCCTGCGCCAGGCTGCGCGCCCCGGCCCCTCAGCCTCGGCACGCAGCCTCGTTGCGCTGCTGGGGCTGGGGGGGCGGCAGGGGACGGAGCTAGTCGCCAGCGCCAGCGGCCCCGAGGCCCAGCAGGCACTGGAGGCGCTGGCCGAGTTGGTCGCCAGCGGGTTCGGGGAGATGGAGGAGCCGCCAGCCGTCATGCCCGCCCCCCCCGCGCCCCCACCCCCGACAGGGATCGTCGAAGGAGAAGGAGTGCGAGGCGTACCTGCGGCACCAGGGAAGGCGATAGGCCCTGCGTTCTGGCTGAAAGAAGCCACCCCCTCCATCCCCGACACGCCAGCAGAGGACCCTGAACAGGAGGCCGAGCGGCTCCAGGCAGCCCTGGCGACGGCTCGCCAGGCGCTCCGCTCGCTGGAGCAGCAGAGTGCAAGGAGCGCGGGCGCAAGCGAGGCGGCTATCTTTGAGGCACAGCGCTTCCTGCTGGACGATCCCCTCCTGTTGGAGCGTGCGAGTGCCCGCATCGAGCAGCGGGACACGGCTGCCGCCGCCTGGGACGCTGCCACGCGTGCCGAGGCAGAGGGGCTCCGCGCTATCGGCGATCCGCTCATCGCTGGTCGCGCCGCTGACCTGCTGGACGTAGGCAGGCGGGTCGTGCGGCTGCTGGTGGATGCTGGCGAGCCGCCGACAGTGCCCCCCGGGGCCATCGTCCTCGCCGAAGAAATAGATCCGTCACAGGTGGCACTCTTGAAGCAGGCCGGGGCAGGGGGATTGGCCACGGAGGGCGGGGGCACCACCTCCCATGCGGCCATCCTGGCGCGTGCCTTCGAGTTGCCCGCTGTGATGGGCCTCGGCCCCGCGCTGCGCTCCATCGAGTCAGGCCAAATGCTCTTGGTGGACGGGGCAAACGGGCTACTCCTGCCCAACCCTTCGGACGCGCAGGTGGCTACCTTCCACGCGCAGCTACAAGCGGAGCAGGCTGAGGCCACCCGCGCACGGGCTGCCGCGCAGGCTCCCGCCCTTACGCGGGACGGGCACCGCGTGGTGATTGCAGCCAACGTGGCCAGCGTGACCGAGGCCGAGGCAGCCGTGGCACGCGGGGCGGAGGGGGTGGGGCTGCTCCGCACCGAGTTCCTTTACATGGGGCGAGCCACGTTACCCTCCGAGGAGGAGCAGGTAGCCGCGCTGCGGGCAATCTTCGCGCCCTTTGGCGAGCGGCCCATCATCGTGCGGACGCTCGATGTCGGCGGCGACAAGCCCTTGCCCGCCCTGGCTCTGGATCCTATTATTCACTCGTTCCTGGGGGTGCGCGGCCTGCGCCTGAGCCTGCAGCGCCCCGCCTTGTTCGAGCAGCAGCTTCGTGCCATCCTGCGCGCCGCGGAGGGGCACCGTGTCAGCCTCATGTTTCCCATGGTTAGCACTGTCGAAGAGGTACGTGCCGCGCGGGCGCACCTGGCGTCAGTCCAACAGGCCCTGGACGCAGCGGGCACCGCACGCGGCAGTCTGGAGGAAGTCGGCATCATGGTGGAGGTGCCTGCCGCCGCCCTGGCAGCGGACCGACTGGCGGCAGAAGTGGACTTTTTCAGCGTGGGAAGCAATGATTTAACGCAGTATACGATGGCTGCGGAGCGCACCAACCGAGAAGTGGCCAACCTCTACCAACCCAATCATCCAGCCCTTCTCCGCCTGCTGGCCCAACTTGTCGAGCAGGCACACGCGCACCATCGCTGGGTTGGCGTGTGCGGGGAGATGGCGGGCGATCCCGCGCTGACGCCGCTGCTGCTGGGGCTCGGGATGGATGAGCTCAGTATGACCCCGGCATCCATTCCTGCGGTAAAAGCAACCATTCGCGAGTGGAGCCTGGAAGAAGCGCGCGACCACCTCGCCCGTGCCCTGTGAGGGGAGCAGGGTGCGGCCTTCACGGTTAAATTGCCCCCTATATGGAAAGGTGTCACGATGCTAGCCTCTGTCCGCCGCTTCGTCCTATTGATATTACTTCTGCTCATCGGGGCTGCGAGCACCTTCATAGGGGCACCCTCCCTCCTGGCTCGCATGGGGGGCGACGTCACGCTCGTCTCGGTTTCCTCCGCAGGCACCCAGGGAAACGAGGGCTCTTCCCTGCCCGCGCTCTCCCCTAACGGGCGCTTTGTGGCGTTTCGCTCCAGTGCCGACAATCTGGTGGGCGGGGACAGCAACCTCGCTCAGGATGTGTTCATCCACGACCGAACAACGGGCGAGACCTCGCGCATCTCCGTCGCGTCGGATGGCACGCAGGGCAACAGCACCTCGGATGACCCCGCGCTCTCCTTTGACGGTCGCTTTGTGGCGTTCAACTCGTATGCCAACAACTTTGTCAGCGGCGACAACAATCGTAACTACGACATCTTCGTCCATGACAGAGAGACGGGGCAGACCACGCGCGTCTCACAATCCTCCAACGGGATCGGCGGCAACAACGAATCGTGGGCGCCCGTCCTTTCCGCCAATGGACGCTTTGTGGCATTTTATTCTTACGCCACCAACCTGGTGAGCGGGGACAGCAACCAGGCATACGATGTGTTCGTCCACGACCGCACCACCTCGCGGACTGTCCGCGTCTCTGTCTCCGCGGATGGCGAGGAAAGCTGCTGTAGCTCGTATGACCCGGCGCTCTCAGCGTCCGGGCGCCTTGTAGCGTTTGAGTCCTGGGGGAGCAACCTTGTCCCCGACGATACCAACCTCGCCTCGGACATCTTCGTCCGCGACTTGATTACAGGGCAGATCGAGCGTGTTTCCGTGGCATCCGACGGGACGCAGAGCAATGGCGAGTCTTACTCAGCCACCCTTTCCGGAAGAGGACAATGGGTGGCGTTTCGCTCCGTTGCCACCAATCTTGTGCCGGACGATAGCAACGGCAGAGGGGACATCTTTCTCCACGACCGACAAAGCAGACAAACGATGCGGGTATCCGTCGCCTTCGATGGCACGGAGGCAAATGGGGAATCGCACACCCCCGTGCTCTCGGCAGACGGTCGCTGGGTGGCATTTTACTCGCTTGCCAGCAACCTTGTACCCAACGACACGAACGAGGCCGCCGATGTGTTCGTTTATGACCGATCAACGGGCACCATCACGCGACTTTCCGTTGCCACCGATGGCACAGAGGGGAACGCGCCATCCCAGCATCCGGCCCTGTCTGCCAACGGGCAAGTGCTAGCGTTCGACTCCTGGGCTAGCAATCTCGTTCTAGGAGACATGAACAACGTCATGGATGTGTTCACCTACCAATCCTTGCCATAACACCTCGCCGTGGGGCACATCCCCTTTCACCCAACCCCGCGATCATCCGAATTGTCCGGGGCCGCTTTGGTGCCTAATGCAAAGCAGCATATAATCTATCCATAGCCCTATGGGGCACAACGGCTGAAATATCCTTAGAGCAAGCCATGCCTTTATACATTGTCGGGTTTGCCATTGTAGTAGGGCTAGGCGCCCTGCTGTGGCGGCGCTATCAAAGCGGGGGCGAGTGGCAACGCGATGCATCATTTTTCGTGGACCTACTGGCCATGGGGGCTGCGGCTCTGATTGTAGGCACCCTAGCCCTCACCCAGCTGAAAAGCGACCCCTTTGGCGCGCCTGTCGCCGTAGGGGAAAGTGTCACGGAACCCTCCCCTAGCCCAGAGCCCACCGAAAACCGGCAGGCTATCGTCCCCTCTGTGACCCTCACCCCGCGCCGGACAGCCACCCAGCGTGCCCAGGGAGCAGCAACATTGGAGGCGACGAGCACCATGACAGCCACTGCTACGGTGAGTTCTACGGTGAGCGCTACCGTTACCATCACCGTTAGCACCACCGTTGCCCCCGCCGTAACCACCACCGCTGCGGCCACCGCGAGCCAGGTCCAAACCTATGTCGTGCAGCCCGGCGACCGCCTCAACACCATCGCGGCACGCTTTGGGCTAACCAGTGCGCAGATTATCGCAGCAAACCCTGGCCTTAACGCCGACACGCTTCAGATAGATCAGCGGCTAATCATTCCCACTAGCGCGCCAGGGGCTCCCCCGCCCGCCGCCTCCCACCGCCGTGCCCGCGCCCGTGGTGCGGACCTATACCGTGCAGCCAGGGGATTACCTCAACACCATTGCGGCACGCTTTGGCGTGACAACCGCACGGATCATCGCCCTCAACCCTGGCCTGAGCGCGGACAGCCTCAGCATTGGTCAGGTCATCCGGCTGCCCTGAGCAGCCAACGACCCCCAGATATGAAGCACTTTGACGCAGGGATCACCTTCTGCTACACGGACAACCTGGCCCGCACCGCCGAGTGGTACGAGCGCGTGATGGGGCTGGAACTGGCGGTGGACCAGGGCAAGTGCCGCATCTATCGCGTGGCGGGGCAAGGCTTTCTTGGTTTTTGTGAGCGTGCCGCCGTCGGTATCAACCATGACGATGTGGTGCTCACCTTCGTGACGGACGATGTGGATGCCTGGTACGATCGCCTGCGGAGCATGGGCGCGATTGTTAGCGGCCAGCCGGAAACCAGCGAAACGTTCGGTATCTACCATTTTTATGCGCGGGACCCCAACGGCTATCGGTTGGAGGTGCAGCGCTTCCTGACCCCCGCCGCGCGCCGCGCGTGCCACAATGATGGGCCTGATGTCGTGCTGTGATAAAATGTCTGTCGCACGGGTTACCGTAACGGAGGAGCAATGCAAACCATTCGTGAACCCAAGCCCTCTCGCCTGTCGAGCAAGGGCAAGTTTCTGGCAGGCGGTACGCTGATTGTTCTGGCTATCATGACCCTGATCGTCAATGGGGTACGCACGGGCGGAAATTACTATCTCACGCTGGACGAGTTGGCAAGCCGCGAGGCGAGCCTGGTGGAGCGAGGGGTGCGCGTGAATGCCACGGTGGACAAAGAGAGCGTCAAGTACGATTCGCGGGCCATAGCGCTCTCGTTCGACCTGGTGGACCCGGAAAGCGGTGCCCGTCGTTCGGTGCTCTACCATGACCCCATGCCTGACTTGTTCATGCGAAGCGAGAGCGTTATCGTGGAGGGCGCGGTGGACCCTACGGGCACCTTCCAGGCACACACCATCCTGGTGAAATGCCCCTCCAAGTATGAGGATGCCCCCGGCACCGACGAGATGCCAGCCGAGTACCAAGAGGAACTCAGCGGCGAGTGGTAAGCTGCTCGGACGCTCCCTGACCCCGTCGCACCATCGAGGAACCATGGCCGAAACTGGACGTCTGTCTTTGATGGGCGCGCTGGCCCTTGCTGTCTACAGCATCATCGCGCTGGTAGCGGGGGCGCGCCGCCGTCTGCCAGAACTGGTAACAAGCGGGCGCCATGCTGCCTGGGGCGTGCTCGCGCTCTCCATAGGAGCCTTCGCCATCCTGGAATATCTGCTGGTCATCCAGGATTTTTCCGTCGCTTACGTGGTACGGCAGACTGCTATCGGACAGCCGCTCTTTTATACCATCACGGCGGTCTGGGGCGGCAATGAGGGCTCGCTGCTCTTCTGGCTCCTCTTGTTGAGTCTGTACACGGGCGCTGCCCTCTGGATACACCGCGACGATAGCGACCTGTTCATGGCCTATGCGACCGCTGTGCTGATGGGGGTCTGCGGCTTCTTCCTCGTCCTCCTGAACTTCGAGGCCCCGCCCTTCGTCTCCTCGATGAAGGCGCTGGGCGCGGTGCCGCCGGACGGGCGAGGGTTAAACCCCCTGCTCCAAAACTTTTTCATGATCATGCACCCGCCCTTCCTGTACGGCGGCTTCACCGGCCTGACCATTCCCTTTGCCTTTGCACTGGCCGCCCTGCTTGCCCGGCGGACGGGGGCAGGGTGGATTCGCCTGTCGCGGCGCTGGACGCTTCTGGCATGGACCAGCCTGTCCATAGGCATCATGCTGGGGGGGCACTGGGCCTACCGCGAGTTGGGGTGGGGCGGCTACTGGGCGTGGGACCCTGTCGAGAATGCTTCCCTCATGCCGTGGCTGATCGGAACTGCCTTTCTGCACTCGGTGATGGTGCAAGAGTTTCGTGGCATGCTGAAGGTGTGGAACATCCTTCTGATCATCCTGGCCTTCACCCTGAGCATCTTTGGCACCTTCCTGACCCGCTCCGGCATCCTCGATTCCATCCATGCCTTCGCCGAGGGGCAGATCGGTATTTACTTTCTGGTCTTCATCGCTATCGTTCTGCTTGGCTCCCTCCTCCTGCTCTTTCAGCGGCTCCCCCTGCTGCGGGCCGACGGGGAACTGGATGCCCTGCTCTCGCGGGAAACGGCGTTTCTGGCGAACAACATCATCTTTGTAGGGATGGCCTTCGCTGTGTTCTGGGGCACCATCTACCCCATCGTCTCCGAGGCCGCGACGGGCCAGCGCATCACCGTGGGGCCGCCCTATTTCAATATAGTGGTGGGGCCGATCCTGCTCGGCATGCTCTTTTTGATGGGGGTCGCGCCGCTGCTGCCGTGGCGGCGCGCCAGCCGCGCGCACCTCATCCGACACCTGCTGCCGCCTGCGGCGGGGGCCCTTCTGGCTGTGCCGCTGCTTGCGATGGCGGGCGTGCGCACCTGGGCCGTGCATCTGGCAATGGCACTGGTAGTCTTCGTGGCGGTAGGGCACGTGATGGAGTTTGTTCGTGGCTGGCAAGCCCAGCGACAGCGCGGCGCAGGCGGCGGGGTCGGCGCACTGCTGGCACTGGTGGAAAAGAACCGCCGCCGCTACGGGGGATACATCATCCACCTGGGCGTGATCGTCATGGCGATGGGCATCGTGGTGTCCAGCTTTTACCGCGACGAGATGGACCGCACCGTGGGCGCGAACGAGCCGTTTCGCTTCGGGCGCTACACCCTCACCTTCACAGGCCTGATGGAGGGACGCGACGACACGCGGGAGCGCGTGTCCGCGCCGCTGCTCGTGCAAACGAGCGATGGGAAGCAGGTGGCTCAGCTCCAACCCGCGCTGGACTGGTACTTTAAGGTGCCGGGCGGCCAGCGCGAGACGGAGGTAGCCATCCACACCTTCCCGACCGAAGATTTATACATCGTGCTGACCGGGATCAACTCGGACGGTACCGTGACCTACAAGATGTTTACGGAACCGCTTATTGGCTTTGTCTGGCTGGGGGGCATGGTCCTCGTACTGGGTGCGCTCGTGGTTGTCTGGCCAGACCCGCGCGAGGCGCGCATCCTGGAGCGCGTGCGTGCCCGCGAGGGCATGAGCGCCCAGAGCGCTTAAGCGATGACCCTCGGCATCGTCGTCGGTCTACTCATCGTCCTGCTGGTGGCCGCCTGGGCGCTCCGCCCGCTGGTGGCCGCCCGACGCCTGCGCCTCGCCCCCGCCGCAGCAGAAGAGAGCCTGGCGTTCGAGAACCTGCTCTTCCAGCGCGAGTCCCTTTTGGAGGCGCTTCGCGACCTGCAGATGGATCAGGCGATGGGCAAATTGAGTGCCGAAGATTTTGCAACACTTGACGCCAGCTATCGTGCGCAGGCCATCGCTGTGCTCCAGCAGCTTGACACGCTGGGCGCGGGGGAGGCCGAGGAGGCGACAGACGCACTGGATCTGTGGATCGAGCAGGCGGTTGCCGCCGCGCGGGGCGAGGTCCGCGTGCTGGCTGACCGCCCGGTGGACTTTGGGCTGCCCACCGCTGAATGATTCAGATCGAGGCACTAACCAAGCGGTACGGAGCGCAGCACGCGCTCCGCGGCCTGACGCTCAGCATCGAGGAAGGGGAGGTCGTCACGCTCCTCGGCCCAAACGGTGCGGGAAAAACTACCCTCCTCAAAATCCTCGCTACCCTCAGCCGCCCCAGCGGCGGGCGCGTCTCGGTCCGCGGGCATGAGTTGAGCGCTGCCTGGACCGAGGTGCGCCGCCACATCGGCCTGGTCACACACCAAAGCCTCTTGTATCCGGAGCTAACGGCGCAGGAAAATCTGGCAGTTTACTCTCGCCTGTATGAGGTGCCGCAGGCGGATGCCCGCGCGCGCGAGGTGATTGAGTGGGTAGGGTTGCTGTCCCGCTTTCGCGATCCGGTACGGAGCTATTCGCGCGGGATGCTCCAGCGCCTTGCCATCGCCCGCGCGCTCCTGCACGACCCGCAAATCCTTCTGCTGGACGAACCCTACAGCGGCCTGGACGAGGCCGCCGCCGAGCGGCTGCACGCCCTCCTTCAGCGAATCCATGCCGAGGAGCCGCGCCGCCTGACCGTGATGAGCACCCATGACCTGGAGCGAGGGCTGGCGCTCGCCACGCGGGTGCTCATCCTGCGGCGCGGCAAGCTGGTGCTGGATCAGCCGCGCGGATCGGAAGCTAGCCAGCACTGGCGTGCCCTATATCTGGAACTGGTAAACTAGAGTGCTCATGATCATGGCTACAGAAACATTGCTCGCCCTGTACGATAGGGAGCAGCGACGTGAGATTCGCTTTGCCAACACCGAGCGCGAGGAAACCGCCCACGTGGTTCGGGTGATTGACCACGCCAATCGGCGTGGCGCCGTGTTGTATTCCTGGTTGGACGAAAGCAGCGCGGATGATGTCATCGAGCAGGAACTCGCCTACTGGCGAGGACGTGGATACGCCGTCGAGTGGAAATTGTACGGGCATGACCGCCCGGCCGACTTGAAGGAGCGGCTGGCGGCGCGTGGCTTTCAAATCGGTGAGGCGGAAGCCATCATGGTACTCTCCCTGGATGAAGCGCCGCCCACGCTGTGGGCAGCACCGACGGAGAAAATCGTGCGCGTGGAAGAGCCCGCCCAGGTGCCTGCGGCCCTGGCTGTGCAGGAAGATCCCCTGGACGGCGCGAACCATGCAGAGTTTGTGGCAACGATCATGGCGGAGTTGAGCCAGAGCCCGGAAGAACTCAGCGTGTATGCAGTGGTAGCAGAGGATGGACAAATCGCTGCATCGGCCTGGATCCGCTTTCCCCAAAACACGCAGTTTGCCAGCCTGTGGGGCGGGAACACGCGCCCTGCATTTCGGGGGCGTGGCTTTTACCGATCGTTGCTGGCGATCCGGGCGGCGGAAGCACGCCAGCGCGGCTTCCGCTTCCTCACCCTGGATGCCAGCCCGATGAGCCGTCCCATCGTGGAACGGTTAGGCTTTCGCCTCATCGCGTGGAGCTACCCCTGTGAGGGACCAGGGTCCGACACTGGGGTCCGTTCCTGATACACTCAGCGGCTCGCTTCCTTCGCTCGTTGCGGAGCCTGCTCTGGAAAGAGTTGTTAGCCGAGTGGCGCTCGCGGGAAGCGCTCTCCTCGATGTTCTTCTTTGCTGTCACGGCCCTGCTCCTCTTCAACTTTGCGCTGGACCTGTCGCCCGTGGATGCACGGGACGTGCTGCCGGGTATCCTGTGGATGACCTGGCTGTTCGCGGGGGTGCTGGGGTTGAATCGCAGTTTCGGACGGGAGCAGGAGCAGGGAAGCATCGAAGGGCTGATGATGGCCCCGGTGGGGCGGAGCGCGATTTATCTGGCGAAGATGAGCGGCAACTTTTTGTTCTTGACCGCCATCGAGTTGATAGCGCTTCCGGTCACGGTCGCCCTGTTCAATGTAGCCCTCCCCCTTACTCTGCTGCCAATCTTGCTATTGGGGACCCTGGGTCTGTCTGCGGTGGGCACGCTCTTCGCAGCGATGGCAGTCAACACGCGCCTCCGCGATGTACTGTTGCCGCTCCTGCTGATGCCCTTTTCCGTGCCACTGCTTGTGGGGGCCGTTCAGGCAACAGGCGTCGCCCTTCAGGGGGGCGAGCTCCTGGCAGAGGCAGGTAGCTCGCTGGGGCTGATTGGTGCATTCGATCTTATCTTTGTAACGCTCTCGATGCTCCTGTTCGAGTTTGTACTGGAGCAATAACAAGCGCGTGCCGCATCCGGTTTCAGGGAGATTGTTATGGCTGTGACACATGCTGCCCCGCTGGGCAGAGAGCAGAACACCATGCGCCGCTGGCACGACACCGCAACGCGCGTGCTGGGGCTGGCACTGCTGCCGGGCGGGCTGCTTGCGCTCTATCTTGCACTGGTCTACGCCCCCGCCGA
The DNA here is from genome assembly GCA_963721895.1 of uncultured Chloroflexia bacterium. GTDB lineage: Bacteria > Chloroflexota > Anaerolineae > Ardenticatenales > Ardenticatenaceae > CAVRLZ01. The sequence continues at coordinate 82,034 of CAVRLZ010000014.1, read as the reverse complement.
GGCGACGATGGGCGAGGTGTACCGCATCTTCTTTTTTCACCTTCCTGCCAACATCGCCAGTTTTCTCCTCTTCTTCCTCGCCTTCCTGGCGGGTATCGCCTACCTGAGAACGAGCAACCCCACCTGGGATGCCTGGGGGGCCGCCAGCGTGGAGGTAGGCATGTTGGCCTCCTTTATCGGCACAGTCACTGGCGCCATCTGGGCACGGCCCGTGTGGAACACCTGGTGGACCTGGGATCCTCGCCTGACGACGGTAACCATCCTCCTTCTGACCTACGCGGGCTACATGATGCTGCGCGGGGCCCTAGACGACCCCGCACGGCGCGCGCGCTATAGCGCGATCTTCGCGATCCTGGCCTTCGTGAACGTGCCCCTTGTCTACTTTTCGACGCGCATCCTGGATCGCACGATTCACCCCGTCGTCTTTGCCGGGGAAAATCCAGAGGCACAGGGCGACATGGCCTTGACGCCCGCCATGAATCAGGCCTTGTTGGTCTGCATGCTCTTCGGGATAGCCCTCTTCATCTACCTGCTGCTGCGGCGCGCGCAACTGGCGCGCCGCGAGGCGCAATTGGAGCAGATGCGCGCCGCCCTGCTGGAGGCAGAAAATGATTGATTGGTCTGATCGAAACATTCCCTATCTCCTGCTGGGCCTGTTCGCCTTTTGGGGGCCCATTCTGGGCTACTGGTGGTCGCTTCGCACCCGTGCCACCCACCTCGAGGCGGAGATGACTTTGTTGCAGGAAGAGCAAGCCCCTTAAAAGGTTCCTTCACCATGACAAGCGGAAAACCATTCGGCAATACGATCTTGCTGTTCACCCTCATCCTGAGCCTGGCAATTGGTATCCTCGTCGGCGGGGGCCCCCAGTTCCTTGCAAGGCAGGTGGCAGCGCTGAATGGCCCCCCTGAGCCGCCACGCACCGCCCGTCCCCCCACGGCGACGAGTACGGCGACTGCCTCCTCTGTCCCTACCGAGTTTCCCGATCCGCCACCCCCACCCTCACCCCACCCCCACCGCTCCCCCCACGGAAACACCCACCGCTCCTCCGACGGAAGCTCTAACCACCCCGATTCCCACGAGCACGGCTACCGCTACACCCCTGCTGCTCACGGTCGTGACTCAGACCAACCTGGTGCTCCGGGCAGGTCCTGGCCTCGATGCGCCGCGAATTACCTCGCTGACGCCGGGCACACAGGCCCTCGTGGTAGCGCGCAATGCTGCGGGGGATTGGGCAGAGATTGAAGTGGTGAGCTCCCTGCAGCGCGGCTGGGTCTATGCAGCACCGAGCCATGTTCGCCTGAGCGGCGACCTGTCAAGCGTGCCGCTGGCCCCTGGCAGCGAGTGACGCTGCGATGGCAGAGATGCAGCTTGCTTTCATCTACCATGAGCGCTATGGGGGTCGTGGCACCGCCCACCCGCGGCTCGCCGATAGTTGGAAACGCTATCAGGCTATCCGAGAGCTAGCCATCGAGCTTGAGTTGACGCGGCACTTTTTCCGCCAATCCGTCGCCTCCGACACCGACCTGCAGCGCGTTCACCCCCCTGACTATGTGTCGTGGGTTCGGCAGATGGACCAGCGGGGCGAGGGCTTTCTGGATCGTCAGGACACGCCGGCCTATCAGGGTATCTTTCGCCGCGCCGCCCTGGCAGTGGGGGGCACGCTTCTGGGAGTGCGGCTGATTGCGGATGGGCTGGCGGCACGCGCGTTCAACCCTGGGGGCGGGCTGCACCATGCGCGCGCGGCGGCAACGAGCGGCTTCTGCATCTTCAACGATTTGGCGGTAGCCGTGCGCTGGCTCATGGCCGAGCGGGGCATCCAACGACCGGTAATCGTGGATATAGATGGCCACCACGGCGACGGCACGCAAGAGATATTTTATCAGGAACCTATCCTCACCGTTTCCCTCCATCAGTACGACGGGCGCTTCTACCCTGGCACTGGTGCCCTGGAGGAGCGAGGGAGCGGTGCAGGGCTGGGCTACAACCTGAACATCCCCCTGCCGCGCCGCACCAGTGCCGCTCCTTACTTTCGAGCACTCGATGAGGTGGTGCTGCCTGTCGTACGGGCCTACGACCCGGACTTTATCATCCTGCAATTTGGCGCTGACGCCCACTGGCAAGACCGCCTGGTCAGCCTGCGCCTCGCCGCGCAAGATTTCGGCGCGATCATGCAGCGAATGATGGATCTGGCCGATGAGACGGCGGCACGGGGGCGGCTGATGATCGCTGGCGGTGGAGGATACACCCCGGATGCTGTCGTTCGTAGTTGGGGAGTGGCCCTTGCGGTCGCTACCGGACAGCCAGAGCGCGCCCTTCATCTTTATGACAACCCATCCGACCTACGTCCTCCCAATGCCATGCGTGACGCCGAGGCCCACGCCATGCTTGATCGCGCCCTTGCCCTCTGGCATCCCAAAACGGTTATTCATCCCACAATCAGCGAGTCCCCATGCACCCTACCCTCCTCTCCCACCTGACCGATCCCGGCGGCGGGCCGCCGCTGCGCGTGGCGAGCGTTGCACACACGGAGGGATCGCAGATCATCCGTGGCGCTGCGTTCTCTGAGAGGCAGGGGCTCTACCCCATCCGCGAGGGCATCCTCGATCTGCTGCCAAATGGGACAGGTCCGCTGTCGCCGGCGCAGGGCAGCAACCGGTTGGAAGCGGTCGCGCGCGGCTACGAGTGGCCGTGGCGCACGCACAGTCTGTCCCTGCTCAGCGGGGAGCGACTTCCGTTCGAGCGGGAGCAAGCCATCCTGAGAGAGATGCTAGGGACGGTGGAGGGGGGCCTGTGGCTGGACCTGGCAGCGAGCACGGCGCTGTATGCACGCTGGCTGCGCCCCTGGCTGGGCGGTCGCGGCGAGATTGTAGCGCTGGACGTGGCATGGCCGATGCTGCGCGCGGCGCAGCGCCATGCCCGCCGCGAGGGGCAAGAGAAAGCAATTGGGTGGGTGCGGGGTCGGGGCGAGGCCCTGCCCTTCGCCACGGGGTCGCTGACGGGGGTGCTGTGCGGCGGATCGTTGAATGAGTTTGGGGAAACAGGTGCCAGCGTCGTGCTGAACGAGGTGGCACGTGCGCTGCGGCCAGGGGGCACGGCGCTGTTCATGCACCTGCTCCGCGTGGGGGGCGGTCGCGGCCTCTTTCAGCGACGGGTGGCCGAGCCGGGCGGCATCGCCTTCTGGAGCGCAGCTGAGAGCATAGCCCTGTTCGAGCAGGCGGGGCTTCAGGTGGAGGAGAGCCGTGTGGTCGGCATGGTTGCCTTCACCCGGCTACGGCGGGCTTTCTAGGGTCTGTGTGGGTGGAGCGGTCAATCAGGAGGGGAGACGATGTCGGAAGAAGAAAGCAGAAAGAACGCACCGCAAGCGTTCACGCTGGTGTCCCGCCAGGCTCAGCCCGACCTGGCTCAGCGCTTCTGGCCGCAGAAGGAGCGCATCTGGCGGCCCTTCATGCTGGAAGATCGCACCGCCAACCGCCTCTGGCATATGCTGGGCGAGGTTTTCCCGGAGTATCAACTTTATCTGCTTGATGCAACAGGGGAACCGATGGCCGTGCTGCAAAGCGCGCCCCTCCAGTGGAGCGGGGAGGTGAGCGAGCTACCCATCGGATGGGCTGACAGTTTGGAACGTGCGGTTGAGGAACATGAGAAGGGTGTCAAGCCAAATACCCTGGTCGCGCTGGAAATATCCATCTCCCCGGAGGCGCAGGGGCAGGGCATGAGCTACCGAATGCTGCGCGCGGCGCGGGCACTGGGGGCGGAACACGGCTACGGGGCTGTGATTGTGGCGGTGCGCCCAACCCAGAAGGAAGCCTATCCCCTCGTTCCCATGCAGCGGTACATGTGGTGGGTCCGCGCCGATGGGCTCCCATTCGATGGCTGGCTACGAGCCCACGTGCGAGCCGGGGGCGAGATTGTGCGGGTGGCTCATCCTTCCATGGTAATCGAGGGGACAGTGGCGCAGTGGGAAGGTTGGACCGGACAAGAATTTCCAGACAACGACGATTACCTTGTTGAGGGTGCTCTGGCGCCCGTCCATATTGATCGCCGCGCCGACCTGGGCCTCTACATCGAGCCCAACGTGTGGGTCGTGCATCGGCTCGCGTGAGCTGACAGGGAAGCGCAGCCCAGCCTGCTGCGTCACACCCGTCTAGCTCACCCGTATCCAAAGCAAAAGGGCGGTGCAACATTGCACCGCCCTTTCACAAGGAGGAGAAGGAGAAGTTGTCCCTATTATAGGATGCAATCCTCCCTTCCTACCCAACTGCAACCCTACGACTTTGATACGCAGCAGGTCGTCCCCATAATCCACTTTGTACGGCTACGGCTCGTCGCCTGGTAGCTACTGAAACAGGCCGAGCAGCGGGCTGGGGAAAAGCCCGATAGCGAGCACCAGCACGGCGGTCACAGCGATTGCAGTACCAACCATCCACGAGGGACGCGCCGGCTCCCGCCCCTCCTCGTCCGTGCTGGTCACGCCCTCTGCGGGCTGCATGAACATGGCGATGATGAAGCGGGCGTAATAAAAGACGGAAATGACGCTCAGAACAACCGCCGCCACGACCAGCCAGTTCTGCCCCCCCAGCACGGCACCGGTGAAGAGGAAAAACTTGGCAAAGAACCCTGCGGTCGGCGGAAAGCCAGCCAGGCTGAGGAGGAAGAAGCCCAGCAGCAGACCGAGCACCGGATGCTCCCGTCCCAGGCCGCGAAAATCCTCGACCTCCACGATCTCGCGATCGGTGGCCTCTTCCAGGGCGATCAGCACTGCAAAAGCGCCCAGATTCATCAGGGCATAAACCGCGAGATAGAGAATCAGCGCGGGCAGCCCCAGGCCACCCGCCAGCCCCGCCACCCCGACCAGCATGTACCCTGCGTGCGCGATGCTAGAATAGGCGAGCATGCGTTTGACGTTCTGCTGGCGAATTGCCCCGATGTTGCCGCCGATCATGGTCAGGAGTGCCAGAACCACTATCAGGTTGACCCACCAGGTGTACAGCACGCCAAAGGCAAAGAGCAGGTTGAGGAGCACGGCGAAGCCGCCTGCCTTGGTACCTGCCATCATGAAAGCGGTCACCGGGGTCGGCGCGCCCTCGTATACGTCGGGAACCCACTGATGGAAAGGCACGAACGACAGCTTGAAGCCTATGCCAACCAGCAGCATGACCAGCCCCGCAATGAGCATCAGGTTGGCCGTGCCCGCCACCTGCAGCACCGTGCCCCCCCCGGCCTGCGCCTCGCGCCCCAGGATCTGGCCAATCTCGCGCAGGTTCATGCTGCCCGTTGCCCCATAGATCAGGGCAATGCCATACAGCAGAAAGCCGCTGGCGAAAGCGCCCAGCAGAAAGTATTTCAGGCCGGACTCTTCCGAGCGGAGGTTCGGGCGCGCAAAGCCTGCCAGGATATACAGGGGAATCGAGAGCAGTTCGATGCCCAGGAAGATCAGAATCAGGTGCGGGCTGCCTGCCATCAGGATCAGCCCCACCGATGCAAAGAGGATCAGCGCATAGAACTCGCCGCGCTGCAGGCCGCGCCGCTCCAGGTAAGCGGGGGAAAGCAGCGTGACAACCAACGCTACCAGCACGACCAGCAGGCTGACCAGCAGGGTCATACTGGCGCTGATCCCGACTGGATCAAACATGCCGCTAAAGAGCAACTCTGGCTGTTCCGTCTGGGTAATGCCGAACAAGCGGCGGAGCAGCGCAAAAAGCGCGTTGTCCGCGGTGCTCTGGTGGAAGAGCAGCCAACTTTGAACCCACAGAAAGAGCGCACCGACCAGCCCGGCAATGGTCAGGTAGGCAGGCCATCGCTCCTCGTCCTCGCGGTTGAAGATCAGGTCGGATAGCAAAACGACCATGGCCACGAATGCCAGAAAGACGGGCATCGCCATGCGCTGCGTTTCTATCCCCAACTGGGACAAACTCATCAATTCCATCGCTTGATCCTTGGTTGAATGCGTGATACGGCGGACCACCGAGGGCTCACGGCAGGAGCGTGGCCGCAGCGGCCCCCTCGAAGGTCTCTACCAGGGCATTGATGCTTGGCTGAATGGGGTCCAGGAACAGGTTGGGGGCAAAGCCAATCAGAACCATCAGCAGGACCAGAGGCACGAGCACCGCTATCTCCTTGCCGGTCAGGTCGGTGAGCGTGCGATTCTCCTCGCGGTCAAGCGGGCCGAAGAACATGCGCCCAAAGAGGCGCAGCATGTAGGTAGCGGCAAGCACCACGCCGAAGGTAGCAAAGACAGCCCACAGCGGATTGGCGCGATAAGCGCCGAGCAAGGCAAGAAACTCGCCTACAAAGCCGTTGAGCCCCGGTAGCCCGACACTGGCCAGCATGGTAATTAGGAAGAACCCTGCATAGACGGGGACCACCTTCCACAGTCCGCCAAATTCCTCCATGTCGCGCGTGTGGCGTCGCTCGTAGATCATCCCGACCAGCAGGAAGAGCGCGCCCGTGCTGAGGCCGTGGTTGACCATCTGGAGCACGCCGCCGCTGAGCCCCTGGTTGTTGAGCGCGAAGATGCCAAGCATCACGAAGCCGAGATGGCTGACAGAGGAATAGGCTACCAGGCTCTTGATGTCCCGTTGGGCATAGGCCACCCAGGCTCCGTACAAGATACCGATGATGGCGAGCACCGCAAAGATCGGCGCGAGCGCGAGCGCGGGTGCAGGAAAGAGGGGCAGGGCAAAGCGAAGGTAGCCATAGGTGCCCAACTTGAGCATCACCCCTGCCAGCAGGACGGAGCCCGCCGTTGGCGCCTGAACGTGCGCGTCCGGCAGCCAGGTGTGAAAGGGAAAGAGCGGCACCTTGATGGCAAAGGCGATGGCAAAAGCCAGAAACATCAGCAGTTGGTCGTTTTCTGGCAAGGTCGGCGTAATCTGTCGCAGGGTATCGAGGTTGTACCCCAAAGAGCCGGTCTGCTGGAACTGCAGGATGCCCAGCATCACGATTACCGCAAGCATGAAGGAGGAGCCCGCCATGGTGTAAAGCACAAACTTGATGGTGGCGTAGATACGATTGCTGCCCCCCCAGATCCCGATCAGGAAGTACATCGGGATCAGCACGATTTCCCAGAAGACGAAGAAGAGGAACAGGTCCAGCGCAAGGAAGACCCCCAGCATGCCGGTTTCAAGCAGCAGCATGAAGGCATAGTATTCTTTTTCGCGCTCGCGGATGCTGTCTGAGGAAAACCAGATAGCCAGCACCGAAAGCAGGGTAGTCATCGGAATCAGCCAGAAAGAGATGCCGTCCAACCCGACATGGTACTCGATCAGGAAGCGGTACAACGTCTCGCCCGACGGGCCAGGCGAAGGAAAAGCGGTGATCCAGGGGGCGCGCTCCACAAACTGGAAGTCGGCGGTCGGCTGGAAGTTGGGGATGAGCAGCAGCGAGACGACGAACGCTACCGCTGCGAACAGAAGCGCCACGCGTGCAGCCAGATCTCGCGGGGCAAAGGCAGTAACCAATGCACCAACGAGCGGCAGAAAGATCAGGATGGATAAGATAGGGTAGCCGAGTGTGTTCATGGAATCGAAGTCCTGTCGCTATTTTCCAAGTCGCTTTTTGCGCTCGGCGCGCGACACGATGGGCTGATACCCCTCGCCCGGCGCCGCGTCGTCGCGGACCAGCGGCCCGGCGGGATCGTAAATGCCCAGATGCCACCCTCGCTCGTCGAAGATTCCCAGCTTGAGCACGCTGTCGGCTACAGTCGCGATGACGATGGCAACGAAGAGGACAGAGATGGCGGTGAAAATCCCGGCTCGGATTACATCAATGTCAAGCAGGACAAACAGTCCGACCGTGAGCGGCAGGGCAAGGGCGAAGCTCACCAGCCAGGCCCCAATGCGCCGCGTATCAAAGCGTGCGGGGGCACTGACCGCCGCACTTGCCGCCGCGCCCCCCCCGCCCACTTCAAGGCCCGAGCCAGAGGAGGGGGGCCGCCGGTTGCCGCCGAGCATGGCGGCCAGCAGCCCCAGCACTACCACCCCCACCACGAAGGCGAGGGCGACCAGCCCTGGAACCAGCAGGGCGGCCAGGTAGTTGGACCCGGAGTCGTCCGGGGCGCTTTGTGCCAGCACCCCCACCACCACAACCAGCCCCAGCACGATGCTCAACGCGTAGCTGCGCACGAACCCACTCTGCAGGCGGTTGAGCAGTTTGCCCACCAGGCCGAACAGCGCCGCCACCCCGTTGACCGCGCCATCCAGCAGCAGGCGGTCAAAGAAGCGGGCACTCCACTTGGCCAGCCACTCGTAGAAGCGCACGAAGGTGGCGCCGTAAATCTCATCAACGTACCACTTGTTCAGCGAACCGCCGTACAGTGGCCCCGCCGCCCTGCTTATCCGCGCAGGGTCCAGCGTGCGCGCGGCGTACATCCCATAGGCCAGCGCTATGCCCACAATCGCGACCACGCTCGAGATGGCCAGCGAGGCCATGACGGGGATGCCCCCCTCGGAGTGGTGCATGAAAGCTTCCAACGGCGGCTCCAGCCAGCGGTGCAGGATCCCGTGCTCCAGAGGGAGGCCGAAGATCAGCCCACCAAACAGCGCGAAGAATGCCAGGACGAGCAGCGGGATCGTCATCGTCGGGGGGCTCTCGCTGGCAAAGCGGGCCGCATCGGTGCGCGGCTCCCCCCAAAAGACAAGGAAGAATTGGCGGAAGGTGTAGAACGCCGTCATCAGCGCCGTCAGCAGCCCGATGAGGTAGAGCACAGTCCGCCCGTCATGCTGCGTGAGCGTCAGGATTTCATCCTTGGAAAAGAACCCAGAGGTGAGCGGAAAGCCGGCCAGCGCCAGCCCGCCAAGCAGGAAGGTCCAAGCGGTGATGGGCGCGCGGCTCCACAGGCCGCCCATGTTGCGCATGTCCTGCACATCAAAGGTGTCGCTGGGCTCCGGATCGTGCGCCTCCGACTCCAGCGGTTGGCCGTCGTGGGTGGTGACGGTGGCGTGCGTGTCGTGCGCGTCGTGCGCGTGGTGCCCCGCAACGTGATGAAGCCCGTGCTCCATCGCGTGCATGACAGAGCCGGAGCCGAGGAAGAGCAGGGCCTTGAAGAAGGCGTGGGTGAACAGGTGGAAGATGGCCGCGACATAGGCCCCCGCGCCGACGCCCAGAAACATGTAGCCTAGCTGGGAAACTGTCGAGTAAGCCAGAACCTTCTTGATATCGGTCTGCGTCAGGGCAATGGTGGCGGCGAAGAGCGCGGTAAGCGCCCCGATCCAGGCGACTACGTCCTGGGTCATCGTGGCTGGCTCCAGCAGGGGGGCGGAGCGCACGAGCAGGTAAACCCCCGCCGTGACCATCGTCGCAGCGTGGATAAGCGCCGAGACAGGGGTGGGGCCAGCCATCGCGTCGGGCAGCCAGACAAAGAGGGGGATCTGCGCGGATTTTCCGGTGCAGCCTATAAAGAAGAGGAGCGTGATGGTCGTTAACACGGCAGGGCCCACCGCCTCCGCGCCCTCGAAGACCTCGGTGTAGGTGAGGGTGCCGAAGGTGGTCCAGGTAAGGAAGATGCCGAGCAGGACTGCGAAGTCACCGATGCGGTTGACGATGAAAGCCTTGCGCCCTGCGTTGGCGTTTTTCCAGTCCGTGTACCAGAACGAGATCAGCAGGTACGAGCAGAGCCCTACCCCCTCCCACCCCAGGAACATGAGCAGGTAGTTGTCGCCCAGCACCAGCATGAGCATCGCGAAGATGAACAGGTTCAGATAGATGAAGTAGCGGCGGATTCCCTCATCGTGCGACATGTACCCTATGGAGTACATGTGAATCAGGAAGCCAACGCCGGTGATCACGATCAGCATGAGCGCGGACAGTTGATCCACGAAGAAAGCGAGATCAACCGAGAAATCTCCCGAACTCATCCAGCGGTAGAGCAGCACGCGCTCCCCCTCGAACCCTTCGCCGCGGCTGTAGATATCTCCGATGATGGCCAGAGACAGGGCGGCACCGATGCCGACCAGGGCGGCGGCAAGCCAGGCCGAGGTGTTGCGCGGCAACCGCGAGCCGATGAACGTGTTGATAAGCACGCCGAGCAGCGGCAGGAGCGGGATAATCCAGACAAAGTCAATCATGGGCTACTCAATGTTGCAGGTTGAGGGTGTCAGGGGCAGATGAGCCAGGGGTGCGTCAGGCTCACCCACTCAGTTCATGGACACGGTCCACGTCCGTGGTGCCAAGCGAGCGGTACAGGGCGACGATCAGGGCGAGCCCGACGGCCACTTCAGCGGCAGCGACTGTCATGACAAAGAAGACGACCACCTGCCCATCCAGCGTGCCAAGCTCGCGAGAGAGCGCGACAAAGGAAAGGTTGACCGCATTCAGCATCAGTTCGATCGAGAGAAAGATGAGGATGGCGCTGCGTCGTAGCAGCACGCCCAGCACGCCCAGGCTGAAGAGCACTGCAGACAAAAGCAGAAAGTGCGCGGTCGTGATCGGGGTTAGCGCTTCCATAATCGGTTGATCCTATCAAAACATCGGGTGTGTCAGGCGCCGCTCAGGCGCTCTCGTCCAATTCCAGCTGCATCGGCGCCGCCTCGTCACGCGCGCGGCCCAGGGTGCGCTTGCCCAGCACCACAGCGCCCACCATCGCGACCAGGAGGATCAGCGAGGTGACCTCGAAGGGAAGCAGGTAGCTGGAAAAGAGCAGTTCTGCCAGGACGCTTGGGTCGTCGGAAAGGGGCACTGGCGCTTGACCCTGCCGTCCGGTAACGTTCGCCAGATCGAGCACCGGCACCAGGCCGACAATCAGGACGATGGCCAGGATAATAGCGGCGGGCCGCTGGAGTGGGATATGCTCCCACAGCGGGCCAGGGTCATTGCCCATGAGCATCACGACGAACAAGAAGAGCACCAGAATCGCACCAGCATAGACGAGAATCTGGACGGCCGCCAGAAAGGGCGACCCAAGAAGCAGGTAGAGCAACGCCACCATGGAGAAGTTGACCACCATGGCCAGCACGCTGTGCGTGGCGTTGCGTCCAAAGATCATCAGCAGGGCCGAAGTGACCGCCAGGATAGCGATCACATAAAACAGAAGCGCACTCATGCAGGGCCTCTCAGACAGTCGGGGCGGCGCGGTGGGCCCGAAGCGTGAATTCAGGCCCACCCGCCCTCGCAGGAATCGTTAGCGGCGAAACGCCTCGTCGTCCACAACGTTGTCACGGTCCGCGTCCAGCAACCGTGTACGTACAAAGTCGGTCACGCTCTCGTCCGCCGAGACATAGGTGGTGATGCGGCCACCCGGCGGCGGCCCTTCCACTCGGTTCGGGTGAGTGGAGGGGCTGGGCATGTACTGGGGCGGCGGCGCAAAGATGCGCTGCGGCACATCCTCCGCACCGGCGGGGGGTGGCACAAGCAGCATCTCCTTGGTGTAGATCATCGCCTCCCGCGAGTAGCTGGACAACTCGTAGTTGTGCTCGAGGACGATGGCGTCTACGGGGCACGCCTCCTCGCAGAAGCCGCAGAAGATGCAGCGAATCATGTTGATCTCGTACACCGCTGCATAGCGCTCCCCTGGCGAGAAACGCGCATCATTGCTGTTTTCGGCGGGCACCACATAGATGGCATCCGCCGGACAGGCCGCCGAGCAGAGGGAGCAGCCGATACAGCGCTCCAACCCGTTGGGATGACGCTTCAGCTCGTGCCGCCCCCGAAAGCGCTCGAAGACCGGGCGCTTCACATCGGGGTAGGAGACGGTGACTGGTTTTTGAAATATATGCTTGAACGTCGTGCCCAAGCCGCGTAGCATCTCGCCTAGCATCATGGGAAATCTCCCGTCCTGGTTTCTGGAATGGCTGCGGGTCTTAGCCCAACAGCCCAAAAAATTGGGTGTCGGCTGCCACGATAGCGACAGCGGTGAGCGCCAGGTTGAAAAGCGCCAACGGCAGCAGGATCTTCCACCCAACGGTCATCAATCGGTCATAGCGCAGCCGAGGGAAGCTGGCGCGCAGCCAGACGAAGATGAATAGAAAGACCATCACCTTCAGGAATAGATAGATCGGCCCCAGGATAAGGGGGGCTACCTCCCAGAAGGGGCCACGCCAGCCGCCCAGGTATAGCGTGGCGGCGACAGCGCTGATGACGATCATCGAGATGTACTCGCCCATGTAGAACATGGCGAACTTCATGCCGCTGTACTCGGTGTGAAACCCGGCTACCAACTCTTGCTCTGCCTCCGGCAGGTCGAAGGGGGCACGCTTGGTCTCAGCCACCATGGTGATGGCAAAGATGATGAACCCCAACGGCTGGAGCAGGATGAACCAGCGACCGCCTGCCTGGGCGTTCACAATGTCCACCATGGAAAGCGAGCCGGAAAGCATGACGACGCCGAGCGCCGACAGCCCCATCGCCAACTCATAGGAGATCATCTGCGACGAGGCGCGCAAGCCCCCCATGAGGGCATACTTGTTGTTGCTGGCCCAACCCGCCAGCACCACCCCGTAGACCTGCAAGGAGCCCATCGCCAGGAAGAAGAGCAGCGCGATGTTGATGTCCGACAGGTAAAGAGAGAAGGTGCGCCCGAATACAGTGACCTCAGGGCCGAAGGGCACCACCGCCACGGCCATCAGCGCGGTGATGACCACGGCGACCGGCGCAAGCAGGTACAAAAACTTGTCGGCATCCGTGGGGATAATGTCTTCCTTGAAAAGCAGCTTGAGCCCATCCGCAGCAGGTTGCAGGAAGCCGCCGGGCCCCACGCGGTTCGGGCCGATGCGTGACTGAAGCATCGCCAGCACCCGCCGCTCAAAAAGCGTGAGATAGGCAAAGCCTGTCAGCAGGATCCCGAACAGGACGACGATTTTGATGAGAATTTCGACCCAGGTGCCTAGCGTCATGCTTGATGCTCTTTCGTACAAAAAGTTTGTAGCGGTCGCCGGATGGGGCTCACCCAACCGAGGCCACGGCGGCGCGGCTGATCGAGGCCGTAGTCGCCCCGCCCCCGCCCAGCGTGCCCTCGGCCATGCCCGCCAAAACGACGATGGTCCCTGGCGCCAGCCCGGCATCCACCTGGAGCGGGGCCGTCAGCTGGCCGGACGCTGTGGTTACGGTGATGAGGTCGCCCCCCACCGCCGACAGGTCGCCTGCGTCCAACGGGTTCAGCTTGACGACAGCGAGGGCGCGGCGCCCGTCAAACAGAGGGCTGCGCCGAATCATCGTTCCCTGATCGTATTGCTTACGCTGCACAATCAGATGCAGCTCCCCCTCCGCGCGCGCGGGGGCTTGAAGCTCGTGCCAGGACAGATCGAATTTCGGGCGGCGCGCCTCGGCCTCGGCTGGCCACTGAAGGCCATACCAGGTGTTGAGCACCGAGGTGCCCGTGAAGATGTGATGCCCCCCCGCAGTGGTGGACCACCCGACCGGGCCGCCGCGTAGCTTCTCGTAGGTAAGGCCCTTGTAAGGCTTGACGGTTTTGGCGATTTCTGCCGCCACATCCTGCGCCACAAAATAATCAGGCCAGCCTGCATCAAAGTAACCCGCCAGGCGCGCCAGGATGCGCCAGTCGGGCAGGGCGCTTCCGACCGGCTCTAATCCCTTTTGGAAGCGCTGAACGCGCCGCTCGAAGTTGGTGAAGGTGCCGTCGCGCTCGGCAAAGGAGGCGGCGGGCAGCACCACGTCGGCCAGTTCAGCGGTCTTCGTCATGAAAAGCTCCTGGACGACGAGGAAATCCAGCTTTTCCAACACTGCCGCGCTGGCCGGACGCTCTTGAGCCGGGTCGCTGGCCATCACCAGGGCCGCGCGCAGCCCGGCCTGGCCGCTGAGCATCTGATCCATCGTCGCACCGGTGCGGCTCACCGGCTCGTAACCCGCGGCCACGTAGGGCAGAGCCCCCATGTCCGCAGCCCCCTGGGAGTTGTTGTGGGGCCAGAGCGCCACCAACCCGGAGTTCAACTGCCCCGCCTTGCCCGTCGCGACGAGCAGGGCAGCGCAAGCATCCACCAGGGCAGCCGCGTTCGGGCCAGCGTTCAGCACCGCCTCGCGCCCCACCATGATGAGCAGGTGCTCCGCGCCGCTTACGATGGCGGCGAGCGCGTCAACCACAGCGCTGTCCACGCCGCTCTGCGCGCTCAACTCGTCTCGGTCCAGCCCCTCCACACCGGTGCGGAGCGCATCCGCACCGCCGAGCTTGCCAAAGTCAGCATTGCCCTGCGCCAGCACAGCCTGGAGTAGGGCTGCCGCAAGGTGGGCCTCCCCCCCTGGGGTCACCCGCAGGACGTTAGTCGCGTCGCCCATCTCCTTGGTGGTGCGGCTTTGAACGACGTGCAGTTGGGCCCCGCGCTTCGCGGCGCGTCGCGCCCGCAGGTACAGCACCGGCTGCTCTTCTTCCAGATCTGCCCCGATGGTCAGAATCACGGAATTGGCATCTAGCTCACCGAGGTTCGAGCCACTCGTGAGGCCCACGGTGCGGATCGCCTCCTCGATGCCAGTGTTGGTCGGCCAGTGCAGGCGGAAGTCAATGTTGTTGGTGCCAATCACCTCCCGCAGGAAGCGGGCGAACAGGAAGAGGTCCTCGTTGCCCGCACGGTCGCCCGCGATCCCGCCGATGGCATCTGCCCCGTGCGTGGCGAGGACGCCCGCGAGGCGGTCGGCGACGACGTTCAGCGCCTCGTCCCAGGTCGCCGGGCGGAAGGCACCGTTTTCCTTGATAAGGGGGGTCGTCAAACGATCCGCGGCGCGCACGAAGTGGTGGCCGAAGCGCGTCTTGTCCGAGATGAAAATCTCGTTCACCCACTCGTTGGCACGGGGCATGATGCGCTTGATCTCGTCGGTGCGCGTGCCAAGAACGATGTTGCTGCCGACGCAGTCGTACGGGTCAATGCTAGGTACATTCGTCAGCTCCCAGACCCGCGCCTTGAAGCGAAAATCTTCGGTGGTCAGGGCACCGACCGGGCACAAATCGGTGGTGTTGCCGCTGAAGTAGCTGTTGAAGGGCGGATCGGAATAGGTGACGATCTGCTGGCTCCGGTTCCGGTCAGCGAACTTGAGCACCGGGTCACCGGCGATCTCCTCTTGAAAACGAATGCAGCGCGCGCAGTAAACACAGCGCTCCTGATCCAGCCAGATCAACTCGCCCAGAGGAATGGGCTTTTCGAAATGATATTTGTTGCGCTTGTAAAAGCGGCTCAGGTCCGGCCCGAAGGCGAAGGTCAGGTCTTGCAGGGGGCACTCGCCGCCCTTGTCGCAGACGGGGCAATCGAGCGGGTGCGAGGTGAGCAGAAATTCCAGCGTGCCGCGCCAGGCATCGGCGACTCGCTCGGTAGCCGTTTTAACGTGCATCCCCTCGGTGATGGGGGTCGTACAGGCAGCCACCAGCTTGGGCATCCATTGGATGACGGGGTTGCCTTCCTCGTCCAGGATGGGGGTCCCGTCGCGGTTCTTGCCCGGGTTGCCAATCTCGACGAGGCACATGCGGCACATGCCCACCGGGTCCAGCTTAGGGTGGTAGCAGAAGACGGGGATGTTGACATCCACCACCTTCGCCGCCTCCACCAGCATGACACCCTTGGGGGCCTCAAGTTGCTGGCCATCCACGTGGATAGTGATGTGTTGTTGTTCGTTAGCCATCGCGTTTCCTAGAAGCTGCTTGGTCGCGTTCAAATCCGGCGCTTGCGGTCGGGACGTTTCCGTCCGCAGCGAGAAGGGGCTGTGGAGCCGATGGGGCAGGCCACAAGATGCCGGGCTGGCTCCGTGATCCTACTGCTCAGTGCTGCTCCATCGGCAGCATGGGGATGATGCCGTCGTAGGCGATGCCCTGGCCGTAGCGCTCAAAATCGGAGCGGAAGTACTTCATGGTGCCCAAAACCACCATCTGGGACGATTCGCCGAGCGGGCAGAAGCATTTGCCAGCCATCTGCTCGGAAACCATCTCCAACAGGTCCACGTCGCCCGTGCGCGCCTGGCCCCGCATCATCCGATGGAGTAGCTCGCGCTGCCAATAGGTGCCCTCGCGGCAGGGGCTGCACTTGCCGCAACTCTCGTGCGAGTAGAAGTCCACCATCTTGGTAGCCAGCCAGGCCATGTCGGTCTGGTCATCCAGGACGATGACACCGCCGGAGCCCCCCATGGAGCCTGCCTGCTGCATGCTGTCGTAGTCTACGGGAAGGTCCAAGTGATCCTGGGTGAGAATAGGGGCGGAGACGCCACCGGGGATGAAGCCCTTCAGGCTGCGCCCCTTCCAGATGCCCCCCGCGTGCTCGAAAATCAGCTCGCGCACCGTCACGTTCATGGGAAGCTCATAATTGCCGGGCCGCGCCACGTGGCCGCTGACGCAGTAGACGCGCGTGCCAGGGCTTTTCTCGGTGCCCCACTGCTTGAACCACTCCCCCCCGTTACGCACGATGGCGGGCACGTGGCTCAAGGTTTCAACGTTGTTGACTGTGGTCGGACGGCGCCACAGCCCGGACTGTGCGGGAAAGGGGGGCTTCAGGCGCGGCTGGCCCAGAAAGCCCTCAAGCGAGTTGAGCTGAGCGGTTTCTTCGCCGCAGATGTAGGCCGAGGCCTCCGGATGAAGATAGATGTCCAGGCCGAAGTCGTCGCGCCCGCCCACCTGCGGGCCGAGCCAGCCGTGCTCGTAGGCGGCGGCAATGGCCATCTTCATCTGCTGCGCGCCATATTTGAACTCACCGCGATGGTAGATGTAAGCCGCCGTCGCGCCGATAGCATAGGCACCGATAATAATCCCCTCGATCAACTGATGGGGGTTGTTCTCGATGATCTCATGGTTGCCAAAGGTGCCCGGCTCCCCCTCCGCACAGTTCACCAGCAGGTAGACCGGCCCCTGCACATTCTTGGGCATGAAGCTCCACTTCACGCCGGTGGGGAAGCCAGCCCCACCGCGCCCGCGCAGCCCGGAGCCCTTCACCAGATTGATGAGCTCGTCCCGGCTCATGGCGAGCGCCTGTTCCAGCCCCTTGTAGCCGTCTGCCTCGCTCACATAGACGTCATACTCGTGGATGTTGGGAATCTCACGGTGGCGGCAGACTAGATAGACCTGTTCCATTGCAATATCTCTTGATGGATCACGTTTTGTTCGGTCAGCGGGTGGCAATCGCCTGATTATACCCTATAAGCCTGTAGGGGTATCCGCCAGACGCGGCTGCGACTTGAGGGTGGGGGCGTCAGGTGGCAGGCCACCCGCGCGAATCGTCTCCACCAGCCAGCGCATCTTTTCCTGGGTCATGTTCTCAAAATACTGGAGATTGACCTGGAGCACGGGTGCCATGCCGCACGCTGCCAGGCACACTGCCTGCTGCACGGTGAACAGGCCGTCCGGGGTCGTCTCGCCATTGCCCACCCCAAGCACCTCCAGCAACTGCTGATAGGCCCACTCCGCACCCACCAGGGCGCAGGGCATGTCGGTACAAAAGCGGATGATATACTTGCCCATCGGCGCATGGTAGTAGAGCGAGTAGAACTCGCTGACGGAAAAGGCTTCGGTCGGGTCCAACTCACAGAGGGCGGCCACCTCGCGAATGGCCTCCTCCGTCAGGTATCCATACACATCCTGCGCCTCATAGAGCAGAGGCATCAAGGCCGCGCGCTTTTCCGGGTAGCGGCTCAAAATTTCTTCAACTGTCTCACGGCGTTGTTCTAGTAGCATAAGTGTCTCGTATGGCGCTAGCGATCAATCTCACCCAGCACCGGGTCCAGACTGGCGATGATGGCGACCAGGTCAGCAACGAGCCCCCCCTCGGCCATCGGCGCGATGGCTTGCAGGTTTGCGAAACTGGGGGCGCGCATGTGCACGCGGCAGGGCTTGGCCGAGCCATCGGACACGATGTAGAAGCCCATCTCGCCGCGCGGGGATTCCATCGCTACATAGGCCTCGCCCGGTGGGACACGGAAGCCCTCGGTCCAAAGCTTGAAGTGGTGGATGAGCGCCTCCATCGAAAGATAAATTTCTTCCTTTGGCGGGGGTGCTACCTTGTGATCGTCGATGCGGAAGGGGCCGCGCGGCAGATCGCGCAGGGCCTGCTTGATGATCCAGAGGCTCTGGCGCATCTCCTCCATGCGGACAAGGTAGCGATCGTACACGTCGCCGCGCGCGCCCACAGGTACCTCAAAGTCAAACGCCTCATAGATACCGTAAGGAATAGTCTTGCGCAAATCCCAGGGGAGACCGGTGGCGCGCAGGGTCGGGCCAGTCACGCTCAGGGCCAGTGCCTGCTCCGTGGTGATGGAGCCGATGCCCTGGGTACGCTCCAGCCAGATGGGGTTGCGGGTTAGCAGTCGTTCGTAGTCCTCGATGCGCTCCGGCAGGATGTCCAGAATCGCCTGCACGGCATCCTCGAAGCCGGCTGGGATGTCCCATGCCAGGCCACCGGGCCGGATGTAGCTCTCCATCATGCGCGCGCCGGAAACCATCTCGTAGATATCGAGAATCATTTCCCGCTCGCGGAAGGCATACAGGAAGACGCTCATCGCGCCGATGTCGAGGGCGTGCGTGCCCAGCCAGACAAGGTGGCTGTTGAGCCGCGTCAACTCCCCCATGATGATTCGGACATATTCCGCGCGGGGCGTAGGCTTGATGTCCAGGAGCCGCTCCACGCAGGCGACATAGGCCCAGGTGACGTAGAGGGGGGAGAGGTAGTCGGTGCGAGGCGTGAGCGTGGTACCCTGCTCATATTTGAGGCGCTCGAAGGTCTTCTCGATGCCGGTGTGGAGGAAGCCAATGTCCGGCTCGACGCTCAAGACGCGCTCGCCCTCCAGCTCCACCACCAGGCGGAGCACCCCGTGAGTAGAGGGATGCTGGGGGCCCATGCTGAGGGTCATCCTGCCCCCCTCTTCGCCCTCGTCCCAGGTAGGAATAAGGTGCTCAGGCACGCTGGGCCCGGGCGACGTCTCGAACGCCTCCTCGGGGCCATCCCGCCCCAGAATCCAGTTGGATACGTTGTTTAACAGTCCCATCGAACCTCGCTTTGGATGGGCTAGCGCTCAGCAAATGGCTTGCGGGCGCGAATCTCAGCCGCATTGTGGGTGAACATGACAGGCTCATACACGATTGGGAAATCTTTCCGCAAGGGATGACCCTCCCACTCGGCGGGCATCATGATCCGTGTCAGGTTAGGGTGGTTGCGAAACTCGATCCCGAACAGGTCGTAGACCTCGCGCTCGAAGAAATTGGCGCCGGGCCAAATGGCAACCATGGATTCCACTGATGGCTTCTTTTCCGGGAGTCCGACCTTGACACGCAACTGCTCGCGGCGCACCACGCTCGTCAACTGGTAAATCACCCAGAAGCGCGGCTCGTCGCCGTGGCAGTCGTGCGCCGTCAAATCGGAGAGCAGGGCGAAGGTCTCTTCGTCGCGGAGCCAGTGCATCACCTCTGACAGTGCATCGGGCTTGACGCTGACCGTCGCTTCGCCCAGTCGGGTCGTGCGGGCGAGGATGCGCTCACCAAAGTGCTCGGCCAGTCGGTCTAGCGTGGTGGTCGCTCGCTCGGTAGTGGTCACGTCTGCGACTGGCTCGTCGGCCAGGTCCTCGTATCGGCTGTGTGGGGCATCGCTCATGGCAAGCTCCTTTCATCAAAAAGGGCATCACCGGGCGCGCGTGGGGTACCGCGTGTCACGGTGACGCCCCTCTTGCATTCAATCAAGGTCGGGCGACAGTGCCCAGGTTGACTTGGCAAATCAGCGCGGCGGGTGCGTCAGCGGCTGGTCACCACGTTGTCGCCGATGCGCAGTAGGTCGCCCTGATGCTGCTGTTGGATCTTCTTGTGGAGTTGGATGATGCCGTCAATCAGTGCCTCGGGGCGGGGCGGGCAACCGGCCACATATACATCTACCGGCACGATCTCATCCACGCCCTGGACGATGGCGTAATTGTTGAAGACCCCCGCGCACGAGGCGCAGTCGCCCATCGCCACCACCCACTTGGGTTCCGGCATCTGATCATACAGGCGGCGCAGCACCGGCGCCATCTTGCGGCTCACGCGGCCAGCCACGATCATCAGGTCGGACTGCCGGGGGGAGGCACGCATCAGTTCCATGCCGAAGCGCGACATGTCGTAGCGAGCCGCCTGCGCGCTCATCATCTCGATCGCGCAGCAGGCCAGGCCAAAGAGCATAGGCCACAGGGCGCCCGCGCGCGCCCAGCCAATGGCCGCATCCATAGTTGTAAAGATCACGCCCGGCTCGCCATCCTTGGGTTGATCGAGCACCAGGAGTTCAGGGTGTTCTAATCCCATTCGAGTGCGCCTTTCTGCCAGATATACACATAGCCAACAATGAGGATGAGCAAGAATACGGCCATCTCGATCAGCCCGAAGACTGCCAACTGCCGCATGACGAGCGCCCACGGATAGAGGAAGATCACCTCGATGTCAAAGAGGATGAACAGGGTAGCGATCAAGTAGAAGCGGATGGGCAGCCGCTGCATCGCCTCGCCAACGGCAACCATGCCGGATTCGTAAGGTTGTAGCTTGCGCGCGGTGGGCTTGCTGGGCCCCAGCACAGCCCCCAGCAGCACGATGATGAGCGCCAGGCCCGTGCTGAACAGAAGCAACACGCCTATAGCAATGTAGGGAATCATGTTCATGAGTAGCTCCGTTGCGCAGGATGGGCCCTAGCGCGAGACCGCCGCCTTTTCCGCCGCCTTGGCTGCCCGCGCCGCCTCCTCGCGCGCCCAATCGTTGGGGTGCGTGCGAGCGTAATAGTCGGTAGAAACCAGCAATTCCTGCATGTCGTACACCCACGACTCGTGACGCTCGAAGGAGGACAACTCGTAATCGTGGTTCATCTTGATGGCGTCGAAGGGGCAGTATTCGGCGCAGAACCCACACTGCATGCAGATCGAGGTGTCAATGTAGAACTCAGCACACTGCGGGATGGTCTTGCCACTGGCATCCTTGGATTGGACGATCCAGATACATTGCGGCGGGCAGACCTTGGCGCAGATGCCGCAGGAGGTGCAGCGAATGTCGCCGCTTTCCTGCTCGTAGATCAGCATGGGCATGAAGCGAAAGCGTTCCGGCGTCTGCAGTTTTTCTTCCGGATACTGCACCGTCATGTAGCCCAGGGTATCCGAATCCACCCGCCCCGACGAGAGGAGGCCGGATGGCTTCCACGGCTTGCCGAGCAGGCGCTGAATGTCCTGGTAATAGGTATAGGCCCAGTGATGGAGTGTGATCCAGAGGCCACGAAAGATTTGGGTACCGAACATGGTTATCCTGTGTTGCAGCGTGCAACCCTATCGGTCAACTTCGCCAAGAACAATATCGAGGGAGCCCAGAATGCCGATCACGTCGGCCACCTTGTGCCCCTTGCACATTTCAGCAAGAGCTGTCAGGTTGATGAAGCTGGGAGAGCGCACGTGGTAGCGGTAGGGGTTGCTGCCCCCGTCCGATACGACGTAGAAGCCAAGCTCGCCCTTGGGGTTTTCCACGCGGCCATAGGCCTCGCCCGCCGGCACGCGCAGGCTCCAGCGAGGGGCCCCCTCCAGAATTGGCCCCGTTGGCAGGTCGCGCAGTGCCTGCTCCACGATCTTGCGGCTCTCCTCCGCCTCCAGCATACGGACCATGTACCGATCAAAGACATCCCCCCCATTGAGGACGGGCACCTCGAAGTTGAAGCGGTCGTAGATGCTGTAGGGTTCCGCCCGGCGCACATCATAGTTCACACCGGAGGCGCGCAGCACGGGCCCCGCCATGCCGTAGTTGATGGCCAGGTCACGCGGGAGCACCCCAACGCCCTTGGTCCGGGAAACGATGATCTCGTTGGTGGTCAGATAGCGGTGGAGCTCGTCGAAGGCACGCGGCAGGCGCGTTTGAACCAGGTGGGTCGCCAGCTTGACAAACTCATCCGAGATGTCGTGGGCCACCCCGCCAAAGCGGAAATAGTTGACCATCATCCGCGAGCCCGCCGTCATCTCGAACAGGTCGAGAATCATCTCGCGCTCCTCGCCAATGTAGTTGGCGGGGGTGAAGAAGGCACCCAGGTCGCTGATGAGGAAGCCGGCGGCCCACATATGGCTGGCGATGCGCGTCAGTTCCGCCATGATGACGCGGATGTACTCGGCGCGCTCGGGCACCTTCGACCCTAGCAGCTTTTCGACAGTGATGGCATACCCAAAATTGTTGCCCATCTGCGTCAGGTAGTCCAGACGGTCGGTAAAGGGCATGTTCATGAGCCACATGTTCCGCTCCCCGATCTTCTCGTGGTTGCGGTGCATGTAGCCCATGACGGGCTCCAGGTCCTCGACAGTCTCCCCATCCAGCAGCACCCGCATCTGGAAGACCCCGTGCGTCGAGGGGTGCTGCGGGCCGAGGTTGAGGATGAGCTTGTCGGTGCGGATATCGCTCAGCCCGTCCAGTTCGCCCGGTTGGAGGACGAGCGTGCCATCGGTCGGGGCGCGCCACGACTTAGGATCCCATCCCTGGGGGTAGCGCACATTCTTTCCCCACAGGTTGTTGTCCTCGGCGGGCACATGGTAGCCCTCCGGCCAGCGACTGTCGAAGGGTTTCTGCTCCTGCTCGTAATACGCTTCCTTCCAGTCCTTGCGCAGGGGGAAGCCGTCGAAGCCCTCCCACAAGAGGATACGCTTCAGGTTGGGGTGCCCCGCAAAGCGGATCCCCATCATGTCGTATACCTCACGCTCCTGAAAGTCCGCCGCGTGGAAGACGGTCATCAGCGAGGGAACAATCGGGTCGTCCTTGTCCGCGTGGACCTTCAGGTACACGTGGGGGCCACCCGCCTGGATACTGTAGAGGTGGTAGATCACCTCGAAGCGATCCTCGTAGTCCACACTGGTGAGATTAGAAAGGTAGTCGAAGCCCAATTCGTCGCGCAGCAGGCGTGCCACCTCTACGAGCCGCGTGGCCTCCACGATCAGGGCGTTTCCTTCCACGCGGAAGGCATCGTCCGCCCCAAGGCCGCGCAAGCCCTCCGCCACGCGCGTTGTTAGCTCCAACTCGGCAGGGGGAAGCTCCGCCAGCTTGGCCTTGGGGGGCTTCCCTGCCTTGACAGTCGGCTCCTCCTGCTCGCTCAGGCGCGCATCAATGACAGGAATCTGGCGCGGGTCAAAGATATCGGGGCCGAGCACCGGCACCGGAAAAGCCTCGGAGATGCCGCCGCGATACCAGGGGACCTCTGACAGCTTTTGCCCCTCGATCTTGGCCTGAAGCGTGATGAGCCCATGCAGGAGCGCCTGCGGCGTGGGGGGGCAGCCCGCGACGTACACGTCCACCGGAATGTATTTGTCAATCCCGCTGACGACGTTGTATCCCTCTTTGAAGGGTCCCCCGCCGGTCGCGCAGGCACCCATCGAGATGACGTACCTCGGTTCCGGCATCTGGTTGTACAGGCGGACAATCTGCGGGACCATCTTCTTGGTGACGGTGCCCGACACGATCATCACATCCGCCTGACGCGGCGAGGGTCGGAACAGCTCAGCCCCAAAGCGCGCAATATCGAAGCGGGCAAAGCCGGTACAGATCATCTCGATGGCGCAGCATGCCAGGCCGAAGCCCAGCGGCCACAGGGAAGATTTGCGTCCCCAGTTGTACAGGCCGTCGAGGTTACCAATCAGATCGTTCCAGCGGCCCACCCACAGACCGTCAGGGGTCCGCAGGGCGGGATCAATCTGCTCGTCGTAGCGCTCAACCACATCGCGAACGGCTTGGTGAGGCATAAGGAATCCTTCTTCTGGCAGCTGACATGACACACCGAGCCGAGCATCCTCCCCGCAATAAGTCGAGGAACAGCCCCGTTCGGTGTGACAGATTACTGTTGCAAGAGCATCTGCACGATGGCGTTCAACTGGTCGTCCGGCAGCCGATCCTCCGCATAGGCAGGCATAGCGTTCTGGAAGCCCTCGACTATGTAAGCACTGGGGGCACGAATGCTCTCGCGGATATACTCTTCCGCCGAGGTTGCTTCGCCCGTGTAGCTCGCGTCGGTGACACGCTCTGCTGCGGTGGCGCCCAGCCCATTGTGCGTCGGCCCCACGGCACCCGCTGCCCCCACTGCATCCAGGGCGTGACAGGCACCACAGCCGAGGGAAACGTAAAGCTCCTCCCCTGCGGCGACAAGCGCCTCCATGTCATCCTGCGGGATAGGGGTAGGGGTGGGGCCCGTCTCCACCACAAGCTCGGTCTCACCGAAGTTTTCCAGGAAGAGCGCTATGTCTTCTATCTGATCGTTGCGCAGCGGCCCGCCAAAATCCTGGCTCCAGAAGGGCATCGCCATCCCCTGCTCGCCCGGATAAAGCTCGGGCCGCGTGGATTGCAGGCGCCCACCACGGATAGTGTTGACGATGTAGGTGTGGACCGAGCCCGCCCAGCCCGTCTCCTCGGTGCGCTGTTCGAGCAGCGTCAGGCTGTTGAGCGGGGGACAGATGCCCGCGCCCTCCGCCTGCTCGCCGTGGCAACGCGCACAATTGGTGTGGAAGAGCTGTGCGCCAAGCTCGATACGTCGGGCCACCTGGGCTTCCTCCTCCGTGGCCATGCGCTGATCCTCATTCACAAAGGTATAGCTCATGGCCGCGACAGTTGCAATCATCAGGAGGATGCCGAGGGTGATCTGCGTTCGGATCATAGGTTCCTCATATCAGGTGCCGGGGGCGGAGCTTCCGCCTTCCCGCCTCAATCGGAGTAGTGGGACAACTCGTGCAGATAAACTTCTTTCTCGTAATTGTTGCGTCCATCTTCCTGCGTCTCGTCATCCCACGAGATGTCCATGTGAATGCGCACCATGTTGGGCTGCCACTGCTCAACATCCCACTCGCCCACCACGTTGTTGAACTCCTCGCTCCGCTCGTCGGCTAGCTCCACCGACTCCTTGAACTGAGTGAAGAGGGTCTCGAATTCAGTTGGCTCCGCCGGCAGTTCCCACTCGTCGGTGCTGAAGGTGCCCAGGTTCTCATGGAAGACCTCGTAGCCGAGGTGCTCCATCGGCCCCTCCCCCTCCTGGGGCGACAGGTCCTGAAGGATGCGCGGCGCAGGGGGCGTGACGATGCCCCACCAGGGGGTGCCCATCCAACTCAGGACGACGATCAACAGCGAGAACAGCACACCCAGGGTGATGGCCACCTTGCGATTCTTGCCCAGGCGGCTAGGGTTGCGATCAATGTAGGGGACGACGAAGAGCAGGCCGAACATGACGGTCGGCATGATGACACCCATGATGACCGGGTCGCCCAGTTTGAGCATGCCCTGCACCCAAAGGAAGTACCAGGGCGCTTTGGTGTCCAGCGGGGTCACAAAGGCGTCCGCGTGGCTTTCCAGCGGCGCGTTGTAGAAGAAGGTGACGTAGATGATCATGAATGCCGTGGTGGCGACAATCAGGAAGACCTCGTGCGTCAGCAGGTCCGGGATGATGTCAATGCGCTCCTTGGCCCACTTGCGGCGATCCTCGTCCATCTCGCCCTCTTCCACCGCAGCGGGGAGTGAGATGGAGTGCTCGCGCGCCACTTTGTAATAGTGAATCGAGAGCGCAAGCAGGGTTAGCAGCGGCACAAACAGCACGTGGAGCAGATAAAAGCGCAGCAGCCCGTTTGCGCCGATGGCAGGGGCCCCAGCGAGGAGCAACTGGACCTCTCGCCCGACGAACGGGGCCTTGTCCGCCATCGAGGCACCGATGGTCACCGCCCAATAGGCCAACTGGTCCCACGGCAACAGATAGCCGGAAAAGCTGAGAAAGAGCGTCAGCATCAGCAGGACCACGCCGGTCAGCCAGGTAAACTGGCGCGGGTGTTTGTAGGAGCCGGTAAAGTAGACGCGCATCATGTGCAGCGTCACAGATGCCACCATCAACTCCGCGCCATAGCGGTGCAGGTCCCGCATGAACTGCCCGAAGGGCACATTGCTCTGCAGGTTCAGGATGTCACCGTAGGCCTCGGCGGGCGTCGGGGCGTAGAACACCATCAGGATGAGGCCGGTGAGGGTCTCAATAAAGAAGAAGAAGGTGCTCCAGAAGCCCAACCGGAAGGTGTGGGTGAACCAGGTGGAAGCACGCTGGTAGTAGCGCGGGCGCAGGTGAAAAAGAAAGGATTTGGTGTGAAGTTTGTAGCGAGGGTTGGGCTTCTCGGTGGGCGGGTCGCCGCGAAAGATAGCGCGCAGCTCCTCCACACTGAGTCCGCCCGTGACGGCACGGGTCGTCTCGTCTACCTTGTCACGTGCCTTGTCTTCCCAGTCCTGCTTGAGCAGGTCGTCCAGCTTGCGCTGGGCGTCTTTGGGAAGATTGCGCAGATCACCTAGTCCGAGCATCGTATACGCTCCCTCTACGGGGTAAACAGGTGGCTGTGATACACAGTCATATCGGCAGGGTGCCTTCACCAACAGCAGGCGCAGGGGCTAGCCGCGGTGGCAGCAGGGTATGGTTTCTACAGAACAGCACAGGCATTCATCAACCCGTATAGCCATCCTGATGGCCAGAAGACTTGATAAGATCTCCGGTGTCCACCACGACGGTCTGCCCCGGCGCGACGGGGACGGGGCCATAGGCATGTCCGGCAGAAAGCGCCTGGGTGCGGGTGCTGGCGACTTCTTGCCCGGCACTGTCAAGCACCTTGACGTTGAAGGCGTCCAGGGAGCGCGGCGCGGGCCCTTGAATATACTGGCCCCCGCGCTGAAACTGCGAGCCGTGACAGGGGCAGATGAAACGGTTCTGCGAGCCCTGCCAGGCATACAAGCATCCGAGGTGGGTGCAAACGCGGTAGATCGCCAGCACCCCTTCCTCGGTATTGACCAGCCAGAACTTGCCATCGTTGTAGGCCCTCGGCTCTGCATCGGTCGCTGGAAGGATGTCGGCGTCACCCACTGTAAAGATGCCGCCGAACTCGCCAGCCCGGAAGCGGGGCAGCGCAAAGAGGATGCTCGCCCCCCCTAGCTGCGCGGTGAACACACCAAGCGAGCCGAGCCATACATAATTAAGCAACTCACGGCGGGTGAGGGGGGTGCCCAGCGATTCTTTCGCCGCCTGGGCACTGCCGTGTGTTACAGCGTGGGCTTCAGCCATCGTTTTCCTCCTCCTGGGTCGGAGTACAGGGGCAAGACCGATAGATCAGCACGGGCAACGCAATTCTTGGCGGTGCCGTGGGGGCACCCATGGCAATCCCAGAACCGCGCCCGTGTGTGAAATCAGGCACAATCACATTATAGAGTATTGCGCCATCGCTTCCAAGGAAATCCCATTGGGGTTAGCTGTGAAATGTGGCACAAGCAGGGCGATCGTATCACACTCTTGGCGGGAGCACAATCCCACCAGTGCGTGACGAGTACTGGCAGGGGGCTGCGGCCGAGGGTCGGCTGTAAACTGGGCGATTTTATCAGAAGGGGCGGAAACCGGCAATCTCCCGGCGCACGGAGCGGGCGGGCTCCTGTGAGCCCGCCCTGTCTCCGCTACTGCCCATCGGGCAGGTTAGCTCCCACGCTGCGCCATTGGAACATAGTCGCGCTCCGCCTCCCCCAGGAAGACCTGGCGCGGTCGGGCGATGGCCTGATCGGAGTCGTTCACGTGCTCGATCCACTGCGCCAGCCAGCCGGAGGCGCGGGGGATGGCAAAGAGGACAGGGAACATATCCACCGGAAAGCCCATCGCCTGGTAGATGATGCCACTGTAAAAGTCCACGTTCGGGTACAGCTTGCGCTCGATAAAGAACTCTTCATTGAGGGCGATGCGCTCGAGCTCCAGAGCGATGTCGAGCAGAGGATTCGAGCCGGTCACCTCGAATACCTCATCGGCGATCTGCTTGATGATGCGGGCACGCGGGTCATAGTTCTTGTAAACGCGATGACCGAAGCCCATCAGTCGCACCTCTCGGCTGCGCACGCGTTCCATGTAGGAGGGGATGTTCTTGACGTTACCGATCTCGGTGAGCATGCGCACCACTGCCTCGTTGGCGCCACCATGCAGCGGGCCGAAGAGGGCCGCGGCGGCGCCGGCCATAGCGCTGTAGGGGTCCACCCCGGTGGAGCCAATCGCTCGCATGGCGGAGGTGGACGCGTTCTGCTCGTGGTCGGCGTGGAGGGTGAAGAGCACGTCGAGCGCCCGGGTCAGCACGGGGCTGACGTCGTAGTCCTGCTCGTTCATGTGGTCGAGCATGTACAGGAAATTGCCGGTGTAGCCGCGCGTGGAGTCAGGGTAATTAAAGGGGCGGCCTATACGGTGACGGTATGCAAATGCTGCCACGGTGGGCAGCTTGCCGAGCAGGCGCCATATCTGCTTCTGCAGCACGGCCGGATCGCTGTGATTCCGCGACTCCGGGTGGAAGGAGCGCATGGCAGCCAGGGAGCTGATGAGCATGCTCATGGGGTGAGCGTCGTAGCGGAAGGTCTGCATCATGCGGGTGAGGCTCTCGTGGATGTACGTGTGGTGCATGATGCGCTCGGTCCACGCCTCTAGCTCCTGGGCGTTGGGCAGTTCCCCGTAGATGAGCAGGTAGGCCACCTCCAGATAGGAGCTTTGCTCTGCCAACTGCTCGATGGGATAGCCGCGATAGCGCAGGATGCCCCGGTCCCCGTCAATATAGGTAATCTTGCTTTTGACCGACGCCGTGTTGGAGTAGGCAGGATCGTAGGTCATCATCCCAAAATCGTCCGGCTCGACCTTGATCTGGCGCAGGTCTATCGCACGAATGGTGTCGTTCTCGACTGGTACCTCATAGCTCTGGCCAGTTCGATTGTCGGTAATGCTCAGCGTGTTGGTTGCCATAGAGTTGGTCCTCATGCCTCCTTGCAAAAGGGCGCGTGGGGTGGTATCCGGCCCGCGCGCGTCGAATAAACAGTGCCTCCATTGGGAGAGATGGTACCGGATTTAGACGGAGGGGACAAACGGCGCGGCAGGGCAGTTCAACCATGCTGGGGCAAGCAAAACGCCCCGCGAGCGCGCTCGCGGGGCGTTGGCCTACGCTAAATCTGGGGAAAGGTGCTAGCTGGCCTGCTCGTAGCGCTTGCCAACCTCGTCCCAATTGATCACGTTCCACCAGGCGCTGGCGTAATCAGCGCGGGCCGGACCATACTTCTTGTAGTAGGCGTGCTCCCAGACATCCAGCCCGAGGATGGGGGTCTTGCCCTGCATCACGGGGGTATCCTGGTTGGGGGTGCTGGTCACCTCGAGGGTGCCGCCCTCCCCCACGCAGAGCCAGCCCCAGCCGGAGCCAAACTGGCCGGTTGCCGTGCTCTGGAATTTTTCCTTGAACTGCTGGAAGCTCCCAAAGCTCTGGTTGATGGCGTCCGCCAGGGCACCGGTCGGCTCGCCCCCGCCATTCGGGCCCATAATCTCCCAAAAGAGGTTGTGGTTGGCATAGCCGCCGCCGTTGTTCCGAACCTTGGTGCGAATATCGGAAGGGAGGCTGTCCAGATTCTGCAGAACCTCCTCCACATCGCGCCCTTCCCACTCCGTGCCGGAAAGCGCATCGTTCAAATTCTTGGTATAGGCAGCGTGGTGCTTGTCGTGGTGCAGCCGCATCGTTTCTTCATCAATATGCGGCTCGAGCGCGTTGTAGTCGTAGGGAAGGGGGGGTAATTCAAAAGCCATAGGTGTGCTCCTTCTTGTCACTAATAGGGATACGATAAAGGGCAAGCAAGAACGGGACCAGAGTAGCCTCGCACCCCCATGCCCTATCCGTAAAGTGTACTGACCGGAGCACGCCGAGGCAATGGCCTTTCGACCAGGATTGAGAGTGCAAAACGGGGCTCATCCAGCCGACAGCAAACAAAAAACGCGCGCAGGATCGTCCTCTGCGCGCGTTGGTAAAAATTACAGTTACATCAGGCTCAGATACTTGACGCCCCCATCCGGCAGGATGGCGACGACAACGCCCTCGTCCAACTCCTGGGCCAGGGTCAGCGCGGCATGCATGGCAGCCCCTGAGCTGAAGCCGACGAACCACCCCTCATGCGTCGCTAGGGCGCGGGTGGTGGTATAAGCGTCATCCGGCCGAACGAAGCGGGTGCTATGCAGGACGCTTTCCTGATAGATGCCCGGCACGATGGCGGTTTCAATATGCTTGAGCCCCTCGATCACGCTAAGCTCGTCGTAGGGCTGCACGCCGACGACGCGCACGTCCGGGTTGATCCGGCGCATGAACCGGCCCGCGCCCATGATCGTCCCGCTGGTACCTACCCCCGCCACAAGATGGGTGATGCGCCCCTCAGTTTGCGCCCACACCTCGGGGCCAGTGGAAAGAAAGTGCGCCTGCCAGTTGGCGTCGTTGTCATACTGGTTGGCGTAATAGTATCGGTCGGGGTCCTCAGCGACGAGGGAGCGGACATGCTGGATGGCGCCATCGCTGCCCTCCAGAGGGTCCGTGAAGATCAACTCTGCGCCGTAGGCCTTGAGAATCTTCTTGCGCTCTTCCGAGACGTTTTCCGGCATCACGAGCGAGACGCGGTACCCCTTGGCCGCGCCAATCCAGGCATAGGCTATGCCGGTGTTGCCACTGGTGCTGTCAATCAGCACTTTGTCTCTTGTAAGGAGTCCCCTTGCGCTCCGCTTCCTCGATGATGCGCAGCCCGGCCCGATCCTTAACCGAGCCGCCGGGGTTGAACCATTCCGCCTTAGCGTAAAGCTCTACGCGGGGCGAAATGTTCCACTGACCTGCAAGGGATCGCACCTGAAGCAGCGGGGTATCCCCCACGCGCTCCAGGATTGTGACGGGGCGATGCAGGAAGGCGTGGTGGTCGTGCGCGCCATGCCCGCGATGGTGTCCGTTGCCGCTCACGTGCAGCGCCCGCTCGAGCGCTGCTTCCGCATTGGGCAGGGTATACGGTTGGGAAGTTGTTCCACTATTCATCCGACTATCTCCATCCATGCAAAAGCACGAGTACATTGTGCGGGCGGGTGTGACGTTGGCCGCGATGTGCATTGTTAGGGTCGTTGCACAATGTACTACGTGCTTTGTAATCTTGATAGATGCACGATTCGTGCCAGGCCCCGCTCCGGGGGCCTGATTCATCGTGGTCCGGCTTGGTTGTCAGGCAGCTTGCAGTTCGTCCAGCGCGCGCGGGAAGGGCGAGCCGCAGAACTGCTCGTAATCAATCAACTCGGTGACGGTAGGATGCTCCCCACAGACCGGGCAGGCGGCCTGCTTCTTGATGCGCACCTCGCGGAAATCCGTTTCCAGGGCGTCAAACAGCAGCAGCCGTCCGGAAAGCACGCTGCCGATCCCCAGGATGATCTTGATGGCCTCCAACGCCTGGATCGAGCCCACCACGCCGGCCAGCACACCCAGCACGCCGCCCTCGGCACAGCTTGGCACTTCGCCAGGGGGCGGAGGGGTCGGATAGAGGCAGCGATAGCAGGGGCCTTCCTCATGGTTGTATACGGTAACCTGCCCCTCGAACTGGAAAATCGAGCCATCCACGAGCGGCTTGCCTGCCATCACCGCCGCATCGTTGATCAGGTAGCGCGTGGGGAAGTTATCGCATCCATTGACTATCACATCATAGCCCGCTATCAACTCCATCACGTTTTCCGAGTTG
The DNA here is from genome assembly GCA_963721895.1 of uncultured Chloroflexia bacterium. Taxonomy (GTDB): domain Bacteria; phylum Chloroflexota; class Anaerolineae; order Ardenticatenales; family Ardenticatenaceae; genus CAVRLZ01. The sequence continues at coordinate 50,625 of CAVRLZ010000014.1, read as the reverse complement.
AGCGGCTCGTTGTGGGCCACAACCTGCACGTCCGGGTTCAGCTTGCGCAGCGTCTCGCGCGCGGATTCCACCTTGGGGGTGCCTATGCGATCCTCATTGTGCAATATCTGGCGCTGAAGGTTCGACAGGTCCACCACGTCAAAGTCTACGATGCCCAGCGTGCCCACGCCTGCCGCAGCGAGATAAAGCGCCGCCGGGCTGCCCAGCCCCCCCGCGCCAATCAGGAGCACCTTGCCCTGGAGCAACCGTGCCTGTCCCGCTTCCCCAACCTCCGGCAGCAGGGTGTGGCGCGAGTAGCGGATACGCTGCTCGTCGGTAAAGCGGAAGGGCTGATCAAAACGATAGCCAGCGTTCTTCCACGCGCCGAACCCCCCCTTGACGGAGACGACGTTGCTGTAGCCAAGCTCTTGCAGGGTGCGCGCCGCAAAGGCACTGCGCACGCCGCCCGCGCAATAGATGGCGATGGGCGCATCCCGATCCACTTCCCAGTTCTCTACCTGCATTTCCAGGTGGCCCCGGGGAATGAACTTCGCCCCTGGCACGTACCCCTGCTCCCACTCGTCGCGCTCGCGCACGTCCAGCACGCGCAGCCCGCCCCCGTTGCGGCTCTGCTGCTGCAACTCGTGCACCGTAATTTCTGGTACTTGGGTCAGCACCTCATTCAAGTATTGCCGCCCCGATTTCTTTTCTGCCATCACTTGTTCCCTTGTTGCTATCAATCCACTTCAATTGTCACGATATTTGCCCAGCCGCAGGTTGCCCTCGCGTCAGGCACCGCCTGCCATCGCCGGGATGATGCTCACCTCGCTGGTAGGACCAACGGGGGTTTCATCGCCCTGGAGCCCTCGAATCTCCTCGCCATCCACGAAAACGTTGATGAAGCGCTTGATGTCTCCCTGCTCGTCGAGCAGCCGCTCTTTCAACCCCGGATGGGCGCTTTCAAGCTGCTCGACCAGCTCGCGGATGGTGCTGGCTTCCACTGTCACTTTGTTTTGTCCGCCGGTCAGCCGCCGCAGCGGGGTAGGCACGAATACGGTTGCCATCTGTTTCTCCTAGATATCGTTGGTTCGATGGGGCGCGCTCCGGGTGCGTGAGCGAGGTGACTGCCTCACGCACCCATCTTGCTCCCTGCTACTACTTCTCGATGGGGACGTTCACCAGGTTACCCCACTCGGTCCACGATCCGTCATAGTTGCGGACGTTGGGGTAGCCCAGCAGGTAGGTCAGCACGAACCAGGTGTGGCTGGAGCGCTCGCCGATGCGGCAGTAGGCGATCGTCTCGGCATCGGAACTGAGCCCCTTCTCTTCCTCGTAAATGGCGCGCAGTTCCTCGGCGCTCTTGAAGGTACCATCGGCGTTTACCGCGCGTGCCCAGGGAATGCTCTGCGCCCCAGGGATGTGGCCACCTCGCATGGCCCCCTCCTGCGGGTAATCGGGCATGTGCAGTTTCTCGCCCGAGTACTCCTGGGGCGAGCGGACATCCACCAGCTGGCCCTGCCCTTCGATGTGCTGGAGCACGTCCTGGCGGAAGGCGCGGAGGCGGCTCTCGTCGCGCTCCTGGGCGGCGTACTCGGTCGGCTCGACGCTCGGAACATCGCGAGTCAGCTCGCGCTCCTCGTCAATCCAGCGCTGCCGTCCCCCATCCATCACCTTCACATTGTCGTGGCCAAAGAGGCGGAAGACCCATAGGGCGTAGGTGGCCCACCAGTTGTTCTTGTCGCCATAAAAAACCACGGTAGTTTCCGGGGTGATGCCGAGCCGGCTGGCCAGTTCCTCAAACTTTTCTTTGGAAATGTAGTCACGGCGCAGCGCATCGTTCAGGTCATCGTGCCAGTCTATCTTCAGGGCACCGGGCACGTGGCCCAGGTCATAGAGCAGCACGTCCTCGTTGCTTTCAAGCACTCGGACATCCGGGTCGTCCTTGTGCTGCGCTACCCATTCGGTGCTGACGAGCACGTCCGCGTTGGAATACCCTCGCTCTTCGATTGGCTTGGTATCGGCCATGGCTGATTCTCCTCTGATTGACAGGTGGATTTGAGAAGTTGCTACCTTCGAAAAGGTGCTTGTGCCGGGCAACAGGCAGGCAAACAAAAAGACCAACAGTGCAGTGGGTGTGTCACCCATCCCTCACGAGGGACCGCTCACGCGTGAGCGCCTCGGGAAAGAGGGCTGGAGGCGCGAGAGCGTCTGCCGCTGTTGGTCGCTTGATCGTCTGGTCTTGGCGCGTGCCAAATCAGCGGGTGCTAACGCTCCCGCCTACAACACAAGCAAGCCTGCACGAAGGTCTCATTCATCATGGATAAAGTGTGTCCTGATTTCGCTAATCTGTCAAATCAGGTGGCACCTGTGACGAGCGGTGACCAGCGAAGCGCTACCAGCCACCGCTACCGAAGCCAAGCAGCCCCGGGTCTTCCATCATGGAGGGGTCCCACTGCTTGGCGAGCACTTCTACATCAATCGTCCAGCCTGGGGCGACCATCTCGGCCTTTTCTTTTACCTGCTGCACCATCCAGGGCGCATAGGGGCAGAAGGGGGTGGTCAGGAGCATGTCCACATCCACCACTTTACCGTCGGGCAGAAAGTTAACCAGCTCGATCAGGCCGAGGGCGATCACGTCCAGTCCGATTTCGGGGTCCACCACCTGCCGCAGCGATTCGCGCACGGCCTCCTCGGTGGGCGCGGCCCCGGCCTCTACCTGCCGCCGCGCCTCTTCGATCAGGGCCATGTTCACAGTTTCGTTTGTCTGGTTGTAGTCCAACATAGATACTTCTCCTTGGTGATGAAACGACCTGGCCGACTCAACGGTCAGGGATAGCTATTTTAATCTCGTCCCCTTCTACGACGACGCGATAGGCGCGCACGGGCATAATGGCAGGCAACGTAAGCGCCTCGCCGCTACGCACGTCAAATAGCGCGCCGTGGCGCGGGCACTCGAGCGCTCCGTCCTGCAGTGCCCCCTCCCCAAGCGGCCCCCCATCATGGGTACAAAGGTCGTCAATGGCGAAGAACCCTTCGCCTTCCACATGGGCAAGCGCTATCTCGAGATCGTCCACGTCTACGACGATCGCATGGCCCGGCGGCACGTCACTGGTTCTGGCTACGCTAACCAATCTTGCCATTGAGGTTCCTTCTGATAGGGATGCGGGGTGATACCTTCCCTTGAGACGAGTGTCAAGATGACGCGGGCCCGTTAGCCGGGGGGCGTGCTCGGCGATGGGGCGTCAGGGATAGAAAAGTCTAACCCGGCCACCTCGCGGCTGGCATCGCTTTCCTGCTGAAGGTAACTGCTCAGGGCCGCACGCAGGGTGTGCAGGGCAAGGGTGGCACAGCGACGACGCGCGCCGAGCACCCCCTCGCCCATCTCTTCCAGGAGATCGGCAGCACGCAGGGCGTGCGCCGCCTCGATGGTCATCCCCTGTACCCGCTCGGTGGTGAGCGAGGCTGCCGCCTGACTGATGGTGCAGCCCTCACCGATGAACTGAAGCCGCTCGATCGTTCCCGCTGTCGGGTGGATCCGCAGGAACAGGGTCACCACGTCGCCACAGGTGGGGTTTCCCCCACGCATCACCACGTCGGCCGGATCGAGCGCGCCGCGATTGCGTGGGCTCTCATAGTGGTCGAGGATAAATTCGATGGCTTCCTGGCGGCTAGGCATGGGTGGATCCGGGACAAGCCTCAGGACATCTTGCGCTGGATGGCATCCTTGAGGCGGTTACGCACCTCGCGCAGCGGGATGCGATCCAGCACGGGAACAAAGAAGCCTTCGACGACTAGCTTGGTGGCAGGCTCCAGCGGAATCCCGCGGCTTTGAAGGTAGAAGATCTCCTCGGCGTCCATCTGGCTGGTGGTGGAGCCATGGGTGCAGCGGACCTCGTGCGCCTCGATTTCCAGGCTGGGGATCGAATCGGCATGGGCGTTGCGGGAAAGCATCAGGTTCCGGTTCGCCTGGTAGGCGTCGGTCTGCTGGGCCCCCTTCTCCACCTTGATGCCCCCCTCGTAGACGGAGCGGCTGTTTTCCTTCAGAGCACCCTTGAAAAGTAAGTCGCTGGAGCAGTGCGTGGCGATGTGCCGCTGCAGGGTATAGTTGCCATGCTGCTGTGCGGCGGTGGGGAAGAAGACCCCGTTGAGCAGCGCGGTGGCGCCCTGCCCCGCCATCTCGGCTTCGGTCTGGAAGCGGGTTAGCTTCGCGCCAAATTGGCCCACTGTCCAGTTCAAGTTCGCGTTCGCCTGGGTGGCACCCCGGCTAAAGCTCAGATGCGTGACATTCTCGCCCCAGTTTTGCAGCTGGAGGTAGACCAGCACTGAGGCGCGCCCGACGAACAATTCAACCGCACCGTTCACCAGAACGGTGCCCTCGCTACCCTCGGAAAGGTACTCGTCCATCACAGTCGCCTGCGCGCCCTCTTCGAGCACGACGAGGGTGTGGGGGAAAAGCATCACCTCCTGGCTGTCTAGCCAGTGGATCACCTGCAAGGTCCGCTCAAGGACTACCCCCTTTGGCACATAGAGGAAGGCCCCGCCGTTAACAAACGCTGCATGCAGCGCCTCAAACTTGCCCTCGTCCGCCCGCACCTGCTGGCCCAGGTATCGCTCGACCAGCGCGGGGTGCTCTTGCAGGGCCCGACTCAGGTCCATGAAGAGGACCCCCTGCTCGGCATACTCCTCGTCCAGTTCGTGATAGACCATGCTGTTGTCGCGGCGCACCAGAAGGCCGCCGCGCTTGTCGCTCTCGCGAAGCACGCTCTGGATCCCCTCAGGAAGCGCCTCGATGGCCTCTACCAGCGCACTCTGCGGGGCATGGGCCATCCGGGGTAGCCGCCGGACCAGGGGGCGCACGTTGGTGCGGCGCCAGGGTTCATCTTTGCTTGAGTCGGGAAAGGGGGTTTCTAGATAAAGCCTCCATGCCTCCTCGCGGCGCTGGCGCAGCCAGGCGGGCTCCCCCATCCGCTCGCTCAGCGCCAGCATCTCGCCGTACGAGAGCGCCTCTGCCTCCATCACATGATCACTCACTAACGGTTACCTCCGTCTGATTCTTGTTCTTGTTTCACTTCCCTTGGCTGGGAAGCTGTATTTTGTCATAAATCCTGGCGAGGAAAAGCACGACCGATGACCCCCTGGCTCGGTCATCGGTCGTCGCTCGTTGGGCGTGCGCTTACCCGACGGAGCCTTCCATCTCCAACTGGATGAGGCGGTTCATCTCGACCGCGTACTCCATCGGGAGCTCCTTGACGATGGGCTCGATAAAGCCGGAAACGATCATGCTCATCGCCTCCTCCTCGCCGACGCCGCGGCTCATCAGGTAGAACAACTGCTCCTCGCCCACCTTGGAGACCGTGGCCTCGTGGCCGATGGAGACATCGTCCTCGCGGATGTCAATGTAGGGGTAGGTGTCCGAGCGGCTCTCCTCGTCCAGGATGAGCGCATCGCAGAGCACGTTCGACTTGGAGCCGTGCGCGCCCTCCAACACCTGCACCAGCCCACGGTACCCGGCCCGCCCCCCATCCTTGGAGATGGACTTGGAGGTAATCACCGAGGAGGTGTAAGGAGCGGCATGGATGGCCTTGGCGCCAGCGTCCTGGTGCTGCCCCTTGCCCGCAAAGGCGATGGACAAAATCTCACCCTTGGCATGCGGCCCCATCATGTACACGGCGGGGTACTTCATCGTGAGCTTGGAGCCGATGTTTCCGTCCACCCATTCCATCGTCGCGCTCTCCTCACAGACGGCGCGCTTGGTGACAAGGTTGAAGACGTTGGTGGACCAGTTCTGGATGGTCGTGTAGCGGCAACGGGCACCCTTCTTCACGATAATCTCGACCACGGCGGAGTGGAGCGAGTTCGTGGTGTAGGTAGGTGCCGTGCAACCCTCAACGTAGTGCACCCAGCTCCCCTCATCGCAGATAATGAGGGTACGCTCGAACTGCCCCATGTTCTGCGCGTTGATGCGGAAATAGGCCTGCAGGGGCATCTCCACATGGACGCCCTTGGGGACGTAGATGAAGGAGCCACCCGACCAGACGGCGGAGTTCAGGGCAGAGAACTTGTTGTCCGACGCAGGGATAATCGTGCCAAAATACTCGCGGAACAAGTCGGGATACTGCTGGAGCGCGTGGTCCGTCGAAAGGAAGATCACGCCCTTGTCTTCCAGGTCCTTCTTGATGTTGTGGTAGACCACCTCGGACTCGTACTGCGCGCCCACGCCCGCCAGGAACTTTTGCTCCGCCTCGGGGATCCCCAGGCGATCGAAGGTGCGCTTCACATCTTCAGGCACGTCGTCCCACGACTTGACTTCGCCCTCCGACGCCTTCATGTAATAGAAGATGTCGTCAAAGTCAATCTCGTGGAGCGTGCTGCCCCCGCCCCAGGTGGGCATGGGCTTCTTGCGAAAGATTTCCAGTGCCTTGAGGCGGTACTCGGTCATCCACTCAGGTTCGCCCTTCATGAGGGAGATCTCGGCAACGACTTCCTCGCTCAGCCCCTTGCGGCTCTTGAAGGTATACCCCTCCTCCGAGTCGTGGAAGCCATACTTTTCCGCATAGGAATTGTTGATGAGTTGGATGCGATCCGACTCGGACAGTTGCTCAAATGTTGGTGAATCAGCCATGGACGACCTCCTGGTTACCGTAGTGCTCGCGTATCCACTCATAGCCCTTCTCGTCCAATTGCTCGGCAAGTTCCGCGCCGCCCTGGGCGACGATCTTGCCGTCCAGCATCACATGGACAAAGTCGGGCTTGATGTAGTTCAAAAATCTCTGGTAATGGGTGATGACGAGCAAACCCATCTCCGGGCCAAGCAACTGGTTCACGCCGTCCGCGACGATACGCATGGCATCAATATCCAGTCCAGAGTCGGTCTCATCGAGGATCGCAATCTTGGGCTCCAGCGAGGCCAACTGCAGAATCTCGGCCCGCTTCTTTTCCCCACCGGAGAACCCCTCGTTCAGGTAGCGCCCCGCAAAAGAGCGGTCCACGCCGAGTTGGTCCATCTTGCCAGTGAGCAGGCGGCGGAACTCCATGGGGCTGATCTTGCCCTGCGCCTCCGTGCGGCGTGCGTTTAGCGCGGTGCGGAGAAAGTTCGCCACCGTTACGCCAGGGATGGAGATGGGATACTGGAAGGCGAGAAAGATGCCCTTGCGGCTTCGCTCGTTGGCTTCCATTTCCAACAGGTTTTCCCCGTTCAGCAGCACCTCTCCCCCACCAATCTCATACTTGGGGTGGCCCATGATGGCATAGCCGAGGGTAGATTTTCCGGCACCGTTCGGCCCAAGCAAGGCATGAATCTCGCCCTGCTTGATGGTCATGGTTATACCTTTGATGACTTCGTTACCCTCCACGGAAACGTGAAGGTCTTTGATTTCAAGAACTGCGGGCTCCGACATAGTGGTGAGGGTCCTCCTGCTGCGATTGATCTTGTGATACGTTGTTGTGGCGTGGATGCATAAATTGCTGGGTGAATCTTACCATTGTTGAGTAAGCGAGTCAACTATACAGATGCTTTACTTTAGAATGATTCCAAACTAACAAACATGCGCTCTGCCAGAGTGTTCCCCTAGGGAAAGGCAAAGACCCGATGCGCCGCTATCCCAGGCAGTGCACGGAAAGTCAGGACGAATGTGGCAGTGCCGCCTGGCTGGAGCGGGTCAGGGGTAAGAAGTCCCTCTTCCGCAGCAAGGGGCTCCCCCTGCTCATCCAGAAGCATCCCCATCAGGCGGGGCTGGGCCACCGCCATGCTGCCCGCGTTCCGAACGCGCCCACGAACATAATACAGACCATCGTCACCGATTCGCCCCTCACTCTCCTCAACCACAAGCAAGCGCGCGGGGGCTTCCCCCGGCACCCCCTGCGCCGCGAGGGTATAGGTGCGAGGGGCACCCTCCTCCAGCACCACGTGCATGGGGATCGTCTCGCCTGCAAGGGCTGAGGAGGTGAGCGGTTCCTGCTCAAGGGTGCGGAATCCAGTTCGTCCCTCCTCCCAGAGCCGCACCCGGATTCGGATTCCCTGAAGTGCCACATCGTGCGGGTTCTGCCAGAGGGCTACCAGGTGGAAGCGCCCCGCCGGATCGCGATAACTGGTACGACTGAGCAGCCTCAACACGAGGGGCGCGGGCGTGGCGGTGGGGGCGGCCTCGCCCGGCGGCGGAGCCGGATTGTCCAACCAGGCGAGCCCCTGGGGGATCGTCACGGTGATGAGCACCGGGGTGGAAAGAACGTCCCCCCTCACCGCAAACACCTGATAGCGCACCTGTTGCCCCGCTGTGACATGGGTGTCCAGCCACACGGTTTCCGTCGTCTCTGTCACCAACCGATAGACCTCCAACCCGCTGCCCAGGTTGGAATAAATCTGGTAGCGCTCCGTACCCTCATCCCTGCCCCACTGAAGCAGGACCCCCCCTACGCTGAGCGTCGCGGACACGCGCGGGGCGGGGGGACGCGGACCGGCCACCGACGGGGTCGCGTCGGTCGGGCCGATGACCTCAGATGTCGGAGTCTGGCTAGGGATGACAAAGGGAGTTCCTGTAGGGGTCGCCGTGCGCGTGCGGCTGGGGCGCGCCGTACGTGTGGGGGACGGGGTCGCCGTCTCAGAGGGCAGGGGCGTAGGCGTCAGGGAGGGGGTGGCCGTCGCCGTGGCAGTAGGGGTTGGCGGCGGCGTGGGCGTCAGCGTGGCGGTCGCGCTAGGCGTAGGGGTGGGGGGCGGCGTGACCGTGTTAGAAGGCGTTGGGGTTGGCGCTCGCGTGTTGGTGGCTGGCGGAAGCGAAGGGGTTGGGCTGGAAGCCAAAACGAGTTGAACCACGTGCCGCTCGCGCGTGGCATCGGGGGGGAGGGTAGAGGTGACGGGCGGCTGACGGGCAGCACGCGCCGCCGACCCCACCACGTGGCCCGTCAGCGCCAGATCCGAGAGAAGAAGCCACAAGAGCGCTCCCTGGGCCGTCACTGTTACAAGGAACAGGAAGAGGAGAGCGCCCCAATGACGCGCAGAAAGAGAGCCAGAGGGCGCGCTCATTACCTCACCTACGGGAGGACAGGTCAGGCGGGCTCGTCCTTTTCGGCTGCAAGGGCGTTCACCTGCCGCACCAGAGCCAGGATCGCTGTAGCGATGCGCGCCATGTCCCCAAAGCCAACCGTGGTCGCCTTCGTCTCAGGAATCTCGCGGCCTGACAAATGATCCAGCCACAAGAGCGCCCCCACTGCGCCCAACATGGCCCCAATCAGCATCCCAACGAATGTCACCTGCTGCCTATACTGAATCTTCACGCCCTACCGTCCTTTCTAAGTTATGCCAGGTCCGGGCCTTTTGGCCCTCACCACGAAGCCCGTTACTTTCGCCTGCTTGCCCTCTTATTAGCCACTACCAAACGCGACGTTTGCCAGAAAAAGAGCAGCCGCCCCGATGCCCAACGCGAGGGAAAGCGTCATCATGAAGCCGTACACCTGCCTCCGCCGATACCAGAGGGTGTGCGCCCACCCCGGTCCGTGGGGCGGGCGGGCGCGGATTTGATTCCAAGCACGCGGTAACAAAAACTGCATGCTGATCACGAAGAGAGCAGCGGAGGTGAACCAGACCATGCCAAACCAGCCGAAGGCCCGCCAGAACACGTCGAAGGAAAAGTCCATCTTACCCTCGCAGGCGGCGCCAGGCCGTGCGAGCGCCGACGATTCGCCCGCGCCAACGCACGAATGGGCCCACCACCAACTGCTCCCCCTTGGTCACGTAGCCCGCGCCCATGTCCAGGTAACGAGCGACGAAGCGCAGCCCCCGACTCGCGTTCAGGTGGAGCCACTCCGAGCCCTTCCAAAGGCCGAGGCCCAACGCTACAAAGATTAGATTGAAGACTATACATTGCAGCAGCAGCAACGATGCTGCGATTGCCCCCCACAGGTCAAGAGAGCCCATTTCACCCCCCCGTCAGTTTGTCTGATGCTGCCTCGTCGTGTAAATCGCACCGTGGTGGCAACAGCCCAAAGGGCCAGCCAGCGCCTATTATGCCACAAGCCCCAGAATGATGAAACGTCTGAGGGCCACCGACAAGGCAAAGAACCAGTCAGAGCTTGCAGAAATTGCCGGAGAGGCGGCGGGCTTTCATAATTGGGGATGCTGCGCAGAGGCAGCGAACGAGAGCGAGCAAAGGGAGCCATCATGCAGCACAACTGGTACGAGCACGTGTCCGTCCTGCGAACACGATTGGAGAAGGATGCCCACGGGGCAGGGACGGAAGCCCTTCGCTTGCTCGAAGATTGGCTTTATGAGAATGCCACCGACCTGGGGTTCCGCAATGAGCGCAGCGGCATGGCTAACTTTATCGAGTATATCCAGCAGCGGGGGCGGCTTTCCAAAAGCGAGGCAGCACGCGCCCGGCGCTATGTGGATGTACGAAACTGCATCTCGCATCGCTCCGGGTTGCTCATCAGCCCGCCGCTAGCAGAAGAACTGCTCGACTTTATGGCAACCCTGTTCCGCCGCGAGGCGATGGCGGCGGCCCAGTTGATGACGCCCTCGCCCCAGGCAATCGGCGAGGCGGACCCGCTCTTGGAGGCGCGGGACCGGATGCTGCGCCACGACATCTCGCGCCTGCCCGTTCTGCGCGACGGGCGGGTCGTCGCCCTGCTCACCAATCGCGACATTCTGTCGCAGCAGGTGCGCTCCAAGGTAGCATCCCCCACCGTGGCCGATGCGATGAGCGCTGATTCGCTCGAAAAGGTGGTCTTCCTGCCGCCCGAGGCCCCCTACGACGAGGTGCTGGCCCACCTGCAGGGGCCGCACGTCGCCGCTGTGTTCGTCACCGAACGCGGGGACCCCAAGGAGCCATTGCTCGGCATCATCTCCGTATCCGACGTGCTGGCAAAGCTGTGAGGGCGGCTCACTCCGCCTGAAGGTCAGCCAGCATCTGCTGGGCGCGCTGTCGCAGGTCGGCATCCTGGCTGATCGCAAGGAAGCGGTTCAGTGCCTCGGTCGCCTCCGTGGCCTTGCCCTGCGCGTGGTAAACGGTGCCCAGCCCAAAATAGGGCATGGGCAGGGCGTTGTTCTGGGCGATTGCCTCGTTGTATAAAACAATCGCCCGATCAAAGTTGCGCTGCTGGGCATAGGCGCTACCCAGATTATAAAGCAGGTCGGCGTCGGTCGGGGCCAGGGTGCGCGCCCGCTCGAAGAGCTCGATGGCTTCGGCGAGCTCCCCCTGCTGGTAGCGCAGGGCCCCCAGATTTATCAGCGCATCCACGTTGTCAGCGTCCCGCGCCAATGTTGTCTGGAGCGCTGTTTCTGCCTCTTCCAGCCGATTTTCCGAGAGCATCTGTCGTACGTCGTCGCTCTCGCTGGCACGGGGGGTGGCAGCCCCGCCGCAGGCAGCCAGCAGCAAGGTGATCAGGCACAGGAGAAGGAGAGCTCGCATACCGATCAGTTGTAGTTGAGCAGGAGCACCTGCGTCTCTTCTGGAAGGCTGCTGCGGGTCAGGCGCAACTCATCGGTGACCTGGGGCGCCGTCGCTCCCATCTCTTTAAGAAACTTTTCGACGCCCTCCATCTTGCCCGCATAGGTATCCGTTTTATAGTGCATCGGAATCACATAGTACGGCTCGATCAGGCTAATCACCTCCGCCGCCTGCGCCGCGCTCAGGGTCCCTTCCCCCCCAACCGGTACGAGTAGCACGTCTACCGAACTGAGCTTTTCCACCTCTTCCTGCGAGAGGACGTGGCCCAAATCGCCCAGGTGACAAACGCTCAAGTCCTCAAACTGGAAGAGGACCACATTGTTGAAGCCGCGTTCGGCGCCCTGCTTGGTGTCATGGTAGGTGCGGATCACCGTCACAAAGATACCGTTGACCTCGTACTCCCCAGGGCGGGTGATAACAAAGGGAGTGGTGGAAAATCCATCCAGGGAAGCGTGATTCGGGTGCTCGTGACTTATGGTGACCACGTCCGCCTTGCTTTTCGGGCGGCTATACCCCATGCCCTGCAAGGGAAATGGGTCGGTAAACGCTACAGCACCCCGCTCCTTCAGCCGAAAACAGGCGTGCCCGTACCATTTGATGTCCATCATTTGCCTCATTCTTTCTGTTGCAGATCGCACCATTCTTTGCCAGATTATAGCCCCCACCCCCGACTGCTCCCAATAGGGAGCGGTGCGCTTGTAGGAGGTAGAAATTGTTCGAGAACTTTGAGCAGACGATGATTGACACGGGGGAGGCGCACCTTCACGTGCGCTACGGGGGCAGCGGCCCCCCGCTCCTGCTGCTACACGGCCACCCGCAGACGCACGTGATGTGGCATCGGGTGGCCCCGCGTCTGGCCCAAACCTTTACCGTCGTCGCGCCAGACCTGCGCGGCTATGGGGATAGCTCCAAACCGCCCACGACGCCCGACCACGCTCCGTACTCAAAGCGGGCCATGGCGCGGGATGGGGTGGCGGTGATGCGCCACCTGGGCTTCGAGCGCTTTGGTGTGGCGGGGCACGACCGGGGGGCGCGCTGTGCGTACCGCATGGCATTGGATCATCCGGAGCGGGTCCTCAAGCTTGCCGTGCTGGACATCCTGCCGACGGGCGAGCACTTCCGGCGATGCAACAAAGACTTTGCCCTCTCGTGGTGGCACTGGTTCTTCCTTGCCCAGCCCTACGACCTGCCAGAGCGGCTCATCGGGGCGGACCCCGACTATTTTTATTGGAGGCGACACGGAGCGCAACCGCCAACTCACTGGTCGCCGGAAGCGTTTGCTGCCTACCGCCGCAGCTTCACCGATCCGGCAACCATCCACGCGATGTGCGAGGATTACCGCGCCGGCGCCACGATTGACTGGGCCCTGGACGAGGCAGAGCGCGGGAAGAAGCGCATAGGCTGCCCCGTCCTCGTGCTGTGGAGCAGCCAGGAGGAAAGCTATCGCGACCTTGACGTGCTCGGCGTGTGGCGGACGTGGGCGGACGAGGTGGAGGGGCAGGCGTTTTCCTGCGGCCACTACATTGCCGAGGAAGCGCCGGACGAGTGCTACGGGGCCCTGTTGGCGTTTTTTGGCAGGAAAGGGTAGGCGGGGGTGCCTACCCCGCGCCAACCTGTGCCTTTGCCCGCCGCGTCGCCGCGATTGCCGTCACAAAGTCCTCCACGTTCACCGTACACTCTGGCCCCTCGCGCTCCAGGGCGCTGGACGCCGCATTGATGACGATGTTGAGGATATCGCCGCCGGCCAGCCCCTCTGATTCCGCGACCATCGTTTGCCAGTCTGACTCGCTCAGGCGAACCGGCATCCGGCTGGGGATGTGATAGCGCCACAGCCGGGCGCGGAGTGCGGCGTCGGGCAGGGGCATCTCGATGTGGCCCAGGATGCGGCGCACGAAGGCCGTGTCATAGTTCGAGGCCAGGTTGGTGGCAAAGACCGTCACGCCGGAAAAACGGTCTAGCTCCAGCAGCATCACCGAGCGGCTGACGTTGACCGCATGATCGGTGCTCTGCCGCACGTTGGACAGTCGCCTGCCCAGGATCGAATCCGCCTCGTCGAACAAGAGCAATGCCTCGCTCTCGCGGGCTTTCTGGAAGGCAGCCTTGATATTCTTGGCAGTCTCGCCTACATACTTCGACTCGATCTCTGCATAATTGGCGCGGATCATTCCCATGCCCAGCTCATCCGCTATCGCCTCAGCGCAAAAGCTCTTGCCGGTGCCCGGCGGGCCGAACAGGTTGATGGCGGTGCGGCCCCCGTAGGGATCCACCTCGCTCAGGCCGAACGTCTCGTACAGCACCTGATGGTAGCGAATCTTGGTCAGAAGGCTCCGAAGTTGCTGTAACGTTGCGTCCGGCAGGATCAAGTCTTTGAGCTGGCGACGGGGTTGCTCCACGGTGAACATATCGAGCCGCCTGGTCAGGTCGCGCTCGCCGTCGTCGCTGGCTCCGCCGGGCCTCACGACCCGCCCCTCCATGACGGGTCGGGCGACCGGCTGTCTGGGTTCGTCCTTGTTTGGCATGGTTATTCCTCTAAGATTCCTAGCTCGCGCTCCAGCCACTGCGTTTCCAGTTCATCCACATAAACGGCAACCGCCTCTTTGAGAAAACCGGGCAAAGCGGGGTCAATGGCAGTGAAGGTGGCATTGAACTCCGGATGGTCATGGTACATAGCACCCAACCCGCCCAGGAGCTCGATCGTCGGTTCATAAAAGTGGCGCAGGTTCTCATGCCAGCGTACCATCAGCGCCCGAATGGTCGGGCTGTCTGCTCCCTCATCCATATGGGCAGCAATCGCCTGGTAAATCTCGCTCCCCTCCTGCAGGATGGCCTGCTGCTCCGCCTCGCTGTAGCTGTTCCACAGTCGGATGGACTGCTTGACGCCATCCCCCCAGGACTCGACAGCTTCTTGCTGCCAGCGTGCTTGCTTCTCCTCGCTGGCCTCGCTGCGATCTCGCTTCTTGCTCATGAAGCCTCTCCAAACATGCGTTATTCAGGTTGAAGGGCAGCCACGGCATCAGCCATGCCGACGAGTGCCTCAGCCAGGCGCTCGGCAGTCGCCACCCGCTCCGACCACCCTTCGTCGGAACCATAGCCTAGCGTCTCGTAGAGCGCTCTTTGCTGGGCGGCGAAGAGCGGTTTCTCTTCGTCGAGCGCGTCGATTTGCAGCACCAGATAGGATTCGCTGGCCAGCGCGACCAGCCAGAACATGGCCTCGCGATGGTTCCCCTCGTCAATCATTTCCTGCGTGGCCCCGGTCAGGTAGGGGCGCAGGTGGGGGCGGATGGTGAAGCCATAGGGCGTCGGTGTCTGGTACACCTCCACCGACCGATCAAAGACGATCGCGCTCTGATCGAGGCTCGCCTGAACCGCTTCGCGGCTCATCCGGTCAGAGCCGAACAGCGCGAGTGCCTCCTCGTGCAGATCCGAACGACCTTGCTCGCGAAGCAGGTCGGCCAGCAGGGTCAAGGTGCGACGGGTGGTCGGCCGCTTGAGTTGCGCGACGGCAAGGAGCCCGCTCAGGTCATTCAACAGCAGCCAGACAGCATCCAGGCGCTCTGCCGGGGTGGCTGCCTGGCGTAGCGCGGCCAGATGTTTCTCGACTGACCGCTTCTCTGCCTCACAGCGGGCGCGCACCCAATGGCGTCGGTGATAGTCCGCTGCAACCGCCTGCTGAAGCGGTACGAGGCGCCCCGTCGGGTCGGCCAAAATCTGCGTGGTCGCCATGTTCGGCCCCCGACTGGGATCCGCCAGCACCGCCTCCGGATCGCGATGCTCGTCGAGCGCCTGCAGGTTGACTTCCAGCATGACCCCGCGGTACAGCACTTCCAGGTTCTCGTCCCGTGCGCCCTCGCTCATCACCAGGGCGACATCCACATCCCGGTACAGGGGAAAGGGAGCGTCCTGCGGCAGGGCTGTGATGCCTCCCCACAGATAGGCCCCCGCAAAGCCCGGCAGGAGGGACGCCTCGCGTTCAACCCACTGTCGAACGATCTCGATCACCTCGTGAACCGCTAGCACGGCGCTGAGGGCGTCGGGCCCTGCCAGGCCGGGTTGCTGTGCTGACATGGGGATGTCTCCTGGGCGGCGTGGCGAGTGGATGAAGGGGCGGCACCTGAGGCATGATAAACCATAACGTTACGTGAATGTCAAGCAAGGCGAGGGAAGAAGAAAAAGCTGTTCGCAAGGATCCCAAGCCAGCCAGGATGGCCTAATCGTCTTTCCCGAGCGCGCCGAATCAGCAGGGTGTCATGGCGAAGACAGGTTTTCCTGAATGAAGCGCGGGCTCAAATGCACATCCAGTTGCACAAGGGGCGCATCACCGATGCAGCGGAAGCTGTGAATCTCGCCCGCCTTGATCACAAGGATGTCCCCTGCGCCTGCCTCGAATTCTTCGCCGTTGACGGTCCAGAGGCCGCGTCCCTCGCGGACAAACTGGACCTCGTCGTAGGGATGGCGATGGGGACCGGGGCCGCGCCCCGGAAGCGCGTTGAGGAGGAAGACCGAGACATTAACATCGCCGTTATCGGCCCCGACGAATTGATGGGAGCTCCCTACAAAGGGGAGGTTGTCCTGATGGATGCGGATCATGGTGGTGTTCCTGCGATGGGTTGATAAGGATAGGGAAGGTACCACGAGTTACTTGCTGCTGACAATCTTTGACAGCGAGGAGGGTTGGCTCTGACGCCAACCAGCATCTGGATAACTGCCGGTGCGCGCCCTTGAGGCAAAAAAGCCGCGATGCCCTCTTGCGGAAAGGGATTGGTCCTGTAGAATATAAAAACCTTATCGGATACAACATCGAGCCAGAGCCACAAATCATCGCCCCCGTAAACATCCCCTTCATGATGCACCCGTAGAATGGTCGAACCCGAACCCCTCACACCGCACCTTCAGTCGCCAAACGACGGAGCGCTCTTCGGCTGGGACCCCACCCCTGGCATCGTGTCGGTCTGGGCGGAGCGCGAGGGGCAGGCGATCATCTGGCAACGCGATGGGGCGAGCGTGCGGGCAACGCGCGAGCGCTTCCGCCCGTGGCTGTTTGCCACCACCCTCGCTGACCTTGAGCCCCCTGGACCGTCCGCGCAAGGGGCCGATGTAACCCATCAGGTGCTGGAGGGGTCGGTGGGATCGTACAGGTTCTTGCTGTCTGCGAAAAGTGGCAGGGCGCTGGAAGACAGCCTGTGCGCGGGGGCCTCCCGACGGCTGGGAAGGGCGATCACCAGCCTGGGAGAGGTAGAGGATTACTACCGCGTAGGGCCAGTCGAGCAATTTTTGATGCAGACAGGGCGCGTCTATTTTCGGGGGCTCGAATATGGCGACCTGCACCGCCTTCAGTTCGACCTAGAAACCACAGCCCTGAGCCCGCACGAGGGGCGAATCTTCATGGTGGCCCTGCGTGACTCACGCGGACTGGAAATTGTGCTGGAGGCGGCACACCCTGAGGATGAGCCGCGCCTCCTGGCCGACTTGTGTGCCTTGATTCGCGAGCGCGACCCGGACGTGCTGGAAAACCACAACCTGTTGGGCTTCGATCTCCCCTTCCTTGCGGCACGCGCCGCCCACCTGCGCGTGCCGCTCCTGATGGGGCGCGCGCCCGGGCCCCTGCCGCTGCGCGCCTTTGAAGAGGGGGGCGGCGGCGGACGGCGGCGGCGCCAACGATTCAGCCTTGCCGGGCGCGAACTTCTGGACACGCTGGATGCCGTGCGCCGCCATGATTTCGTCGTGCGCGACCTACCCAGCCATGGCTTGAAAGCGGTGGCTCGCGCCTTCGGGGTGGCTCGCCCCGACCGCACCTACCTTGCCGGCGCCACCATCGCGCAGCGCTACCAGAGCGATCCGGAGGTGGTCCGCCGCTATGCGCTGGACGACGTGGCCGAGGTGGATGCGCTTTCCCAGCGACTTCTCGGCCCTGCCTTCGCGCTGGCTGGCATGGCCCCCCGCCGCTACGAGAGCGTGGCAGCGGCGGGGCCGGCTATGGGCATCCTGGAGCCGATGCTGGTCCGCGCCTACCTGCACCACGGCACGGCGCTGCCAGCACCGTCCGGCGCCCGAGCGCCGGGCACGGGTCACCATACAGGCGGGGGCGCCTACCTGTTTGCTACCGGGGTGGCCCAGCAGGTGGTCAAGGCGGATATCGCCTCGCTCTATCCCTCGCTCATGCGCCTGTACCGGATCGGCCCTGCCTGCGATCCCCTCGGCGTGCTGGTGGGGCTGGTGGCGCGGCTGACGGACCTTCGCCTCCACCACAAGGCTGCGGCGCGCGCCGCGCCTGCAAATTCCCTTGAAGGGGGACGCCACCACGCGATTCAGGCAGCGATGAAGCTGGTCATCAACTCGGCGTATGGGTACATGGGGGCGGGGGAGATGGCCCTCTTCGCGGACGCAGCGGCGGCGGACGAGGTGACGCGGCGGGGGCGCGAGGTGCTGGATACGGTGGTCGAAGCGCTGCGCCGCCGAGGGGTCACGCTCATCGAAGCGGATACCGACGGGGTCTATTTTGCCGCGCCGCTTGGCTGGACGGAGCAGCAGGAGCGCGGGCTGGTTGCCGAGGTAGGGGAAACGCTGCCACAGGGGCTACAGCTGGAATTCGACGGGCGCTACGCAGCGATGTTCAGCCATGAGGTCAAAAACTACGCCCTGCTCACCTACGAGGGAGAGCTTATCGTGCGCGGGGTTGCCATGCGCTCCAGCCGCGCGGAGCCCTTCGGCGAGCGCTTTCTGCACCATGCGCTTCGCTGCACGCTAAGGGGGGATGTGCCGGGGGTGCGGCAAGCCTTTCTGGATACGGTGGCCAGCCTGCGCGAGGGTGCCCTCCCCGCGGCTGACGTGGCGCGACGGGTGCGGCTGACCAAAAGCCCCGAGAGCTACCTTCGCACCCGCGAGCATCATCGCGAGTTTGCCTACGAGGCGCTCCTCCGGGCCGGACGTGAGCAGTGGCGCCCGGGGGAGCGCGTGCGCTGCTATCGTGGCGCGGACGGTCAGCCTGTGTGGCTACCGGACGCGGCGGACGACGGCACCGAGAGCACCACGATCGGCGCTGCCGACCCAAGCGATGCCACAGGCCCAACAGGCAAGAGCCAGGCGGAGTACGATGCAGAGTATTATGTGAAGCTGCTCGTTGCCTCCTATGCCGGGCGACTTCGCAAGGCTTTTGATGCCCGCGACTGGGCACAACTGTTCCGGCTGGACAGGCAACTGGGGTTGTGGGACCAGCCCTTGACAGCAATCGAACCCTTATGGATTAGCCCCGCCAGCAAGCAGTAATCCTATCCCCCGCCGCTCACCCGCCGATTCGCGCCGCCGCATACACATCGCGCACCACTGCCAAACTGCGACGCCCCTCCATGCCATCCACTAGGGGCGCGCGGTTGGCGTGGATAGCGTCAAGAAAGTCACGGAGGATGGCGATGTGGCCCGCAGTATCAATGCCGCCCGGATCGCCCGACGCCCCTGCATCGCCTTGACCCGCTGTACTGGTATCAGGGAGGGAGCCCGCCTCTACCCAACGCACAAGAAATTCCCCCTCCACCTGGATGCTCCCGCGCGTGCCGTACAGCTCGATGCGGTGCGGCAACCCCGGCTCGCACGTGGTGGTAGCGGTGAGCGTCGCCAGGGCACCGCCTGCAAAGCGCAGGGTGGCGACAAGGGTGTCCTCTACCTCGATTGCCCGATGCAACGTCGCCGCCTGAGCCTGCACGGCCACCGGGTCGCCCATGAACCACACGAGCAGGTCCACCAGGTGAATGCCCTGATTCATCAGCACCCCGCCCCCGTCCATCGCCCAGGTGCCCCGCCACGCCGCCTGGTCGTAGTAGCCCTGCGAGCGATGGTAAGGCATGGTTACCTGCGCCATGGTCAACGCACCCAGCGCCCCCGCCTGGATTGCCTCGTGGATGCGACGAAAGAGCGGCTCCATCCGTCGCTGCAGGACTACCCCTAACTGAACACCGGCCCGCGCGCAGGCAGCAATCATCGCATCGGCGTCATGGCGCGTCAGCGCCATCGGCTTCTCGACCAGCACATGCTTTCCGGCAGCCGCGGCGGCCATCGCCTGCGCGGCGTGCTGCCCGCTCGGCGTGGCCAGGATGACCACCTCGACCTCGGGATGGGCCAGAAGGTCCTGGAAGGAGAGAGCAGGAACGTGGAAATGCTCCGTGATAGCAGCGAAGCGTGCCGGATCATAGTGGCCCATCGCCACCAGCCGCGCGCCCTGCTCCGCGCAGGCAGCCACCGCGGCCTGATGGTACCGTGCCACCATGCCAGCGCCCACGATGGCGCAGCCTACCGTTTTCTCAGTCATAAGGTTCACTCCCTATCGTTTGATTGGAACACTCTCACGAGCATGGTAGCAGGGGGCGCCCGCCTTCACGGTTACCTTGATAGTCAGCCTTCGATAATCCTGCTAGGCAGCCAAACGAAGCAGAATATAATGATACCTACCTCGTCCGCTACACGCGCTCCAAGGAGGGCTCGCCATACGCTCGACGAGTAACGTTGCAGGCTTTAAAGTGCGCGCACACGAAAGGTAAGGAACCATGATGAAGTTTCTGCTGATGCTCATCTTGAGCGGGTTGGTTTCTTTTGGCCTTGCCCCATCGAACACCTATGCCTCCGTCGCCTCCGCCCCTCCTACCGTAACCCTCACTGCCGATCTTGCCTCCGGGCAACCCGTGGGAACAACAATTACCTGGAGCGCTCAATCGTCCGACCCGTTCTTCACGGAGTTCCGACTCGCCATTCGCGAGCCGGGCCAGACGAGTGACCGCGTCATGTTCGATTTTCGAGCAGAGGACACCTTCTCGTGGACGCCCATTGATCAGGGATACTATCTGTTCACCGTGACGGCCCGTAATCCCATCACCCATGAGCAGGCAAGCGCCGCGCGCTCCTTCAGCATCACGTCGGTCGTTACAGACAGCCCTATTGTTTCCCCGACCGATCATCCCCTGGTCGCGCTGTACAGCGCCCCCGCCTGTCAGCCAGGCAACCAGATGCGGGTGGTTTTCCGACCGGTGGCCGGGCCACCCTACGTCATGACGCCGGCAAAGCCATGCCGACTCGGAAAAAGTGTAAACATCTATGTAGCTGGCATGCGCGCGGCCACGCGCTACGTCCTGGTGCATGAGCTCCTCGACGCCCAGGGGAACCACCTCTCCTTTGGTCCACGGCGGACCTTCCGGAGCGGCACCCCCGACGTCCCTTTCTTTTCCGGCGAGGTTGTCGTCCCGCCCTCCGACGAGACGAGCCTGTCAGAAGATTTTCTTCTTTTCCAGCCGATTGCCCGCGTGCCCACCCCGCCAGACCTTGCCTTCATGACCGATCTGGCAGGCAATGTGGTGTGGTACGAGGACACCCAGATTACCGACCCGGACTTCAGCGGGACCAACGAACTCTTTCGCCCCACCGGGGAGGGAACGTTTCTGATGGTGTTTGCCCAGGATGGGCTTCTCGGCCAGGTGCTGCGGGAAATTGACATGCTGGGCAACGTGGTGCGCGAGACGAACATCGCCCGCGTCCGCGAGCAGATTACGCCAACCAACCCAGCCGAGTTTATAGGGTCCTTTCACCACGAGACGCGGCGCCTCCCCAATGGTCACACCGCCGTCCTTGCCAGCGTGGAGCAATTTCATGACCTGGGCAATGGGCCGGTGAACATTGTGGGGGACTACATCATCGTGCTGGACGAAGATTTCCAGGTGGCATGGAGTTGGAACACCTTCGATCATATGGATATCCATCGCGAGGCGATCCTGGGGGAGATTTGTGAGCCCTTTGCCGGCGGTTGCCCACCCCTGTTCCTGGATGATATTGCGACCGATTGGACCCACGGCAACTCCATCGCCTACTCGCCCAGGGATCACAATCTTATCTATTCCACCCGCCACCAGGATTGGATCGTCAAGATGGCATACGAGGACGGTGCGGGCGATGGCCATATTGTCTGGCGACTGGGGCCAGATGGAGACTTTACCACAGACTCCACCGACCCTTACCCCTGGCAGAGCCATCAGCACGATCCCAACTTTGTAGCCGATAGCAACCAGATAGTCGTCTACGACAACGCCAACACGCGCTGCGTGCTGCTGCCCGCCCCCTGCAACAGCCGGGGCATCGTCTACGAGTTGGACGAAGCCAACATGGTTGCACACGTGCGGCTCAATGTGGATTTTGGCCACTTCGACTTTGCGGTCGGCAGCGCGCAGCCGCTAGCCAACGGGAACTTCCACTTCAACTCTGGATGGCACGGCAACCCCGCCGAAAGCACATCCGATGAGTACACCCCAGATGGCGCCCTGGCATACTCGTTCAACCTGGACACCCGCGCCTATCGCTCCTTCCGCCTGCGCGATCCGTACACCGATGCCTCCCTGGGCACTCCCATAGAGTTTGCCCGGGTGGATCGCTACCTTGCCTTGCCCAGAGAGCGCTGAGCCTGCCCCTCGCTGTCGCTGCCCCAGGGCCACCCTGCAGGGGGCCCTGGGGCAGCCGAGAAGGTCACCCCATCTACTCGTCCTCCGCAGACGCCTTCAACGCTGCCTCGTTACGAGAAAGCGCGCTGTTCTGCGCCTGCAAGGCTAGCTCGGAAACGGTGAAGGTGTGGGCCTGCGTGACCGCTGTTTCCGTCCCGTCGAGCAGGTCCGAGATCCACTGAGCCCCAAACGGGAGCGGTTGGTTGCTACAGTCCATATAGTGCACCCCCTCCCGATCCACCAGAAATAGGTGGTTCTCGCCCGGGCGCCCTGCAATATCGCAATTCTTGCGCAGCTCGATGGTGCCCTCCGTTCCCTGGATGAACAGGCGCACATCCCCCCAGGTGGGTAGCCCCACGGGGGTTAACCAATCCACCCGAATGTAGCCGCTTGCCTGACCGCTCTGGAGCAGCACCTCGCCAAAGTCTTCAAAGTCGGTGTGCTGCGGGTGAGCCACGTTGGCCGTGCGCGCCGCCACGATCTGCGCGTCGCGCGCGCCGGTAAAAAGAGGAACTGATCAATCTGGTGGCTGGCAAGGTCATTCAGAATTCCGCCAAAGCGGGGACGCTGGAACGTCCAGGGGGGGCGCTTCACCTGCCCGAGTTTGTGCGGGCCAAAGCCAACGGTTTGAACCACCTGCCCGATGGCACCCCCGTGGACCAACTCGCCCGCCCGCACGGTCGCCCCGTTTCCAAAATGCTCGCCAAAGTAGACACCGTAACGGCGCCCCGTCTCCGCCTGCGTCTGGCGCGCCTGCTCCAACTGTGCCAGCGTTGCAAATCCGGGCTTGGTGCAGAGAAAATGCTTGCCATGCTGCATGGCCGCGATGCCCAGGGGCGCACGCTCGTCCGGCACCGCCGCGCTCACCACCAGTTGGATCGTCTCATCCTCAAGAATCTCGGCAAGCGTTAGAACCGACCGAATTTGCGGATAGCGCTGTGCGAAGAGGCTGGCGCCCTCCGACCCATCATCAAGAAAGCAGGCCATCTCGGCCCCCGCCCCCAACAGGGCTTCGGTCTGGTTGTAGATGTGGTAGTGGGCAAACCCTGCGGCCGCAAACCGAATGCTCATGATGTTCCCTGCTTTCCTGGCTGTCCATTCATCGCATAGTAGAAGGGGTCCGCCGCGTCAATCGTCCCTCGCCGGACCGGTGCATGCGTAAAAGAGGACTTGTAGAGGGACGCCACAAACTCGATCACGCGCCGTGCCTCCGCCCCGCTAACCAAGGGGCGCTCGTTCCGCTCCATGCTGTCTAGCAGATCGAGCAACTGCACCCCATGCGTTCCCCGCAGGTCGCTGTCAAGGCTTTCCCAGTGCGCCAGCACCTCGCTTTGGGGCGAGGCCTCTGGCACGGTGCAACGCCAATCCGCATTGGTGTAGCGGTAAAGCGCGGCCACCTCCACCGTGGCCCGCTGGAAGTCCAGTCGCAGGCGGCTTTCCTGGCGGGGCGACAGGGCACTGTTGGAAATACTCCCCAGTGCGCCATCCGCAAAGCGCACGAGAGCCAGCGAGACATCCTCCACCTCGATGTCCCGCTCTACCGTCTCGGCCATCGCCACGACCTCTTCCCACTCACCCATCAGCCACAGGAAAAGGTCCATCAGATGGATACCCAGCGTCATGGTGGGGCCACCCATCTCGGTGGCCCACCTGCCGCGCCACGGTACCCCGTAGTAGTCCATGTCACGATACCAGAGCGTCTGGCAATGTCCGAGCAGGGGGCGCCCGAAGACGCCCGCCTGCGCCAAGCGCCTGGTGTGCTGCGCGGCGGAGCCAAAGCGCCACTGGGCCACCGTGCTCACAAAGCGGCCAGTCGCCTCCTCCGCCGCCTGGAGGCGATCAAAGTCTGCCAGCGAGCCACACAGGGGCTTCTCGCAGAAAACCCACGCGCCGGCTTCCAGGGCCTGCAAGGTCAGGGGCACATGCGTGTGGTGGGGGGTGATGATTTGAACCAGATCGGGCTGTATCTCCGCCAGCATCTGAGACACGTCGGTATAGCAGTGGGGAATATCGTGAGCCTGGCAGATCGCCTGCACGCGCGCTTCGTTCAGGTCCACAGCGGCCACCAAGCGCACCCGATCCCCCACGGCGCGCACCGCCTCCAGGTGGTTTTCTACCGACTGGCCTGTCCCGATAAGGGCAGTGGTATAGGATCGCGTCATCATAGCTTCATCTCTTGCTTTGCCCGCGCTACGGCCTCTGCTTCCGGTAACTGCTTGTAAAAGTCATCGAGGGGGTAGCAGCCGGAGAGGAGGCCATTGCGGGGGGCGGTGGTGCAGTCGCTGAAGGTGCGGCAGATATGTTTGCGCGACAGGGCACGCCCGGCCAGCACATCCGCGGCGAAAGCCGGATAGGAGAGCACCATGCGGCCCACGCCTATAAAGTCAGCCCCGCCAGAGCGTACCACGCTCTGCGCCACGTTGGGCAACCACTCCTGCAGGTACGAGTAGCCGGAGCCCACATACGTCATGGCTGGGCGTAGTTGCTTTAAGCGCGCGGTAGCCTCGATCTGGCGTGCCACCCCGAGCAGCGGATCCTCGGGCGGCTGGTAGCCGTCGGAGGGCGGGAAGAGGGCCGGCCGCTGGATGTGCGGGTTGTAATAGGGACTGCCTGCTGTGAGGCACACAAGTTCGATGCCCAGCGAGTGCAGGAGGTCCAGAAAGGCGCAGGGCTCGGTCAGATCCCAGGCGAGCCCGGTTTCATCCCCGCCAAAGGCGTAGGGATAGGGCTTCCCGTTCAACCCCATCGGCTCCCCTATCCCCTCTTCGTTCGGTTTGAAGGGCTGCCAGTCGAACGCACTGAGGCGCACGCCAATCTGCAGCCCCGGTGCCTCCGCCCGGATTCCCTCGACAATCTCGCGCAGAAAGCGGGTGCGGTTCTCGAAGCTACCGCCATACCGACCATCGCGATCCACCGCGCTCAGAAATTCGTGCCCCAGGTATCCGTGACAGTGCTTTATGTCGACGAAGTCGAAGCCGGCCCGCTGCGCCCACACCGCGGCCCGGATAAAATCATCCACCAGGTGACTGATAAAGTCATCCGTTATGATGGGAAAGTCATCCGGCAGGTGATATTTGTCCTGCAGGTAGGGATGCGAGTAGAGAATGTGCGGCTTCAAGTCCCAGCCGGGGCCAGGGCGGCTGAAGCGGCCAGAATGGGTAAGCTGCAACCCGACGAGCAGGTCGTCCGTTCGCCCATGCGCTGCCTGATGGGTGGCGAGCATCTCCTGGCGCATCTGGGCCAGCCCCGGCCATAGGGCCTCGCTAATCATCAACTGGTTCGGGTTGGCCCGACCATCATGGCGCACGGCAACCGCCTCGCACCCCCAGATCAACTTGGCGCCGCTCAGCCCAAAGTTGCGCCAGCGGCGGCGCGTCAGATCAGAGGGCTGACCGTCCGGGGTGCCATCCCAGCCTTCCATGGGCAGGATGGAAAAGCGGTTCCCGACGCTTCGGCCCTGAACCTCGTACGGTTGTGCAAGGGGCGCATCAGCCCCCGATTCGACACTTTCATCGAACGCCAAATCCACGCCAAGGCTGTCCAGATGATCCCGCAACTGGGCGGCAGTTCGCAACTGGGCGACACGACGGTAAGTGCTCATTTAGCTCTCCAATATGCCTGAACGGGACGCGATATCTTGTAGGACCGCCACATCGCTCGTGGGCCGTGTGGGGGCAAGCGGATGGGTGGCATCTGATCGAAGCCAGCCACGCAGCTTCAAAAACTGGGCTGCATTGTGCTTGTACGCGGGGACGGGAGCACGAAAGGCGAAGAAGCCGAGGTACTGGAGCAGGTCGTTCAGCTCGTAGAAGCCAGGATCGCCCGCTTCCCACATGGCATCCCGCCGCGCGAACAGATCGGGGGCGAAGGTGCTCAACCCTAACAGGTAGTCGCTCCCGTACATCACCATGTCAATGGCCAGATCGTTGCCTGTCAGAACCATGAAGTCAGGGCGCCGCTCGTCCCGTAGCCGGAGGCGCTGCCACTCCAGCTCCCTTTGAAGCGAGGAGTGCTTGGCACCGATGCACTGGGGAATCGCCATCATCCCCGCATAGGTCTCCAAATCATAGATCCGGCCAAACGGCGCAAACATGGTGCCCAGTTCAAAGCCCAGGAAGCGCGGGCACCCTTCTGCCAGTTGGGCATAGGCGTCCACGATCGCTGCCGGCTCCTGGTTAGTCAGGCCATAGGACTGGAACAGGATGGGGGTGCCCCCGTACTGGTGAATCAGGTCAATCTCGCGCTGGTACGCCTCCGGATTCCAGCTATCGGCGGGTTGGTCCCCCACGAACGCGCCGGCCACAAACGCTTGCCCCCCCAACGTCTCGGCTGTGTAGCGCAGCACCTCCTCGCGTAGCTCGCCTGTCAACAGGTTGACATACCCGGTATCCATATTCACGGCAGGGGTCAGCCCGGCAGCCGCCGTGCGCGCCACATGGGCACAAAACGCTTCCCAATCAATCTTTCCCTCCTCACGGAAGGGGATCAGGATGGCTGACATGCCGCGAATCTTGCGCCGCGGCCTCAGTTGGGAAATCGGATCTATAGGCTTGCCCATCAGCTTTCTCTGCCCTCCTTTGAAAGGATGCCTGCTTCCCTCAGATGCACGAGATAGGAAGCCAGCGCATTTTTGTTGTGAGACCGAATGAGGCGTTCGACCTCGTCGGCATCACGTTGATGGAACGCCTCCATGAGAAGGCGATGCTCGGCCTGAGCCCGTTCAAAGCGTTGCACGCGAACATCCTGAAAGTAGCGTTGGCGCAATCGGTCCCAGTGATCCAGCACCTTGCGCATCATCCCATTGACCAGGTGGGTACGCGCAAAGTTGCCTATCAAGATGTGAAACTCCTTGTTGAGCAGCGACCACTCGTCCCAACTATGGATACAAGCATCCATGCGTTGCACGAGCGCCTCCAGCTGGGCTAGCTCCTCAGCACTCATGGTGATGCAGGCAGTTCGACTGCAGATCACCTCTAACCCTTCCAGCAGCGCAAAAATCTCGAAGATAAATTCAGCGTTCATCTTCGTAACCGTTGCACCTACATAGGGCTCGATGGTGACAAAGCCGTCTGCCTCGAGTTGTCGCAGGGCTTCTCGAATCGGAATCTGGCTCACACCTAACTTGGTAGCCAGGTCGTCAATCACGAGCCTTCCCCCCGGCTCGTACTCTCCGTGGATGATGGAGGTGTGAAGGACTTCGTAGACTATTTCGTTTTTGCTGCGAAAGAGAGTGCTCATGGGGGTCTCCTGGACCTGCGGTTGATTGTGCCAGTACATTGTACAGGGCTGGCGACAATCTGATATGAGCGTGTTTCCTGCAATCAACCGCCGCTGAAAACTGGTGGTTGACAAGCGTCTTAATTTCCTATAGGATATATCATATATGATTTCAGGAGCGTTGGCAAGACCCAATTTTTCCAACAATGACAGCCCAACGCAAGGCCACGACGGACGCTTCTTGGCGCGATAGAGGGCAAGCGCCAAGCACGTCAAGGGCACTGAATCATAAAGATGTCTTACAAGTTGACAAGTCTTATTCGGCACCCGTATAATGGCAGGACTTGAGTACTCTCCTCCCTCGCTCACGGACACCTCGGGCACGTTCTACATCTCCCCAGGGTGGGTGCCATCGTCGTCTTGTATATCTGAGACGGACAATCATCACGAAGGAGTGCGCCTATCGCTCACAAGGTATGATGTGCTGACGAAGCCGTCCTAAGTGATGCTCCCCTCTAGTCAGTCTGTGCAGGGGGAGGCCGTAACCCTGATGACCCCTTTACTCCATGGAGGAGATACCCTGTGAAGCGATTGAACCTGTACCTATCTGTTCTGATGCTGCTGCTGGCCCTGGCCCTGTTGGCTGGCTGTGGCCAGGCAGACACGCCATCTGGCTCCTCTGATGAGCCCGCCGCCGAGGAGCCTGCCGCCGAGGAGCCTGCCGCCGAGGAGCCTGCTGCCGAAGAGCCTGCCGCCGAGGAGCCTGCCGCGGCATCTGATGAGCCTGTGACCCTGCAGGTTCAGTGGTGGGGGTCGCAGGACCGCCACGACCGCACCATCGCCGTCCTTGAGCAGATCATGGAAGAGCACCCCAACATCGAAATCACCTATGAGTTTACCGGTTTCGGTGACTACTGGACCTCGCTGGCGACCAAGGCGGCAGGCGGCAACCTGCCGGACGTGATCCAGCAGGACTACGCCTACTTCAAGCAGTATGCCGATGACGGCCTGATCGTGCCGCTGGAGCCCTTTGTCGAGGCCGGCCTGATTGATCTCACCAACGTGCCTGATGTTGCCATCGAGGGCGGGCGGGTTGACGGCCAACTGTATGCCTTGAGCCTGGGCACCAACACGCAATCTTTCCTGCTGGACCAAGCCATCTTTGAAGAGGCCGGGGTCGCCCTGCCGGAGCCTGATTGGACCTGGACCGACTTTGAAGAGACTGCCATGGCAATCCATGAAGCCACCGGGAAGTACGGTGTCGGGGGCGGCCTCGCCAACCCACAGCTTCTCCATGCCCTCTATCTCTCGCTGGGCGAGGGCTTCTACAATCGCGAAGGGACGGGGCTCGGGTTCACCGACCCCCAGCCCTTGACTGACTACTTCAGCATGCTGGTCCGCCTGCAGGAAGCAGGAGCCGCGGTCTCCCGCGAGGACGAACTGGCCAGCCCCCCCAGCCCGGAAAGCAACGCCCTGGTGACCGGAGAGGCCGCCATGTACTTCGCACACACCAACCAGTTTGTTGCCATCCAGCAGGCCGCGGGTGAAGATCGGGATTTGATCATGGTACCGGTTCCCCGCGCAGAGGGGGCAACCCAGTCCGCCAACTACCTCAAGCCGTCGCAGTTCTTCTCGATCAGCTCCCATTCGGACAATCCAGAAACGGCAGCGATGGTGATTAACACCTTCACCAACTCGGAGGCAGCCAACGAGTTGCTGGGGGCCGAGCGCGGCGTACCGGTTTCGACAACGGTCGCCGACGCGATCAAGCCACTGGTCTCCCCAGCCGCGCAGCAGGCGTTCGACTTCCTGGCAAGCGTCGAGGTCGCGCCCATCTGGCCGCCCGATCCGGCAGCCCACAACGAGATTCAGACGAACATCTTCGTGCCCCAGGTGATCGATCCGCTTATGTTCGGTCAGATCACCCCCGAAGCCGCCGCCGAGCTCTACATGCAGGAATCCAGCGCCGTGCTGGCTGCCGCAGCGTCGCAGTAACGCCCAACTGAATATCGGCCCATTCCTGGGGAGGAAGCCACCAGCCAGCGTCGCTGGGTGGCTCCCCCCCAGGGACCTGCGGAGGCGTCCTATGAGCACTGTCCATGAGCCGTTTGAGCAAGAGCTTGTTTCCCTTTCGGCAGTCGAGGCCGTGAGAGTCCAGAAGGAGATGGCCGCACGACGCAGGCAACGCGATAACAAGGAGGGCTATCTTTTTATCGCACCCTGGCTGATCGGCTTCCTTATCTTCACCTTCCTGCCGCTGCTGGGTTCGATCTACCTTGCCTTCACAGACTACAACCTGACCTCAGCACCGAAGTGGGTGGGGTTGCAAAACTTCGAGACGATGTTCTTCAACGACGTCCGTTACTGGAAGTCAGTGAAGGCAACCTTTTTCTACGTTCTCACGGCGATCCCGCTACGACTGGCCTTCGCCCTGGGCGTTGCTGTGCTCCTCAACAACGGTCGACGACTGATCAGCACCTACCGCGCCGCCTTCTATGCTCCCTCGATCGTCGGTGGTAGCGTTGCCGTGGCGCTGATGTGGCGCCGCCTCTTTTCCTCGGACGGATTGCTCAATGCCTTCCTGGGGTCCATGGGCATCCCAGCGGACAGCGCCTGGATTGGTCGCCCAGAAACCGCCATCTGGACCCTCATCCTGCTGGCGGTGTGGCAGTTCGGCTCTCCCATGCTCATCTTCCTGGCGGGTCTGCGACAGGTTCCCGAATCCTCGTATGAGGCCGCCGCCATTGATGGCGCATCGGTCGCTCGCGCAAGTTCCTCAACATCACCATTCCGCTGCTCTCGCCCGTCATCTTTTTTAACCTGATTATGCAGTTGATCAGCGGCTTCCTGGTGTTCACACAGGCCCTGATCATCACCAACGGTGGGCCCGGTGGACAGCACCCTCGTTCTACGCCCTCTACCTTTACCAACGCGCCTTTGTTACCTTCCAGATGGGCTACGGCACCGCGATGGCCTGGGTGCTGCTGGCTGTCATTGCGATCTTTACCGCCATCGTCTTCAAAACCTCGTCCAACTGGGTCTTCTACGAGGACGAAGGATAATCGCCATGCAAAGCACCTCCCACCCGAGCCCGCGGCAACTCGCTCACGAAAAGCCAGCGCGACCTGATCGCCGCCGCCCTCTACCACCTTGTGGTAGGTGGGCTGTGCCTGATCATGATCTACCCCATCCTCTGGATGATAGCGAGCTCGTTCAAGGGACCGTCCGAAATCTGGACGAACGTTACATCGCTCATCCCAACTGACCTTGCCTGGGAAAACTACGTGGATGGAAGGCGCGGGTTCGGTGGGATCACCTTTGCCACCTACTTCCGCAACTCTTTCATCTACTCGGTCATGGCTACCCTGTTTATCGTAGTCTCGTCGGCGGTCGTCGCGTTTGGCTTCGCCCGCATCCGCTTTGCGGGACGAAGCGTCTGGTTCACGCTGATGATCCTGACGCTGATGCTCCCCGGACAGGTGCTCTTGATCCCCCAGTACATCCTGTTCAATGAGTTGGGGTGGGTCAACACGTTCCTGCCACTAATCATCCCGCGGCTGGCGGGTGGCCCCTTCTTCATCTTCCTGCTCATGCAGTTCATCCGCGGCATCCCACGCGAATTGGACCACGCCGCAGAGATAGATGGCGCGAGCCGTTTTGGTATCTTCTGGCGGATTCACCTTCCGCTGATGCAGCCAGCCCTGATCACCTGCGCCATCTTTTCCTTCTACTGGACGTGGGAGGACTTTCTGACCCCTCTCATCTATCTGAACAACCCCCGGCTCTATACCGTCTCCCTGGCGCTGCGCTCGATGGCGGACCCCAGCGGGGCGACCAACTGGGGGGCGATCTTCGCCATGGCCACGCTCTCGCTCATCCCGGTCTTTGCCATCTTTATCTTCTTCCAGCGCTATCTGGTGGAAGGCATAGCCACAACCGGCATGAAGGGCTAATGTAACCAACGATTGAAGAGGTCAAGCAGACTTATGAGTGAGCAAAAGAAGTATGCCCTGGTGGGCACTGGCGCTCGCGCTGGCATGTTCGTCAAGGCCATCACGACCACCTATCGGGATGTCGCGGAGCTGGTAGCCTTCTGCGATCTGAGCCAGACGCGGATGGACTGGTACAACCAGCAACTCGCCGCATCGCACGGGGACGCCCCGCGCCCCACCTACGCTGCCGACCAGTTTGATCGAATGATCGAGGAGACCCAGCCGGACACGGTCATCGTGACCACGGTGGATGCCACCCACCATCGCTACATCACGCGCGCGATGGAGTTGGGATGCGATGTCATCAGCGAAAAACCGATGACCACCGACGTAGAAAAGTTGAAAGCCATCTATGACACGATCGAGCGCACCGGCCGCTCCCTCCGCGTCACGTTCAACTACCGCTATGCGCCAGCCTACACCCAGTTTCGCAAGCTGGTCATGGATGGGATAGTCGGACGGCCTCGCCTGGTGGACTTTTCCTGGATCCTCGACACCTCGCATGGGGCCGACTACTTCCGTCGCTGGCATCGCGAGAAGGAGAATAGCGGCGGCCTGCTGGTGCATAAGTCAACCCACCACTTCGATCTGGTGAACTGGTGGATTGATGCCTATCCTCAAAGCGTCTTCGCGCTGGGGGACCTTCAGTTCTACGGTCGCGAGAACGCCGAGGCGCGCGGCGAGTCCTATTCCTACGCCCGCTACACCAACGCGCCAGAAGCGCAGAGCGACCCTTTCGCCCTCTCCCTCACCTCCCAGCAGGCCCTGCGTGGCCTGTACCTGGAGGCAGAGGAGGAGACCGGTTACATCCGTGACCGCAACGTCTTCGGTGAGCCGATTACCATCGAAGACACCCTGACCGTCGTCGCGCGCTATAACACCGGCGCCCTGCTTTCCTACTGCCTCGTTGCCTATGCGCCCTGGGAAGGGTTGCGGGTTGCCATCACGGGGGACCGCGGTCGAATCGAGATGGATATCGAGGAGAGCATCACGCACCTGCTGGGGGACGGCGAGGCGTCAGCCAGCAAGGGCGCGTTCAAGAAGGCGCGCATGCGCGTCTTCCCGATGTTCGGCGCAGGCTACGAGGTGGAGGTGGAGGAAGGTGAGGGAGGACATGGCGGGGCCGACCCGGTCATGCTCGAGCAGATCTTTTCACCAAACCCGCCGCCGGACCCCTACCATCGCGCGGCGTCCCACCTGGACGGCGCAGCCTCGATCCTTGTTGGGATCGCTGGCAACGAAGCTATGCAAACGGGCAAGCTGGTTCACATTGACGAGTTGTTCCCGCTTGCTACGTTGATGGAAGGGGAGCGGAGGAAAGCGCAGACATCCCGTGCCTGACATCGGTGCTCCCCTACCGATCAGCCTGCGCGTCTGTGGCCTGGAAAATCCGGTGGGCGTGCCGCACCAGCCCACCTTCGGATGGCACATCCAGGACGCCCAGGGCGGGGCCCTACAAACCCACTATCAACTGCTCGTGGCCACCTCCGAGGCGAATCTTGCCTCGGAGGTGGCCGATTTGTGGGACAGTGGCAAGGTGGCAAGCGACCGACAGAGTCAGATTTACTACGATGGCACGCCCCTGTCCAGCACCTTGCGCTGTCACTGGAAGGTTCGAAGTTGGGGCAGGGAGGGAGAGCCTGGCCCTTTTTCTGCCCCGGCCCATTTCACGGTGGGGCTGATCCGCCAGGAAGCGTGGGCGGGGGCCAGTTGGATTCGCCGCGACACCACGGAGCCGGATGAGTACAGCTATTTTCGCGGGCACTTTGGGTTGCCTGCGGGTCAGATCAGCCAGGCCATGCTTTATGTGACGGCAGTTCACAGGTACGAGGTGTGGGTCAACGGCCTGCAACTTGGCAGCTGGCCCCTCCTATCACTACCCGCAATTCCAGTATTACAACAGCTATGATGTGACGGCCCACCTGCACGGCGGGGCCGAAACCCTGTTGGCGCTCGCCACACGCTGGTTTGGGCCGGGCCAGGGGCGCCCCGCCAGCGAACGGGGCCTGCTGGCAAAAGCTCGTGGTCTCTTACGCGGACGGGCGTTCCTTTGCAAGCGGCAGCGACGGAGGCTGGCGCTGCCAACGTGCAACCGCGTGGCGCACCGGTCAACCCCCGCGGCACCCCCACGAGGGGGTTGGCTATGTCGAGACCCTTGACGCGGCCGCGCTTGACCCCTGGCTGGAATCAGCCAGACTTTGACGATGGCGAGTGGGAACGGGTGACGGTGATTGGCCCTGCCGGCACTGCGCCCTGGAACGGCCTCCTCCAACCCGATCTGTCCCGCATCGTGGAGTATCCGATCAGCCCCGCCGCCATCGCGGCGCGTGGCAACGGCTGCTACATGGTTGATCTGGGCAAGGTCTACGCAGGGCGCCCGCGGATTGCCTTTTCCGGCGGGGTTGCTGGCGACCTGGTACGCATGGAAGGGGGCTACACGCTGCGCGACGACGGAACGATTGATCCCGCTACCACCCAGCATACCGACATGCGCTACGGGGCTATCCTGGATGGCGGCGAGTTTGTCTTTTTGCCGCGGAGTATCTGGGGATGCGCTACCTTCAGATTGAGGGCTCCCCCATGCCCATCACGCCCGACACCTTTGCCTTCATTGTTCGTCATGCCCCCCTGGACGATGCCTGCTCCACTTTTGCTTCCTCGCACCCTACCCTTGATGCTGTATGGTCGCTTATGAAGCACTCGCTCACGCTGGGGGCGCAGGAGCAGTTTTTGGATACGCCGACCCGAGAAAAAGGCGGCTTCCTGCTGGACAGCGTGAACCAGAGCCTGGCCGCCATGGCGGTCTTCGGCGAGCGCGTCCTCACTCGCAAGACCCTGCACGAGTTCCTGGACTCGATGGAGCAGCACTGGTCCGACCCTGCCGACTGGGGCCGGATCAACGCGGTCTACCCCAACGGGGACGGTGCCCGCGACATTCCAGACTTTACCCAGGCCTATCTTGTGTGGGTGTGGTGGTATTACCTGTACACGGGCGACATCGGCTTTCTGCAGGCTCATTACCCCAGGCTACGGGCGGTGGCCGACTATGTCGAGCGGCACCGGCGCGGCAGCACGGGCCTCATTCACGAGTTGACTGGCGGTTCGGGGCCCTACATGCATGGCATCATAGATTGGCCCCCCTCCATGCGCTATGGGTACGACATGCGCACCGAGGCGCGCACCGTCATCAACGCCCATGCCTTTGCTGATTTCGACATCATCGCCCGAATCGCCGCCGAATTGGGGCATCTTGAAGATGAGCGCTATTATCGTGCCCTGGCCGATAGCCTTCAGGCGGCGATCAACCAGCACCTGCTCAACGCGGATGGGGTGTACAGCGATGGGCTGCTGGCGGACGGCACGCCAAGCGCCCACCTGTCCCAACAGGCAAACGCCCTGCCGCTGGCGCTAGGCATCGTGCCAACCGCCCACCGCGCCTCCGTGCTGGCCCATATCCAGGCCCTGGGGATGCGCTCTGGGATGGTAACGGTGATGTGGCTGATCCGCGCCCTGGGTGAGGCAGGGGCTGGGGAGCGCGCTTCTAGAGCTTTACACCAACGCGGAGCAGGATGGCTGGGCCCAGACGCTCGCCCAGGGCGGCACCTGCACCTGGGAAAGCTGGGATGCTGCCAGCGGGGGCGGGGACCTCAGCCTCTCCCATCCGTGGGGGGCGGTCGGGCTGCTGGGGATTCATCACTACATACTCGGGGTGATGCCGCTCGCGCCACAGTTTGCTCAAGTAAGAATCAAGCCTCTCCACTTTGGACGGCAACTCACCCATGCCAGCGGCACGCTCCCCACGGAGCGCGGGCCCCTCAGGGTCGAATGGGAGCGGGACGAGGGGAGCTTCACGCTCTCGCTGCATCTGCCCCCCAACATGCGCGCGCAGGTTCATCTGCCGCTCGACGAAGGGGCACAGGCAACCCTCACGTGCAACGGCTTGCCCTGCCCCGCCCGACGGGATGGACGCTATCTTGTTGTTGACGACATCGGCTCTGGAACCCACCACTTTTCCGCCTATGAAATCTGACCCCTTCACGCTCCAGCCTCACCTCGACACGCTCAACGCTGCCGCGCCGCGACGGCTGGCTTTTCAGGCAAAGTCCCTCACGGAGATGGGTGGCCTGGCAGGCTGAGCTGCGCTTGGCCCTCAGTGACCTGCTCGGCCTGACCGACCGCCATCCGCTTCCCGTTCAAGCGGAGCTTGTGCAGACAACGGATCGGGGGCGCTACATGGAGGAAAAGCGAGCACTGGATGTAGGGGAGGGGGTGCTCGCACCCCTGTACGTGCTCGTGCCAAAGGGAGAGCCTCCCTTCCCGACGGTGCTCGCCTTTCATGGCCATGATCCGAGCGTGCAAACCATCCTGGGCACCGGCCTGGATGAACAACTTTGCCCCCCTTGACGACGCCCCCCACACGCACTATGCCCGCTCCCTCGCCGAAGCGGGGTATCTGGTGTGCGCCGTGGAGCAGCGTGGCCTGGGCGAAAGAAGCACGGAGCAGGCTGCCGGAGAGCCGTTTCCCCGCTCCTGCCGCCATCTTGCTTTCTCTTACCTCCTGCATGGCCGCACCCTGCTGGGGGAACGCTGCTGGGACGGGATGCAAGCCATTCGCTACCTTCAAACTCGCTCCGATGTACAGCAGGGGTGGCTCGCCTGCACCGGGCACTCCGGCGGCGGCACCACTGCCCTTTTCCTCACGGCCCTCGACCCGAGCATCTCAGTGCTGGTGCTCTCTGGCTACTTTTGCTCGTTCCGCGACTCCATCCTGGCGATGCCGCACTGCGAGTGCAACTATCTGCCCGGCGTGCTAACTATGGCCGAGATGGGGGATATCGGCGCCTTGCTGGCGCCGCGCCCCTTCGCTGTCGTCCACGGCGAGGCTGACCCGATCTTCCCCGTCTCCGCCACCCGTTCGCAGTTCGAGACCGTTGCCCGCGCCTATAGTCTGCTTGGCCGGGACGATGCCTGCTCCCTGCTTGTCCACCCGGGCGCCCATCGCTATGACTTCCCCTCCAGCGAGGCCTGGCTTGAGCGGTGGCGCCCCGCAGACCCTGTTAGGGCAGCGCCCCCATATCCCTGACAAGGGAGTGACCCTCTCACTCATCCCCCGCAAATCCTCTCCGGCAACTCGTGCACGCCCCAACCTGTCTGACATGTTGACATCAGCTTAACGTGCCCTATATAATATAGTCTCACCCCATGCTGTTATAACAACCAGACACAAGGAACAATGATGGCCAAGCTGGTCAAGCTGACCCGTGAGACGCTGGCCGAGCAGGCCGTTCAGTCCCTCATGCTGTTCATTGAAGCCGAGGAGATGAAACCTGGGGAGTTGCTGCCTCCCGAAACAGAGCTGGCAGCCAACCTGGGTGTGAGCCGTCCG
This sequence comes from uncultured Chloroflexia bacterium, assembly GCA_963721895.1. GTDB lineage: Bacteria > Chloroflexota > Anaerolineae > Ardenticatenales > Ardenticatenaceae > CAVRLZ01. The sequence goes on along the minus strand of CAVRLZ010000014.1, from coordinate 14,141 downwards.
ACCGTCCGAGAGGCCCTGCGCTCGCTCGAGGGAAAAGGGATCATCGATGTAGTCGGGGGCAAGGGCGCCATGATCAAGCCGCCAGACGCACAGCCCCTGCGCCTGTTCTTTCAGCGCACCATGCAGCTAAACAGCGAGGCCATCGTTGACATGGTCGAGTTGCGCAAGGGCATCGAGATGCAAAGTGGTGCGCTCGCCGCGCGGCGGCGCACTGACGTCGAGGTGAAGCAATTAGGGGAAATCACTGCCGAGATGCGCCAGAACATGGGCAACCCCAGCCTCTATGTCGAGCTTGACAGCGCCTTTCATCTGCTGATTGCCTCCATGAGTGGGAACTCGATGATCTACCATCTGGTCCACTCCATACGAGAAGCGCTCAAAGACATCCTCCACGAGAGCCTCGTTCGTCCGCATAGCCCGTCCTTGCTCGAACGGGTGCAGGTGGGCCATGAAATGATTCTGGCCACCTTGCAGGAAGGCAATGTTCAGGCAGCGACGCTTGCCATGGCTACCCATTTCGATGAGGCAATTACCTCCATCCTGGAGGGCAGCGGCAAGTCGGTCACGCGTACAGACAAATAGCTACGCTTATGGGTAGGAGGCGCCATACCCACCGGGCGGTGGCGCTTGCCTCTCCCCTTTAATCGTCCCCGCCTGCCGGAATCTCGCTCAGCACCAGCCATCGCTCCAGAACCTGCTCCAGTTCGCCCTCGGTGGACTCGTGCTCGCGCTGAAGGGCGGCGAGCCGGGCGTAGTCAGCCCCCTGGGTCCGCATGGTCGCCTCGATTTCTGCTATGCGCGCCTCCAGCGTGGCAATCTTTGCCTCCACCTGCTCCAACTCGCGCTTCTCACGCCAGGAAAGCTTGCGTCGTTCGTCCGGAGCGGCGGAAGGCGGAGCAGGCGCTTGCCGAGCCACGGGCGCAGCGGAGATGTCAGGTTCGTCCTCCTGCATCTGGCGATAAAGCGAGTAGTTGCCTGGATAGGCGCGAAGCGTTCCACCCTCCTCAAATGCCAGAATCGTGTCGGCGACGCGGTCCAGAAAGTAGCGATCATGCGACACCGCCACGACGGTCCCCGCGAAGCGATCCAGAAAATCCTCCAACACGGTGAGTGTCTGAATGTCCAGGTCGTTGGTTGGCTCATCGAGCAGCAGCACATTTGGCTGCGCCATCAGCGTGCGCAGCAGGTAAAGGCGGCGGCGCTCGCCACCGGAAAGCTTGCCGATTAGGCTGTACTGCTGCTCTGCCGGGAAAAGGAACCATTCCAGCATCGTCGAGGCGCTCACTGTCGAGCCGTCCGCCAGCCGAATCTGGGCAGCCCCTTCCTGAACCCACTCAATCACGCGCTTGTCCAGGGGTAGCGCCTCGCTTTCCTGGTCATAGTAGGCCAGATGAACCGTTTCACCGCGCAGCACCTCTCCCTCATCCGGCTCGATGCGCCCCGCAATCAGATTCAGCAGCGTCGTCTTGCCGCTACCATTTGGCCCCACGATGCCGAGCCGCTCCCCCGGTTGAATGTCCCGCGTCAGGTCGTTGACGACAAAGATACCCTCCCATTGCTTCGACAGGTGGCGGAGCTCGATGACGCGCCTGCCCAACCGCCGCGCACCCAGGGCGATTGTCAGCTCGTCACGCGGGCCCGGTGCTCTATCAACCACCTCCGCCAGGGCTTCCACTCGCTGGATGTGCCCCTTCTGCTTGGTCGAGCGCGCGCGCGCGCCACGCTGGAGCCACGCCATCTCCTTGCGCAGCAAGTTTTCCTGCTTCAGCGTCGTCGCGTCGCGCAATCGTTCCCGCTCCGCACGCGCCCTCAGAAAGCTTTCATAGTTGCCCTCGTAGCGATACAGCCGCCGCTCGTCCAACTCGACGATGCGATTGGTCACCCGATCCAGAAAGTAGCGATCGTGCGTGACAAGTAGCAGTGCCCCAGGGGTCCGGGCCAGAAAGGTTTCGAGCCACTCCACCACCTCCACGTCCAGATGGTTGGTCGGCTCATCCAGGATGAGCAGGTCGGCCCGATCCACAAGGGCCCGGGCCAGCGCCACGCGCTTGCGCTGCCCGCCGCTCAGGGTGCCCAGCCGAGCCGCGCCTTCCTTGATGCCCAGGTGGGAGAGGATGGTGCGGGCCGTCGTCTCCGCTTCCCATGCGCCCTGGCGCTCCATCTCACGATTAAGCTCGTGCAGCCGCGCAAGCAAGAGTTCATCGGTTGGGGCGTGCTCCAGCGCCTCGGTGGTTGCCTCATAGTCTCGGAGCAGTCGCATCGTGGGGGTATCAGCCGCGAAGATATGATCAAGCACCGTCTGGTCAGGGTCAAAGGGCGGGTTTTGCGGCAGGTAGGCCACCCGCACGCCGCCGCCAAGCGTGACCGTGCCCTGGTCTGGCTCTTCCAGGCCGGCCAGCACCCGCAGCAGCGTTGTCTTGCCACTGCCATTGACGCCGATCACCCCTATGCGATCCGTATCGTTGATACCGAACGACACCTCCTCGAACAGGGTACGATCTGCAAAGGTTTTCGTAAGCTGGTCAGCAGTCAAAAGAATCATTGTACAGGTTGTGCCTCAAGCCCTCGGTCACCCCGCTGGCGGATCAAAAACCAATCAGCCGCCTCCACGTAGAGCATGGCGAGTAGAACCAGCAAGCCCCCCAGCCACTCTCGCCCTTCCAGCCGCTCCCCTGCCAGCACGAAGGCAAAGAAGGCAGCGAAGACGGGCTCCAGAGCGAAGATTAGGGCGGCGTGGCTGGGGGTAGTAAAGCGCTGCACGGAGGTCTGCAGGCCAAAAACCAGCGCCGTGGCAACCAGCCCCATGAATAGGATAGCAGGTAGCGCAGCAGGCGGCGGAATCAGGGCGTCCGGCTCGACCACCAGGGCCGCCAGACTGGCAAGGATGGCCGTGGTTAGTAGTTGGATGAGCGTGAAGGGTAGCACTGCATGGTACGGTGAGTAACGGGCAATGGCGATGATGTGAAGCGCGAAAGCGCCCGCACAGATCATTACCCACAGGTCGCCCTGCTGGAGCGCAAGCGAGCGATCGAGCGTCATCAGCCCGAGCCCACCCGTGGCCAGAAGCGCGCCAACTATCACGTGGCGCGGCGGTGCGTGGCGCAGCAGCAGGGCAGCGAAGACTGGCACAAGCACCACGTTCAGCCCCGTGATGAATGCAGCCTTGCCCGCCTCAGTGGTTTGCAGCCCAATTGTTTGGGTGACGAATCCCGCCCACAAAAGGCACCCCGTCAGCACCCCGTCCCGCAGCATCCTCCGTGACACGGGAGCACGGCGCGCCAACCACACCAGGGCCAGTGCCCCACCCGCCACCCAGAAGCGCGCCGCCACAAAAGCAAAGGGGCCCACTGTGTCAAGGGAATTCTTGACCAACACGAAGGTGGAGCCCCAGATCAACGCAATCAATACCAACCACATATCTGCCTGCAAGCGACGCATTGCCCTTTTCCTATCTGAATGATGAGCACGACCCTGAACTATAGCAGGGGCGCGCCAGTTGTAAACTGATGGGGAGTGGAAAGCTACAAGCGAACTGCTTGCATGAGGTTTAACGTCCGCCTGTTGTGGCGCTATAATCGGGCAGAGGAGCATCACCCATGCCGATGATCTGCCCACACTGTCACAAAATGGTTGCTGAGCGCCCAACGTGCCCCAACTGCGGCAAAGCGTTGAGCCTTGCTCCGGCCGACGGGCTGGATCGCGCGGCGATGGTCATTTTAATGCGCTATGCCCTGATGTGGGTACTGGGAATCGTGGGGGTGGGGCTCCTTTGCATGGTAATGCTGTATTGGATTTTGTAGGGGTGTATCCATCAGCCCAGCGGAGTGGTCCATGGCGGATCGGCGCGCTGGCAGGTCGAAGGAGACAGCAGTGGACTTTGAATTGAACGAGGAGCACCGACTGATTCGTGACAGCGTGCGGCAAATCGCGCGCGAGATCATCGAGCCGAACGCGAAGTTGGTGGATGAAACGGGCCAGTTTCCTTATGATAACTTCCGCGCGCTGGCCGATGCGGGCTTTATGGGGCTGGTTTATCCCGAAGCGTACGGGGGCGCGGGCGCGGACACCATCGCCTACGTGCTTGTTACAGAAGAAATCTCGGCAGCGTGCGGGTCCACCGGGCTCACCTATGCGGCGCACATCTCGCTTGCCTGCGCGCCGCTCTACTACTTTGGCACCGAGGCGCAGCGCGAGAAGTATCTGACGCGCCTGTGTACGGGCCAGAGCTTTGCAGGCTTTGGGCTGACCGAGCCGCAGACCGGCTCCGATGCGCGCGGCCTGCGCACGCGCGCCACGCGCGAGGGTGACGATTGGGTCATCAACGGGCAAAAGATGTGGATCACGAGCGGCGGCATCGGCGACTGGGTGATCGTTGCCGCGGTGACGGACCCCGAGAAGGGCTCCCGTGGGATCACCAACTTTATAGTCGAGAAGGACGATCCGGGCTTCGTCGTTGGGCGCAACGAGCCAAAGATGGGCTTGAAGGGGTCGGTCACCTCCACCCTCTTCTTCGAGGAGGTACGCGTGCCCGATTCGCGCCGCGTCGGCCCGGTTGGCGAGGGGTTCAAGCAATTCATGAAGACGTTGGACGGCGGGCGCATCTCCATAGGCGCCATGGCATTGGGGCTGGGGCGCGCAGCTATGGAAAAGTCGGTCCAGTATGCCAAAGAGCGCGTAGCCTTTGGCCACCCCATAGCCGAGTTTCAGGCCATCCAGCATAAGTTTGCCGATATGGCCACCGAGTTGACTGCCGCCCGCCTCCTGCTTTACCAGGCAGCAGCCTTGAAAGATCAGGGAAAACCCTTTGCCAAAGAGGCAGCGATCGCGAAGCTCTTTGCCTCCGAGGCAGCCGAGCGGGCCTGCTTCCAGGCCATCCAAATTCACGGGGGGATGGGCTATTCCAGGGAGTTTCCGGTGGAGCGCTACTACCGCGACAACCGCCTGACCGAGATTGGCGAGGGGACCAGCGAGATCATGCGCCTCGTCATCGCTCGGCAACTGCTGGCGGAGGGCTAAAAATAATGAGCTCTGCTGATTTTGCTAGCGGCGCTGCGCTGGCACGCCGCTGTGCCCTGTGTACGCTGCCAGCCCCCGCCCCCCTGGCGTGGCGCTGCGCGTGCGGGGGAGCATTCGAGTACGAGTGGGAGCCGCGCTTTGACCCCTCGCAGGTGCAGACCCACCTCTGGTCGCAGTGGCGTTACGGGGCCATGCTGCTTCCGACAGGCATACCGCTGCGGGCCCATACCTCGCTGGGCGAGGGCATGACGCCGTTGACCGCCATCATGTGGGAAGGCGCGCTCGTCAGCTTCAAGCTGGAGTTTCTGATGCCGACCGGCTCCTACAAGGACCGAGGGAGCGCCACCCTCCTTTCCGTGCTGCGAGCGGAGGGGCACACTGCCTTGATCGAAGATTCATCGGGCAACGCTGGGGCCAGCATCGCCGCCTATGCAGGCGCGGCGGGGCTTCAGGCCACCATCTTTGTTCCAGCCCATGCCTCGCCCAACAAGAAGGCGCAGATTATGGCGTTTGGGGCGACTCTGCATGAGATTGAGGGGCCGCGGCAGGCGACCAGCGATGCGTGCCACATCGCCGCGAGCGAGACACTTTACGCCAGCCATGCCTGGCATCCGGCTTTTCTGCTGGGGCAGATGGCCGCCGCGTGGGAATTGTGGGAGCAGACGCATGGCAACCTGCCAGACGCCATCGTGATGCCCCTCGGCCAGGGAGGAATGCTGTTGGGCTATTATCGCGGCTTTCGAGCGCTCCAAGCAGCGGGCCTGCTGGAGCGCCTGCCGCGCCTGGTGGGGGTCCAATCAGTCGCCTGCGCGCCAGTGGTACGAGCGTGGGAAGAAGGGGCAGCCCGAGTCGAGCCGGTGGCCGAGCATGCCACGGTGGCGGAAGGGATTCGCATCCGTGCCCCCGCACGAGGCGACGAGATCTTGCGGGCCATCCGCGAGAGCGATGGCCTGGCGCTTGCGGTCGAGGATGAAGCGATCACCCGCGCGCGCAGGGCTCTGGGGCAGCGTGGCTTGTTTGCGGAGACAACGAGCGCGGTGGCGGTAGCCGCCCTGCCTGCCCTCCGCCAGCGCCTAGGCGAGCGCATTAAGGTTCTGATTCCTCTGTCGGGCAGCGGCCTGAAAGAGGGCTGACAGCCCGCCTCGTTTCGCGTTTCGTGCGGGCAGGTTTATGATTAGCAGCCAAACCCCATAGAAATTGAGGCAAAAGTGGACTGGAAAAGCTTGTTCAACCGCGACATTCGCCTGTCAAAGATGGCCAATTGCGCGGGCTGAGCGTCTAAAATGGGGCCAGGGGACCTGGCTCAAGTATTGCAGCCACTACGCGCCTTTTGGGTAGACTACGAGGACGATCGGCTAATGGTGGGGCTTGCCGGCGCGGATGACGCGGCGGTGTACCGCCTATCGGACGAGCAGGCCCTGATCCAGACCGTGGACTTCTTCACCCCCATCGTGGACGATCCACGTGCGTATGGAGCGATTGCAGCAGCCAATAGCATGAGCGACGTGTACGCGATGGGCGGCGAGGTGATGCTAGCGCTCAACATCGGCGGCTTTCCCGATAGCCTCCCGCGCGAGATGATCAGCGAAATCTTTGTGGGAGCGGCGGAAAAAGTGCGCGAGGCCGGTGCTGTGGTAGCGGGTGGGCATACGGTGGTGGACGAGGAACCAAAATTTGGCCTCGTCGTCACCGGCACTGTGCACCCGGAGCGAGTCATCACCCTGGCCGGAGCGCTGCCGGGCGACCAACTGGTGCTGACCAAGCCGTTGGGCAGCGGTATCATCGCGACGGCGGCGCGCAACGATGGTCTCCACGACGAAGCCGATTTGGAAGAGGCCATCGAGATCATGAAGCAGTTGAACCAGGGCGCGGCCCGTGCCATGCAGTCGGTGGGGGTCCATGCCTGCACCGACATTACTGGCTTCGGCCTGCTGGGCCATGCCAGCGAGATGGCGGCGGCGAGCGGGGTCGGCATGATGATCTTCGCCCACACCCTACCTATCATGCGTGGCGCGCTGCGCTATGCGGAAGCGGGGCATCTGGCAGGGGGGCTCAAGCGCAATCAGAGCTTCTTTACCACGGTGGCGGCGGCATCCGACCTGGAGCGCCCCTATGTGGATGTGGCGTGGGACCCGCAGACGAGTGGTGGCCTGCTCATCGCTGTGGCGGAAGCGCAGACTGACCTATTGCTCCAAACCCTGGAAGAGCAGGGGGTCAATGGCTGTCCCATTGGCCATGTGACTGAAGGAACAGGGATCGCATTCGTGACGAAATAGCGCTATCGGGGTTTATCTTTTCAGCCTTCCCGCACAGGCGCGCCTCCATAGCGCTGCACTGGGCAGGGGAACAAAGGTTCAACTCTTCTAGGATGCGGAGACCAACATGAGTAACAATGGACAGCGCGCCCCGCGCGTGGTGGTGACGGGGCTGGGGGCTGTATCGCCTGTGGGCAATGATGTGGAAACCAGCTGGCGTAACCTGCTGGCAGGCAAGCGTGTGGTAAAGCGTATCGAACGCTTTGACGCATCAGATTTTCTTACCCAGATCGGCGCGCAGGTAGATGGCTTCGACATCGGTGCCTATGAGCATCTGGTTTCCAAAAAAGATGCGCGCCGCATGGATCTGAATGTTTTGTACGCCATAGGCGCCACCGCTCAAGCGATGGAAGATGCAGAGCTACGCGTCGAGTCGGACGAGCAGGGCGAGCGCTTCGGGAACATCGTGGGAACGGGTATCGGCGGGCTGGAAACGATATTTGAGTCGCACAAGACCCTGCTGGAAAAGGGGCCAATGCGCGTCAGCCCATTCACAGCAACCTACATGCTCCCGAACATGGCATCCGGCGTCGTCGGTATCCTCTTCAAGCTACGCGGCCCCTCCTTCGCGCTGGTCTCGGCCTGCGCCACGGGCACCCACGTCATTGGTGAGGCTGCCGAGATGATCCGGCGCGGTGATGCCGACGTGATGATTGCGGGGGGCACCGAGGCACCCTTCACGCCCTTCGGGATGGCTGCCTTTCATCGAACTACTGCGCTGACCCAGCGCAATGAGGATCCCCTGCACGCCTCGCGCCCCTTCGATCGGGATCGGGATGGCTTTGTGATTGGCGAGGGCGCAGCGACCCTGATACTGGAATCGTTGGAGCATGCCGAGCGACGCGGTGCCACCATCCTGGCCGAGATAGTGGGCTACGGCTCTACGACCGATGCGTACCACGTCTCCTCACCGCCAGAAGGGGGCGAGGGCGCAGCCCGCGCCATGAGCATGGCCCTCCGGAAGGCAGGGATCGCGCCGGAAGAGGTAGACTACATCAATGCCCATGGCACCAGCACCCCCATCAACGACAAAGAGGAAACGGCGGCGATCAAGCGCGTCTTTGGAGCGCATGCTTATCAAATGCCCATCTCCAGCTCAAAGTCTATGACAGGCCATCTCCTCGGCGCTGCCGGCACCCTGGAAGGCGTGGTCTCCGTCAAATCCCTGGTGGATCAATGTATCCATCCGACCATCAACCTGGACAACCCCGACCTGGAACATGGCTGCGACCTGGACTACGTGCCGGGTGAGCTTCGACGGCTACCGCTTCGCCATGTTATGTCAAACAGCTTCGGCTTTGGCGGGCACAACGCCACGATTCTCTTCCGAAAGTACGAACCGTAACGCCGCCTTGCTCCACAGCGGCCCCATCCCCACGATCAGCAAAAAAAGGCTGGCAGGCCCCCGCCTCCAGCCTCCAACCCCTCTCATGCACTCCTTAGACACCGCCCAAACGCTCGTCCGCTTCCGCTTTCGCGATCCGTCGCTGCTGCTGCGCGCCCTCACGCATCGCTCCTACCTCAACGAGAAGCCCGACCATGGGGTGCCGCACAACGAGCGCCTTGAGTTTTTGGGCGATGCGATCATCGGCTTTCTGGTGGGGGAGTACCTTTTTCAACATCTTCCCGAGCGACAGGAAGGGGAACTGACAGCGCTCCGCGCGGCGTTGGTGCGCTCCACAGCATTGGCTGAGTTCGCCGAGCGCATCAGGTTAGGGGAGTTGATTCTGATGGGGCGGGGCGAGGAGACGAGCGGCGGGCGCGAGCGCCAATCCTTGCTTGCAGATGCCTTCGAGGCACTGGTAGCAGCCATCTACCTGGATCAGGGGATGGAGGCCGTGCGCGAGTGGGTGGAGCAGTTCACCGCACCGGCCGTGCAACCCCTGGCAAGGGGCGGCGGCAGCAAAGATGCCCGAAGCTCCCTCCAGGAAATCGCCCAGGCAGAGCGCGGCCTCACCCCACGCTATGAACTGGTCGAGCAGAGCGGGCCAGACCACGAACGCCTCTTCACCATCCACGTCCGCCTGGGGGATGAGGTCAGCGGCGCGGGGCAGGGACGCACCAAGCAGGCGGCGGCCCAGGCGGCGGCGCGCGCCGCCCTGCTCGCTGCGTTTGGCATCGAGCATTCGTGAGCTCGACAGGGCCAGTCCTCATCACGGGCGGAGCCGGGCTGCTCGGCCAGGCACTGATCGAACAGGCACCGCACGGCATTGACCTTCATGCCACGCAGCGCCACACCCCCGTGCGTGGCGCATCCCCCCACACAATCGAACTTTCCGATGGAATTGCGGTAGCCTCGCTCTTCCGCCGCCTGCGTCCGCGCCTCGTCATCCATACCGCCTATTCGATGCAGGCAGGCGAGCGGGACATCTGGCAGGCAACCCGCCATGTGGTGGATGGCTGCCAGGCAACGGGGGCCACGCTGTTGTATCTGAGCACCGATGCTCTCCTGGATGGCACGCAAGGACCCTACGCCGAGAGCGCCGAGCCCGCCCCCCTGCACGAGTATGGGCGATGGAAGGCACGCGCCGAGCTTCTGGTGCGGGCACAGTGCCCGGATGCCGCCGTGGTGCGAACCTCGCTCATCACCCAGTTCGCGCCCCTTGACCCTCGCAGTGCGTGGGTGGCGGGGGCCCTGCGTGCGGGCGAGCCGATCACCCTGTATGTGGACGAACTGCGCTGCCCCATCCTCCCGACGGACCTGGCGCGTCAACTCTGGGAAGTGTCAACCCTTCCGGACGAGGTGCGCGGGGGCGTCTGGCATCTGGCTGGTCCAGAAGCGTTGAGCCGTTACGCCATCGGCCTCCTCATCGCCGCCCATGAAGGGCTGGACCCTTCTGGCATCGTCCCCGCCGAAGCCGCCACCTCCGCCACGCCGCGCCCGCGCGACCTCCGCCTGTTGACCACGCGCGCGGATCAGGCTCTCAGCACCCGCGCGCGTCCGCTCAGTGCCCTCGCCCTGCCGCGCCCAATCTGAAAGCCAGCGAGCGCAACGGCGCTCAGACCTGGGCCGGACTTATCTGAAGGGTACGGGCCGGTCGCTCGTGAGGATTGCGCACGACCAGCCAGAGAATCAGGACGGTTATCATCGCGCCGATGCTGCTCATCAGAAAAGCACTAGGATAGCCGAAGCGTCCCGCAATCCACCCACCCAGCAAGGGTGCGAATAACGCCGCCGGTGCGGTGAGCGTATTGGCAAGTCCGATGTACACCTGCCGCTCTTCTTCCGGTGCAAACGTCAGAACGATAGCGATGCCTGGCGACCAATAAGAGGCGTGCGCGATGCCCGCGAACAAGAAGACGAAGGCAAACCAGGCTCCGGATGGCGCCCCCCAGGCCAGCAGGGCACTCAGTGCCAACGCGATTGTACCCAGGGCCATGACCACCCGATGTCCCCAGCGATCGCCAGCCCACCCCACAACCGGATTGAAAAGCATCTGGGTCACCAGCATGAGGCTAGTGTACAATCCTACAGTCACGGCGCTCACCTGGTGCACGTTCACGGCATACACGCTGTAAAAGGCGCTTGCCATGAACCCCACCTGGAGCACCCATCGCGAGACCAGGTACCAGACAAAGTTGATGTCACGGCGCAGCACGGCAGGCAACTGGCCCCAGAAGGACTCTGTTCCAACATCTGCCTGCTCGTTTACCTCATGAAGCGTCTCGTGGGTGGCAGCCAGAAAGCCAAATGACAACGTCATGGCAACGAAGGCTAGACCGAATACGGCAGCGAAGTTTTGCGGGTAGGGCAAAGCAACGAGGAAGCGACCTGCCAGGGCTGCGGCGATGGCCCCGCCCAACGCCGCAGCCGACGATTGGGTGCCGAAGAAAAAACCAAGACGACGGGATGGGATAATTTTGGCTATCATGCTCTGCCACGCCGTTGCAGCAAAGCCCCCGCCAAGCGCTTGCCAAATCAGCAAGCCGAAGGTCAGTGCGAGGGCCACCTTCTGGCTCATTTGGGGCAGCAGCAGGGCGAGGATCATCAGCCCCAGGTAAGGAAGGCGTTCATGGAGGGTGGTGTAAAGCACGAAGGGGAGATAGCGCCGCAGCCTCCTCACGTGCTGGACCGTCAGCAACTGCGGCAATTGCCACCCCAACGTGTGAATGGCTGGAATCAAGGCAATCAGCATGGCTGACTCGGTCAGTTGACTCACGAAGAGCGGGATAATCGTCACAAAGGACGCGACCCCCATTGCAAAGCCAAAGAAGCCCCCATCGGCTATATTCACTACAAAGTTACGCCGCAGTGCAGCGCGCAATTCCCCAGACATGGAGTGGTACCTATCGCTTTTCTATCGGTCCGTTGTATCAGATGAGCAGTCACAAGAGCAAGGCATGTATGTTAGCACACGCAACATTATTATATTCGGAATCACCATTAGGGCACAATCCGGCTCTCGGCTGAACCTACCTTGCCCCGCTCGTCCTGGCCGCCAAAGATAATTCGCTGTACTACAGGTTAGCCCTCCATTTGTACATCCTCGAGCGTCGCGCCTGCTTGCATATCCCCGTCAGATTTGACAAGAGGAGCCAGCTGAGTATACTCCTACTTCAAGCGTTCAGCCCGGAACGCAGCGCACTCGCAAGCGAGGCGCGGGGTGCGGGCAGGAAGCGGGTCTCGTGCAGCCAGTGGCTGGGCAGATCAAACAAGCAGAGAAAGCTAAAACCGACTGGCGGCAGGCGCCGCGCAGCGGTTTTTTTGTCGCCCCACGCCAGGCGGCGCGCATCCCAAACGGATGCCAGCGAGCAGGCGGGAGTTGACAAACGGGGAAAGAGTGATATACTCTTCCTTCGCTGCGGGAACGCAGCCGAACCTTGCCAACAGAAGAGTGATAGCAAGCAACGCTCAAAAACGGTAACACGTCGAATCAAGTCTCGGCTGCGGTCGAGCTTTTTCACGGAGAGTTTGATCCTGGCTCAGGATGAACGTTGGCGGCATGCTTAACACATGCAAGTCGAACGCACGTCTTCGGACGTGAGTGGCGAACGGGTGCGTAACACGTAGGTGACCTGCCCGCGAGTGGGGGATAACCCTCGGAAACGAGGGCTAATACCGCATGAGCTTGGCGCATCACGCGCTAAGCAAAGCTTAATGTGCTCGCGGAGGGGCCTGCGGCCTATCAGGTAGTTGGTGGGGTAACGGCTCACCAAGCCGATGACGGGTAGCTGACCTGAGAGGGTGGTCAGCCACAGGGGAACTGAGACACGGTCCCCACTCCTACGGGAGGCAGCAGTGAGGAATCTTGGGCAATGGGGGCAACCCTGACCCAGCAATGCCGCGTGAAGGATGACGCCTTTCGGGGTGTAAACTTCTTTTGTGTGGGAGCAGCAAGGAGCGTACCACACGAATCAGTCACGGCTAACTACGTGCCAGCAGCCGCGGTAATACGTAGGTGGCGAACGTTATCCGGAGTGACTGGGCGTAAAGGGTCCGTAGGTGGGACGATTTGTCTGGTGTGACAATGCCTGGCTCAACTAGGCGAGTGCACGGGAAACGGTCGTTCTGGAATCAGGTCGAGGTCGGTGGAATTCCCGGTGTAGTGGTGGAATGCGTAGAGATCGGGAGGAACGCCTAAGGCGCAGGCAACTGGCTAGGCCATGATTGACACTGAGGGACGAAAGCGTGGGGAGCGAACAGGATTAGATACCCTGGTAGTCCACGCTGTAAACGATGTGTGCTAGCTGTGTGGCCTTGAGTGGCTGCGCGGCGCAGCTAACGCGTAAGCACACCGCCTGGGGAGTACGGCCGCAAGGCTAAAACTCAAAGGAATTGACGGGGGCCCGCACAAGCAGCGGAGCGTGTGGTTTAATTCGATGCGACGCGAAGAACCTTACCTGGGCTTGACATGCTGGTAGTAGGGGAGGGAAACCCGACCGACCCGCAAGGGAGCCAGCACAGGTGCTGCATGGCTGTCGTCAGCTCGTGTCGTGAGATGTTGGGTTAAGTCCCGCAACGAGCGCAACCCCTGGTCGGTGTTTTACATGTCACCGACGACTGCCCGGTACCAATCGGGAGGAAGGTGGGGATGACGTCAAGTCAGCATGGCCCTTATGTCCAGGGCGACACACACGCTACAATGGCGCGTACAATGGGCAGCCACCCCGCGAGGGGGCGCGAATCCACAAAGCGCGTCGTAGTTCGGATTGGAGTCTGCAACTCGACTCCATGAAGGCGGAGTTGCTAGTAACCGCGCGTCAGCCACAGTGCGGTGAATGCGTTCCCGGGCCTTGTACACACCGCCCGTCACGTCATGGGAGTCGCTAACACCTGAAGTCGGGTAGCTAACCTCTGGGAGGCGCCTGCCGAGGGTGGGAGTGGTGACTGGGACGAAGTCGTAACAAGGTAGCAGTACCGGAAGGTGCGGCTGGATCACCTCCTTTCTAGGGAGACCCAGTCTCCTGACTTACTAACGGCCGACCGGGCCGCGCGTGCTTGTTATCACTCTTCTGTTGGCAAACCGCTATCGTGGGGGCGATTAGCTCAGTTGGTTAGAGCACTCCTCTGATAAGGGAGAGGTCTCAGGTTCGAGTCCTGAATCGCCCACTAGCAGGGTGCTCTTGACAAAAGGGCCGACCCCGCTAAAATATAAAAAGAGCCACATTGACCGACATGTACCGGAAGGAACCTCTGTCTTGCTGACCACTATCGTTGCGAGCCAACCGGATAGCGCGTAGAGCAATGGCAGGTGCCTTTCCACGGCCCCGCGATTGCGGGGTTTTTTTGTGCCCCGTGCCTTTTACAACCCAGAGTTTGTGACTTGAGAGGATTGGTCGGCCAACCGACCCACCCTCTCAGAGCGGAAG
>CAVRLZ010000013.1:0-40269 GCA_963721895.1 uncultured Chloroflexia bacterium | reverse complement strand
TCCTCCGCATCACCATAAGGAATGAAGACAGGGAGGAATCTGTGCGAGGCTGAGCCAAGGAGACAGGCCAGGAGAGATGTCTCGCTGGTCTCCATGCCCGCAGTGGCGCCGGGGAGCGCCCGCTCGAAATGACAATGAAAAACAATGTCATTCCGAACGGGGGCCCCGCCGCAGTCGCGCTTCCAGTCCAGCTAGTGAGGAATCTGTGCAAGGCTGAGTCCTTGCAGCTTTCAAGGCGAGATTTCTCGCTTGCCCCATGCCAGCAGGCGGCGCGGGGGAGCGCCCGCTCGAAATGACAATGAAAAACAATGTCATTCCGAACGGGGGCCCCGCCGCAGTCGCGCTTCCAGTCCAGCTAGTGAGGAATCTGTGCAAGGCTGATTCAATGCAGCTTTCAAGGCGAGATTTCTCGCTTGCCCCATGTCCGCAGGCGGCGCGGGGGAGCGCCCACTCGAAATGACAATGAAAAAAACAATGTCATTCCGAACGGGGGCCCCGCCGCAGCCGCGCTTCCGATCCAGCTAGTGAGGAATCTGTGCAAGGCTGCTTCTTTGAGCCATGCCAGCAGAGATGTTTCGCTTGCACCCTCGCCAGGCGGTGCGTGGGGGGCTTATCGTCCTGCTTCGGGTACCCGCTCCAAAATTTTCTGCTCAATCAGCCTGTCAAACTGCGCGGTGACCTGGCCGGGCAGCCTCCCACCTGCACGAGTACGCCCAACTCCATGTTGAGGGTAAAGGCGTACCCGGTCAAGTTGGCGTCGACAGGAACAGCCGGTCTCCGTCGGCCACGGCGCACTTGACGTGCAGGAGCCGACGCGCCGCCCCCCGTCGCCTGCCGCTTCGCCACCGGCCACAGGTAGACCGCCAGGCGAGGCCACGTCGTCGCCGAGAGCGGCGATCGGTCATACCCCCTCTGCCCGAGCCGGAACTTCCAGGCAGAGGCGAACCTGCACCCGCCGCGCGTCGGCGTGCCGCAGGGCGTCCCGGATTCGGGGAATCCGGTACACCGCGAAGCTCACGATGAGCCGCGCGTGCTGCGCCGACTCAACCACTTCCAGCAGCGCCTCGTCGGTGCGGCGCAGGGTGATCTCCTCCACCTCCGGCCCCGTCCAGAATCAGCTCGACCCGCTGCGTGGCCTGCATCGTGCGGGCGGCGCTGGCGGCGGTGTGCAGCAGCAGCGCCACCACCGCGGGCGCGAGCGGCGGGCTGGTGCCGCGCCACACATCCAAAAAGTGCTCCAGCGGGGCGCGAAAGTGGGGCTGGGGGGTGGCCTGGAGCAGGTCCGGCGCCGCGCCTGCTCCCCACTCGTCGCCTTCCCGCGATTGGAGCAACTCGGCTAGGCGCAGCAGGAGGGGCTGCGGCAGGAGGGTGGCCAGCCGCGCGGCCTCCTGCGCCACCCGCGCCCCGGGCAGGCTCACGCGAGGCCCTCGAAGAACGCCAGGTCGTCCCGCTCGACCGTGGGGACCAGCACCGAGCGGTCCAGGTACTTGTTGCCCCGCTCGCAGGAGGTCTCCGGGGCGAACAGGCAGGCGTGGCAGGAGGCGGCGTGCAGCGTGTTGCCGTCGCCGGTACGGGTGGTGCTCGGCGCAGAGCGGGTCGGAGCGCGCACAGCCGCCGCGTCGCCAGGGCCTGCGTCAGGTGCCGCTCCAGCGTCTCCGGCTCGCCCAGGCGACCAGCCCGCCGAGCGTCCCCTCGCTGTCCGGGGCGGCAGGTGTAGATCAGCACGCCCGCCATCGGCTCCGGCTGGCCTCCGTCGCCGGGTTGCGGAGTAGATGCGCTCCCGGAGCGGGCCGTCGTGTAGCCGCACTCGAGCGACCAGCTGCCGGATCAGGGCGTGGGCGAAGGTGTGCAGCAGGACGTACCGGAGGCCGGGGTAGCCCTCCTCCGCGGCTCCAGCCGCGCGCCGCCCGCCACCGCCGGTGGGCGTCGAAGAACTGCTCGTCGTGCGCCCGGTCCGCAGCCTCCTTGAGCCACGCCTGGATGCGCGCCTCCTTGAATGGAAGAAGATCCCCTCGCCCCGCATCTCGAGGCGGGCACCCAGGTCGGGCGCTGGCGGCGCAGGGGCATGCGCCGCTCGCGCGCGGCGTCGGGGGTCGTCGAAGTCGCCCGGCGACTCGATCCGCGTGAAGCCGATCAGCGCCCGCACCTCGCGCAGCTTCTCGACCAGCACCACCTTGTCCGAACCTCCGCGAAGCCCGCTGGCGGTCGCACCGCCCGCAGCTGGAAGTCCTCCGAGTCGCGGGCGCGCTGGCCGGGTGCGTGAAGACCTCCCACTCCGGCGTCTTCAGGTCGCGGGCTCGGTGGCTCGGCGTCGTCCTGCTCGCTGCGGCGCTGGACCGCCGCGCCAGATGTCGGCGTCGTCGTACTTGGGAAGATGTCCGCCAGCTCGCCGATGTCGCACTGCCGCATCAGGCTGACGGTGCCGACCTCGTCGAACGTTGCAGCAGCGTCCAGTGCTCGTCCACCAGCTTTGTCAGCTTGCCGGATCGCCTGCGGGATCGCCAGGGCGCGAGCAGCGTCGGGGAACCAGAGTTCGACGCCCCCTGGAGCATCGGTCCGTACGCTGCCCCGCGCAGGGCGCCCTCGGCGTCGTAGTCGCGCAGGTGGGGGCGGCGGCCCCGGCAGGCGGCAGCATGTGCCGCCCGTCGCTCGCCGAAGGCGTCGGCCATGCGGCGGCTGGCCCGCAGTTCTCGCAGCGCACCTGCACGTCCGCCGCCTCGCCGGTGGGGCCGAACTCGAGCAGCTTCAGCGCGCCCTTGCAGGCGGTCGGCCCCCGATGGACGAACTCGAGCCACGGGAAGTCGTCCAGGTGGCCGTTCTTGCAGGCCACGAGGAAGCGGGCCGGCACCACGGCGGTGGCTTGCCGGCTCTTCGTGCAGTTGGTGTGGACGTAGCGCGTCTGGTCGGGCCGGTACGGGTCGCTTTCCAGCGTCGAACAGGCCGCTGCCCAGCGGGGCCAGCAGGCGGCACTAGGGGCAGACCATCCAGCGGGGGAACGGGGCGACCGGGATGCCGACCAGCGCCGCCTCGTCGAACGGGTCGTCAAGGCTGCTTCCCGCTGGGGCGGCGGGCGGCGCGAGCAGCGCCTGCACCTGCTGGCCCAGTCTGCCGCGCACCGCGGCCAGCAGCCGCTCCTCGCCGATCTCCACGCGACCGTCGGGTCGCTCTGCCAGTCCTCCAGGCCCATGACCATCACCGACAGGTTGGGCAGGTCGATGATCGCCCCGACGCCGAAGGTGGTGACAGACCTGGCTGGGTCGCAGCTCGCCGACCGTCTGGGAATCTCTCGGGTCGGGCGGCGCTCATCACTGCCTCCTCTTCCTGCTGGCGGCGGGCGGCCCTCGCCAAAGAGCCATGCGGTGCCCTCGTCCGGTCCATGCCGTAGTCGTCCAGGATCAGGTTGACGGTCGGCTCGACGTCCCGCAGCGAGTTGAGGCAGGTGAACTCGTCCCACGGTTCATGCTCGGGCGCGTGGAGCAGCGGCACCGTCTTGCCCGTCGCGCTTCCCCTTGTAGCCGAGGTGCGCGGGGGCCGTGGTGCGCCTTGCTGTGGGCCAGCGGTCCACCGTCCGCCGCAGCTCGCGCTCCACAAGCTGCTCGCTCGCCTGCCCCTGCACCAGTCGCCCGCGCGGGCGCTGATCTGCTTCGATGGCGTCCTGGACGTACGGGTGGCCCTGGCGACATGCGGGCCGCCGTCTCGTTCGCGTTGAACTCGATGCCCCGTGAGCCGGACCAGCGACACCAGCAGCGCGCCAGCCCGCGCTGCAGCGCGCCGGGCGAGAACGGCGTGACCGACAGCGCCTCGACGTGCTTGTAGAACGTCGCGTGGTAATGCTCGAAGGTCTCGTAGTGGCGACAGGTCGCGGGGCCGCGCCCAGTTGAAGACCGTGCAGACCAGGCCCGGGTGCTGCCGGCCGACCCGGCTGGTGGCCTGGATGTACTCGGCCGTCGTCTTCGGCTGGCCGGCGACGACCATCAGCCCCAGCCGCTTCACGTCCACGCCGACCGAGATCATGTTCGTGGCCAGCAGCACGTCGAGCGGGCCGCTTGGGCATGTCTCGCCCGCCTTGCTTGGCCTGCGCGCCGCTGCTGCCTCCAGCGCGGGGTCGAAGCGGCCTCCAGCCGGTCGAGCGTCTCCGGGATGTCCGTCGACGCCCATGCGGGAGGTCAGTTCCTCGCAGGTAGTCGGTGCCGGTCGGCGGTTCGCCAGCCCGCGCCGGTCCATGCTTGCGGCAGCCGGGTGCGCACGTCGTCGTCCACCAGCCGCCGCATGCCGCCGAGTTCCCGCATGGAGTTGAAGTAGCCGACGAGCGTCATCCACGGGTCGGCGTGCCGCGCCGTACTGCTCGTAGAGCAGCTTGGGCCGCGGCGAGGCAGGGCGACGTAGACCCGGATCAGCGCCGCCTTCAGCCGCCGGCCAGGGGCGCAGATGCCGAGGTAGCGTCGGCCCGGGTCTGCTCGCTCGGCGTCGCGCTGGAGCGAGAAGAAGTTGTCGCGCGATGTCGAGGCCGTGCGGCGGGAAGACGTCCACCGTCGCGCAGGAACAGCGCGTGGACCTGGTCGCCGCGCGTGCGGATCGTCGCCGTCGAGGCGATCACCTTGGGCCGGACCTTCTTGCCGTCCACCTCCCAGGTGCAGAGCTGGTCGATGGCCGTCTCGTACAGGCCGACCAGCGTGCCGAGCGGCCCGCTGATCAGGTGCAACTCGTCCTGGATGATCAGGTCGGGCGGGCGCAGCGGGCTGTGGCGGCGACCTTCGGCGGCGGGCAGGCCGTCCTTGCGTCCTCGGGTGGACTGCCGGCAGTCGTCGATCTCCGGGCGACCGGAAGCCGTGCCGCTCGCAGTAGCCGTCCACCTGGCCGAAGAGCATCTGCGCCTCGCCCGTTCCACGGCATCTGGGCGAACTTGTCCACCGTGGTGATCAGCAGCGACGGCAGCCGGCGGTAGATCTCCTCGTCCACCACCATCACCGGCAGCCCCTCGTCGCGGCGACTGCCGCTTGCTGAACGGGCACTGGCCGAACTTGTCGCCGCAGTAGGTCAGCGTGCGGCCCGGCCCCTGCTGCACGGCTCGACGTCGAGGTGCTTGCCCGGCTCGATCGTCGCGCCGCACCACGGGCAGTTCGTCAGTTGGTGCGGGCGAGCCGACGCCGCCGACCGCCGCCGGTTCTGGTTGCCGCCGTGGCTGCTTGACCGCCTCGTTGGCGTCGCTCGGTCCGGTTGGGCGTGGTCCGCTGCCCGACCCACAGGCCGATGCGGAACGGCGTCCTGCCCCAGCGGGCGTCGCCGTGCTCAGGGCCTTGCGGCGGATGACCTCGCAGGCGCAGATCAGGGCCGTCGCCCGCTGGAACTGCTGGAGCGTCAGCAGCCGCAGCGTGTACCGCATCAGCACGGCCACGCCGTTCTCGCCCGAGCGGCCCGCGACGACGCCTTGCAGCCGCCGCAGGGCCATGCGTGTAGGCCGTCAGGCCCAGGTAGGCCTCGGTCTTGCCGCCGCCCGTGGGGAACCAGAGCAGGTCGGCCACCGACTGCCCCGCGTCCACTCGCCGCGGCCCGCTCGGGGTGGTTGGGAATGGCGAGGCCCGGCAGGTTCAGCAGGACGAAGGCCAGCTGGAAGGTGCGCCAGGTCGGTGGCTCCTGCTCGTCGATCTCGCCCAGGCTGCGCGGGCTGCCCTGCCGCACGCTGGCCGCGTAAAGGGAGCGCAGCCGCTGCAGGTGCATGGCGCGGTTGGCGAAGCGAAAGGCCTCCGCCGCGTCGGGGTCCTGCTCCAGCAGCGTGATCCCCGCCTGGATGCGGGCCAGCGTGCGCTGGCAATGCTCCACCGCTCCCTGCGCCACATCCAGAAAGGGGAGCAGGTCCGGCGCGGGGTGCGCCACGCGCGCCTGGAGCGCCTCGATCCAGCCGGCGTAGGCGGCGGTGAGGGGCGAGAGGTGCTGCGCGAAGGTGCCGTCGGGCAACTCGCTCAGCGCCTTCATGCCCAGCGTCAGCCCGGCCAGCGCGGGAATCTCCTCGATGGTCGGGGGCGTGCTCTGGGGCACGTCGTAATGGGGCACCATCACCGTGTACAGCCGCCGCGCGCGCTCCTGCCGCACGGGGTCGCGCGCCGCCTCCACCGCTGCCCCGTGGCCCACCGCAAACTCCACCTCGTTGCGGTAAAGCATAGCCATGAGGTGCTCCTCCGCGTCCAGGTGGGTGGCGTTCAGCGGGCGGCGGCGAAACGCTGCGCCCCCCTCCGGCGTCTCGACCTGTAGCGCCGGCTGGAAAAGCCACGCGCTGTCCTTGTTGTGCTTCGGCTCATGCTGCGCGTTGACCAGGAAGAGGGTCACGCTCCAGCCGCCGTCGCGCCGCCGGACGCGCCCCTGCACGTACACATCCGGCTGCGCCGCGCTCGGCTCCCAGGCGGAGATCGCCCCCTCGCGCAGGGGGAGGGGCGGGGAGGTGGCCTCGACCGGCCTGCGCTTCCACACCGCGTAGTACCCCTCCCCCTCCTTGCGGCGGTACGCCTCCTCCTCCACCGTCACGCGCTCGTACCAGCCCCAGCGCGCCGTGACCTGGATGGCCTCCGCCTCGTCGCTCACCTCGAAAGAAAGGCCGATGGAGGAGGGCAGCATGCTCACCGCCGCCTTGGGCGGGCGCTCCTCCGCCGCGCCCGCCTCGTCGCCCGGCTCCTCCGTCAGCTCCTCGTCCGACTCCTCCGGCAGCGCGCTCTGCCCCTTCGGGGCCAGCATGCCCACCAGATAGCGGCCCCGCACGTTCCGCTCGCTGATCACCTCCTCCGCCCCCCCCGCCGGGCCCAGCAGGTCGCGCACGGCGGCATCGTAAAGGGCATCACGTAGGGCGGTTTGGGAGGGCATGGGGTGCTCGCTGTTCTACAGTTGGTGGTTTTTCGGCAAACCTGGTTGATGCGAAAAGGTAAGCTTGCATGTCAGGAACCTGCAACACCTCAAAACAGGCTGTGCGCGGACGTGCTACATGATGAGGCACAAGGTAGAGCGCACAGAGGCGCTCAGCCTGCACCTCATCGCGTGACTCTGGCAGCGTGGCGGCCCATCGGGCGCGTGCTTTCTGGGACAGTTGCTCGATGGCATCTGCACTGACCAGGGCCAATGGCGTGTCCGGCTGGCAGGCAATAAGGTTGAGGATCTTATCCATCCCAGATTCCGACACACGGTCCAGGTGGGGCTCATAGAGAAGCCAGTATAGTTTGTTCTCGTAGCGCAGAAGCAGATAGAGAAGCGGGAAGCGCCCGCCGTAGTTCATGGCGCTCGCTATATCGTTGGGCAGTGCCTCGGCGCGTGCCCTCTCTTGACTCTGGACTGCCAAGTGACGAAGAAAACTGGAAGAGCCCGTAAACTCTTCGATCTCGCTAATTTCAGCCAGCCCTAAAGGGTCAATCTCGATCGCTGCCTCGCCTGCTGCCAGCGCGCCCAGCGAGGGATACTCCTCATGCGCGGCCTCGGGCAAAATGGGTAGCTCGCTGAACCGTATTGCTGCATGGCTACGTGATGTGAGCCTGGCTAGTCGTTGCTCAACATGCCTCACGCGCTGGGCTCGTTCGCCGTCATCGGGTAGCGCTGGCACAAAAACAAAGAAGGAGACACGCCGGGCCTCGGGCCAGAAGCGTAACACACGACCCGCGCGCTGGATGATTGTGTCTGCTGTCCAGGCAAGATCGTAACTGATAACCACGCTTGCATCCTGAAGGTTCACACCGGCTCCGTAGGCATCGGTTGTAATGAACACGTCATAAGGTTGCGGTTGATGCGCGCGAGGGAGCAGAGACAATTTGTCGCGGTTGGCCTCGGGGGCGAAGTCACAGAGGAGTTGAAAAACTTCTTTGTCGAAGTCTTTCAACTTGTACTTGCCTTTGCCAATCTCTTTTACAACGCAGGCTACCCGAAGTGAAGTATGTCTTTTGAGGGTTTGCTCCAGATGGATTGCTGTCGCGTGTAGTTCGGTGAAGATGACGGCTTTTTCACCCCCCGCCCGTCGTTCCTCGAGAATCTTTACCAGTCCTGCCAATTTCGCCTCCTCCATCGGCGCTAGCGCCTCAAGCGCTTCTACCAGGGGAGCCAATCGCTCCTCCCGTTGCGCTTGCGGTACGATGAAGTCAGCTTTGTAATCGTCGCAGATGACTCTGTAAAGCACCTCATGGAGAGCCGCCGAGGAACTAGCCCATGCAACCTCTGCCAGTGCTTCGATGGAGGATGTGCTGATCTGCCACCTGTCCCGCGTACGGAAACTCAGTAGTTTGTGCTTGAACAGCCCATCGTCTAATGCCGCAATGATCTCGTGTGCGAGCGGCAGGGGGGCACGGACCCGAAACAGTTCCACCTGTGGAATCCAACGTTTTTGCTCGCCAAACTCCACATAATCTCCCTGCTCCGTATCGACAGCAAAGTTTCGTGCTACCTGCGAGGTGCTCAGGACGGTACATACCGGCAATTCGACAAACTCTTTGAAGGCTTCTGCAAGGTTGGTTTCCTGCTCGAGAACGCGCCATGCCGTAGGCGGCTCCTGTAGCACCTCCTCTGCGAGTCCTTCGAAGGCATATTGCCCATCCGCGCGCAGAGTGGGGCGGGGCGCGGTGGGGCAGCAGTAGGAGCTGGTTGTTGAGGTCCTTTACACGTTTGGCGTAAGGGGTAGCAGTGAGCAGGAGGATGTAACACCCCTTATCATTGACGACCGCCCCCAGTCGCTCGAATGAGCGCCGATTATTTCCCGCCAAATTCAGATGGTTCTTGAAATACTGGCTCTCGTCCACGATGAGCAAGTACTGCTCATCTACGTTGGACAGTGCCGCCTCCATCGTTGCTACTTTGCCGCGAGCACTATCTTTTCCCGCCACGTCAAGTGCATTACGGGTGAAGATGCGGTAGTTTAGCCCTGCGCTGTCCAGTGCCTCTTGCCAATCAGGCTGGATTTGTGTGGGCGCGAAGACTATCACATTACGAATTCGGCCCTCTTCCTGAAGGCGCAGGGCGGTATGGGTTGCCATAACCGTCTTGCCCAGCCCGGTCGAGGCGACGAGCATAGCACCGTGCCACTCGCGAAGCTGGCGCAGCACACGTTCGATCACCACCATTTGGTAGCGCACTGGCATTTTGTAGCGCGGCCGCGGCGCCTGCGGAACCTCCTGTGGGTTGAGGAAATAGAGGGATTTGAGGTAGACATCGTAGGGTGGACGAAGCTCTAACCAGTCCCGTAGCGCTGCCAGCAGGGATTCAGTCAGGTCACAGGTGTTCGGGGCGTTCCAGTACGTCTCAAATTTCTGCGACCAGTACGCGACACGTTCCGGCTCCTGAATACTTGCCAGGGCTTCCGTGTTGCGGCGCAGTCCATTGTGCGTCAAGTTGTTGGAGCCAACCAGGGCACACGTGTCATCAAACAGATATACCTTGGCATGGTCTTTCAGTCGAGTGCGCGCATCCAAAATTTCCTGACTGCCCGCTTCCACCAGGTGCAACTCGCCGTTTTCCAGCCTGGCAACCAGGTCTCGCACTGCGTCGTGACGATTGCTGATAGGCCAGAACGCTCAAGTGCCACAAGAGAGCTTCGACCAACTGTGCACGGAGCCGCTCGTGCGAGTCCTCATCAAACCCTACCAGAATACGCAACTGACGCCCGGCAAGGAAGCGACGAGACCGAGATCGTACCCAGCAACCAAAAAGCCCGTTGCCCCCGCGCACCAGCCGATGAGTACCCTGGAGATGCGTGATCAATGCACTCAGGGCGTTGGCTTCCCAGTGGTCGGTAGGTGCTTTCTGCATCGGCCAACTCTCCAATCAAAGTACGGAAGTCATTACAAGCTGGCTAATTCTAGCCGCCTCCGCGACATCAATCGTCCACGGTTGGGTGTGCGTCACAATTTTGGATAGCAAGGTTAGGCGGCAGGACGCGCCGCCTGGCGAGCCCTGGGGTAGCGACGCCAGGGATGGTGCGCGGCAGGGCGATAGGACGGTTTGTCGGACGCCGGAGGCGACGGGGCAGGGGGTGGCGGCGGGGGGGGTGGTGCGTGCCGCTCGAGCAGGCGTTGCCGACGCGTGGCACGCTGGTGGGCGGCCGCGGCGGGCCACAGTTCGTCCCAGCGGTCGTTGGCCGCGGTGGTGGTCAGCACCAGCATCGGATTGACGTGCGCGCGCTGCCAGTGCATACCGGCGCCCTTCAGGCGGCGCTCGACCACCAGTTTGTTGGCGCTCTCGGAGGCGCCGGAGCCAATCGGGTCGCCTTGCGCGCGGAAGTGAGCATACTCGATCATGGGCAGGCGCACCTTAAGATAATCATGCGCGTCGGCGATGGCTACCTGCCGCGCCGCGGGGGCGTCTTGCTCATGCGCGTCGAGCGACAGGCGATGCAACTCGGCCACCACGCGCCGTGGGTCACCGTCCTTGAGTTCGGTGCGTTGCCGCTCCAACCACGCTGCTGCCTCCGGCGCGGCGTCAAAGCAGGCGCTGGCGACTTGCGCCAGATAGCCCACCGCGTGCGGAAAGTCTAAAATGCGCACTGCGTAGGGACAACGGCTGTCGAAGAAGCGCTGAATCCAGCGCGCGCCATCGCTGAGGCCACACACGCGCGCCGCCTGCGCCACCTGGCGGCGCGCTAATTCGCCTTGCGCTTGGTCTATAAAGTCGTCGACCTCGGCCAGGCGCGAAAAGTAGCTCAACTTGTGCGTGTGAACCACCCACTCCTCCTCTTCCCACACGGGCGGACCCACTTCCCCAATGCTCACCGTCTTGACTTCGGCCCACTCGCCATGCAACAGCGGCACCATCGCCCCATCCACTCCCACATACAGTCGTTCCGCAGCGGCCTCGGCTAGCAGCGGTGGGGTGGCGGCCTGGCTGAGGAGCGCCTCGCCTGCGGCACCTATCGTCTCGCTCAGGCGCCGCGCACTGCTGGCTGAGACCGTGGTCTGCATGAAAAAGGCCAGCATCGTCGCCGCCGGCTGGAAGGGCATCCAACTGCTCAGCCGCACCAGACTTTCGCTCAACAGCGGGGTGAGCTGCCCCGCTCCCAGCGCCAGTTCCTCATCCAGGGGGAAAAAAGCCTGCGCCGCACTGCGGGCAGACCAGGTATTGCCGCTCTAGGGTCACCGTCTGTTCATGACGCGTCGTCAGGCACCGTCGTCGTTTGCCATTCTTGACCATCGCACACTTACACTGCGGGCACAGCGGGCGCGCGCTCTCCGGCCCCAGGTCGGTCGCCTGGCTGGCTTGTGCCGCATCCTCGATCATACGCGCCCGTAAGGCCGCCAGGCGCCGGTCGGTTTCGGCCTCAATGTCGGCTAACGTCGCTCGCGGATGCGCCTGTCGCCACTCGCTCATCCCACTCAATGCCTCCGTTGCCAACCCCTGCCACCCCTCCTCCATCTGCTCCCGTTTCATAGTCCCCTCCCTGATGATTTGGCCCTTCCCCTATTCTACTCCCCTCCACCCAAAATTGTGACGCACACCCTCCACGGTTGAAAGTCGTTGTAGCATGTTACATCTATCCCCTCGACGCGCGCGCGGTTGTAGGCGTCGTCGTGGGCGGTGGCGAGATACAGCTCGCAGACGAAGATGTGGTCGTCCTGCGGGTAATAGATGATGCGTCGCCCGTCTCCGGTGCGGCTGCGGGGGTAGGCCCAGGCGCTCCCCAGGGGGCCGGAGACGGGTACACTCTGCGCCTCGCGCATCTGGGCGTGGAGCAATTTGGGGAAGAGGTGCTGTTCCCAATAGCGCTGCTCGCTCGGGGTCGAAGCTGCGCCAGGTGCGGCGTGCCTCTGTCGAAAAGTAGAGGCTCGCTTCGGTCTCGGCCTCGCTCTCCTCCTCGCGCCCTGCGAACAGGCCATGAGTCTTCCATTTCTCCCGCCGCAGTTCATCCTTCAGGCGGGTCACTTCCGCCTGGAGGCTATCGGCACGCAACCGTGCCTCGTCACGCTCGCGTTCGACCTCGTAGTAAAGCGCCTCCATGTCCGGTGCGTTGGTCAGCAAGGCACGCTGCTGGCGAAGCTCCGCCTGTTGGGCGTGGAAGGCGCGGTCCTGGGCGCGCTCCAGCTCGGCCAACTCCTCGAATTGCTCGAAGAGGGGGGCAGCAAAGGCAGCAATCTGGACAAAGAGGGCCTGCTCCGCCTCCTCCCACCCGATGCGCTCGATTTCGCGGGCCGTTTTGTAGGGGTGAGTGGAGGCGCGGTCGTTGCGCTGGAACCCCGGCAGGTAAAGTCGCGCGGCGCCCCCGTAGCAGCCATGCGAGGGCATCCCCGCACACCACGCCTTGACCGCGCGCTCGTCCTGCAACAGGACAATGTGGGCCACGCCGCGCGACGCGGCCATGAACCCGTCGCTTAGACCCAGGGGGTACCCCCCGTCCGCAGCGGGGGAAAGCACCAGCAGCGGCAGCCGCCGCGTGGGCGTTGCCAGAAATTCCAGCAGCGCCGGCACGCGCTCGGCCCTGACATTGTAGCGGCGGCCCGCCAGCAGGCCATCCTCGTCACGGGCCTCCTGCGCGGCCAGCCCGGCGAAGAGGACGGGGAGCTTGGCAAGCGTCAGGGGCTGGTGCGAGGGGACGAGGCTCCAACTCTCGAACAGAAAAGGGGAGCCCGCGCCGCTGCAGCCCAGGGTTGCCACGATGGTGAGTGCCTGCCCCTCCGCCGCTTCCTGGCGAAGCTCCAGATGCAGCAGCCGCTCCTGCGCCGGGGCGTCGGGCCGCCACTCGGAGCAGCGCGCGCTGAAGCCCTCGTGGCTCCAATGGCCCTGCGGCCACCCGTCGAGCGGCGCACCGCCCAGCCACGCGGCCACCTCCCCCTCAAGCGCATGGCACAACAGATCGTACTGCTCCGCTCCCTGCTCCCCATTGGGCAGATAGCGCGTGACACGGCGTAACGTGGACAAAATAAATGCTCCTTTTCAATTGCACTGTAACGTGTATGTGAAGGGCGACGACTCTATCTGCTAGGACAGACGATGGCGGACCCCATCGTCTGTCCTGTCTAGCATGATGTGACTGAATAGAAGGCCGCTCTGACGAATCACGTGGCACCAGCTTGCGGCTAGCTTGTGCTCTCTTCAAGCGCTTCCTGAACAAGCTCCCGAATGTCTGAGAGGAATCTTCTTGAGCGTTCGACAGGCGACCTAGCGAGGGTTGGGGCTGCCTGCTCATAGATAGTCCCAATGTCTCGAGCGCGGCGTATGGTTGATCGAGAACCGGAGTGTTTTTTGTAAGCCTCGAACCATGCTGCCACTTTGCTCTCGAAGAGAATATCCCTGACATATTCGTAAAGGAGAACATCGAACTCACGAGCCATGTGTTCGATCAAGGCTTCTCTTGTCTTCTCCTCAATAGTGGCATCCCATTGAACATCGTTTTGTAAGAAGACATACAGGGCCTCTTGGAGCTGGGTTTTGAGATCAGCAACGGGTCGTAAGTGCCTGTATTCATCCTGGCCAAATTCGCCCAGGCGACGAGCAAGGGCCTTGACCCGGGCCCAATGTTCCTTTTCCGTAGAGGTTGCCTTGAGCCCCAGGATGCCATCCCAGTACTTGGTCATGAAAGCGTGCTACAGCCTTTCGCACCTGTAGCACAAGGTCGGCGTCTTCATAAGTTGCAGTAGCCGTTGTATGCAAAGGGGTGGGCTGTGCCATCTGCTGGATGACTGAGATCAACTTGCGAAGCTGCTCGATATTTGCCTTATTGGATCCTGCATCCTTGTTATGCAACCGCGCCAGGAAGAACATTCGCCCCCTGATGACCTCTCGGAGCATCATTTCATTGCGCTCCTTAAGTGCCTTTCCAATCCAGCTTGCTACGTTTTCGTAGGACCTCAACACGTGTTGGGCTTTTGCGCGTTCGTTTGGAAAGTTGTCGCCGGTGACTGCGTCAAAGTGTGTAAAGGCTACGACGAGCTTTGAGGTATATCCACTCGCTACGATGCTACGTATAACCGATGCAGGGGCAGCTTGCATGGGCTGAGCAGCATTGTCCACAACAATGATGGCGTCGGCATTCTTGTAGCGGCGGGTGATAGCTGTGGAAACGCTTGAGCTAGATTCGGGCGTGTGCCCGAGCCCTTCCCCGTCCATAAGAACCAGTCGAAGCTCGTCAGCCAGATGCCACTCTGGCATAAACTGGCCACTTACGCGAATGCCTTCTACAACAGGCGTCAGTAACCGGCCGAAATTAGGCGCATAGTTGCTGGAGAAACGATTAACAGCAGCGATGAACGCTTCGCGGTTATCGGAACTAAATTTCCAGAATAGCGGCCAGCCATCTTTCCCCAGCACAATCTTCCCCTCTGGAAGAAGTTGGAAGCGTTCCTCAATATCTTCGATAATGTCGTCTACAAGGTCGCGGAAGGAGGGCTCTCGCTCGAGCTGCTCTTCTAGCAACTCGCGTAGTACTTCCTTGTCCTCTCGACTGAGCGAGTCACTGTTATCGGTCAGTTCCTTTGCCAGGTTGGTATTGGCTGTGTCAGCCACTGCGCGAATACGCGCCAGATACCCTTGTAACCTTGCCAATAGGCTGCGTCGTTCCGCATCCGACAGAGCAGAGTTGGCTGGGGGAGCGGACTCCTCGCTAGGGAAGAGTAGATCAAGCTCTGACAGGCTGGGTTCCGTATCGTCTGCGGAGGCATACTTCATGATGTCGGTTGCCCCTAGCAAGTAGCTAAGTCGAAAGCGCTGCTCGCTATGTTCCAAAAACTGATTCTCGACCTCCTCCTCGTTTTTCGATTCAATCCAGGCGCGGGCAGCAGCCGTTATTGATTCCTCAACGTGGCGAGTGGCATATTGGCGACCAGAGAAGGTGACTACCGCACGATAGGTTGGGCTGGTCGTCAGGATTATCTCGATGTTGCTGGTCGTTGTCTTGGCAGTAGAGGTAGAAGGGAAGCGCTCAGTTGTCGGATCAGTGCCGATAAGTTGTCGGACAAGCGTGGTTTTCCCCGCTCCGGTCGTTCCAACAAGCAGGGCACGGGCATACCCTTCCTCTTTTCCAGGTAGCGGCAATTCATTGTTGCGAATTTCCCACAGATCCTCTACCTCGGGCGTCATGTGGTCATAAAAGGCGGATACAATGCGTGGATCGTATCTTAGTTCCGCACTTGCCCGTTCAGACAGATTCCACATGGTATTGTCATTGAGAATCTCGTTGAGCTGGTCCACTAGCTTTTGAGCTTCTATCTCATCCGTAACACCGAGCCCACGGCGTATCCGTAAGCCTGTGTTGCCATGTTTGTCAGTCCTTGTAGGGTGGCGGAAGATGAGTGACCAACTCGAACGTCCCTGACTCCGGCTCAAACTCGCTTGAAACGTACTGTTGCTCGATTACGACCTCCTTGAAGTTGTTCCGTGTTGTTCCGAAAACTATAATATGCGTTTTCATCAGGCTTGTCAAGAGTCGTTTGGAACAACGTGGAACAACGTGGAAAACTCATCCATCCCGCTTTTGCCCCGCCCTCTCACAGCAGCCGATACTGCTCCCCCGTCTCCGCGATGACCCATCCAGAGGCCCAACTCTATCTCTACACCTTTCAAGAATCCCTCTACCCGACCATCGTAGCACCTATTGCCGATCATACCGATTCCAATTGATGATATAGCATTAGGCTGTCGCCCAGAGCAAAGCGGAAGGTCCTTTGTACAAACCTTGGTGGTCGAGATTCTTCGCTCCGCTCCTGAGAAACAAGGTCCGTTTCCCTGCCCCTTCCCTGTCATGTTGAGCGGGTACACCGGGCCAGGAGCATTGGGCATGCAACCAGCGAAACATCTCTCCTGGCATAACTCAACGAATTAGCTTTGCACAGATTCTTCCCTAGCTTCATTCCTCATGGTGGCGCGGGGGAGCGCCCAGTCAGAATGACAGGGAAGAGGCAAGGAGTTTTTCGTTGCACGAAGGTGGCCCGCCACCTGGAGGTTTCAGAATGTTAGCTTTCATGACTATGGCTACGATGCTAACCGGAATCGGTATCAGTACTGGTTGGTTATGATAGGAATGGATGGTGTGATGGAAACGGCCTTTCCCCCCGACGATCCTGATGCCTACCTATCGGATGCCCATTTTACTCATCTCGGTGCCTTGCAGGAGTGGATATCATGAACAACCTGCTCGAAAGCTACTGCCTGGATGTCGAGTTCCCATCGGTCAGCGGGGCCGAGCACCTGGCGTTGCTGCGAACGCGCGACAGGCTGGCGACTATGGAAGCCCGGCTGTCGCCGGAAGAGCAGCAGCGGCTGCTCGCCGCCGACCAGCGGCTGGTGGCGCAGGCGGCGCTCTTTCACGCGGAGCTGGCGCGCTTTATTCATCTGGCCGAGCATCGGCTCACTCACGATGTACCACCCTCCCGCTGGTGGTGGTATCTGGATGTGCTGAGCGAGCTTCCCTTGCCGCAATCGTCGGTGGCATCGCCACCGGTGCTGGCTCCCTGAGGGGCGCGGGTGGGTTGCAGACCCGTCCCCACCCCCCTCACAGCAGCCGATACTGCTCCCCCGTCTCCGCGACCGTCCCGCTGTCGCGCTCTGCCTTTCCCCCTTTGGGGGCGCTGCGCCTGCTGCCTTCCTCCTGGCCGCCCTCCGCCTGCTCCGCCGCGTGGCGCTCGTGGTTCAGCGCCAGCAGCCGCCCCAGCACCTCGCGCCGCGCCGCCTCGCTGATCGTGTAGCGGGGGCCCTGCGCGGTGTCGTGGAAGGCGTGGCCCAGGTCGAGGTCGTCCCAGCCGTAGGCGGCGGCGACGGCGTGGTCCATCGCCACGTGCAGGGCGCGGAGGCGGGCAATGTCCGCGCCCGCCTCCGCCGCGTCGTGGAAGCGGTTGTAGGTGGCGGTCAGCCCCTCCTGCCGCGCCAGCATGGTCTGGCGGCGATGCTCGTGGTACGCCTCGCCGATCTGTTCCAGGCTGTCGTGCTGTGATGGGGTGGGGTCGGGGAAAGGGAAGGTTTCGAATACGTCAGCAGGAGTATACTTCAAGCGAGTTTCAAGTGTGGAAGCAATACTGCGTGCCCATGCTTCGTGAAACTATGATTGGAGAACTGTGAATTGCCAAGCACTCAGTAAACGCAATTACAGCACATGATGTGCATAGACCCAAGTACGTAGGCACAAAAGCTAAATGAGACGATATTTTGAAGCTGAGAGCTAACTGCCAACACCCGCTCCAGCGGGGCGATGGTGGCGTAGAGTTCCACCGTAGGCCGAGTAAATCGCCACCATATTTCGCGACGCTGCTTGTTGCGGTTCGTCGTTCGCTCTGGATACACCTCTCGCCGCACAATCTCCAGACAGTCGGGGTAGTCGCAGCGACGGGGTTGGGGTAATCACCGGGTACCGTACCGGTGCGAAGCCACTTTCGTTGTTGATTGTCGTCAGCAAGGAACCAGCCGCCCCTGGTCCGGCGCTCCAGGGCCAGTCTCGAAAGTTGATGACCCAGCGACTGGGGGACTGGTCGGGCGCGCTGTTCAAATCCTGCCCGTTCAGATAGGGAAAGAGCACCTCGCGCGTTGCGCGGGTCGCGCTCGATCAGCGCCGCTGCTTCCTCTGGCGACATGGTAAAGCCCAATCCGAGAACGTTCGAGCCCTGGAAGCTCTTGTTCGCGTTGGCGGCGAGCTTTGGGGCGGGCCAAGCTGTGGCTGGTCGTCCAGCATGGGGGTGATGGCACGCCGGGCGGGCAGCCCGTCCAGCACGCGCTCGCCCCCGTAGGGGCCCTTGAAAAGGTGGACCACGTTGACGACCACCGCCGCCTGCCCCGGCCACGGCTGGTTGTTGGTCGCGCGGAAGATCGCCCCGCCGTGGGCGTGGATGTGCTCCAGCCCCACCTCCCGCGTGTCCCCCTGCGAGATGGTGTTGGTGGCGATCAGCCCCAGCGCGCCGCGCGGTTGCAGGTGCTCGAAGCCGCGCAGGAAAAAGTAGGCGCTCAGGTCGGCGGAGCCGCGCGTGTGGTTCCAGCGGGTCTTGAGGAAGGTGAGGTACTCGCCCCCCAGCGCCCCCGGATGCGCTGCCCGCCGACAAAGGGCGGGTTGCCCACGAAGGCATCGAAGCCGTTGCGCCCCTGGGCCAGGAAGACCTCGGGGAACTCCAGCGGCCAGTGGAAGGGGCGCAGGTCGCCCAGGTCGGCCTGTCGCGCGTGCTCCGGCAGCACGTCGCGCCCGTCGCGCACGGCGTAGAGCAGGCTTTGCCGGAGCGTTGCCTGCTCGCTCCGGTTAAGCTCGTTGAAATAGCTGCCCACCAGCAGGTCCGCCGCGTCGCGCAGGTCGTTGCTGCGCGCCTCCGCCTCGCGCAGCAGCCCCTCCTTGTGCGCCAAATCCGCCGCGTCGCGCGTGGGGGTCGCGGCGATTTCCGTCCGCAGGCGGATCACCGCCTCCACCGTGGATTGGATGGCGTGGATCTGCAGCGCAAACTCCCCCGTGTGGTGCAAGTCCCAGGCGACCAACTGCTCCACCCCCACCCCCACCAGCGAGTCGCCGCTCTTGATGGCATGGTCGAGGAAGGTGAAGGGCAGCCCCTTGCTCAGCGTCGCCAGCCAGAGCGAGAGCTTCGCCATTTCCACAGCCAGCGGGTTCTTGTCCACCCCGTACAGGCAGCGGTCCGCCACCAGCCGCCGCGCCAGCGCCAGCCGGTCGCTCGGGTCGGCGGGGATCGCTGCGTCTGCGTCGTCGGTCAGCGCCCCCTCCGGCGTTATCCACAGCGCCTCGCCCCCCGTCGCCCCGCTTGCCCTTTCGCTTTCCGCCTTGCCCCTGCGGGCGCGCCGCCCCTTTTGCCGTTCCGTTGCCTCCCACGCCTCCACCAGCCGCTCGGACAGGAAGCGGCACGCCTGGACCAGAAACGCGCCCGAGCCCGCCGCCATGTCGCACACCTTCAGGCCGAGCAGCGCCGACGGGGAGCGCAGCCGCCACGCGGCGCGCGGCTTTCCCTCGGCGGGGCCATCGAAGACGAGCGGCTCCAGCGTGTGCTGCACGATGGGCTCGGTCAGGCTGCGCGGGGTGTAGTGGGTGCCGCTCTCGCGCCGCTCCGTCCCGCTCGTCACGTACACCCCGCCCGCCGCGATGACCACCGGCTCCCCATAGCTGTCGGCGCGGAGGAGCCCGGCAAAGGGGCGCACGCGCGCAAAGAGCGCCGCATCGTGGCCGCAGGCCACGCGCAGCCGCGCCTGCTCCTGCGCGTCCGGCTCGTGCAGGAGCGCCCTGCGGAGCGCACTCGCGCTGCGCCCCGTCTGCTCGCGCAGAAAGCTCAGAAAGCTCGCCTCGCCGCGCGCCTGCTCCGCCTCCACCGTGGCCAGCAGGAGCTCCGGCTCCTTGTGGCGCGTGCCCTGCAGGCCGATGATGGTGGCCCGCGCGCGCTGCACGCGGTGGTCCAGCAGCCCCTCGTACACGTGCCCGATCTGCTCGATGTCCAGCGCGCGAAAGGAAAGGCGCCGCGCCTCGGCGGGGCCGCCGCCGGGCACCTTCACCTGCAACAGCTGGAGCGCGTCGAGCAGGTGCAGCACCGTGCGATTGTTCACGGGCAGGGGGCGCGCCGCCACGCTGCGCCACGAGCTACCTGCCGCGCGCCCCTCCAGCCAGGGGAACTCGTCCGGGTCGAAGAGCGAGCCGCCGTAGGCGGGCAGCGTCAGCCTATCATGCTGGATGCCGCCAAAGACGGCGCGAAAGGTGGCGAGCAGCCGATTCCACGCATCGTGCTGGCGCTCCAGCACCTGCTCGCCCTGCTGGTCCGCGCGCTCGCGCAGCTGGTCGCGCAGCGTGGCGATGGCGTAATGCTCGTCGTAGAGCGCATCGCCCAGCAGCAGCAGCCCGCGCTCCTCCGCCGCCAGCAAAAAGACGAGGCGCATCATCACGCGCAGCGCCGCCTCGTAAAGCCGCGCCTCGGGAACATCGCGCAGCAGCGCCCGCTCGTGCTCCTCGTCGGCGCGATCCCACGCCCGCACCAGCAGCTCCACCGCATGGCGCACCTGCTCGCCAAGCTGGTCGGTCACCTCCTGCTGGTCGCTCGCGCTCGCGGCCAGCAGCGCCTCGATCGTCTCCTCCTCGCGCACGCCGAAGAAGCGGCGCACGTGCAGCAGCGTGGCAAAGGCCTGGAGCGTCAGCGGCTCCTCCAGCCAGAGCGGGGCGTACCAGGAAACGAAGCCCGTCGTCTCGCCGCGCGGCGCGTCCACCAGCATCCAGCGCTCCCCATTGGTGACGAGCCCCAGCCGCACCCCCGTCGCGTGCAGCAGCGTCATCATCCGCGTCGCGGGCGAGGCCATCCAGCGCCCGCCCCGCAGGGGGCGCTCCAACTCCTGATCGGGCGGGACGACGGTGACGAGGAGGCGGGCGGGGGGCGAATCGTTATGGGGCGAATGTTTATTCGCCCCGACGGGTTGTGCCACCACCCAATCGGGGGCGAGCATCTCCCCATGCTCCGCCACCGCCACCGCCAGCGCCGCGCGTGCCTTGTCGGGCAGCGAGGGCAGGGCGTGGAGCACCTCGTCCGTCATGCCCAGCGCCTCGCGCAGCAGCCAGCGCACCCACGCCCGGTGGAACGCCGGCTCCTCGCGCCGCTCCTGCCACTCCTCGAAGGCCATACGCAACTCGCGCCGCAGCCCCGCCTCCCCCGCCCCCAGCCCCTGCGGGAACGCACGCAAGAGCACCGGCATCGAAAGAAACGGGCCGGAGATTTCGAGGAGAGAGAGCCATTCAGCGTGGTGGCGGGCGATGGACATAGGGATTCACTCTAATGAGAAATACATTTTGCAGTCAACCGAGGACCAAAGAGCGAGGAAGGGAGAGTCAAGGTGTCACTTGATAGGTATCGGCCTTCGATTCGGTCAATTCAGTTCAGCGCGCTCGGTCGGTTGGTCATTCTTCAGGCGCATCCAGAATCAGCCGCTCGATGGTGACCGAACACACTTCTGCGCCAGCCGCATAAAGAAAGAGCATGCTGTGATCGTTGATTTCGTTCATGAGCGGGTCAGAGGACTCAACTTCGAAAAGTGTTTGTTGCTGACTACTCACCTTAACGCTCCCATCCTGTCGTTCAAAAATCAGCGTACTTGCGCCGGAATTAGTGGGCACGGCGAACTCGGTCTGGCGAATTGTCTCGCCTGTCTTTTTGAATGCAGTGAGGTAGTAGGAAAGGGCAAGGTGGTAATCGGCTTCCCAATTGAAGTCGCTTCCCACTCCAATCGAGAAGTTGCAATTTGGGTCAAGTTGGCTGAAGTCAACCGATAATCGAAAGTTCATCCGGAAGTTTATGTGTAACCCAGATTCTGTCGCTGACATACCGTCCAACAATGCGTAGCGATTCCTTGTCGAACTCGTACTCAGTCCGCCCTCCCGTTGCTGCAGTGACGATTCCTCTAGCGTATTCTGGAGCCGCATGAGGATCTGTGTTTTAATACCAACTCCGATTGGTACGTTGCAAAGGTGTTCACGGGCAATCACAAAATTGCCCTACGCCTCCGTAGGACAATTTTGTAAATTGTCCACGCTAGTTGACCCAATACATAGTTACTCATCCAGCCCCCTTCAATGGCTGATTCCAGCGAGATGTCTCGTTCTCTCCATTTCGCGTGCTTTTGGTCCGGTCATCCACTCGACATGACAGAGCAAGCCAAAAACTCCCCTTCCTCGTTTCATCCAACCCGAGGCAGAGCGAGGGCGCTGCCCCTGAGAAACAAGGCCCTTATCACCGCCCTTGCCCTGTCATGTTGAGCGGCCGTTCCAGGCGAGGTGTCATCGGCCATGCAACTCAGCGAAACATCTCTCCTGGCCTGTTTCCTTGAATCAGCCATGCACAGATTCTTCCCTATCTTCATTCCTCATGGTGACGCGGAGGAGCGCCCAGTCAGAATGACAGGGAAGGGGCACAGGTTCGGTTCATGAACGCGTCCCCGTCCCCTGGCGCCTTCCTAATGACATGCAGGTGTCATCCCTGTGCGAAGGCACTCCGCCGCCCGGGGCGTCCTGAGAAACAAGGTCCGTTTCCCTGCCTCTTCCTGTCATGTTGAGCGGCTGCTCCGGGACAGGTGCATGGGCATGCAACCAGCGAAACATCTCTCCTGGCATAGTGCATTGACTCAGCCTTGCGCAGATTCCTCACTGGTTCCATTTCCGCCAGCGGCTGCGGCGGAGCGGGAGGCCTGCCCTGACGTAAGGAAGGGTCTGAGAATGACAAAGAAAACAATGTCATTTCCCCCCACACCCCATTGGGAATGAGTATAGCGAGAAATCTCGCCTGGATAGCTCCATGGATCAGCCATGCACAGATTCCTCACTGGTTCCATTCCCGCAGCGGCTCGGCAGAGCGGGGAGCCTGCCCTGACGTGAGGAAGGGTCTGGAATGACAAAGAAAAACAATGTCATTTCGAGTGGGTATGCCCCGCACCCCCATTGGGAATGAGTATAGCGAGAAATCTCGCCTGGATAGGGTCCATGGATGAGCCTTGCACAGATTCCTCCCTCCTTTCATTCCTCATGGCGACCCGGAGGAGCGCCCGGTCGGAATGACAGGGGAGGGGCGGGGTTTTTCGATGCACGAAGGCCGCCCCGCCGCCTGGGGCCTTCGGAATGACAGCAACCCCCCACGCAGCCTCTGCACTCTGCGCGCTGCGCCCCCTACGCCAGCCGCTCCGGCACCAGAAACTCCAGCGCGATGGGGAAGAGGCGGGGCTGCGGGTCGCTGTAGCGGGCGCGGACCTGCTCGCTCTCGCGCTCAATCTCGGCGGGAATCTCGGCCAGGCGCGCCTCCAGCGCGGACAGGTTGCGGCGGTACTGCTCCCGCTCGGCTGTCGAGAACAAATCAAGCTCCAACTGAAAGGGCTGGCCCGCCTGCTCCAACTCCTCCTGGATCGTCCGCGCCAGCTCGCTGAGAATCGCGGCAATGTCCGCCGCCTCCTGCGCGGCGCGCATTTCCAACAGGCGCTCCAGGCTGCGCGTGCGCTCCTCCCCGCGCGCCTCGATGGCCGCCCCCACGCTTTCCGCCAGGCGCGGCCAGAGCGCGCTCAGCTGCGCCTTCATCCCTGCGGACGGCTCGTGGGTTGTGGCAGCGGCCAGGAGCGCCTGCACCTGCCCCACATTCAGGCGGCGGAAGCGCCCCTCGCGAATCGTGCCGCCCGCGCTGATCAACTCCTCGTGCAGCCGATGGCTGTTGCTGCCGATGACGACCAGCCGCGCGTGGGCGATCACCGCGGGGCCGTCGGGCAGCAGCGCGTTGGGCACGCGCCGCGCGGTGACCCGCTGGAGGCGCTGCGCCCCCTCGGGGTTCCACACCTCGGCGCGCAGCAGCCGCAGCGCCATCTGCACCAGCCGGTGGTTCAGGTGGACGAGCACCACATCGTCCCGCCCGCGCGCCAGATCGTGGTCGAAGACGATCGGGCGGCGCTCGCCGGTGAGCGGGTGGGCCAGGCCGTCCGCGCTGCGCGGCCCAGCTTCCGCGCAGCGGCGGCAGGTGGAAGACGGGCGGCTCCCGCCGCTGCGCCGTCGGGTCAGGCCAGAGGCCGACGAGGGTGGCGGCGCTGGAGGGGGGGCTGGTTCGCCAGCTCCAGCGCGATCTCGACCACCGCGCGCACGTTGTCGGGCGAAAGGTGGAGGGCGGCGCGGCTGTCCAGCAGCTGCTGGTGCAGCCGCTCGATGCGCGCCCGCAGGTCCCGCTCGAAGCGCAGCAGCGAGCGCGTCGCCTCGGCCTCCCGCTCGGCCTGCTCCGTGGCCAGCGCCGCCGCCGCGGCCGAGCATCGCCTCCGCCACCTGCTCGGCGATCACCGGCCCGACCTTGCCCAGGTCCTCGCGGATCTGCTCGACCTTCTGCACCGCCCGCATCAGGAACTCCAGGTCGCCCTCCAGGTCGCCCGCCGGGCACGCCGCGCCGCGCGCCGCGCTCGAAGCCCTGCGGCGCGAAGTGGTAGATCGCTGGCGAGTCGGCGCTGGCCGTGGCGGTCGATGCGCCCGTTGCGCTGCTCCATCCGGTTCGGGTTCCACGGGATCTCGTAGTGGATCAGCCGGTAGCAGTGGTTCTGGAGGTCGATGCCCTCGGAGGCGGCGTCGGTGGCGAGCAGGATGCGCACCGGACTGAGTCGTGGGGTGCGGCCTGGAAGGCGGCCTTGACCTCCTCGCGCTCGTCGTCCTTCATGCCGCCGTAGAGCGTCATCAGGCGCCCGTCGCTCGGTCAACCCTGCGGCGGCGAGCAGCTCCTGGAGCCAGTTCTGCGTGGCCCGGTACTCGGTGAAGATGATGACCCGCTCGTCGTTCCACTGCCCGCCGGGGCGGAGCGTCGCGTGCGAGCCAGGCGATCAGCTGCGTCGCCTTGGTGTCGGGGCGCCGCGCCGCCTGCTCGGCCCACCCGCCCAGCCCGTCGAGCAGCGCCGTTCTCGTCGGGCGTGGGCTCGGCGGAACAGGCGAGTCGTCGAGCGCAGGACGCGCCGGCGTCGCCTCCTCGTACGCGCTCGTCGTCGGCGTACTCCTCCTCGACCTCCTCGATCATCCGCTCGAGGATGCCGCCGCGACGGGCGGGCCAGCGGGGCAGCGCTGCGCTCGGGGCGCGTCGCCTCGGCCAGCGAGCGTGCGGTGCTGGTCGAGCGTGTCGCGGAAGGCGGCCGGGGAGGAGAACAGCCGCTTCTTGAGCAGCTTCAGCACGAACTCGGTGGCGATGCGCTCGGCGGCGTCGCTGGCCCCCTTCGGCGCAGCGCGGTGTAGCGCTGAAGCTGGCGGTGGGCCGCCTGCTCCGCCGTCGGTGTAGGGCACCTCGATGGCGCGCAGCTCGCGCGGGGGGAAGCGTGGCGTGCCGTCCCAGTTGGGCGGCAGCTCCGACTTCAGGCGGCGCACCATGACCGCAGCGAGCTGCGTCGCGGTCGGGCGCGACGCCGCGGGCGAAGCGCTGGTTGTCGAGCAGTTCGAGCAGGGCCGAGAAGCTCTCCGGGTAGCCGTTGTGCGGCGTGGCGGTCAGGAACAGCTTGTGCTCGAAGTGCGGGCGCGAGCGTGCGGATCGCCGGCGTGCGCTGCGAGTCGGTGGCGTAGCGCCCGCGCCCGGAGGGGGCGACGTTGTGCGCCTCGTCCACGATCAGCAGGTCGAAGCGGCGCGGGATAGGTGGCTCGCCCTCGGGCCGGCAGCAGTCTCGCGGAACAGGCGCAGCGGTCGCTCGCGCTTGAGGAAGTCGATCGAGGTGATGAGCCGCGGGAAGTGGCTCCACGGGTTGACGTGGATGCCCGCGCTTGCGGCGCAGCTCGCGCATCAGCTCGCTGTCCACGATGCGGAACTCGAGCCCGAACTTGTCCCGCATCTGGTCGCGCCACTGGATCTGCAGCGCGGCGGGGCAGACGACCAGGATGCGCCGGGCGCGGTGGCGGATGATAGCTCCTGCACCACCAGCCCCGCCTCGATGGTCTTGCCGAGGCCGACGTCGTCGGCGATCAGCAGGTTGACGCGCGGCATCTGGAGCGCCCGCACCACCGGGTCGAGCTGGTAGTCCTCGATGTCGATGCCGCTGCGGAACGGGGCCTGGAGCGCCTGCACGTCGGCGGAGGCGATGGCCCCCCAGCGCACGGCGTCGAGAAACGCGTCGAGCCGGCGCGGGCGGATCGAAGCCGGCGGGTCGGGCAGGGCCATCTGCTCGTAGGCGCGCGCGCCCGGCTCGAGCTCCCAGATGACCTGAAGCTCCTCGCCCAGCGCGTCGTCTTCGACGGAGCGCAGGCTGACGAGGTGCTGCACGCGCGACAGCGGGTTGGCGGTGGGGGAGTGGAGGGCGCGCGAGCCCGCCTCGACCTCCGTCACCACGAAATGGCGCTGGCGCACCTCCACCAGCTGGCCGGGCTCGGGAATCGCCACGGTAGAGATAGCCCCGTCAGGCATGGGGCCCCCGTTGTTGGGGAGGCGGGGCGCAGCCCAGCCAGGCAAGCCGGCAGCTGGGGCGGCGGGCGAAGAGGCGGCGGGGGCATGTTCTGCGTTGGCGGCTGGCCAGGGGCCGAGGGTGCCCAGGCGAAGAAGCGCAGCGAGGGCTACTGGCTGCTGCACTGGCGCTTGTACAAAAGGCGATCATCCCAGGCTTTCCGATAAGGTGTAGCGTTTTGAACCCATCAAACGAGCACGACGCAAAGGAGCCGACAAAGTGGGCAAGTATAAGGCAGTTAGTTGTATGCGCCAACTATCGTGAGTTGGCATGGGGCGGGTTCCTATATGGCAAGCTTTTCCGCCCCACCCCTTGCCTGACGGTCGTGCAGCCTCGTGAGCGGAGCTGTTGGACCCTTCTGCTCCGGCTATCGCCTCACTCCTTGACCGCGTAGGTGGTGACCAGGTCCCCCAGGTTGATGGGGATGGCCACCTGATCGAGGTGGAGGCGGCGCACCACAGCGTCGGTTGCCCGCCACAGCGCGGGGCTCACGGCTTGCAGGCGGGACACGAGGTAGCTGATGCGCTGGTAGCGGCCCTGCGGCTCGGCCCGCAGGCACGCGGAAGCCGACGCTCTCGAGCATCCGCGCCAGGGTGTGGCGGGAAAAGTAGACGATGTGCATCTCCATCAGCCAGGGCCAGCGTGAGCCCATCAGCCGCGCGAAGGGGGCGCTGATGTCAATGGTGTGGATGACGACCAGCCCGCCGGGCCTGAGCACGCGGTGAATTTCTTGCAGGTGGGTGCGCGGATCGTTGAGGTGCTCCACCACGTCCCAGGAAGTCGCTACGTCGAAGAAGCCATCCGGGAAGGCTGCCTGCTCCAGCGTGCCGGTCCTCACGTCCAGGCCGCGCTCCCGACAAAGGCGGGCGGCCCACTGGGAAAGCTCGGTTCCATAGGCGTCCCAGCCACGCTGCTTGGCGATCTCCACAAAGATCCCCGTATAGGCCCCCACATCCACGATGCGCTTCCTGCGGTGGTCGCCCGCCCACTGCTCGATAGGCTCCAGGTGGCGCTGGAAGGTGAGCACGCGCCCCTGTCGCTCCTGCTCGTAGAGCGGGTCCACAACGTGCTCGTACTCTTCGATCAGGTCGCTCTGCGGGAAGCGCGGGTTGGCGTAGACCAACTGGCACTGGCGGCACTGGACGATGGCGTGATGGCTGCCGTAGCCAAAGTTGGTGCAGTTGTAAGCCTTGACATCCAGCCTCCGCCCGTCCAGCGTGCTGGGAAAGAGCAGGGTGGTGTCGTCCGCCCCGCACAAATTACAGGTGACATGTTCGAGTTTCATAAGAATCTTTGCTTCAGGTGGCTGGGGCGCTGCCCGCTTTGCATGGCGGGTCAGGCGCGATGGGAAGGGAGTGTAACGGATGTGCCGCAGGCAACAAAAAGCCCCGCCGCGGGGGCGGGGCTGAGGCGGGCGGCGCCTTCGCTGG
This sequence comes from uncultured Chloroflexia bacterium, assembly GCA_963721895.1. Classification (GTDB taxonomy): domain Bacteria; phylum Chloroflexota; class Anaerolineae; order Ardenticatenales; family Ardenticatenaceae; genus CAVRLZ01. The sequence goes on along the minus strand of CAVRLZ010000013.1, from coordinate 13,027 downwards.
CCTTACATGCCGCCCGTGCCGGTGACGGCGTCTACCCCTGCGACGCCCACGCCAATCAAGGTGCCGATCAGGGCGAAGATGACGAACTGCACGACGAAGGCCACCACGACGGTCATCGCCGTCTTGGTGTTGTCCAGGTCGAGCGCTTGGCGTACCGCCACGAAGCCCAGATACAGCGACCAGATGGCGGGGATGATGCTCAAGCATGCGCCCAGGACGGGGATGAAGTTGAGCAGTGCCGTCAAAATCTGCGGGGTCGTGGCATACCCCAGCGTGCGCTGAAGCTCACCCGCGTCGGCGGTGCCGTTGAAGACGCGCGTGCCGATAAAAAAGGTAAGGTAGGACCAGATCAGGTATCCACCAAAGATGCTGAGGGCGGAAAAGACGGCGGCGAGGGCGGCGGCCCCGATGTCCCCGCTAAAGGCGCCGAACAGCAACGCCACCACAAAATTGATGGCGGCCACGATGCCGACGATGGTATACGCTTCCTGGGTCAGGCTGGGGGTAGCCTCGACCTGCTCATAAAGGGAAATGTCACCTCGCGCGGCACGCATCATTCGATCTACCATGGGTTAAGGCTCCTGCTTGATGGAAGAGAGGGGATTGACAGCTTCCATTGTAAGGGCGATGCACGATTCTTGCCAATCCGCTTGTGACGACTAAACAGCCCGCCCCCTGTGAGGGAGGGCGGGCTGTTTAGCTGCCTCGGCTCCTGCTAGCTACGCCGGCTCGGCGAGGGGCGCTGGGGCTATACTTTCCAGCGCGGGAAGGCGACCGACGAACTGCTTCAGGTACAGGTCGAGGTAGCGCCCGCCCTGCGCCAGCAGCGCCTCGTGGGTGCCTTCCTCAACGATGCGCCCCTGCTCGATCACCAGGATGCGGTCGGCGTGGCGGATCGTCGAGAGGCGATGCGCGATGATGAAGGCGGTCCGCCCTTCCAGCAGGGTGCTCATCGCACGCTGGATGACGCGCTCGCTTTCCGTGTCCACGTTGCTGGTGGCCTCGTCCAGGATCAAGATGCGCGGGTCGGCCAGCAGTGCCCGCGCAAAGGCCACCAACTGCCGCTGCCCCACGCTCAAGCGCGCGCCGCGCTCCCCCACCTCGTAGGCGTACCCGTCATCCAGCGTTTGCACGTAGGGGTCCAGGTGGACAGCCTCCGCCACGCGCTGAACCTCCTCGTCGCTGGCCCCCATGTTCCCGTAGCGAATGTTGTCAGCAATCGTGCCCGAAAAGAGGAAGCTGTCCTGCAGGACGATGGCCATCTGCTCGCGCAGGCTCTGGAGCGTCACCTCGCGCAGGTCGTGGCCGTCTATGCGCACCGCCCCGCCGACCGGGTCGTAGAAGCGCATGATCAGGTTGATGATCGAGCTTTTGCCGCTGCCGGTGGGTCCCACCAGGGCCACCGTCTCGCCGGGGCGCACGTGCAGGGCCAGCTTTTTGAGCACCATCTCCTGCTCCGCGTCGTAGCGGAAGTAGACATCCTCGAACCGGACCTCCCCCTGCACAGGGGGCAACGGCGCGGCGTCGGCGCTGTCCGCCACCTCCGGCTCCGTGTCCAGAAATTCAAAGATGCGCTCGGCGGAGGCCATCGCGCTCAGCGCCTGCCCGTACACCTTGCTCATCGCGCTGATGGGCGCCCAGAAGCGCCACATGTAGCCGGAAAAAGCGAGGATCAGGCCGAGCGTCACCTGCCCTTGGGAGACCATCCAGGCGCCCGCCACGACCACCAGGGCGGTGCCAAAGATGCCCACAAAGTCCACCACCGGCCAGATGAGCTCCTCCACGCGGATCGCGGTCATCCATCGGCTGTGGCTCGTGTCCGTCAGGCGCCCGAAGGTGGAGATGTTCGTTGGCTCGCGGCGGAACGCCTGGGTGACGTAGACCCCGTTGATGGACTCGTTCAAGTTGGCGCTGAGGTTGGAGATGCTGCGCCGCACGTTCTTCCAGGCTGTTTCCACGCGGGGCCGCAGGGCGAAGAAAAAGATGCCCAGCAGCGGGATCGCGAAGAAGGCCAGCAGGGAAAGCCTCCAACTCAACCAGAACATGACCAGGGTGATCCCGATGATGCTGATGCCCTGCCCGATGATGACGACCATCCCCTCGTTCACCAGTTGGGCTATGGCGTTCACATCGCTGGTGATGCGCGACATGATGCGCCCCACCGGCCGCTGGTCGTAAAATCGCAGGCTCAGCTTTTGGATGTGCGCGAACAGTTCCTGCCGCAGGTCGTAAAGCACGCTCTCGCCTATCCGGTTCATCAGGCGCACGCGGCCCACGTTGCCCACCCAGCCCAGCAGGTGGAGCGCGAGCAGCGTCAGGGCCAGCCGGTTGATCATGGCGGGGTCGCGCGGGATCACTCCCTTGTCCACGACCAGGCCGAGCAGGTAGGGCTCAAAGAGGGTGACCCCCGTTGCGGCCAGGATGGCCACCCCCACCCACACGATCTCCCGCCGGTACGGCTTCATGTAGGAAAGCATGCGGACAAAGTGAGCACCGTTGAACGGTTTTTCGTCCACCTCTTCCATTTCTTCTTCAAAAACTTCAAAAGGCATGAGAGCCTCCTCGTTTCAAAAGGGGGGCGCCCCAGAGGCGCGCCCCCTGTGTGTGCTGTTCAATCGTCTGATCCCAACGGCTGTTGCCCTGCCTCATCGCTAGGCGCTTGTCAGCACGGGGGTCGCCTGCTGGGCGCGGTGGTGCATCAGCCGCTCCAGCGCCGCCTGCTCCCGCTCGTCCTGCTCGCGGTATTGCAGGTTGTAGATTCGGGCGTACTCGCCGTTGCTGGCAAGCAACGCCGCATGGGTGCCCGACTCCGCCACGCGCCCCTCCTTCAGCACCACGATGCGGTCGGCATGCTTGATGGTGCTGAGCCGCTGGGCGATAATCAGGCTGGTGCGCCCCTGCATCACCTGCTCGAGCGCCTGCTGAATCTCGTGCTCGGTCTCGGTGTCCACCGCGCTCATGGCCTCGTCCAGGATCAGGATGCGGGGGTCCATCAGGATGGCGCGCGCCAGCGCGAGCCGCTGCTTTTGCCCGCCCGACAGCCCGATGCCGCGCTCGCCCACCAGCGAGTCGTACCCCTTTTCCAGTTCCATCACAAAGTCGTGGGCCTGGGCCAACTTGGCCGCCGCGATCACCTCTTCCATCGTCGCGCCCGGCCGTCCGTAGGCTATGTTGTTGCTCACGCTGGCCGAGAAGAGGAAGGATTCCTGCGGCACGACGGCCATCTGGCCGCGCAGCGAGTCGAGCGTCACATCGCACACATCGTGGCCGTCCACCAGCACCTGCCCCTCGTTCACCGCCTGGAAGCGCAGCAGCAGGTTGATCAGCGACGATTTTCCGCTGCCGGTGGCGCCCATCAGGGCGACGATCTCGCCCGGCGCGACGTGAAAGTTCAGCCCCTGGAGCACGAGCTTGTCCGGCTGATCGTCAAAGGAGAAGGTCACATCGCGAAAGGTGATTTCCCCCTGGATCGTCGGTAGCGCCGTGGCGTCCGGCTTGTCCGCGATGGTGAGCGGGGCGTCCAGCACCTCGAAGATGCGCGGCGCCGCGCTCATGGCCTCGCGCATGGTGCTGATGATCCAGCCGCCAAAGCGCACGGGCCAGATGATGCCCCACAGGTACCACTGATAGGCGAAGAAGGTGCCCAGGGTCGTCTCGCCGCGCATCACCCGCATGCCGCCATACCAGGCCAGCAGCACGAAGGTCAACCCGATCATCAGGTCCATGGACGGGAAGGCGTTGGCTTCGATGTTGGCGCGCTTCAGCCCCAGGCGCTTGTTCTTCTGGTTCTCATCGTCAAACTTCTTCTTCTCGAAGCCTTCCTTGGCGAACGCTTTTACCACGCGCACGCCACTGATGTTTTCTTGCAGCACGGTGGTCAGGTGGCCCATCTGATCGCGCACCTTTTCCCATGCCGGGCCAACGTTCTTGTCGAAGAAGAAGACGATCACGGCGAGCGGGATGATGGGCAGCAGGAGGACCATCGTCAGGCGCGCGTCCACCACCATCAGCGCCGCCGACGTGCCGATCAGCGAGAGGATCGCCGCGAACTGGATCAGCAGCCCCCATCCCAGGTATTCCTGCACCGCTTCCACATCGCTGGTCAGGCGGGACATGATTTGCCCGGTGGGCATGCCTCGGTAAAAGCTCTGCGGCAGCGCCTGGAGCTTGGTGTACATCTCGTTGCGCAGGTCGCGCACCACGTTCTGCCCGGTCCGGTGCTGGTAGAGCCACTGGATGTAGTTGGACACCGAGCGCAGCGCCTGCGCCAGCACGAGCAGGCTGGCATAAAAGAGCACGAGGCGCATGTTGCCCGAGGCGAGCCCCTTGTCAATGGTCAGGCCGAAGAGCCAGGGGCCGAGCAGGTCGCCCACGATGGCGAGGCTGATGAGCACCATGGCCACGACGAAGCGCCCACGATACGGGCCCAGATACCCTATAAGTCGTAGATAAGTAGACATAAAAAACCTCAGTGTAGTACGGAAACCTATGGAAACAACAGCATCACAGCGACCAGGCTGACGGCGGGTGGAGGGTCATGGGCGGGCGCGAGAGCAAAAAAAATCCCCGCAGGCTCGTTGTGCCTGCGGGGATGGTCAACCCAGAAAATGGGCGGAGGGTCACTCAAGCGGTGAGACCTCGCGCACTTCCGTGGAATGCCCATGCGTGCAGGCATGGAGGCAGCCCATACCATCCGCGGCACTGCCGCCGATGATCAGGATGAACTCCGCCAGGTTACGCATCAAGGACACTCCTAGGATACATGATGACTGCGACGTGAAGCAGGCACAACGCCTGCAACTGCGGGGCAGTATAGCGACCATCGTGGCGAATGTCAATCCTCGGTTTTAGCGAGTAGTGCTGCCATCTCCAACTCGTGCCGGGGCGTCATGGCAGAAGCATGAAGGTGTCGAGGTCCTCCCCGTTGAAGCCGGACGCAGACCCATCCCAAACGAGGCCTGGGCCAAACGTGCAACTTGTGTTGGGGCCGAGCGATAGGGGCTGACAGACAAAGACATCACTGCCATCCCCATTGCTTCCGACGACGGAAAAGGTGCCTGTTGTCGTCAAGAAAAGCTGTTGCGTAGCACGGTTGACATGAGCTCCATTCACATCTTCCGATTCAGAGTCGCTCAGTCCCACGTCGGAACCATCGAAGTACATGGCCCAGGTGCCGCTGGTCGTGGCACCTAATCGCGTTGGTGTAAAGGCTATCAAGTCCTCATCTTCGCCCGACACCCCTGTGACACTGAAGGGACCTGTTGTACTAATGAGCAACTTGCCATCGGCTGTCCCCGTGATGCTATCAACGTCCTCATTATTGGTGCTCAGGCCGACATCGGATGCATCAAAGTACCAGACAAAACTCCCGGCGGTGGTGGTGCGCAGCGAAGTCGGAATGAATCGTACCAGATCACTATCATCCACCGTTCCTAAACCTGTAATCGTACGTGCATCGGTAAAGCTCATGACGAGGCTACCATCGCCCAGGCGACTGAATGCGTCCATGTTGCCACTCTCCAACCCGACATCAGAGCCATCGAAATGGATAGCCCACGCACCTGTGCTTGTGTTATATGTCAGCACATCCTCATCTTCAAATGCCACACCGCCTGCGCTCCCCCCCGTCGTTGAGCCAGCATAAAGAATGGTTGCTGGAGTCGGAGTTGGGGCAAGGGTAGGAGTGCTGGTGGCTGTTCTGGTAGGAGTGCTGGTGGATATGGTAGTAGGGGTCCTGGTTGGTGTCTGGGTGTAGGTAGCTGTTGCAGTAGGCGTGGCGGTAGAGGTTGGCGTGTCCGTGGGTGCCAAAGTAGCCGTTTCAGTGGGCGTTGGTGTCGCTGTGTTAGTCGGCGTCTCAGTTGCTGTAGCAGTCAAGGTCGGCGTGTTGGTCGGCATCTCAGTTGCTGTAGCAGTCAAGGTCGGCGTGTTGGTCGGCATCTCAGTTGCTGTAGCAGTCAAGGTCGGCGTGTTGGTCAGTGTCTCAGTTGCTGTAACAGTCAGGGTCGGCGTGTTGGTCAGTGTCTCAGTTGCTGTAACAGTCAAGGTCGGCGTGTTGGTCAGTGTCTCAGTTGCTGTAACAGTCAACGTCGGCGTGTTGGTCAGTGTCTCAGTTGCTGTAACAGTCAACGTTGGCGTGTTGGTCAGTGTCTCAGTTGCTGTAACAGTCAACGTTGAGGTGGGCGTTGGCACTTCTGTGACAGCGAAGGTCGGTGTTGCCGTGCCGGTCAAGGTGGCATCCGGTGTCACCGTTATGGCCGTGGTAGGAGTGGAGGTGGCTGTGGGGGGAGGACCACCTGGCAAAGTGATTGAAACCGAGGCCACGTTATTGGCCAACGTGCCTGCAGCTTCGCGTGCACTGAACGAGCGAAGCGACCCGTTGGCAAGGATTTGCGTTCCGGCTTGTACATCGGCATTGACGCGTTGCACGATGGTGACTCGGACACTCGTGTTTGCCCGCATGGTTCGAAGGATGACTTTCCCAACACCCGGCGTATCATTCACGCAGGTGCCAGTTGTATTGTTGGCAATGCTACAGGAAATGAAAGTCATGTTTTCAGGCTTATCGTACTCTAACGTGGTGTAGACAGAATTGCCGGGCCCATGGTTGGTAATCACAAAGGTATAGGTGGCATTGCTGCCTGCCGCCACAACGTCCGGGTCAACCGTGACTGTGACGCCCATGTCCGCGTAGCGTTTGTGGCCTTCCAGCTTTGCCTTCATATCGGTTAAGATCGAAGCATACTGGGGATAGGCGTTTGTATCGTGGACACTGTTCATCTGATCCGGGTCTATGGTCAGATCGTATAGCTCGGTTTCACCCGTATAAAGTTCCGTGTAGAGATACTGGTGGGTCCGTACTGACATGAAATCCCCGACTGGAACCGCATCGCTTGTCGTAGTGCCTAAAAACTCGAGCAGGACGGAATCACGCCAGGCAGTGGCTGGATTTGTGATCAACCCCTGCATGCTCATCCCATCCAGTGCATAAGGGGGGGTAATCCCCGTCCAGTCCGCAATCGTTGCCGTCAAATCCAGGCTGGAAAGCAGGCTTGAATCCACTCGACGAGTGGACTCAGGCGTACGCACCAGGAAAGGTACATGGGTACAGGAGTCATAGGCGCATGTCTTTTTTTCCCAGCGATGAGCACCCAAGGAATAAGAATTGTCACTGGTAAAAACAATGGCAGTCCGCCCAAGTCGGCCTGATCTTGCCAGGGCGTCTACAATGGCCTCGACAGCCCGATCTACAGACTGGAGCGATTCCACCTGATTGATATACAGCGTATCCATATTCGATATGCCTGCACCATTGACTAGGGGTAAGGCGCGCACCCATGCAGGCTTATCGCTCACGTCCGCTTCGTTGAACGATGGTGGTCTGTGCAAGGCGATTCCTTCCCTAGTGCCTTCATCAGCGGGCGCCGGTTGTGCAGGGAAGTGCGGGGCAGTTGGAGCAAAAATCAGGAACATGGGGGAATCTGGAGGAGCATTCTCGATGAACTGGACGGCTTTGTCACGCAAAACATTGGTGGAATAGCTGTTATTCGGGTTTGCGTTATTTCGCGGGTAGGGAATAGCCACTCCATTCTCGCTCAATGTGTAGTTCTGATACTGCATACCATTCTGATGAATATTGGTAAACACGGCCCAGTAGTCCCACCCCGGTCGAACACCCGGCGCCAGGGCATCGTAATTGTTCAAGTATTTCCCAATGTATCCTGTGTGGTAACCGGCCGCATCCAACCATACCCCCAGGGTCTGCGAATCATCAAAGTTTTGAGCGCCCCCATAGGGTCCTACGTTGGTAAGAACGAGGTGCTGGTTGGAGTACAGCCCCGAAAGCAGGCTAGCACGAGCGGGACAGCACAAGGGTTCTGAGGCGAAGGCCTGCGTAAACTCTATCCCGACCCCTGGCTCCGTATCCGTCCCCGGTCCAACGAGCTTATAGGTAAGTGGCATGTATTGCAGCGTATGCCAGGGTTGGTCGTCTGTATAGATCACCACAACGTTTTCGATGGCTGTATCAGACACAGCTACTGCGGAGTCCAACGAGAGCGTTGAAGCATGGGAAACCCGACTATTGCTGGGGGTCTGCATCACTCCTACAAAAAGAAGTAAGATGCCCAGGAGGGAGGCGAAGGTTTGCCGGATTCTGCGGGGAGCAACAGCCGAACCAGTTGTACTTTGAACAGGCTCGATTTCAGAACAGTAAAAATGCTTCATCCAAAGCTCCATTCCAACCAAACAAGGGTGAGTTAAGGTTCGCTGACACCAGGTCGGGGGTAGGAAGATGGACGGTGGGCGGTTTACCATCCATTGGCTTTGAATAATTGCCTAGCTCTTTCCAGTATAAGAGGTTGAAATAGGTTGTCAATCTGCAACTAACTGAGGGGCGTTCGGCAAAGATTCGTACGCAGTGGAAACGCAGTCCGCTAGAGAGAAAAGCATACCATTCAGCGAGCGTGGAAGGGTTGGTTGCGAGCGCAAACTCTGCCTATACCGCCTGCACAGAGCGCACCACGGCCTGTGAAGGAGGGTGGACGCGACCCTCTTTCAGAGAGGGGATGGGCATTACGCGCTCCGGGAGTGCGACCACAGGTTTAAGCGTAAAACTTTGCTGTACACTCATTTCGAGGGGGCTGTCCATAGGATGGGCGTTGGAGAGATTCTGCACTGGTTGAGAGACAGGCATGGGTTGGGAGAGCAGGAGGAAGAGCCCCCCGCCCTTCCCGCTGCCCCCCAACCGCGCCCCCAGCGCCGCGTGGCGTCCGCGAAAACTGGTAATACCAATCCCCTCCTGGGAGCGCGGGCCTCCGGCCCGCCCCACATACGCCCTACCCCACATCCACTCCTGCGCCCGCCCCACCAACCCCGCCTTCACCGGATTCTCATGGATGTACGCAACCACCCGCTGCCAATGCGCCTCGTTCCGAACATAGCGGTCGAAATAATCCACCTGCCAAAACGCACCCCGCCGATCCAGCAACGGATTAGCCCTCCGTGCCGTGAAGCTCTTCCACGACCGCATGATGGCATGGAGCGGGACCCCCTCCCACGTTTCCAGCAGCCCCTGCCCATGGGTCGGCCTCACAACCCAGGCGAACAGGCGATAGCGCTGCGCATCAAAGTGCAGGAGCGCCTCCTGGACCAAGCGCGCGATGCGCGGGTCACGCAGGTGGCACGCACCGTGGCCCGCACCCACGTACTGCTCGATACGCCGCCGCAGCGCCACCTCCTCTGTGGGACTCTGGCGCAGTTCCTCCTTCCAGGCAAGCAGCACCTCGGCGGGCAACGCAGCGAGGTGACGCTCTGGATCGCCTCACCCGCATCGAAATGTGGCAGGAAGCCACGCGAGTACCAGCCCTTGTGGGTTGGTAGGGTAGGGGGTGAGGCTGGGTCGTGATGGGCGGGGCGATTCATGGGGCTTCTCTTTTTCGATCATGGGACGGGCGGGCCGGAGGCCCGCGCTCCCAGGGCTCCCCGCCGGCGGCGTTGCGGGAGACGTGGATGGGAAGAAAATGGTTGTGGCGGCACGCGGCGCGGGGGACGCTCCCCGCACCGCCCTAAAAAATGCCAAAACAGAGGGGGGTTAAGGATAAACGAGGGGTTCTCTGGGGGTCATCCATTAGGACATGTAGAACGGGTGTGCGGCAAAGTTTTACACGCAGTGGTAGCACAGTCCGCTAGCGAGAAATTGTGCTATTCCGCGATTCTGGAACTGCTCATTTCGAGCTCAAGCTCTGTCTACCCTGCCTCCGCAGAGTGTACCACGGCCTCTGAAGGAGAGTGGACGCGACTACCTTTCAGAGAGGGGATGGGCTTTGCGTGCTCCAGGAGTGCGTCCACAGGTTTAAGCGTAAAACTTTGCCGCACACCCCTAACTGTGGGGAAAGGTTTGCCTGCCCTGTGCCAAGATGTTACTATCCATCCTTGCCTGGAATGCAGGCAGGCGCGCCCGGCAGGCACGCCGCTTGCGAAACACAAACTTGATAGCAGCGGCCTGGCGAGGATGCCAGGCTTTGCCAACGATGGCATGGTACAGCGAGGAGGAGCGATGAGTAACAGACAACATGACCTGGCCGCCCTTGGCCTGAATCCGCAGGGCACCGTTCACTGGAACCTGAGCGTGCCCGACCTGGTGGAAAGCGCGATCCGGCGTGGGGAGGGCCGAACTGGCGGCGGAGGGGCCCTTCAATGCGATCACCGCCCCCCACACCGGACGTTCCCCCAAGGATCGCTACGTGGTCCGCGAGCCGAGCAGCGAGGCCGATATCTGGTGGGGTCCCGTCAATGTCGGGGTCAGCGAGGCCACCTTTGACGCCCTGCACGCGCAGGTTGGCAGCCTACCTGAGCACGCGCGATGAACTGTTCGTGCGCGACGTGGTAGCGGGCGCGGACGAGGCGCACCGGTTGGCCGTGCGGGTGGTGAACGAGAGTGCCTGGCACAATCAGTTTATCCACAACATGTTCCTGCCGCCGGACGATGGGGAGCCGAGCGACAGCCAGCAGGGCTTCACCATCCTCCATGCGCCGGGCATGAAGGTCGAGGGGGCGGAGGCCCTGGGCTTTCGCACCTCCACAGCGGTCAGTGCTGAACTTTGGCAAGCGGATGGTGCTGATCGCCGGCACGCGGTACGCCGGCGAGATGAAGAAGGCTGTCTTTGCGGTGATGAACTACCGCCTGCCCCTGAAGGGGGTGCTGCCGATGCACTGCTCCGCCAACGTGGGCCCGGCGGGCGATACGGCCCTCTTTTTTGGGTTGAGCGGGACGGGAAAACCACCCTTTCCGCCGACCCCACGCGCGGTTTGATAGGCGATGACGAGCACGGCTGGGACGACGAGGGCATCTTCAACTTCGAGGGTGGCTGCTATGCCAAGGTGATTCGGCTCGAGCGAGGAGGCGGAGCCGGAAATCTACAGCACCACGCGCCGCTTTGGCACGATTCTGGAAAATGTGGTGCTGGACGAGCAGTCGCGGACGCTCGACCTGGACAGCGACGCGATCACCGAGAACACGCGCGCCTCGTACCCGCTCCACTCTATTTCCAACTTTGTGCCGAGCGGGCAGGGGGGGGCATCCCTCCCACCTCTTCTTTTTGACAGCCGATGCCTTCGGCGTGATGCCGCCGATCGCCCGCCTGACCACGGAGCAGGCGATGTACCACTTTTAAGCGGCTACACGGCCAAGGTGGCGGGCACGGAGCGCGGCGTGAGCGAGCCGCAGGCCACCTTTAGCGCCTGCTTCGGTGCTCCCTTTCTGGCCCTGCATCCGGTGGTCTACGCACGGCTGCTGGGCGACAAGCTGCGCCAGCATCCCGCGCAGGTCTGGCTGATCAACACCGGCTGGAGCGGGGGGCCCTACGGCGAGGGCAAGCGCATGCGCATCCAGTATACCCGCGCCATGCTCCACGCCGCCCTCGATGGCAGCCTGGAGCAGGTGGCGACGGAGGCGGACCCGATCTTCGGCCTGCACGTGCCCGTGAGCGTGCCGGGGGTGCCCGGCGGCCTGCTCCAGCCGCGCACGACCTGGGCCGATCCGGCTGCCTACGATGTGCAGGCGCGCCGGCTGGCGGCGATGTTCCGTGAAAACTTCCGCACCTTTGCGGAGCAGGTGAGCGACGAGGTCCGCGCGTCGGGCCCCAACGGGTAGGGGGCTAGGGAATCTGCCACGGAGTAGGGCTCGGCGCGGACCCCCTCGCGCAGCCAGGCCTCCTGCTGCGCCTGCAGCAGGGCCAGGCGCGGCAGGAGCTCGGCCAGCGAGTCGCCCCCCAGCTTTTCCAGCAGGGCGTCGGCCAGCACAAAGGCCACCATCGCCTCCACCACGACCACGGCGCGCGGCACCGCCGTAAAATCGCTGCGCTCGTAGACAGTCATCTCCTCCTGGTGGGTGGCCAGGTCCACCGAGCGCCGCCCGGCCAGGATGGTCGAGATGGGCTTCATCGCGGCCCGCACCACGATCGGCTCGCCGGTGGTCACGCCGCCCTCGAAGCCGCCCGCGCGATTGCTGCGCCGCTCGATGCGCCCCCCTTCCCCCAAAAACAGCTCGTCGTGCACCTCGGTGCCGCGCAGCGTGGCGTTGCGGAAGGCGGGGCCAATTTCTATCCCCTTCATCGCCTGGATGGACATGGCGGCATGGGCTAACTTCGCCTCCAGACGGCGATCCCAGTGCACGTAGGAGCCCAGGCCAGGGGGCACCCCCTCCACGACCACCTCCACGATGCCGCCCAGCGTGTCCTGCGCCTTGCGGATGGCCTTGACCGCCTCGCGCATGGCGTGCGCCGCCTCGGCATCGGGGGTGCGAAGCTCATTGGACTCAGCCAACTCAACCAACTCGCGGATGCCGCGCTCGGGGATCGTCGCCTCGATGCCCCCAGGTTCGCGACATAGCCCCCCACCGTCACCCCCAGGGCGCCCGAGCAGGCGCCTTGCAGGCAGCGCCCACGGCGACCCGCATCGTCGTCTCCCTTGCGCTGGAGCGCTCCAGCGCGTGGCGCAGGTCGTCATAGCCATATTTCGAGCCGCCCGTCAGGTCGGCGTGGCCGGGCGGGGGCGCGTGATGGGGGTGACCTGCTTGCCTTCCCAGTTCGCCCAATCGTCGTTGCTGACATGGAGGGCGATGGGCCCGCCGGTCGTGACGCCGCGCGCCACGCCGCTGGTCAGCCGCACGCGGTCGCTCTCGATCTTCATGCGCCCGCCGCTGCCGTAGCCCACCTGTCGGCGCGCAGATCATGGTCAATGTCAGCGGGGGTGAGCGGGACCCCTGCGGCATCCCTTCCAGGATAGCGGTGAGCGCGGGGCCGTGGGATTCGCCCGCCGTCAAAAATCGCAGCATCGAAAGGCTCCTTCAGGCAAGCGCGGCGCGCATCACGTCCACGGCGGGGCGATCCCGTCCACAGCGTGAAGGCCGCCGCCCCCTGGTGAATCGACATGCCCAACCCGCCTACGGTGGCGCAGCCCTGCGCCCGCGCCGCCTGCAGCAGGTGGGTGTCGCGCGGGTTGTAAACAAGATCGCAGACGGTGAGCGACG
>CAVRLZ010000012.1:0-5471 GCA_963721895.1 uncultured Chloroflexia bacterium | reverse complement strand
TACAGCGACACCACCTCGCGAATGCTTGGCTCATCTTCGACTACTAGAATGGTTTGGCGCGTCATTGGCTCGTCTTTCTTCCGAGATGCTGCCCTGTTAGCTGCGGCTCTCGCTCGGTCTTCCTCTGCGATGGGCTCTCGACTGCGGGAAAGGCGCACAAGCGCTTTTCAGGTTACCTGACCTTACGGCCTTCTTACACGAGGTGGCTTTGGAGTGGGTAATCTGCGCTGCGTTCGTAAGACTCTCGTAACAGCATTGCCCCATGATAGGGAAAGCTGTAGCCGTGCATCTTCCCCATTCTACCAATTGTGTTGTCAGCCTTGGTTGGGGGCAAGTGGCACCCACCTGGCGGGGCGCACCTGCACGGGGGAGGGAATCTACGAAAACGCACAGTTCCCCATCCGGCAGGGCTGGCGGAGGCGAGGGGGAAATTCATTCGATGCGGGGAAACGTGCTGCACCGCTTGACGAAAGCAAAAACAATTCACATTCACGATGCAAAGGAGTGAAAGATATGACACGCGGAAGCTCGTTCTGGATGACGCTCGGAATTGTACTGGCTATCCCTGCGCTGGCTATAGCGTGGTGGCTCGGCTCGCCGCTCTTTTTGGATCGAACCGTGGACGAACCGTTTCCCGCCACGGGCGCGGTGCAGGCTCCGATGATGGAGGAGGAAGGCATGGGGGCCGAGGTGGGTGACGAGACGAGGGATGAGGACGTTGCCATGACGAGGATCCGGCGATGGATGAGGACGATGACGCAGCGATGGATGACGATGCGGCCATGACTGAGGATGACGCAGCGATGGACGATGACGCGGCCATGGATGATGACGGAGCCATGGAGGACGAGGTAGCCATGGAAGATGACGCGGCCATGACGGATGATGCAGCGATGGAGGATGACGCTGCCATGACTGAGGATGACGCAGCGATGGAGGATGACGCGGCCATGACCGATGACGCGGCCATGACCGATGACGCGGCCATGACCGATGACGCTGCCATGACCGATGATGCAGCGATGGAGGATGATGCTGCCATGGCCGATGACGCAGGGATGGAAGACGATGCGGCCATGACGGACGATGCAGCGATGGATGACGACGCAGCCATGACTGATGAGGCGCCCGTTGCCCTGGAGGAAGGGGAGGAGATGGAAAGCAGTGAACCGATAGCGCCGGAGGCGACCACGCCCGCCGGGCCAGTGATGCTGCGGGCTGGCGCTTTCCGAGACGCTGATTCGGTCCATCGCGGAAGCGGGGATGCAACGATCCTTCAACTCCCCGATTCCTCGCGCGTCCTGCGGCTGGAAAACTTCACAGTCACCAACGGGCCGGACCTGTACGTGATCCTCGTACCGCACGTTGACCCGCAGTCCGAGGCGGAGCTAGGCGGCTACATCGAGCTCGCCCCGCTCAAGGGCAATGTGGGCAGTCAGAATTATGAGATTTCCGCCGATGTGAACCTTGCTGGGGCATGGAGCGTCGTGATCTGGTGCAAGGCGTTCAACGAGACCTTCAGCGTTGCTTCCCTGGGGGCTGGGGGGTGACAGGGCGCCTTCGCCGGGGCAGGCGCCGCGAGGAGTCTTATCAACAACAAGACATCGCGACAGCCTCTTTCCTGAAGCGCATTGTAGCCTGTGCGCGGCTTGACACAGAGGTCCGGTGGTAAAGGAAGGCGCAAGGGAGTAGAGGGTACGTTACTCTACTCCCTTGCGCCTTAGCGTTACGCTGTGGCTATCCTTCCCGTAGGGAAGCCTCGTCGGCACGGCCCCGTGTTTGGTCTGCTCCCCCGGCCTGAAGAAGGTAGCCCACGTCTAGCACTCGCTGTGCCCGCAGGAGTAGCACTTCTTGCACCCCTCGATGCGGACGAAGGTGGAGTGGCCGCACTCTGGGCACAGGTCAGCGTTCATGCCCACAGCCATCAGTTCAAGTTGCTGCGGCTCCGGCTCTGCCTTGCCGAGGAGATAGTCCGCGTCCTGCTCGCGGTGGACCTCCAGATCGTCCCGCAGCACCTGGGCCAGGGCGTCCGGCAGGCTGGTGACGCGGTTGGGGCCGAAGCCTATGCTGCGCGAGCCGCCGATCCCCTCCAACTGGTCAATCACCATCTCCAGCCGCTCGCTAGGGCTGATATGGCTGGGGAGGCGCAGTGCCAGCGAGATCAGACGGCCAATCGCCTCGCTCATGGCCGCCCCTTCCGAGCCGACCTTGCCCACGTTGGCGAAAACCTCGAAGGGCTGCTCCTCGCCGTTGCGATTCACTGTCACGTAGGCCTTGCCAACGGGGGTGTTGACGAAGTAGGTGGACCCCTTCAGGCGGCGCGGGCGGCTGCGCTTGTGCTCGCCGCGGTTGGTGTAGTTGGGGCTGACGGACGCGGGCGGCTGCTCGACCTCCGCTTTGGCCTCCACCGTCACCGCCGGCTCCGCTTTCTCCTCCTTCTTCAGGTTCAGCACCTGCTCGTTGCGCGAGCCGTCGCGGTAGATCGTGCCGCCCTTGCAGCCGAGCTCGTACATCAGTTCATAGAGGGCTGCCGTCTGCTCCACCGTGTACTCGTTCGGCACGTTGGCCGTTTTCGAGATGCTGCTGTCAATCCAGCGTTGCACGGCAGCCTGGACCTGCACGTGCGCTTCCGGCGCCAGGTCCATAGCGGTCACGAAGTAGTCGGGGAGCGGCTCGCCCGGGTGCTGGTCGTGCCACTCCTGCACCACATCCACCACCTCCTCGTGGGTGCCGAGGCGGCTCTTGCGGAAGTAGCTCCAGAAGTAGTAGGGCTCGACGCCGGTTGACGTGCCGACCAACGTTCCGGTCGTCCCCGTCGGGGCGACGGTGAGCAGCGTGACATTCCGGATACCCTTCTCCTGCACCGCCTCGCGCACCGCCTGCGGCATGCCCTGCATGAAGCCGCTTTGAAGGAACAGCTCAGCGTCAAAGGCGGGGAAGGCCCCCTTTTCCGCCGCGTACTCGCTGGAGGCCAGGTAGGCCTCGCGGGCGAAGAAGCGGAACAGCTCGTCCAAGAACTGGTTGCCCTCCGGGCTGCCGTAGCGCAGGCCCAGGCGGATCATCATTTCCGCCAGCCCCATCACCCCCAGCCCCACGCGCCGCTCCTTCAATTGCTGCACTGCGTTTTCCTCGAAGAAGTACGGGGTGGCGTCAATGACATCATCCAGGAAGCGCACGGCGTAGCGCACCGTCTTGCCCAGTTCCTTCCAGTTCACCTGCCCCGCTTCCACAAAGCGTGCCAGGTTCACAGCGCCGAGGTTGCAGATGCCAAACGCCGGAAGCGGTTGCTCGCCGCAAGGGTTGGTGCAGATGAGCGGGTTGTAATACCAACTGTTGGATGTTTTGTTGGCCCGATCGCGGAACCAGAGGCCCGGTTCGGCGCTGGCCCAGGCGCTCTCGATAATCTGCTGCCACATCTCGCGCGCCGAGACGCTCTTGTACTTCACGATGGGGAGCCCGCGTGCCTGCCACGCTTCCAGGTTCCCATCCCACTCGGCATCGTATTCTGGCGCGCTTGGGTCCGGAAAGAGTAGGTCCCAGGGTGCATCGGCCTTGACAGCTTCCATGAAGGCATCGCTGATTCCCACCGAGATGTTGGCATTGGTGATCTTGCCCATCTCGCGCTTGGAATGGATGAATTCCAGCACGTCGGGGTGCCAGTCATTGCAGATCAGCATGAGAGCGCCCCTGCGCGACCCCCCCTGCTCAATCAGCCCGGTGACGAAGCTATACAGCGCCCCCCACGACACCGCCCCGCTGGAGCGCCCGTTGACCCCCTTGACATAGCTGTAGCGGGGGCGCAGCGAGGAAACGTTGATGCCCACCCCGCCGCCGCGTGACATAATCTCCATCATCTGCGACAGCGTCCGCACGATACCCCCGCGCGAGTCGTGGGGGAGGGGCAGGACGTAACAATTGTAAAATGTTAGGTTCTGGTCAGTCCCCGCGCCCGCCCAGATGCGGCCCCCTGGGACAAACTTCCAATCTTCCAGCAGCCATCGGAAGTTTGTTTCCCACTCGCCCGCTTGTCCGGCGCCTCCACCGCGGCGATGCCCCGTGCAATGCGGGCCATCGTCTCGTCCGGCGTGGTTTCCAGCGGCTTGTCTATGTGTTCGATAGCGACATCCTTGCGCGTGCCGTCGCGCAGGCGCACGGTGGCGCGGCCCGCGTCACGGTCGAGTGCCTCCACTGTAGCGATCTCGCGCTGGCGCGTGGCCTCATCCACGTAGACGATCACCGTGTCGCCCTCGGCGAGCGAGGCGCGGGAGCCGTCCTTCCAGGCGTAGCGATCCAGGAAAATCTTTTCTCCGAGTGGAGAGAGATAGTTTTTTGGGCGTGCCGGGCGTTGGGGCGGCGCGTGGTGGCCGTTCAGGGTGGGGGTGGCTTGCTTCGGGAGGGAGGATTGATCAGACATGCGGCTCCTGAGGTAGAGTTAAACGGTGAAACTTAGAAAGCTTGGAATGCAGCAACGGTTACGGTTGCCCCGTGCTACTGGCAGGCGGCAGATCGGGGCGAGGCCAGAGCCGCGAGGGGGTGCCTACGCCCCCTGCCGCGCGCGCAAGAACGTAATGAGGTCCAGATCGCCCGGCGACTGGCCGCGTGCGGTGAGCAGCATGGCTGCCTCGCTGCGGTGCTGCGTGCCGTGGTTGACGAGGTGGGCGAGAAGTTGCCAGAGGGCGTTCTGGTGTGCCTTGCCCGTAGTGGTTCGGTAGGAGACCACCCCTTCAAGCGCTTCATCGGAAAGACCAGCCACCAAGGCCAGCAGGGCGTCGTTCTCTGCCTGCCACGCTGCGCGCAATGCTTCCAGGGTGGGTATCTCCGCCACACCGGGCAACGCCGTGGGGGAGATTCCCCCGCAGCGTTGCCGCCATACCCACCCCGCTGCGTAGGCATGAACAAGCGTGTCGTGCAGCGCGGGATAGCCCTCGGCGGGGGCGAAGTAGGTGGCGGCGTCCAGCCGCGCCGCCGCGTCTAGCAGGCGCTCGGTTGCCCAGGCGCTGTATTCGAAAAGAGTCAGCAGCCCTGCCTGTCGCATGGTGCCTCCGCGTGTGTTCTGGCCATTACCCTTTTGGCGGGTAGGGATCGTTCTGGAGGTATGCTCGGTCTCGATCTGCCCATCGCCCGTATGGATGATGATCTGCGCCTCGCCCTGCCCCTTCGCCAGTTCCCTTGCTCGCGCCACGGCCTCATCCTTCGTGGCGAGCACATTGGATGCACGCTCGGCGCCCTCGCCCTTCACCTGCCAGCCATCCTCGTGCGGCGAAACGTGATAAACTTTCCGATCTGCCATGATGGGGTCTCCTTCTTACTTCTGTGTGCGGTTTCATACCGATTCTGGCGGACAATTTTCAAAATTGTCCTACGAGAGGCGTAGGGCAATTTTCAAAATTGCCCATAGATACCTTTGCACCCTCACCAACCGGAATGGGTATCAGGACTGCGCTATCTACAGCCTTTGCAAGGTTTTCACC
>CAVRLZ010000011.1:0-31113 GCA_963721895.1 uncultured Chloroflexia bacterium | reverse complement strand
CAGAACAGCCTCGGCCAGTTGCTCGGGGGTGGCGGTTCGATAATCTTGCAAGGCTCTGCCGCCCGCGAGCCACTCGTCGAGGACCGTGGGTGCAAAGTAGCCCTCCGCCTGGTTCCAGGCCGATGGCGAGCAGGTCGCGTTGGACGGCCTCCACGTGCTCCGGGTCGGCTATCAGATAGAAGGGTTCATCGTAACGGAGCAGCCAGCCTGCCCAGGTGACGGAGCGGGCTCTTGAATGGCAGGTTGAGGGTGCCAGGAAGGTGCGCGGCAGCAAAGTCGCTCGCCGGGCGCGTGTCCACCACCGGAACGCGCGCCTCTAGCAGGCCGACGATCCGCTCGTCGGGCAGGCGGGGCGGGGGAGAGGAGGGGAACCGAGCAGGGCGGGGCCGTCGCGGTTCACACGCTTCATGACACTGAAGTAGATGGGTGGCTCCGGCTGCCCGCCAGCAACTCGCTCACGAAGTCGGCCTCCTCCTCCATCTGGAGCGCCCAGTTGAAGCGCCGCTCGTAGCCCACCGTGCTGGACGGCACCGCCCCGAGCCCCTTGCCGCAGGCACTGCCCGCCCCATGCCCCGGCCACACCTGCAAAAAGTCGGGTAGCTGTTTGAAGCGCTGAATCGAGTGAAACATCTGGTGGGCCAGGGCCGCGGCAGTGCCCTGAAGCCCTGCCGCACTTTCCAGCAGGTCGGGGGCGCCCCACCGATCCGACAAAGACAAAGTCGCCGGAAAAGAGGCCCATCGGCTGGGCCGCCCCGCGCCTATCCGTCAGCAGAAAGGAGAGATGCTCCGGCGTGTGGCCGGGGGTGTGCATGGTCTCGAACACTAGGTTGCCTACCTTGAAGGCGTCTCCATCGCGCAGCAGGCGATGGGGGTAGCTCGCCAAATAGCCATACTCCCACCCGGCACCGCCCTCGCCAGAAAGAAAGAGCGTGGCGCCGGTGCGCTCAGCCAGTTCACGTGCGCCGGAAACAAAATCGGCGTGGATGTGTGTTTCCGCCGCCGCCACCAATCGCAGTCCCTGCGCTCGTGCCTCGGCCAGGTAGGGCGCAATGTCACGGGCAGGGTCCACCACGATGGCCTCGCCCGTCGCCTGACAACCAACCAGGTAGGAGGCATGGGCAAGCTTAGCATTATAAAAGTAGCGTAACAACATAGCTCTCTCCTTTCGCCTTTGAAAGCGAGTGGGCTGTCTGACAGGGCGCGGCCCAGGGCTGCATAACGCCAATCGTACAGTAATAACAGCCCCAGGGAAAATAGAGGCATGCACCCGCACTTCCCATAGCATTCTAGATGTTGTACTATTGTTTTATTCCTGTTGATTGCGCACTGCCACCCCTGCTATCCTGCCATGAACGACGCCGCACGCTGGTCGGAAATCAAGCATTATGTTCTGGAGCAAGACCCCGCACTCGCTGAGGTGTGGCCACGCATCGTTGAGACGGCGACGGCCGCTCATGCGGGGCAGTACCGCAACAACGGGCGCTCACCTGATCGCACGTTCTTGACGTAGCGGAGCTCCTGGTGTCGTGGGGGGTCGAGCCGCTCCTCGTGCTGGGCGGGCTGCTCCACCATGGGGTCCGTCATGGTCACGTGGCATCGCTGGGGGCGCTCGTCGGGAATATCGAGCACGAGGAGCTAACCGCGTTGCTTCAACAGATGGAACTGGGTTGCCCTGGAAGACCCATTGCGAGGTCAATGCCGGCGCGCGACAACAGCCGCAAGATCCTTCAGCCCGACGATCGAGGACGTGCGTGCCGTGCTGGTTCGCTGCGCGAGCCACCGGCGAATCTGCGCCATCTGGATGCCTTCACCAGCGAGCAACGGCGCTTGTTCCTGCTGAGCAGCGCTGAGGTGTACCTGCCACTTCTGGAGCGGCTGGGTATGTGGGGGGTGCGCATGGAGATGGAGCAGATCTCCTTCGTGGCGGGAGCCGGAACTATTCGCGCGCATCGAGCGATGGCGCGAGCAGGAGTGGCAGGGCCGCGCCGATCGCATTGCTGCGTGGCGTGCGTCGCTGGAGGAAGCGCTGGCGGGCATGGCCTGGCCGGGCTCCAGGGTGGTGGTCCGGCCACGGCACGTGACCTCGATCCACCGACAGCATCTGCGCGCGGGCGCGCTCAACCCGCACGACCTGAGCCAGTTGGATGCGCGCCACCTGTTTGTGACAGAGGTGCTGGTGGCGCAGGGGGAGCAGAGCTACGTTGCTCTGGGGGTCGTGCATGGCTGCGGGGCACCTGTCGTGGCCACCTTCCGCGATTACCTGGCGCAGCCCAAGGCGAACGGCTATGCAGCCCTGCACAGCGATATCATCGTCCACAACGAGCCGCACCGCCTGGTCCTGCGTACCCCCAAGGCTCCGCGATCTTTCCATGCAGGGAATCCTCCTCCAGAGGCCTATGAGTGCCTGGGCAGCCACCATGCGCCGCCCGGCTGGCAGCGCATGGAACTGCGCGCGTTGGACTCGCTCATCGGCTCCCTGCGCAACACCTCCCACGACCAGTTGCTCCTGCTCACGCCACGTGGCGACGTGAGGGAGTTGCCGGTGGGCGCCACGGTGCTTGATTCGCCTACAACATCCATTCAGATGTGGGACGGCAGACCGGCGCGGCCTTCGTGAACGGGGCGCGCGTGCCGCTGGACACCGAACTGCACTCGGGCGATGTGGTGGAAATCCGCAAGGACCTGGGGCGCGAGTGGCCGGAGCCTACCTGGCTGGAGTGGGTACGCACCGATAGGGCGCGGGAGCGTGTCCAGGCGCAGTTGCGCCAGCGTCCGGCGCAAAAGGGGCGGCAGCAGGTGGACAAGATGCTGGCGCGGCACGGGCAAAAGCTAGACAACCTGGAAGCACGCCTGCAGGTGTTGGCCAGCGAGATGGGAAGCACGCCCGACGAGTTGCTTGCCAGCGTGGCCCATGGCCACTTTCGCGCGGAGGAGATTGCTGCCCGCCTGCTGGAGCCCCTTGCGGCGCCGCGCGCGCCGGTGCGCCACCTGGCGGTTGAGCCCGGCGCGGACATGCGGGCCCGCTTCCCGGACTGGCACCCCGAGATGATCTTGCCCATGGCGTGCTGCGCGCCCGAGGCAGGCACCGCTATCGTGGGCTATCACACCGAGCGGGGAATCGATCTCCATGCGGCCACCTGCCCCGCCCTGCTGGACGCGAAGCGCGTGCTCGGGCTGACGTGGAAGAGGGAGGAGGTCGTGGCGGAGCGGGTGGACTTTCAACTGCGCGCCCGCAACCGCCGCGGGCTGATTCATGACCTGACCGCGCTCCTGCTCCGCGCGAATGTGGATATCGTCCATCTGGAAGGGGTGCGAAGCCGCGAGATGGACGAGGTGCGCTTTGCGTTGGAGGTGGCCAACAAACTGGAGTTGGACTACCTGATCAATACGATGCGTGGCCTGTCGGGCGTGAGCGGCGTGCTGGTGAATGGAAAAGAGGTGGACACCGCTCTGGTGGAACTGGGTCCTTCCCTCACCCCCGACCAACCTCTCCTCTCGCCCTTTTCCCCTGGCCGGCCGGTCGCCGGGGATGGCGTGTTTTGGGGGCGGGCCCAGGAACTGAGGCAGATCGAGAGCTTTTTGGGCGGCGAGCGTCCGCCCAGCCTTCTAGTGCAGGGGCCGCGCCGCATCGGCAAGACCTCGCTTTTGCAGCACTTGCCCCATCTGCCCTCGCTGCGGGCGCACTATCGCTACGCCTTTGTAGACCTTCAAAGCGTAACGCAGAGCGGCGCGCCCGACGTGCTGCGGATGATCGCCAGCCGCTTGCGCCGCTCCCTGGATAGTGGGCGCTCCCTTGCATTGCCCTCGCCTGCTGACTTCGCAACCCAGCCACTGGAAACCTTTCTGGATTTTCTTGGCTTTCTCACCGACGCGCATCGCTATGCCAACAAGCGCGTCCTGCTCGTGCTGGACGAGTTTGGGACGCTGGTAGACTCGGTGCGCGCGGGGCGCCTCGACCCGCAGATATTCTCGATGCTGCGCTCCGTCATGCAGCACAACCCGCTCCTCACGCTCTTGCTCTGCACCAGCGATGACGTGGCTGATCTGCTGGAGGCTGAGGGGGTGCTGGAACTGTTCAGTGTCACGCAGAAGGTGCGCCTGCACCACCTGGATGACGATGCAGCCCAGCGACTCATCCAGGAGCCGGTGCGTGGGCAGCTCTATTTTGAGCCGGAGGCGGTGACCGCGCTCCTGCGCGTCACCAATTGCCATCCTTACTACCTGCAAATCCTGGGCGCGAACCTTATCTCCCAGTTGAACCGCGAGCGGCGCCGCACCGTCTTTGTCTCGGATGTCGAGGAGGTGGTCAAGCGCCACACCCACCTGAATGGCTCGGAGTTCATGCATCTGTGGGATCGCGGGAAACCCCTGCACCAGCAAGTGCTGCAGGCCCTCTGTGCGCCCCCTGCCGCCTCGCCCCTCGCCCCGGTCACGCCGCAGGCGCTCCTCCGCCGGTTGGAGGGGGCGGGCATCCGGGCGCGGCTAGACGAGATAATCGAAGCGTTGGCCCGGATGGTGCGGCTAGAAACGGTGTGCCGCGTCGAGCAGCCTGATGGCTCCATGCGCTACCATGTACGCGTGGAGCTCTTCCGCCACTGGTTTGCTACCAACTATCCATTCCAGCATGGATAGAGCAAACCCTTCACCCTTCCAAGACCATTTCGAGGCGCCATGCTCCCCCCAAACCCTTACCTGAATCGCCTGCCCATCCAACGACCGGAGGCGTTTTTTGGGCGTGAGCAGGCGCTACACTGGCTGCTGGAGCGCATCCTCCACGAGCACCCCCAATGCTGTGCCATCACGGGGGTCCGGCGGCTGGGAAAGAGCTCGCTACTCCGCTTTCTGGCGCACCCCGAGGGCGCCCGCCGCCGCTTTGCGCCGCTTTTTGACCGAGCGGGCCATCGCCTGCTGTTGGTGTATTCCGATTTGTCATTGAGTAGCCCCGGTATCATCGGCGGTGGGGACGAGGCGAATGACGAGGCGACGGCGACGATGCTTGGCCACCTGCTGCGCTCGCTGGATCGAGAAACGCGCAGCCACCTGCCGAAAGCGCTGACCGAGCAGATAGGCTCGCTCCGACAGCGGAGCGACAACACGTGGCAGGGTCAAAGGGATGCCCTGATCGAGGCACTGGAGCGGCTGCAAGATGACGGCTATCGGGTAGTCTTTCTTCTCGACTCGTTAGACATCATCGAGGCTTTGCCCATCCGGCTGGCCTATGTGCTGCGTGCGCTGGTGATGGAGCACAATGTTGGGTATGTCACCGCCTCGCTTGCCCCCTTGCATGACCTGTTGCAGGAGGGACAATCCTCTCCGCTTTACAACCTTTTTTCGACCTTTTCCCTGCCCCTGATGGAGCCAGACGAGGCGCGCGCCCTGCTGGTCGAGCCGGCCCGTGCGCTGGGCGTCACCTGGTCGGACGAGTTGACCGAGCAGGTGCTGGATGCGGTGGGGGGTCATCCGGATCTGATCATGCGCGCCGCCAGCCATCTCTGGGACAGCCTTCAGGCGCAGGGCGCCGAGCCGCGTGCCGAGAGCGTGCTGGCCGCCCTGCGCGTGGATTCGGACAAGCTCTTCACCAGCCTATGGGATCATCTTTCCGCCGAGGATCGGGAACTGGTGAGCGACCTGGCGCGGGTGCCTTCCTTCCATGGGAATCCGCACCGATTGGAGAGCCTGAAACAGCGCGCGCTCATCACGACCGAGGCAGGCGAGCCGCGACTGTTCGCCTCGCTTTTCACGGAGTGGGTGCAGCAGCGCGCCACGGCGAGTTCCCCCGCGGCGGACAATGTTCGCCTGGACGGGCGCTGGTTGATCCTGGAAGGGAACAAACTGCTTCTTACCCCCATCGAGGCCAGGCTGGTGGAGGTGCTGCTGCAGCGGCGCGGGCATACCGTAGGGCGCGCGGATTTGCAGCAGGCGATATGGGATCGGGTGGACGAGGAGAGCAAGGCGCTCGATACCACCGTGCAGCGCCTGCGGGAAAAGATTGAGGCGGACCGCACCCACCCGAGGTGGCTCGTCACGGTTCGAGGGGAGGGATACAGCTTCAAGTAAGGATAGCACCGTCGCGTTGAAAGGATGTTGATTTCTTGTATAAAAACCGTTATCCTTATAGTAGGCGCTCATCACCTGCAAAAAGGAGACGCGACATGTGGATCCTGGTTACTTTCATCCTTGTTGTGCTGGTCACGCTGGCTCTGGTGGTATCTACGGCTGTCCACTCCTGGCGGGGACGCCGTCGCCGCTGGCAAGGATAAGGGGTTGCCCCCGTCGCTTGCCGACCAGCCTGCTCGCTTTCCCCCCAGTGCCCAAGCCGTGTTATGATAGAGGGCATGCACCGCTGCTTGCCCCTCTTGCTGCTTCTCCTGCTCGCTGCCTGCTCGCTGGAGCGCCCCCGGCCCGTGGTCAAGGTGGGCCTGCTGGCCCCCTTTGAAGGCGAGCGCCGCGAGCAAGGCTATCACCTGCTGCCCGCTATCCGCGCTGCGACGCCGGAGCAGGTGCAGGGGCAACGTGTCGAGTGGGTTATCCTGGACACCCACGGCGATCCAGAGATGGCAGCGCAGCGGGCGCGCGAGCTACTGGTGGACCCAGCCGTGATTGCGGTGATTGGCCCCCTATTGCCGGACGAGGTGGCAAGGGTAGAGCCGCTTATGGCAGAGATGGCATGGTGGCCGCTTGCGCCTGCTGGGGGGGCGGGGGTAAGCGCCTGGCTGGGCCCCGTCGAGGGCGATGGCTGGGGCGCGGCGGTATGGCCCGCGATCCGGCGCGGCGAGCGCTCCACCTATGTGGACCCGCGGCTACCGGACGACCTGGGCGAGTTCGCATCGCTGGGGGGCGAGCGCCCCTGGCCGCAGGATTGGTTGGCCTGGCAGGCCACGCGCCTGGCCTTCCGCGCGCTCCAGAATGCTGAGCGGCTGGATCGCGCCGCCGTGCTCCAGGCTGCGACGGTGTTGCCCTTTCCCCCGCCTGCCCTCTATCAAAGCCTGGATGGCAGCTTTCCCGGTATCCTCCTGGGGGAGCCGTGACCACCACGGCGCTCCGATTCTCGCTCCCGTTAGGGGGAAATTGATGCTCGCGACAGGTCTCGGATTTTTGACGGCTGTGGCGGCGGCGTGGTGGGGCGTCCGCTGGTATCGAGAACAGCGCGCCCCGCTGGGGATGGCGGCGCCGTCCGCCGCGCGGCTCGTGCCCGTGCCTGCCCCCCCGCAGAGCGCTGTCGAACTCCCAATGGTCTTGCTTCCGCCTCAGCCATCGCCGCCCGTTTCAATGTCCGAGGGCGAGGCTGACCCCTTGCCCCCGCCCTTGATTCCCGAGCAGCCTCCGGAAACGGAAGCCCCTTCCCCGGCAGAGGGCACCCCCCCCGTTCTGGAAAGTGCCGCCCCTGTCGCCCCTGCCGAGCCGCTCTCGGAGGTGCCCGCGCCCGCTGACCTTCCCCCCGCGCCTGCGGTGACGGAGCAAGAAGCCGATGCGCCGGACCCGAGGATGCAGCAGGACAATATTCTGGGGTACTGCGCGCGCTGCCGGGCAAAACGCTACCTCACCAACCCTATCTTTACCCGAACCAACAAGGGCAAACCCGCCATTCGTGGCGTCTGCACGATCTGCGGCGCCAACATGTTGGTCTTCACCACGGCGGAAGCCTTGCGTAGGGATGAAGAGCGGAGCGAGCAGTGATCGGCCACAGCGCCGCCTTGCACGCCGCCCTCGCTGCGAAACGTGCGCCATTTTTATAAGAAAACACAACAGGTTACAATAACTGCTATGAACAGTTTGAAGATTACACCTCGCGAGACCATCTTTTACCAGTACGACCCGCAGACAGACGAACTTGCCATTCGCCTGCGCGACAACGAGGGGGACACCCAACGGGCACCCCTGCCCGGATTTCCCCATATCTCCCTCAGCCGCGATGAGGCAAGCGGTGAGGTAGTAGGGATAGATGTGCATAGCGTCCAACAGTTGATCTTGCAGCGCCTGGTGCACGACATCTTTTTCCAGACACTTCCCTATCTGGAAGCAGCCATGGCCGAGCCAGCCAGGCCAACCGTCCCCGCGCTGGAGCGCCCCGCGCTCGCACCGCAGCCAGCGCCGCCCGAAGCAGAACCGGCTGACAGCGCACCGTCCGCCGATGCCGAGCCCTCCGCCGACGCCGAGCCGGACCCCATGCCCGCCGCCGATGCCGAGCCTGCCACCGACAGCGCACCGTCCGCCGACGAGGCAGGCGCAGCCGAGGTCGGGCTGGATCCGTCGCTGGTAGTCTTCGAGGAGGGATCGGTCGAGACAAGCGAGACGGTGGCGGAAGAGGCCCCCAAGCCGGCCCGTAAGCGTCGGCGCAAGAAGCGCGAGGAGCCCGCTGAGGCACCAGCCGAGGCGACCCCGGTCGCCGAGCAGGGGGAAAGTGCGCCAGCTGGCGATGGGGAGGCCGCTGACTTGCCTGCCGCCGACGCCGCGCCCGAGGGCGATGCCGCAGCGCAAAGCAGCGACGAGGGGGGCCAGGCGCCCTCTGGCGACGGGGAGGCAGGGGCGGCGCCGGACGATGAGCCCCCCCCCGACGAGCCTGCCGCCGTAGAGGGCACCGGCAGCAAGCCGGCGCGCAAGCGGCGCCGCAAAAAGAAGACGGACAGCCCGCCTGCGGCGGAAGCGGAGGCCGCCCCTGAAGCGGAGGCCGCCCCTGAAGCGAGGCAGGAGGAGGACCCTGAGACCCCCGCGCCCCCAGCCGACCCCGCGCGCAAGCGCCGCCGTCGCAGCAAGGCGCGCAAGCCTGCCGCAGACAGTGCAGGTGCCGGGGAAAGCACTGGCCCCCCCGCCGCGCGCCAGCGAGAGCGACAAGCGGAGTCGGCGGACGATGACGATTCGGAGGATGATGAAGGGGCTGGCACCCGCGAAAAAGCAGCCCCATCCCGGGGCTGGAAGCCCCCGAAAGCTTCGCGCTCTTTGGGATGCACCCCTACCTCGGGCAGGTCATCACGGCGGTGGGCTACGAGGAACCCACGCCCATCCAGCGGCGTGCCGTGCCCGAGATCATGGCGGGCCACGATGTGATTGGCCTGGCGCAGACGGGCACTGGCAAGACAATGGCCTTCTTGATCCCTGGCCTGCACCGGCTGCTCTCGTCGAGGAGCGCAGGGCACGCCCGCGCGTGCTCGTGCTGACCCCCACGCGCGAATTGGCGGTGCAGGTGGCCGAGGAGGCCGAATCGCTGGCCCTCCACACCGACCTGCGGATCGCTACCGTCTACGGTGGGGTGAGCATGCGCAAGCAGATTCAGGAACTGCGGCGCGGGGTGGACGTGGTGGTGGCGACCCCCGGTCGGCTGCTGGACCACATGCGCCGCAACAACCTGCGCCTGAACGATGTCCAGATTCTGGTGCTGGACGAGGCGGACCGCATGCTAGACATGGGCTTTTTGCCCGACGTCCGCTCGATCCTGAACCAGCTCCCGCGCAAGCGGCAGACCCTTCTTTTCTCCGCCACGATGCCGCCGCCCATCGAGTCGCTCTCGATGAGCTTCAACGCGAGCCAAAGGTGATCGAGGTGGCGCGCCGCCTGCCGCCCTCCTCCATCAAGCAGGTGCTCTATCCGGTGGAAAAGCACCTCAAAACCACGCTGCTGCTCCACCTGTTGAAGGGCGCGACAAGGTATGAGCAGCGTGCTCGTCTTTACGGAAACGAAGGCGGAGGCGGATATTTTGACGGGCGCCTGCGGAGGCCGGGCTGGCGGTCGCGCTGATGCACGGCGACCGCGGCCAGCGCGAGCGCGAGGAGGCCCTGCAACAGCTACGCGACAAGAGCGCACGCGTCCTCGTCGCTACCGATGTCGCCGCGCGCGGGCTGGACATCGCCGACATCTCGCACATCGTCAACTACGACATGCCGCAGAGCGTGGACGATTACGTCCATCGCATCGGGCGCACCGCGCGCGGCGATGCCGCTGGCGAGGCTTACAGCCTCGTCACCTTTGCCGACGAGGGGATGGCGATGCGCATCGAGTCAGTGCTCGAAATGAGCATCGAGCCGCGTCGCGAGGTTGAAGACTTTGACTACGACGTGCCCACCCCGTCCTGGGCCAAGCCCTCCACCGACGAACTGGTGGAGCGCTTGACCCGCCCCAAATCCCTGGCCGACCGCTTTCGCCACATGATGGGCGGGCGGCGGCGGTAGCGGCTCACCCCTCGTCCGGCCGTTGCAGCCGGACGAGGGTTCCCTCCGTGTGAAGGCTCAGCTCATCCCAGCGATCGAGCGGCAACCGCACCTCTGCGAGCGTGGCGGGTGGCATCTCCTCATCCTGTCGCGTCAACTCAAACAGCAGTGTTTCGAGCCCCGGATTGTGCCCGACCACCATGACCCTCTCGTGTGCTCCCCCGAGCGCGTGCAGAATTTCCCTGTAAGGGTCTGGGGAAGCATTGTAGAGCGTGGCATCAGGTATGCTCATCACCTCGTGCGCGCTCGCCTCGGCCACAGCCTGGGCCGTGGCGCGCGCGCGCACTGCTGTAGAAGTGAGGATCAGCGTGGGCAACCAGCCATTTTCCCTCAGCCAATGCCCCACCTGCGTGGCATCTCGCTGACCCTGTTCCGAGAGAGGGCGATCATGGTCAGCCAGGCGTGGGGCACCATGTCCAGCATGGGCGTGCCGAAGGATCAAGAGTGTTTTCATAGGGAGCCCCTTGTGTGCTGTAATACCCGATCGTTGCAGGCGACGCGAAGCTAAGTGACTAGTTTGGTAAAGATAAACTGATTTAGCAAGTATAAGGGATAGGGCTCGGGGCCTTTGCCTCTGGGCGCCGCTGACAGGAGAGGGTTTTACAAGGTTGGGGACTCCCTTTATAATAGATGACATAACGTTGCGTCTTGAAGCTGTACCCCTCCCTACCAACCGTGATGGAAGGGCCACCGATGGCCAAGAAACTGTCAAAAAAAGAAAGCAAGCGGCGGTTCGTTCAACAGGCACGAATCCGCCAGGAGACAGGGCCCCTGCTGGCTGAGTCCATGCGTCGGCTGCGGCGCGGCAACATGGATCAAGCCCTGACGCTCGCGATGGATGCTTTGTCCATGGCTGAGCAGGACGACGAGCGTCACAGGGCCCAGCAGGTCGTCGCGGAGGTGCTGTTTCGCATGGCTATGCTTGGCACGGAGGAGGGACGCCTGGCTCGCTTGCGGGGCGCTCTAGAAGCTAGCCCGGACGATGCGCGGATCCGCTTCCATCTAGCTGTTACGCTGCTGCGGGCGGGGCAGGCCAATGAAGCCTTGCGCGAGATGGATGCTGTGGCCGCAAAGGAGCCGGAGCGGCCCGGGCTAGCCTACCTGCGCCAACTGGCGCGCCTGGCACAGGGAAAGGCAACGAGCGAGACGGGGCTGTCGGCGGATGAGGTGACCACGCTGCGCGCGGCACGGCACTTGATGCAGAAACAGAATCGGGCGCCGCTCGTGCTGGAAGGGGCGCCGCTCGGCCAGTCGGCGGAGGCATGGCAGGCGCTTGAGCTTATGCGCCGCGATCCCGCTGCCGCGCCGATCGAGGCACTGGAGCAGGCAGCAAATGCTTTGGAAGACGGAGCTATCCAACGGCACCTGCTCTACTATAAAGGGGTAGCTGCCATGCGTGCGGGGGAGGCCACCGCGGCGCGGCAGGCGTGGCTGGATGGCCAGGCAAGGGGCCTGGCTACCCCCTGGCTCACGGAGGCATTGGCCTATAGCTTGCGCGAGCGCGCCGTCCAACTGGCAGCAGCCGAAGCCTGGGCGGAGATAGTCGAACTGGGGGCGCAGGCCCCCGACCAGATCGAGGATCGCATCCTGGCTGAGACGATCGGGCTGGCGTATTTTCATCTGGGTTACGAGGCAGCCCAGGCAGGCAAGTGGCTACGGGCAGCGCAGGAATGGCGTCGAGCCGAGCCCTACATCCGCAATCGCCATCTTGCCCAGAACTTGGCCCTCGCTGAGGAGGCGCTCAACAACTGGAAGCAGGCTGCTGAGGCGTGGCGTGCCATGGCGCGCCGCCGGCCGCGCAGTACGGATCACCCTGACTATCTCACGGACAGCCAGGTGGCGGGAATTTGGCGACGGGCCGCCTATTGCTATAGGCAGGTTGGCGACCCTGCTGAGGCCATTACCTGCATGAGGACAGCTATCAAGTATGACCCACAGGACACAGAGTTTCGGCGCGAGTTGGTTTCAGACCTGCTGGACAACGACCAGTTGGATGCCGCGCGGAACGAGCTTGAGCGCACGCTGGCAATAGCCCCCGACGATGTGGCCACGCTCATCCAGCTTGCCTCCCTCAACCTCGAGTTGGGCTTATGGCGCGGTGGGGAATCCATCCCGCTCTGGCGGCGCGCCCTGGCGGTAGAGCCGCAGAATCAGGAGGCCAGCGAGGGATTGGCCAGGGCCTATGTCCAGAAGATCGAATGGGCTCCTATGCACGGGGACGAAGGGGTGGATGCCCTGATCGAGCAGGCGCTGACAGAGTTGCCGAACCATCCCAGACTGTTGCTTGGGGTGGCACGAAGCTTTCAGAAACGCCAGGTTCCCGCCCGTGCTCGCGAGCTTTATTTACGGGCCTACGAGATAGCCCCGGAGGAGGTACCCAGTGTGTCCATCCTGCTCCACGAGTTGCTGCACCTTGATGGGGATAAATTGGTGGAAGAGATGCTGCCCCGGGTGCGCGAGATTCCGCTCCTGCTGCCGGGATTTTGGTTCAACCAAAGCGAGCGAGTCCTTCACTGCAAGCTCGATCCCACCTGGGTGATCTGCTTCTCAGATGAGGCAATCAAGCTGGCTGGCCGCCCCCACGTGCCGGAGACAGCGGCGACCCTGCTGATGAGTGCCTATGAGATTTTGGGGCCGACGGCGCCCAGCGAGCTGAAGGATTATTATTCAAAGCGGATTCGCAACGAGGCGGCGGCGTGTGGCGGCCCTGAGTTCGTTGCAGCGTTAGAGGCGGTGGCAAAAGATGAGACCTCTGCCGCCCGCCGCCTGTTCAACCAGGCCAAGCGAGCGGCGCGACGGAGCAAGGATAAGAGCGCCCTTGCTTTTATCGAGGAGATCGAGGAGGCGGCCTTTGCCCTGCCAGGGAGCAAGATAAATTTCGGGGTGCTTGAACGCCTGATGGACCTGTTCCCCGACGGGCCACCTAGCCCCGAGATTTTAGCGCGGCTGCTGGACGAGGACTTTTTGTAGCTTCGCCACTGCCTGACCCTTACGAGCACTGTTGGAACAAACCCATGCCCCCCACAAAACAACCTGCGAAGCCTATTACTGATCCCTACGCCGTGCTGGGGGTGGAGCGGCGTGCAGAAGAAAGCGCCATCAAGCGCGCGTATTTCCGCCTGGTGCGCGAGTATCCTCCGGAAAGCGCGCCTGAAAAATTCCAAGAAGTCCGTGCGGCCTATGAGCAGCTTCGCACGTCCGAGCGGCGTGCTCAAACAGATTTGTTCCTGCTCCAAGAGCCACCGGCCACGCCCGACCGCCGCAGCCCCTCCTATGATCTGTCTGTTCACCCAGAGGATATCGTCCAGATCGCGCTGGAGCTAGGGCTGGCGCGCTTCCCATTCCAGGATGAATTCAATGAGCCTGAGCTACCAAACTGACCCGGATCAAGGCGCTGAGGCTGATCAGGACGTCTCCCGCCCTATAGCGCGCGATACCGCCCAACTCCATAGCCATCTGCTGCGTCTGGTATACCAGGCGAGTCGAATGCAGCGCCAACTCGACCATCTGCTTGAGGAGATCGAGCGGAGCGGCAGCCAGGTGGACGTGCTCGCCCAGCACCTGACCGATTCCGACCGCGCGCGAGAGAGCACGGAGCGCCTGGCAGAGATGGCGACCCGACTTTCCGGCAGCGAGGAGCAGTTGAGCGATCTGGCGGATCAGGTAAAAAAGCTTTCACGCGCGCAGTTCAAGGCCAACACGCTGGCGGAAGTCCAGGAGCAAAAGACGGCGGAGGCGCTTGCCATCCTGCAGGCAGCTTTGGCGCGGCGCGAGGCGGCGGCGGAGGCGCGCGTTCGGCGAGTGCAGCAGGAAGAGGACGAACTGCGCGCGGAGGCCCGTGCGGGGTTGGCCCTATCCTTCTTGCCCGTGCTGGATGGCCTGGAAGCTGCCCTGGACAGTGGGCATTCCCTGCTCGCGAGGCGGCGGCGCGAGGATGAGGCGGAGCCAGCACCGCCGGACAACCCCACATCCCTTGCAGGGCCCCCCTCCTTCATGCAGCGGCTCCGCCTGGCGTTTGGTGAGGAGCCACTGCCACCCCCGCCAGCGACGGCAGTCGCGCCCGCCCCTGACCTTGATGCCCCCCTGGCTGCCTGGCTGGATGGGCTGGAATTGGGGCGCCAGCGCTTTCTGGCCCTGCTGGCGGAAGAGGATATCCGCTCGATCCAGCCGTTGGGCGAGCCGTTCGACCCGCGCCACCATGTAGCTGTGGAGGCAGTGGTGCGCGGCGATGTGCCGGCGAGCACCGTCGTCGGCGTGCTGCGTCGCGGCTACCATCTGAACGGGCGCGTGCTGCGCTATGCAGAAGTTGTCGTTTCCAGGGCAGCGCCGCCCCCGCCCAGAGCGGACGATGAACCCGGCATCCAGGCGGAGCGAGGCTCCGCTCACCCCTGAAAAAAGAGAGAATCTGATGGCAGATAAAATACTGGGCATTGACCTGGGCACAACCAATTCAGCCGTAGCAATCATCGAGCAGGGCGTACCAACCGTCATTCGGCTGGAGAATGGCCCCATCCTTCCCTCTGTGGTGGGGGTCTCGCCGGGCGGGGAGTTGCTGGTGGGGGTTTCCGCGCGTAATCAATGGGTGGTTGCCCCTGAAGATACAGTTCGATCGATCAAGCGCAGGATGGGCAAGGGCGAATCCGTTGAGATGGCGGGCAAGCAGTATACCCCGCAGGAAATCTCGGCCTTCGTGCTGAAGCGGCTCAAGGAGGCCGCCGAGGCGCACCTGGGGCAGCCGGTGGAGCGAGCCGTGATCACGGTCCCCGCTTATTTCAACGAGCCGCAGCGCCAGGCCACCATCGAAGCGGGCGAGATTGCCGGGCTGAACGTGGAGCGCATCCTGAACGAGCCGACCGCCGCCGCGCTGGCCTACGGCCTGGGCAGTGATGAGGAGGCCCGCGTGCTGGTCTATGACCTGGGCGGTGGGACCTTCGATGTGTCCGTCATCGAGTTGAATGCGGGCATCGTGGACGTTCGGGCCACTGCAGGCGATAACGACCTGGGCGGCGATGATTTTGACGAGCGCCTTGCCGAGATGCTGGCGGATGAGTTTGAGGAAGAGAACGAGATTGATCTGCGCAACAACCACCATGCCTGGGCGCGCCTGCTGCGGGCGGCGGAGGAGGCCAAGATTGAGCTTTCTGCCGAGCCTTACGCGCTGATCAGCCTGGAATTTTTGACAGCAGACGAGGCCGGAACGCCGCTCCACCTTCGCCGCGAGGTGACCCGGGATGAGTTCGAGCGACTCATTGACGACATGTTGGATGCTACCATCAAGCAGGTGGATAAGGCGCTCAAGGACGCAGACCTGCGCGCGCGGGACATTGACCGCGTATTGCTGGTGGGGGGCTCCACTCGGATCCCTGCCATCTGGGAGCGGCTTGCCGAGCACATGGGTCAGGCCCCGCATCTGGAGATTGACCCAGACCTGGCAGTGGCGCTAGGCGCGGCGGTACAGGCGGGCATCGTCGCGGGGGAGGAAATTGATGCCATCCTGGTGGATGTGACCCCCCACTCACTTGGGCATCGAGACGGCACGAGTGGGGATCCTGGGAAACGTGCAGGCCGATGTGTTCAGCCCTCTCATCCACCGCAACACCACGATCCCGGTGCATCGAAGCGAGGTGTTTCAAACGATGTTCCCCGGCCAGGAGCAGATTCACATCCAGGTCTACCAGGGGGAGCACACGGTGGCATCGCGCTAACGTGCTGCTGGGTGACTTTATGGTCGAAAAGCTGAAACCCAATCGGCCCGATGGCCTGACGGATGTCACCGTGAATTTCCGGCTGGACGTGAACGGTATTTTGGACGTGACGGTGGAGGAGCGGACGAGCGGGAAGAAGGTGAGCGAGCAATTGAAGGCGAGCCGCCAACGGCTGAGCCCGGCGCAGATCGCGCAGAGTCAGGCCAAACTGGCGGACCTGCGCGCGGCGGTCGGCACAGAAAGTCCGCGCCTCGATGCCACGACCATCGCCCTGCTGGACCGCGCCCAGGCAGCGATGGCGAACCCGTCCCTGGATCCCGACATGGCCGATTCTCTCCGCGAGATCGTCGCGGCGATCCATGAGGCGGCAGCGGCAGGGGATGAGGCGGAGGTCGAGACGATGGGGGATGAACTGGTGGACCTACTCTTCGAGCTAGAATAGTCCACCCCGCCAACACAAACGCCCACCACACGGCCCGTGGTGGGCGTTTGTGTTATACGCACGGGCGAAGCGGCGAGCGCCCCCGGCATGAATCGAACCTGCGCGCTCTGCACCCACGGCTCGCGCGCCAGCAGCACGTCCAGCACGACGTTGGTGTCGAAGAGCAGGCGCATCAGCCGTACTTCGCCTGCCTTCGCTCGGCAAGCCACGCTTTCACGGTGGTGTCGTCCGGCGCGGGCTGGTCTGTCGCGGCGAGGCCCAGTGCCCGTGACAAGGTGGGACGATGTACTTCCCGAGGGGCGGCGTCAGGATGGAGGGTTTGTAGCACCTCATGTAGCAGAGCTAGACGTTCTTCTACAGGCCACTCACGCACTGTCGCGAGGATCGTCTCGTGGGTCAAGGAATCGGGTGCTGACATAAGGGGAGCCTCCAGCGTCTTGATTTATCAGGAATCCTACCATAGCCGAGCGCCACATTGCAGGAGGAGCGTGGCTGCCAAAGAAACGGAGGTAGATACGCTCCTGGAATCAGGCGGCGGCAGAGGAGGCGAACCTCCTCTGCGAGCCAGAATAACCCGCACCGCCAACACAAACGCTCACTAGACGGCTCGTGGTGGGCGTTTGTGTTATACGCACGGGCGAAGCGGCGAGCGCCCCCGGCAGGAATCGAACCTGCGACCTACGGTTTAGAAGACCGGTGCTCTATCCGCTGAGCTACAGGGGCTTATAAGTAGCTATTTTACCACGAATTTGGGCAAAAAGTGAAGCGTGCGACAAGGGCGACCGGGCAAGGTAGCGATCTTGCTAGGTTGACCGAGAGGATTGATACCTGGAACGAACCGATAGGAGGGATAGGATGAGAATCTCGATAGAATTCTGCCTTGCGTGAAACTACACCCCCAGAGCCGTCAGTATGACGGAAAAGCTGGTCGAGACGTTTGGTGACGCCATCGAGGAGGTGCGACTGATCCCCTCCTCGGGCGGGGTCTTCGAGGTCGAGGTGGACGGGGCGCTGCTGTATTCAAAGAAGGCGACGCGCCGTCATGCCACCTTCGACGAGGTGCGAGACGCGATTCGCGCCCAGTAAGCAAGTGCCCCCAAGAAAAGAGCCGAGGTAGCGAATCACCTCGGCTTTTCGCTGCCCAGCCAGCAGGAGACAAGGATTATCCATGAGCTATACACAGAACGCCTGGACTGCCTCGGTCCACCATGACAGTTCGGCGTACTACATCAGTGCGGCCCGCCACGCTTTGGGCGAGGCGGTGACGGTGCGGCTGCGTGCCGATCGCGAGGCGCCCCTCCAACGCGTCCTGGTGAGGACGGCGCCGGACGGCGAGGAGGCCGTGGCCCCCCTGCGGCGCGTGGCGGACGATGGCGTGTGCCAGTGGTGGGAGGGAGAGCTTGCGCTGCTCATGCCACGAACAAGCTATCGCTTTTACCTGCTCACCGAGGAGGGGGGCTGGTGGCTGACGGCGGCGGGGATGATGCGCCACACGCCGACGGATGCCACCGACTTTGTGTTGCTCGCCGATTACCATGCGCCGCACTGGGTGCGCGAGGCTGTGTTTTATCAGATTTTCCCCGATCGCTTTGCCGATGGGGAGCCGGCCAACAACGTGCGGGAGGGCGAGTACCTTGTCGGGGGCAAGCCGGTGGTGGCGCGGCGCTGGGGCGAGCGCCCCCAAAAAGCGACGGGCGGGCGGGAATTCTTTGGGGGCGACCTGCAGGGAATCGCCGAGCGGCTGCCCTATCTGGAAGCGTTGGGGGTGACGGCGCTTTATCTGAACCCCATCTTTACGGCACCGAGCAACCACAAGTACGATATAGCCGACTACGAGGAGGTGGATCCCCACCTGGGGGGCGACGAGGCACTGGTGGCCCTGCGGCGCGCCCTGGACGAGCGCGGCATGCGGCTGCTGCTGGATGTGGTGCCGAACCACTGCGGCTCCACCCATCACTGGTTCCAGGCGGCCATCGCCGACCCGACCGCGCCCACTGCCGAGTTTTTCACCTTCCACCGCCACCCGGACCAGTACGATAGCTGGCTCGGCGTGCCGACGCTGCCGAAGCTGAATTTCCGCAGCGAGCGCCTGCGGGAGCGGATGTACGCGGGGGAGGATGCCATCATGCGGCGCTGGCTGCGCGAGCCGTACCGCATTGATGGCTGGCGCATTGACGTGGCGAACATGCTGGCCCGCAGCGGTGAGAGCCAACTGGGGCACAAGATCGGGCGGGGGGTGCGGCGTGCCGTCAAGCAGGAGAACCCGCACGCCTACCTGCTGGGTGAAAACTTTTTCGATGGCACCCCGCACCTCCAGGGGGAAGAGTTGGATGCCACCATGAACTATCGCGGCTTTTCCCGACCCGTGCTCCACTGGTTGGGGAGCGAGGAAGCGCTGCGGGACGCCATGCCCCCCTGGATGGCGCACCGCCCGCTTCCAACAGAGGTGGTGGCCGAGCAGTGGCAAACGTTTCTGGCGGCGATTCCCTGGCAGATCGCCCTGCAGCAATTCAACCTGCTGGGCAGCCATGACACGCCGCGCGTGCTGACCGTTCTGGGGGGGGATGAGGCGCGGGTGCGGGTGGCAGCCCTGCTTCTCTTTACATTTCCTGGCGTTCCCTGCGTGTACTATGGGGATGAGGTGGGGCTGGAAGGGGGGCGCGACCCGGATTGCCGCCGTTGCATGCCGTGGGATGCTGAGCAGTGGAACCACGACCTGCACACCTTCTATGGGACGTTGATGCGGCTACGACGCACCCTGCCTGCGCTGCGGGACGGGGGCATGCAGCAGGTGCACGCGGCGGGGGATACGCTGGCCTTCCTGCGCGAGGCACCCGCGCAGCGGCTGCTGGCGGTGGCGCGCCGCGCGGACGATGGGGTCCGCGCGCTGTCGGTCCGGCACGCCGGGCTGGCGGATGGCACCCGCCTGCGCGACCTGCTCAGCGGCCACACGGAAACGGTGGAGGGGGGCACCTCTCGCTCGACTCGCTGCCTGCCGTGGGGGCACAGCTCTGGGTAGTCGAATAGAAGCTATAGACAGACCAGGGGAGGGGGATCAGCCATCCCCCTCCCCCTGGTCGCGCCTGGCTACACGGAAAGCGAAGCGGCGCGTGACTTAAAGGCGTCGTGCAGCCGATGGTAGTCGTGGCTGTGGAAGCTCAGGTCCATGCCAAAGCGCTGGTCGCCGTCGCCCATGTCCTCCTGAGTCGCCATAAGGCCCCACGGCAGGACAGCGGCAGCCCCTTGATGTGTCATACCAGCGCCCCAGGTGCTGAACCATCTGCTGGACGCGGTCGCCGTCGGCAAAGCCAATCTCCTCGATGATGAAGGGTTTGCCAAGCTGGCGGGCCAGCTCCGCCTCGCGCTCGGCACGCGCCATCTCGAGGCGCTGATCTTCCAGCTCGTGGTGCTCCCCGCCACCCTCATAGATATGTGCGGTCAGAAAACCTATGGTTGAGACAGGCTGTTGAGGCGCCGCGCCTGATCGGAGTTGGCCCCGAGGTTGCCACTGTTGATGATGCCGGTGCCAATCAGGTGAACGGCGTCCAACTCTCGGATGCGCTTGGAGACGGTGCTTGCAAACTCGATAAACAGGTCGGGCAGCATGCGCCCCTCCTCCCACGCTTTAAGCTCGTTGCCCAACTCCCAGGCAAAGACGCGCTTGTGGCCTTGAAAGCGACGCACGACATGCTCCACCAGCGGCAGATAGTGCTCGCGGTAGCCGCCCTCGAACCAGGTGCGGTTAAGCTTCCCGTGCAGGGAGTAGAACTTTTCGTCGCCGGCTGGGTTGAACCCCGTGTCCCCGTGAACGTCGGTGAAGGCGATCAGCAGGTACAGATCGCGCGCGGCGGCGAGGGCGAGCGCCTGCTCCAGGCGATCCGCTGTTTCCGTAACCGTGCTGTGGCGGTTTGCCAGGAAGATCCGCACCACGCGCGCGCCCATTGCTTTGGCAGCATCCAGTTGCACATCGCGATGGTGGGGGTGCGAGTGGCGCAGCAGGCGCGTGTCGCCGTAGTGGAGCAGCCCTCGGATGTTGGCACCGACAAAGCGAAAGGGCCGCCGGTTCAGGGTAAAGTTGGGGCCGACTGTCTGGATGATGTCGGTGATGTCCGCCTGGACGGGGGAGGAGGGCTGGGTGGGCGTGATGCGGGTGGGGGGCGCGGGCGCGACGGGTACATCAAGCGTCGTGTTGCTCTGGAGGGTCACCCGCTTCGAGTGTGTTGCTTGCCCTGCCGCGACGACGAGCAATTCATAGCTCCCTGGCGTGCAGCCCCTCGAAGGCGAAGCGCCCCTGCGCGTCCGACCAGCGGAACAGCATGTGGCGCGCACTGGTGCGATTTTCTGGCAGCAGATAGAATTTCTCGCGCCGGAAGAGGCGAGCATCGTCCGGCTCCAGCCCTGGATTGTGGATCAGCGCCTCCTCCATGAACGATTCCCAGCTGATCCCCTTTACCTTGTCGCGCACGTACGACGTCCAGGCATCCCATCGGCTACCGGCAAAGCCAGTGAGCGGCTGCGTCCAGACCACCTCCGTGCCACCCTGGACATTTTCGGGGAAGCGATAGACCTCCTCGGCTGCAAGGATCGGTTTGGGTTTGGCCTTCAAGTGCGGGTTGTGCTCCAACACCTGATCAATGAACTCGCGCGCCGTGATGCCCTGCACCTCCTCCTGCACCAGTTCCAGAAATGCTTCCCAGCGCGTGCCAGAGAAATCAGTGACGGGTCGGGTCCAGGTCGACTGGCACGGGCACGCGCTCCGGTAACAGATAGTGCTTGCCCCCATGGAACCGAAAGCGGTCGGCTTCCAGCACGGGATTTTGCTGCACCACCTCATTCATGAATGTATTGAAGGGCATGCCCGTTGACTCGCGGACGAACTGGCTCCAGCAATCCCAGCGGTGCCCTTCAAAGCCTGTGAGCGAGCGCGTCCAGGCCAGTCCCCCCGGGGCGGGGGCGCGCACCACGCCCGCTTGCCCCCCTAGCAGCTCCCTGGCCCCCACCAGGCGCACCGAGGCCCCTGCTATAGGGGTACCCTTCTGATCCTTGATCGTACCGCGCATTGACAGCGCCATAGTACCCTCCTCTTTGGTTGACTGGGGGGTGGCAAGGGGCGACGACGAAGCAGCGAGGGGCTAGAAGCTGAGAACCTGCCCCGCTTCGCTCCCGTCGCCCGTCCCCACTCGCTGCTTGACTTTTACCCCATTGTAAAGGGTGTGGAGGACTAAACGCAAGGGGCTGGAAAAATCGCGCACAGGCGCGCGCGGGACAAAAAAGAGGCAGCGGCGGCGAGGGGTCGGGGCTATGCTTGGCCCTCGTCCTCCTGCTCTTCCAGGCCGCGCTGGGCAGCCTGCAGGCGGAGGATGCGCTCGCGCAGCCGCCCCTCGTAGCCCTGGTCGCCCGGCTCGTAAAAGATCTGGTGACGCAGGGCGTCGGGCAGGTACTGCTGCGCGACCCAGTGGTCCGGAAAGTCGTGCGGGTACAGGTAGCCCTCGCCGTGGCCGAGCCCCTTGCGGTCGCGGTTGCCGTCCTGAGGGGGTCGGGCGGCTCCTGCTCGCGCTCTTCTCCTCCACGTGGCGAGCGCCTGCCAGAACGCTTGGTGCTGTTGGACTTGGGCGCCGTGGCGAGGTAGAGGCAGGCCTGGGCCAGGTGGTACTGCCCTCGGGCATCCCCACGTAGTCGTAGGCCTGCGCGCAGGCCGTCGACGACGCGGATGGCGTTCGGGTCGGCGAGGCCCACGTCCTCGCCGGCGAAGATGACCATGCGGCGGAAGATGAAGCGCGGGTCCTCGCCCGCGTAGACCATCTTGGCCATCCAGTAGAGCGCCGCGTCGGGGTCGGAGCCGCGCAGCGACTTGATGAAGGCCGAGATGGTGTCGTAGTGCGCGTCGCCGCTCTTGTCGTAGAGTACCGCGCGCCGCTGGATGGACTCCTCGGCCACCGTCAGGTCGATGCGCATCATGCCCGCCTCGTCCGGCGGCGTGCGTCTCGACGGCCAGTTCCAGCGCGTTGAGCACGCCGCGCGCGTCCCCGTTGGCGATGTTCGACCAGGTGGTCGAGCGCCTCGTCGGCGATCTCGATCCGTCGCTGCCCGTAGCCGCGCTCCGGGTCGCGCAGCGCCTGCCGCGCCACCTCGCGCAGGTCCTCGTCGGTCAGCGGCTCGAGCTGGAAGACGCGCGAGCGCGACACCAGCGCCTTGTTCACCTCGAAGTAGGGGTTCTCGGTCGTCGCGCCGATGAGGATGATCGTGCCGTTCTCGACGTGGGGCAGCAGCGCGTCCTGCTGCGCCTTGTTGAAGCGGTGGACCTCGTCCACGAACAGGATCGTGCGCTGCCCGTACAGCCGCCGCTGCTCCTGCGCCGCGTCGATGGCCTCGCGGATCTCCTTGACGCCCGCCAGCACCGCGTTGATGGCGATGAAGTGCGCGTTGGTCGTGTTGGCGATGATGCGCGCCAGCGTCGTCTTGCCGGTGCCCGGCGGCCCGAAGAAGATCAGCGACGAGAGCTGGTCCGCCTCGATGGCGCGCCGCAGCAGCCGTCCGGGCCCGAGGATGTGCTGTCTGCCCGACGAACTCGTCCAGCGTGCGCGGCCGCATCCGGGCGGCCAGCGGCTGGCCGCGCTCGATGTCGCGTTGGGAGGCGTGGTCGAAGAGGTCCATCTGAGCGCGCTACGGATACATCTTTTCCAGCATCCGCGGAAAGGCCCCCGTCTCGCGGACGTGGGGGAGGCCGCAGAGCCAGGCGACGGTGCGCTCCACGCCGAGGCCGAAGCCGCTGTGAGGGACAGAGCCGTAGCGGCGCAGGTCCAGGTACCACTCGTAGGGCTCGCGCGGCAGGCCATGCTCCTCGATGCGCTGCTCCAGGAGCTCCACGCTGGTGGCGCGTTGCCCGCCGCCGATGATCTCGCCGTACCCTTCCGGCGCCAGCAGGTCCACCGAGCGGCTCAGGTGAGGCTCCCCCTCGACGGTTTCCATGTAGAACGCCTTGACGGCGGCGGGATAGTGGTAGACGAAGACCGGTTTGTCGAACAGGCGGGTCAGCGCGGTTTCGTGCGGGGAGCCAAAGTCGTCGCCGGCTTCCAGGTAGAGCAACGCCTTCTTCTCCGGCTCTGTCTCCGCCTCGTGCAGGGCACGTAGCCGCGCGGCGGCCTCCTCATAGGAGATGCGCGGGAAGGGCGGAACTGCCTTTTCCAGCGCTGCCACATCGCGCTCCAGCACGGTCACCAACTCATCCCGATGCTTCGCCAGCACCGTCTGCACGATGTAGGAGACAAACTGCTCCTCGATTTCCATCAGCCCCTCCAGCGTGCAGAAGGGAATTTCCGGCTCGACCATCCAGAACTCGGTCAGGTGGCGGCGCGTCTTGCTCTTCTCGGCGCGGAAGGTGGGGCCGAAGCAGTAGACGGGGCCGAGCGCGAAGATGTTCGCCTCGTTGTACAACTGCCCTGACTGCGAGAGGAAGGCGGGCTCGCCGAAATAGTCCACGGCGAAGAGCGTGCTGGTCCCCTCCACGGCGGCAGGGGTGAGGATGGGGTTGTCCACCAGGGTGAAGCCGTGGTCGTCCAGCCAGTCGCGGATTGCCTTGATGATGGTGGCGCGGATGCGCAGGATGGCGGCCTGGCGCGGCGTGCGAATCCACAGGTGGCGATGCTCCATCAAGAAGCCCGTGCCATGCTCCTTGAGCTGGATCGGGTACCCCTCCTGGGCATAGTGGAGCACCGTCAGCCCGGTCACGCTTAGCTCGAAGCCGCTCGGCGCGCGCGGGTCGGCCCGCACCTCGCCCGTGACCTCGATAGCACTTTCCTGCGTCAACTTTTCCGCTGCCTCCCACACCCCCTCGTCCACCCCCTTGCGGAACACGACAGCCTGAATCATGGCGGAGCCGTCGCGCACCCAGAGGAACTTCAGCTTGCCCTTATCGGTGCGGTTGTACAGCCAGCCCTTGATCGTAACCGTCTGCCCCTCGTGCTGGCCTATATCTCGAATCTGTACCCACTCTGCCATCGGTCATCCTCTCTTATCTGAATCGGTGCGCGCCGCGCGGGCGCTGCCACCAGCAAGTTTTCAACCTTTACTTTCACGCCCCGCCGCTGAGCCATCTGCCGCCAGTCGCTCTGCCAGAACCGTGGCGATCGTGCGGGCACGGTAGCGCTCGCCTGCCCTGGCGGGCCACCCCTCGCGTTGGCGGGCGCGGTCGCCGTCGGTTTCCTCGGTTTGATCGTGGAAAAGAATCTGCTGCGTGGGGAAGGGCAGATCAATCCCCTCCTCCAAAAGCTTGTAGCGCAGGGCGGTGAGCACGCGGTCCTGCGTGATGACGGCTTCCCGCCGCACGGGCGGGGCGATCCACCAACGCACGCGCATGCGGATACCAAAATCGGCCAGCTCCATCACCAGGGCTTCCGGTGACGGATCGGTCAGCACGTCCTCGATCTCGCGCAGCGTTGCCACCATGACGCGCCGCGCGTGCTCGATGTCATCGCTGCGGCCGATAATGACATCCTGCTCCAAACGCCGCTGCTCGAACGCGGTGTTGACCATGACCGAGTTGGTGAACAGTTCCGCATTGGGAATCACGACGCGGCGGCCATCGTAGGTGCGGACGGTGGTGGCGCGGGTGTGAATCTCTTCGACTGTCCCCTCCCACTCTTTGAAGATGATCTGATCCTCGATGCGAAAGGGCTCGCTCAGCAGGATCAAGGTTCCGGCGAGAAAATTCTGGAAGATATCACGAAAGGCGAAGCCGATAGCGACGCTGCTCAGGCCGAGCAGTTGTACCAGTTGCCCCGGCTCAAAGGAGGGAATCAGGATCACCAACGAGATGAGCAGGCCAATCAATACCAGGAGCCACTGGGCGGTGCGCCCAAAGACCAGGGCCAGCCCGTGACGGAGCCGATAGCGCCTCTCGGCCACGCCGACGATGAATCGCCGCAGCCATTGCGAGGCGAGGAAGAAGAGCACCAGCACGAGCAAGGAAAGAAACAGGTTGGGCAACGAGCGGATGAGGCTGTTGACCAGCACTTGCAGCCGCACCCAGGCGGGCGTGAAATCAATCTGCATGAAGGCTCCTTCGTTTACAGGGCGGCCCACGCGCGATGGGCCATCTAGGGGAATTATACCGACAAACTCCAAAGAGGGCAGATGGCACCTGCTTTGCTCTCGATAACAGGTGACATCGGGGCAAGGGAGGGTAGCATGGAGGAGCGGAGCGAGCGGGAGGCGCTGGAGCAGGAGCGTTGGGAGATCCTGGGGCAGATTGAAGATTGGCTGGAGGGGCCGATGCTGCTGCTGGGGCTGGTGTGGCTGCTCCTGCTGATCGTCGAGTTGATCTGGGGGCTGACCCCTTTGCTGGAAAGCCTCACGACGGCCATCTGGGCGCTGTTCATCCTGGATTTTGCCCTGCGGCTCGCGCTCGCGCCGGACCGGAGCGATTTCCTCAAGCAGAACGTGCTGACGCTCGTCTCGCTGCTTTTGCCGGCCCTGCGGTTGGTCAGCGCGGTCCGCTTTTTGCGCGTGTTCCAGGCGGCGCGGGCCGCGCGGGGGCTGCGCCTGGTCAAGGTGCTTGGCTCGGTGAACCGCGGGATGCGGGCGCTGGGTGGCACGATGAGCCGACGGGGCTTCCGCTATGTCCTGGCGCTGACGGGGCTGGTTTTGTTCGTCGGCGCGGCGGGCATCTATGCCTTT
Organism: uncultured Chloroflexia bacterium; assembly: GCA_963721895.1. Lineage (GTDB taxonomy): Bacteria > Chloroflexota > Anaerolineae > Ardenticatenales > Ardenticatenaceae > CAVRLZ01. The sequence continues at coordinate 5,089 of CAVRLZ010000011.1, read as the reverse complement.
GAAAGCGAGCGTGAGGCGGGGCGCGCGGCACTGCCGAACCTGGGGGCGGCGCTGTGGTGGACCGCCATGCTCATGACGACGATTGGCTCGGAATATTGGCCCCAAACCGGCGAGGGGCGCATCCTGACCTTCCTGCTGTCGGTGTATAGCATGGGGGTGCTGGGGTATTTGACGGCAGCGCTCGCCTCGTTCTTCGTGGGGCGGGACGCCGTGAGCGACGAGGCGGAGGTGGCAGGCACGGGGGATATAGAAGCGCTCCGCCTGGAAATCGTGGCGCTGCGCGAGGAGATTCGCGCCCTGCGCCCGCCAGGGGGTGGGTAGGCTCGCACGCAAGTTGCTTTTTAGCGGTGGCCCCGCCGTTGGGGCACAGTGGCTAAAGCGCAAACGCCTACAAAGATGGAATTGGCTAGGGAGGATGAAGGATGGCTGAGAAAGAAGAAAAGAAGCAGACGTTGCCGCCGCAGCATCAGGCGGAGCAGCCAGGGCGAGAGCACGAGATGCAGGCCCCGGCCCGAGGCGACGGACCCCTCCTATCGCGGCAGCGGGAAGCTGCGCAACAAGGTGGCGCTGATCACCGGCGGCGACAGCGGCATCGGCAGGGCGGTGGCAGCGATGTATGCCAGGGAGGGCGCCGATGTATCGGTGGTCTACCTGGAGGAGCATCGTGACGCGGAGGAGACGAAGCGGTTGGTGGAGGCGGAGGGGCGACGTTGCCTGCTCATTGCGGGGGACATCGGCGACGAGCGCTTTTGCCAGCAGGCGGTGCAGCAAACCGTGGACGAACTCGGGAGGGTTGGACATTCTGGTGAACAACGCCGCCGAGCAACACCCGCAAAAGAGCATTGCCGACATCATCGACGAGCAGTTGGAGCGCACCTTCCGCACCAACATCTTTGCCATGTTCTACCTGACCAAAGCGGCGCTCCCGCACCTCAAGCAGGGCAGTGCCATCATCAACACGACCTCGGTGACGGCCTACCGCGGCAGCCCGGACCTGCTGGACTATGCCGCCACCAAGGGCGCGATCGTCTCCTTCACGCGCTCGCTGTCCGGCCAATTGGCCGACAAGGGCATTCGCGTGAACGGCGTAGCGCCCGGCCCCATCTGGACCCCGCTGATCCCTTCTACCTTTGATGAGGAGAAGGTGAGCACCTTCGGCTCCGATGTGCCGATGGGGCGACCGGGCCAGCCAGAGGAGGTGGCACCCGCCTTTGTGTTCCTGGCCTCGGACGACTCATCCTACATGACGGGGCAGATTTTGCACCCGAACGGGGGCGAGGTGATCAACGGCTAACACGGGGGCGGCAGGAAAGAGCGCGGCGAGCTCAAGGCTCGCCGCGCTTTTGATTGGACTTGGGGCTTTGGGGGGGCGTTGTTACAATCTGGCATCGTTGGGAAGCGAGGGGAGCGGAGAGCTTATGCGGCCTATTTTGTCCGTGGTGGCGCCTGTTTGGAATGAGGAAGAGACGGTCCCAGAGTTTTACCGCCGCATGACAGCGGTGCTTGAAGGGATAGGCGTACCCTACGAACTGATTCTGGTGAACGATGGGAGCAGCGACCACTCGCCCCAGGTGCTGCACGCCATGCACGTGCGCGACCCGCGCGTGCGGGTGATCAGCTTCGCGCGCAATTTTGGGCATCAGGTGGCCATTACCGCGGGCATGGACTACGCCCAGGGCGACGCGGTGGTGGTGATTGACAGCGACCTGCAGGACCCGCCCGAGGTGATCCCGGACATGTTCGCACGCTGGCGCGAGGGCTTCCAGGTGGTGTATGGCGTGCGGACGGAGCGCGCGGGGGAAAGCTGGTTCAAGCTGACGACGGCGGCGCTCTTTTACCGCCTGATCCATCGCATCACCAGTGTGGATATTCCGATGGACGCGGGCGATTTTCGCCTGATGGATCGCGCGGTGATCCAGACGATGCGCTCCATGCGGGAAAAGCACAGGTACATGCGGGGGCTTTCCGCCTGGGTGGGCTTCCGCCAGATAGCGCAGCCGTACAAGCGCCACGCACGCTATGCGGGGACCACCAAGTACCCCATCAGAAAGATGATCCGCTTTGCAACGGATGCAGTGGTCAACTTCTCCTACCTGCCGCTCCAGTTCGCCACCTACATGGGTTTTGCCTCGGCTTTGCTGGCCTTGCTAGGGCTGATTGTCGCAGTGGTGGGACGTCTCTTCTGGCCGGGGGCCCTGCTGGGGCAGGCGACGACGCTGGTGGCCGTGCTCTTCATCGGGGGGGTGCAGCTGATCTCGCTGGGCATCATTGGCGAGTATCTGGGGCGTATCTACGAGGAGGTCAAGGATCGCCCGCTGTACATAGTGGCCGATGCATGGGGCTACGACCAGGACAACCCGTTGCCCCCCACCGTGGCGACGAGCAGCCAGCCCGTGCTGGCGAGTGACCTGCGCGAGATAGCGTAGATTCCGCTGTCACGGGGTCTTCCCCAGGTCGGGCTGGTAGTGAGGGACCACGATCGGACAAATTGCAAATTTGTCCTACGGGGTTCAGCGGGTCCAGCACGCCCACTCTTTGGCCGCCTTCGTACAGGAGGAACTCCTGTGCTGCGCATGAATGACGCAGATACCTATGTTGAAAGGGGTGATGCCTGTTGTTTGAACTATTCTAAGAGCCTTACCGAACTCGTCAAGAAGGCACGAACCACCCATTTAACCTCCCTGCAGTTGGGCTATAGTTGCTGCCACCGTGCCCTCTGTGGTTAAGGAGAATCTGATGTGTGTCCGGAGCCCTTTGCTGCATTTTCTAATTTTGCTTCTAGTGGTAAGCCTTGGATGGCTCCTGACGAGAGTAGTCGTGGTGGCGGGAACGAGTGGCTCGACGATTCGCGTCTCAGTGAATTCCAATGGTATGGAGGCGAATAATGAGGCTGTTGTGACTTCGCTTTCCAGTGATGGACGATTTGTGATGTTTGAATCATTCGCGACGACCCTGGTGGACGATGACACGAACGCTACAAGTGACGTTTTCGTCCACGACCGTCAGACGGCCCAGACCATACGTGTCTCGGTAGCTTCGGACGGCACCCAGGCCAATGCAATGTCAGGGGCGGGTGCTATCTCAGGGAATGGGCAATATGCCACGTTCACGTCAGACGCGACGAATCTGCTGCCGGAAGATACCGACGGGCCTGGCAATCTGTTCCTCCACGACCTGCACACGGGTGAAACCTCTCTCCTTTCGGTCGCTTATGATGGCAGTCCGGCGAATGGCTATTCGTGGATGCCTGACCTGGCAGACGATGGCTGTCAGGTGGCCTTTGATTCATCGGGGAGCAACTTGGTGCCGAATGACAGCAATGACGAGTCGGATGTATTCGTCTATGACTGTGTAACCGATCAAATCACGCGTGTCTCGGTGGCCTCGGACGGCACACAGGGGGTAGCGGGACGCTCCATCCGCCCTGCCATCTCGGCGGATGGGCGCTATGTGGCTTTCATCTCAGAGGCCGATAATTTAGTCCCAGGCGATACCAACTACTGGCAGGACGTGTTCGTGCATGATCGTCAGACCAGCGAAACGACGCGTGTCTCGGTGGCCTCGGACGGCACGCAGGGCAACAGTGACTCCTTTGACCCGGCGCTATCGGGGGATGGGCGCTATGTGGCCTTCACGTCGCGCGCCAGCAACTTGGTGGCGGACGACGATAACAACCACTGTCCCATCGGCGGCGACCCCAACCCCAACTGCCCGGACGTGTTCGTGCATGACCGCTGGAGCCATCGGACATGGCGCGCCTCTGTCGCCACCGATGGCTCGGGAGGTAGCGGCGGGGGCCACACGTCGCAGTCGCCTGCCTTCTCTACGGACGGGCGCTTCGTCGCCTTTGGCGCGGGCGCGCTGCTGGCCGAGGACACGAATGGGGTGGGGGATGTGTATGTCTATGACATGCGTACTCGCACGCTGCGCCTCGCCTCCCTGACGAACGAGGGGACGTTGGGCAACGACCACGCGCACAGCGGCCCGCTCGACATCTCGGCCGATGGGCGCTTCGTCACCTTCACGTCCGATGCGAGCAACCTCGTGCCGGGTGATACCAATAATGAGTCCGATGCCTTCGCGCGCGACCGTGGCCCCGAGGTGCTGCGGCGTCCCAGCTTCCTGCCCCTGGTCGGGCGCTAACATAGGACAAATTTCAAATTTGTCCTACGCCTCATCTGGTTTCCAGTGGGTCCAGTGCGCCCACTCTTTGGCCGCTGCCCAGATGAGGTCGTAGACGGGGTCCTTGATGTCGTAATAGGCCTCTTTGTCGTCTGGGTGGTACCGCGCCAGTTCGCGCTTGATCCGCTCGATCGTGCGGGCGGAGGCGGGGTGGGCGCGCAGGTAGTCGCGGAAGAGGAGGGCGTAGCGCTGGTTGGGGTTGCCCTGGACGCGCATGTGGATGTTGGCGGGCCGCTCCCCGTCGCGCTCGTGGAAGAGAAACTTGGCCCACAGGTGGGGCGCCTCGTCCTCGCCCGGCGGCACATGATCGCTGAAATAAGGCCATTGTCTGTACCCCGCCGCCACGAGCCGCTCTCGCACATCTGGCGCCAGCTCCCGCACCGTGATCTGAATATCAATGATATCCTTTGCCCCCAACCCCGGCACCGAGGTCGAGCCGATGTGGTCAATGCGTAGCGCCAGGTCGCCCAGACTCTCCGCGAGGTGGCGGCGGGCGGCCTCGAACTGAGCGGGCCAGGTGGGGTCGTAGGGGTGGATGATGATCACTGGTCTCTCTCCTTTTCAATGCAGCAAGCGAGCACGCGGACAGCCTCGAAGCGGCCTACCGACACGCGCCCCAGCCCCAGCAGATTGATCGCGGCGCACGTGGGGGTTTACAGCAGCAGGGAAAAGAGGGGTAGGGTGGAGCGTTGCCTATTATAGCCACCGCCCACCCGCAATACCAGAGGTGGTAGGGTACAGGCTTCGGTCGGAGATGGGGAGACTAAACGGAGTGCTAAGGGTACTGCGTTCAAGGAAGGATAAAGGCGTTTGAGCCGGGCATCGGCGGAGGCAAAGCGCCACTCGATTGACAGATGGGCAAGCTATCAACGCTCAGCCTCTGCAGTGCGAGGCTCACGGGAGGGCG
>CAVRLZ010000010.1:0-4500 GCA_963721895.1 uncultured Chloroflexia bacterium | reverse complement strand
GTTTTTCCTTGTTATTCCAACGGCCCCAGGCGGCGGACCGCCTTCGCAAAGGCCCTTCTCGCGGCCCCCGCTTTGTCATGTCAAGATGCGTCCATGCGGGGCTCGGTTAGGCGGAGGCAGGGGAAGCAGGGGAGGCGATGCGTCGGTGCGGAAGAGCCTAAGGGTTTGGGAAACCCTTAGGCTCTGGGTTGGGCGGAGCCTCACTCGCTGTCCGGCTCGTATGCCTCGTGCTGCTGCCAGGGCTCGTACAGAAAATAGTTGGCGGCGCAGGCGGCGGTGAGCCCCTCGTGGGTGGCGGTGGCGATCTGGTGGGCGAAGAGGCGCGTCACGTCGCCCGCAGCCAGCACGCCGGGGAGGTTGGTGTGCATGTCCACGTCGGTGAGGATGTAGCCGTGCTCGTCCAGCGCCACGCCGAGGGCCTGCGCCAACTCGCTGTTGGGCGTCTTGCCCTGCAGGTTGAAGAGAAAATCCGGTGCCAGCGTACGCCCGTCGCGCAGCACGATCTGCTGCAGCATCCCCTCTGCCCCCTCGACCCGCTCGATCTCGCGAGTCACGATGGGGATGCCACGCGCCCCTAGGGTGTGGCAAAGCCGATCATGGAGTCCGCAGAAGGTGGCGTTGGTGAGAAAGGTGATGTGTGGGGTGAACTGGAGGAACTGGAGCGCCGTCACGCCGGCATCGTCATCGTTGCCCAGCACCACGATGGCCTTGTCGCGCGTCTTGTAGCCGTCGCAGGTCAGGCACCAGAAGACGCTCCGCCCCACGTACGATTCCCAGTCGGCAAAATAGGGAAAGTGGTCGCGCACCCCCGTCGCAAAGATCAGCGTCCTGCCACGGTGCGCCGCGCCCCCCTCGGTCGTCGCAACGAAGGCGTCCCCCTCGCGGCGCACGGCCAGCACCGCCTCATCCACGAAGGTCACGGGGTAGGCCCCCGCCTGCTCGCGCCCCAGCGCCCGCAACTCGCGCGCGGCGATGCCGCCGGGGAAGCCCAGGTAGTTGTGGTTGATCTGGTGGTAGGTGGAGCGCCCCATGCCGCTGTCAAACAGCACGGGCCGCCGGTTAAAGCGCGCCAACTGCAGCGCCGCCGCCAGCCCCGCCGGGCCGCCGCCAATCACGAGCGAGTCGTACAGGGTGGATGGTTGGGCCATGAGAAGGGGTCCAGGTTGGTTGGAAGGAAGATAGGAAGCGCCTGCTAAAGCGAGACTTTTCCGCCAGCCCGCTGGACGCTCACATGTTTCCCTACACCTGTGAGCGCCGAAAGGTGGCGTGGGGCATCCAGGCTTTTTGTCGAGGCGGCAGGCTATACCGAAAAATCCGCAGCGGCGGGCGCCGAAAGGGAGGGGCGATGACGATCGTTGACAATCAGATGGTGTGGCGCCAGTTTAGCGCGGCGCTGGACAGCCTGGGCGATGCCCTGCGCGCCTGCCCGGAGGCGCTGTGGGAAAGGAGCCTGTGGGAGGATAGAGCCGGAGCAGTGGGTGGCCGGGCTTCGCGTCGTTCTGGTATCTGGGCTACCATGCGCTTTTCTGGGTGGACCTTTACCTGACCGGCGCAGAAGAGGCTTTGCACCGCCCTCTGTTGTTGCACAGCGGCGGCGGCGGCGGCGGCGGCGGCGGCGGCGGCGGCGGCGGCGGCGGCGGCGAGAGAGAGTGCACTGGTCGAGATGGAAGCGGGGGAGGTGCTGCCGCAGGTCTACGCGCGCGACCCAGCTGCTCGGCTACCTGGAGCACTGCCGCCAGCGGTGCCAGGAGACGCTCGCGGCGCTGTCCGCCGAGGAGGCGCACCGGCTGTGCCGCTTCCCCTGGGGGGAGATCGCCTTTGGCGAGCTGATGCTCTACACCATGCGCCACGTGCAGGAGCATGCGGGCCAGGCTCCGCACTGTTCCTGGGGCAGCAGGCCAGAAAAGGGGGAAGATGATCTTTGAGTTTGACGGCCCCATCTGGTACTGGCGCGGCCCAGCCCCATGGTACTTCGTGACGGTTCCGGAGGAGCAGTGCGAGGACTTGAAAGAGATGCTGAGCATGGTGACCTATGGCTGGGGGATGATTCCGGCCAAGGTGCGGATAGGCGAAACGGAGTGGATGACCTCGCTCTTTTCCCAAGGATGGCCGTCCTCATACCCCCTCCGAACCGACGTGCGCCGCGCGGAGGGGCTGGAGGAGGGGGACCGCGTGCGGCTGCGGCTGGCCGTGGGGTAGGGGTGTGTCCAAGCGCGGTAGGAAAGCCACTGGGGTTGGAGTTCCAGGCGACTGCCTCGCTCCTGTCGCGCTTGTTACATGAGCGATCACACCAGCGGCCATTGAGGCACGGCGAGTATAGCAATGCGAAAGTGCGAGGGCACAAGGCTAACACAAGGAAGTTCAACCGCAATCGGTACACTACCCGGGGGTGTAGTATCATTGTCCATCAAGCCTGTTTGATGATGAGGGGGGAGGTTAAGCCAATGCAAGCCTATCGTTTCGAGACGACTGTGCTAGCTGAGGGCGAGCCACGACTCAAGCATTTGCCCTTTCTCGCGGGCGAGCGGGTGGAAGTCGAACCATGAACACTTTACCCACCTGGCGGCAGATGAACATGGACACCGCGCCAATTTGAAGCGGTATACTTCCCCATGCTGCGCGCGCTCCCTGCGTGGCGCAAGCTGGAGATGCTGGCCGGGTTGAATCAGATGGCCCTTGACCTGTCCTACCTCAGTCTGCGCCGACGCTTTCCAGAGGCGACCGAGGATGAATTACAGGAGCGTCTGGCTGCGGCCTTTCATGGAGACCGAGAAAAGCCTCTAAGGACCTGTCAATGATGGCCCGCCGACGGCAACCCGGTGCCGATTATGCTCCTTGTAACCGAGGCCCTCGACAACCTGGGCATCCCCTACCTGGTAGGCGGCTCTCTGGCGAGCATCATCCATGGCGTCATTCGCACCACAGGCGATGTGGACCTGGTGGTAGAGATGCAACCTGCTCAGGCCGCCCCCTCGTGCAGCGACTACGGGGGGAATTCATTATTGACGTGGAGCCGGTGCTGGAAGCGATCCGCCATCAAAGCAGCTTCCAGCTATTTTCATCCGACTTCCTTCTTCCGCATTGATGTGTTTGTCTCGCAACAGCGCCCGTTCGACCTGGAACGCTTCCGGCGCCGCCAGGAGTTGCCTGTGTCCCTGGCTAGCTCGCGGGAAGCATCGATTAGCAGCGCAGAAGGACATTGTGCTGGCAAAGCTGGAGTGGTTCCAGACTGGGGGGTGAGGTGTCCGAGCGTCAATGGCGTGATATTCTCGGTGTTATCCGGACCCAGGGGGAGACCCTCGACCTGTCGCACATGCGGAGGTGGGCAGCCGTGCTAGGGGTAAGCGAGCTATTGGAGCGCGCCCTGGAGAAGGGTACAAGGCGGAGTAAACCCATAGCAGACGCCGGGTTGGGAGCAGCCCGTACCGTGTCAGGTTCAATGACACGTCCTTACTGCTACCCCTATTGACTGGTCCTATACCCCTGCCAAATTTCATCAACAAGTCGGTACGGACTAATGAAAGCCCGTACTAATACCGATTCCGATGGGTAACTATTACTACAACGAGATTTTGTTGATTTGTCATGCTGCGACCCCCAGGCGGCGGTAGCGCCTTCCTGCCAGGAGAAATCCATTTCCCTTCCCTGTCATTCCGAATGGACGCGCCCCCACACCACCGTCCGGAATCGGACGAACGAGGAATCTGTGCAAGGCTCCTTCAATGACTGATTCCAGGCGAGATGTCTCGTTCTCTCCATGCCGAGTGTTGCTGGTCCGGGGCATCCACTCGACATGACAGGGCAAGGGCGGTGACAAGGACCTTGTTTCTCAGCAGCGGAGCGAAGCAGCTCGCTCTTCAGAGCGCCCCTCAGCGTGACAGCGCAAAACAGCCGAGGTCTCGTTGTAGTACTATGCATTGGGTCAACGTATCGCGGACAATTTACAAAATTGTCCTACGAGGGGCGTAGGGCAATTTTGTCCATTGCCCGTGAACACCTTTGCAACCTCGCCAACCGGAATTGGTATAAGGTCTATAAAGCGGACCTACGAACGGGAAGCGGGCGCGTGGTTCGTAGTTCCGCCTTTAGGCCTGAGTATTATACAGAAGTGTAGAAGAGCGGGAGGGAGGCAGCCAGCGGGTGCCTTGGACGAGAAGAGCGAGGCGTTGCCAGCCCAACCAAAGGGTGCGCCAACCGGGCGGGCCGTCGCGCTTGCGGCCTAAATAGCCGCCTAATTGGGCGATAGCATGGAAAAATTGTTGGCGTGTCAAGGTAGCGGGGGAAGGTAAGGTAGGCACTTGGGTGGCCAGAATGGCCAGCACCAGTGGGTCAACCGCATCGTGTACCAGGGCCTGCGAGTCGAGGCGTGTCCACTGGCGCAGGGCGAGGAGGCGTGCGGCAATCGGCCCACAAAAGCCCAGCAGGCGGTCAATATCGGCCCCATCATCAAGCTCCCGTTGCTCAATGGCGCAGCCGGTCTTGAGACATTGGTGGTAGTCT
>CAVRLZ010000009.1:0-30525 GCA_963721895.1 uncultured Chloroflexia bacterium | reverse complement strand
TCGCGAATGATGGCTCAACCGTGCATCGAAGTGATCTCGGATGAGCGTAGCAACGAAGTTCTCCTCGGTCGCAACGTGCTGAACAAGCTCATCCTGCTGCTGGATGGCCCCGGCCAGCAAACTGACCTGCTCACCCGACGGCCCCGCCGACTGTAACAAGCGCTCCTCTCCCGTCTCCCGTCGTCAAAGTGAGCGAAGCCGTCAGTCAAATGGTGGAGGGCAAACACACAGGTTTGCCCCTACTGTGCCGGAGAAGGTGCCCCGCTGTTGAGGGCGCGAGGGCTGGAAGAGGAAGCACGAGGCGTTGGGTTTTTTGTGAGGCACTGGAGCGCGGGCGGGCGGCGGAAGGACAAAAAAGAGGGGGCTTCTGGATAGAAGCCCCCTCTGATTTGCTAGGGGCACCTCCCCGCGGGGGAAGGTGACGATCTGCGTGGTGGCGACGGGTGGATTTGAACCACCGACCTGCGGCTTATGAGTCCGTTGCTCTGCCACTGAGCTACGTCGCCTGGTTGCGGGGACAGGATTCGAACCTGCGACCTCCGGGTTATGAGCCCGACGAGCTGCCACTGCTCTACCCCGCGACGGTATGGGTTTTGTTTCAGCTATGCTGTGTGGCCACGGCTGCTGATATAGCGGGGACAGGATTCGAACCTGTGACCTCCGGGTTATGAGCCCGACGAGCTGCCTCTGCTCTACCCCGCATCGACTGTAGAGCTATTATAGGGCTTTGGCCGGCGCTGTCAAATTTGCGCGGGCTAACTGTCCGAGGGGTCGTCGGGCTGCGCGGCCCAGCGCTCGGCGGCGGCCCACTCGTCGGGGGTGTTGGCGTTCCAGAAGGAGCGGAAGTGGGGGTCGAAGGGGGCAATCTCGTCCCGCTCGACGAGGCGGACGCGGACGAGGGGGAAGAAGCTGGTGATCTTGCGGCGCCCGGCGGCCAGTTGGGCCTGGATGGCGGGCAGGGCGCGCTGGCTGTAAATGGCGTGCAGCGTTTCGGGAAAGCGGTCGGCGGCGATGACGGGGGCCACCACGTCCGCTTCCGGGTCCAGCTCGGCCAGAAAGCGGAGCAGGGCCACGTTGAGGAAGGGCATGTCGGTGGCGACGACGAGCACGCGCGGGTGGCGCGCGGCGGCCAGGGCCGAGGCGATGCCCGCCAGGGGGCCCTGCCCGGGGCCGGTCAGGTCCGGCTCGAAGCGGACGCGCCCCTCCAGAAAGGGGAAGGGGTCGGGCGCGTTGGTGATGACGAGCAGGTCGTCGCTGAGCGGCTCGAGCCGCTGGACGACGCGCTCGATCAGTGGCTCGCCCCCCAGGGTGAGCAGGGCCTTGTTGCGCCCCATGCGGGACGAGGCGCCCCCTGCCAGGACAGCAGCGGATAGGGGGGTCATGAGGGAATGTTCCTGCAACTAATCATTACTCGTTCCCACTGCTGTGTGATAAAATGGAAGAGGATGCTAACAGAAGAATAGCTAACCCACCAGAAGCGCTTCCCCTCCACGCGACAGGCTGGCGGGGCGGTGGCGGGCAACGGCGGGTTGGCCGCGGGGGGGCGCTTTCAACGCTGCAACGTGCCTTTCGAGAAGGGGATGATGCCCCCCTTTGTCCTGCGCCTGGACGGTGCGGGTTTCCAGGAGCCTGAGGTCTATGACTAACGAGTTAATTCTAGTCGTTACGAGCGGCATGGTCGGCTTTGTGATGGGCGCGGCGATGATGCTCCTGCTGCGCGACCGGCCGGGCACGCGGCGCAACTGGGAGTCGGAGTCGGGCGGCCCCTATTCAGGCTCGGTCAGCGCCGAGCACGCCCAGACCGACAAGCGGGAGGCGACGAAGCAGCGCGGGTCCGGCTATACGAGCGCGACCGGCGGCGAGGCGGTGGTCGCGATGGCCACCACGTCGCGCAGCAGCATCCCCGTGGCCATGCTGACCCTGCAAACAACGGAGCGGGGGCGCCCCAAGTCGTGGCTGCTGCGGCAGGCCAGCACCACCACCATTGGCCGCTTCGACGACTGCGACATTGCGGTGGATGACAACGATGTGTCGCGGCTTCACGCGCAGATCACCCATCGCACCGATGCCGCAACCGCTCACGAGTTTACCATCTTCGACTATTCCTCCACCAACGGCACGATGATCAACGATCAGCCCATCAGCGCCGTGGCCTCGCTGCAGGATGGCGACGTGATCCGCATCGGCAACTCCTCGCTGATGTTCCGCCGCATCCGCAAGAGCGATCTTTGAGGGTAAAGCGGACCTACGAACCACCGCCCCCGCCCCTCGAGGTTCGTAAGAAACAAGGCCCGTTTCCCTGCCTCTTCTCTGTCAAGTTGAGCGAGTAAGCCGGGCCACCTGGATCGGGCATGCAACGAGCGAAACATCTCTCCTTGCATAGCGCATGGACTCAGCTTTACACAGACTCTTCCCCTGCGCGATCTTGCGCGGGCTGCTCATCGGCCCGGCGCGCCAGCAGCACGCCGTTGAGCGCGCCCACGCCGGATGTCGCATCGCCGAAGAGGAGGCGGCGAAGCGAGGCGAAATGTTTGGGGTTACGTTGGCGCGGTGCGCCGCATCGTTGCGGATAAACTCATCTTGCAAGAGGTTTCTCAATCCAATCAGAAAAGGTGAGCCGTTGGAGGGGCGATACCTGCTCATCCAGTGGCCTGCCATTACAGGCGTATTCCAGAAGCGGTAGTTGCTCCCGTATACCACTATACTGTGTCCAACAGTGCCCACCCTGCCATGTGGCTTCAATCCGGTCTGTCATAGAGGGGACCGATCAGGGCCTAATAGCAGGCGGTCACCTTTCCAACACCCGGTGAACAGGAGCGTCGGCCCCGCGTAGTTGCTGGCGCGGATCTGCATTTTGCTCCCAAAGAAGCGGCCCAGCGACAGGGTGTCCCGCCGCGTCTGTGAGGAGGGGGGTCGCTGCGAACGTTCCTCCATTGCTTAGCATCCCGGACCTGCTCCCGATAGCTTCAGGCTGGGCCGGAGCAGGTCGGCGTAGCGCTGGGCAACGAGGAGCACCTGGCGGGTCGCCACGCGGGCTACTGCTTCGGCATCCCGCCCGGCTTCGTGGGCACACTGCCCGTGCGCGGCGCCCCAACCGATCAGATAGGGGCAGACCTGGACGTGATGAACCGCACCCCGCGCCTGGACGATGGGGAGGTGCCCCTGCGCCTCTGGTTGCTGAACGCCAGCCACCGGCTGCGGGTGCGGGGCCGCCCCGAGATGTCCTTTTCGATCAGGCACTGGCGCGGGTGGAGGCAGTGCTGGCGGCCACCCCCGCGCCCCCCGCCTGGGACGCGCCGCGCCTGCAGGCCCCCGACCCGGACCCGAACTTTGTGGGACGCGCATCGCTGGTAGAAACCCTGCGCCAGCGCCTGCGTGGTGGGGGCGGCAGGGTGGTGAGCTCTGAAGGGGACGGCGGGGGTGGGCAAGACGGCGCTCGCCACCGAGCTTTACCATCAGATGGCGGAGGACTTCCCCGGCGGCCGCTACTGGCTGGACCTGCGCGGCGGGGAGGCGGCGGGCCCCCTGCGCGCCCTGCTGGCGCTGCTGGGCGTGGGGCCACAGGCGATGCCGCCGACGCTGGAGGGGCTGTGCAGCGCCGCGCACGCGCTGCTGCACGGCAAGCGCGCCCTGCTGGTGCTGGACAACGCCGAGTCGCTCGCGCCGCTGGAGCCGGCCACGGTGCAGCGGCTGGTCCAGCAAATCAAGCTGCCGCTGCCGGGCGTCACGCTGGTGACGAGCCGCGTGGCCATTGACCCCACCGGCCACGAGTTTCTTGTGGACGTGCTGGACGAGCCGGACGCCCTGGCGCTGCTGCGCGAGCACCTGAAGTGGAGCGACGAGCAGGCGGCGCGCGAGGCACCCGACGCACGGCTGCTCATCGAGCGGCTGGGCGGGCTGGCGCTGGCGCTGGACCTGACGGCGCGCCGCATGGCCCACGGCGGCCCCCCGCCGCAGCGCTGTGCCGCTGCCCTGCGCGCCCTGGACGGCGCCGCGTACCGCGTGGACGCCCTGCACCTGCACCCCACCGACCCCACCGAGCGCACCGTGGCCAGTGCCTTCGCGCTCAGCTACGACCCGCTGCCCGCGCGCCCCAGGGCTGCCTTCCACGCGCTGGGCCTTTGCCACCCCGGCGGCGCCTCGGTGGGCGCGCTCGCCTTCCTGCTCGCGTGCTCCGAGGAGGAGGCGGAGGCCGCGCTCGTCACCCTGGCCAACCGCTCGCTGGCGGGCTGGGTGGGCGAGCGCACGCGCGCGCGCCTGCACCCCCTGCTTCACGACTTTGCAGCCCAGCGCGCCGACGCCGACCCCGCCGCCCGTGACGCCCTGCTGCTGCGCCACGCCCACCTGTTCGGGGATCAGATTGGCGGGGCGTACCAGCGAGCGGTGAACGAGGGCCTGGGCGGGGCGGCAGACGAGGCCCTGGCCCGCACCGACGCCGAGGCCGACAACGTGCGGTTGGCCCAGGCCCGCGCCCTGGCGGACGGCTTTCCCGACCCCCACCTGGCCGTCACCCTGACCAACAATTTGAAAGCATACTGGGCCCTGCGCACTGAACCTCCCGTTTCGCCTGGCTCCGGCGGGCCGCGCAGCTTGCGAAACGACTGGGCAGCAGTGTAGAGCAGGCCGACGTGCTGGGAGAGATCGGTAGCGTGCAGGTGGAAAGGGGAGGGGGGCGGCGGCGCTGGACTCGTTTGCGGCGGCGCGCGCTCTCTACGAGCAGCGGCGCCCGCCTCGGTCTCGCCAACGTGCTGTTTTGGATCGGCAAGGTGCAGGCGCAGCAGGGGGAGGGGACGGCGGCCCTGGACTCGTTTGCCGAGGCGCGCGTGCTCTACGAGCAGTCAGCGAGCGCCTCGGTCTCGCCAACGTGCTGTATGGGATCGGCACGGTGCAGGCGCAGCAGGGGGAGGGAGCGGCGGCGCTGGAGTCGTTTGCCGAGGCGCGCTCTCTCTACGAGCAGGTCCTGGACCCCTCGGCCTCGCCAACGTGCTGTATGGGATCGGCACGGTGCAGGCGCAGCAGGGGGAGGCAGCGGCGGCGCTGCACTCGTTGGCAGCGGCGCGCGCTCTCTACGAGCAGACTCGGCGCCCGTCTCGGCCTCGCCAACGTACTGGGGGACGAGGGAGAGATCTGGCTCGATGCAGGGGAATCAGGCCCGGGCCGATGGGTTGCTGGCGCGCGCCATCGCCCTCTATGAGGCGGCGGGGAGCCGCTACAACATCGCCGCGACTTACCGTGGCTACGGCTCTGCCCTGCTCGCGCGCAGGGGGAGCAGCAGCGGCCCGGCCGCTACCTCCTGCGCGCGGCGGGCGGCGAGCACACTGTCTCGATGCAATTGGCATGACAGGGAAGCGGCGCCTCGTACCGGGCGGCGGCCGGTAGCGCTCAGCGGGCCCGGTGCCGCTCGCGGCTCGCGCTGCTCGCGGCAAAGGCTCCAGCGCTACGCCAGCACCTCCTCACGACTGCTAGCCTCAAGTGGGCTGCCTCCTGAAGCCAACGGCGCTCGGTACTGTCGCAATCGGCCAGCTCTCGCCGCGCGCGCTGGCGCCCTCCTCGCTGAGCAGCGCGCCTGCGCCGGGTGTCAGCGCACTGGCGGCACGGCGGATCAGAGCCGCTCAACGCTCGCGCTGGCGCCTGCTCGGAACTGCTGCCCTCCAGCAACCTGGGGCCGCCCTGCCCACGCGCCATCGATCTGGACCAAGCCGCTGACGTAGCTGGCGGGGTAGCCAAGCCGCCTACCGCCTCATCGTAAAGCTCAACGTTACGCGTCTCACGCGCGTGAATCGGCCATTCGTCGCGCCGCCTGTCGGCAGCCTAGAGCGCGCGCGGCGCGATGCGCCGCTGCTGTCACCGGCTCCGTGCCTGGCTGCGTGCAGGGCGGCGTCGCGTGATTCCGACATGCACTGCGCATCCTCCGGATTCGCCGGTTCAAGACGGTTCGGGCCATGCTAATCGGTGGCGTCTGGCCGCGGGTTGATAGCGTATCGGTACCTTGATTCGACGTGAGGCGGCGCGTGCCGCTGGCGTAGCTTGACCTAACACTGCTCTGAGCCGCGCTGAGCACGAGTGCTCAGACCCAGCGGTCGCCACAGTCGTCTGCGCCAAGGTGGGATAAGCTGCGCCAGTTCAAGGGCAACACGACGAGCGTGAGCGCCTCGATTGAGGCCCGGCGCGCCCGCCGTCGCAGGCCACCACTGCCTGGGGTAGAGTTCGATTGCGAGCGATCTGGACCGCGAAGGCGACGCCATACGATCATGGTGGACCTGTAGGCGCCGAGCGCATCTCGTCGACCGCAGGCATGCGCTTGGTGATCTGCCCTATCCAGAGACGCAAGGACGCTGATCGCCGAGTCCGGCTAAGCTCTACGTGGTCGACGGCCA
This sequence comes from uncultured Chloroflexia bacterium, assembly GCA_963721895.1. Classification (GTDB taxonomy): domain Bacteria; phylum Chloroflexota; class Anaerolineae; order Ardenticatenales; family Ardenticatenaceae; genus CAVRLZ01. The sequence continues at coordinate 24,148 of CAVRLZ010000009.1, read as the reverse complement.
CGCATGGCCGCAGGTCGCTGGAGGCGTCCCGGTGCGTCGGCTCCTCTGGAGCTGCGCTCTCGCCCAGCGCGCTCGGCCTCAGCCGCGCGCCAGTCGCTGACGGCGATGCGCTACCTGAGCAGTACGACCGTGCGTCGTCCTCGGACTGCGCTCCTTGCGCTCGGGAAACAGTGCACGGCTGCCGGTACGAAATGTTTTCTGCGCTCGGCGCGCTGTTGTCTGAGGGCGACGGACACAAGCCGCCTCCTACGATGAGTCGCGTAGCACACTCTGCCACGTTCGTGCTGATCCACGACTGTCTGGTCAGCCGGTCACTCAAGCAGCGCCCTGACGGGTCGATGGCCACCGACTCGCGCCTGCACTCGAGATCCCTGATCACAAGACGCTGACCAACCTGGCTCCCTCGCACCGTGGACGCAGTGTAGGCTGTCCCCGGCGCCGTCATGCACTTCGTCATGCTGAGCGTTCACGGAGCCGCTCTGGTCCTGGCGGCGCAAGGCTGGAACTTCACGCTGACGACGCTGGCGTGCTCCCATCGCTGCCGAGACGCTCCACTTCGTACAGCGTGCTGGGCGACAGGGGAAAGACATGGCAGGCGCTGCTTCATTGTCGCTCGATTGCCCTTAAGACGACCCGCTTCCCACTGTCACTCTCTCTGCTCTCCAGCGTACGCTGGACGGCGCGACGCGGCGCTCCTTGGGCCGCACGCGATGGCGCCCGGTGTCACCTCATCTGGCGCGGCTGGCACGCCTGCACGAAGTGACATCGCTCTCCCTGGCCCGCTTCAACGCTACCCGAAGGCGCTGACGCTTCACGGAGCGTGCTGGTGACGTCGCAAGCGTCGACGGCAGCGGGTCCACGGCTGAGCGCCACTCTCCTCATCGCAGACGACTGCTACACGGAGCGTGTCCCTGACGCAGGGGTGGGTGCAGAGTGACAATGGGGGACGCGGAAAGACAATGGAAAGGGCGTTGCACGACTCCAGCCCCTCACTGCCCATGTCCTCCTGCCCACTGTCCTCACCCCTGAGCCCTTTCCCTGTCAGGGCAGGCTCCGCGAAGGGTCTCTCCCTGGCCTACTCCAATGCTATCTGTCATCGCAAGAGACTCTTCGCTTCGCTCAGAGTGACAAGGAAAACCATTGCGCCACACCATTCCCCTCTCGGGATCCACTCCAATGGGGTACCCTTCATCAGCCGACTGCCTGCCATAGCCTGCGGAGCGGACTAGCCCGAATAGCCTGGGATTTCTAATCTCAGGCGGGGCGGGGTATCCTGGGGGTAGGCCCCGCTCGGAATCGGTAGGAGGACAGGGGTGCAGCCGAGCGGAACGAAATGGGGGCGCGAGGGCGAGGACGGGATCACTTTCCAAGCAGAGGAGGGGTAACGATGCTACAGCAGAGGCAGTCGCTGCAGGCGGTGTTCGATGGCTGGCAAGGTCACCATACGAGCTTGGTCAATGCCATAGCACCGCTGACGCCAGAGCAACTCAGGTGGCGGCCCGCCGCGCACCTTAACAGCGTGGGCGAGATGGCGCGCCACATCAGCCTGGGGCGCGTGACGTGGCTGGCGCGGATGGGGGCGCCCGGCAGTGCCGAGGTCGCTGCCTTGATTTCGCAGTGGGAAAGCGACGACGACGGCAATCGGGACATTGTCGAGTCCGCCCTTCCCATCACCGACCGAGCAGACGAGCTTGTTCGCTGGATGGCCCTGACCTGGCAGATCATCGAAAGCACGCTCCAACGCTGGACGACAGAGGACTTGGCGCTGACCTATCGTCATACCTGGAACGGGCAGACATACCTCGTGTCGCGGCAATGGACCCTGTGGCGCGTCTTGACACACGATGTCCATCACGGCGGGGAGTTGTCCCTCATGCTGGGGTTGCAGGGGATCGAAGCGTTCGAGCTGAGCGGCCTCTTCGGGCACATCACCCTGCCGCCCCTTGCCCCCTAGCCCTCACAATCAGTTTCTCTCCTGCTTCTCGCAGTGCGGGCACTGCTTGGGGTTGGCCAGGGGCTCCATCGAGGCGGCGCAGACGGCGTAGACCTCGACGCGGGGAAAAAGGCCGAAGCGGCGCGTCACGTCCCCCTCCAGCACCAGGTCGGTGCAATGGCTCTCCGCCTGGATGGCGGGAACCGGGCAACTGCCGCACAATTTCAGCGACCACTGCTCGTGCTTGCCCGCCCGCTCCAGCAGGCGGCAGCGCATCACCTCGCGCCCGCGAAAGGCATCGTAGTGGAAAAAGGTGCATTGGGGAGCTTTCATCATGGGTAAAAGTATAGCGAGCGCCGCGCCAGGTCGAAATCTTTCTGGTCCGTTTCGGCCTGCGCCGCTCGTATGGTATACTTATACCTGTGCCAACTGAGCACACACTGGTCGTGGCAAAGCGGAGTCGTGCAGCGAGGCTGCAAGCTCCCCGCCTGAGCGCCACATACCATTTTTCAGCGGAGAGGCCTCGACGCTCTCCGCATCCCACCGGGCGCGGCAGCCCCACGGGAGAGCGGCAGGACGGGACGCGTGCAGCGTCAGGCAAGTACCAGGATGAAAACCATCGGAGCCAACGGGTTCCGCCCCTTGCCCCACTGCACCCCCACCCCGCCCCGCCCATCTCCCCGCGCCGCCCGCCCCCACCACAAGAAGAGGAAGCAAACAGAATATGGCCAAGTCCAATGGGAGCGACGGCCGCACCAAAGATGTGGCACTGTTTCTCGATTTTGAGAACGTGTACATCTCGGTCCGGCAGGTCTACAAGCAGAACCCGAACTTTGAACTGATCACCGAGAAGGCGGAGGAGTACGGGCGGGTCATCATCTCGCGCGCCTACGCCGACTGGTACCACTACCAGCGAATCACCAACGCGCTTTATGCCAACGGCATCGAGCCGGTCTACGTGCCCACCTACTACTACGGGCAAAACCCGCAGCATACAAACGCTATCAAGAACAGCGTAGACATCCACATGGTCATTGACGCCATGCGGACCCTCTACACCCACGACAACATTGACACCTTCATCTTCGTCACCGGGGACCGCGACTTTATCCCCCTGATGAACGCCATCCGCCAGTATGGCAAAGAGTGCATCGTCATCGGCGTGGCCGAGGCGGCCAGCAGCCACCTGGCGCAGAGCGCGGACGAGTTCCACTTTTACCATCAGCTTTCCGACGACGTGATCGTCGAGTCCGGCACGCGCGACCCCTACGAGGGGCTGGTCAAGGCTGTCGAGCTAGCCAAGGAGCGCGGCACCGACTCCACCTACGCGACGGTCAAACTGCTCATGCAGGAGGTGATGGGCTCCTTCGATCAGTCCAACTACAAGAACAAGGATGGCAAGAGCTTTTCCAAGTTCAAGGACTTTATCAAGGAGTCGGAGCGGCGCGGCAAGGTGCAGCTTGTTTCCAGCGGCGGCACCAACCTGGTGCTCCTGCCCGGCGAAAAGCCGCAGGAGGTGATCGAGCTAGCCGTAGCGGTGGCGACGCCGCCGTCGGTCGAGGTGGCCGCGGCCCCCGCGCCCCAGGCCCCGCGCCCCATCGAGGGGCCGCACGACCTGATCGTCGAGGCGATCCACCTGGCGCGGCGGCGCAACAACCTGTGCACCATGGCCACCCTCAAGGTGCTGATGAAGGAAATTCAGCCCGGCTTCGAGGAGGGCAACTACACCGACGATTCCGGCAAGGCCTATTCCAAGTTCAAGGACCTGGTGGAAGATGCCGTGGCGGCGGGCAAGGTGCAGATTTTGACGACCGGCACCGTGGACGAGGTCTTCCTGCAGGGCGAAGACCCGCAGAAGCTGAGCCGCTTTGCCAATCGCGCCAAGAACAAGTAACCCATCGCCCGTCCCTGTCTGAGGCCGGGCCGATGAGGAGGGCTGGCAATGCATGAAGAAGCGCCCCGCCCCGTGGCCCTGGCGGCCCCCTGGGGCGGGCGGGAGCTAGCGGTGGGGCTGGGGGTGGCCATCGCGCTTTATGCCCTCGGCTCGCTGCTGGCGGCCTGGCTGCTCCAGCGGCTCGGGTGGGAGGGCACGCCGCGCATGGGGCCGATGGTGGCGCTGACGCAGTTGGGGCTGCTGCTGCCGCCCCTGCTCGTCATGGCGCGCCACGGCTCCCCGCTCCGCCTGCTGGGGCTGGATCGCTTTCGCTGGACGATGCTGGTCGAGGTAATCGGCGCGCTAGGGCTGGCCTACTGCGGGATGATGGTGTGGGCGCTCATCCTGCTGCCGCTCGGCGTTCAAGCGCAGGAGCCGATCATCCAACTGTTCGGGCAGGGCGGGTGGGCGCTGCTCAGCGCCCTGCTGGTGGGGGCGCTCATGGCCCCCGTGGTGGAGGAGGTGGTGTTCCGCGGCTTCCTCTTCGGCGGGCTGCTGCGCCTCTTTTCCCCCGTGACAGCCGTGCTGTCCAGCGCCGCGCTCTTTGCAGCGGTCCACCGCCAACTCTTTGCCTTCCCCGTCCTCTTCCTGCTCGGCGTCCTGCTGGCCCTGCTCTACTACCGCTCGCGCTCGCTCTGGGCGCCCATCCTGCTGCACTTTTGCATCAACTCGGTGGCCCTGCTCGGCCAATTCCTCCTGGCCCAGCAGGGGCTTTTGTAAGACCCCTCGTAGGACAATTTTGGAAATTGTCCCGCGTTCGGTTTGACGGATGCCTGGGCACCTGGCAGAATCGGCGTAGGGGCTCTTGTAATACCCATCCCGCTTGGTGCGGGCGCAACGGCACCCACGGCGGACAATTTTCAAAATTGTCCTACACCACCATCCTCGGTCAAGGGCGACTGATCCATGCTTCCCTCCCCTTTCCCTGTCCGTGCTGTAGTCGAAGGCTTTTACGGCGTCTTTTACACCCCCCACGAGCGCGACGACCTGCTCCGCTTTTTGGCGCGGCACGGGTACAACCACTACCTGTACGCGCCCAAGGATGACTGGTACCACCGCCTGCGCTGGCGGGAGCCCTACCCCGACGATCAGTTCGACGCGCTCGCCGCCTCCATAGCGACGGCGCAGGAGGAGGGCATCACCTTCTGCTATGCCATCTCGCCCGGGCTGAGCATCTGCTACAGCGCGCCGGAAGAGTGGGAGCGGCTGACCGCCAAACTGTTCAGCTTCTACGAGGTGGGCGTGCGCGCCTTCAGCCTCTTCCTGGACGACATCCCCACAGCGCTGCGCTGCGACGACGACCAGGAGCGCTACCCCACCCTGGCGGCGGCCCAGGCGGAGTTGGCCAATCGGCTCTACGCCTGGCTCCAGGGGCTCGATTCCGCCTGCACGCTCAGCTTCTGCCCCACCGCCTACCACGGCTCCCCCCCCTTCGACCCCTCCCTGTACGAGCTGGGCGAGAGCCTCCACCCCGCCATTGACATCTTTTACACAGGCCCCGAGGTCTGCTCCGCCACCATCAGCGTGGCCGACGTGGCAGCCTTTGCCGAGGTGGTGCGCCGCCCCCCCCTGCTGTGGGACAACTACCCCGTCAACGACAGCAACATGGAGCCGGAGCTACACCTGGGCCCCCTGCGCGGGCGCGACCCCGCGCTGGCCGGCGCCGTGCGCGGCATCGCCTTCAACCCGATGAACCAGCCCGCCGCCTCCCGCATCCCCCTGGCCACGGGCGCCGCCTTTCTGGCAGCGCCCGACGCCTATGACCCCGAGCGCGCCTGGGAGGTTGCCCTGCGCGCGGCGGCGGGCCCGGAGGCCTTTGCCCCGCTTTCCCTCTTTGCCGAGAACTCCCTGGCAAGCCCGCTGGGGGTGCCCCGCCCCGCCCCGCTGGCGCTCCACGCGCGCGCCGCGACGGAGGCGCTGGCGCAGGGGCGAGCCGCCCGACCGCTGCGAGCCGCTGATGGCGCTGGCGGCCTACCTCCTCACGCTGGAGGAAGCTGTTTATTTTCTGACAGTGCGCCTGTCGGACACCGCCCTGCGGAACGACCTGCTGCCCTGGCTGGACGTGGCGCGGCGCTGGGTGGAGTTGGGCAAGCGCACGCAGGCGGCGCTCCGCGCCATCGAGGGGGGCAGCCCGCCGAGCGGGAGCTTCGGCTGATGGCGCACATCGAGCAGGCGCTCGCGCAGCACCCCCGCCGCTGGGGCGAGGAGGGGCTGCTGCCCTTCTCGGCCTGGGTGCGGGCGCGGGCCGCGCACGGAACGGGGGAACGCTGATGGCCCCCACCGTGACGGAAGAGGCGCGCGAGCGGGCGGAGGCGCTGCTGCGCGGCAACGGTGGCGAGTTGGGGGTGCTCGGCTCGGCGCGCGCCTATCGGCAGGTGTGGGCGCGCGACAGCATGGTCTGCGGCTTCGGGCTCCTGCTGTGCGAGGGGGGGCTGGCCATCCATCGCCGCTCGCTGGCGACCCTGCAACGCTTTCAAACCCCGCTGGGCAACGTGCCCCACCATGTGGGGCTGGCGGACGAGGACGACCCCGCCCTGCTGGCGCACGGGGGGCGGCTGGGCACGGCGGAGCAGGCGGGGCAGGTGGTCGTGGACACCGCCCATTCCGGCTGCGTGGATGGCGCCCTCTGGTACCTCATCAGCCACTACTACACAGCGCAGCAGAGCGGCGAGGTGGAGGCGCTGCGCGCGGCCTGGCCCAGCCTGGAGCGCGCCCTCCTCTGGCTGCGCTACCAGGATTCCAACGAGTGCGGGCTGCTGGAGGTGCACGAGGCCAAGGATTGGGCCGACCTGTTCGCCAATCGCTACAACGTGCTGTACAGCAACGTGCTCTACTGCGCCGCCTGGCAGAGCATGGGCCACATGGCGCAGCCTGCTGGGCCAGGACCCTGCCCCCTACTTCGAGCGGGCAGCCGACGTGAAGCGCAAGCTCAACGTGCTGCTCTGGGTGGGGCCGGAAGAGCCGAAGCCCTGGGGCTGGCTGGAGCGCACGCGCCGCGAGTGGCTTTACCCGCTGCGGCGCGTCGAGGCGGAACTGGTGGAGCGCCCCTTCTACCTCCCCTTCATGGCCTTCCGCGACTACGCGGACCGCTTCGACACGCTGGGCAACCTGCTGGCTGTCCTCTTCGGCGTGGCCGACCGCGCCAAGGCCGACAAGATTCTGGATTACCTGCACGCCTGCGGGCTGAACGAGCCGTGGCCCGTGCGCGCCCTCTACCCCCCCATCCACCCGGGCGAGCGCGACTGGCGCGACTATTACCGACTCCGCAACCTGAACCTGCCCCACCACTACCACAACGGCGGCGCCTGGCCCTTCGTCGGCGGCTTTTACGTGGCCGCCCTGGTGCAGGCGGGCCGCCTGGACGAGGCGCGCCACCAACTGGAGCGGCTCGCCGAGATGAACCGCCAGGGGCGCCACGCCCCCTGGGAGTTTAACGAGTGGTTTCACGGCCAATCGGGCCGCCCCATGGGCTTCGCCGGCCAATCCTGGTCCGCCGCCATGTACCTCTTCGCCCACGACGCGGTTCAGCGCGGCAGCGTGCGCGGCTTTGGTCGGGGAGTTCGAATAAGCAGACGCTTCCCCCATGCTCACCCAACTTTCCCCCAGCCTCTTTTGCATCGAGGACACCTGCAACGTTTACCTGCTGCGCCACGGCGAGGAGGCGGTGCTCGTGGACTTTGGCAGCGGGCTGGTCATGGACCTGCTGCCCTCGCTGGGGGTGAAGCGCGTGACCGACGTGCTGATGACCCACCACCACCGCGATCAGGCGCAGGGGACTGCCGCGCGCGGTGGCGGCGGGCGCGCGCGTGTGGGTGCCCCACAGCGAGCAGGCGCTTTTCCACAGCGTCGCGGCCCACTGGCAGGCGCGGGAGGTGTGGCGCAACTACAACATGCGCGAGGATCGCTTTGCCCTGCTGGACGACGTGCCCATCGCGGGCACCCTGCGCGACTACGCCACCCTGCACGTGGGGGCGTGGGCGGTGGAGGTGCGCCCCACCCCCGGCCACACCATCGGCTCGGTCACCCTCCTGGCCGAGGTGGACGGGCGGCGGGTGGCCTTTTCCGGCGATCTGATCGCCGCGCCCGGCAAGCTCTGGTCGCTGGCGGCCACGCAGTGGGGCTACAACGATGCCTCGGGCGTGGCCATGTCCATCGCCTCGCTGCATGATTTGCAGCGGCAGGACGTTGCCTGGCTGCTGCCCTCCCACGGCGCGCCGATGGACGAGCCGCAGGCCGCCCTCGCGCTGCTGGCCGAGCGGCTGTGGGCGCTCCTCCAGGGGCGCGACCAGCACAGGACCCTGCTCGAGATGCTGGCCACCCCCTACCAGCCCATCCTGCCCCACCTGCTCCGCAACCGCACCAGCATCGCCAACAGCTACGTGCTCCTTTCCCAGAGCGGGCGGGCCATGCTGCTGGACTTTGGCTACGACTTTCTGATGGGGGAGCCGGCGGGCTACGATCGAGCCTCGCGCCGCCCCTGGCTGCTCACCCTGCCCGCGCTCAAGGCGCAGTTCGGCGTGACGGCCATTGATTGCGTGCTCCCTACCCACTACCATGACGACCACGTGGCGGGGATCAACCTGCTGCGCGAGGTGGAGGGCGCGCAGGTGTGGGCCGCCGAGTCCTTCGCCCCCATCCTGGAGCATCCCGCCCGCTACGACCTGCCCTGCCTCTGGTACGAGCCCATCCCCGTGGATCGCGTCCTCCCGCTGGGCTCCCCATTTCCTGGGAAGAGTACACGCTGACCCTCCACCCCCTGCCCGGCCACACCCGCTTTGCAGTGGCCATCGCCGTCGAGGTGGATGGCCGGCGCGTGCTTGTCATCGGGGATCAGTTCGAGGGGGGGGAGCGCTGGAACTACGTGTACCGCAATCGCTTCGCGCCCGACGATTACCGGCACGGCGCGGCCCTGCTGCACGCCCTCCAGCCGGAGCTCCTGCTGGCGGGCCACGATCTGCCCATCTGGATCACGCCGGGCCACCTGGAGCGGCTGTCCGAGCGGGGCGACCTGCTGGCCGACCTGCACCACAGCCTCCTCCCGCCCGAGCGGCTGGACGCCGAGGCGGAGGGCCCGGCGGCCTGGCTCCTCCCCTACCAGGCCGAGGCGCGCCCCAACGAGCCGCTCCAGATGGAGCTAGGGGTGCGCAACCCGCTGGCGACGCCCGCCGAGGCCACCGTGCGGCTGGTCGTGCCGGAGGGGTGGCACGCCGCGCCCGCGCAGCTAACCCTCAGCCTGGCCGCGCGCGCCACGCAGCAGCACGTCATCCACCTCACGCCGCCCGCCCTGCCCGTCAGCCGCGCGCGCATCGCGGTGGATCTGACCCTCGGCGCCCAGCGGCTGGGCCAGCAGGCCGAGGCGCTCGTCACCGTAAGGCCCGCCGCCGGATTGTGACGGAGAGAATGTAAGACCTATTCCGAAAGAGACCTACCCCAGATGGCTACCCTGCCCCGCCTGGAATGGGAAATCCCAGGCTACAGGAGCTAGTCCGCGGAGTGGACTACGGCAGGCGGCGCCTGAAGGCGGAACTACAAACGGGGAGCGGGAGCAGGTGTCGTGGCCGTGCGCCTGAAGCTCCCCTCCCGGGAGGCGCGAAGCGTGGGGTGGGTTCCGTTGGCCGTTGGCCGTTGCTACGCCCTGGCCACGGCACCCACCCCGGCGCTGCGCGCCACCCCTCCCGAGAGGGGAATGGCGGCGCAGTTTGGGATGGGGGCGCTTCTCTCGACGGGCACAGGAATCGGTGCACTACTTACCGAGGGAGCGCTTGCAAGGGCGGTGCAAGCAGGATACAATCGAATGAGTGAGGCTACTCCAGTTCGTCCGCCGACAGATGCTCCTCGCGGCCCACGTCGGGCGCGCTGCCGGTGATGATGCCGCGCACCACCTCGAAGAGCACGCGCGGCTTGGAGTGCTTGCTCTTCATATAATGAACCGTGTGCGCGTCAACCAGGATCAGCGCGAGGCGCGGGTCGTCGGGGCCGCCGTCGCGCTCGCCCCCCTCGTCCTCGAACCAGGCGCGCCAGTCGGGGGCGTACAGTTCATGGATCTTCGCCCGATCCTGGGTCAGCGTGGCCGTCCCGCTGACCGACACCCACTCCATCGAATCGTTGTTGAGATAGCCCACGCACACGTTGGGGTCGTACTGAATCTCGTCAATCTTGTGGGTGTCAATGTTGGTCACAAACCAGAGATCGGCCAGCGCCCCCTGCTGCTGGGTGGCCATGGGGCGCGTCACCAGTTGGCCGTCCGGGCGGCGCGTGGTCAGCAGGGCAATCTCGATAGACTCGATGAGGCCGTATAGCTCATCCAGTTTCTTGTCGGTAGGGGTTGGATCGGACATCGTCGGCTCCTCCATCTGCGTGTTTCGATTAAGGTTGCAGGGGGGGCAGGGGGTCCTGCCCTTCTATACAACAGGTGCCGTCAGGCACCCCCTGTCAAAAAGCAAGCCCTATGCCGTTCCCCGCCTGCCACGCAGGCGGGCCAGCCGATAGAAGGGCGGAGGATGGTCCGCCCGCTACCCCGCTGATAGGCGGCTCCCTTCCGCCTAGAAAGGTGGCTGATGATGGTCAACCGACTGCTGTCCCCGTTTGTGGGGGTCATCCTCGTCGTGTTTCTGGCCCTGCTGGCGTGGGGGGCCACCCGCGCCCATTCCGCGCCGCAGGCCCCGGCGCCCACCCTGCCTGCTGAGTCGCCTGCGCCCGACGCCGTGGACAGCGTGCACCTGAGCGAGGTGATGTTTCACCCCGCGGCGGGGCAAAGCGAGTGGGTCGAGCTGATCAACGGCGGCACCGCCGCCCGCTCGCTCCGCGGCTACCGCGTGAGCGATGAGGACGGCAACGAGTATCGGATTCCCGCCGCGCTGCCGCCCGTGCCCGCCGGTGCCTTCGTGGTGATCGTCTTTGATGGGCAGGGCAGCGCAGCCGATGATTACGACTTTTCCAACAACCTGGCCACCCTGCACAGCCCGGCTGGCATGACCGACCTGTTTGACCCCGCAGCCGATCAGGTGAGCCTCTCGCGCACCCACTCGCGCCTCTTCGTGCCGCTCATCCAGCGCGAGGGCACCCCCGCGCCCCCCGCGCCGGAGCCCTCCGACCCCTTCCCCGCCTCGCCGATCCTCTCGTTTGCCGCATGGGGGGCCGATGCGGGCGCGGACGATGATGCAGCCGCCGCTGCCGGCATCTGGCCGGAGGGCGCCTTCCTGCAAACCATGCCCATGCCCGGCGCGGATTGGGTGGTGCAGGGCGGCTCCATCGGCTTTCAGAGCGACGCCGGCGGGGTGGGCGCGTGGCGAATCTACACCCCTACCGAGACGAGCCGCGGCGCGGCCAACCCCCTGCCCGCGCCGGACCTGCGCAACCCGACGAACGGAAGCTCGATCTGCGAGCATGACGTGACCTTCGGCTGGTCCACCGAGCCGGGGGCCAGCGGCTACCAGATTCAGGTGGACGACGACCCCGCCTTTGGCTCGCCCACGATCTCGCAGGAGGTGGCGGCGAGCGTCTACCAGCCCACCACCCCCCTGCCCGATGGCACCTTCTTTTTCCGCGTGCGCGCCCTGCACGCGGGCAGCGCGGACAGCGCCTACTCCGCCGCCTGGGAGGTGACCTTTCTGCCCTGCGGCGACCTTGTTTCCGCGCCCGGCGACATCGCGGGGGGGGTGCTGCTCGACATCACGCCGGAGCTCCAGCACAAGGATACCCGCATGCTGAACCTGGACGGCGACCAGGAGACGGGGCAGGGGCGCTGGGATTCCTCCCATGAGAGCGACGGCGACTGGACGGTGGGCAACGGCACCCCGGTCCGCGTGACCCCGATTGACAACATGTACTGCACGCGCACAGTCCACATGATCGTGGGCTACCTGGGCGCTAACCTGAGCCGCGACCGCATCTCCTACTATGCCTACGGCGGTGACGCGCCGGAAGGGGACCTGGGCCACGGGATCGGCCTCTGGCCGAACCAGTTGGCCAACCAGGGAACCGGCAGCAAGAACGTGTTCAACTGGGCGATGAACGGGGCCACGGTCACTTCAAGCCGCGGCAAGCCCACCTTCTCTCAGGTGTCAGGCTGGCTGGATGCGGGGCGCCCGATCCTGATTGTGGAAAATGGCGACAGCCACAGCGTGGTCATGGATGGCTACTCAACTTTCTCCATCCCCTTCATCGGCACGCTAGAAATGGCGCACCGCATTGACCCCTGGACGGGCACCGCGGGCTGGATCTTTTGGAGTGACTGGGCCGTCACCGAGTACCACGTGCCCCCCGTCGGTGTCACGCCGCGCTCCGACGAGGACCTGGATGCCGATGGCACCCCCGACACGGTGGACGATTCGGATGGGGACGGGATCGTAGACTTTGACGAGGCGAACCGCTTTACCGGCTACCTGCGCAGCCTGAACCCCAACAACGCCGACTCGGATGACGACGGCATCACCGACAAACTGGACATGCGCGCCCATCTCTTCGATGCCTCCGGTGTCTACAGCCGCGTCGCCGCCGACATTGACAACGACGGGGACCGCAAGGAGACGGACCGCGACAACGACAATTATTGGGACACCGGCTCGGTGGACGGCTGCGAGGATGAGAACCGCAACGGCAAGCTGGACGGGGACGAGACGAGCAACTTCGTTCCGGGCGAGGACAACGAGAAGGAATGCCCCAGCCCCACCGTCACGATCACGGCGCCCATCTCCGGCAGCCATGATGACAACTGCCTCATAGACCTGCGCGGCACCATCGAGAGCGAGACCCCCCTGGAGGGGCTGACCGCGCACGTTTCCAGCGGCGACCAGGACAACCTGATTGACATGGGCTGGAGCGGCTCCGCGCCTGACTTCACCTTCACCCAGAATATCCCGCTTTTCCGCGGGGACAATTTGATCCTTGTCACGGCGAGCAACGAGAGCGGCGCGGGCGACGAGTTTATCTATGCCAGTTGCACGAACGCCAACGACATCCAGATTCAGCTTTCCTGGCCGCAGGTCGGCTCGGACGTGGACCTGCACCTAGTCAACCCGGATGGCGCTGTCTGCTACTACGGCAGCCGCCACCCCGACTGGGGCATCCCCGGCGACGTGAGCGACGACCCCCTGCTGGACGTGGACTGCATCAACCAATGCGCTGTTGAAAACATCATCCTGGGCCGCCCCGCCGACGGCACCTATCAGGTTCGGGTGCACTACTTCAGCGACCACGGCCTCGGCTCCACCGTCCCCACCGTGCGCATCTGGGTGCGGGGCGAGGAATACCTGCTCGAGTCGCGCAGCGTATCGAACGGCGAGTGGTGGGACGTGGCCACCATAGACTGGGAAAGCGGCACCGTCACCCCCGCCTCCCCCCGCCCATAAGGGAGTTGGGGTTGGGGGTTGAGAGTTGGGGGTTGAGAGTTTGGAGTTCGTATTCAAACTCTCAACCCCCCCATCCATTCAACGCCGAACCCAAATTCGTCAAATCCGAACTTCCAACCCAAATCCGTCAAATCCGAAATCCCAAATTCCAAATCCGAAATTCCAACTCCCAACTCCCAACTCCCAACTCCCAACTCCCAACCCCTAACCCTATGACCAACCTTCTTTCCTTCATGTCGGCCAACTTTGTAGCGCGGGAACTCGGCTACCAGATGACGCGTGGCTGGGGCGAGGGCGATCAGGCCACGCAGGCGGCCTTTCGCCCCATCGAGACCTTCGCGGCGCGCTTCGATGCGCTGCTGCACGAGATACGGGCCGCCGGCTTCGATGCGATGGACCTGTGGACCGGCCATCTCAACCCCGCCTGGGCCACCGACGAGCACCTGGCCGCCGCCCAGGCCGCCCTGGCGCACCACGGCCTCGTGGTGTGCAGCCTGGCGGGCTGGTTCGGCTCCACGCGCGGCGAGTTCGAGCGCGCCTGCCAGATCGCGGTGGCGCTCGGCTGCCCCGCGCTCGGCGGCGCCACCTCGCTGGCGGACGACGACCGCGCCTGGGTGGTCGAAACCCTCCAGCGCTACGGGCTGCGCCTGGGGCTGGAAAACCACCCCGAGAGCGACCCCGCGCAGATTTTGGAGCGCATCGGGGATGGGGGCGGCGGCGCCATCGGCACCACCGTTGACACAGGGTGGTACGCCACCCAGGGCGCGGACGCGGCGGCGGCCATCGAGCGGCTGGCGGGGCACCTCGTCGTCATGCACCTGAAGGACGTGCTCCCCGGCTCCGAGCATCAGACCTGCCGCTTTGGCGAAGGGATCGTGCCGCTGCGCGCCTGCGTCGAGGCGCTGCGGCGCGTGGGCTACACCGGCCCCATCGCCATCGAGCACGAGCCGGAGCACTCCGACCCCACCGAGATCGTCAAGGCCAACGCCGCCCTGCTGCGCGGCTGGCTGGCCGAGGCGGAGGGCGCGCCCCATGGCTGAGCGCCCCACGCGCGTGGCCCTCGTCGGCTGCGGCAACATCGCTGGCCCCTACGCCGCCACCCTGGCCGCCAGCCCCGCCGTCACCCTGCTGGGGGTCACCGACCTGGAGCCTGCCCGCGCCGAGACCCTGGCCGCCGCGCACGGCTGCCGCGCCTACCCCTCGCTGGAGGCCCTGCTGGCCGACCCAGCGGTGGAGATGGTGGTCAACCTGACCATCCACCACGCCCACCATGCAATCACCCGCCAGTGCCTGGAGGCGGGCAAGCACGTCTACAGCGAGAAGCCCCTTGCCCTGCGCCCCGAGCAGGCGCGCGAGCTTGTCACGCTGGCCGAGGCGCGCGGCCTGCGCCTCGGCTGCTCCCCCTTCACCTGGATGGGGGAGGCGCAGCAGACAGCGTGGGCCGCCATCCGCGCCGGCAAGCTGGGCACCGTGCGCGTGGCCTACGCCGAGGTCAACTGGGGGCGCATCGAGACGTGGCACCCCGCCCCCGCCCCCTTTTACGAGGTGGGCGCGCTGTGGGACGTGGGGGTCTACCCCATCACCCTGCTGACCACCTTCTTCGGGCCGGTGCGCCGCGTGCTGGCCTACGGCACCGTCCTCTTTCCCGACCGGACGACGAAGGAGGGCCTTCCCTTCCACATCGAGACCCCCGACTGGGTGGTGTCGGTGCTGGAGCTTGCCGATGGCACGGTCGTGCGGCTGACCACCACCTTCTACGTCACCCCGCGCGGCCTCCAGCGCGGCATCGAGTTTCACGGCGATGCCGGCTCGCTCCACCTGGGAAGCTGGCAGGACTTTGACGCCCCCGTCACCTTCGCCCCCTTCGGCCAGCCCTACGAGCCGCTGCCCCTGCTGCGCGAGGCCGCGCCGATTCGCTGGGGCTTCGGCGCGGAGGAGATGGCGCTCGCCCTCCAGGCGGGCAACCCGCCGCGTGCCAGCGGGGCCCAGGCCGCGCACGTCGTCGAGGTGCTCGCCGCCATCGCCGACTCGATTGCCGTGGGGGGGACGGTGGCCGTTCACTCCACCTTCGCCGCGCCCGCCCCGCTCCCCTGGGCGACGGGCGGGGAGGAAGCCGCGTGACCGCCCGCCCTAAGGGGGCGCGGGGGCTGGCCCCCCTCCTCTGCCTCCTCCTGCTGCTGGCCGCCTGCGCGCCCGCGCGCGAGGCCACCCCCGCCCCGCCCACGCCCCTGCCCCCCACCCCCACGCGCGCCGCCCCCGCCACCCCGACCCCGCGCCCGGGGCCCACCCCCTCGCCCACCCTGGCGCCGGGCACCTTCCGCAACCCCGTGCTGGACCAGGACTTTCCCGACCCGGACCTGCTGCGCGTGGGGGAGCAGTACTACGCCTATGCCACCAACGCCGGCACCTTCAACATCCAGGTGGCGCGCTCCGATGACCTGGTGCAGTGGGAGCTGCTGGGGGACGCGCTCCCCTCGCTGCCGCGCTGGGCCGACCCCGCCTTTGGCTCCGTCTGGGCGCCGGAGGTCACGACCAGCGCCGAGGGCGACCCCTACGTCATGTACTTCACAGCGCGCTACCGCATGGCCGAGGGCGGCGGCCGCCAGTGCATCGGCGTGGCCACCAGCGACGAGCCGGACGGCCCCTTCCGCTCCCCCGCGCCGGAGCCGCTCGTCTGCCAGATCGAGCTAGGCGGCTCCATTGACCCGAGCACCTTCACCGACGACGACGGCTCGCGCACCCTGCTCTGGAAAAACGACGGCAACTGCTGCGGCGTGCCCACCGCCCTCTACCTGCAAGCGATCTCCGCCGACGGCCTCACCCTGCAGGGCGAGGCCCTCCCCCTCCTCTACCGCGACCAGGGCTGGGAGGGCGGCCTGATCGAGGCCCCCACCCTGTGGAAGCAGGAGGGGCGCTACTACCTCTTTTACTCCGCCAACGACTACGCCAGCCCCCGCTATGCCATAGGCTACGCCGTCGCCGACAGCCTGTGGGGCCCCTACGAGAAGCCGCGCGCGCGCCCCTTCCTCGAAACCTCCCTGCCCGGCGGCCTCGTCGGCCCCGGCGGCCAGGACATCGTCCTCGACCCCGACGGCGACCCCTGGCTCCTCTACCACGCCTGGGCCCCCGGCGGCTACCGCCACCTCCGCCTCGACCCCCTCCACTGGCAGGACGGCCTCCCCCGCCTCCCCCCGCCCTCCCGCGACCCCCAGCCCGCCCCGTGAGGACAGCAGGCGGGTGAGGCCGCGCGAGGGGCGAGGGTGTGTTTGCGAGAGGGTTGGGGTGGACAGCAGGCGGGTGAGGCCGCGCGAGGGACGAGGGTGTGTGTGCGAGATGGGTTCCGCGCTGGCCCCACCCCTACGGGTCGGTCCGTCCAATGGGCAGGGTGGTGGGCAGGCGCGTGCCCCATCGCCCCGCCCCTCTTGGCCTCCCACACCCCGCCGCGTTGGCCGCGCCGCCCGCCGTTTAACGGCGGCGCTAGCCGAGCGTGTCCTCCGACACACGGCACGCACGCCCGCAAGTCCCTACAAACCCGGGATGGGGTGCGGCTCGAGGCTGGGCCGGTGATGTTTGCAAGTCGCCTGCGGCGGGATCGGCGGGCGGGCGCGGGCGGGGCCAGCGCGAATCAGGGGTGTGTGTTTGCGAGGATGGTTGCGTGCGGGGGATAGGCGGCCCTGCCGCCTGGGCCGTCGGAAGAACAGGGAAAATCAATCTCTATCATCGCGAGACTCCCAGGCGTCAGGTCCGCGCCTTGCCTGTGTCCTACTGCGGTCAAGCCCCTCCTGGGAGGATGCGCAACGCCAGGCGCTCTCGAATCCAGTACACGAGGTCTTGATTGGAATCCCCTGTCTCGGCTTGCGAAGCGATGCCGAGAGCCACTTGTATCACTTCGTGGTCAGACGGAGCGAGCAGGCGCGGACCCTGGTGTATCATCCGGTGCGGCTTCAATAACGCATAGGAGTTGGCACGCAAAAAGATGAACATTGCTGAGATGCCAGTACGTTTGTTGCCGTCATGAAACACGTGCCCCGCAATAATAATCCACGCCAGTTGGGCCGCCTTCTCTCTATCGTCGGATACCGCTCAACACCAAAAAGTGGGTATTGAATCGCATCCAATACCCACTCCAGGCTTCCTGCTTCTTTAAGATTGTCGCTGCCGCTGAACATCCCGCCCGTCGTCTCGATATGATACCGATTCAACGCCACGATAGCAGCACGCGACGGATAGATCACAGTTTGGCGAGCTTCTCCCACAATTCGGAGCGCTCAGCCAGCACTTCCTTCGCTGCTTCCTGCCAGCGCCTCTCAGCGGTGCCGTCCCCCGTATGAACCACTCGATACCGTGTGACGGAATCGGTCACCGTGTGCTCACGGACGGTTCGCCCCTTCGTTGAACCCCGGCGGATATACGCTCCGCTTTTTGTCACCTTTTTGGACATCCCATCCCCCTTTATCGCCACAACCCGTAGTCAAATCATACATACGATACTATAGCGGTTTTTGTTCCCTTGTAAATGGTGCGCTTACCCCAACAACCAAGCGCCCTCGGCAGGACAGCCGCCCTGCGCCCCCCGCCCCGCGATGACGCCGCGACGGTAGGCGCAGACCTGTGTGTCTGCCTGCCCTCAACGATCCGGCGCCAGCGCGATGGAACGATGCAACGTGCGGGGGACAGGCGGGTGAGGCCGCGCGAGGGGCGAGGGTGTGTTTGCGAGAGGGGTTCCGCGCTGGCCCCACCCCTACGGGTCGGTCCGTCCAATGGGCAGGGTGGTTCCAGGCGCCGCCCCATCCCCCCGCCTCTTTGCCTCCCCACCCCGCCCGTTGGCCGCGCCGCCCGCCGTTAAAACGGCGGGCTAGCCGAGCGTGTCCTCCGGACACACGGCACGATGCCCAGCAAGTCGTACAACCCCGGAGGGGTTGGCTCCGCTAGCCGGGGATTTCAATCCCCGGCGGGATGGGTTCCGCAGGGGGGGCGGGCGGGCGAGGCCAGCGCGATTCAGGGCGGTGTGTTTGCCAGGTAGGTTCCGCGCTCGCCTCGCCCCTACCAAACCACCGAATGTGCCATCGCAGCCGCCGTCGCCCCTTGTCCCTACGGGATGCTGCGCAATCTGCCGTACCGTCCATCCTGAAATCCGTGCTCTACCCCTCCCCACCCCCGCCCTGCTGCCGCGCCAGGGCCTCGCGGATAAGCACAAGCCCGCCACGTGACCCCTGGGTGTGCGGGTGCTGCGGCCCCAATGCTGTCTCCCTGATGGCCAGTGCCCGTTCCATGAGGGGCAGGGCCGCCGCATAGTCGCCCTGCGCGTAGTACAGCGCGGCCAGGTTGTTGAGGCTGGTGGCGGTATCGGGATGCTGCGCCCCCAGCACCGCCTCCTGGATCGCCAGCGCGCGCTCGTACAGCGGTAGCGCCGCCGCATAGTCGCCCTGCGCCTGGTACAGCGCGGCCAGGTTGTTGAGGCTGGTGGCGGTATCGGGATGGTGCGCCCCCAGCACCGCCTCCCGGATCGCCAGCGCGCGCTCGTACAGCGGAAGCGCCGCCGCATAGTCGCCCTGCGCGTGGTACAGCCCGGCCAGGTTGTTGAGGCTCGTGGCGGTATCGGGATGCTGCGCCCCCAGCACCGCCTCCCGGATCGCCAGCGCGCGCTCGTACAGCGGCAGCGCCGCCGCATAGTCGCCCTGCGCCTAGTACAGCGCGGCCAGGTTGTTGAGGCTGCGTGGCGGTATCGGGATGCTGCGCCCCCAGCACCGCCTCCCGGATCGCCAGCGCGCGCTCGTACAGCGGAAGCGCCGCCGCATAGTCGCCCTGCGCGTGGTACAGCGCGGCCAGGTTGTTGAGGCTGGTGGCGGTATCGGGATGCTGCGCCCCCAGCACCGCCTCCCGGATCGCCAGCGCGCGCTCGTACAGCGGTCGCGCCGCCGCATAGTCGCCCTGCGCCTGGTACAGCCCGGCCAGGTTGTTGAGGCTGGTGGCGGTATCGGGATGCTGCGCCCCCAGCACCGCCTCCCGGATCGCCAGCGCGCGCTCGTACAGCGGAAGCGCCGCCGCATAGTCGCCCTGCGCCTGGTACAGCAAGGCCAGGTTGTTGAGGCTGCGTGGCGGTATCGGGATGCTGCGCCCCCAGCACCGCCTCCCGGATCGCCAGCGCGCGCTCGTACAGCGGTAGCGCCGCCGCATAGTCGCCCTGCGCACGGTACAGCTCGGCCAGGTTGTTGAGGCTGGTGGCGGTATCGGGATGCTGCGCCCCCAGCACCGCCTCCACGGATCGCCAGCGCGCGCTCGTACAGCGGTAGCGCCGCCGCATAGTCGCCCTGCGCCTGGTACAGCGAGGCCAGGAGGTTGAGCGCTGCTGCCTCACCGGGGCGGTGGCCCAGGCTTTGGAAGAGGGCGAGGGCGTCACGGGCGGGGGGAGGCCAGCGGCATAGCTGCCGAGATGGTAGTGCGCCTTGCCGATGCCGAGCAGGGCGCGCCCCTGGTCCTCGCGCCTTGCGACGGGATGGGTGTCGTCGGTGTGGGTGGCGTGGGTGTGGGCGGCGTGGAAGGCGCGGAGGGCGGTGGGGGTGTCGCGCTGGAGGAGGTAGTGGCCCGCTTCCAGCAGGTGGGCGGTGGCGCGCAGGTGGTCGGCGTGGGTGTAGCGAGGGTGTCGGCCTGGAGGAGAAAGTGGGTTTGCCAGCGGACCGTTTCGGTGGTGTGGGCACGGTCGGCGGCGCGCTGAAAGTGGGTGGCGCGCTCGGCGTTGCCCAGGACGGTGTACAGGCGGACGAGGGTGGGGGCGACGGGGGTGGGGTCCAGGGAATAGAGGCGATCCAGCGCCTTTGCCAGGGCGGCGGTGTAGCGCGGGCGCTCGACGTGCTGCCCCAGGCCGTAGGTGGCGAGGGTGCGCCAGAGCAAGGGGTCGGCGAAGGTGTAGCGCCACAGGTCCCGCCACTGCCCCGCGCCGTCCAGCAGGGTGAGGGCTGGCAGGGGGAGCAGCAGGTTGTCCGGCTCCTCCTCGGTGGCGGCCAGAAAGTCGTCCAGAAAGTCCAGCACCTCGTCGCGCTCCTGCCCCACGGCCAGGGCCAGGGCGTCGGCGGTAAAGGTGGGGCCTTCCAGGGCGGCCACGTTGAGGAGGAGGCGGGCGCGCTCCGCTTCCTGCCGATTCAGTTCCAGGTGCGCCAAGAAGTCGCCCAGGATGCGTTGGATGGGGTGCAGCCCCTCGTCATCGAACGTGGGCAGCAGCTCCCAGCGCTTGCCGCGCCAGCCGCGTAGCTGGACGACCCCCTTTGCCTGCCACTGCGTCCATAGCGCCTGCAGCCAGGTGGGGTTGCCGCGCGTGAGCGTATGGAGGGTGCCCACCAGTTTCGGGTCGGCGGGCTGGATCCACTCCGCCACCTCCGCCACGGTCAGCGGGGGCAGGTACTGGTAGCGGGCCTGCCCATAGTGCTGGAGGGTGCGGGCCAGGGAAAGCGCGTCCCGCTCGCCAGGGGGCGGCTCGGCGGGGAGGGTGGCTGCCCCCTCCACGGCGAGGATGAGGAGGAGGGGCTTGGTCGCGACCAGCGCTGCCTCCTCGCGGAAGAAGGGAATCCACGGTGCCCCCGCCGCCTCCAAATCATCGAGCAGGCAAAGGATGGGGCGCGTGGCGGCGACGCGCTGCAGCGCCTCGCCAAAGAGCCAGGGCACCTCCAGCGAGGGCCGCCCCGCATTGCCCCACGCCTGCGCTACGTCGCGCAGCGGCCCCACCGCTGACAAAAGCTGCGCCACGATCCCGGCCAGCGGGTGGATGGTGCCTGCCAGGGTGATAAAAATATCCGCCCCAAAGAGGTCAACGATCTTTTGGCGCAGCGTGGGGTCGGGCGGGGCGGCTGGCACCGCATGCGGGTCGAAGGAGGCATGGAGCACCAGGGGGCGCGTGGGCAATGTCCGCGCCTGCGCCGCCAGCGCGCCCAGCGTCGCGCTGCGCCCGCTGCCCGATTCCCCCGCCAGAAAGAGGATCGTCCCCTTGCGCGTGCGCGCAACATCGTCCAGCGCCGCCAGCGCCGTGGCAATGAACGCGTGGCGGATACGAGGGTCAGTGTGTGTGGTCATAGGGCTCAACGCGTGTGGAGGGTGACTGTCTCCATTATAAGGTGAAGCGTGGCAGAGGGTAATCCTTCCCCGTCCTGCCCAGGGTTCCACTGGGGCCGCCGAGGGTTACGCTCCACCCCCAGCTATTGCACGGGTCAACTCAGCATTCGCATCAACGACGCTCTTTCACGCTGCCCACCATAAAATCCCGCAATATCTTGCTTGACTTCCCTCATTGAGCTCTCTATTATCAACTGAGGAACTGTTCTCACGATTGCGATCCACTATAAGAGAATACAATAGCGAGCTTTCCCTTGCCTACCATTCTGCGGGACGCCGGTTATCAGGACATCATTTTTCTTAACGACCATCCCCCTGCCCATGTTCATGTGAGGCGGGCAGGCAATGTCGCTCGTATCATTGCTGGAGCCAGTTGAACTCTTGGACGCTTATGGCTTCAGCCCGGCAGAGATAAAGCAGGCTATAGCGATTGTTCAAGAAAATCAAGAATTGCTTTTGGCAGAGTGGGATCGTTATCATCCCCAACGGTGAAAGGGGTACCCTGTGACCACAGTCACGGAACGTCTAAAGATAGGGTGAGGCAACTCGCCCGGTTGCTGTACACATTGCGGATGGCAAGATTTGGGTAACCCTTCAAGATGGGCGAACCATTGCCAATCCCCTGGCATGGCATCCCTGGCTTGCCGGGGCGTCACAGGTAGCGGCAGCCCATGTGGAATTGGACGCACTGAGCGTCTATTGGCCCGACCTCGACGAAGGGCTAGACATTGAGGGCATGCTGCGCGGAATCCACTCCGAAGGCACTGGTCACCCCCACGCTTCGTAGGCGGCGTATCTGACACAGGTTCCCCTTTCCGCTCGATTTGCCACCCCCGCCCCGCGATGACGCCGCGACGGTAGGGGCAGACCTGTGTGTCTGCCCGCCACCGACGATCCAGCGCCGACGCGATGGAACGATGGAGCGTGCGGGGGACAGCGGGTGAGGCCGCGCGAGGGACGAGGGTGTGTGTGCGAGATGGGTTCCGCGCTGGCCCCACCCCTACGGGTCGGTCCGTCCAATGGGCAGGGGGGTGGCGCCGCATGCCCCCCGCCTCTTTGCTTCCGCGGCGGCAACAGGCGGGTGAGGCCGCGCGAGGGGCGAGGGCGTGTGTGCGAGATGGGTTCCGCGCTGGCCCCACCCCTACGGGTCGGTTCGTCCAATGGGCAGGGTGGTGGGCAGGCGCGGGGTAGGGGCGGGGCCGGCGGCCACCGACGCCGGGATGCGCACCGCCGCCCTTTCCGCGGCCTCGCCCGCCGCGCCCATCGCACCACCCGCCTTCCTTACGCGCACGCCGCGCCTTTCCGCCACCCCCGCCCACCGTCGCCCCTACGAAAGTCCCAGGGAGCGCGGCGACGAGGCGCACGGTCTCCACGCTCACCGTCACCACCTGCCCGATGAGGCGCAGGATGTACTCGGGGTCGTCCGCGCGGTTCGGGTCGTTGCGGAGGCCGCTGCGGCGATCCACGGTGACGCGGTACTGGTCCACGAGCCAGGCGAGGGCGGAGCGGTTGCCCAGGCGGTACTGGTGCGCCTCCGGGGGGATGTTGCCGAGGGTCAGAAAGTCGTTGTAGCGCACCTGCGTGCCATCCTTGCTCAGGCGCATCGCCTCCACGCGGAGGGAGATCGGCACGTCGGGGGTTTCGATGAATTCCAGGGGAAAGCGGGGCTGCGCCTCGTAGGTCACGTGGAGCTCGGCCAGGCGGCGCCCGGCACGGGCGAAGGGCCAGAACTCGGGCACCAGGGGCAGGCGCGGCAACTCGCGGCGCAGGTTCGCGGCGTAGCGCTCGCGGTAGGTGGGGTGGTGCAGCAGGGCGTACGTATAGTAGAAGATATCCTCTTTGGTCAGACCCGAAGGGTTTTCAAAACCCTTCGGCTCTTCGGCGGCGTAGCGCTCGCGGAAGCGCTCCAGGGCCCATCGGTGATATTCTCGCGGCGGTTGCCCCCGTCTTCATCGTAGGTGTACAGGGGGAAGCATTGCGCCGACGACCCAGCCCCGACAAGGTGAAGGTCCACGACCTTGTCGATCATCATGGCCATGAATGGCTTTTCGGAGCCTTTGTCGGTTATACAGATGACGAGGTTGTCGCTGTCGGGGGTGGGGAAGAAGGAGGGGAACTGGTAGACGTCCTCGTTAGAGTCGTGATCAAAGAGAGCCACTGTCTTACGAACGGGCGGTATAGTGGCGCGGCGAACCTTGATGGGGAGCTCCGTCAGATTGCCACGGGCAGGGCTTTTTTAAGGTCTGCCGGCCAGCTGATCCTCTCGGATCGTTGAGAATAAAGTTGTCAACGCTCTCTTTTGGACCGATCTGTGCCAGAGGCAAACCTGGTCATTGTATGTGTCAATCAGCGCCGCATGTTGTGCTCCAACTCCATCCCGGTCGAAGTTATACGGCCAGGCATCGCGGTTCGTCTCCACGCCTGCGCCGGTATCTGCTGAAAACCGCATGCTCCGCCCCCCGCCTTAGCGTCCTTTGGCCAATCGGCAGAACGCCTCCAACCCAGCCTCCATGCCCTCGGTCAGCCACACGTCGCGATTGTCTGGTGTTATTTGGTCGAAGGGAAGGGCAGCAAGAGTACTTGCTTGATCGAGCAGGCTTTGCTTATCGTCTGCTGTCAAGTAGTCCGCTACTGAGTGAATGTAGATACGTGCTGGTCCGCTCTCATCCTTCTTCCGAATCAGAAACGTGATGCCGATGCCAACACGGATTTGATCACCGAAAACATTGCCCTTTTCGCGTCGTCGCCTTTCCCCGGTGGTGCGTGCATTACCCTTCAAGTTGATGTGGAGGTAGATTGCGCTAAACTCCGCCTCCAGATGCTTTCGCA
>CAVRLZ010000008.1:0-501977 GCA_963721895.1 uncultured Chloroflexia bacterium | reverse complement strand
CGGGGTCGTGTATGCGGTGGCGGGGGCCGTCTGGAGCGCTACCAACCTTCGCTGGTTTGGCTGGACACCGATGTCGCATCCGTTCGGCGATCCTAGCGTCTGGCTGGGCATTGGCCTCAGCCTGGTGGTCGCGGGGTTCGCGGTGCAGCATGGCGCGGATATCCGCAGTCTGGGGCGCTCGGCCGCTGGATGGCGCACCAGCCTCGTGGCGCCCCTCTTCCTCCTCCTCTCGCCCGTCATCCAGTTCGCCATCTTTGGGACGCCGCTGACCTTCGTGGCCCTCCTCCTCTTCACCCTGCTGGTTCACCAGAACCACCTACCTGCCGCGCGGCGACGTGGGGCTGCCTGAAGGGGTGGCGACCGTGGCCTCCATCACCTGGAACACCGAGACCCCATCGGCGGCCCTGCTCGTCCTCGTCGGCCTGGTGGCCGCCTGGGTCTCCTATCGCGCGCTCCTCGCGGGACACTGGGGCGACGAGCAAGGAGCGGCGTCCCTAGGATAAGGGGCGCGCGCCGGAGGGAGGGGGTGGACAGGGCGCTATCGAGCGCCTGCAAATCATTCGGGGTAGGCTCCACGGCCTTTGGGCCAGTAGCCCTGTGGGAAAGCCTTTTCCCTCAGACGGTCGCCTGCGTGCGGTTGCTGCGCGC
This sequence comes from uncultured Chloroflexia bacterium, assembly GCA_963721895.1. Lineage (GTDB taxonomy): Bacteria > Chloroflexota > Anaerolineae > Ardenticatenales > Ardenticatenaceae > CAVRLZ01. The sequence continues at coordinate 501,329 of CAVRLZ010000008.1, read as the reverse complement.
CGCCCCGCCACCTTGCCCGGGCGGGCTGGGTGGCGGGGCCGCTGTTCCTTTCAGGGCGGGGTCGTGAGCCGCCCGCCATGGCGCCTATGATCAGGAAGGGCTCGGCGCCGGTGGCCACCGCCTCGGGCAGGGGCCTCGTCCGGGGGCAGGTGGGACAGGTCCTCGCCGCAGGCGAAGAAGCGGATAAAGGGGCGGCGCTGCTTCGTCGTGTGATCGCGGAGCGTGCCGCGCAGCATGGGGTAGTCGGCCTCCAGCGCATCCAGGATCGTGCGCTGTGTGATCGGCCCCTCAACCTGCAGGGCGACCGACTTGCCGACGCGCGCCAGCAGGCGCAGGTGGTAGGGGAGCACCACGCAAATCATGGCAGGGTCTGGACCTCCACGGAAAGCACCGAGGGCAGGTCGTGCACGATGGCCTGCCAACTGTCGCCCCGTCCGCCGAGGCGTAGACCTGCCCGCCCGTGGTGCCAAAGTAAATGCCGCACTCGTCCAGCGTGTCCACCGCCATCGCGTCCCGCAGCACGTTTACATAACAATTATCCTGGGGCAGCCCGTTGGTCAGCGCCTCCCACTCGGTGCCGCCGCTCCGGCTGCGATACACGCGCAGCTTGCCATCCGGCGGAAAGTGCTCGGAGTCGCTCTTGATGGGCACCACGTAGATGGTTTCCGGCTCGTGCGCGTGGACGGCGATGGGAAAGCCAAAGTCGCTGGGCAAGTTGCCGCTGACCTCGTGCCACAGATCGCCCGCATCGTCGCTGCGCATCACGTCCCAATGCTTCTGCATGAAGAGGACGCCGGGGCGCGACGGGTGCATCGCCATGTTGTGGACGCAGTGGCCCACATCGGCCTCCGGGTCGGGTAGCTCGTAGGGGGAGAGGAGCCCGTTGTTGATCGGGCGCCAGCGTCTCGCCGCCGTCGGTGGTGCGAAAGGCGCCCGCCGCCGAGATCGCGACAAAGATCCGGTCGGGGTCGCTGGGGTCCAGCAGGATCGTGTGCAGGCACAGCCCGCCGGCGCCCGGCTGCCACAGGTGCCCCTTGGCGCGCCGCAGCCCGGGCAACTCCTGCCAGGTGTGCCCGCCATCGCGCGGAGCGGAACAAGGCGGCATCCTCCGCCCCCGCATAGACCGTGTCCGGATCGGTCAGCGACGGTTCCAGGTGCCAGACGCGGTTGAAGGCCCAGGGATGCTGCGTGCCGTCAAACCACTGGTGCGTGCCCGGCTCGCCCTCATAGTGAAACTCGTTGCCCGACCGGGCTCCACGTCGTGCCCCCATCGTCGGAGCGCTGGATCAACTGCCCAAACCACCCGTTGGACTGCGCCAGGTAGACGCGGTTCGGGTCCGCGGGCGAGCCCTTGAGGTGGAAGATTTCCCACCCCGCAAAGTGCGGCTCGCTCACCTCCCACTGCTGCCGCTTGCCGTCCGATGTCAGGACGAACGCCCCCTTGCGAGTTCCCACCAGCACGCGCACCCCACTCATGGCTGCCTCCCCTGACCGTCTGAAGATTGGATATGCAGCCTAGCATACGCCACCCCCGCGACAAAAACCAGTGATCTCACTGCACAGACCAGCCGCTGTCAGAAGGCAGGATGGCCCCGTTGATGTTGGTGGCGTCGTCGCTGAGCAGGAAGGTGATGGACGCAGCGAGTTGCGCGGCCTGCGCGATGGGCGGCATCAGGGCCAGGACCGAGCCGATTCGCTGCTGGCCGTACTCGGAAGCAAAGTTGGCACTCATCCCCGTCGCGACCCCGCCAGGGGCCACCGCATTGACGCGGATGCCGAGCGGCCCATACATAAAGGCACAGCTTCGGGTAAGCCCGACTACCGCGTGCTTGGAGGTCGTATAGGCCACCCCCGCCGCCGACCCCCGCAGCGCCGCCTCGGAGGCCACATTGACGATGGAGCCGCTGCCCGCGGCCAGCATGAGCGGGAGCACGGCGCGGCTCAAGCGGAACAGCCCATCCACATTGACCGTCCACACCCGCGACCAGACGGCATCGCTCACCTCGTGCAGGGGGGTCATGTCGTCCATGATGCCCGCAATGTTTCCGAGCCCATCAACGCGATTTCCCGCGGCGGCGACGATCTTCGCTATGTCCTCATCCTTTGTAATGTCAGCCACCACCGTCACCACGTCAAAGTCTGCGTGCGCGCCCGCAACCTCCTCCAGCCGCTCGCCAGCGATGTCAACCGCTATCACGCGGCCCCCCTCCCGAGCGATGCGCGACGCCGTGGCGCGACCGATGCCGGAGCCCGCGCCGGTGACGATCACCGTCTGCCCCGCGAAGCGGCCCGGCACGATCTTCTCGTTCCACCCGCTGCTCGGCGCATCGCTCACATCCGGCATCACGCCGCCGTTGGCCTGTGCCACCAGGGAATCAACCACGCTCTGCGGCACCTGCCCCTGGCTGAGCGCGACCAACTGCTCCAGCGGGATATTCCGCGCGGGCGCCAGCGCACTCTCATCCTGCCCCCCCTGCGCCAGAAACTCTCGCAGCAGCGGACCGCCCACGGGGTGGCTCAGCCACTCGCCGATAGAGGCGCGTCCGGTAATGGGCTTGTCGTCGGCCATAAGTAGAGTCCCTTTCTCTGGGTGTCATCCTTGACGCTATCAGTAGCGCACTATACCCGCCTTCGCTCGCACACGGCAATCCCCGTACGGTGAGCCGTGCTCCTCCCTGGCTTCCCGCTGGGTTGGAGCAATTTGCACACGACGGTCCTGCAGCAGAGCCAGCGGAGCACGACGTAGAGCCACCGGATAGCTAGGTGGCGACGGGAGGTAGGCCCCCAAAGCCTGTGTCAAGTATGTTCAGGACGGGTTACCATGCCCCATTCACCACGTGAAGCGGCCCTTTCACTCCACCGCGCGTGGCGTAAAGATGCATTTGATGAGGGAGGGGGTGGCGAGGAGGTGGGGGAAGAGGGTGGGGCCCTCGGAGAGGGAGGCGTGGTGGGTGATGAGTGCGGTGGGGTCGAGGTGGTTGGCGCTGAGGAAGTGGAGGGCGTGCTGGAAGTCAGTGCGGGTCATGCCGTAGGTGCCGATGAGGGTTAGCTCGCGGGTGACGATGCGCTGCATGTCTACCTCTACGATGCGCTGGTTATTGCCTACCCAGACGATGGTGCCGCCGTCGCGGGTGGCGGCGGTGGCTTGCTGGACGGTGGCGCTGGTGCCGACGGCTTCCCAGGCGGCGGCGACGCCCTGGCCGTCGGTGTGCTGGCGCACGGTGGCCTCTAGCTCCTGCTCGCGAGGGTTGATGGTGATGTGGGCGCCGAGGGTGCGGGCGGCGGCAAGTCGCTCGTCGCTCAGGTCGCTGACGAGGATGGGGGCGGCGCCCCGCTGGCGAAGAACGGCGGTGAGGAGGAGGCCGATGGGGCCGGCGCCAGCTACGAAGACGGGGTCGCCGGGCTGGAGGGGCGCGCGTGCCGCAGCGTGGAGGGCGACGGCCAGCGGTTCGGCGAGGCTGCCCGCCGCGTCGGACAGGGTGTCGGGCAGGGGGTGGAGGTTGGCCGCGGGCCAGAGCACGTAGTCGGCGTAGCCGCCGGGCGCGTCCATGCCCATGAGACGGCGCGTGGGGCAGCGGTTAGGCTGGCCGCTCTGGCAGGCGGGGCAGGTGCCGCAGGAGGCGAGGGGATAGACGGCGACACGTGTGCCAGGGGGCAGATCGGTGACGCGCTGGCCGGTGGCGACTACCTCACCGACTACCTCGTGGCCCATGATGAGCGGGGGAGTGCGGCGCCCGCTCTGGCCGGTGTAGCCGTGCAGGTCGGAGCCGCAGATGCCAGCCGCGCGCACGCGGAGGAGGACGTCGTCGGGCTGCTGGATTTCGGGAAGGGGTAGCGTCTGGAGTTCCAGGGTGCGGGGCGCTGTGAACATCAGGGCCTGCATGGTGGTGTCGGTGCTGGTCATGGGATTACCCTCTGGTTCCACCGCTGACAAGCCAGCCGCCGTCCACAACGATGGTTTGCCCGGTGATGTAGTCGGAGGCGTCCGAGGCGAGCAGCAGGGTGACGCCGCCAAGATCGGCGGGGACGCCGGGCCGCCCCATGGGAATGACCGCCACGGCGCTCTGGTGCAGGTCGGGGTCGGAAAAGATGGCGTCGGTCATCTCGGTCCAGAAGCGACCGGGGGCGATAGCGTTGACCTGGATCCCATCGGTTGCCCACTCGACGGCGAGGGCGCGGGTCATCTGGCGCATGGCTCCCTTGCTGATGGCGTAGAGGGCGATGTTGGGCACGACGATCTCGAAGGAGAGGGAGCCGACGTTGATGATCTTGCCCCTGCCCTGCTGGCGCATTCGTTCCGCCGCTGCCTGCGCGGCAAAGAAGGCTCCCTTTGCATTGACCTGCATCACCTTGTCCCAGTCCGCTTCGGTGAAGGTGGCGGCGGGCTGGCGGATGTTGATGCCCGCGGCGTTGACCAGAATGTCCAGGCGCCCGAAGTGGTCGTGGGTTGCCGCCACCATCTGGCGGACGGCCTCCACCTCCCCAACATCCGTCGGCACCACCAGGACCTCGCTTCCCATCGCCCGCAGAAGTGCCGCTGCTTCTTCCAACTGGCTCTCGGTGCGCGCGGCAATGGCAAGGTTGGCGCCCGCGTGAGCAAGGGTTTGCGCCATGCCAAGGCCCAGGCCGCGGCTGCCACCGGTGACGAGGGCGACGCGGCCATCCAGGCGGAGGTTGGGGGGGGTCCAGGTGGTAGGGAGGCATGGCGCATTGGCGATTGGCAATTCGTGGGTGGTGGCTGGTAGGTGGGTTAACCGCTGGCCATCGCACCGATGATGAAGGATTCGGAGCAGGTGGCGACGGCGTCAGGTAGGAGGTGTCGGGTAGTTGGTAGGAGATATCTTGGCCGCAGGCGAAAGAGCGAAGTGGCGCTTATTCTCGGTAACCAGGGACAAGCCACTACTATTGCTTTCTTGCAGTGTATGACTCACACCATTCTCGTCAAGTATCAGGATGGCGTGTTTAGTCCCTTGGCTCCGCTGGACTTGCCCGAACAAAACATCGTATCCAAGTTGCTACGCCCTCCAAAGTTGTCGGATGTTGCGACATAATCATAGCAAGAGGAGAGCAATTACTAAAAGCCAACCCTGCGCTCCTTCAAGGGCAGGTAATGCTGTGTACTTCCTAGAGTCCGGTGGTCAAGATCGCCTTTGGTGTGCGCCTTGTGCTAGAGCAACGCTGAGGTTGTAGCGCGTATCGTTAAGCTCCATCTCTTGCGGTGTTCCTGCTCCTACGGCGAACGCAGCAGCCCCCTCCCTGACATTCTCACTCTCCTAATCTTTTATAATACACAATATCATAGATTAGGAATCAGAATAAAAAGAGACACCTATACGACTTCTTGACGCAGTCAGCCCCGGGAGATCCACATTGCTATCGCCGCGCAGCTATCGCCGCGCGAGCACGAAGCACACTCATCGCCGCGTGCGCCCCCGCTCCTGCTTCGCCTCCCAACGTGCCCCAGGTCGTTTATGGGTTACGCCGCCTCGTAACACTTGTTAACCATCATCGTTTTCTGCGCGAGCCCCCCGCCCCATGCCCCAAACACCCTGAGATTAGCAGCGTTTCCTGCACCTCGCGGGAAAGCGACGGGAGGTGCCATCCGTCGCTGTAAGGTAAGCCTCGCGCAAACCGCGGCCATAGTCGCGATCAGTGGCCTGGCGGAGCGCTAGGGGGGCGCTTGCCCCCTCCTCTGGTGCCATCCCGAGGGACACCGAGGCTCCTGCGCAATCGCCGGGCGCTCCCATCGGGATCGGGCGACGCGAACCCAGCGGCCGCCCCGCTGCAGGAACCCGCCCGCGTGCAGGAGCGTACGCACGGTGTTCCGGGCCACTTCATGCCCCTGGCGGGCGCGTAAGGCAGCTACCAGCTCTGCGAACGATAGGCCGTCGGGCGCGCTTGCCAGAATGTGCTGGAGGGAGGCGCGGTAGGATTCCCCGATTCCCCCCCGCAGTGCCCGAAGGGCTTCGGGATCCACCAGGCGACTTTCTTCCGCGCTCCACCTCTTCGTCGTGCCCCTCCACCCGGAAGAGGATGACATCGGGTGCCCAGACAACGCGGAGGATATCGCCCGTGCCATACCATGCCAGCCAATCGGCCAGGGCGTCCCCATAGAGCCTGTGCCGCTCACGGTCCAGCCAGAGCCAGAATGCCTCCCCGGTGTCGTACCAGCGCCCCGCCAAGATGGTGCGCTCCCCCTCGCCAGGCGCACGCGACGGATAGATAGCGCGTGCCTGGGTCGGTACGGGGAGGTAGCCGCCATGAACATGGAAGGTCCGCAAGGAGAGCTTCCACGCTATCGAAGCGCGTGGTTCGCGTGCGCCTCGCGCGCGGCGCCGGGCGATGAGGGGCGGAACTCCCCTTCGGGCGGAGCATCGGCATCCGCTTCCGGGGAGCGGCTCGGGACGGCCGGGCCTGCCCCTTGCACCGGGAGAACAGCGACGCGGAAGGGGCGGGCTGGCGTGGGTACGGAAGGAGTGGGCAACCAGTAGTCTGCGCCTACCCGTGCAAACGCCGGCTGGGAAAGCAGCCACGCGCGCACCTTGAGCCATGCTTCCTGCCTGCCGACATCGCCCCAGCCGAGGCTCCCCAGCGCCTCGGTTATCTGGCCGACGGTCCAGGGGGTGCCGGGTGCCTCAGCCAGGCGGTCGAGCAGGCCGGGCAGAAGGGCTTCCAGGGCGCTCCGGGTCGCAGGGTCAAGGCGGACATTGCGCTCGTGGGTGGCAAGCTCCCATATTCCCGCATGATGGGCGAGTCGAGGGTCGTGCGGGTACAAGACGTAGTGAACCCCATCCCTGGCCGATAGGCGCTTCAGTTCAGCATCCAGATTGCGTCCATCCCACTTGCCAGTCACAAGCCGATCATGCAGGCGGTCATTCGCCACTACATGGTGGGCGAGGCACCAGTGGCGCGGGGCTGTAGCACTGGCCTCCCACGCCAGGCGCAAGCGGGAATCATCGTAGGGGGTCACTTCAAACCCCGCCTCCCACAGGGGGGCAAGCGCCTCCTCCTCGGTGAAGGTGCGACGGGTCGAGGCGAGGCGCGCTACAGCCGCATCCAGCAGCGCGGCGCGCTCGTCGGGATAGGCAGAGGTCATGGGAGCTCCGGGGCTCCGGAAGCGCCGTCGCCCCCTCACGTTCCAGCGCTACCTCGATCAGCGCATCAAACAGAGTCTTGCCCAGTTCCAGCACCTCCAGGGCGATAAGACGAGAGGCTGGATCGGTCACAGCGGCACTCCCATTCATCAGACAGCTAATTCAAGGACGGAGATGGGGTCATCAGCCGCACCTCCCTCACGCGTCCTCAACAAAGGGCGCCGTAGCCACTCCATGAGGGGGCCGACCGGCGGAGCAGACGCATTACGCTTCCAGACCCGATCGCTTGTCCCATCGGTGCGCCGGGGTGCTTCTGCCAGGCCAACCATGTATGGACGGTAGCCTTCATGTGATGGCTCGCTGCAAAGCGGCGTTGGCTCTCAGCAATGCCTTTCACCGTGGTGACTGCGTGGGGCCAGAGATCGTCGTCCGGTGGTATCAGGCTGGCAAAGAATGTTTCAAGAGCACCGGGTTGTGGCCCATCCGGCATGAGCCAGAGCCCCACACGGATATCGCGGTCTTGCAGCTGCACTATCCCTACCACCCCGCCGGACCTCGGTTTACCGGGAGGGTATTGTTCGGCAAACGACTGCGTACAGCATCCCACCGACCCTGCGGGTTGTCGTTTGCATCCACTATGATCCCGAGACGCTCCAAATCACTTGCCTTCAACCGTGTAGGAAGGGCTTTCAATAACGTGTCATACCCCTGCTCCTGCTTGATGTCGAAGCGCTCGGGGAACTGGCGCGCTTCCAAAAGGTTCCACAACACGTGCTGATCGTCAAAACCCTCGACCAACAATAGATTCATCTATCGCACCTCGATGTCGCGCTCGGTGGCAACAGAAAGTTCCTCTTCGGAAAAAGGCACTGCGACCACCACACCCGGGTCGCGCTGGCTCACGCGCAAGCTGAAGAGCATGCCCTCCTCGTCAGGGTCGGCAACCGCAGCCCGCTGGAACGCCTGAATGCAATCCCAGCTATGGGTGGTGGCCCACACCTGAATGTCGAGCTGCTTCGCCAGCCGAAACACTAGCCGCCACAGGTCGGTCAGCACCGAGTAGTGCAGGCCGCTCTCGAACTCATCAATTAAGGCCAAACCCCCACGCGCGTGCGCCAGTGCCAGGGCAATGCCCAGCATGCGATTCAAGCCCTCGCCCATGTTCTGCAAAGGAATGGGTGTGTTCTGCCCACGAAGCTTAACGATCGGTGCGCGATTTCTCGGCAACTCAGGAGTACTAGTGAAGTTGAGGCGCTCGACGTCAGGGGCGATCAGGCGAAGTGCTGATGTTACCTCCTCCTCGGCACTTGTCAGGGTGACCGCATCCCAGTACTTGACTGCCTGTTCGTCGGTCAACCCACTGGCAGCCACATATGTGACATTGATCTCATCAGGATCAGAAGGAGTTCGAGGGAAATATCTGTCAAGGGGGTATTGCCGGTCGTGTCCGTTGCTGCCGCGAGTTACCTTAAGGTAGGGAATGGGGACATCGAGGACTTCCGTCCTGGGAGACCTCTCCCCGTCTCGGTGCGGGGTGATGCTGATCTCGAATCTGGCGAGCGTGATCTTCAATCGGACCGATTTGAATGGGGCGCATGGTATAGTCAAGATAGGGCCTCCCTGAGAACAAGTAGCGCAGGACTTGAAAGGGCTCTCCCTCCGCGTCTAGATCACGAGCCACGCGACGGGGGCGCCTCCCCTCCCCGCGCCGCTCAACCAACTCCCACACCGTGTCCAGCGCACCACGGCGCGCGTACAACAGCAACGCTTCCAGCACGGAGGATTTGCCGACATTGTTCTTCCCGACCAGCAGGTTCACACGACCCGCCCGCTTGATCGTCAAGTGTCGCAGCCCGCGAAACCCTCTTATTTCCAGGGATGGGAGAAGCAATGACATGGAATCCTCTTCGGATGGATGCTCGTCTGCACCTATTTTACCGCATCGTGCAGCGGTTGACGATAGGGACTCTAAGGTTCAGCCGGGCTGGCGCAGCGCCCCTGCGTCTCAGTCGTGATCCCTCCCAGCAAGCGCTATGTGGAACGCGAACGAAGCACACTTACCTTCCCCTGCTGACCCTATCGTGCGAGCAAGCGGTCGCGCACCCCCTGCATGCTAAAGCGCGCCTCGTTCAGGGCACGGACTTGCTGTCGTGCCTCTTCCCGTTGCGCCAGATAGGCGTCTATCTCTTGCTGATGATGGAGATAGTAGCTGATGATCGTGCCATAGCTGGCATCAGGAAGCCAATTCAAGGTTGCTTCAACCAGTCAGCAAGACGCACTCTGATCGCCTGAAGTCGCTCAGCCGATATGTGTCCAAGCCGAGCGTTGATCACAGCGACCTCAACGGTAGCTAATCGCGCTAATCGAACGACAGAACTCACCTTCAATCCAGAGGTCTGAAAGTCATCATCCACCGGGTTGATCATCTCGTCAAAGTCAGGAATGGCCTGATATGTACGCGAGGTGATCAACGTCAACACTACATCCGTATGGTGACCAGGAGCCATCGCAACGATCAGAGCCGGGCGAAGCTTTCCTGCTAGGAGATCCGCCTGGGGAAAACGCACCAGAACGACATCACCCGCTTTCATGGATGATATACTTCCTGCGCATCCTCCAGGGAATAGTCTACATCGTCGTCGTCACTGAAAAGCTGTTCGAGTGCAAAGCTCTGCCATTGCTTCTCACCCCACTCTGTATAGGCAGGGGGTATCCGCCGCCGTGCCATGACAAAGAGCGTGAAGTCGGCAATTTGCTCTACCACTTCATCGGGCAGGCGGTCTATTTGCTTGTGCAATTGCTCGCGCATGTCGCTCACAGTCATGTTCCTGCCTCCGTAACGGTTGAGAGAGATGCATGACGAGGAGTATAGTCAATCACAGGTCGTATCCAACAAGCATAAGCACTCACTGGTCAGGACCATCGCATCTACAATACCACGCCCGCAAGTACACCAGCCCCGTCGCATCCACCTCCTCGCCCGTAAAACCACGCGCACTGCTAGCAGCCCCCGCCCCGCAGGGCGCATAGCATGCGCGCATCACATTCCCCACGCCGTCAGTGAGCTAACGCATAGAGCCGCAGCATCGTAGGTGTAGGCATGGGCACCGAGCGCGTCGGTCATCGCGATGCGACTGCCGACTGGCATCGTAGCTATAGGCAAAGTGCTCGCCCGTGGTGTAGCTAGTGTCAGTCAGGGTGAAGGTGCGACGGGTAGACGCCCCTTACAGCTCATCTTGCCTTCATGGATCAGCCCAGCGAAAAACTCCACGAGCGAGGCAGCGAGGCGAGGCAGGGGCGCGCGCGGAAGGGGGTGTGGGGTGGCGGGCAGCACCTCGAACTGACCCTGAGGGAGTGCCTGGTAGATGGCAAAGCTTTCGGCCACGCCCGCCGTCGTGTCGCGGTCGCCGACGATGACGCGCACCGGCTGCTCGATTGCGGAAACGACTTCCGGCGAAAGGCCCCCGCGCTCGCTGTTTGCGCGTAGCAGCCCCTGTGTCTGCGCCACCACCGTCTCCCAGCCCAGGGCCGTGTGGCGTGCGGCAAGCTCCTCTACAAAGCGCGGCACCTTTTGGCGCATCGTCTCCACCTCCAGGTAGCGCAACTCGCGGCGCAGCGTTGCCTCGTCCCACAGGAAGCGGGTGCCCAGGGTGGCCACGCGCGCGACCCGCTGTGGCCACTCGCGCGCGACAAGACAGGCCACATAGCCCCCCAGGCTGTAGCCGAAAAGGTGCGCCTGCTCGATGCCCTGCTCATCCAGCCACGCCACCACGCTCTCAGCGAACCACTCGCTGCGGAACTCGCGGTCGCGCGCGGGCTGCCCGCCGTGCCCCTCAAAGTCCAGCAGGTGGAGCGTAAAGTGTGGCGCTAGCAGCGGCACGAGCGCGTCAAACTGAAAGCGCGCGCCCAGTGCGCCGTGCAGCAGCAGCAGATGAGGTGGGTTCATGGGGGGTTAACCGCTGGCAATGTGTGTAAAGGACGCTTGTGGCCACCCCATCATAGCGACAGCGCCCAGGGGCGTCAAGCCTTCGCGCGCCCATCCAGCCGTGACTTCCAGCCCCTAGCGCCCTCCGATATAATGGGGCATGACACAACGCACCCCAAGCGGAGGTAACCCCCCATGCAGGGCGACCGCGAGTACGCGAATTTTCTTTCCGGGCAGGTCATCGGCGCAGCGATTGAGGTGCACCGCGAGCTTGGGCCGGGGCTGCTGGAATCGGCCTATGAGGAGTGCCTGTGCCAGGAGTTGGAATGGCGCCATCTTCCCTTTGAAAGACAGCTTTCCCTGCCCGTGCGCTACAAAGGGATCGAGCTGGACTGCGCCTACCGGCTCGATGTTGTGGTGGATGGCGTCCTCATCGTGGAGCTAAAGTCCGTGGCAACCCTCCTGCCCCTGCACAGCGCGCAACTGCTGACCTACCTGCGCCTCTCCAAACGCTGGCTCGGCCTGCTCATCAACTTCAACGTCCCCCGCCTCACCGACGGTGTCAAGCGCCTCGTGAACGGATGACACAAAGAACGACACGACGGATGAGGCACCACAGAGGCACAAAGACCACAAAGGCTCAGGCCGTAAAAGCAGAAAACCCTTCGTGCTCTCTGTGCCTCTGTGGTCAACCACCCCCTTCGTGCTCTCTGTGCCTCTGTGGTCGAACCATCCCCCCTTCGTGCCCTCTGTGCCTCTGTGGTGAACCATCCCTCTCAGATGCCAGTGAAGGCGGAGAAGCCCCCATCCACTGGCACCACCACCCCCGTCACGAAGCGCGCCGCGTCGCTGCACAGCCAGATCAGCGTCCCCACCAACTCCTCCGGCTCGCCAAAGCGCCCCATCGGCGTATGCTCCACAATCGCCTGCCCGCGCGCCGTCAGCGAGCCATCCTCGTTGAGGAGTAGGCGGCGGTTCTGGTCACCGATAAAGAAGCCGGGCGCGATAGCGTTGACGCGCAGCCCCTCCCCGTAGCGGCGCGCCAACTCAGTGGCCAGCCAGCGAGTAAAGTTATCCACAGCCGCCTTCGCCGCCGAGTAGCCCGCCACCCGCGTGACAGCCCGTTGCGCCGCCATCGAAGAGATGTTGACGATCACCCCCCGACCCTGCGTGGCCATCGGCGCGCCAAACACCTGGCTGGGCAGCACAGTCCCCACCAGGTTCAAATCCACCACCTGCTGGAACGCCTGCGACTCCAGGTCAAAGAAAGTATTCTGGGGCGTCAGCGTGGCCCCCGGCAGGTTGCCCCCGCCGCATTCACCAGAATATCCAGCCGCCCCCACCGTTCCAGCACCGCCTCGCGCGCGGCCACAAGCTGCGCCTCGTCCAGCACATCCGCGGGCAGGGCCATCGCCTGCCCCCCCGCCGCCTCGATCTGCGCCACCCCCTGCCTGCGCCACCTCCTCGCGCCGGCCCAGCAGGCCCACGCGCACCCCCGCCGCCGCCAGGGCACGCGCCATCTCGCCCCCCAGCACGCCGGTCCCGCCCGTAACAATCGCAACCCTATCGGTCAGATCAAACAATGGAAGCGTCATAGGAACATAGCTCTTTCAGGATAAAGGATAGTGGAAGCCCGCGCCCCTCACATGGGCGGGGTGGCATAGTGGCGGTTGGGCGCGATGGCGTACCACCCGGGCCGCTGCGCGTCACGATCGTACTGGTAGGGGCCAAGCTCGCGGTACAACTCCGCATACTGCGCCACCTTGTCCCGGTCCAGCGTCACCCCCAGCCCCGGCCCCTCCGGCAGGGCGATGGCGCCGTTGTGGTAGCGCAGCAGCCCTCCCTCGATGATATCGTCAGTCAGGTGGTGGTAGTGCGCGTCGGCGGCAAAGCGCAGGTTCGGCAGCGCCGCCCCCAGGTGCAGCATCGTCGCCAGTTGGATGCCCAACTCGCCCGCTGGAATGGACAGCCACCCCCCACTGGAAGCTCTCGCACACAGTCCCCGCCTTGTACGCCTGCCGCAGCCCGCCCCAGAAGGTGGTATCCAGCAGGATCACGTCCACCGCTTTCAGCCGGATGCAGGCGGCAAGCTGCTCAAAATTGACCACCACCGTGTTCGTCGCCGTCGGCAGCGGCACGCCGCTCGCGCACCCGCGCCATCCCATCCAGCCCCCAGGTCGGGTCCTCGTAATAGTCGAGCGGCATCCCCAGCAGCCGCTGCCCGATGTGGATAGCCTCCTCCACCGACCAACTCGCGTTGGGGTCCAGGCGGAAGCGTGTGGCCGGGGAAGGCCGCCACCAGTGCCTCCAGCACCGCCAGATCGTGCTCCGGCGGGAAGACCCCCCCCTTCAGCTTGTGCGTGGAAAAGCCATGCTGCGCCACCAACTCGCGCGCGTGCGCCACCATCTCCTCCGGGCGCGCCTCGCCCCCCGCGCCGCTCTCAGGGTTGGCGTAGCGGTAAAAAAGGTAGGAGGCGAAGGGCACCTCCTCGCGCAGCGAGCCGCCGAGCAGGTCGCAGGCGCGCATCCCCGTCGCCTTGCCGATGATGTCCATGCAGGCAAACTCGAGGGCGGCGTGAATCTGCGTGCGGTTGTTGTACAGCGAGGCGGTGGGGTTCATGATCTTCCAGCGCAGCGCCTCCAGCTGAAAGGGATCGTGGCCCAGCAGGTAGGCCTTCATCCCCGTGATCGCCGCCTCCGCGCTTTCCCCGCCGCCGCCCATCTCCCCCAGCCCCACCAGCCCCTCGTCGGTAACAACCTCCACGATGGTGCGCACGAAGCGGCCCTCGTGCACCCCGTTCGCGTGGCGGAGCGGCGCTTCCAGCGGCACCGTCACCGTGGTCGCCTTGATATCGCTGATACGCAGGCGCGGGGCTCTCATGGGCGGGCCGCCTGATGGTGGGCGCGCACCGCCGCGTCCGGCCCCACGGGCGCAAAGCGAAACATCCCATACTGGGATTGGTACATGTTAAAATCTCCTGTCTCCACGATGATTTCCCACATGCGCGCCGCCATCCGCTGCAGCACGGGCCGGAGCGCCTCGTCGCTTGCCAGATTGCACAGCTCGTGCGGGTCGCTTTCCAGATCGTACAGCTCATCCTCATCGAAGCCGTTGAAGACATACTTGTAGCGCCCCTCCCACAGCAGGCGCTGCGTGAAAAAGAAGCGTTGCCCGTGCCCCTCGGCAAAGGCTTCCTGCGCCCAGGCAGCGTCCGGCTCCGCCTGCAGCAGGGGCAGCAGCGAGCGCCCCTCGGCGGGAAAGGTGCCGCCCGTGGTCAGCGGGACGATGCTGGCGGCCAGGTCCATCAGGCTCGTCACATCGGGCACCGTGCGCCCCTGCGGGATGCCCGGCCCGCACAGCACGAGCGGCACCCGATAGGCCTCCTCGAAGGCGGGGATCCCCTTGAGCAACAGGCGATGCGCGCCCATGTAATCGCCGTGGTCCGAGGTGAAGACGATCAGCGTGTTGTCAAGCTGCCCCGTCGCCTCCAGCGTTTGGAGGATGCGTGCCACCTGATCGTCAATCAGCGAGCAGAAGGCGTAGTAGCAGGCGGTGGCCTCGGCAAAGTCGGCCCATTCCAGCCCCTCCCACACCCGCTGAATGCGCCGGTAAATGCCGGGGCGATCAGCCAGGGGGTCCTCAAAGCTCGCGGGCACGGGCAGGGCAGCGGGGTCGTAGCGCTCCCAGTGGCTGCGCGGCACCACATAGGGGTCGTGCGGCCCCTCGGTGCTCACAAAGAGCGCCCACGGCTGCGCGGCCTCCTCGCGCGCGGCCCGCTCGATAAAGGCGATGCCCTGCGAGTAAAGGTAATGCTCGTGGCTGCTTTCGGCGGGCTCGTCGGTCACCCCATACAGCAGAAAATCCTCGTACCCCGGCTGGGGCACGCGGCGGGCCAAGCTAAGCGCGGGGCCGCGCGGCTCCAGCCCCTGCGCCTGCCGGTGGGCGCGGTAGCCCGCCGTATCTACCTCGTACTGGTCGAAGCCAAAGTGCTCCAACTCGCCGCTGCGCTCGATGTGCCACTTGCCAAAGTAGCCGGTGCGGTAGCCCGCCTCGTGCAGGTTGCGGCTCCAAAAGGGCAGGTCGGGCTTGAGCATGGCGCGGTACGGCTCGACGGTGTGGGTGCAATCCACCATGCCATGATTGTGGGGCAGCTTGCCCGTCAGCAGGCTGGCCCGCGTGGGCGAGCAGATGGGGTTGGGCGCGTAGCAGCGCTCGAAGCGCGTCCCCGCCGCGATCAACCCCTGCAGCGTCGGCATCTGGCAGGGGCTGTCCGGCGCGAGCGTGTCGCCACGCTGCTGGTCGGTCATCAAAAAGAGCAGGTTCGGCTGGCTCATGCGCTCTCCAGCTTGTAGGCGCGCTTGACAAGCTGATAGGCGGCGGCGTGGACCATTTCCAGCCCGTCCTCCATGTCCACCACGTGGCGCGCCACCAGATTCGCTATCCAGTTGGCATCCACGCGCCGCGCCAGGTCGTGCCGCGCCGGAATCGAGGGGAAGGCGCGCGTGTCGTCGTTAAAGCCCACCGTGTTGTACAGCCCCGCCGTCTCGCTCACCTGCTCGCGAAAGCGCATCATCCCGTTCCAGCTGTCGTTGAACCACCAGGGCGGCCCCAACTTCACAGCCGGGTAGTGGCCCGCCAGGGGCGCCAACTCGCGGCTGTAGCTCGTCTCGTCCAGCGTGAAGAGGATCAGCGTCAGGCGCGGGTCAGCCCCGAAGCGGCTCAGCAGCGGGGCCAGGTTGCGCGTGTACTCGGTGGCGATGGGGATGTCCGCGCCCATGTCCGCGCCAAAGCGCTCCCAGATGAGCGCGTTGTGGTTCCGGTACGAGCCGGGGTGAAGCTGCATCACCAGCCCATCCTCGCTGCTCATGCGCGCGTTTTCCACCAGCATGTGGCCGGTAAAGCGGCGCGCGTCCTCCGCCGTCGCCTTGCCCGCCAGCCCGCGCTGGAAGAGCGTTTCCGCCTCCGCCTCCGAAAGAATCTCGGTGTAGGGGGTCAGCGCCGCATGGTCGGTGGCGGTGGCGCCCATCTCGCGGAAAAAGGCGCGGCGTTGCTCCAGCGCCTGGATAAAGTCCTGGTAGCTGCCGATCATCACGCCCGACACCTCGGCCAGCCGCTCGATGTTGCCCTGCCAGCCCGCGCTGTCCAGGTTCACCACAGCGTCCGGGCGGAAGGTGGGCAGGATGCGCCCGCCCCAGCCGGAAGCGCGGATGGCCTGGTGCGCCTCCAGCGTGTCGGTGGCCGCATCGGTGGTGCACAGCACCTCGATGTTGAAGCGCTCGAAGAGGCGGCGCGGCTGAAACTCCGGCGAGGCGAGCTTGGCGGCAATCTGGTCATAGATGGCCTGGGCGCTCGCCCCATCAAGCTTGTCCTGCACGTCGAAGAGGGTGACAAACTCGTGGGCGAGCCACATGCCGGTGGGGGTGCCGCGGAACAGGTAAAAGTGCTCGGCAAAGCGCTGCCAGATCGCGCGGTGGTCCGTCTCGACAGCTCCCCCATCGCGGCGCGGCACCCCCAGCGATTCCAGCGAGAGCCCCTGCGAGTAGAGCATGCGGAAGATGTAATGGTCGGGGATGAGCAGCAGCTCGGTGGGCGTGCCGAAGGTGGCATCCGGGTCGCTGAACAGGCGCGGGTTCACGTGGCCGTGCGGGCAAACCAGCGGCAGCCCCGCCACCGACTCGTACAGCGTCTGCGCGATGCTCTGTTGCGCGGGCTCCGGGTCAAAGTAGCGGTTCGGCGGGAACAGGATGGGTGTGGTCAAGGGTAGCTCCTTATCGGTACAAGGGTTGGGTTGGCTGGGTGGGGCGGTGGCCTCAGCGAAGCAGCCGGTCGCGGCTTGCGCCCTCCACCAGGGCCGCCACCTCGGCGCGCTCGACAAGCGGCATGTCGCCCGGCAGGGTGTACTTGAGCGCCGCCGTGGCGGCCCCCCAGCGCAGGGCGCGGGCCAGCCGCTGGGCCGGGGGCTCTGTCAGAAAGCCGTACAGGAAGCCCGCCGCAAAGGCATCGCCGCCGCCCACGCGCCCCACCTCCCCCGCGGGAAAGGCTGGCTGATGGTGCGCCGCGCCGCCCGGCTCCTGCGCCATCGCGCCCGCCGCGCCCAGCGTGAGGACGACGGTGGCCTGCGGAAAGCGCTCGGCCAGGGCGGCCAGCAGCCCGTCCGCTTCCTCCTCCTCCCGCTCGAACAGCAGGCGCGCGTCCCCCGCCGTCACAAAGAGCAGTTGGGCTGCGCGCAGAAAGGGCTCGCAGCCCGCCAGTGCCTCCGCCGGGCCCCACAGGCGGCGATAGTTCAAATCGAAGCTGACGCTCCACCCCGCCGCCTGGGCCAGCGACAGCGCCCGCCGCGCCGTGGCAGCAGGTGCCGCGCCCAGGGCGGGCGTGATGCCGGTCAGGTGCAGGTGGCGCGCCCCGTCCGGCGTAAAAAGCTGCGGCGGGCAACTCGTCAGGCTGCATCTGGCTGAAGGCACTGCCCGCGCGGTCATAGGTCACGCGGCTGCCCCGCGGCGCGGGCCCCTCCTCCAAAAAGTAAAGCCCCGCGCGCCCCGTGGCATCCCACACGACATGCGAGGTATCCACCCCCTGCGCGGCGATGGTCCGCTCGATCAGGTGGCCTGGCGGGTTCGAGGGCAGGCGGGACAGCCAGGCGCCGCGCAGCCCCAGCCGCTGGAGCCCCACCAGCACGTTCGATTCGCTGCCGCCCACCGCCATTTCCAGCACGGTGGCCTGCTCCAGCCGGCGCGCGCCGGGCGGGGTCAGGCGGAGCATCGTTTCGCCCAGGGCCACCACGTCGAAGGGCGCTGTCATGGGGCGCGGCGCCCCTCGGCAATCGTCGCTACCAGGCGGCGGGCGCGCTCGGTCAGCGTTTCCCACTCGCCCCGCGCCACGAGCCGCGGCTCCACCAGGCTGCTGCCGATGCCGACCGCCACGGCCCCCGCGCGTATAAAGTCCGCCGCATTGTTTGGCCCGACGCCACCGGTCACCATGATCTTCAGCTCCGGCAGCGGGGCCAGCAGGTCCCGGAGGTAAGCCGGCCCCATCGTGCCCGCCGGAAACAGCTTGACCAGGGTGGCCCCCGCCCGCCACGCGCCGAAAAGCTCCGTGGGGGTGAGCGCGCCAGGGATCCAGGGCACCCCCTCCGCCGCGCAGGCTCGCATCGTCGCCGCATCGGTCACGGGCGAGACGACAAAGTGCGCGCCCGCGGCGATGGTGGCCCGCGCCCCCTCCTCGTCGAGCACCGTCCCCGCCCCCACCAGCACGCCACTATCTATCACCTCGGGCAGCGCGGCGATCTGCTCGATGGCAGCCAGGGCGCCGCCGCTCGTCAGCGTGATCTCGATGGCGCCGACGCCGCCCGCCACCAGGGCGCGCGCCAGGGGGAGCGCGGCCTCCAGGGTGGGCAGCCGCACCACGGCCACCAGGGGGTTGGCCGCCAGGTGGGCCAGCAGGTGGGCAGAAGTGGGGGGGCTCATCGCTTTCTCCGTTGCTCGTTGGCCCGCACCGGCACCAGGGCAGGCTGGGCGGCGGGCGTTGCCCCCTGCCCCCGAAGCTCCGCCAGCACGGGGCGGCTGCGCCACCACAGCCAGGCGGTTTGCAGGGCAAAGCCTATCAGGTAGGCGACCAGGGCCATGTACAGTCCCGACACCCCGTCGAGCCTCACGCCCACAAAGAGGAGCGTGCCGCTCGTCAGCAGAAAGATCGCCACCGACTCGGTGATGGCGGGGGTGTGCTGGCTAAACACCAGCGTCCCCTGGAACCAGCTTTGCAGCATGCGGAGCCCCGGCAGCAGCAGGCCGATGGCCAGGGCCGGGCGCGCCAGCGCCACCAGATCGGGCGACAGCGCGGCGACGTGGCGCAGCCAGAGGGGGGCCAGCGGCGTGACGACCATCCCCAGAAAAAGCAGCACCACCGCACTGCTGATCCACCACGTGAAGCGTTGGAGCTTCGGCACCGCGCCGGGCACCTCCAGCAGGGCGATGACCACCTCGTTGTAGGCGATGCCCACGCTCTGCCAGACGGTCAGCAGCCCGAAGATGACGGGCCAGACCGCCAGCGAGACGAGCGCGCCGGGCATCCGCCCCAGCGCCGCGCTGACCAGCGGCTGCACCATCAACCCGAGCAGGGTAGTGAGCGCGAGCGGCGTATAAAAGGCGGAAAAGCCGCGCCAGGTCAGCGGCTCGCCCACCGGCTGCCTGCCGCACCTGCTCGCGCAGCACGGGGCGCACCCGCCAGCCCGCGTAGATCGCCTCGCAGACCACCCCCGTCACGATGGCCACCGAGGCCAGCACGGCGCCCCGCATGCCGCCCAGCCAGAAGCCCGCCGCCAGCATCGTGCTGTCCACCGTCAGGCGAATCAGCGCGCCCCACACCACCGTGCGTGCGTGCCCGAAGCGGATCAGCACCCCCTGCTCGAAGCGTCGGTAGGCGGTGCCCCACGACCAGGGGGTCATGATCATGAGCCCCCATCGCACCGGCTCCAGCACCTCGGGCGGCGCGGCCAGCCAGTCGCGCACCACCACAAAGTAGAGAGGGGTGAAGGCCAGCAGTGCATGCAGCAGCGTCAGCGCCGCGCCGATCCAGAGCATGATGCGCCGCAGCCGCTGGTAGGCGGGCCAATCGCGGCTCAGCGCCGTCGAGGCGGCGAGGAGCATGGTGCTCGGCGCCTGCACGATGACCGAGAGGGAAAAGATGAGCCCCCACGCCGCCAGGTTGATCTCCGTGTCCCCCTGGTGCGCGATGACCGCGCTGACCAGCGGAAGCTCCGCCGTCATCAGCAGCCAGCTTGTGGCCAGTGGTCCCCACGTCTGCAGGATGGTTCGCGTCGTCAGCGTGCGCTCGTGCGAGGGGCTCATCGCGGCGGCGGCCCCGCCTGCTCCGTCAGCCGCTCCAGCACCCCTATGGAAAGCAGCAGCGCGCGCGGCAGGTGGAAGGGGTCCTTGACCGGCAGGGCGACGGTCTGCGTGAAGGGCTGGCCGTAGCGATCCAGCCGCTGCGTCCACTCGCCGTGCGCGGGCACCGGGTAGTGCGAGAAGGCGTACTCGTGCACGCGCGTGTACCACTCCAGCGTCCACGCTTCCCCCGACAGCTCATAGGCCAGCAGCAGGGCGTAAAGTGCCTCGGTGTGGGGCCACCACAGCTTGGCCTCGGGGAAGGGCCACCATGACTCGCCGCCCGTTGCGTCTACGGCGTGGAAGAGGCCGCCATGCTCCCAATCCCACCCTAGCTCCAGGTTCCAGCGCATCGTCTCGATGGCCTGGCGCACGCGCGCCTCGTCCCCCTCGCGCTGGAAGATGTGGATCATGAACCACATGGACTCGATAGCGTGGCCCGGCACGATGGTCCGCCCGCGCGGCGTGTCCATCAATTGGTTGTCCAGCGTGGCAAACTCGTACAGCCGCTGCTCGTCGGGGCGGCGGTACACCTCCATCACCTCGCGCGCGTGGTGCAGGCTCGCCTCGATGATAGAGCGGTCGCCCAGCAGGTGACCCAACTCGTTGAAGACCAGCGAGAAGATCATGGAAATGCCGTGTGCCTTGACCCCCTCCGGCAGCGGGTAAGGGTCGGTGCGGTAGGAGCCGGGGCGCGCCAGCCGCGCCCGGACGTTGTGGTACGTTTCCACGGCCAGTGCCAGCGCCTCCGCGTTGCCGTTGGCGCGGGCAAGCTCCGTCAGCCCGTAGATGGCAAAGCCATCGGCGTAGATGCTCGTTGCCCCTTGCAGCGGCGTGCCCTGCTGGTCCACAGCGAAGATCCAGCGCCCCTCCTCGTCGCGCCCCACGCGGCGGACAAACTCGAAGAGCCGCTCCGCCTCGGCCAGCCACTCGGGGCGGGCCTCTATCTGGTTGTACAGCGCGGCGAAGGTCCAGATGGCGCGCAGCTGCGACCAGAGGTACTTGTCGGTGGACAGCACGCTGCCGTCGTCGGCGAGGCAGGTCAGCAGGCCCCCGTGCTCGTGGTCCTGCGCGTGGGTGAGCCAGAAGGGCACCACGCTGTCCAGCAACTCGCGGCGGTACAGCGCGAGCAGGTCGGGAAAGGAAAAGGGAAAGGTCATGCTCAGGAAGCCTTTAACATGTTGTAGGTGGCGAGCGCGTGCTCGGTGAGCGTGGTGCCCGCGCCGGGTAGTCGGGGGGGGACGAAGAAGCCGTCCCGCACCGTGGCGGGCTCCACAAAGCAATCGCGTAGCCAGGGGATGTATTCCAGCAGGTGGCAGGCGGGGTGCGCCAGGGCGAGGTGTAGGTGTAGCTGCATCATGTCGCCGATGTGCGGCACCACTGGCAGGTGGAAGGCCATCGCCAGGTCGGCCACCTGCCACCACTCGGTGACGCCCGCCAGCCGCACAGCGTCCGCCTGGACAAAGTGCAGCGCCCCCGCCGCTATAAAGTCGCGAAAGTGGTCCAGCGTGTACAAGCTGCTCGCCTAGCGCGATGGGCGTAGCGAGCGACTCGACCAGGGTGCGGTGGCCGCGAATGTCGTCGTAGGCAATCGGCTCCTCGAACCAGAACACATCATAGTCCGCGAAGCGGCGCCCCACGCGCAGGGCGGTGGGCAGCGACCAGCGCCCGTTGGCGTCCACCATCAGTTGCACGCGCGGGCCAATCGCCGCTCCGCACCGCCTCGATTCGCCGCAGGTCGTCGCTGGGGTCGGGGCTGCCCACCTTGATCTTGACGCCCTGGTAGCCCCCCTCCTCCACGCTGCGCCGTGCGTCGGCCACCAGTTCCTCCAGCGACCAGTTGAGCCAGCCGCCATCGGTGTTGTAGCCCTGCACGCGCTTTGTGTCCGAGCCGCCGAGCAGCTGCCACAGGGGCAGCCCCGCCGCCTTGGCCTTGATGTCCCACAGGGCGATGTCCACAGCGCTGAGCGCAAGCTGTGTGATGCCGCTGCGCCCCACCCACTGCAGCGGCGGGTGGTGGTTGAGCTTTTGCCATAGGTGCTGCACTGCGTGCGGGTCCTGCCCCAGCAGGAGCGGCCCGTAGCTGTGCTCGATGCAATCGGTGATTAGCCTGTCGCTAGCCAGGTGCGCGTGCGTGCCCGTGTAGCCATAGCCGCAAAGCCCGCTATCGGTGCGCAGCACAACACCGGGTGCACCCCAATGGGTCACCCGATGCGTGCTGTCTTCAATATGCTGCCGCGTGACTGGCACGTGGAGGATGAACGGCTCGACAGAGGTTATCTGCATAATGTTTGCCCAAAGGCACCCATCAGGCCATCTCGCGCGCGGCTACCTCGCGGATGGCGCTGTCCTCCACCTTCTGGAGCGGGGTGTAGTGCGGGTGGCGGCTTTCCGCCTTGAAGGGGCTGTTGTCGGCGCGGTTGTAGCAGGAAATCAAGCTCCAACGCGGGTTGGGCGAATCGTTAGGGGACGAGGCATGGAGCAGGTTCCCGTGGAAGAACATCGCATCGCCGGGGGCCATCTCGCAGTAGACGAGCTCGAAGCGCTCCTTGGCAGCTTCCACGCGCAGCAGGTCGGCGCCGGTCTGCCCCGCCGCCACCCCGTGCTCGATGCGCCCCATCTTGTGCGAGCCGCGCAGCACCTGCATGCAGCCATTTTCCCGCGTCGCCGGGTCGAGCGCGACGGAGCAACTGGCCATGTCGGGCATCAGGCAGCCGTCGTTGTACCAGTAGCCGTAATCCTGGTGCCACTCCCACGCGCCGCCCACGAACGGCTCCTTCAAGATCATCTTGCTGTGCCAGTGGTACACCTCGCCGCCCAGAAAGGCTTCCATCCCCTCCACCATGCGGCGCGAGCGGGAAAAGATGCCGTACAGGTCGTCGCCGGGGTGGTTCCAGAGCGCCAGCTTGATGGTGTTCCCCTGTCGGTCCTCGCGCCCGTAGGCGCTTTCCTGGAGCCCCGCGTCGGCCTTCGCCTTCTGGATGAGGAGGTCCATCTCTTCCTTGTCAAAAAGTCCGCGCACGATGACGTATCCGTCCTCGTTAAACTGTTCGATCTGCTGCTGTGTCATGCTCATGGTAGCTCTCCTGAAGGGTTGGGTGATGGGTGGTTGGATGGACTATGTTGCGAGTGCCCTGCTATGCCGTCTGCGCGGCCATCGCTTCCCGCGCGCGGCGAAAGCGGCAGGCGGCGCAGCGGGCGGGCATCTCGTCGGTGCGTGCGGCGCAGCCCGTCGCGCCATGTCGGGGCGGGGCCTCGGGGCGCTCTGCCCCCTGTGTCATCCCCTTCCCAACGGGGTTGTGGGCGGCTGTGGGGCGGCTGTGAAGCGTGAGACACATCGGGCACCTCCTGGGCGTGAGCGGGTAAGCACTAGCACTTACCACTCAGTATAAGGAAGTTGCCCTGCCATCCAATAGAGCATTTTGCCCCCTGGATGGACTATCTTGCTCAACTCGCAGGTGCCGCTATACTTTCCCTCCCGTTCCCGCCCTAGCCCCCACGGAGTCCCATGCAAGCCTTTTCCTACCCCTCCCGCTACCCGTCCCGCTTCCAGGTCACGCGGCTGCCCGCCAGCGTCATCCTCCAGCAGCAGCAGCACCCCCTCCTGGCCGACCTGCACGCCACCAGCAGCGGCTACTTTCCCGAGGCGCACGGCCACCACGTTGGCCGCCCCACCCTCCACGAGTATATCGCCATCTACTGCGTCGGTGGGCGTGGCTGGTACCGCGTGCAGGACAAGGAGTGGTCCGTGGCGCGCGGCGACCTGCTCTTCGTGCTGCGCGACACCCCGCACAGCTACGGTGCCGACCCCGCCGACCCCTGGACGATTCACTGGGCGCACTTCAGCGGGCAGCACGCCGCCACCTTTCTGGGGCTGGCGGGCGTCTCCGACAGCGCCCCCATCCTCCCCCTGGGCGAGCGGCTCGCGCTCGTCACCCTTTTCAGCGAGATTTTGCGGACCCTCCAGGCGGGCTACACCCTCCACCACCTGCTAGGCGCCGCCGCCTCGCTGCGCCAACTGCTGAGCCGCGTGGCCCTGACCGTCAGCTATGCCCCGCCCGCGCACTCCCGCGACGTACACGTCGAGCAGATCATCGCCTTCATGCAGGCCCACATCGCCGCCCCCCTCACCCTGGCCGAACTCGCAGCAGAGGCCGCCCTCTCCCCCTCCCACTTTTCCCGCCGCTTTCACGACAAGACAGGCTACCCGCCCATCGAATACTTTATCCGCCTCAAGATTCAGCAGGCCTGCGAGATGCTGGAAGCCACCGACCTAGACATATCCGAGATCGCCCACCGCCTCGGCTACGACGACCCCTACTACTTTTCCCGCATCTTCAAAAAGATTATGTCTACCTCCCCCACTGCCTACCGCGACGGGCCTGGCTAGGCATCCCCAATTCCCCTTCTGACAGGCTGCGGAGCGTGGGGTGAGTGTCGTCGCCGTCGCCGTAGCTCCCCTCCTGGGAGGCTGCGAAGCGTGGGGTGGGTGTCGTGGCCGTTGGTCGTTGCCGTCGGTCGTCGCCGTAGCTCCCCTCCTGGGAGGGGCAGGGGTGGGTGTCGTCGCCGTTGGTCGTCGCCGTCGCGTGGTCGGTCTGCCGTTGGCCCTTGCCACGGCACCCACCCCGGCGCTGCGCGCCACCCCTCCCGAGAGGGGACCTACGACATCCCTCCGAGCCTGAACCAGTACCCCCATCTAGCACTGAGTCAATAGGTGCACTGGTTCGTAGTTCCGCCTTTAGGCGGTGCCGTAGCCCCCGCTCCTCCCCCTCTACCTACCTACCGCCGCACATCCTCGTAGGCCCAGCCGTTCTGCTCGCACACCACGCGCACATGCTCGTCCCAGGTGGGCTCCGCCTCCGGTCGCCCCCCCACAAAGCAATCAATGGCCAGGTAGCGCAGCGGCGCCTCGCCCATGCAGTGGATGCGATGCAGCGTCGAGGGGGGGATGCGCACCAGGTTGCCCGGGCGCACCGTGTGGGGCTCGCCTTCCTGGCCGATTTCCAGCCGCCCCTCCCCCTCCAGGACAAAAAAGACCTGCTCCGTGTCGTGGTGCTGGTGGAGCGGCGGCGCCTCGCCCGGCGCCAGGACGACGATAAAGGCCTCGCTGGTCGTGGCCTCGGAGCGATCCATCACCAGATCGTTGACGTGCGTCGGGAACTGGTAGCGGGTCGGCTGTTCGGTATCGAAAACGTACTTCATGTATAAAGCTCCGGAGTGATGGAAGAAGGGTGGCGCTACGCCGGCGAAGGCAGTCCCTGCGCCGATGCGGGGTCCAGGTACAGGCGGGCGTGCGACACCTGCCGCAGGATGGAGCCGGGGCGATCCTCGCTGATCGGCTCGCTGAGGCAGGCGCGCACCGCGTCGGCCTTGCGCGCCTCTGGCACGATGCACAGCACCTGCTTTGCTGCCAGCAGTGCCGGAATCGTGAGCGTGATGGCGTGCGTGGGCACCTCATCGAGCGAGTCAAAGTGCCCCTCCCCCAGCTGCTGCCGCCGGCTCGCCTCCGCCAGTTTGATGGGCTTCACCCAGGCGGGGTCGTCAAAGTGGGCGTAGGGCGGATCGTTAAAGGCCAGATGCCCATTTTCCCCCCAGCCGAGCGCCACCAGGTCCGCCGGAAAGTCGCGTAGCTGCGCCTCGTAGCGCTGGCAGGTTTCCTCCACCTCGTCCGCGCTGCCCCCGATGGGGAAGAACTCCCCTACCTGGACATAGTTCAGGAAATGCTCGCGCAAAAAGCGCGGAAAGCTGGCGCGGTGCTCCGGGTCAATGCCCACATACTCATCCATGTGGAAGACTCGCACCTTGGACCACTCGATTCCTTCCATCTCGCGCAGCGCTTCCAGAAAGGTAAGCTGCGAGTTGCCGGTGGCCAGGATCACATTCGCCTCGCCCCGCTCCGCGATGGCACGCTGGATGAGGGCATGGGCATCCTGTGCCGCGGCGCGGCCCATCGCCTCGTTGCTCTCGTAGACGGCTACCGGTAGCTGCTCGACTTGTAGGGTCTGTGTTGGTTGGACGTCACTCATAGTAGAAAGCTTCTCTCGTTTGGGTAGGTATCAGGGTGTCTGGTGCGCCCACTGTCCGGCAATCAGGGTGCCCCAGGCGCTCCAGTCGTCGTTGAAGATGGCGATGTCGGCGTCTTTTCCCGCTTCCAGGCTGCCTTTTTGGCTGTCTAGGCCGATCACGCGGGCGGGGTTTAGACTGGCTATGCGAAACGCTTCCGGCAGCGGGATGCCCACCACCTCGGTCAGCACGGGCAGCATCTGGTTCAGCAGGGTGGCGCTGCCCGCAAAGGCGGTGCGGTCGAAAAGCATCCCCACCCCATCGCACACCTCGTACTCCATCTCGCCCATGCGGAAGCGCGAGCCATCCGGCAGCCCCGCCCCACTGGTGGCGTCGGAGATGGCGCACAGCCGCTCCGCGCCGAGGCACTTGTACGCCAGGCGCATCAGGGTGCGCGGCAGGTGCTTGTTGTCAGCGATCATCTCGACGGAAAAGCCGTCGTAGGTCAGCGTCGCCTCCAGCAGCCCCGGCTTGCGCCACGGCCCCTCGCGCACCGTCGTGGACTGCGCGCTCCAGATGTGGATGACGTGGCTCAGCCCCGCTTCCAGCGCCGCCAAAAGCTGCGCGTCGCTGGCGTTGCTGTGCCCCGCCGCCGCCACGATGCCCCGCTCGGCCAGTTCCCGCACCAGCGCAAGCGCGCCCGGCAACTCCGGCGCAAGGGTCAGGATGCGGATCGCATCCGCATAGGCGAGCAGCCGCGCCGGGCTCCCGTCGTCCGGCGACAGGATGTTGGCGGGGTCCTGCGCGCCCGCCTGCGCCGGCTCAAAGTAGGGCCCCTCGACATGCGCGCCCAGCAGCCGCGTGCCCGCGCGCGGCTCGGCCATCCACTCGCGCACCGCGGCCAAGCAGGCGACCAGCGTCGCCATCGGCGCGGTGGAGGTGGTGGCCAGCAGGCCGGTGATGCCGCGCCGCACCGTCTCGTTCAGGATGGTGGCGAAGGCCTCGGGGGTGGCGTCCATGAAGGTGCAGCCGAGCGCGCCGTGCATGTGAATGTCAATCAGCCCGGGCGCGATGAGCCGCCCGCCCACGTCCACCCGCTCCACCTCCGCGCCCACCTCGTCCGGCGCGGCCAGCCCCGCGATGCGCCCCCCCTCGAGGAGGAGCGCCTGCCCGTGAACGATCCGCTCCGGCAGCACGATGCGGCCATTGACCAGCGCCAGGGTAGCCCCGCTCACGAGGAAGCCTGCACAGGGATGGCGGCGGCGGGCAGCACCTGCTGCTCGCCCAGGCCGGGCAAATTCAGCTCGCGGGCGCGGTGGCAGCGGGCGAAGCGCCCCGGCTCCACCTCTTCCAGCGCGGGCATGTCCACGCGGCAGATGTCTATCACGTAGGGGCAGCGCG
Source organism: uncultured Chloroflexia bacterium (assembly GCA_963721895.1). Classification (GTDB taxonomy): domain Bacteria; phylum Chloroflexota; class Anaerolineae; order Ardenticatenales; family Ardenticatenaceae; genus CAVRLZ01. The sequence continues at coordinate 474,026 of CAVRLZ010000008.1, read as the reverse complement.
GGTGGAAGTAGCAGCCGGGCGGCGGCTTGGCCGGGCTGGCAATCTCGCCTTCCAGCTGCATCTCCGACATGGCGAATGTCCGGGTCGGCCACCGGCACCGCCGACATGAGCGCCGCCGTGTACGGGTGCTTCGGCTCCTCGAACAGCGCCGCCGTGGGCGCCACCTCGACGATCTGCCCCACGTACATCACGGCCACGCGGTCGGTGATGTGCTTGACCACGCTCAAGATCGTGCGCCACGAACAGGTAGGTCAGCTTCAGCTCGCTCCTGCAGGTCCAGCATCAGGTTCAGCACCTGCGCCTGCACCGACACGTCGAGCGCCGACACCGGCTCGTCGGCCACGACGAGGCGCGGGTTCAGCGCCAGCGCGCGCGCGATGACGATGCGCTGTCGCTGCCCGCCGCTAAAGGCGTGCGGGTAGCGGCGCATGTACTCCGGCCGCAGCCCCACCAGCCGCAGCAGCTCCGCCACGCGCTCGGTGCGCTCGCTGGCGCTCTTCATCCCGTTCAGCATCAGCGGCTCGCCGACGATGTCCAGCAGGTTCATGCGCGGGTTGAGCGAGCCGAAGGGGTCCTGGAAGATCATCTGCATCTCGCGCCGCAGCGGTCGCATCTCGCGCCGCGACAGCTTGGCCACGTCCACCACCTCGCCGCTCGCGCGGTGGTAACAGGATCTCGCCGCTGGTCGGGTCCACGGCGCGCAGCACACAGCGCGAGGTGGTGCGTCTTGCCGCAGCCGCTTTCGCCCACCAGGCCGAGCGTCTCGCCCCTCGTTGATGTAGAAGTTCACATCGTCCACCGCCCGGACATGCCCCACCACCTTGTTGAAAAAGCCCTTGCGAATCGGGAAATACTTTTTCAGCTGGCGCACCTCGAGCAGCGGTTGCGTGGAACATTGCGCGCATCAGGTCACATCCTCAACAGTGTGGTGGAGAAAGCAGCTGACGGGCTGCTCCCCCGGAAAGGGAAAGCAGCGCGGGCACGGCAGTGTTGCAGGTGCCCGGCATAAAATCGGGGCAGCGCGGGTGGAAGGGGCAGCCCGGCGGGCGGTTGAACGGGTGCGGCACCGAGCCCGGCACCGTCGGCAGCCGCCGCTGCGAGTTCGCCTGCCGCCCCGGGATCGATTGGAGCAGTGCCCGCGTGTAGGGGTGCTTCGGGCGGTGGAAGATGTCGTCCACGCTGCCCGTCTCGGCCACGCGCCCCAGGTACATCACCACCACGTAATCGGCGATCTGCGCGATGACCCCCAGGTCGTGCGTGATAAAAACGATGGCCATGTTGTGGCTCCGCTGCAGGCGGCGCAGCAGCCCCAGCACCTGCGCCTGCGTCGTCACGTCAATGGCGGTGGTCGGCTCGTCCGCGATGAGCAGCGTAGGGTTGCAGGCCAGCGCCATGGCGATCATGGCCCGCTGTCGCAAGCCGCCGCTCAGCTCCCAGGAATAGTTGTCCACCCGCTGCTCGGGCATCGAAATCCCCACCTCGCGAAAGGTCTCGACGGCGCGCTGTCGCGCCGCCTGCTTGCTCACGGGGTTGTGCAGCCGGATCGCCTCGATCACCTGGTCGCCCACTGTGTGAACGGGGCTAAAGGCGGCCATCGGCTCCTGCGGGATAAGCGCGATTTCCGCGCCGCGAATGGAGCGCATCGTCTTGCCGCGCGCGGGCAGGGCGGTCAGGTCCACGGGCGCGGCACTGCCGGGGCGGTGAAAGAGCACCTCGCCCTCGACGATGCGGCCCGGCGGCTCGATGATGCCCAGGACCGACTTCATCGTGACGCTCTTGCCGCTGCCGCTTTCCCCCACGATGCCCACCACCTGGCCGGGGAAAATGTCGAAGTTGACCCCATCCACGGCGCGGACAATCCCCTCGTCCAGCTTGAAGTGGGTCTTCAAATTGCGTACGGAAAGGAGCGGCGTGGTGGTCGTCCCGTCGGGCGCGCGATTAGCTGTAGGGATCGGCTGCATCTCGTAATCCATCTCCCAGAATGTTCAGGACGAGCACGGTGATGATGACGGCGATCCCCGGGATGAGGAGCCAGGGGGCCAACGCGATGGATTGGAGGTTCTGCGCCTCCTGGAGCAGCACGCCCCAGCTGATGGCGGGCGGGCGCAGGCCAAGACCGAGGAAGCTCAAAAAGGTCTCGTTGATGATCATGACCGGGATCGCGAGCGTGGTGGTGGCGATGATGTGGCTCAAAAAGGTCGGCACCATGTGGCGGAAAATCACCCGCAGCTCGCTAGCGCCCACCAGCCGCGCCGCGATCACAAAATCCTCGTCGCGCAGCGTCAGGAAGCGGCCCCGCACCTCGCGCGCCAGCGCCGTCCAGCCAATCAGCGCCAGGATGACGGTGATGGCAAAATAGGTCTTTTCCACAGTCCAATCTTTTGGCAGCGCCGCCGTCAGCGCCAGCCAGATCGGGATGGCCGGCAGCGACTGGAGCAGTTCGATCAGGCGCTGGATGATCGTGTCCACCAGCCCGCCGAAGTAGCCGGAAATGCCGCCCAGCAGGATGCCCAGAAAGGTGCTCACCGCCACCGCCACCAGCCCGATGGACATCGAGACGCGCGTGCCATACATCAGCCGCGACCACTGGTCCCGCCCCAGGCGGTCCGTGCCCAGCACGTGGATGCTCTCAATGGACGCCCCCTCCTGCGGCCCCAGCAGGTGCAGCGTGGTCGGGATAAAGCCGAGCGCCTTGTACTCGAAGCCGCGGGAAAACAGCTGGATGGGAACCTGCACCTCCGGGTCAATCTGGTACTCGAGCCGGAGGGTGGTGGGGTTTCGCACCCCCTGCACCCCATTCACGTGCGGGGCAAAGCGCCCGTCCTGCATCAGCTTGAGCGGCTGCGGCGGGATAAAGGCGCGCAGCGCCTCGGTGGCGTTCGGGTCCTGCACGGCAAAAAACTCGGGAACCAGCGCGATCACGATGATCCCTATCAGCAGCACGGCGCTCAGCATGGCCAGCCGGTGCTTCTTGAAGCGCCACCAGACAAGCTTCCAGTTGGGCGCGACGGAAACCTCGTCGGTCACCTCGGGCGCGTCCGGCTCCAAAAAGGGCATGGGCACCGGCTCATCCACCGGCGATAGCTCGATAATCTCGGAGCCGACGACAGCCGCCTGCTCCCTGTCCTTGAGGGTCATGCGCTCTAGCTCTCTTCCAGTCGAATGCGGGGGTCAAGCCAGGCCAGCAGGATGTCGGAAAGCAGCGTCCCGATGATGGCCAGGAAACAAAGGATCAGGATGATGGTGCCTGCAAGGTACATGTCCTGCCCGATCAGGGCGCGCAGCAGGAGCGGCCCGACGGTGGGCAAATTCAACACGGTGGCGACGATCACGCTGCCCGAAAAGAGGGCGGGCAGGTACCAGCCGATGGTGCTGGCCAGCGGGTTGATGGCGAGCCGCACCGGGTACTTGAGCACCAGTTGCCACTCCGACATCCCCTTGGCGCGCGCCATCTCCATGTAGGGCTTTTTCAGCTCGTCGAGCAGGTTGGCCCGCATGATGCGCGCCAGCCGCGCGGTGCCGTCCGCGCCCAGGATGGCCATCGGCAGCCACATGTGCTTCATCAGGTCCACAAAGCGCCCCCAACTCCAGGGGGCCTCGATGTATTCGGGCGAAAAGAGCCCCGTGACGCTGACGCCGTAGCGCGAGAAGGCGATCCACATCAGCACCAGGGCAATCATAAAGTTGGGGGTTGCCACGCCGATGTAGTTCACCAGGGTGAAAAAGTAGTCCAGCGCGGAATACTTGCGCGTGGCCGACAGGATGCCGATGGGGATGGCCATCACCCAGGTGAAGATGAGGGAAAAGAGCGCCAGCAGCACGGTGAGCAGCAGCCGCTCGCCGATCAGCTGCGAGTTGGGCCGCTGCCACTCCAGGGACATGCCCAGGTCGCCGCGCAGCAGATTGCCCACCCACTTGAGGTACTGCACGTAGATCGGCTGGTCTAGCCCGTAGATCTGCTTCAGCCCCTCGATCTGGCTCTGGTCCATGCTGGAGCCGGAGGAAGCGAGCGTGGCGATATAGGTGGTCAAAAAGTCGCCGGGCGGCGCCTGGACCAGGGCGAAGGAGATCAGGGAAAAGATGAAGAGCAGGAACGGCAAAAGCAGCAGACGTTTGCCTATAAATTGCAGCATCGCAGCGCCCCTTTTAGAGCATCATAGCTCACCGACAAACGGCAAGAGAGGAAAGAGCCAGGGGGCGGGACAGGGTCGTCCCGCCCCCTGGGGGGTGAACTACTGGTCGAAGAAGAACTGCTCGGGGCGCGCATCGCCCGGCGTGCGGAGCGGCCAGTCGTTGCCAGCCTTTTCCGGAACGTTGCGCAGGTTCTCGTTGACGATCACCACGCCCTGCACCATCGGGGTCAGCCCCACGGTGCCAATTTCCCAGGCCTGGGTGGACCAGATCTGGAACAGCTCCTGCGCGAGCTCGATCTGCTCCTCGCGGCCAACCGTCTTGGCCTCGTTGATGATCTCGACCACGCGCGCAATCTCGCCGGTCGGCTCGGTGCCTTCCGCGCCGTCGGTGCGCAGCCACTGGCCGTGCAGCGGGGCGAAGGTGGTCGAGGGCTGGCTGCGCGGGTCCATCTTGGGCGCGCCGCTAAAGGGGAAGCCCGTGGTGTCCTCGTTCCAGATCTCGGTCATCAGCGTGTTGGCATCGCGCATCTGGAAGTGCAGCGTGCGCTCGCGAACCTCGACGCGGGTGCGAACGCCCACATCGTTCCAGGTCTGCGCCACCAACTGCGCCACGTCCGGCCAGGGGCCGAAGGCGGGGACCACGGAAATCTCGATGGCGAGCGGCTCGCCGCTCGGCAGCAGGCGGAAGCCGTCGCCGTCGCGCTCGGTCAGGCCGATCCCGTCCAGCATCTCGTTGGCCAAATCGGGGTTAAATTCGGTATACTGGTAGGCGTACTCGTCGCCCGGGTAGTAGGGATGATCCGGCGCGGGCACCGCCTGGCGCGCCTCGCCCAGCCCCAGGAAGGCCGACTCGCGGATCTGGTCGCGGTCAATGGCGTGCGACAGCGCCACGCGGAATTCCTGCGTGCGCAGCAGTTCGCCAATCTCCTCGTTCTCGGCGTAGGTCTGGTTAAAGGTGACCGCCGCGTCCGAGCCGCCGAAGGTCGGCCAGGTGAGGACGCGATAGCCGCCCTGCTCCTGATTCTCGATCAGCACCGGGTAGTTGGACATGTTGATGTGGCGCGCCTGGAAGTCGAACTCGCCGGCGACGGCAGCCAGGTTCAGCGCTTCCGCGTCCGAGAAGAAGGTGAAGCGGACCTCATCAACGTAGGGCAGTTGGTTGCCCTCGGTGTCCACGGAGAAGTAGTAGGGGTTACGAACGATGGTGAAGACCTGATCGGCCACCGTGTTGGTGGGCATCCAGGCGGCGGTGGTGGGGCGCTCCGCATTGTCCATGATGAGGCCCTTCAGCGTGAACAGCTGCGTCCACGTCTCGAACCCGGCTTCGTCCACCAGCGCGCTCAGCTCGTCCTCGTCCACAAAGTTGGGGTGGAACTGCTGCAGGTAGTGGCCCGGCAGGAAGGGGGCCAGGGTGCGGTCCCCGCCATCCTTGTTGGCCAGCTCCATCAGGAAGATGGTGTTGGGGTCGTTGTAGGTGAAGCTGACTGCGTAGTCGCTGACGCGCTCGACCGCGACGGTGGAGCCGTCCTTGTTCTTCATCCAGCCCGGCACGGCGGGGGTCAACTCTTCGTTCAGGAGCACGTTCTCGTACCAGAACATGATGGAGTCGGCGGTGAAGGGCTCGCCGTCCGACCAGCGCATCCCCTCGCGCAGGTTGACAGTCCAGGTGGTGAAGTCCTCCGAGGATTCCCACCCCTCAGCGATGTGAGGGATCACCTCGCTGCCGTCCGGCGAAAAGCGGACGAGGGCATCGTAGACCACGCGCACGTAGTTGTTGGCATCGGCGGGGCCCAGGAAGGCGCGGCGCAGCACGCCGCCGTACTGCCCAATCTCCTCCACTACCTCGACCACGCGGGGGTTCACAGGCAAGCGATCGTCAACCGGGGGCAGGTCGCCCGCGGCCACCTGCTCGGCCAGGGAGGGTGCTTCATTGTAAGCGCCGGCACTGGGGGCAGGCTCCTCGCTAGCGGCTTCCTCGGTGGGCTCCTCGGCGGGCTCCTCGGCAGGCTCCTCGGCGGGCTCCTCGGCGGGCTCCTCGCTGGCAACTTCCTCGGTCGGGGCGACGCTCTCCTCGGCGGGGGGCTGGGTGGCTGTTGTGGGCTGGGGCGCGGATGCGCCGCCACAGGCAGCCAGCAGCAGAAGAGCGAACATCAGGAACGGCAACAGAAACTTTCTACGTTGAGTCACGAGCTTCCTCCTTGAACCGCGTTAAGTTGTGGGGTCCGACACGAGCTTTTGGCCAAGCAGCAGTGGGGCGACAGGATGGATAATCCTGTCTTGCAGCGGGGGCCTAGGGTCCGACGGGATGGCTGCTTCGGGCTCGGTGCGAGTGAGCCAGAATAAAGTCAGTATAACGGAGTCAATTTTCAAAGTCAAGTTGCATTTTCATGAAAAGATTGGTATTCTTGCAATGTCCTTTCAAAAACCGCTTAACGATGCGCGAGGCTCCATGATGGAGACGCCGACCGACGGGCAACACCTTGCCCCTACCCTGACCGACATTGCCGAACATGCAGGTGTTTCCGTGGCCTCGGTGTCCCGCGTGCTCAACGGCGGCTCGGCCAGCGCCAGCATGCGCCATCGGGTCGAGTCGGCCATGGCCGAGTTGGGCTATGTCCACAACGGCGGCGCCCCCCTCCCGAAGAAGAGCACCCCCGGCTCCATAGCGGTGCTCATCTCGGACATCCTCAACCCCTACTTTGCCGAGATGCTGCGCGGCGTCGAAGACGAGACCGAGACGGATGGCTGGTCCATGATGCTCATCACCATGGGCGAGGACCAGCAGCGCGAGGAGCGCGCCCTGCGCCGCGTCGCCGCCCTGCCCGTGGATGGGGTCATCCTTTCCGGCTCGCGCCTGGACGAGCGGCGGCTGATCGAGCTTCAAGAGCGCTGCGGCCTCCCCTTCGTCCTCCTGAACCGCCACATCAAGCATCCGGAAATCGTTTGCATCCTGGTAGACCTGGAGCGCTCGACCTACCGCGCCGCGCAGCACCTGATCAACATGGGGCACACGCGGGTGGGCTACCTGGCCGGCCCCGGCAGCTCCCAATCGTCCCAACTGCGCCGCACGGGGCTGAAGCGCGCGCTCGCCGCCGCAGCGCTTTCCCTGCCTGCCGAGCTCAGCCCCTCCGGCTTCCCGAACACCGAGGGCGGCTTTCAATCCATGAGCGCCCTGCTGGCGCTCCGCGCCGCCGAGCGCCCCACCGCCGTCTTTGCCTACAACGACATGATGGCCCTGGGCGCGCTCAGCGCCATTCGCGCGGCGGGGCTGCGCGTGCCGGAGGACATTTCCGTGATTGGCTTTGACGACGTGGCCATCGCCGCGCACGCCAACCCGCCCCTCACCACCATCGCCCAGCCCAAATACCAGATGGGCAAGCTCGCGGTCCGGCTGCTGCGCCAGATCCAACGTGGCGAAGCCTTGCCAACCGAAGGCTACCTTCTGCTCGAAAGCCCCTTTATCGTCCGCCAATCCACAGCACCCGTCGCCGCCGCCCACCCCCTCGTGACGCCCGTTGTCTGATTAAAAAGGAAAGATTTCATGGCATCCCAAGACCCAACCCGCTCCTCCCTCGACTCGCTTGCCACTCAGCTTGACGCCCACCTCTACCCCGACTCGCTGGTCGAATCGGAGGGGGCCACCTTCGCCCTGCTGCGCCTGCCCGACAGCAAAGTGCTGGCCATCCTGGCGCCGGACGGCCATCCGGCCCGCGAGCGCTTCGAGGGGCAGGAGGGGCCGCATGGCGCCCTCCTCTGCCCGCTCAACGCCCACAACGCGGCGGCCCTGCGCGAGCGCTTCGCCTGGCTGCGCCCGCGCCGCCTGGGGCTGCACCCCTCCGTGGGCACCGGCGACCGCCTGGGGCTGGCGACGCCCGCCCACGCGCAGGCGGTGACGCGCGCGGGCTCCATGATGCCCATCTTTGCCCAGCAATCCATCCGCGAAAACACCCGCACCCGCCGCACCCCGCAGCAGGTGGTGGATGATGCCACCTGGGGGGTCTTCGAGGCGGGCTGGCGGCAGGGCTACGGGGCCGATGCCGACCACCTGAAGAACACCGACGACCTGGACGTGACGCTGGCGGCGGGCTACACCTTCTTTACCATTGATCCGGGCGAGCATGTGGCCAGCGAGGCGGATTCGCTGGACGATGAGGCGCTGGCCGCGCGCTTCCAGGCCCTGCCCTGGGACGCCCTCGAAGACAGCCCCTCTGCCCTGCACGCCCGCTACGGCGACGCGGAGCTGACGGTGGGGCAAGAAACTACCATCCCCCTCGACGAGCGCGCGCTACAGGTGGCGGCTGTCAAGTACGGGCGCGCCGTCGCCCACACCGCCGCCATGTACCGCTACCTGGTCGAGCAGGCCGGGCCGGAAAACTTTGAGCTGGAAGTGTCGGTGGACGAGACGGACAGCCCGACGAGCCTGCTGGAGCACTACTACATCGCCAGCGAGTTGAAGCGGCTCGGGGTGCAGTGGGTCAGCCTGGCGCCGCGCTTTGTCGGGCGCTTCGAGAAGGGGGTGGACTACCAGGGCGAGGCGGGCGGCCTGAGCGACGAGGCCCTGGCGCACTTCCGCGCGGACTTTGCCGGCCATGCCGCCATCGCCCGCGCGCTCGGCCCCTACAAGCTGAGCCTCCACTCCGGCTCCGACAAGTTCAGCATCTATCCCATCGCCGCCGAGCTGACCGGCGGGCTGGTCCACCTGAAGACGGCGGGCACCAGCTACCTGGAAGCCCTGCGCACCATCGCCCACGTCAACCCCGCGCTTTTCCGCCGGATGTACGCCTACGCGCGCGGGCGCTACCCCACCGATCGCGCCACCTACCACGTCTCGGCGGAGGCGGAGCGCATGCCCGATGCCAGCGACCTGCCCGACGAGGCCCTGCCCGACCTGCTCGACCACTTTGACGCCCGCCAGGCCCTGCACGTCACCTTCGGCTCCGTCCTGAACGAGGCCAACGAGCAGGGCGGCTTCCTCTTCAAGGATGAGCTGTACGCCACCCTGCGCGGCCACGAGGCGGAGCATTACCAGATCGTGGGCCGCCACTTTGATCGCCACCTGAGCCCCTTCAACCCAACAGGAGCGTCCCGATGACCATTGGAGCGGGTCACACCGACAGGTTTCTCTCGGAGGAGGAGGCGCGCGCCCTGCTGCAGGCGTGGGTCGAGCCCCTCCCCCTGGATGGCAAGCGGCTGCTCGTCATCATCCCGGATGGCACGCGCAGCGGCCCGGTCCCCCTCTTCTTCCGCCTCTTCCACGAGTTGCTGGGGCAGCGGGTGGCCGCCCTGGATTACCTGATAGCGCTAGGCACCCACCAGCCCATGTCCGAGGAGGCGATTCACCAGCGGATCGGGACGAGCGCCGACGAGATGGCGACGCGCTATGCCAACGTGCGCGTCTTCAACCATCACTGGGCGGAGCCGGAAACCTTCGCCACCCTCGGCACCATCCCCGCCTCGGAAATCGAGGCGCTGAGCGGCGGGCGCTTTGCCCAGCCGGTCACCGTGGCGCTGAACCGGATGATCTTCGACTACGATCAACTGCTGGTCTGCGGGCCGGTCTTCCCGCACGAGGTGGCGGGCTACTCGGGGGGCAACAAATACTTCTTCCCCGGCATCTCCGGCAGCGAGGTGATTGACTTTACCCACTGGCTCGGCGCGCTCATCACCTCCTACGAGATCATCGGCACCAAGCACACCCCCGTCCGCGCCGTCATTGACCGCGCCGCCTCCCTCATCCCCGTGCCCAAGCTCGCCTGCTGCTTCGTCGTGCGCGAGGGCGACCTGGCCGGGCTCTACCTCGGCACCCCGGAGGAGGCCTGGTCGGCGGCGGCGGACCTTTCCTCGCAGCTCCACGTGCGCTACCTCGAGCGCCCCCACCAGCGCGTGCTGGCCGTGATGCCGGAAATGTACGACGACATCTGGACGGCGGCCAAGGGCATGTACAAGCTGGAGCCGGTGATTGCCGACGGCGGCGAGCTCATCATCTACGCCCCGCACATCAGCGAGTTCTCCTACACCCACGGCCCCATCATCGAGGAGATCGGCTACCACGTGCGCGACTACTTCGTCAAGCAGTGGGATCGCTTCCAGGACTACCCCCACGGCGTCCTGGCCCACTCCACCCACCTGCGCGGCAACGGCCACTTCGACGAGGGGCAAGAGCGCCCCCGCGTCACCGTCACCCTCGCCACCGGCATCTCCCCCGAGCGCTGCGCGGCAGCCAACCTGGCCTACCGCGACCCCGCCACCATAGACGTTGCCGCCTGGCTCGCCCAGCAAGACGACACCCTGCTCGTCGTCCCCCACGCCGGCGAAGTCCTCTACCGCCTCCTCCCCCCCGAGGACCAGCCCGCCTGATTATGACAAGCTGCCCCCCAGGGGGCAGCCCCAATCAAGCGACAAATAGGCGACCGACCTGGCTAGCACCCCCTCCCGTTCGTAGTTCCGCCTTTAGGCGGGCCGTTGCCGTTGGCCGTTTGCCGTAGCCGTTAGCCGTAGCTCCCCTCCCGGGAGGCTGCGAAGCGTGGGGTGGGTGCCGTTAGCCGTTGCCGTAACTCCCCTCCTGGGAGGGGCGAAGCGTGGGGTGGGTGCCGTTGGCCGTTGCCGTTGCCGTCGCCGTTGGCCCTTGCTACGGCACCCACCCCGGCGCTGCGCGCCACCCCTCCCGAGAGCTTACTATTACCCACATCTTTTTGGGAGGTGCTAGGATAAGGGACTGCCCGTCTAAAGACAAGGAGCTAGCTACGCGCATGCCAGACTTGACTGCCCCCGTGCCGGCTGCCCTGCCCGATGAGCCAGACGCCTCGTGGGTGTATAGCGAACTGGCGGAGGTGGAGGTAGGGGATCAACGCTTGCGGCGGCGCCTGCTCGACAGTGCTGCCAAACTGGCCGCCCTGCCCACGGCCTCGATCAACCAAGCCGCTGACGGCTGGCGGGATAGCAAAGCCACCTACCGCCTCTTTGCCAACGAAGCGCTCAGCGCGGCGGCCATTCGCGCGCCGCATACGGCGCAGACGCGCCAGCGGATGGCGGCCTACCCGCGCGTGCTGGCGGTGCAAGACAGCACCGCGCTGGACTACACGAGCCATCCCCAGACCAGCGGGTTGGGACCGCTCAACCATACCAAGCAATCGCGCCTGCGCGGGTTGATGATGCACAGCACCCTGATTCTGAGTGAGGCAGGGCGTGCCGCTGGGCGTGCTCGACCAGCAGGTCTGGGCGCGCGCCGAGCACGAGGCTCAGCCAGCGGCGGCAGCGGCCAAAAAGCTGCCCATTGAAGCCAAAGAGAGCTTCAAGTGGATTGAGGCCCTGCGCGCTAGTGTCGCGGCCACCCCGCCTGGGGTAGAGTTGATCACCATCTGTGACCGCGAAGGCGACATCTACGATCTGTTGGCCGAGGCGGAGCGACTGCGCACAGGCATCGTGGTGCGGGCCTATGCCAAGCGTATCACGCTGGCCGAGCCGGCTGAGCCACTGGTCACGGCCACCCTGTGGCCGCAGGTAGCGCAGCGCCCGGTGGTCGCGCTGCTGGAGGTGACGCTGCCCGCCCAGGCGGGCCGACCCAGCCGCGTGGCAGCGCTGAGCGTGCGCTACCAGACGGTACGCGTGCGCGTGCCGGCGGCGCGCCCCGCCTCGCAGGTCGTCACGGTGCCGCCCACCCTCACGCTGAGTGCGCTGTTGCTGGTGGAGGAAGAGCCGCCCGCCGGGGTCGAAGCCCTGCGCTGGCAACTGCTGACCAACTGCCTGATAGCCAATCCCGAGCAGGCTCTGGAGCGGGTCGAGTGGTACTGTCTGCGCTGGCAAATCGAGATTTATCACAAGATTCTTAAATCAGGCTGCACCGTGGAGCAGTGTAGGCTGCAAAGCGCGGCGCGTCTGCAGCGGTATCTGGCGTTGATGGCCATTATTGCCTGGCGGCTACACTGGCTCACGCTGGTGCAGCGCGCCCAGCCCGATGCTCCCTGTACCAGTGTGCTGAGCGCCGTGGAATGGCAGGCGCTGTATGGCACGATTCATAAAACGACCCGCCTGCCCACCACCCCCCCTACCGTACGCCAGGCGGTACGCTGGATTGCCCAACTCGGCGGCTTCTTGGGCCGCAAGCGCGATGGCGAGCCCGGTGTTACCGTCATCTGGCGCGGCTGGCAGCGCCTGCATGACATCGCTCAAACCTATGCCCTTTTCCACCCACCTGATTCTCATGAATAATGGTGACCTCTCAAGCGCGCACCTGCGGATCCCGACCACGACACCTCCCAAAAAGATGTGGGTAATTGTAAGCTCCTGGGAGGGGCAGGGGTGGGTGTCGTTGCCGTTGCCGTTGGCCGTCGCCGTTGGCCGTTGCTACGCCCTTGCTACGGCACCCACCCCGGCGCTGCGCGCCACCCCTCCCGAGAGGGGAGTGACGGCGGCACAGCTTTTGACAGGGATGCTGCTCTCACGAGCATGGGGTCGTGTAGAGCCAATGAAACGGCTGCCCGTTGCCGAGGCGTCTCCCTGGCTGCCAGACTTTTCAGATTTGTGGGTAATAGTAAGCTCCCGAGAGGGGAGCGACGGCGACCCATCTTTTGACAGGGCTGCTTCTGGCACGAGGACCGTGTTGTAGCCGTAAGCCGTACTCCCCTCCTGGGAGCTTACTATTACCCACATCTTTTTGGGAGGTGCTAGGATAAGGGACTGCCCATCTAAAGACAAGGAGCTAGCTACGCGCATGACAGAACTGACTGCCCCCGTGCCGGCTGCCCTGCCCGATGAGCCAGACGCCTCGTGGGTGTATAGCGAACTGGCGGAGGTGGAGGTAGGGGATCAACGCTTGCGGCGGCGCCTGCTCGACAGTGCTGCCAAACTGGCCGCCCTGCCCACGGCCTCGATCAACCAAGCCGCTGACGGCTGGCGGGATAGCAAAGCCACCTACCGCCTCTTTGCCAACGAAGCGCTCAGCGCGGCGGCCATTCGCGCGCCGCATGCGGCGCAGACACGCCAGCGGATGGCAGCCTACCCGCGCGTGCTGGCGGTGCAAGACAGCACCGCGCTGGACTACACGAGCCACCCCCAGACCAGTGGGTTGGGACCGCTCAACCATACCAAGCAATCGCGCCTGCGCGGGTTGATGATGCACAGTACCCTGATTCTGAGTGAGGCGGGCCTGCCACTGGGCGTGCTCGACCAGCAGGTCTGGGCGCGCGCCGAGCACGAGGCTCAGCCAGCGGCGGCAGCGGCCAAAAAGCTGCCCATCGAAGCCAAAGAGAGCTTCAAGTGGATTGAGGCCCTGCGCGCCAGTGTCGCGGCCACCCCGCCTGGAGTAGAGTTGATCACTATCTGTGACCGCGAAGGCGACATCTACGATCTGTTGGCCGAGGCGGAGCGACTGCGCACAGGCATCGTGGTGCGCGCCTATGCCAAGCGTATCACGCTGGCCGAGCCGACTGAGCCACTGGTCACGGCCACCCTGTGGCCGCAGGTAGCGGAGCGCCCGGTGGTCGCCCTGCTGGAGGTGACGCTGCCCGCCCAGGCGGGCCGACCCAGCCGCGTGGCAGCGCTGAGCGTGCGCTACCAGACGGTACGCGTGCGCGTGCCGGCGGCGCGGCCTGCCTCGCAAGAAGTCACAGTACCGCCCAGCCTCACGCTGAGTGCGCTGTTGCTGGTGGAGGAAGAGCCGCCCGCTGGGGTCGAAGCGCTGCGCTGGCAACTGCTGACCAACTGCCTGGTAGCCAATCCCGAGGAGGCTCTGGAGCGGGTCGAGTGGTACCGTCTGCGCTGGCAAATCGAGATTTATCACAAGATTCTCAAGTCAGGCTGCACCGTGGAGCAATGTAGGCTGCAAAGTGCGGCGCGTCTGCAGCGGTATCTGGCGTTGATGGCCATTATTGCCTGGCGGCTACACTGGCTCACGCTGGTGCAGCGCGCCCAGCCCGACGCGCCCTGTACCAGCGTGCTGAGCGCCGTGGAATGGCAGGCGCTGTATGGCACGATTCATAAGACGACCCGCCTGCCCGCCACCCCCCCTACCGTACGCCAAGCGGTACGCTGGATTGCCCAACTCGGCGGCTTCTTGGGCCGCAAGCGCGATGGCGAGCCCGGTGTTACCGTCATCTGGCGCGGCTGGCAGCGCCTGCATGACATCGCTCAAACCTATGCCCTCTTCCACCCACCTGATTCTCATGAATAATGGTGACCTCTCAAGCGCGCACCTGCGGATCCCGGCCACCATACCTCCCAAAAAGATGTGGGTAATAGTAAGCTCCCGAGAGGGGAGCGACGGCGGCACAGCTTTTGACAGGGGTGGTTTTCTCCCTGGCCCGATGTCTTTCTCGTGTAGAGCCAATAAAACGGCTGCCCATTGCGGGGGAGGCTCCCTGGCTGCCAGGCTTTTCAGAGCTGTGGGTAATTACACGCCTAGAAGAGGCCGCCCAGTCCGCCCATGTCCAGCATGCTGGTGAAGGGAGCCATGCGCTCCTCGGTGATCGCCTCGGCTTTAGTTTTGGCCTCTTTGAAGGCGGCCAGCAGCAGATCCTGCAGCATCTCCACATCATCGGGGTCTACCACGTCCGGCTTGAGTTCGATGCCCTGCAGATCGCCCGTGGCGCTCATCCGCACCGTCACCATGCCGCCCCCCACGCTGGCCTCCACGATCTCGCCCTTCAGCGCTTCCTGCGCGGCCATCATCTCTTCCTGCATCTTTTGCACCTGGGCCATCAGGCCGCCCGCGCCGCCGGGAATGTTCATCCCGCCGCCCCCGAAGCCTCCGGAGGAACGTGGGATGGGCGGGCCGCCGCTTCGTCCTTTTCGCTTTGTCATGCTGTCTCCTTGTATGGGAATGAAGGTGAATGAGAAGGGTGTGGGCGGCGCGGCATCACGCCTCGCCCTGGGATACATCAAGGATGCGGGCACCCTGCTTTAGCGCCTCGCGCACCACCGGATCGGCGGCGGCAGCCTCGAACTTGCTCTTGCCGCCCTGGGCACTCTGCTCGGGCGGGGCAAGCACGCACTGTACCAGCAGCGAGCGCCCGCCAAACTGTGCGAGGGCCTGTTCCACCACGCTCCGCTCACGCGGGGCGCGGATCTTGTCCAGATGGATGGTGTAGTGGAAACCCAGCGTCAGGCTCGTCTCGTCCATCGCGTGCGGCGCGCAAAACTTTAACCGGAGCGCGGCCCGTTGTCCGTCTTCGCCCTGCGAGATCATAAAGGTTTGGAACGCTTCCCACTGCGCCTGCCACCACTCCAGCGAGTGCTCGTAGGCAGGGGAACCCGCTGTGTAGTCCGGCACCGTAGGCGGCTCGCGCAGCACGTTCGGGGCCTGCTCGGCCTCCTCGTCTCCCACGGGGGCGGGGGCGGCGGGGGGGGGCCTGCATCAAAGACAGGTGTAGCAGGGGCAGGGGCAGATGGCGGTGGGGCCACTTCTACCGCTCTCTCCTCGGCAGAGGGAGCGGGGGCGGGGAGCGGCTCGCTGGGCTGGGCAGGGAGGGGGCGGCGCGCGGCCGGCCTCCGAACCGGGGAGGGGGTCGCCTGATCGGCCAGGGCAAATTGGGGAAGGGGGGCGGGCGCGGCGCCCCGCGCCTGAAGCGCCAGCACCGCCTCCACGATAGCCAGTTCCACAGGCAATTGGGGCTGCAACCCCAGCTTCAGGTCAGCCGCCGCCTGATTGAAGAGACGAATCATTTCCACCAGCGCGGCGGGCTGCACGTGGCTGCCCTGCGTGCGGAGCCGCAGCAGGGCCTCCTCGGGAAGGTTCAGCAGTTGGCGGTTCCCACCGGCCAGCGTGAGCAGCAGGGCACGCAGGTGATCCAACACGTCCGCCACAAACTGGCGCGGGTCGCTCCCCTGGTCCATCAGCTGGCTCACCAACTGGAGGGCCCCGCTGATGTCCTGGGCCAACACGTAGTCCAGCAGTGCCTGGATGGCCTCCGTGGCAGCCAGCCCCAGCGCCGCGCGCGCCTCAGCGAGGGTGAGGTGGCTCCCCCCATGCGCCAGCAGTTGATCCAGCAGGCTCAGCGCGTCGCGCATCGAGCCGGTGGCCTGCCGCGCCACCAGTTCCAGCACCTCCGCTTCGGCAGAGATGCCCTCCTGCTCCAGCACCCAGCCCAGGTGATCGGCAATTTCCGGCACGGTAATGCGTCGAAAATCCAGCCGTTGGCAACGGGAAAGAATGGTAGCCGGAATCTTGTGGATCTCGGTGGTTGCGAGGATGAACATCGCGTGCGGCGGCGGCTCCTCGATGGTCTTGAGGAGGGCATTGAAGGCGCTGTTGGACAACATATGCGCCTCGTCCAGGATGTACATCTTGATGCGCGCCTCGTTGGGCGCAAAGTTCACCTTCTCGACTATCACATCGCGGACTTTGTCCACCTGCGTGTTGGAGGCCGCATCAATCTCGATCAGATCGAGCGAGGAGCTATCGTTGATGCTGAGGCAGATCGCGCACCTGTTGCAGGGGCGCTCCCCCTCCGGGGCGAGGCAGTTGATGACCTTGGCGAGGATGCGGGCGGAGCTGGTCTTCCCCGTGCCGCGCGGCCCACTAAAAATATAAGCATGGGCCAGTCGGCCCGTCGCCAGGGCATTTTCCAGGGTTTGAACGATATGGGCCTGGCCAATAATCTCGTCAAACGAGCGTGACCGCCACTTGCGATACAGAGCTTGTTGGGACATGGATCACCCTTTCCGTGGCAGCTATCTTACCATCCGGTCGGCCATTGTGCAACGCCGGGGTCAAGGGCGGGCATCAGGCAGAATCGTGGGGAGGGTAAGGGAAGCAAGGCCCTAACCGAGCCAGACTTGTACAAAGCAAAGAGCTATATAGAGGCCATTGACATACTATGTGTCGTACAGTATAATGCGTTACATGGTAAACAACACAGAGCAGACAGCCGCCCTGGACAAGGTGATGCAGGAGTTGCGGCGCGGCGCGCTGGCGCTGGCGGCGCTGAGCCAGTTGCGGGAAGAGCGCTACGGATATGCTCTGATTGATCGGCTTGCCTCCAAGGGGCTGGAGATTGACCAGGGCACCCTGTATCCGCTGCTGCGGCGGTTGGAGGCTCAGGGGCTTCTGGGCAGTAGCTGGAACACCAGCGAGGCCCGACCGCGGCGCTATTACGTCCTCACCCCCGAAGGGGAGAGGTTGCTGAGTGAGTTAACCGAGGAGTGGCATGCCCTGGTGGCAGTCATGAATTCATTGCTGGCCGACGCCAGCGAAGGAGAGGCAGATGGAACCCCTGGAGCTGATTGACCGATACCTGTTTGCTGTGGAGCGCCATCTCGCTCCGACCCAGCGGGCTGATATTCTTTCGGAGCTTCGTTCGTCGCTGGAAGATGCGCTGGATGCGAAGGCGGAGGGGGCGCCGAGCGAGGGGGAGGTGATTGCCCTGCTGAAGCAGATGGGGCACCCGCGCAAGGTGGCTGCCTCTTACTATCCGGAAGGGCAGTACCTGATTGGCCCTGCCCTGTATCCCTTTTTCCAGATGGTAGCGGGCATTGCCTTGAGCGCCACCATTGGTGCCCAACTTCTGGTCGTGCTGATCTCCCTGCTCCTCCCGTCCGAATCGGTTTCGATCCAGGATAGCTTGTGGGAAATTTTGAGCAGTGTGCCGTCGGTCATCGGGATGGTGGTGCTGGTGTTTGTGCTGCTCCAGCGGTCCGATGTCTCGCTCGTCTGGCCACAGGAGGAGGGGTGGGACCCGGCCACGTTACCTGCGGTCCATGAGACGGAGCCCATCGGGACAGGGGAGCGGCTCTTTGATATTCTGCTCAGTACGATGCTGCTGGTCTGGCTGACACGCTTTGCCTACCAGGACGGCTTTGCTGCTGGGGGTGCCAGCATCCTCGCTAACCCCGTTGTAGAGCAGGCCTTCCCGTGGATAGCGCTTGCCATGGTGATTGGCATCGTGTTGGACATCTGGCTCCTGTGGCAGGGGCGTTGGACGCGGCGCGCCCGCTTGTTGATGATCGGCGCGAATCTGTTTGATATCGCTGTGCTTGGGGTGCTGCTTCAGGGACAAAGCGGCTGGCTGGCCGACCGTGGCCTACCGGGCCTGCTGGCAGGGGTTGGCCGCATCCCGGAGCTGTTGAGGCGCGATCCACAGATAGGAGGCATGGTTATCTTCCAGATAGTCTTCCTGTCCATCTTGATAGCCGTCCTTGTCGAGACGGCAGTCCACCTGTTCCGCCTCTTCCATTCCTGGTCGCGCTCTGGCCCGCTTTATCCCGTGAAGGTGGCGGAGCCCTCAGGCTGACCCGCCAACGGTTCTTGCGCCCCCTGGCTGAGCGTGAGATGACAGTGGGGTCTGCTCGTCGCCCCTCATTCCGATGGGGCTTTGGCCCGCGCGGGCAGGCTGTGGTATACTCCGTTTTGTCAACAAACAGTCGGTTCGGAGGGGAAGATGGCCCAGCGCCGCCGCACAAGCGCCAGCAATACGATCAATCGAAAGCCCGCCCCGCGACGGGATTGGAGCAAACTTATTTTGTACACCATCAGTATCCTGGTGGTGCTCAGCATGCTCCTTGGCTCAATCGCGAGTTTCTTTCAGTAGGGAACGGCAGGGGTTGAACGAAAAAGGAGCGGCCCCATGGGGCCGCTCCTTTTTTGTTTGTGAAGCGCGCTCAGCTGTCCGCTTGTGGCGCAGCATCGGGGCTGCTGAACAGGTCAAGCTCGAGCCCTTCATGGGCCACAAAGCAATGGGGGAATTCCTGCTGAAGCTGACGCTCGGTGTTCTCGAGCAGCTGGTCATCGTGGGTAGGGTTCAAGTGAAAGAAGGCCACCTGTTTCACCCCTGCCCCACGCGCCACCTCCAGCGCCATAGCGGGGGTCGAGTGCCCCCATCCCTGTTTCGGGTTGGTTTCCTGCAGGTACTCGTCGGTGGTGTAGTGCGCGTCGTGAATCAGCAAATCCGCCCCCTGGGCAAAGGCCTGCAAGCGGCGATCCCCGCCAATGTAGCCCTCTGTGTCCGTGGCATACACCATCGAGCGGCCCTGAAAGGCAATGCGGTAAAAGAATACCCCTTCCTGCGGGTGGCCATAGCTCTTGCGAATGTCCACGCGGACGGCCTGCTCGCTGTTCGCCGGCACCGCGTCGGAGAAGCGGTGGCGCACCTCAGGCTGCGAGGAGTGGGGCCAGAGATAGAAACACTCGGTCTCCTTGATGTCACGGATGACCTTCAGCGAGGGCAGATCGTCTAGCTCCACAGGAAAGTTGGGGGGCAGCATGGTCTTCGACAGCGTTTCCGTCAGTTGATTGCGGAAAAAGCGCGGCCCGAAGAAATAAAAGGTGGATTGCCCCAGATAGGCCGGCTCGAAGTAGGGCAGCCCCTGGGTGTGGTCGTGGTGGATGTGGGAAAGGAGGATGGTGGCGGTGATAGGGGTGCCCCGCTCGCCCGAGCGCCGGATCATCTCCTTGCCCAGGGCGATGATGCCCGTCCCCGCATCCAGGATGAGGGTATGCCCACCCACCTGCACTTCGATGCAGGGGGTATTGCCGCCGTATTTCAGGGTGCTTGCCCCGGGCACCGGATAGCTCCCCCGCACGCCCCAAAAGCGCACAATAAATTCCTGATGCATTCCGCCCCTCGACAAGAACAACATAGCGTGCTGCTGGGGCTACCGTTGGCCTACGTCAAAGGTGCCACTGCGGCAAGATCAAGTAGAGAAGCGGATCGCTCAAGCAGGGGTACCCGTGGATAAAACTCGGCGGCTGGCCCAGCACGAGATCTTGCGGCACCGGGGATGGTGCCCAGACAATCGGTTGGTTTGCTATTATCCCACAGCTAGAGGGGAATGCCAATTGTCTAGTATTTGACAGGTTATGGAGTGGAATCCAGGCTGAGGGTCGCCCCCTCCAGCGCCAACCCTTCCAGGTCTGCTCCGTCCAGGATGGCGTCGGTAAAGGTGGCGCCGCTGGCGTCCCCGTAGCGCAGGCTGGCGTTGGTCAGGTCGGCACCGGTCAGGTTGGCGTTGCGCAGCGTGCAGGCCAACTGCGCGCCGCGCAGGTTTGCCCCTGCCAGGTCGGCCTCTGCCAGGTTGGCGCCGGTCAGGATGGCGTTTTCCAGCTGGGCGTTGCGCAGGATGGCCCCTTCCATCTGAATGTCAACCGCGTCGAGCCGCCCGGCGAACACCACGCCCTCCAGGTTCACGCCAGCCATGTGGGCCCCGCTCAAGGTGGTGCTGTTAAAGAGCACATCCTCCCACCGAACCCCCTCTAGCTTCGCCGCAAACAGGTTGGTGCCTGTCAGGTTGGCCCCGCGCAGGTCGGCCCCGCGCAGGTTGCTCTGCGCCCAATCCGATCCCGTCAGGTCGGCCCCGCGCAGGTCGGCCCCGCTGAGGGCGGCGCGGCGGATGCGGGCACTGCGCAGGATGGCGCCCTGCATGTTGGCCTGTTCCAGGTTCGATTCGGTGAAATCGGCCCCGCTGAGGTCCAGATGGCTAAGGTCAATCCCCGTCATGTCCGCGCCGCGCAGCACGAGGGGGACAGAGGTTCGGGCGTTTTCTTGAATCAGGGCAACGATGGCGGCACGATCGTGGCGCCGGCTCTGCGTGGGCAGCTTCTTCTTCAGAAAGCCGAAAAGTCCCATTGAAGGTGCCTCCTAAACAAAAAAGGGAAGCAAGTTCCCTTTAATGAGTGCGGTCAGTATAATGTAGCAGAGGCCCAGTCTAGTCGAAGTTCGGACAAACTCAAAATGGCATGGGCTTGCAGGCAACGTGGATGGCGATGCTTCCAAGCATCGCGTACTCATAGCGAACCTCGCGGAAGCCCGCCTCGCGCAGGAGCAGGCTCACGGTGTCGGGTGGGGGAAAGCGGCGCACGGATTGGGGAAGATAGCGGTAGGCCTCGGAGTCGCCCGCGATCCATGCCCCCACCTGTGGGACCAACTCCTCAAAGAACAAGCGATAGGCCTGACGGACCAGCGGCGCCTGGGGCCCTATGATCTCGAGGCCAACCATCCGCCCGCCCGGCTTGAGCACCCGCCACTGCTCTGCAAAGCCCGCCGGGATGCTCTCGATGTTCCGCATCAGGAAGGCATGGAGCACGGCGTCAAAGGTTTCCGCGGCGAAGGGGAGGGCAAGCGCATCGGCCCCTACAAAGTCCAGGTGGGGGGCCCGCGCCAGCTTGGGCTGGCCGGCGCGCATCATCTGGAGGGCGAAGTCTGCCCCGATCACCCTGCTGGTGGGATGGGCCGCCAGGACGGCCAGGGCCACATCGCCGGTGCCCGTAGCCAGATCGAGCACCAGGCCCCCGCGCGGGACGAGGGCGAGGTCGGCCATCCGTTGCCGCCACCGCTGATCCTGCCCCAGGCTCATCAGGCGGTTCATCCTATCATAGCGGGCTGCGATCCGGTCGAACATCCGCGCCACGTAGCGCCCCCGTGGCTCCGGGTGGGGCGCTCCATCCCTCGCGCTGTCCGATGATACAGGGGGGTGGTTCATGGGGCTCGTTCTACCGATGGGCGTGTCAAAGCTGTGGCTCTTGCCGGGACTTTTTTTCGCATGATATAATCAGGCTTGCTCCAATAAGGGGAGGGTCAAGATGATCCAGCTGTTCGGCGTGGCAACCTATCTTATAGGGTTGATCATGATGGTGACGATGGTGTTGGAATCGGTGGGAATGATTGACCGCACCAACCCGATCGCGACTGTGCTGTTTCTTGTGTTCGGGTATATCCTGTGTGTGACCGGCTACCTGTTTGTCCGGCGCGCGTCCCCGTATACGTGAGGAGAAGGTAGATGACACTGGAAGACTGGATGGGTACGCTGTTGTTTCTCTTCGGCCTCGCCCTGATTGTAATCGCATTCCTGGCGGTCATAGAAGTGGTCACGGAGACCAGTTCGCTGATGATCCTTGGCTTTTCCGTGCTGGGCTTTGTGCTGTGCGTGACAGGCTTTGCGATGGCGCGCGGGGCGGTGGGGGGCATGATGGGCCGCTTCCGCGGCTGATCCCTGGATGCTTTATCGAAGCATCCGGCTATACATTGACGGGGGGAGGCCCGACCGGTAAAATGCTACTATGACCCTCTGGTACGATGTCGTCACCCTCATGATTATCTTTGCTGGCATGCTGGCGGGCTTTTCCATGGGAATGGTTCGCCAGCTTTTTAACGTGGGCGGCCTTTATTTTGGTCTGGTGTTCGCTGCTTATTTTCACCCTGTGGTTTCCCGCTTTGCCACGCGGCTCCTCGGCGAGTCCGATACGCTTTCCCGCGATGCAGGGCTGTTTTTTGCGGTGTTCGTTGCCATATGGCTGGCCATCAATCTGGCTGTGTATTACAGCTTTCGCCAGCCGCCCCGCTTCTTGCCTGCCTCGCTGGATCGCCTGGTTGGGATGCTGCTGGGTGGGGTATCGGGTATCCTGGCTGCTATCATCGTCAGCTTGCTCTTGATCTACGGCACAAGCGTTAGCTGGCCGCAAAACAATCAGGTGCGCCTGTTTGTGTACGAGGGCGTCACCGGCTCGCTGCTCCAGCCCGTGCTGACCAGTCTTATTCCAACCGTGGTGGGCGCGCTGGAGCCTTTGCTACCGCGGGGGCTGCCTGCTTTTTTCAGCACGGTTCGCTGAGCCGGAAAGCAAGAGAAGCGCCCTCAGGGGCGCTTTTTTGCTTTCAGCCCCCCGATTTCCCGCCCGCCGGCTCGACGTGACTACCGCTCGTTCCTTGACTACAATCTTACCCTGCACGCTGCCACACCCGCCAGGATACCCGTTGGCTGATGGATACCAAATCTTTACGAACGCTTGAACTGCCGAAAATATTGGAGCGCCTCGCCACCCACTGTGCGTTTTCCGCCAGCAGGGAGTTGGCGCTGCGCCTCCATCCCTCCTCCGACACCGAGGAGGTAGAGCGGCGTCTGCGCCGAACTACCGAGGCGAAGGACTTTCTGGCGAGCAAGCCCAACGCCAGCATCGGGGGGGCGCGGGATGTCCGGGCGATGGTGGGGGGCGCGGCCAAGGCAGCGGTCCTCCAGCCGAGCGAGCTGCTGGAGGTGCGGCAGACGCTGATGAGCGGCCGGACGCTTCAGCGCCTGCTGGGCCGATTGGCCGAGCAATTTCCGCTGCTCGCGGAGATTGCTGCGCGCATCGAGCCGGGCGATGCCGTGATTGACGCCATCGCGCGGGCCATTGATGAGGGGGGCGAGGTGCGGGATGACGCCACGCCCACGCTCCAGCGCCTCCGCCGCGAGTTGGAAAGCGCGCACCATCGGTTGGTTGACCGCCTGAACCGGATCGTAGCCGATTCCAACAACGCGCGGTATCTTCAGGAGCCCATCGTCACGCAGCGGGCGGGGCGCTATGTGATTCCGGTCAAGGTAGAATCCAAGGGGCGCATCCCGGGCATCGTGCATGACCAATCGGCGTCCGGGGCTACGGTGTTTGTGGAGCCACTGGCCACGCTGGAGCTGAACAACAAGTGGCGCGAGCTGGAAATTGCCGAGCGCCACGAGGTCGAAAAAATCTTGCGCGAGCTTTCCTGGCTGGTGGGGGAGGCGGCGGAAGAAATTTCCGCCACGGTCGAGGCCCTGGCCGAGCTTGATCTGGAGTTCGCCAAAGCGGAGTATGCCTACCAGCTACGGGCGCGCGAGCCCATCCTCTGCGACGTGACCGAGCGGGGGGGGAGGCGCCCTACCTGCACCTGATTCAGGCGCGCCATCCGTTGCTCAAGCCGGATGAAGTGGTGCCCACCGACATCTGGCTGGGTCCGGCGTTCCACCTGCTGGTGATCACGGGGCCCAATACCGGCGGCAAGACCGTCTCGCTGAAGAATGTGGGCTTGATGGCGCTGATGGCTCAGTGCGGGCTTCACATCCCTGCGGCAGATGGGTCACGGCTGCCTGTCTTTGATCAGATTTATGCGGACATCGGCGACGAACAATCCATCGAACAAAGCCTTTCCACCTTCTCCTCCCACCTTGCCAACATCACGCGCATCCTGGCGGGGGCAACCGAGCGCTCGCTCGTGCTGCTGGATGAGGTGGGCGCGGGCACCGATCCGGTCGAGGGGGCAGCCCTGGCCCGCTCCCTCCTGGAGCACTTTCTGGATCAGCGCATCAGCGGGCTTGTCGCAACGCACTACTCGGAGTTGAAGGTCTACGCCCACAGCCGCGAGGGGGTGCGCAACGCCTCGGTAGAGTTCGACCTGGAAACCCTCCGCCCTACCTACCGCCTGATGATCGGGTTGCCGGGCCGCTCGAATGCGCTGAACATTGCCGAGCGGTTGGGGCTTCCCATGCCGATCATCGAGCGGGCACGCTCCTTCATCTCCTCCGAGGCACTGGAGGTGGATGACCTGCTGGAGGACATCAAGCAGTCGCATGAGGCGGCGCGCGTGGATCGTCGGCTGGCAGAAAAGGATCGTCGGGAGGGGGAGCGGCTCCGCGATGAGCTTCGCGAGCGGATCGCCTCTATCGAGGAGGAGCGGCGCGTCGTCATCAACGCAGCCCGCGACGAGGCGCACGCAGAGCTGGACCATGTGCGCGAGCAGTTGCGCACGATCACGCGGCAGATGGAGCGCTTTGGCGGCAAAAAGGAGGAAATCACCGATATTCGCGATTTGCTCCAGCGGCTCGAGAATGAGCTTAAGCCTATCTCCAAGCTGGTGCCCCGTCGCCCCGGGGGGATAGACGCCCCGCAGGTGCCTCGCCCGCTTCAGCCGGGGGACGTTGTTTGGGTGCCCAACCTGGATCGGACCGGCGAGATCATCGCCATCTCAGGCAACGAGGCGGACGTGGTAGCCGGTAGCTTCCGCCTTCGGGTTGCGCTGCGGGATCTGGAACTGCGCGCCGCTGCGCCCAAATCAGAGGGCACGGGGCAGGCGCGGGGCCCCGATCCGCGTCGGGCGGCGATAACGATCCCGCGTGGGGATAGCCCTGGCATGGAGATTGACCTGCGCGGCAATTCCGTGGATGAGATGATGCCGCTGCTCGACAAATATCTTGACAACGCTTACCTGACTGGCCTGCCCTTTGTGCGCATCGTGCATGGCAAGGGGAGTGGCACGTTGCGGCGCGTCGTCCGCGACGAGCTGCGCCAGCACCCGCTGGTTAAAAGCTACCGCACGGGGGATGCGAGCGAGGGGGGGGACGGGGTGACGGTCGCGACGCTGGTGGATCGTTGATGGCTCGATCCTCCTCGGGCAGACAGCAAGAGACGGGAGCTATAGCCTCTCGTCTCTTTTTGCTTGTCCGGGGGGGGCTATGGGCCGCCGCGACCCTGTCGCTCCTGGCCCTGCTTGCGTTTTTCGCGCTTCGCAGCGCGCAGATGCTGAGCCTTCCCCCACCAGGCGGAGTTTGGGGAGGGGCCGGTGCTGGGGTGGGCGCAGCAACTTGCCGCCGGGCAGCTACCTTACAAGCCTATAGCGCCCTTTCCCTGGAATTTCTCGGTCTACCCGCCTGTTTTTCTGGCGGCCTCGGCGATGACGCTGCGGCTTGCCCCGGAGATGCCCTGGCTTGGGGGGCGGCTGCTCTCGCTGCTGAGTGCGTTGGGGCTGGCCCTGCTGCTGGGCCGGGTGCAGGGCATGGTAGCCGAGGAGGCGCCCGCGACGCCACGGCTGCGCTGGCTTCCCTGGCTGATGGGGGGGCTGTGGCTGGCGAGCCCCTACCTTTTTCGGTGGGCTACGTTTTACCGCCCCGACATGATGGCCCTCCTGTGGAGCGTGGCGGGCATCGTGCTGGTGCGGGGGGCGGTGAGGCAGGGGAGAGGGTGGCTGCTGCCCTGCGCGGCGCTCTGCTTCGTCCTCGCCTTTTTCACCAAGCAGAGCTTTTTCGCCGCCCCCGTTGCCGCGCTGGGGTTTCTGCTGCTGCAGCGACGGGGGCGCCTGGCATTTGTTTTAGGGCTGAGCGGGCTGGTGATCGGGGTCCTGGTGGGGGGCGCGCTTCTGGCGCGTGGCGGGCGAGGCGCTCTGGGTGGACCTGATCCTTGCCAACGCCAATGCTTATTCGTGGGGGGCGCTGTGGGCCTTTCAGCGCGCCTTCTTTTCCACTGCCTTTGTGCTCGTCTTGCTTGCCCTAGCGGGGCTGTCCCTCTTCTTCCGAGAGCGGCGCGGGGGGGTGACCGTCTCGCTGCTGGCCCTCTATCTTCTGGTCGCCCTGCCTGTGACAGCAAGCGTCGGGAAAGCGGGCGCATGGGAAAATTACTTTCTGGAATCGTTCTGGCTCCTTTGTGCGCTGGCAGGGGTTGGCATTCAGAAGCTGGCGACCCTCGCCCCGCAGCAGAGGGGAGCGTCTGCCCTGTATGGCCTGCTCGTCCCGTTCGGGCTGGTCGTGCAGGTGGTGCTGTTCGGTCGAGGGCTTGAGCGACTTTCTGTTGCGGAAGAGTTGGGGTGGTTCGAGTCCCAGCAGCAGGCAGCCACGGCGCTGCACCAGGCGCTCGCGCCCGTCCCGAGCGGCGCAGCCGTGTGGAGCGAGCACGCCGGACTGTTGGCGGAGACGGGGCGGGCCAACCCGCTGCTGCCCTTCGGCTACACGCAGCTAGAGCGGCAGCAGCTATGGGACCCCACCCCCCTCACCGACCGGCTGGCAACGGGCGAGGGCGCCCTGCTGATCCAACGGTGGGACGCCCTGGCGGACCCGCTGGGGCTCGAGCGCTGGAGCCGCTCCATGCTGGCGGCGGGCGAGCGCGGTTTTGCCCTGGGCGCGCGGGCGGGGGAGTGGCGGGTGCGCCCCGCTTCCCCCTTTCCCCCGCCGGATCAGCCGCAGCCCCTGGCTGATGGCCTCTTGCTGGTGGACTGGATGGTTCTGGCGCCGCAGCCCTGCGAGGACCCGGGGGCCTGCCCCGCCACGCCCCTGTCCCTCCCCGTGACGCTCCAGCCTGGCACGCCCCTGATTGTCCACCTGCTGTGGAAGAGCGAGGCGCGCGAGGCGGTGCCCCTCTCCTCCTCGGCGCAGTTGTTCGCGCCGGACGGCACGCGCGTGGCGCAGGAGGACACGCTTTTGCGGCGCGACGGGCTGGGCGGCGCCTGGCCGGCGGGAAGCCTCGCCCGCGACGAGCACTTTCTGTCCCTGCCTGACGCGCTCGAGCCGGGCGCCTACAGCCTGCTGCTGACCCTGTATGAGACGGAGAGCGGCAACCCACGCGGCACGCTTGCCCTGCGACAGTTCAAGGTGCCGCCGGCACCGCCCTCCCTCACCCTGCCCGTGTGGCGCGATGTTTCCTTCGGCCCCCTCCTGCTGCTGGGCCGCGACCCGACACCGCCCCGCGCCACGGCGGGCAGCACCCTTCAGCTACGCGCCCACTGGCAGCGGGTGGAGCCTGTTGACCCCTCGCTGACCACCTTCCTCCACCTGGTCGCGCCGGATGGGAGCCTTGCCGCGCAAAGCGACCACCTGCCCCCCTACCCCCCCACGCTCTGGGGCAGCGATGAGCCGGTTGAGCTCTCGCACACGCTGCCCTTGCCCGCCACCCTGGCGCCTGGGCGCTACGAGCTTCGGCTGGGGTGGTACGAGGCCACGACGCTGGCGCGGCTGCCGGCCCAGGGCCCCGACGCCGTGGAAAGCATGCTTCGCCTGGGGGCTGTGGACATCAGCGCCCCGTAACCTGCCCCGCCCTGGTCCGAAGGCAGCAAAAGAGCGGGCATGGCTGCCCGCTCTCTTGTTGCGACGTTATGAGAAGCGACGGGTGCGCCCGGCCTGCCCTAGATGAACAGGGGCGCGAGCACCAGCGTAATCGTGGCCAGCAGCTTGATCAGCACGTGGATGGACGGACCGGCCGTATCCTTGAAGGGGTCCCCAACGGTATCCCCCACCACAGCCGCCGCGTGCGCCTCCGAGCCCTTGCCCAGCACCACCCCGTCACTGCCAACCAACTTGCCCGCCTCGATGAACTTCTTGGCGTTGTCCCATGCGCCACCGCCATTGTTCATCAGCAGGGCCACCAGCACGCCCGCCATGGTGCCCACCATCAGCATCGCGGCGGCGGCCTCGGCACCCAGAATCACGCCGACGGCGATGGGCAGCCCCAGCGCCAGCAGCCCCGGCAGGATCATTTCCCGCAGGGCGGCGCGGGTGGAAATGTCCACGGCGCGCGCGTAGTCGGGGCGGCTGGTGCCCGCCATGATGCCCGGGTCCTCGCGGAACTGGCGGCGCACCTCGTTGATCATGCCCTCCGCCGCACGCCCCACCGCACTGATGGCGAGCGAGGCGAAGAGGAAGACCAGCATCGCCCCCATCAACGCCCCCACAAAGACGGTCACCTCGCCCAGGTTGATGACGCGCACGTCCGCCGCCGCCCGCTCGATGGCTTCCGCAGCCATCCCCTCGGCTGCGCTCTTGGCGCGAACCACCAACTCCACCTTGTCAATGTAGGCAGAAAAGAGGAGGAACGCCGCCAGGGCCGCCGAGCCGATGGCATAGCCCTTGGTCAGCGCCTTGGTGGTATTGCCCGCCGAGTCGAGCGCGTCGGTGCCACGACGCACCTCTTCGGGCGCGTTCGACATCTCGACGATGCCGCCTGCATTGTCGGCGATGGGGCCAAAGGTGTCCATCGCCAAAATGTAGGCAGCGGTCATCAGCATGCCCATCGTGGCCACCGCCGTGCCAAAGATGCCTGCCACCTCGGCGCGCACCCCCAGCGTCTCCGCTGCCCCTTGCCCCAGGGCGTAGCTGCTCATCAACGCAATCGAGATGGCCACCACGGGGAGCGCCGTGGTTTCAAAGCCCACAGCCAGGCCGGCGATAATATTCGTGCCTGCGCCCGTCTTGCTCGCCTCGGCGATGGAGCGCACGGGGCGGTACGCGCCCTCCGTGTAGTACTGGGTGATGAGCAGGAAGGCCACAGCGTTCACCAGCCCGACCATGCCCGCGCCGAAGAAGTACATCCACGTCTCGCCCAGCATCAAATAGGTGGTCAGCGCCAGGAAAAAGACCGACAAGCCGGTCGAGGCGTAGAAGCCACGATTGAGCGCGTTCATCGGGTCCTCGGTGGTGTTGCGCATGCGCGCCACCAGCACGCCCACCAGGCTGGCCACGATGCCGAAGGAGCGCAGCACCAGCGGAAAGAGGATCCACCCCTCGTGCCCCGTCACGCGCGCGATGGCCACGCCCAGAATCATGGCGCCTATGTTTTCCGCCACGGTGGACTCAAACAGGTCAGCGCCGCGGCCCGCGCAGTCGCCCACGTTGTCGCCCACCAGGTCGGCCACAACGGCGGGGTTGCGCGGGTCATCTTCGGGGATATCCTTTTCGATCTTCCCCACGATGTCCGCGCCCACATCGGCGGCCTTGGTGTAGATGCCGCCGCCCAACTGCGCGAAGAGCGCCACGAAGCTGGCCCCGAAGCCCAGGCCGATGATGAGGAAGGGGGCTGCATTCAAGTCATTGTGCAGCCGCCCATACACCTCGAAGAGCCCCCACACGCCGAGCAGGCTCAGCGCCACTACCAGAAAGCCGGAGACGGCCCCGCCGCGCAGGGCCACCGTCAGGGCCTGGTCCACGCCGTTGCGCGCCGCCGCCGCCACGCGCACGTTGCTCTTCACGGCCGTCCACATCGCGATGATGCCAGAAACCGAGGAAAGCAGGGCACCAATCAGGAATGCAACCGCCGTCTCGATCCCAAATTGGAGCGGGGTCACCCCCTCCACCTCGATAAACTTATCAAACAGCGCTATGAGCACGCCAATCACCACCGCCGTCACCACTGCCATCGCTGCGATGGTGGTGTACTGGCGGCGCAAGAAGGCGATGGCACCCTCATAGATCATATCGCTTACCTCGCGCATGGCGGGGGTGCCCGTCTCGCGCCGCAGCACATCACGGATCAGATACACCGCAAACCCTATAGCGATAATGATCGCCACGGGCACTACCCATAACAGCTCACTTCCCATCTCCATATACAGTCGCTCCTCCAAAAACAGTCGGAAAGGGTGGTTGTCATCGTGGAGCACCCCAGGCTCGCCAGCGCCAGGCTGCACGTCCCTGCCGCGCCCTTGCCCTGCACAGGCAAAGAAAAAACCGCAGCAAGGCCACGGTTTGATGGGTGGGGGCTCCTTTGCTCCCAATAACCCTGGCGTTGAGCGCCAGGATTGCAGCCGCTCGCTATTATCTACACTTTTTCAAAAAATGGAAACAGCCTGCGTTTCCTCCTCTCTCACAGCCCTTCCCGCAGGAACCTCCGCTCGCGCAAGGGCCTCCCACTCGCGCAGGGGGACCGACGCGAAGGCATCCACTACCGCGGGGTCGAACTGGTGGCCCGCCTGACGCAGAATCTCGGCATGTGCCTCCCCGAAGGAGCGGGTCGGGCGATAGGGGCGGATGGCGGTTATCGCATCCAGGGTGTCCGCTACCGCAAAGATGCGCGCCGCCAGTGGAATGTCCTGCTGGCCAAGCCCGAGCGGGTAGCCCCTGCCATCCCAACGCTCGTGGTGGTGGCGCACGACGGCCAGTGCCTTGTGCAGGAAGGGGATGTCCCGCAGGATGGCGTGGCCAATTTCCGGGTGGCGGCGCATCAAGCGCCACTCCTCGGGGTCCAGGGCACCTGGTTTGTGGAGGATCGCATCGGGCACGCCGATTTTCCCCAGGTCGTGCAGCAGGGCCCCCAACTCAAGCGCCTCATAGCTCTCACTCGTCAGGCCAATCGCTTCAGCAAGCCGCAGCGCGTACCGCGTCACGCGCCGCGAGTGTCCCTCTGTCTCGTGGTCACGCGCGTCCAGGGCGGCCCCCAGCGCCGTAAGCGTCGTCTGGTAGCTGGAGCGCACGTCCTGCAGGGCGACCGCCAGCGCCTCGGATTGCTCTTGAATCTGCTCGTACAGGCGGGAACGGGTCAGGGCCATGGCGGCCTGCTGCCCGAAGAGGGTGGCAACCTCCAGATCGAGCGGGGTGAAGCGATCGTCGCGCCCAATATCCACGAGGATCAGCGCGCCCCTGGCTTCCCCGTGCTCCAAAAGCGGCACGCCCAGCAGGGCCCGAATGTCTACGTCCATCACGATCTTCTGCTGGTTCTGCTCGCCATGCAGGGCATGGTTGACGATGAGGGGCTGCCCACGCCGAACCACCTCCCCGGCTAGAAAGGATGGGTCGAACAGAGAACGGCGCACGCCAACGAATGCCTCGCTGCGGTACCCTCTCGCGGCACGACCCACCAATTCATCGCCCTGCCGAAGCCATAAGAGGGCCGAATCCACCCCGAACAGCTGCAGGCTCGTCTCGCAGATCGTCTCGAGCACCTCATCCAGCTCCAGCGAGGTGCCAATGGCCAGGCCGATGGGCAGAAGCGCTTCGGCCATGCGCCCCCGCTCCAGGGCGACCTCCTGCTGCCGAAGGGCCAGGGCGTGCTGCGCCAGCAACACCCCGCCGCGCCGCACCAGCCCAAAAAGCAGCAGGAAGAGCAGGGCCGCGCCGCCCGCCACCAGCATGCCTATCCGGAGCTGGGCGGCGTGCATCCCCTCGTGCTGCATCTCTTCCCCCAGCACCCCCCCGACAAGCGCGCTGGCGCTCAAGGCAAGCAGGGCGAGGCCAATCACGCCGATGGCTGCAAAGTAGGCAGTGAGATGAAAGTGGCGGACGCGCTCGTATTCGCGCGTCACCACCCCGAGCGTGAGGATGAAAGCCACCAGCATCAGCACATGATAAAGCCACCAGCTTAGCTGCCAGAGCGGACCAAAGCGCAGCGAGCATACTGCCTCTGCCAGCAGAACAAACGAGACCGACAGCACCGCAGCGGACCGCTGGCCGCTCTGCCTATACATTTTCCAGAAGCGCCACGCGGCCAGCGCATACAGGAAGCAGGCGACGCCCGCCACCAGGTTGGCGCTGGCGGGGCGCAAGGTTGTCAAGAGCGCGAGGGGGGCGGGGGCGCTGAACGCCACCACGGCATACAGGAGGTAGAGCCCCGCCGCCACCTTCCAGATGCGGTGACGGTGCCCCACGATCCACTGCGCCTGGGCAGGGGTCCAGGGGTGGCCCGCTGCGGCAAAGAGGACTGCGCCCGCCAGCAGGCTGAAGATCGAGGACCATTGGACAGCGGGGTTCGGCCCCGGAATAAAGATGCCCGGCGTGGCCAGGCCGTGAATCAGGAAGATGCCCCCGATCGCGCTAAGGGCCAGGGTCACGAATAGGGTGCGCGCATCCGCCACCGGGCCTGTCAGATAGGTGACCAGCAGGCCCAGCACGAAGGCGACGAGGCTGGTAAAAGAAACTATCTGAAAGTGGAACCAGTGCTCTTCAAAGAGCAGGTCCACCTCAGGCGTTCGCAAGAGCAGCCAGAATATCAGGGGGGGCACGGCCAATAACCCAACAACCAGCAAGCTGCCCGGCCCGAACCGTCCGACCGTTGGTTGATTCGGTTGGACAGCCTGCTTTGCCAAATCGAGCATCTGATTTTTCCTCGTCATGGAGCTGGCTTGTACGACAAGAGGGAATCGGCAGCAAGATAATACTGTGGGTTTTATTCAAAGAGTAAATGAGACATTTGTAGCCCCACGCTTGCCCGTCGGCTGGGGCCCCGCTATCATGCGGGCCTTACAAAATCCATCCATCCTTTCTGGTCGCTATCCTGATGACACCCTCTTCCGACTTTCTGCCCCACCTGCTCGCCCCCTATGTGGCCAGTGTGGACGACGCCATGCGCAGGGTGGTCCCCCCGCTGTCGGCGGCGCGCAGCTTTTGGGGGCAGCTCCACTACCACCTGGGCTGGGTCAACGCCGCCTACGAACCCACCGAATCGCCCACGGGAAAGCGCGTGCGCGCCGCCTTTTGCCTGATGTGCTGCGAGGCACTGGCCGGCAGCAGCGCCCCTGCCCTGCCCGCCGCCGCCGCCATCGAACTGCTCCACGAGTTCTCGCTGATTCACGACGACATCGAGGATGGGGACCGCGCGCGCCGCCACCGCCCCACCCTGTGGACCGTGGTCGGGCAGCCCCAGGCGATCAATGCCGGCGATGGGCTGTTCGCGTTGGCCCAGCAGGCCATGCTGCAAAGCGTGGGGCAGGGGGTGCCCGCCGCGCAGGTGCTCCACGCGCAGCAACGCTTCAACGATGCAGCCGTGGCGCTGTGCGTCGGCCAGCACCTGGACATGAGCTTCGAGCAGCGCGAGCGCGTCTCGCCCGACGAGTATCTGACGATGATCCGCGGCAAGACGGCGGCGCTCCTCGCCTTTGCCGGGGAGGCGGGCGCGCTCATGGCTGGCGCTGAGGCGTCAACGGCCAGGGCGCTCTACGAGGTGGGCGAGGCACTGGGCCTGGCCTTCCAAATGCAAGACGATCTGCTGGGGCTGTGGGGCGATCCGTCCCGCACCGGCAAGCCGGTCGGCGCCGATATTCGCGCCAAGAAAAAGAGCTTGCCCGTCACCTTTGCGCTCAGCCACCCTGAAAGCCACGCCCTGCGCACGCTTTACAGCAGGCCAATCGAGACGGAAGCGCAGATCGCCGAGGCCAGCCACCTGATCGAGGCAACGGGCGCGCGCGGGTGGGTGGCCACCCAGGCCCGCGCGCAGGCGGAGCGCGCCCGCACCACCCTCCAGCAGGTGGCGGAGCAGGCCGGCGGGGAGTGGGGCACGGTATTTCAACTGGTGGCGCTCCTGACGGAGCGGGATCGCTGAGGGCGCTACCGGCGACCAAGGGACACGCAGGGAGGCAGGCGATGGCAGAGCAACTGAGCAACGGGGAAATCGCGCTCTTCTTCGAGAAGATTGCCGATCTGATGCAGCTGCAAGGGGAAAACGCCTTCAAGATGCGCGCCTACCGCCGCGCCGCCGAGGCGATTCGTGGGCTTCCCCGCGACATCCACGAGGATTACGAGCAGGGAACGCTGAAACAAATTTCCGGTATCGGGGATGCCATCGCCGACAAGATCGGGGAAATCATTCAAACGGGGCGGCTCAGCCTGCTGGATCGGCTGGAAGCGGAGGTGCCCGCCGGGGTGGCGGAAATGATGCGCGTGCCGGAGGTAGGGCCGAAAAGCGCACTGGCCATCTACAAGGCGCTGGGCATCGCCTCGCTGGACGCCCTGGAAGCCGCGGCGCGCGCGGGCACCCTTCGGGCCGTGTCGGGCATCGGCGCGAAAACCGAGGAGCGGATCCTGGCGGGGATCGGCGCCCTTCGCCAGCGCTCCGACCGCGCCCTGCTGGGCACCGTGCTCCCCCGCGCCGAGGCCCTGCTTGCTGCCCTGCAGGCGGCGGCGGGCACCACGCTCGTGCGGGCGGAGATGGTCGGCTCGCTGCGGCGCCGCGCGGCCACCGTGGGCAACATCAACCTGCTTGTCGCGGCGTCGGAGGGGGAGGCAAGCGGGGTGCTGGCCGCCTTCCGTCAGCTGCCCCAGGTGGGCGAGCGGCTGAGCGAGGGACAGTTGTGGGAAACGGTGCGGCTCCATTCCGGCGAGGAGGCGAGCCTGCGCGTCGTGACGCCCGCCGAGTGGGGGTGCGCCCTCCACGCCCTGACCGGCTCCATGCAGCACGTCCAGCAGGCGCGCACGCTGGCGCAGGCGCGGGGGCTCATCCTGGGCGAAAGCTCCCTCCGGCGCGGGGACCTGCTCATCCCCTGCGAGCAGGAGGAGGAGCTGTACGCGCAGTTGGGCCTACCGTGGATCCCGCCCGAAGTGCGCGAGGGCGACGGAGAGTTTGAGGCCGCGCGGGACGAGGCGCTGCCCGAGCTTGTCGTGGCGGGCGACCTGCGGGGGGACCTGCACATGCATAGCCAATGGAGCGATGGCAAGGCGACGATCCTGGAAATGGCGCAGGCGGCGCGGGCCCTGGGCTACGAGTACATCGTCGTGACCGACCACTCCCAGAGCCTTGCCATGACGAACGGCCTCACGCCGGAGCGGCTGATCCAGCAGCGCTACGAGATCATCAACGCCAACGCCAAGTTCACCGACTTTACAGTGCTTCAAGGGGCGGAGGTCGAGATCAAGGCTGACGGCTCGCTGGACTATCCGGACGAGGTGCTGGCGCAGTTGGACGTGGTGGTGGCCTCGATGCATGTAGGGATTCGGGGCGACCGCGACAGCGTGACCCGCCGCATGCTCGGCGCCATTCGCAACCCGCACGTGGACGTGATCGGCCACATGACCAACCGGCTGCTGGGGCGGCGCGAGGGCGCGGATCTGGACATGGAAGCGGTTCTCCAGGCTGCCGCCGAGGAAGGGACGATTCTAGAAATCAACTCGCAGCCGGATCGCCTCGACCTGGACCCGACCCACGCGCGCCGCGCCCTGGAGTACGGCTGCCTCCTCAGCGTGGATTCCGATGCCCACAGCCCGGAGGGGCTCCAGGTGATCCACCTGGGCATTGCCCAGGCGCGGCGCGCCTGGGCCGAGGCGGACGATATTATCAATACCCGACCGCTGGACGATTTGTTGAGCTACATCAGCGAGCGCGGGGAGTGAGCCGCCGCCGGTAGCCCCATCGCTAAACGATCTGCGCGTGGCCCGAAGCGGGCGGCTCGGTGGGGGCAGCGGGCGGTGTCAGCTCCAGTTGCGCCCACAGCTCGGCCTGGCGGGCGGCGCTCGCCCGTCGCCCCGCTTCCACGGCAACTTCCAGCCTGTCGCGCTGCGACTGGACGGCACTCGCCACCGTGCCCAGGGGCGTGTCCCCGCCGGAGGCATACATCTCGGTGCGCGTGCGCAGCCGCTCGCGCCGCACGGAGCCTGGCTCCGGCGTGAGCAGCAGCGCCACCCCCGCCCCCAAGCCTACCCCGATCACAAACCCTAGCAGAAATTTCCCCATAGCTCTTCCTCCTCGCAGGATCGCCCTGCCCTCAATCTTTGTCGCGCAGCGTGTTCATCATCGCTCTTACCCCAGCCACCAACCCCGCCGCCGAGATCAGGGGAGCCGAGACCGACTGCCCCACAAAGGTCGTGGTGTGCTTCACGTGCTCAACCGTGTCTTTGGTCGTGTTGAGGAGCGGGATAATTTCGTCGCGCAGCAGGCGGATCAGTTGGTACAGCTGCCAGAGCATCAGCAGCAGGAACGCCCCGACGAAGATGGACTCGATGGCCAGCACGATCAGTAGCACATCGCGGATGCTGCTGGACACGTTCACCAGCGTCGCCGATGAGACAAAGCGGGAAGAAAACCAGACGCCGCACGCACACAGGGCGATCACGCCGATCACGCCAAGAATAGCCAGAAACAGTTGTCGTCTTTGATTCATAGATAGCTGTACACTCCGCTCCAGGGGCTCAACACGCTGCGAGTCTAACATAGGATGGGCCGCGCGGCAATGGGGCAGGCTCGGCACGCAGCCAGGGGCGCCCGCCCCGCAGGAAGCCCTTATTATGGAAACCTTAAGCTTTCGTTAAAGACAGCCCGTTGGGGTATCTGCTATGGTGAGGTAGGTTGTTAACTATTGCGTAAGTCGGCTGATACGCAAAGGGAGGGAAATTTACAATGGACCTGCCGCGTACCCGCTACCTCTGGCTCTTTCTTGTCCTGACAACAGGGGGGCCGCTGGCCGGGCCTGTTCTGGCAATGAGCCCGGTACGTGAGGGAGCAGGTAGGCACAACTTACAGCTAGCCCCCAGGGGGGCGGAGCGACGTGGGGTGTCGGGCGGGGCGAGATTGCCGGGCAGTTGGCGCTTGTGATACAATTTACGGTCTTTGCGCCCTGTCCCGCTCGCATCTGGCTTTGGATTGAATCATGGCAGACGACCCCACGCTCCACGGGCTGGTCCCGTTCTTGCGCAACAAAACCCCGTTTCAGCAGTTGTGTCGTGACCTGGAGCAGGGGGCCCAGGCCCCCGGCGAGGAGCCGCTGGCGCTGAACCTCCCCGGCGCGGCGCGGCCCTTCCTGGCCGCCTCCCTGGTGTCCGAGCTGGATCGCCCGTTGCTGGTGGTGACGGCCCGGCCCGAGGTCGCCCTTCAGTTTCTGGAGCAGATGCGGCTTTTCATGGATGAGCCGGAGCGGCTTTGGAATTACCCCGATCCCGGTGCCCTGCCCTACGAGCGCGCCCCGTGGAGCAGCGACCGCGTGCAGCGCCGCCTCATGGTGCTGACCGAGCTGCAGCGGGAGGACAGCAGGTCGGTGGTGATCACCAGTGCGCGGGCCCTGCTCTACCCCACGATGCCCGCCGAGCAGTTCCGGCGCAACGTTCGCTCCTATAAGGTTGGCAGCACGCTCAGCCTCACCTTTTTGCTCAAATCCCTCTATGCCAGCGGTTATACCAGCGTCAACACAGTGTTGGAGCCGGGGCAGTACGCCCATCGAGGGGGCATCCTCGATATATTTCCCGCGAACCTGCTCCACCCGGTGCGCATCGAGCTGTGGGGCGAAGAGATAGATTCGATTCGGACCTTTGACCCGATGAGCCAGCGCTCGCTGGAAAATGTGAAGAGCATCGCCATCCCGCCCGCCTCCGAGGTGCTCCTTCACCACAACGGGGCGCGCGCCGCCGCCCGCCTGCGCGCCCTGGACTGCTCCGCCTGCGTGCCCATCGTGCAGACGGAGTTTACCGAAGAAGCGCGGCAGATCGAGGCGGGCGAGCGCTTCGAGGGGATCGAGCGCTATCTTCCCTTCTTGTACGAGCGGCCCGGCAACCTCTTCGAATACCTGCCCCCCAACGCCCTGGTGCTGGTGGACGATTGGAACGCGCTAGAGCTGAGCGTGGATCAGGTGGAAAGCGAGGCGCTCCAGCAGCGGCACGACATGACGGAGCGGGGCGAGTTGCCCGCCAGCTTCCCCACGGCCCTGCACACCTGGGACGACCTTCGCGATCACTTTTCCCAATACCCCCCCATCGTGCTCGGCTTCGGCAATCCGGACCCCTATGGCCTGGGGGAGTTGGTGGGAACGGGGCAGCAGTTCGGCGGGCGGCTGCACGATGCCATAGGCGCCCTGCGCGCGCAGCAGCGCGAGAGCACCCAGGTTCTGCTGACGCGCCAGGCGGAGCGGCTGGCCGAGCTGCTGCGCGACGCGGGCGCGGTGCCTGCCATGCTGCGGAACATCACCGAGCCGCCCCCGCCGGGCAGCCTGTCGGTGGTGAACGGGGCGCTGAACGAGGGCTTCAACCTGCTGGCGGAGCACGCCGAGGAGCCGGCCCTGCACCTTATCACCGACGCCGAGCTGTTTGGCTGGAGCCGCACCGCCAGCCGCAGGCCGCTGCGCCCGCGCAAGCGCGCCGCCGCCGCCGATTTCTTTGGCGAGATCAAAGAGAGCGACTTTGTGGTGCACACCGAGCACGGCATCGCCAACTATCGCGGGCTGGTCCAGCGCGAGATCGCGGGGGTCACGCGGGAATACCTGGAGCTGGAATATGCCCAGGGGGACAGGCTGTACGTGCCGGTGCACCAGGCGGACCGCGTGGCGCGCTACATCGGCCCCGGCGACCGCGATCCGACGGTCCACCGGCTGGGCACGGCGGATTGGGAGACGGCGCGCCGCCGCGCCCGCAAGGCTGTGGAAGAAATCGCTGACGAGCTGCTGGAGCTGTACGCCGCACGCGCCACCGTGCGCGGCCATGCCTTCAGCGAGGACAGCCCCTGGCAGGCCGAGCTGGAGGCAAGCTTCCCCTATGCAGAAACCGAGGATCAGCTTCGCGCGATCAACGATGTGAAGCATGACATGGAAAGCATCACGCCGATGGACCGCCTTGTCGTCGGCGACGTGGGCTTCGGCAAGACGGAGGTGGCGCTGCGGGCCGCCTTCAAGGCGATCCTGGATGGCAAGCAGGTGGCCATGCTGGTGCCGACCACGGTGCTGGCCCAGCAGCACTTTACCACCTTCTCGCAGCGCGTGGCGGCCTTCCCCGTCACCGTCGAGATGCTGAGCCGCTTCCGGAGCAATAAAGAGCAGGAAGCCATCGTGGAGCGGCTGGTGGCGGGCGAGGTGGACCTGATCGTGGGCACGCACCGCCTGCTCTCGCAGGACGTGCAGTTCAAGGATCTGGGGCTGGTCATCATTGATGAGGAGCAACGCTTCGGCGTGACCCACAAGGAGCGGCTCAAGCAGTTGCGCAAGGAGGTGGACGTGCTGACCCTCACCGCCACCCCCATCCCCCGCACGCTGCACATGGCGCTGACGGGCGCGCGCGATATGAGCACCATTGACACGCCGCCGGAAGAGCGGCTGCCCATCATCACGCGGGTGATGCAATGGGAGGATCAGACGGTGCGCCGCGCCATCCTGCTCGAGATTGATCGGGGCGGGCAGGTCTTCTTTGTGCACAACCGCGTGATGTCCATCTACGCCATCGCGCAGCGGCTGGGCCAACTGGTGCCGGAGGCGCGCATGGCCGTGGCCCACGGGCAGATGGGCGAGCATGAGCTGGAGCAGGTGATGGTTGAGTTCGCCGGTGGCACCCACGATGTGCTGGTGTGCACCTCCATCATCGAGAGCGGGCTGGACCTGCCCAACGTGAATACCATCAGTCGTAGATCGCGCCGACCTGTTCGGGCTGGCGCAGTTGTACCAGTTGCGCGGGCGGGTGGGGCGCGGCGCGCGGCGCGGCTATGCCTACTTTGTCCACCCCCGCCCCACGCAACTGACGACGGAGGCGCTGGAGCGGCTGGAGGTGATGCAGGAAGCCACCGAGTTGGGCGCGGGCTTCCGCATCGCAATGAAGGATTTGGAAATTCGGGGCGCTGGCGAGTTGCTGGGGGCGAAGCAGAGCGGCAACATTGCTGCGGTGGGCTTCGACATGTACACGAAGCTGTTGCAGCAGGCGGTGCGCGAGCGGCGCGCGGCGCAGGAGCAGCCCAGCGAGCAGACGCGCCGCGCGCGGGCGGAGACGCTCTCGCAGGGGCCATCGGTGGACCTGCCGCTGCAAGGGTACCTGCCCGACGAATGGATCACCGAGGACGAGTCGCGGCTGGCGATTTACCGGCGCATGGCCGAGGCAGAGCGCCTGGAGCAGGTGGAAGAGATCGAGAGGGAGCTGGAAGACCGATTCGGCAAGCTACCCGCGCCCGCCGCCAACCTGATCTTTGTGCTGCGGCTGCGCGTGCTGTCATCCGTGGCGGGGATCACCGGCATCACCATTGACCCGGATAGCGGGGGAATCGCTATCCAGTTTCCCGGGCCAGGCCCGGTGCGGCTGCTGGCGGAAAGCGCCCTGCTGGCAGGGAAGGTGCGCTTTGGGCGGCGGGAAATCGTGGTGCCGCGCCTGGGCGCCGAGTCCACCTGGAAGGAAGAGCTGGAAGATGTGGTCCTGACGCTGGCCGGCGCGATGGATGGACCGGGCGGGGCGTAGCCCCTCGGCGCCCCCTGAGAGATGACCCCTTATAGAGGGATCAGAGAGAAAGGGGCACATGGACTGGCGCTTCACGCTGTGGTTCGTAGTTCCGCCTTCAGGCGGGCTGTAGCCGCCAGGCTCGGACCCTGCCCGTTCTCATGGTCCCGCCTTTCTCTGCCTCTTCTATTAAATCGAACGTTGGTGTGCTATGTCTGCTTTCTGGGAAGGAGTGCTCGCGGGCTATGGGGTAGCGATCCCCGTGGGCGCGATTGCCATTTTGATTGTAGGGGTGGGCCTACGGCAGGGGTTCGGGCCGGCGGCGCTCGCCGGGGCGGGCGCGGCGACAGCCGACCTGTTTTATGTCACGCTGGCAGCGCTGGCGGGCGAGGTTCTGGCCGATGCCCTGACCCCCTATGCCGCGCCCCTGCGCCAGGGGGGCGCACTGCTCCTCTTTGCCCTGGCAGCGCAGGGGCTATGGGGGGTGCGCTCTGCGCCGACGGCGGGGGCCGCGCCGGTGCAGGGGGTGGCGTCGGGGGGGCGGGTGTACGTTCAGTTTCTGGGGCTGACCCTGTTGAACCCGCTAACCATCGCCTACTTCGCGGCCCTGATTCTGGGTAGTCAGACCCTCCTGCCCGACCTGGGGGCGCGGGCCGCCTTTGTGCTGGGCGCGGCGCTTGCGTCGTTCTCATGGCAGATCCTGCTCGCGGCAGTGGGTGCCCTCGCCCATCGCCGCCTGTCGCCGCGCTTCCAGGTGGCGGTGACGGTGCTGGGCAACGTGGTGGTGGCAGGGTTGGGGGTGCGACTGCTGGTGGGGGGATAAGCCCTCACGATGGACTGAAAGTTGCTGCGGGGCGGGGCTGACGGGCTGGATGCTACCGACCCCACAACTTCCACAGTGAGGAACAACATGACTGATACCGCCTGGTCGCTCCCCCACCACGATGGCTCGGAAAGGTACGTGCCGGAGCCGAACCCCCAGCTTGGCGGCCAGGTCGACTGTCTTGTCTGCGGGTGCCGCGCGCGAGCGACGTCACGAGCGCATGGGTGCGCGTCGTGATTGACGGCGAGCCGGAGCTGGTGCAGGCGACGGTGGACCAGCAGGACGAGCGCGACACGCTGGCTGCGCGCCAACGTTGCCCGTCATCAATCCGGTGGTGAGCTATCGCTGGCTGCTCGATGGCGGCCCGCACGACTACCAGTGGCTGAACGGCGCGGGCATTCACGGCCACGACGTGTCGGATGCCTTTGACTTTCGCGTGACCACCTACGACCCGCCGCCGCCGTGGGCGACCGGGACGATGTATCAAATCTTTCCGGACCGCTTCGCCAAGTCAAAGGATCGCCCCGCGCCCGCGTGGGCGCGGCCCGCCGAGTGGGACGAGCCGGTGATCGGCGAGGGGCCCGACACGCCGCGCCAACTGTACGGCGGCGACCTGGATGGCATCACGGCGCACCTGGACCACATCGCGTCGCTTGGGGGTCGGGACGATCTACCTGACCCCCTTCTTCCCCGCCGAATCGAACCACCGCTACAACGCCTCGACCTTCGACGAGGTAGACCCGCTGCTCGGCGGCGACGAGGCGATGGCACGACTGGCCGAGGCCGCGCACGCGCGCGGGATGCGGCTGATGGGCGACCTGACGACCAACCACTCCGGCGACACCCACGAGTGGTTCCAGGCGGCGCTTGCCGACCCCGACGCGCCCGAGGTGGAGTTTCTTCTTTTTCACCGAGCACCCGCACCAGTACGACGCGTGGTGGAATCTGAAAGAGATGCCGATCTTCGACCACCGCAGCATGGAACTGCGCCGCCGCCTCTACGACGGGCCGGACTCGGTGGTCGCCCAGTGGCTCGGCCCGCACGCGCCTCGACGCCTGGCGCATCGACGTGGCCAACATGACCGGCATCCACGGGGAGATCAACGTCAGCCACGAGGTGGCCACGGCCATCCGGCGC
This sequence comes from uncultured Chloroflexia bacterium, assembly GCA_963721895.1. Taxonomy (GTDB): domain Bacteria; phylum Chloroflexota; class Anaerolineae; order Ardenticatenales; family Ardenticatenaceae; genus CAVRLZ01. The sequence goes on along the minus strand of CAVRLZ010000008.1, from coordinate 431,869 downwards.
ACGATGGCCTCGATCACGTCCGAGGCCTTCCTGCAGGCAGAATCCAACCACGATGCCAGCCGCGACCTGCTCGGCGACGGCTATCAGGGGACGATGAATTATGCTGCCTTCACGCGCCCCCTCTGGCAGTGGCTGCTGCCGCCGCAGGCGCGCCCCTACGCCCACACCAAGTACCCCATGCTGCCGAACCTGCCGGGCCGGCTGGTCGTCGCAGGCCATGCGGAGCTGTCCGGGGTGACGCCCTGGCAGGCCACGCTGCACGCGATGAACCTGATAGGCTCCCACGATACCCATCGCGTGGCATCCCTGCTGGGGGATCAGCAGTCTGGTAGATGTAGCCTTCGGCATGCTCGCCGCCTACCCAGGCATCCCGATGATCTACTACGGGGACGAGATCGGTCTGGCGACCATGGGGCCGGAGTACGCGCGACTCCCGATGCCCTGGTCGCAGCCGGAGCTGTGGGATCAGCGGCGGCTGGCGATGACGCGCGCCCTCTTCGGCGCCCGCGCAAACAGCGTGGCGCTGCGGCGCGGCGGCCTGCGCTGGCTCTGCATCGGGGATGATGCGCTGACCTTCCTGCGCGAGGCGCCGGGCGAGTCGGTGCTCGTCCATGCGGCGCGCGTTGCCCATGCGCCCGTGCGGCTGCCAGCGACGGTGGTGGGGGCGGAGTTGAGCGGGCTGGCGGGCAGCCGCGACCTGCGCGCCGATGCCGATGGGCAGGTCACCCTGCCAGCCGACGGGCCAGCGTTTGGGATGTGGCGATTGACCCAGGTGTGAGGCCTAGGCCCGCCCCCGCGCGCGCGGCCAGGGCCACGCGCCCACTGTCACGTCCCGCCGCTCGAAGCTGACGAGGGCGAGGAGGAAGGCGATCAGCGCCACGGCGAGCAGCACGGCTACGTTGCCGGGGGCGATGCCGTCCGCGAACACGGCTGCTGTCGAGTCGAAGTAGCTAAAAAGCGAGATGGGCTTGAGGCGCTCCACACTCGTCACCAGGCTTCCCAGGTTCTCGCCAAAGTAGCTCGCTGCCAAAACCAGAAAGCCAGCGATCAGCGCCAGGCGCCGGCTGGGCAACAGGGCACCAAAGAAGAACGCTATCATCATAAGTGCCCACACCAACGGCAGCGCGGAAAGGACCACCACGAATACGTCCACGCCGGTGACGGGGGTGCTTATCTGGCCAGCGATCAGGCGAAGCCCCAGCACGTTGCCCAGCCCGGTGATCGCCACGATCAGCGTCGTCACCAGCGCCAGCGCCAGCGCCTTCACGGTCACGATCTGCCAGCGCGCCAGGCGCGTGGTCAGCAGCAGTTCCAGCGTGCCCTCCTCCTCCTCCCCAGCCAGGGTGGAGGTTCCTGCCATGACCGCGTACACGCCTAGCAAGATCGGGATAAAGCCGATGACTGTGGAGCTGAGGTACCCTTCAAAGGTGGCAAATTCCACCCCCATCGCCTGGTAGATCGCCATGCTCTCCAGACCGGCAAGCCCGGCCATCTGCTCTTGAAACGAGGGGTAGACCGTGGTGTACATCAGGCCAAAGAGCGTCAGGCCGATGCTCCACCCGATGATGGCACTCCGCCGCGATCGAATCTCGTGCCAGAATAAGCTACCCATGATTGCCTCGCTCCGGCTGATCGTAGAAGGCCAGGAAAATTTCTTCCAGCGTGACGGGGAGGGTTTCCAGATCTTCCAGCTCATAGGCCAGCGCGGTGCGCAGGGCGAGCGCCAGATTGTCGCGTATCTCCAGACCGGACGCTGGGGCCATCACGCCCGATCTCGCTCACGCCGGGCAGCGCGAAGGCGTCGGGCGGCGGTGGAACGCGCAGGGTCAGCGTGAGGCGCTTGAACTGGCGGCGGGTCAACTCTTCCACGCGCGCTGTCTGGATCAGTTGCCCCGCGCGGATGATGCCCACGCGGTCACAGACCGCTTCCACCTCCGGCAGAATGTGGGAGGAAAAGAAGACGGTGCGCCCGTCCGCCTTGACCTCCCGCACCATCTCCAGCACCGTCTGCTGCACCAGTGGGTCCAGCCCGCTGGTGGGCTCATCCAGGATCAACAGCTCCGGCTTGCCCATAAAGGCGGCGACGATGCCCACCTTCTGCTTGTTCCCCCGCGAGTACTGGCTCATCTTGCGCGAGGGGTCCAGCCCAAGGCGCTCGATCAGGCTGCGGCGGTAGGCAGCGTCCACCCGCAGCCCGTTGATCGAAGCGAGCAGGGTCAAAAAGCGCTCGGCTGTCATCCCGCGGGGCAGGCTCAACTCGCCCGGCAGGTAGCCGACCTGCCGCCGAATCTGGCTGCCGTGCGTCCGGCAGTCCAGCCCAAAGAGGCGCGCCCTGCCGGAGGTGGGTCGAATCACATCCAGCAGCACGCGCTGGGTGGTGCTCTTGCCCGCCCCGTTGGGGCCCAGAAAGCCAAAGACCTCGCCCCGCCGGACAGCAAGCCCCACATCCACGATGCCGCGCCGGCTCCCATACATCACGGTCAAGCGTTCCGTCTCGATTACGTTATCGCTCATGGGGCACGCCTTCCACTGGGTGCTGGCTTGAATCGCCAGTATAGCAGGGGCTGCCCCTCAGGCAATCGGGCGCGGGGTCTGAGGGATGCCTGCCCTAGCTTTGCCCGCTGTCTGTCGGCGAAAGGAGCCACTGCGCCGCCGTCAGGGTGTTGCGGAGCAGCATCACGCTCGTGACAGGGCCAGTGCCGCCGGGGACCGGGGTAATGGCCCCTGCCACGGCGGCCACCTCGTCGTAGGCCACGTCGCCCACCAGCTTGCCACCTTCAAAGTTGATGCCAAAATCAACCACCGTGGCGCCGGGCTTCACCCAGTCGGCGCGGACCAGGTGGGCGCGGCCCACGGCGGCGCAGAGGATGTCGGCCTCGCGGCAAAGCTCGGGCAGGGCCTGGGTGCGGCTGTGGGCAAGGGTGACGGTGGCGTGGCGGTGGAGCAGCAGGAGGGCCATGGGCTTGCCGACGATGTCGCTGCGCCCGATGACGACGGCCCGCTGCCCCGCCACAGGAATCTGGTGGGCCTCCAGCAGGGCGATGCCGCCGAGCGGGGTCGTGGCGACGTGGTAGCGGCCCCGCTGCTGCTGGAGCAGCCCCGCGTTGAGGGGGTGGACCCCGTCCACATCCTTGCGCGGGTCCAGGGCCAGCCGGAGGGCAGTGGCATCCACCGTCGGGGGCAGCGGCTCCTGCAGGAGGATGCCGTGGACGGTCGGGTCCTGATTCAAGCGATGCAGCACCTCGGCCAGGGCAGCGTGCGAGCACCCTGCCTCCAATTCGTGCTCCTGGAAGCCGAAGCCTGCTTTTTCAAAGGAGCGGCGCACGGAGCGCGCGTGGGAAAGCAGCGCCTCGTCTGCGCCGGCACGCAGCATGGCCAGGGTGGGGCGCTGCCCGCCCTGGGCTATAAAAGCGTCGGCCTCCTGCATGACCTGCGCGCGCAGGGTGGCGGCAAGCGTCTTACCATCGAGTAGGGTTGTCATGGGCGTCCTGGGGGTGAGGATGTCAGAATTGAAATAAAATAGCCTGGGATCGAGGGCAACAGCGGCGCCGGGCGGGCGCGAAAGCGCTCCAGGCGGGCTGTTGCCCTCTGGAGCGCGGGTGGGTCGGCGGGGTGAGCGCTAGCGGGTGAGGCCGTCAGGCACCCCGTTGGGGTACACCTCGTCAATCGCTTCCTGGATGCGCTGGACGCGGTTTTCGGGGTTCGGGTGGGTGCTGAAGAACTCGGGCGGGCTGTTGCCCTCATTGGACTGCGCAAGCTTCTCCATGACGGTAATCATCGAGCGGGGGTCGTAGCCCGCCTTCGCCATGTACTCTACCCCGTACTCGTCCGATTCCAATTCGTCCTCGCGACCGAACTTCATGTTGACCAGTTGCCCCATCAGGGCGATCACGGCGGCGCTCCCGCGGCTGGAAGGGTCCTCCGGATCGTAGGTGGCGAGCACGGCGGCGCCGGTCAGCCCCTGGGTCAGTTGCGCCTTGGCCATCTGCTGCGCGCCGTGCCGCCCTACCACGTGGCCGATCTCGTGGCCGAGCACGCCTGCCAACTCGCCCTCGGTGTCCATGATGCGCAGCAGGGCATCGGTCACAAACAGCTGCCCGCCGGGCAGGGCAAAGGCGTTGATGGTTTCGTCGTCATCCAGCACGGTAAATTCCCACTGCCAGGGGGAGTTAGCAAGCTCCGGCGAGGCGCTGATCAGCTTCGCCCCTACCTGATCCACCAGGCGCTGGATCTCGTCGTTGCGCTCCGGCCCCCCAAACTGCGCTACCATGGTTGGCGCCGCCTGGAGGCCCAGGGCCACTTCGTCTTGCGGGGTCATGGAGACATTCTGCTCCTCCCCGGTCACAGGATTTTGCTGGGTGTTGCAAAAGTACGTACCCAGGGAAATCACCACAAGGATAGCGGCGATGGCAAAGCGACCAATCGCTCCGCCCCCGCCACCGGCTCGCCTAACCATTGGGCACCTCACTTCAAGCTCGATGGAGCGGTTGGGTTGATAGGGGAGGAGCCTTGCAATCTTTGTGCCGAGAACCCTCTGAGCCTGTTGGATTCAACGGAGCGTAGCCATGGCATCGAACACAGCAGAGGTGGTGATTGCGGGAGCAGGGATCGCGGGGATTGCGGCGGCGCACTGGCTGGCCACCGTGTCCGGGATGCGCGACGTGCTCCTGGTGGACCCGCGCCCGCCGATGTCGCTGACGAGCGACAAGTCCACCGAGTGCTACCGCAACTGGTGGCCCGGCCCGGATGGGGCGATGGTCGCGCTGATGAACCGGAGCATTGATCTTTTGGAAGGGTGGGCCGAGGCGAGCGGCAATCGCTTCGGGCTGAATCGGCGCGGCTACCTGTACGCCACGGCAAAGCCGGAGCAGGCGCGCGCCTTCCAGGAGGCGGGGCAACGGGCGGCGGCGCAGGGGGCTGGGGCGCTGCGCGTGCACGATGGGCAGCCCGGCGCGCCTGCCTATGCCCCGGCAGCGGCGGAGGGCTTTCGCGACCAGCCGGAGGGGGCCGACCTGATTTTGGATCGGGCGCTGCTCCGCGCGCACTTCCCCTACCTGGCGGAGGACACGCTGGCGGTGCTGCACGCCCGTCGCTGCGGCTGGCTGAGCGCGCAGCAGTTGGGGATGCTGCTGCTGGAGCAGGCGCGGGCGCGGGGGGTGCGGCTGCTGGGGGGGCAGGTGTCAGGGGTGACGCAGGCGGGCGGGCGGGTGACGGGGGTGCGCGTGGCGACGGCGGGCGGCGAGCAGCTGGTGCAGGCCCCCCTGTTCGTCAATGCGGCGGGGCCCCAGGTGGCGGAGGTGGCGGCACTGCTGGGCGAGGCGCTGCCGGTGTACTGCGAGGCGCATGCCAAGGTGGCAGTGCGGGATGGGGCGGGCGCTGTCCCGCGGGGCGCGCCGATGCTGATCTGGAGCGACGCGGTGCGCCTGGAATGGGACGAGGCGGAGCGGGAGTGGCTCGCGGCGCAGCCCGACCTGCATGGGCTGCTGGGCCCGCTGCCGCCCGGCGCCCACACGCGCCCGGATGGGGGGCGGGGCAGTCAAATCTTGCTGCTGCTGTGGCCGTACCACACGGCGCCCGTGCCCCCTCTCTTTCCGCTGCGCTGGGCGGCGCACGAGGCGGAGATTGTGATGCGGGGGGTGGCGCGGATGGTGCCCGCGCTGGGCGCGAGCCTGGAACGGATGGGGCGGCCCGTGGTGGATGGGGGCTATTACACGCGCACCCGAGACAACCGTCCGCTGGTCGGCCCGCTGGCGGCGGAGGGCGCCTTTGTGCTGGGGGCGCTCTCGGGCTTCGGGGTGATGGCGGCGCCGGCCTGCGCCGAGGTGCTGGCGGCCCACCTCACCGGCGCCGCGCTGCCGCCCTATGCGGCAGCGCTGGCCCCGGCTCGCTTTGCAGACCCCCGCTACGGGGAGTGGCTGGACGGGTGGGACGACGGGCAGCTTTGAAGCGGGGGCCGGGGCCCCCGCCCCGCTTGCCTTAGCGCTTCTCTGCTTCAACGGTTGAGCGCTTCGCCTCTTCGGCGCTGACGATGGTGTACAGGCCAGGGCTCTCGTCGCTTATGGTGTTGACGGGCGTAATGGCGCCTGTGTCGCCGTCCAGGTTGAAGACGTGCCACCAGCGCCCCTCCCCCACAGCCGGCACCTGGAACTCTGCCAGAAGGCCCGCGCCGCCGTAAACCTGCACGCGCGCGCCCGAGGTGGCGAGCGTGCCGGTTCCGGCGTAGTGGTAGACGCCGTACGGGTAGGTGCCGGGGACGCGCTGGACCACGGTGGTGGTTTCCGGCCCAAAGCTGGTTACATCGTCAATGTCGAGGCAGGCGAAGGGGAAGCCGTCGCAGCTACCCAGGTTGATGTAATAGATGTGGTAGGGGGTTTCCGGGGGCAGCCAGAGGTGCGAGTCCAGGTCACGCGGGTTCTCGTCCCAGGTGAGCACGACGCGCAGCTCCCCCTCGTTCAGCAGCGGGGAAAGGGCGAGCGTCTGCACGGCTCTTTGCCCCGCCGGGATCTCAATCGGTAGCTGTAGCGGGATAAAGCCGCTGGCCCGCGCCTCCAGAATCTGACTTCCCGCCGGAGCCTCCTCAATCTGGTAAGCGCCCGTGCTGTCCGTGGTGTCACAGAGCGGCGCGGCGTCCTCCTGCACGCACACCTCCGCCCCGCTGATGGGCTCGCCGGTCACCGCATTGGAAACCTGCCCCTCGACGGCGCCCCGCTCCTCCGTGCCGCCCCCGCCCCCTGGGTCCTCGCCACTGCCGCCCAGGGAAAGCGGTAGATAAAGCTCCGTGTCGGGGCGCTGGAAGTTTAGCTCCACCTCGGTCAGGCAGATGATGCCCTGCTGCCCGCCGCCGGAAGGGTTGAAGTTGACGCGGTATTGGATGTAGTAGGAGGTTGGGAACTGATCCCCATCAGGCCCCGCGATGTGCTGGCCCGGTGCCGTGTAGAAGCCGCCGGTCCCGCCGATACCGGTCCACTGGGTCCACCCGTTGGCCGCCACATTTTCCATAGGCGGCTCCGGCTGGTCCGGGTCGAGGCCGAAGCGGGTCTGGATGGCAAGCACCCCATCTGCCGAGATGTCGCCCCACCAGTCAATGTCGTACCACGTCACCTCCGAGCCGCCCGTGTCAAAGACAGAGGAGACAAAAGTGGCGGTGCGCATGGGGAACCAGGCATCGTCAATAAAGTCCTCGGGATAATCGTAGTGGACTTCCTGTTCGTTCAGGTAATCCTGGGGAACGTCCAGGTTCATGCGGGCCGCAAACACATCCTTGTTCCCCTCGAAGCCAATCAGGGGGTTCGCGTTGCGGTTATCATGCCAGCCCACGTACAGGTAAAACTCTTCCGGCCCCGCCTTGAGCAGCGAGAGGGAGGGGCTGGACTGCTCGACGCTGGCAGGGCGGTAATCCTCGTAAAGGTCCCACTGGCGCAGCATGATCTGGTTCTTGACGTTGTCCTGCACCACCTGCGAGGGAATCGGCACCGGCCCGGTGTCGGGGTCGGTGAAGCGCAAGGTGTCCGTCAGCACGCGGCGATTGTCGAAGCGCACGATGGGGCGCAGGAAGATGTCTTGATTGAACTCCCCAAAGGCGCGGTCGTCCTCCCACGCCGCCCAGATGGTGGTGGCGGCAAAGGAGTCATAGGTGTAGTTGTAAGGCACGTTCGTCGGCGGGCCTATCACATCACCCAACAACTCGCGCGGGCGCGACACATTGTCGGTGAGGACCACCATGTCCGGGCGCTGCTGCTGGGCAGTCGCTTCATACGGGTCCGGCTCGTCCGGGGCCTCGCACATCGGCTTCGGCTCGAAGGTGTTTGCCTCGCTGATCTTGATCTCGCTCTCAGGCAGCGCGAGGGCGTAGAACTCGTAGGGCTGCGGCGAGAAGAGGCGGCGATTGCGCACCAGGGTCGGGGTATTGATGAGGAGGGGGCGATCCGGGTCGCGCTCGCAGGCGGAGACAGCCAGGCGCTCATCAAACAAATCCATCGCAGCCGGGTCGCTCGCTAACACGGGGCCAATGCGCGCATAAACCAGGCGGAAGGGGATGTCGTCGAAGATGTTGGCTGCCCAGATGTCAGATTGCCCGTCGCGCGAGTCTTCCCATGTAATGACAAACTCTTCCACCGGCAGGCGCACCTCGCAATGGAAGGAGAAGGTCACAGGATTCGGCCCAGGGGTGGTGTAGTCGCTCCGAAATTGGGCGGGCTGCACCTCCTCGATGGGAAGCAATCGCTCGGTGTCAGTGAGATAGGTGCTGACGCCCACGTCATCCAGCGCCAGAAAGCCGCCCAGGCTGAAGCCGCCCACCGGGTTGAACTGGGCCGCGCCGGGCGCGTCCTGGTTGACCTGTACATGATCGTCCTCGTAGCGGTAGCGGGGCAGGTTGTCCTTCTCGTTGCCCTGCCACGGACGCCACCCGTCTGGAGAGTCGGGGTCGCGCGCATCAATCGGGCAAACGGTGCCTTCGGAGAAATTGTTGGGCTGCACCCAAGCCGGCACAAAGTAGTTGAACTCGCCGCGCGTGTAGAAGATATCGCTCTGGTCGCCCTGAGTGATGCCGCGCTCGTCTTCCCACACCAGAAAGACGCGGGGCAGCGGGTTTTCCGGATAATAGTGCCAGTAGGCATCACCGACCGATAAATCATGAATCAGCAATTTGCTGGTGATGCAGTAGTTGATGGGGCCATCCGAGCGCTGGCGATCCAGGCTCAGATGCGGATGGCGCTGGTCAAAGATGCCGGCGTTGGTTACCGGGTCGGGCTGGACGTGGATATTGGCATCGAGGGTGGTCGCATCGGCATCGTCTGTTTTCTGCCAGGTGTCCCCACCGTCCGGGCTCCACTCGGCGAAGATGTCCGCGTTGCCATTGCGATAGTCCTCCCACGCCACGAACAGGTGCGTGGGCCCTGGGTCGCAGTTCCACACCCCGTTGGGGGCCTCGAAGCAGTTGATCTCCTCGTTGAATGCCTCGGCTGTCACATTCATCTGGTCGGCGTTCGGGTCCACATCCTTGTCGTTGACCGGGTTGGTCGGGATGGACGGTTCCTCCCACTCCGCCGACGTATCGGGGTACGGGTCCAGCGAGCGAGCGAAGAAGATGTCATAGTCGCCCAGGCGCGTGTCCTGCCAGAAGACAAAGAGGCGCTGCCCCGCTCGGTCAATCACCAGTTGGGGGCGAAGTTGGTTGTGCGCTGGCCCGGCGCAGGGCAAATTGGGGTTATAGTCCGGGTCGCCGGGCGCAGGTTTGTCGCGGTTCAGGCGAATCGGCTCCGACCAGGTGAAAACACCCTCTTCATCCCCGTCCGGATCGGCCTGGACCCCGTAGGAAAAAAGGATGTCCCGGTCATACAGATCCCCACACGAAGCATCCTCCCATACCGCGAACAGTTCGTTAGGCTGAAAGCCGGCCTGGATGTCCACGTTTTCCTGGTCCGGCGGGTTCCAGTCGTCCAGATCGCTCGTGGGGAAATTGTCAGGCAGGTTGTTCGTCTCGATGTGGAGGTCCGGGTTATAAAAGGTGGCGGAATCCCAGGGGGCTGTCGGATCCAGGGGCCACTCCGGGTCCTCCGGTTGGGGGAAGCGGGGCTCGTCGAACCAGCCGGTGCCATTCTGGAGGATGCCGGCGGGGTGCGTCAGGTCGAGCGCACTGCTGAAGCCGGCCTGAAAGTCCTCGTGGGTCGTTTGGAGCCACTCGCCGAGGGTTTCCACGTCCACCGCCGCCGCGCGCAGGTTGTTGTCCTCGCGGCTTTCCACGACGTTGCCGCACCGGTTGCCGCCGGAATCGGTGGCGTTGTCCACCTGCGCCCAGACGCTCACGATGCCGACATCCTGGAAGGCCTCGCCCAGCGGGCTGCGCTCCGGATCAATGATGAGGGTGAGGGTGAGCGAGCCGGAGGCCAGTTCGTACCCCTGCACCGACCAGTAATAGTCGCCGGGCAGGCAGGCGCGCGGCGGCACGTCCGGGTCCAGGTACAGGTCCACGAAAAAGTTGTTGGTCGCGCCGAGGGGCGCCTCGCCCGCGTTGCGGATGGTCACCTCGATGGTGACGGGGCGGTTGACCATCGGCGGGTTCGGCGAGACGATGATGGATTCCACCAGCAGGTCGGGCAGGGGGGGCATGGCCTCGCTGGTCTGGGGGGCAGGCGCAGGCATCGCCGGGGCAAGGCCCGACGGCGTGGGGGTGGCCCGCAGAACCTCATCGGCGAGCGCGGGGGTCGCCTGGTGGGGCGCAAGGCCGAACAGGGCGAACAGGGCCCCCATTGCGAGCAGCACGGCGAGCAGGGCAGGGCGAATGGTCATGGCGGCATCCTCGGTTTCCAGGGGCGGCGAAACAGGAGAGAGGGGGCCAGGGGCCCGCCCTCTCCGCAATCGTTCCGGTGTTGAAGGTCAGCGAGTGAACAGGAAGCGTCGGGCCACGCCCGCGCCGAGCATCAGCAGCACCAGCCCGACGATCACCGTCGAGGTGTGGTTCGGGCTCTGGCCACCGGTGTCCGGCAGCCGATCAATCGGCGGCGGCACGGCCCCTCCGCCGCCAGGGAAGGGGGTCGTGGTGACGAGCACGCCCGGCGTCGTCGTGATGATCGTAGCAATCGGCGTGAGCGAGCGCAGCGTGCCCGTGGCCGAGGGGGAGGGCGTGATGGTCGGCGTGCTCGTGACCGTGCTGGTCGGCGTCTGCGTCAGCGTGGGCGAGGCCGTGACGGTCGGGGTCGGCGTTTCCGGCGTGCTCGTCACGGTGGGCGAGGTGGTGGCGGAAGGCGCGACGGTGAGCGTCGGCGAGGCGGTCGGGGTGGCGGTGGCCGTGAAGGTCGGGCCGGGGGTCGGGCTGCCCCGCGTCGGGACGGCGGTGGGCGTGGCGGTGCTGGGGGTGGCCGTGGCCAGCAGCACGTTGGGGAAGTAGACCTCGGTGGTCTCGCCGTCGGACACCGTGATGAGCCGGATCTGGCCCCCGGTCGTCTCGTAGCCAATCACCTTGTCCTGCACCAACTGGTAGCGCCCCGCCGGGACGGTGCCCTCGTTAAAGGAGAAGCAGCCTTCCGGCGCGTTCGTCACAGCACTGCTCACGGCGCCGCCCGTCTCGGTCTGCAAGAAGACGATGACCCCCGGCAGGCCCGGCTCGTTGGCCTGCTTTTCCTGGTCGCGGTTCAGGTCATTGAAGACGTACCCCACGATCGAGGCGGCGGCCCCGCCCTGGCAGGTGGGGGCCGGCGTCTGCTGCTGCTGCACCACCACGGTCCCGCTCGGCGTCGCCGTCAGGGCCGGAGCGGGGGTGGCAGTGGCCGCCTGCGTGGCAATGGCCGCCTGCGTGACAGTCGCCGCCTGCGTGGCGACGGCCGCCTGCGTTGGGCTTGCTGCGGGGGTGGGCGTTGCCTGGAGCAGCGGGGCCGCCCCGACTTGCAGGGCGCCAGTCAGCGCCACGGCCAAAAGCAAGAGACCGATCAGAAAATGCTGGCGTATCGGTTTTGCAGTCAAATTGTTGCGCATCGTCGCTCTTCCTCGTCGCTGGTTGCAGAAATGGGAAGGCCCCATGGGCCAAACGCTCGCGGAAAGTTACCGAGAGCGGTAAAAGTTTGCAATAAACTCATTTTCACCGGCGGTGCAGCTGCCAGACATCAGGACAACTATCTCGTTGCTCTGCTGCACCCCCCCCTCCAAAACGCGGATGTGCCAGGGGCCTGCCAGGTCCGGCCGCGGCTGGCTGTCCAGGTAGACCTGGTACACCCCGTTCGCATCGGTGACAGGCTCCTGCGCGTACCCGAACTCATTGAAGACCGAGACGGTCACCCCTGGCAACGGGGCGCCATCCGCGCCGCGAACGGTGCCGGAAATGCCGGAGTAGCCGCAGTTTGGCCCACCGAGTAGCTCCGCCAGCACATACAGCGGCAGCGGGGTGGCGGTCGGCAGGGGGATGGGCGACGGCGGCAGGGTGGGGGTCGGGGGCACCGGCGGGGGCACGATGACCACGGGCGGCGGGGGCGGTGGGGGCGGCGGAATCACCGGCACGGGCGGCGCCGTGGGAACAATCACGACCGGCGGCGCGGGAATCTGTGGCGGCACGGTGGTTGGCACCGGGGTCATGCTCTGCGCGGCGGCGACGGTGGCCGCAAAGTCGGGCGTCGGGCTCCCTTCGGCGGTGGCCGTTGCTGTGACCGTGCGGGTCGGGGTGCGGCTCGGCACCCGCGTGTTGGTGGGCACCGGCGTCGAAGTCAGGGTAGCCGTGGGCGTGGTCGTGGGCGTGTTGGTGGCGCGCGGCGTCCAGGTGGGCGGGAGCAGGTTGGCCACCGGCTCCGGCGTCACGGTGGCGTTGCTTGGCAAAAAGCGGGCGCGCACGCCATTCCCAGCCGTCGTAAACAGCAGCAGGCTGAACAGAAAGAGCATCAGCACGCACAGCGTCGCCACCACCGCAATAGCAGTATTGAGTTGATCCTCTCTCACCTTCACAAAGCGCTCAATCATCGGCTGGTTCCTTACCCGCCGGGGCATCCTCCCCCAGGCAGCTGTTACTCCGGACATCATTCTGGCACACGCTGCGCTCGCTCAGCAGACGTTGCCGACTAGGGGCAGAGTACGAAACCTTTCTGCCAGACAGTTGAACATTTCATACGGTGCAGATGACAAAATAAAAAGGTGGCAAGCCCGCCCGCGCCCGTGCCCGCCAGAACACCCGCTACTCGGGAAGCCTGCTGCTCACGACGCTGTCGCGCGGGACGCGCCAAAAACGACCAGCTATCCAGTCCAGGCGCAGCATCGTATCGCCCGCCCCGTCGGCGTTGTTGGGGCGCATGGAAGCGATGAGGCTGGTCTGGTCTAGGGCGGGATCGTGCCCCAGGCGAGCGTGAAGCAGGCGCGTGGCCCACCAGTCGCGCTGGGCCAGCGTGGCGTCCTGCTGCCGCCCGGTGGCCACGCTCTGCTCCAGGCGCGTGGCCTCGAGCGCCTCCCAGCTGTCGTGGAGGGCGGCTTCGAGGGCTGGGAGGCGCGTGGCCCACCCCGCAAAAGGATCGCCCCCCACCCCAAGCGCGAGAAGGCGGGCACGCTGGAGCCACTCGATCTGATGAATCAGCAGCGCGGCCCGCCCCTCCAGCGTCGGGGCAGCGGCCAGCAGCGGCTCGATCCAGGCGCTGTGGGCGGCCTCTTCCGCGTCCAGCGCGTTGCGCAGGTCGGCGTAGGCCGCCGCGATCAAGGTGGGCTCCCCGCCTTGCAGCGCCTGGCCTGCCGCCTCAGCCGCGGCGCGGCGTGCCGCCTGCGCGGCCAGCAGGGGGTCGGGCGGCTCCGGCACGTCGCCCGTTTCCAGCAGGGGCCGCTCCGGCGCTGCGAGGGGCGGGCCGCTGCGGCCAGCCTGGGCTGCCTGCTCCAGCGCCCTGGCTTCCCGCCCGCGGTCGCCCACGCCGCGGTACAGGGCAGCCAGATCGTGCAGCAGGGTGGCGCGGTACAGGGCGGGCAGGGCAGGGGCAAAGCGGGCGACAATATCGGCCTGCCGCCACTCCTCGGTGGCCGCCCCCCGCGCCCCGAGCGCGCTCATGCGCTCCCCTACTCCCAGGAGGAGCTCGGCCCGCTCGCGGTCGCCAAGCTCCGGGCTGAGCCGCGCCAGGTCCGCCGCGGCAAGCAGGTAGGCGGCGGCATCATCCGGCCCGGTGGGCCCCTGCGCCTCGGCCAGCGCCAGCAGGGCCTCGATGGCCGAGCGGTCGGGGCGCAGCGGCCCGAAGAGCCACGTGGCCAGCGCGCCGTCCCACTCGCCCGCGCGCAGCGCCTCCTGCCACACCTGATCCGCGGGGTAGTCGGAAAGCACCATGAGCACGAGGTAGGGGGGAACCCCCGACGGCTCGATCAGCGCTAGCAGGTTTGGCTCGATGGCAGTGCGGTCACGGGGCGGCACGCCGCGCAGCAGCCACCAGCCGCCCAGCAATCCGGCCAGCAGGACGAGGAGCGCGGCAATGGCAATGGCCCGCTCCCAGGGGTTGGCGCCGCGCCGCTCGGGCGCGGCAGTCAGGGTGTTTGCCATAAAAGATCAATTCGTGCCTGGGCGCGCTGGGTATCGAGCCAGCCCTCCCACGCCAGCTGCCGCAGCCGCTGCTGCATGGCCAGGGAGACGGGTCGCTCGTCCGTCCGCTCGAGAAGTTCCACAATATGAAAGCCGAACTCCGATTCAACGACCCCGCTCCGTTCGCCAGGAACGAGCGAGCGCAGCGCTGGCTCGAAGCCGGTGGGCAGCAGCGGGAGCGGCACCCACCCCATGTCCCCCCCCAGGTCGCGCGTGCCCGGGTCCACCGAGCGACTTTGCACGAGCGCCTCCCACGCTGCGCCGGCTTCTAGCTCGGCCTGCACCTGCTCCGCCCCCGCGCGCGTGGCGAGGAGGATGTGCCGCAGGTGCCACTGCGGCTGAAGCGGCACCACCGCCTGCATGATCTCGTCCTGCAGGGCGACGCGGAGCCACTGCACCTCGATGGCAGCGCGAAAGGCTTCCTGGCTCAACCCCTGGCCCGCCAGCCAACCGTCCAGGGCAGCCGCCCCGCCGTGGCGACGGCGGGCCTCGTCCAGGGCCTGCTCCACCGCCGCGGGCGGGATGTCAAGGCCGCGTGCCCGCGCCGCCTGCCGAATGAGGGCCTCCTCAATCAACTCCTCCAAGACGCGCCCCGGCACCTCGTCCAACGCGCGTTGCAGGGTGTCGCTGGCGGCGGGCAGGGCGCTTTCCCGCAGGTGGCGGCGCCGCCCCACCAGTTGCTGCACCCAGGCTTCCCGCGGGATCGGCTCGCCGTTGACCGTGGCAACCAGGGCCACGGGGCGGCTGGGTGGTGTAGGGAGGGGGGCGGCGGTGCTGCTGGGGACGGTGGCGGAGGCAGGGGGGACAACAGGGGAACGGTCAGGCGGCACCACAGTCGCCGCCCCCGGCTGGCTACAGGCCGACAGGGTGGCCAGCACGCCCGCTATCAGGGCGAGCCTTACCTTGTCATGCATCGGGCCGCTTGCTCCGGGTCACAAGACACTTACCTTGAGCGATTATATCGGGCACCCCTCGAATTAGCAACACGGAATCGGGAAGGGTTTCAGCTTTTGAAGGGTGGTGGGTACAATGGGGCGCTGCGACTGCAAAGATGTAAAGAGTGTCATGCGGGGCAAGGTGCCTGTCATGGTGCGCTGCAACAATCTGTCGTATGCTAACGGGCAGCGATGGCAGAGCGTGCTCTGCCTGCCCCTATCCACTTCCATATGCCAAAAGGGTAAGTTTCTGTATGATTCGCCTGCGATTGCTTGTGCCCCTCCTCCTCCTCCTCCTGCTCGCCGCGTGCGGTGGCAACGCGGAGCCGGAGAGCCCCCGAATGACGGCCACGCCCAACCCCACCTTTACGCCAGCGGCCGTGGTGGAGCCCACCCTTGTTCCGACCGAACCGCCTGCCCCCGTGGCAACCCCTGACTCCGTAGCAACCCCTACCCCCGAGGAAGAGGATGACACGGTGGTCGAGCCCCAGGCTGTGCCCGGCGACCAGTTCTTTGCTTCCCCCGAGTATGGGATGCAGGCCTTTATGTGGTGGCGCCCGGAGGTGGCCCATCGCGACCTGGGGCTGCTGACGCAGGCTGGATTCACCTGGGTGAAGCAGGACTTCCCCTGGCGCGAGATCGAGGGGGGGGGCAAGGGCGCATTTGATTGGAGCCGCACGGACACCATCGTGCAGATGGCCAATGAGGAGTTTGGCGTCAAGATTTTGGCGCGGGTGGATCGCCAGCCAGCCTGGGCCACCGGTGGCCGCTGCGGCGTTGGCATCGAGATGGGCCCGCCGGATAACCTGCAGGATTATGCCGACTTTTTGACGGCCCTCGCCACGCGCTACCAGGGGCGAATCGCCGCCTATGCGATCTGGAACGAGCCGAACCTGGCGCGCGAGTGGTGTGGCGAGGCGCCCGATCCTGCGGCCTATGCCGAGCTTTTGCGGGTGGCGTATGAGGCGATCAAGGCGGTGGACCCGGACGCGATCATCATCAGCGGGGGGCTTTCCCCCACGGGGGGGCCGATGCCCACAGCGATGGAGGACACCGAGTTTTTAGCGGGGGTCTACGAGGCAGCAGGCGGCTCGCTGGATGGCTACGCGGACGTGGTGGGGGTGCATGCGCCCGGCTTCAAGGCGCCACCGGAGACGAGCGGCGACGAGGTGATGCTGGATCAGGAAACCTTTGGGCGGGGTCGCTACTTCACCTTCCGCCGCGTGGAAGATCTGCGCGCCATCATGGAAGACAATGGGGACACGGCGCGCCAGGTGGCGATCCTGGAGATGGGCTGGACCACCGACCCGCGCCCCGAGTCCCCCTACAGCTGGCACGCCGTGACGGAGGCGGAAAAGGCGGAGTACCTGGTGCGCGCCTTTGAGTACGCCGAGGCAAACTGGTCCCCCTGGATCGGCCTGATGAATGTGATCTACCTGTGCAACTATGACTGGACCGAGGCGGACGAGCAGTACTACTGGTGCCTCAATAGCCCCGTCTACCCCGAAACCCTTACGTATGACTCCTACGAGGCCCTGAAGGCGATGCCGAAGGGGGGAGAGTAGGAGCGATCAGCGAAAGTAGCGCGCCGTCAGGGTGTTGATAGCCTCCCAATTTGGCTCCAGCACCTGCGCGCCCTCCGCCGTGATGATCTCTTCCACAGCCTCCGGCCCGATGGCGGCGCGCTCGACCGACGAACGAATAAGGATCAGGGCGAGCGCGGGCCACTCCTCCTGCGGGATGTCGGTGGCGATGGCGGTGAGGGCTGCCCCGAAGATGGCAGGGGCGCGCAGCCAGACGCGCGGCTGCGCCAGCTTATCGCGGATGGCGGCGATGATCTGCTGCTGGCGGCGGGAGCGGTCAAAGTCGCTGGTGCTGTAGCGCGACCGCGCGTAGATGAGCGCGGTCGCGCCGTCCATCTGCTGCACCCCCGCCGGAATGTCAATCGTGGTGATGCCGTAGTCTGGGGTGGGATAATTCTCGTCGTGGAGCGGCTCGGCCACGTCCACCGTGATGCCGCCCATCGCATCCACGATGGAGACGAAGCCGTTAAAGTTCATCCTCACGTAGTAGTGAAGCGGGATGTTGAACTGGCGGCGCACCGTCTCCATCGCCAGGGGCGGCCCCCCAAAAAAGTGGGCGGTGTTGATCCGGTTCTCCCCGTAATCGGGCACCGTCACGTACAGGTCGCGCGGGATGGAGAGCAGGGCCACCTCGCGCTGGGCGGGGTTGAAGCCCGCCAGGATCATCGTGTCGCTGCGAAAATCCAGCCCCTCGTTGGGTCGCTCGTCTATGCCCAGCATCAGCACATTGACCCTGCCGCGCTGCTCGACCTGCTGCCAGTAGAACAGGCCCGCCAGCAGCAGCCCCAGCCCTACCAGCAGCACGCCACCCACCAGGAGCGCCAGGCAGCCGGTGCAGCCCCGCCCCCCGCCGCGCCGCCGCACGGGCGGGGCAGCCCCTGGGGCGGGCGCGGGCGGGATGTACCCCTGATAGCTACGGCGCGGCGGCCCGCTTTCCCGCGGGGCAGGGCGCGTGCCAGAGGCGGGCGGCGGGGCCGTGGGGCGCGGTGGCTGTGCCACGTCCCGCTCGCGCCGCAGCCGCTCACCCTCCCGCCGCTTTTTCCAACGCTCGTAATCACTACCCATAAAGGCTGCTCCAGCGCTTGCTAGTTTCCGGATGGGGCGAGCGGGATGAAGGAGCGAAAGAGCGCCTGGTATTGCCAAACGGTGGCAGTGGGGCCGCCCTCGCTCTCGCCGCCAAATGTAACGATGTAGGGATCATTGGCCACCAAGGCGGCCCGTTGCGGCAGCAGCGTCCCCGGCGCGCTGATGCGGCCCCACTGCTGGCTGGGGTCGCGCACCAGCAGCACGCCGTCCCCCAGCAGATATAGGGCGCTGCCGAGCGTCACCAGGCGCGGGCTGGCCACGGGGGTTGGCAGGGGGGCCTCGTTGCGCAGGCGCGGCGGCTCGCCGGGCTCAAAGTGCAGCACCTCGCTCAGGGCAGTGCCCGACGCATCGCTGCCCCCCGCCAGCACGATGCCGTCCTGCACGGTGGTAGCGGCCAGCTCCGCCCGTGGCGTGGGCAAGGTTCCGATCGGCTCCCAGCGCGCCCCGTCCGGGTTGAACCTGTAAATTTGATCCTGCGCCTGGGCCCCGTCCCACCCCCCGAACAGGTAGAGCGCCCCCTCAAAGGCAGCCAACGCCGCCCGCCCCAGGGGGCGGGGCAGCGTCCCCATGCTCTGCCAGGCGTCGGCCTCCGGGTCGTAGCGCTGCACCGCGTCCAGCGGCTGCCCCTCTGCCCCGATCCCCCCCGCCAGCACGACGCCGCCCTGAAAGGCGACGATGGGCGCCGCGCGCAGCGGCTGCGGCAGCGGGGCGGCGGCCTCCCAGCGACCCACCGACGGCTCGTAGTGCCAGACCTCTGCCGAGGCGGCGCCCGCCCCCTCGCCGCCCATCAGGAGCAGCGAGCCCCCCAGGTTCACCACGGCGGCGCCGGCCAGGGGGGCGGGCAACTGCGCCAGTTGGCTCCAACGCTCCATCTCGTTGACCGTCACGCTGGCAACGGAAGGGGCGGGGGCCGGGCGCAGCAGCACGACGGCCAGGACTATCAAGAGGCCGATGGCCATGGCGCCGAGCAGCAGCACTACCCACGGCGGCACGCCGCGCGCGGCATGCGGTACGATCACCTCCGTGGGGCGGAGGATGCGTGGGGCGGGCGGCGCTAGATCAGTGAGCGCCAGATCGGTGGGCGGCGCGGGCGGGCTCGTATCGGGCGGGGCAGGGGCCACGGGCGCTTCCGGCTCGCTTGCCTCCGGCTCGCTTGCTCCCTCCTCCTCGACGGCGCCCACCCCCTCGACGGCGAGCCACCCCTCGCGCAGCACAACAAGCGTGGCCTCGGTGCGGGAGGCCACGCCCAATTTTTCGTAAATATTGCTGAGGTGAACCTTCACCGTGTGGGGGCTGATCTCGAGCGTTCGGGCAATCTCTCGATTCGAAGCACCCGTCGCGACCTCGGCCATGATAGCCGTCTCGCGCTCGCTCAATGGGCTTGTACTCTCCATACTCCTCCTTGGCCTTCCACGTCAAGCAAGAATTATGGCATGGGGAGGGGGCAGTCACCAAAGCGGGAAGATTCTGCTTTTTGGGTTGTCGAAGCTGTCAGAGAAAAAACCGCTGGTGCCAGAGGAAGGGAAGCAGCAGGCCGCTGAGAGCGGCGCTGGCCACGGCCTCGTCCTGCGCGAGCCAGGCAGCCGCCTCGCGCTCGATGCGCTCGCGGGGGTCCCCGGCGTGGGGGCCGTCGGCAAGGAGCGCCGCGTGGAGCGCGTGCCAGGTCGCCCCCCAGCGATGCTCGTCCAGGGCGGCGACCAGTAGCGCACGGCCCAGCAGGCTGGTCCGCTCCGCCACACTGCGCACCAGCCGTTGAAGCAGCGAGTCGGCGCGCAGGCCGCTCCCCTCGCTCAAAAATTCAGGCCAGAGCTGGATGCCGGCCACCAGGCCAAGCACGAACCAGTCGCCCAGGGGCGGGGTGCCCGTGCCCAACCCTGCCAGGTGGTTGACCGATGTCTCGGCGGTTGCCAGATCGCCGCTGGCCAGGGCAGGGAGCAGGCTGCCCAGCGCGCGCGCCGCGCGCCAGCGAAAAAGCCGCTCCCGCATGGGCAGGTGGGGGCGATCGGCCACCTCCTTGGCCAGGGGCCCCCCGGCCACCAGTAGCTCAGGCAACAGGCCAGCGATGGTGGCGTCGGGGGCGCGGGCCAGCAGCCAATCGGCCAGCAGCGCAAGGTGGCGCGCCAGCGTGCGCTCGTCGGTGGGCAGGCGCTCGCGCTGCCAGAAGAGGGTGCTGGGCCAGGGCTCGGCGGAGGGCAGGCGCAGGGTCAGGTGATCGCCCAGCCAGAGCTCCTTGCCCACCCGCCAGGCGTAGAGGCCGCGCGGCAGCGCCGCCCAGGACTCGGCCATCGCGTCGGGCACCACCACGTCAAAGGGTCCATTGCCCAGCCCGGTGTTGACCATGCGCACCACCAGCCCGTCCCGATCTACCAGCAGGAGGCTGTGGACGTCGCTTTCCCACACGCGCCCCAGCCAGGCCACGCTCAGCCGCTCGGCGGCGATATCCCCCCAGGAGGCTGCTCTAAAAACAGTGATGGACATGGCGCTCAACGTTGATCGTTCGCCGTGGCGCGCAGTTGGAGCCGCCGCGCCTCGGGGTCCCAGGCAAGGTAGCTCCTGCCCTCCAGCACTGCCAGCAGTTCCTCGCCCACCAGTTGCCGCCGCCAGCCGCGCAGGACGGGGAGCGCGGCCCGCTCGTCCGGCGTGCTGGCCACCAGTTCGTTCAGGTCCGCCGCGGTGGCCAGGTAGTTGACCGCGATGTTGACCTCGTCCGCACGGGCGCGCAGCCAGGCCTGCATCAGGGTGACCAGGGAGCTTTCCTGGTCGCTCAGGGCGGGGCGCTCCGACGGGCGCGGCCACTCGGCGCGCGGGACGGCGCGCCCCCGCTGGAGCGCTTCCACGATCTCGCTGCCATAGCGATCAATCTCGCGCGCGTGCAGGCCGCGCACCTCCGCCAGCTCCGCGGGGCGCGCGGGCACGCGCCGGACCAACTCTATGAGCAAATTGTCACGAATGATGAGGGAGGGGGCGCGGTTGCGGCGGATGCCCTCGCGCTCGCGCCACTCGGCCAACTCGCGCAGGATGGCAAGTTCCTGCGGGCGAAGGCGGGAGCCGCCCTGCACGCGGCGGTAGGCCTCGCGGGGGTGCACGCGGCGGTAGTTGTCCGGGTTGGCCAGGGCCGCCCACTCATCGTCCAGCCAGCGGGTGCGCTCCATCGCTTCCAGCCGCTGCTGCAGTTGCTCGTAGGCGGGCAACAGGTAGCGCACATCGTTCAAGGCGTACTGAATCTGCGCCTCGGTGAGCGGGCGGCGCGCCCAATCGGTGAGGGTCTCCGACTTTTTAAGGGCCACGCCCAGCAGCCCCTCGACGAGCCGCGCGTAGCCCACCTGCGCGCCCAACCCGACCATGGCGGCGGCAACCTGGGTGTCGAACAGGGGGGTCGGCACGCTGTCGGTAAGGTTGAAGAAGATTTCAAGGTCCTGCGTGCCCGCGTGGAACAGCTTGAGGGTACGCGGATCGTTCAAGATCTCGGTGAAGGGGACAAGGGTGCCCAGGGCGCGATAGTCGAGGATGGCCTCGATCTCGCCTGTGGAGATCTGGATGATTTCAAGCTGGGGGTAATACTGCTGATCGCGGACAAACTCGGTGTCCACTGCCAACAGCGGCGCCCCGCGCAGCCGCTCCACGAGGGCGGCAAGGTCCTTCGGATCACGAATATACATGAGGCTCGTCAAATTCCAGAAAGTTGAGGTGGAAGAACGGCTGAGTGGTAGTGTACAGGTTTTTGCCGCGCCCTCCCAATGAGCGACCTTCCCGCTGGACGAGGGGAAGCGTATAGGGGTAGAATGGGCTGACCTGCTCCCTCAGAAAGCCAGCCCGTTGCCCATGAACCTTTATCTTCTCGAACCTTATCTGACCGGCTCCCATCAGTCGTGGGCGGAGGGGTACGCACGCGCGAGCCGCCACCATGTGACCCTCCTGGGGATGCCGGGCTATTTTTGGAAGTGGCGGATGCACGGGGGCGCGGTGACGCTGGCGGCGGCGCTCAACGAGGCGTGCCGCGGCGAGCACCCGCCCGACCTGCTGCTGGCCACGGACATGCTGGATGTCACGACGCTGCTTGCGCTGACGCGAGGGGCCACGGCGGGGGTGCCGGTGGCGCTCTACTTTCACGAGAACCAGTTGACCTACCCGCCGCCGCCCGGCAGCAAGCGCGACCTGCACTATGGATGGATCAACTATGCGTCGTCGCTGGCCAGCGAGCGCGTGTTGTTCAACTCGGCCTACCACCTGGAAGCGTGGTATGACGAGCTACCCCGCCTGCTGAAGCATTTCCCGGACTGGACGCTGCTGGACACCCTGCCCGCGCTCCGCGCCCGCAGCGAGGTGCTGCCGCCGGGGGTGGCACTCCAGCGGCTGGACGTGCCTGCGCCCTCGTCGCTGCCGCCGCGCGGCACGCCGGGGCAGGCGCCGCTGATCCTGTGGAACCATCGGTGGGAGTTCGACAAGGGGCCGGAAACCTTTTTCGGGCTGCTGGCGCAGGTGGAGGAGGCCGGGCTCCCCTTTCGGCTGGCGGTCGCCGGCGAAAGCTTTCGCAAGGAGCCTGCGGAGTTTTTAGCCGCACGCGAGCGCTTCGGGGAGCGGATCGTCCATTTTGGCTACGCCAGCGCGGAGGCGTATCGTGCCCTGCTGCAGCGCAGCGACATCGTGGTTTCAACGGCGCGCCATGAATTTTTCGGCATCGCCACCGTCGAGGCGATCTACGCGGGGTGCTGCCCCCTGCTGCCGCATCGGCTCGCCTACCCGGAGCTTTTGCCCCCCACCCACCACGCGGCCCACCTGTACCCCAGCGAGGCGGTGGCGCTCCAGCGGCTCACGCAGTGGCTCACGGAGGGGGTACCGGAAACAGCCGCGCTGCGCGCGCACGTGGCGGGCTACGACTGGGGCGCGATGGCAGCGACCTATGATGCGCTGTTCGAGGAAATGGTGGCGGGTGCCAGGGGCGCCGCGCCCAAGGAGAGCACGGATGGATGAGGCAGAAGGGGCCCTGCTGCGCATCGAGGAGGCGGGGCTGAGGGCGTGGCCCGCCCTGGAGGAGGTGGTACGGGATGGCTGGGTGGTGCGGCTGGCAGAGGGCTACACCAAGCGCGCCAATTCGGTGACGCCGCTATACCCCTCCCAGGGGGAGATGGACGCGCAGATCGGGTGGTGCGAGCAGCTGTATGCGGCTCGCGGGCTGCCGACCGTGTTTCGCCTGCCCTCGTTTGTGGGGGCGGCGGCCCTGGGGGCGCGCCTGGCACAGCGCGGCTACACGCTGGCGGATCCGACGGTGGTGATGGGGCTCGGGCTGGACGCCATCTCTCCGACACCCCAGCCCCTGCCGAGTTACCGCTGGCGCGCTGGATGGCGCTGTTCTGCGAGCTCCACGGCACGGCGCCCGACGCGCATGAGGCCCACCGTCGCCTGCTGGAGCGGATCGGCGGGGAGCGGCTGCTGGCGGTGCGCGCGGAGGAAGGGGGCCGCGCCATCGCGTGCGGCCTTGGCGTGCGCGATGGGGAGATGGTGGGGCTCTTCGATCTGATCACCGCCCCCACCCATCGTAACCGTGGGCACGGTCGGGCGCTGCTTGAAGCGATGCTGGGCTGGGCCGCAGGGCGGGGGGCGCGCACTGCCTATCTCCAGGTGACGGAAAGCAATGGCGCGGCGCGCCACCTCTACGCCTCGCTCGGCTTCCGCGAGTTGTACCGCTATAGCTATCGGGTGCAGGGGGGCCCCTAGCAGGGAAGGCTTTGGGGCAAAGGGGGGAAACGCACCAGCGCCGCTCGGTTGAGCGGCGCTGGTGGGTAATGGGAGGGGGGCGAGGCTAGTTTAAGGGACCCATTGCGGTGACGAGCGAATACAAGTTTTGAATCTCGGTTCCGAACGTCACCAGGACGGCGATCACGACGACGGCAATAAGAACGAGAATGAGTGCGTACTCGACAAGCCCCTGCCCCTCCTCCATGACCCATGTAGGCATAAACGCCTCCCCTTGAGTGATGGAGTCTGATCCATCCCTGTAACTATATGGGTTTCCATTCACAATGGAAATAGGCCTTTTTTCCAGGGGGGGTTCAACAAAAGTCCATAGCAGCGGACCGCGACGATTGATCGCCGCGCGCAGCCAGGGCCACCCCCGACTGCTACGAGAAGCAGAGGGGGGTAAGGGCTGGCGCTGTGGGGGTCGTCGTTCGCCCGTCTCCTACCCTTCCCCGTCATGCAGAAGCGCCCCGTGTCGGTCACGCAGGAGATGCTCGGCCTCGTCTACGATGCGGCGGACGATGTCGCCAGCGGCTTCGAGCGAGTGGATAAGGCCCGCGCCCACCCCGGCACTGATGTCAACCACCGTGGGATCGCCCCGCCGGGCGGCCGCCTCCAACTCGCCGCGCAGGTCGGCTCGCCGCTCTGCGATCTCCGCTGCGCGACCTTCCCACTCGGTGTTGAAGCTGTTTCGGAGGACGCGGTCAGCGATCCCCTCGGGAAACGGTGCCTCGCGCACCTGATCGTAGACGGTCGTTCGCACGGTGTCGTCCGAGGTCGCTGCCAGCACTGCGGATTGTTCCCACGCCTTCCCGCCCCACTCATGCGTGGCCACAAAGCGCGTCCCCAGCCAGCCCCCGACTGCCCCCAGGAGCAGCACGGCGGCGAGGCCCCGCCCGTCTGCGATGCCGCCTGCCGCGACGACTGGGATGCCCCCTACCGCGTCTACAACGGCTGGCACCAGGGCCAGGGTGGGCACGCTGCCGGTGTGCCCGCCCCCCTCGCTCCCCTGCGCGATGATCAGGTCCACCCCCGCGCGGGCGGCGCGGCTCGCCTGGGCAACCGTCTGCACCTGGGCGAAGAGCAGGACCCCTCGCGCGTGGGCTGGCTCCACAAAGGGCGTGGGGTCGGCGAAGGAGTGGTTGATGGCCACCACCCGCTCGTCCAACGCAACCTGAACCAGATCGTCGGTATTGTGGAACGACGAGATGAACCCCACGCCGAAGGGGCGATCTGTGCGGGCGCGCACCTCCCGAATCTGGGCGCGCAGCCAGTCCGGACCGTTTGCGCTGGTGCCGCCGATCATGCCAAAGCCGCCCGCCGCGGCCACTGCCGCCGCGAGGTTGGCCGTGGCGGTGCCCGCCATGGGCGCATTCAGCACAGGGTATCGTATTCCCAACAAGTCACATAGGGGGGTGCGAAGCATAACGTTCTCCGTCGCGGATCGGCGATAGCGGGGCGCGGGCCTATAAATTCCGAGTCCCGCGGTGGTCGGCCTTACGGTGCCATGATAGGTCTCCGTGCTTTTTTAAACAACCCCACCCCCTCCTGCGCCAGTCCCTGTTGCTGTGACGCATGCCCGCCCAACCGCCTACACAGGCAACAGGGGGAGCGGCACAAGTTGTGCCGCTCCCCCTGTGACATACAGTGTGCGGTTGTCTGGCGGCGTGGGTGGCGCACGCACTGTCTCCCGCAGCGCTGCGGGTTACCCTGCGACGGGATGGAGGCCAAACCGTTGGGCAAGGGCGGGGGTGATCAGCCCCAACAGCGCATAGCCGAGGCCGGCGATCACACCCCCGAGCAGGGTAAAGCCGACGCCGAGCGCGATGGCGCCGTACGCGGCACCGATCGCCATCGCGGACAGGCTGAGGGAGGTGACCAGGCTGGCAGCCGTCAGCTGAGTGTTACGGGCCTGGTTGGCGACGGGGTTGCCGCTGGCGTCTTGCAGCGCCTCCTCCGAGTTATTCGTCCCAGCCGGATCCCCGCTTTCCACGGCAAAGCGACCCATCTGGGCATAGGTCAAGCCATTGGCGCTTTGCGCGGCATGGTGTTGAATAATGTCTGCCATGCTGAGTGCGGTAGCGATGTCGGTCACCGGGGCATTCGGGATGGAGGCATCCTCGGGCGTAGTAATGTTCTGAGAGGCTAATTGCTCCCCGACGAACATCCGGATGTAGACGCCCGCGCCCGCCGCGATCAACCCCGCTATCACAAAGGCAATTCCGATAGCGATTACTGTCTTTGGAAAAAGCCGCAACTTGTTCATTTTATCCTCCTGGATGCTGATGGGTCCTGCGCAATAGATGTGAGAACGGATAGGCGGGGGATGAACCACGCGTATGGGTAGGGGCCTGCCAGCCACATCCCACCGTCACTCACCCTCCCTTCGGGGGCGGCCCGAAGATTGAAGCTGCAATCCCTGAACCATCCCTACAGTGCCTAGGATACAACGTCACGCCGCTCAGCACGCCGGGCAGGTGGGGGGATTGCTGCCTGGCCAGGTGGGGAGTCCTGCCACAGTCGCCCGCCACGCTCCTGTGCCATCACTTGACTAACTCGATCTGGCAGGAGTACTGTTTATTTTGGGAGCTGTCATCCATAATCAGAGAGCTATGCGGTCCGTCTTCAATAAAGCCGCTCGATAGCTCTCACGGGTGGGGTGCCGTCAGGTGCTCCCGTTTCAGCTAGTCGCTCGCCCCATGGTGGCGGGTGCCTCCACGTGGTCGGCCCTATCGCTACAGGCGGCGAAGGTCCTACCAGAACGGGGGCGGAGGAGGAAGCTGTGATACAGTCGGCTGAGAAGGAACCCGGCAGGCCGCCGGAGGGCGAGACGAAATTTCAGACGCTCTTGGAAAGCGCGCCGGTCGCCATCGTGATTGTCAACCAGGCGGGGCAGATCGAACTGGTCAACGCGAAGATGGAGGAGCTCTTCGGCTACCGCGCGGCGGAGCTGGTGGGGCAGACCCTGGAACTTCTGCTGCCGGAGGCGGTGCGCGGGCCCCATGTCGCCTACCGCCACGGCTACTTTGTGGACCCGCGCGTGCGCCCGATGGGCGTCGGGCTGGACCTGCGCGGGCAGCGCAAGGATGGCAGCGAGTTTCCGTTGGAGATTGGCCTCAGCTACCTTGAAACCGCCGAGGGGAGACTGGCCATCGCCTTCATCACCGACATCACCGAGCGCCGCCGCCTGCACGGCGCGCTGGAGGCGCACGCCGCGCAGTTGGAAGCGCGCGTGCAGGAGCGCACCTACGAGATCGGGCGGCGGCGCTCGGTGGCTGAGGGGCTGCACGAGCTCCTGACCGTGCTCAACTCCGACCGTCCGCTGGCCGAGATTCTCGCCTACATCGTGGCCCTGGCGAGCCGCTTGCTGGACACCGATGCCGCCGCCCTGTACCGGCTCGACGCCGCGCGCGGCCTGCTCACCATCGAGGCCGCGCGCGGCCTGCCCGACACCTATGTGGCGCAGGCGAGCGTGGCGGTGGGGCAGGGCGCGGTGGGGCGCGCTGTCCACGAGCGTCAGCCGGTGACGATCAGCGATGTGGGCACCCTGCTCGGCGGGGAGGCAGAGGCAGAGAGCGTGGCGCTGCGCGCCCTCCAGCACGAGCTTGCCGACCATTTTCGCGCCCTGCTGGCGGTGCCCCTGATTGTCAAGGGGGAGGTCTACGGCAGCATCGTGCTGTACTACCACCAGCCGCGCACGTTGGACGAGGAGGAGAGCCGCCTGGCGATGGCCTTTGCGGCCCAGGCAGCGCTCGCCATCGAGAATGCACGCCTGCGTGCCCAGGTCGAGCAAACCGCCGTGGCCGCCGAGCGCACGCGCCTGGCGCGCGACCTGCACGACGCCGTCACCCAGACCCTTTTCTCGGCCAGCCTGATCGCCGAGGTGCTGCCGCGCCTCTGGCAGCGGCAGCCGGAGGAGGGAGTGCGCCGGCTGGAAGAGCTGCGCCAGCTGACGCGCGGCGCGCTCGCCGAGATGCGCACCCTCTTGTACGAGTTGCGCCCCGCGGTGCTGGCCGAGATTGACCTGGGGGTGCTGCTGCGCCAACTGGCCGAGGCGACGACCGGGCGCACGCGCGTGCCCACCCAGGTGGTGGTGGAGGGGAGCGGGCCCCTGCCGCCCGAGGTGCAGGTGGCGCTCTACCGCATCGCGCAGGAGGCGCTCAACAATGTAGTCAAGCATGCGGCGGCGCACGAGGCCAGCGCACACCTGCAGCTGATGGAGGGGGCAGAGGGGCGCCGCGTCCGGCTCACAATTCGCGACGACGGGCGCGGCTTTGAGCCAGCGCAGGTGGCGCCGCAGCGGTTGGGGCTGATGATCATGCAGGAGCGCGCGGCTGCCATCGGGGCGACACTGGCGGTGCACAGCGCACCGGGGCAGGGAACGCAGGTTCAGGTAAGATGGCCGGGAGGAGAAACCGATGAGTAATCAGGAACCGATTCGCGTGCTGTTGGTGGACGACCACGCGGTCGTGCGCAGCGGGCTTGCCGCCTTTTTGCTGGCTCCACGACGACCTGGAACTGGTAGGGGAGGCAGCGGATGGGCAGGAGGCGCTCGGGCTCTGCGCCGAGCGGCGGCCCGACGTGATCCTGATGGACTTGAAGATGCCGGTCATGGACGGCGCGACAGCCACGCGCGCGATTCGCCAGGCACACCCGGAGATCCAGGTCATCATCCTGACCAGTTTTCCGGAGGAGGAGCTGGTGCAGGCGGCGCTCCAGGCGGGGGCGCTGAGCTACCTGCTCAAGAACGTTTCTGCCGACGAGCTGGCGAGCGCGATCCGCGCCGCCCATGCGGGCCGCCCCACGCTGGCCCCCGAGGCGACGCAGGCGCTGATTCACGCCGCCACGCAGCCACCGCCGCTCGGCCATGACCTGACGCCCACCGAGCGCGAGGTGCTGCGCTGGCTGGTGCAGGGGCTGAGCAACCCCGAGATTGCCGAGCAGCTTGTGGTCAGCCGCTCCACGATCAAGTTCCACGTTAGCAACATCCTCTCGAAGCTGGAGGCGAGCAGCCGCACCGAGGCGGTGGCGCTGGCCGTCCAGCTGGGGCTGGTCAGCTGACCAGGGCGGATCCTCTCCACCTGACGCCCTCAAGCCTCCCCTGCTGGTCGGTTCGCGGGGGGCGGCCTTGTGTTACGATAGAGGGACTCACATTAGCGAGAAGCACCCGAGAGGAACCCCAATGAAGGTAGCCGTCTTTAGCAGCAAATCCTATGATCGCCGCTTTCTGGAGGCTGCCAACGCGGCGCAGGGCCACCCGCACCAGTTTGCCTTCTTCGAGGCGCACCTGACGCGCGAGACCAGCCCGCTGGCGGCAGGCTTCCCTGCGGTGTGCGCCTTCGTCAACGACCAGCTCGGCGCGGAGGTGCTGCGCATACTGGCGGCGGGGGGCACGCGCCTGATTGCCCTGCGCTCGGCGGGCTTCAACAACGTGGAGCTGGCCACCGCCGCCGAGCTGGGCATCACCGTGGCGCGCGTGCCCGCGTACTCCCCGTATGCGGTGGCCGAGCACGCGGTGGGGCTGATCCTGGCGCTCAACCGCAAGGTACACCGCGCCTACAACCGCGTGCGCGAGGGCAACTTTTCGCTGGAGGGGCTGCTGGGCGTTGACCTGCATGGCCGCACGGTGGGGATCATCGGCACGGGTACCATCGGCAGCGTCTTTGCGCGCATCATGCGGGGATTCGGCTGCACCCTGGTCGCCTACGACCCCTACCCCAACGCCGAGTGCGAGGGGTTGGGCGTGCACTACCTGCCGCTGGCGGAGGTGCTGGGCCGCGCGGACATCGTCTCGCTGCACCTGCCGCTCACGCCGCAAACCCACCACCTGATTGACGCCGCCGCGATCCGCCGGATGAAGCCGGGCGCGATGCTGATCAACACCAGCCGTGGCGCCCTGGTGGACACCGGCGCGGCGATCGAGGGCTTGAAGTCGGGTCAACTCGGCGCGTTGGGGCTGGACGTGTACGAGGAGGAGGCCGACCTGTTCTTCGAGGATCTCTCGGCGCAGGTGATCCAGGACGATATCTTCTCGCGCCTGCTTACCTTCCCGAACGTCATCATCACCGGCCAT
This sequence comes from uncultured Chloroflexia bacterium, assembly GCA_963721895.1. Lineage (GTDB taxonomy): Bacteria > Chloroflexota > Anaerolineae > Ardenticatenales > Ardenticatenaceae > CAVRLZ01. The sequence goes on along the minus strand of CAVRLZ010000008.1, from coordinate 402,430 downwards.
CAGGGCTTTTTTACCGAGGAGGCGCTCGCCAATATCGCCGAGACAACCCTGGGCAACCTGTCCGCCTACGAGAGCGGCACGGGCACGCTGCACCGCGTGAGCCCGGACAAGGCGTGAGGCGGGCGGCGCCCTATGCGTATCCTGGTAGCCGATGATCGAGCGGAGGTGCGCTCTGCCCTGCGCCTGCTTCTGGAGCATGAGTTGGCCCTGCCCGTGCTGGGCGAGGTGGCCCACGGCGACGGCTTGCTGGAAACGCTCCAAGCGATGGGGGCGGATCTCCTCCTGCTGGACTGGGAGCTCCCCGGCCCACCTGCGGGCGATCTGGTGCGCGCCCTGCGGGCGCGCATGCCACAGCTGAGCATCGTGGCGCTCGGTGGTCGCGCGGAGGTGCGAGGGGCGGCACTGGCGACAGGGGTAACTGCCTTTGTGTCCAAGGGCGAGCCACCCGCCCTACTCCTCGCGTTGCTGCACCAGATCGGGGAAAGGCAAAGCGAGGGGGCGCTGCGCGGCCTGGTCCGCCCCTGCCGCCCAGACGATTCCTCTGCTGGGTGAGCAAAAGCCTATAGCAGCGGATCCCGACGATTTATCGCCGCGCGCGCAGCCAGAGCCATCCCCCGACTGCTACGAACAGCAGGGAGCCCCCGACGAGGAGAGGACGGACGGGGGTTGATGCGGGGCGGGTCGAAGTGGCCTCGCGCGGGGCAGCGGGGGGCGCTGTGCTAACCACCGCTAGAGCAGGCGGCGTGGCACTGGATGGCGGCGTGGCGCTGGGCGGCGGTGTGACGCTGGGGGCGGCGTGGCGCTGGGCACCGTAGCGCTCGGTGAGGGGCGGGGGGTGCGCGTGGCACGGGCGGTGGCGGTGGCCGCGGGCGGGGTGGCGCTCGGTGAGGGCGTGGCAGGGGGCGGCGCGGTGGCGCTGGCGGTGGCGCTGGGCACCGTAGGGGTGGCGCTGGATGGCACGCTGGCTGCCACGGTGGGGGATGCGGTAACGCTGGGCAGGGGCCGGGTCGCCGTAGGCGAGGGGGCGAGCGCTGTGGGCGAGGGGCGGGGCGGGGTGGCAGTGGCCGGCAGGGCAGTGGCGCTGGGCGGCACGGGGGTTGGCGGCAGCGGGGTGGCGCTGGGCACCGTAGGGGTGGCGGTGGGCGGCACGGGGGTCGGCGGCGGCACGGTAGCGGTGGGCGGCACGGGGGTGGCACTGGCCGAGGGGCCAACCGCCACGCTGGTGTCCTGGTGCATCCAGACCCCATCCAGGAAGACCTGGTCCGCGCCGTGGGACTGCGGGTTGTGCACCCGCACAAAGACCGTCATGGCACTGCCGGTGGCCCGCGCGCGCGTTTCCAGCAGCGTCAGCCGGCTGAAGGGCCACACCGGCGGGCCCCACTGGACGCTCGCCGCGTTGGGGTTGGAGCCGCCCGCGGGGTCCAGGCCAATCTGCCGCATGATGGTGCCGTCCGGCGCGGTGTAGGGGGCCCACACCACCCCCGCCACATAGGTCGCGCCGGGAATCAGCCCGCTCACCTGCTGGTAGATGCCGGCTGTAAAGGCACCCCCATCGCTCCAGATGCGCTGGGAGGGCGGCACCGGCGAATCCACCGAGGGATCGAAGGCAGGGGAGCCCGCCTCCACCCAGAACCACCAGCCATCCCCGATGATGCGCACCGCCCCGTCCGCCGACACGTCCACGAAGCTATCCATGCTACAGTTGAACGTTACATTTCCCGGGTGCTCACAGTACGGGTCCTGCGCCTGCGCCCGCCCCTCGCCCAGCGCCAGCAGCAGCATCCCCAGCAGCGTCACCACGCCCCATCGCCCCATGAGTCATTCCCTTTTGTTTTGGAAGCGGCAACTCTACCACGAAATGTGCCATTTTCCATATCGTTTGCTTTGCCCGTACGCGTGGCCTATAATCGGTCATCTTTTCCCTGTTGAAGGCTACTGATGGAAGACCCATCCCAACCTGTCGAGCCACAAGCCGATCCCGAGCGCACGGCGCCGCGGGAGGCCTGGGCGTGGAAGTGGGAGATCACCCCCACCGGGCGACTGCTGCCCCCGCCGCGCCCCGACCGCCCCCTGCCCAATGGCGAGCACCATAGTCCGGAAAGCATCCTCCCCCAACCAGAGGAAGCCCTGGCCCCCCCCGTCGAGCCCGCACCGGCCCACGCCAACCCGTTCGTTTTTAGCGACGACGAATGGGTGTGGCAGACATCGGAAAGCGGGGAGGTGTGGGAGTACCCTGGCGACGAAGAGGAAGTTGCTGAGAGCCCCGGCAGCAACTGGAAGGCCATCGTGCAAGAGGTAGCCGAGACGGCGGTGCTGACGTTGCTCATCTTCGTCCTGATGCGTGCCCTGATCCAGAACTACCGGATCGAGGGGTACAGCATGGAGCCGAACCTGCACGAGCACCAGTACCTGATCGTGAACAAGGTTTCCTACTACCTGGGCGAGCCGCAGCGGGGCGACATCATCGTCTTCGAGTTTCCCAAGGGGGACCCGAACGGGCCGGAAAAAGATTACATCAAGCGCGTCATCGGCCTGCCGGGGGATACCGTGGAGTGCCGCCCCAACGAGATCGTGGTGAATGGGGAGGTGATCGCGGAGCCGTACGGCCCCAACCCGGGCTCGTACTTCTGCGCCCCCACCATTCTGGGGCCGGAAGAATATTTCGTGCTCGGCGACAATCGCAACCAGTCCAGCGACTCGCATTCGTGGGGTGCGCTGGAGCGCAAGTTCATCATCGGCAAGGCGTGGCTGCTCTACTGGCCCTTCAGCGATATGGGCTGGGTCCCCAATTTCCCGATCGAGGCGCCGAAGCCCGAGCCCCTCGTGCGAACGCCGTGAGCCGCCCCTCCCCCCTTCCCTACATCTCCAGGAGCGCCTGTGGCCGACCCTTCTGAGGAGCACGTTCGCGAGTTGGTGCGTGCTGCGCTGCGGCGGGAATTGGGCGCGGAAGCGCCCGCCCCGGCCGCCGGCCCCGCGCGGCGCCCCCTCATAGACGAGGAAGCTATAGCCGCGGCGCCCGAGGGGAGCACGCTCACCGTGCCGCCGGGTGCCCTCGTCACCCCGCTCGCTCGCGATGCCGCCCGGGCGCGGCGCATCCGCCTGGAGGAAGGGGCGGGGCCCGCCGCGCGGAGCAGCCACGCCCCCACGCCGACAGGCAAGCGCCGGATCGCCATCGGGGCGGACCACGGCGGCGTGGCGCTGAAGACGATGCTGGTCAAGCACTTGCAGGCAGAGGGGTTCGAGGTGCATGACGTCGGCCCCTTCGACGAGCAGTCGGTGGACTACCCGGATTTCGCCTTTGCTGTGGCGCGGCTGGTCAGCCAGGGGCAGGCCGAGGCGGGCATCATGATTGACGGGGTGGGCATCGGCTCCTGCATGGCCGCGAACAAGGTGCCCGGCGTGCGGGCCAGCCTGTGCTACGATGTGAGCACCGCCCGCAACGCACGCGAGCACAACCACGCCAACTATTTGACCCTGGGCGGCCAACTGATAGGACCGCTCCTGGCCCGCCAGATCGTTTCCGCCTGGCTCGCCACCCCCTTTGGCGCGGATCGCCACGCCAAGCGGGTCGCCAAGATCATGGAAATCGAGCAACGCTTTTTACGCCCCCCCACGCGCGGGTAGCCCCGCCCCCCTTCTGCCCTATGAACGAACAGCAACTAGAGCAACTGGTAGAGACGATCACGCGGGAGGTGCTGGCGCGCGCGCAGGGCCAGCCCACCACGGCCCTGCGCTGCGCCAGTTGCCACGACCAGCAGTGCGCGGCGGTTTGCCCGGACGAGGTGCGCCGTCTGGTGGGGGCGGGGGCGGCGCGCGTCTCTCTCGGGCCGAACCCGCGCGAGCAGGTGGCGCAGGACATCGCCCGCCTCATTGACCACACCGCGCTGAAGCCGGAGACCACCGAGGCGCAGATTCGCCAGCTGTGCGAGGAGGCGCGTCGGCTCAACTTTGCCAGCGTGTGCGTCAACCCCTCGTGGGTGCCGCTGTGTGCGTCGCTGCTGCGCGGCTCGCCCGTGCTGGTGTGCACGGTCATCGGCTTCCCCCTAGGGGCGACCACCACCGCCACCAAGGTGCACGAGACGCACGAGGCGTGCCGCGCCGGGGCGAAAGAGGTGGACATGGTGCTGAACATCGGCGCGCTCAAAAGCGGGCAGGTGGACGCGGCGGGCGCCGACATCCGCGCCGTGGCGGAGGCAGCGCACCAGCACGGTGCGGAATTGAAGGTGATCATCGAGACCTCGCTGCTGAGCGACGAGGAAAAGGTGCAGGCCTGCACGCTGGCCAAGATGGCAGGTGCCGACTTTGTAAAGACCTCCACCGGCTTTTCCGGCGGGGGGGCGACGGTGGCGGATGTGGCGCTGATGCGCTTTGTGGTGGACGATGCGCTGGGCGTCAAGGCGTCCGGCGGCATCCGCGGCTTTGCGGATGCGCTGCAACTGGTGGAAGCAGGAGCCACGCGGCTGGGTGCCAGCGCGGGTGTCAAAATTGTAGAACAGGCAAAAAGTGGGAAATGGGACGACTCCAAAGCATCCTCTTCATATTAGTCTTTGTCTTGGCCGGGCTGGTCAGCGTGCCGCTGGCCCACGCCCAGGATCCGATCAGCGGCACGCAGAACGCGATGCTCCAGCCGGAGCTACCGCGCCGCGTGCTGTTCACGCTGGAGGCCAGCAGCAGCGCGGGCGACATCACGGAAGCGCGGCTCTTTTTTGGCGCGCCGGGCGCTTCCAGCCGCACCTCTGAGCCGGTCCAGTTCGAGCCCGCGCCCACGGTGAGCGTTTCGCATGAGTGGGCCATGCAGCTGAACGGCGCGCCGCCGGGCACGCCAATCGAGTACTTCTGGCGAATCACCGATAGCGCGGGCAACAGTGCCGAAACACCGCCGCAGCGCATCGTCGCGCTCGATCCGCGCTTCACCTGGCAGACGCTGGAAGATGAGGAGCTGGCGATCAACTGGTATGACGGGGACGAGGCGTGGGGCCGCGCGATGTTCGACACGGGCAAGGAAGCCCTGGCCCAGCTGGAATCGGAGTTGGGCGCGGACATCCAGGATCAGGTGCGGCTAGTGGCCTACCGCTCCGGGCGACGACTTTCGCGGTGCCTTCCCGCCCCAGCAGGATTGGATCGGCGGGCAGGCGTTCACCGATCTGGGCGTCACGGTGCAGATCATCGAGGCAGGCAACGACAGTTGGATGCGGACCGTGCTCTTCCACGAGCTGAGCCACCTGGTTTTCCACCAGGCGATGGAGGGCGCCATGGCGAGCGCGCCCTCCTGGCTGGAGGAGGGGCTGGCGATGTACAACGAGCCGGAAAGCCGTGACAGCGAGGACCGCGTGCGCGAGGCGGCGGAGGCAGGGCAACTGCTGCGCTTCTCGCAGCTCCAGGGCAACTTTGGCGCGGATGGCCCCACGGTGGGGCTGGCCTACGCCCAGAGCGAGATGCTCGTCACCCACCTGATTGATGGGTGCGGTCGGGACGGCTTCCAAACGTTCATCCGCAACATGGTGGACGACGATCAGAGCGTGGATAGCGCCCTGGAAGCGGCCTGCGGCTTTACCAGCGAGACGCTTTACAACGACTGGCGACAGACCCTCCCCAACGCCCCCGCCCTGGATGGCATGGAGGGCAGCGAAGAGAGCCCGGACGAGGGCGAGGAGGCGGCCCCGCCCGTCGTGGCGCCCGCCGCGCCGCCCGCCGAGTTTCCACGCTGGGCGATGGCCCTGGCGCTGTGCAGCGTCTGCCTGATGGGATTTTCCGGCCTGGGCATCCTGTATGTGATCTTCCGCCTGCTGCGCCCGGCAGCAGGCTGATCGTGAGCGAGGGAGGGGGCACGCTCCCCTCCCTGTCTTGGTAGCAGATTGACCGTCCGCCAGGGGTATTGTACACTGAGCGGCCTCGCCCCCATCGAAAGGATCAGCGGTGTCCACCATCGAGCTACGTGCGTTTGTTTTCCTGGACACGCTGCAGGCCCAACATGCAGCGTTCCTCGGCACCATCTCGCAGGGATTTATGCCGAGGGTGGGGCAGGCAGCACTTTATGTCGAGATCGTCCCTGCCATCGAGATCAACCGCGTGACGGACATCGCGCTGAAGAACACCAACGTGCGGCCAGGGATGCAGATCATCGAGCGCGTCAATGGCCTGCTGGAGGTGCACAGCGACGAGCAGGCCGAGGTGCGCCGCGCCGGCGAGGAGATTTTGAGCGCGCTGGGGCTGGAGGAGACTGACCGCATCAAGCCACGGGTGCTCTCGTCGCAGGTGATCCGCAACATTGATCCCTACCATGCCCAGCTGATCAACCGCACGCGCCACGGCAACATGATCATCCCCGGCGAGTCCCTGTTCACGCTGGAGTGCGAGCCCGCGCCCTATGTAGCGCTCGCCGCGAACGAGGCGGAAAAAGCCGCCAACATCAACATTCTGGAGGTGCGGGCCTTCGGCTCCTTCGGGCGGATGTACCTGGGCGGCAGCGAGGCCGAGATTGACGTGGCCCGCGAGGCGGCGGTGGCCGCGCTGGAGGCGCTGACCGGCCGAGAGATGGGCGGCAAAAAGTGAGGTCCGCTCACGCAGCGTATCGCGGAAGAAAATAGGACCCCCATCTGGCGGGTGACCCAACTTTCGTGAAGTAACCCCTACCCACCCTTATCTTTAGGAGCATGGCATGGCTCAACAGGCACTTGGAATGATCGAGACGCGCGGCTTTGCGGCGCTGGTCGAGGCATCCGATTCGATGGTGAAGGCGGCACGCGTGGAGCTGGTCGGCTATGAAAAGACCGGCGGCGGCTATGTGACAGCGATTATCCGGGGGGACGTGGCGGCGGTAAAAGCTGCGCTGGAAGCGGGCGTGCGCGGCGCTGAAAAGATTGGCGAGGTTGTCAGCGTCCATCTGATCGCGCGCCCCCACGACAATGTGGACTCGGTGCTGCCGCTGGGCCGCCAGAACATCACCGAATCCTAGGCCATGCTTCTCGCACGCGTGATCGGCACCGTGGTGAGCGAGCGCAAGGATCCCGCCCTCGTCGGGCTGACCTTTCTGCTGCTGCGCCCGCTGAGTGTGGACAACGAGGAGCAGGGCGGGTATGTGGTGGCGGTGGATGCGGTCGGCGCGGGGGTGGGGGAGGTCGTGATGTTCGCCTCCGGCTCCAGTGCGCGCCAAACCACCATCACGCAGAACCGGCCCTGCGACGCGGTGGTGATGGCCATCGTGGATGAATGGGAGGTGGAGGGCGCCCCGCGCTTCCGCAAGACCTCCGCCGATGACCCCTGGGCCAGCTAGTGAGCCACCAAGCCACCATCCTTGTCATTGAAGATCATCCGGGCAGCCGCATGCTGCTGGTGGACCTTTTGACGCTTCAGGGCTATCAGCTGTGGGAGGCGAGCAACGGGCTTGAGGGGCTGGCGCTGGCGCGCGCCCACCGGCCCGACCTGATCCTGACCGACATGGGCATGCCCCGCATGAGCGGCTGGGAGATGGTCCCCCTGCTGAAGCAGGACCCTGAGCTCCGCGACATCCCTGTGGTGGCCATCACCGCCTTCGCCATGATGGGGGACCGCGAGAAGGCGCTGGCCGTCGGCTGTGACGGCTACATCTCCAAGCCCATAGACACCCGCCGCATCGGCCAGCAGGTGGCCGAGTTTCTCGCCCACTCCCGCCGCACCGGCACCCTTTCCGAACCGGAGCAAGAAGCGTAGAGCCATGCCCCTTTCTCCCAGGCAAATCCAGGCCATCATGGAGCAGACCACGCAGCGGGCGGGCAGCGGCGGCGCTGCGCCGCGGGCGATGGATGCCCAGCGGCTTGGCATCTTTCGCGAGGTGGACGCTGCGGTGCGCGCGGCCCGGGCCGCGTTCGAGCAGTACGAGCCGATGTCGCTGGAAGCGCGCAAGCGGATCGTCGCGGCCATGCGTGCCAGCATGCGCGAGCACGGGCGCGCCCTGGCCGAGGAAGCCGCCCAGGAAACCGGCCTGGGGCGCGCCGAGGACAAGGTTCTCAAGAACGAGTTGGTCACGGAAAAGACCCCCGGGCCGGAAATCCTGGAAACCGAGGCGTGGCGCGGGGCGGACGGGCTGACCCTGGTGGAGCGTGCGCCCTTCGGCGTCATCGGCGCCATCACCCCCACGACCAACCCCACCAGCACCATCATCAACAACGCCATCTCGATCTTGAGCGCGGGCAACGCCGTGACCTTCAACGTCCACCCGAAGGCCAAGACCGTGTCGGCGCGGACCATCCGCCTCCTCAACGAGGCGATTTTGGGGGCGGGCGGCCCCGCGAACCTGATTACCGCCACCGCCGAGCCGACCGTCGAAAGCGCGCAGGCGCTGATGCGCCATCCGCATGGTGCGGCTTCTGCTGGTGACGGGGGGCGGCGGCGTGGTGACCGAAGCGATGCGCTCCGGCAAGCGCGCCATCACCGCCGGGCCAGGCAACCCGCCCGTCGTGGTGGACGAGACGGCCGACATCGAGCAGGCGGGGAAGCAGATAGTCTTTGGCGCCTCCTTCGACAACAACGTCATCTGCACCGACGAAAAAGAGTTGTTCGTGGTGGACAAGGTGGCGGACGCGCTCAAGGCAGCCATGCAGCGTGCGGGCGCGCTTCTTTGTGGAGCGCTCGCACGAACAGCGCCGCCTGTGGAACACGATCTTTCGCGAGACGAACACGGCCCCGCGCGGCATATCGCCGCTGCGCAACGAGTGGATTGGCAAGAATGCCGGCGAGATCTTGCAGGCGGCGGGGCTCCAGGCCCCGCGCGATCTGCGCCTGGCCGTGGTGGAGGTGCCCGCCGACCACACGCTCGTCTGGACGGAGCAGATGATGCCGATCTTCCCCTTCGTGCGCGTGCCCGACGTGCAGCAGGCCATCAGCCTCGCCATCGCCGCCGAGCAGGGCAACGGCCACAGCGCGGCCATGTACTCGCGCAACATAGAGCATTTGAACGAGATGGCGCGGCGCATCAACACCTCGATCTTTGTCCAGAACGGCGCCACCCTGGCGGGGCTGGGCTACGGCGGCGAGGGCTTCACCTCCTTCTCCATCGCCTCCCCCACCGGCGAGGGGCTGACCACCGCCCTCACCTTCAGCCGCCCGCGCCGCATCACCCAGGTTGGGCGCTGAGCCGTCGAGCGCCCTTCCCCCTAGCTTTATACCCAACGCCTCTATGCCCCCACGCCTATCCGCCGTCTCGCCCGCTCGCCTTGCCCTTTCCCCCCTTCGCCGTCTCCTGCCTGCCTTCTTGCTGCTGCTGGTGCTGCTGCTGGGGGCGGGCGGGAGCGCCCGCGCACAGGAAGCACTGCCGCCGCCACCGCCCCTGCAGGATGGGCGCTTCGGGGCTGTGGCCACCTACGATGCCCCCACCGTAGCGACGGCGGCGGGCGTAGGCTGGACACGGGTGCTCTTCTGGTGGCACCAGATGCAGCCGGGCGGGCCGGAGGAGTGGAACCCGTTTTACTTTCCCGACTGGCAGCTAGAGCGGGAGCTGACGGAGGGGCGAGAGATGGTGGGGCTGCTGGCGGGCACGGCCACCTGGGCCAGCCCCTCCGCCATGCCGCGCGCGGTTCCGTCCGGCCTGAACCTTGCCTGGGACGACCCCGCGAACCTGTGGGGCCGCTTTGTCTTCGGGATGGCGCAGCGGTACAGCGGGAAGATTGATCGCTGGATCGTGTGGAACGAGCCGGACGTGTGGGACGATCACCACCCCGGCAAGGCGTGGGATGGCACCCTGGAGGAGTACGTCCAACTGCTGAAGGTGGCCTACCAGGCGGCCAAGGCAGCCAACCCGAACGCGCAGATCCACCTGAGCGCGACCACCCACTGGTGGGATGCGGAATACGGGCGGCCGCTTTACTTTCCGCGCCTGCTCGCCGCCATCGCCGCGGAGCCTGACGCGGCACGGCTCGGCGGCTTCTTCGACGTGGCCTCGCTCCACCTGTATTTCAATCCGGAGCAGGTGTACGAGATAACCGCCCTGTATCGGCGCGCCCTGGACACGCACGGCTTCGCCGACAAGCCGCTGTGGATCAACGAGACGAACGCGCCGCCCAGCGAGGACCCCCTGCACCCGGCACCCGGGCTGCGCTTTCCCGTCACGCTGGAAGAACAAAGCTACTTCCTGCTCCAGGCCTGGGCGATGGGGCTGGCGGCGGGGGCGGAGCGGGTGGCGCTGTACAAGACAGCCGATGAGCCAGGGCTGCTGCCTGGGGTGGAGCCCTATGGCCTCTCGCGGCTTGACGGCTCCGTGCGTCCTCTTTTTTGGGGCTATCGCACCCTGGTCACCTACCTGAGCGGCTACGAGGGGGCCCTGCTCACCCGTGAGGGGCCGCTGCGGCGCGTCACGGTGCCGCGCGGCGCGCTGGGCAGGACGACCGTGCTGTGGAACACGGCGCCGACGGAGGGGGCGATGCGCGTGCCCGCCATCGCCCCCACAGCGCTTCTGGTGGACCCCTTCGGGCCGGTCCAGCAGGTTGTGGCCAGCGGCGGGGCGTACACGCTGACGCTGCCCCCCAGCAAGGGCGGCGACATCGGGGGGATGCCCTATCTACTGGTGGAGGGGGCAGGGGCCGAGGTGCTGCTCGAACGGCCTGCGGGAATGGCGCCCGTCTTGCCGGCCCCCGCGCCCGCTCCGCCCCCCGTGCCGCCTGCCCCCACGCCGGGCGCAGCCGAGTGGGCCATCCCAGGGGGCCGCTTCTTCACCCAGGCGGCCAACGGGCAGGGGGGCTTCCGCGTCACGGACGATGGGGAGGCACGCTTTTGGAGCGAGTTCCAGCGCCTGGGCGGAACGCAGACGGTGGGCTACCCCATTTCCCGCCGCTACGTGCGGGATGGCTTTGTGACGCAAGCCTTTCAAAAGCTGGTGCTGCAGTGGCGCCCGGATGCCGGGGCGGCGGGCGAGGCCTGGCCCGTCAACGTGTTCGACGAACTGTCGCGCGCGGGACAGGATGCCACGCTGCTGCGCGCCCGCCAGACACCGCTGCCCCTGCCCGACGGCTTCGACGCGCCCGGCGCGCCGTGGGACAGCATCGTGGCGGGGCGGCAGGCGCTGCTGGACGCCAACCCAGCCATCCGCGCCCGCTATCGTTCGGTAGCTGACCCGCTCACCGTCTTCGGCCTGCCCACCTCGCGGGTGGAGGACATGGGCAACCACTGGGCGCTCCGCACGCAGCGTGCCGTGTTCCAGCAGTGGAAGGAAGTTGTGCCCTGGGCGCAGGCGGGGCAGGTCACCATCGCCAACGGCGGCGCCATCGCCCAGGAGCTCGGCACGCTCCCCCCGAGGCCCTGGAAGCGGAGCGGTAGGAAGCTTCCGACCCCCGATTGCCCCCCTCCCCTACTCCTCGTCGGCGTGCTGGTGGTGGGCAATCACATCCTTGGCCAGGTACTCGGGCAGCGGGTCGTAGTGGCTAAAGGTCATGCGGAAGGAGCCGTGGCCCTGGGTCATGGAGCGAAGCTCCACGGCATAGCGCAGCAACTGGGATTCAGGCACCTGCGCCTGCACTATAGATTTATGCTCGCGCTGCTCCATGCCAAGCACGCGGCCACGGCGCGTGTTCAGGTCCCCCATCACGTCGCCCAGGTACTGCTCTGGCACGGTCACATCCACGTTGTAGACCGGCTCCAGCAGCACCGGGCGGGCGCTGTGGAAGGCCTGCTTGAAGGCCTCGCGCCCGGCGATCTGGAAGGCGATATCCTTGGAATCCACAGGATGCTCCTTGCCATCGGTCACAATGGCTTTCACATCCACCACCGGGTAGCCCGCGATGACGCCGTGCTCCAGCACCTGCCGGATGCCCTTCTCGATGGAGGGCTGGAAGCTACCGGAAACCGCGCCGCCGAACACCTCCCACCCGTATTGAAAGTCGGAGCCGCGCTCCAGCGGCTCCACGCGAAGCTCCACCTCGCCAAACTGCCCCGCGCCGCCGGTCTGCTTCTTGTGGCGGTAGCGTGCCGTCGCCGTGGCTGAGACCGTTTCCTTGTAGGCCACGCGCGGCGTTTCCAAATTCACCCCCACGCCGAGCCGCTCCAGCCGATGGCGCGCCACATCCAGGTGCGTGTCCCCCTGCCCCAGCAGGACCAACTGGCGCGTGTCCGCGCGGCGCGACCAGCGCAGCGTGGGGTCTTCCTGCACGATGCGCGTCAGCATGGTGGTCAGCTTGTCCACGTCCGACTGGTTCTTGGGGAGGAGGGCGGCTGCATAGACAGGGGCGGGCAGGGGCGGCGGCGCCAGCGGTACGTCGCCCAGGGTGTCCCCGGTGTTGCTGTGGGAGAGCTTGGCCAGGGCGCCAATGTCGCCGGGGCCTATGGCATCGGCTGGCAGTTGCTCCTTGCCGCGCAGCACGAATACATGGCCCAGCCGCTCCTCCTCGCCCGTGCGCAGGTTGCGCACGCGGGTGTCGCCGCGCAGGCTGCCGCTCAAGACGCGAAAGAGCGAGAGGGTGCCGTAGGGGTCCACCACCGTCTTGAAGATGTAGGCGGCCAGGGGGCCGTTGGGGTCGGCGGCGAGGGTGACGCTGGCGCCGTCGCGCGGCTCGCTTTGGCGCGGCGCGGCGTTGGGCGCGGGGAGGAGCTCGATCAGGGCATCCAGCAGGGCGGCCATGCCGATGCTCTCGCTGGCGCTGCCCGCCAGCACCGGCACCAGGTCGCCCCGCGCCACAGCGGTCTTGAGCCCGCGCCACACCTCGTCCGGGGTAAGCTCTTCCCCGTCCAGGTACTTCAAGATCAGATCATCATCCCCCTCGGCGGCGGCCTCCATCAGCGCGATAGCCCCCTCCGTGACCGCCCCCTGCATGGCGGGTGGCACGGGCATGGGGTTGCCCTTCGCATCGGTGGCCACGCGGGAAATCAGGTTGACGATCCCCTTGAAGCTCGACCCCTCCCCGATGGGTAGCTGGATGGGCACCACGCGGGGGCCGAAGGTCTGCTGCAGGCTGGCCAGCGCACGCCCGAAGCGGGCGGTGTCGCGATCCATCTTGTTGATGAACAGGAGGCGCGGTCGCTGCCACTCGTCCGCCGACTCCCACATCAGCTCGGTGCCAACTTCCACGCCTGCGGTGGCGTCCACCACGATCAGCGCCCCGTCCGCCGCAAAAAGCGCGCTGCGGGCCTCGCCCACAAAGTCCAGGTAGCCGGGGGCATCGAGCAGATTGAGCTTGTGCTCGCGCCAGAGGATGGGGAGCAGTGACAGGTTGATCGAGATGCCGCGCCGCTGCTCCTCCGGGTCGAAATCGGAGACAGTGTTGCGATCCTCGACGCGCCCGCGCCGCGTGGTTTGCCCGCTCAGATGCAGCAGGGCCTCGGTCAGCGTGGTTTTCCCGGCCCCGCTGTGCGAGACCAACGCGATGTTGCGCAGGGTGTTCGGCGGATACGAGTTCATTCAGGCGCTCTCCTCGTTGATTGCAGCCCAGGGCGGGGCACCCCGATGGTGCCGTGCGCCGCCCGCTCCCTGTGGCTGCCGCGCCGCACGCCAGACCCTGAACTTTCTCTGATGATTCCGTTGTGCGCTAGTCTACCCTTCTATGGAAAAAGCGTCTATTACGTTCAAGCGGACGTTGGGCGCTGGCCCTCATCCGCCCCCGTGCAGCAGTGCCTGGGCCAGCAAGAGCGCCACCATGCCCCCCGCCAGGGTGACCAGGATGTTCCGTGTCCACCCTGCCAGAAAGATGGCGACCCCGCCGGCCAGCAAGCGATCATAGGCCAGCGGCCAGCCAGCCGCATCGGAGGGCTGAATCAGATCGGGGACGATGAGGGCCGTCAGCACCGCGATGGGCACGAAGCGCAGGGCCCTCGCCGCAAGGGGCGGCACCTGCTGCTGGCCGATGCCCGCTATAAAAGAAAGGCGCAGGGCAAAGGTCATCAGCCCGGCAATGGCCAGGGTGAGCCACAAGGTTGTCTCGGTCATGGCATCTTTCCATGTGCATCATCGGTGCTGGCTGCTGGCGCGGCGCGTTCCACCAGCAGCCCGACAAGCATGCCAACAAGCGCCGCCGCGATGAGCGCCAGTTTGTAGGGCAACCCGTCCGCCAGCAGCACCGTCAGCCCGGCGGCCACAGCCGCCGCCACGCTCGCGCGGTCGCGGATGGCTGGCACCACGAGCGCTATAAAGGTCAGGGGCAACGCAAAATCGAGGGGCCAGGCGGCGGGGATGGCCGCGCCCAGAAAGACGCCAAGGGCCGTGCTCAGTTGCCACGTCGTCCAAAGCGCCAGCCCGGCGCCCAGCAGAAACCAGCCACGGTGCGGGGCGTCGGGGTGCCGTTGGTAGTGCAGGATGGTTACCACATAGGCCTCGTCCGTCAGCAGGTAAGCAAGCACCCCCTTCCACCGCAAGGGCAGATGGCGCAGAAAGGGTGCGACGGAGGCGCTATACAGCACGTGCCGCAGGTTGACCACCAGGGTGGTCGCCAGAATCACTAGGGCGGGCGCATCCGCCCCCACCAACTGCGCGATGACAAACTGGGCCGAGCCGGCAAACACCACAGCGGACATCCCCTGGGCGGCCAGGGGAGGAATCCCGGCGGCGAGCGCCGTGATGCCATAGATCAGCCCAAAGGGCAGCACGCCGAGCAGGATAGGGAGCTCCGCCCGGACGCCGGCAAGAAAGACAGCACGCGCATTGCTCATAAAAGCGAGCAGCGCCGCAGGCAGCCCCCCCATCGCGCACGCTCCGCCAAAGCTACCTCCTGAGGCACTCAAATAGCCAGAAACAAATGCTGGCGATGATAGCGAAGGTGCGCCTGGCTGAGCCGGTGGGTGGGATGCAGGTGCAGGGCACCTTCCAACCCCAACAGGCGAAAATCATCGGCAATGGCAAAGGCCCCATAATCGAACAGCACGTGATGGTTGGGGCAAAGGCACAACAGGTTGTCAAAGGTGTCCGGGCCATTGTGCGGCGCGCCAAGCGGACGAATGTGCGCGGCCTCGGCATAGGGCCCCGCCGACCCTTCAAGGCGCACCCCGCACACCTGGCAGTGGTAGTTGTAAAGCGCCTTGAGGTCGCGCGAGAGCGCCGTGTCCCGCACGACACGAACGATGGTGCTCGTGACGCGGGGGACAGTCTCGTATCCCTCCCCCGCCTCGGCAATCGCCAGCCCCGCCTGGAGGAAGAGGTGCTCCGCTACCAGGCGATAGCGCCAAATCACATGGCCCGACCGGCCACGCTCGCGCCAAAACGCTTCAACATAAAAGAGGCCGTCATAGCGATACCCGTGCGGGGGCGAGTGGGGTGAGTCGTGTTTCGCGCCGCGGATCACGCGGACCGGCAGGCCGAGGAGTTTGTTGCGGGCCAGGGCCAGATTGCCGCGCTGGAGCCTTTGATCGCTCGTCTGCTCGTTCGTGACAAGGTCGCGCCCGCCGTGGCCCGTATACACGATCACGTCCCCAAAATCTTCGTCATCCTCGTACCCGCCCGACAGCACTATGGAATCGGCGGCTTCCTTTCCGCTGCCGGAGATGCCTGCCTGCGTGGGCCGGTGCACCCCCGCGAGGGATAGCTCATGGCGCGACGCAAAGAGCCTGCCAACCGCAACGCCATCAACAGCCCCAAAGTGCCGCTTTGACATGATAGGATCCAACCAGAAATTTCACGGCTGACAGCATGGTGGAGGGGGGGCAGGGCCGGGCCCTGCCCCCTGGATCACATCGGGTAGATACAAACGCGCCGGTTTGGCTCTTTGCCCTTGGAGCGGCTGACGAGGTTGGCGGCGCGGGCCAGATCGTGCTGCTGGCGGCGGACGTACGCATCCTGGGGGGAAAGCTCCACTCGGTTCGCGCCGCGTCGAACCTCCGCGATGGCATCGTGGGTTTCGCGCAGCGCTTGCTCAAAAGGGTCGCTCTGTCCTTTCAAGCCGAAGATGTCGAGCAGGGCACTTTCCATCTGGGCGACGGTGTTGGAGCGAAGGACGTACACCGTCATGCCGCGCCGCTCGGCGTCCGTGACGACCTGGGGGCGCTTGCGGTAATAAGAGCGCAGGGTCACCAGCACGTCCGCCTCGGGGAGATCGCCGACGACCGCGACCGGCAAATTCAGGGCACGCGCCGCCTGCTTGAGGCGGTTCTGGCTGACCCCGTAGGGGTAAAAGTTCAGGGCGCGCACCCCATCGCGGGTAGGCAGGTCGGCAGGGGCGGCGACTGGCGCGGCGAGCGCGGGGGCCGCCTCTTCGCGGAGGACGGTCGGCGCACGCTGCTCTTCCGGCGCGGCGCGGCGGGCGGCCACGGGGGGCGCGGCGCCACGGGGGGCGCGGCGGCTCTCGTCCATCATCCCCATGCGGCCCGTGGCGCGCACCAGGGCATCGCCCGCGCTGAAGGCCTCCTCGTGGCGCTCGATGGTGCCATCGGAGGTCCGCTGCCGCACCTCGCCGCTGAGTTGTCGCCCCCGCAGCAGGGCGTCCACGGCGGCGGCCACATCGTGGTGGATATTCAGCATGTCCCGCTGCTGAATCTCGATCACCACGTCGAAGGTCGGCGGGGCCTTGCGCTCCAGCACGCTCTTCTGCGTGCCGCGGCGGCGCGCCTCCTCGTCGGAAAGCGTCACGCTGGCGATGCCCCCAATCAGGTCGGAGAGGGTGGGGTTCATCATCAGGTTGTCCAGCTGGTTGCCGTGGGCGGTCCCCACCAACTGCACCCCGCGCTCGGCAATGGTGCGCGCGGCGGAGGCCTCCTCCTCGCGCCCGATCTCGTCAATCACGATAATCTGCGGGGTATGGTTTTCCACAGCCTCGATCATGATCTCGTGCTGGAGCTCCGGCGTCGGCACCTGCATGCGGCGCGCCCGCCCGATAGCGGGGTGCGGGATGTCCCCATCGCCCGCGATCTCGTTGGACGTGTCCACGATGACCACGCGCTTGTTTTCCGCCAGCACGCGCGCGGTCTCGCGGAGGAGGGTGGTCTTCCCGACGCCCGGCTTGCCGAGCAGCAGCAGGCTGCGCCCGCTCTGGATCAGGTCCTGGATGATGTCAATCGTCCCGAAGACGGCGCGCCCGACGCGGCAGGTCAGCCCCACCACCTCGCCCCGTCGGTTGCGGATGGCGGAGATGCGGTGCAGGGTGCGCTCGATGCCCGCGCGGTTGTCGCCGCCGAACTCCCCAATGCGCTGCACCACATGGTCCAGGTCGTCGCGCGACACCTCCTGATCCCCTATGGTAACCTCGCGATCGGAAAAGCGTGCCTCCGGCAGTCGGCCCAGGTCGAGCACTACCTCGATCAGGTGCTCGCGCTCGCGCGCATGGTTGAGCCGCTCGCGCACGCGACCAGGCATGATGGCCAGCAGCAGGTCAATGTCGTCAATGATTTCTTCGTGGATACTCAAGGATTCACCTCGCTAAACACCATCGTCAAACGCGTTACGGCTGGTTACGCTCGGGAGCCAGGCCGGGCAGGCGCTGGCCGCGCTAGAAAGGAGTGGGTGCCGTGTCCGGCGCGGCCTCCAGGGCGGGGGCGGGGCGGGCCACCTTCACGCGGGCGCTGGCCGTGGTGTGGCGCACCAGCAGCATGCGCACCATCACCTGCTCGAAGCCGTTGCGCCCGAGGCCGGCGCCCACCGGTCCCTCAAAGTCGCGCACGTCGCAGTAGATCGGGCGGCGCGGCCAGCCCGCCATCATCGCCAGGGCCTCCTGCACGAGGAGGACGGCGGGGGGCGCCTTGTCGGGGTGCAGCACAAGCTTGAGCCAGTGCCCATGCTCGCCGCGCGTCAGCTGCAGGAAAGCGAGCACCTCGCCCGCCGTCTCGCCGCGCACCACAAAGCAGCCACGGCGCGAGCTCCCCCACCAGCCCGCGTAGCCCCCCCCGCCATGGCCAATGGCTTCCGCCTGCTGCACGCTGTTCGGGGTCTGACCGTAGTAGAGCCGCCCCAGCCCCCAATCATCCACCGGCTGGCGCGGCTGCCAGCGTACGGTCCCCGCGGGCGGCTGGGCGGGCACCTGGCGCAGGCAGAAAAGACGATCCTGCGCGTAGATCGCAAAGCCGGCCTGCCGCATCACCTCGACCTCCGCGTGTCGCTGCTCCGGCAGGTGGGCAAAGAGCCGCTGCACCTCATGCTCCGCGCCGACGCGCGCCAGGTCGTGCAGCAGGTGCTGCCAGAGCCACGCCGCGCCCTGCTGGGCGTCCAGCGCGGGCGCTATGTAAAGGAGATCGAGCACGGGCGCCCCCGTGCGCCAGCGCGCCTGCACGAAGCCCCCCCGCCCCTGCCCGCGCGCCGACACGCTGAGCACCCGACCGGACCAGAGGCCGAAGCCAGGCACGCTGAAGGCAGTGGCCTGCAGCAATGGCGAGGCCGGGCGAAGCAGGGCGCTCTTCAGGTCCAGGCGCACCCCCTGCGCCTGACACCGAAAGATCGTCCACAAATCAAGCACCGTCCGTGGGATCACCGTCCGCCCCCGGATGGCTCGCTGGCAACGGTGCGGCGCGCGCTCAGGAAGCGCTCCAGATCCCCCTGGCTGACCTTGTACAGGCGTGGGGTAAGGCGGATCGCAGGCAATTGTTTGGAGCGGATGTAGCGGCGAACGGTTTGCACGTGAACGCCCAGGATGCGCGCGACCTCGGTCGTGTCAAGCAGCAATCCCTCCCAGCGTGCTGGTGTGGTCATTTGCACCCTCCCGTTCACTGATGCTCACTTGTGTTCACTTGGAATTATACAGGAAAGGCAGGGTGCCCCGCAAAAGGGCAAGGGGGCCGGCCCTCACCTACCGAAAAAGCGCTGCCACCAGGGGCGCTTCTGGGGGGCGGTCACAGCCTGCTCCAGCTGGCTCATGCGCTCTTCAAGGGTGAGGCGGTGGTTCCAGTCGCTTTCTTTGAGGTGGGACATGTCTTCTTCCATCACGCGCAGCCGCTTGCGAAGACGCTCGTTCTCGTCTTTGAGCGCGATGGCGTCATGGAGGACGGCGCCCAACAGCTCGCGCTGGGCGTGCTGCGCGGTCACGAGTGCCTGGTGCCCCTCCACTGCCTGCTGGATCAATTCCATAGCGTTGGCGGCATCCTCGCTGAGCAGCAGGTGCCCCCCGCGCGTCTGCGTCTGGATGGGGAGCGGCTTGGCGATGGCCGCCCGCGCCTGAAGCTGGGCTTCGATTTCCTCCTCGTTGTGCCCGCCCCCCCGCAACTCCTGGATAAAGGAAAGCGTTGCAACGTCCTCGTCCGTGTACAAGCGGGCAGCGTGGCGCCCCTTGTCCAGCAGCGCAGGCTGGCCCGCCCCCTCGCTCAGCCAGGCGGCGAAGCGCTCGCTCAGGCGGCGCAGGGTGGTGGGGGAGATATCCAGTTGGGCAGCCACCTGTCCGTTTCGATACATAGCGTACTTCCGTTGGTTGGGGCGCTGTTGGCCCCGAAGCCAAACAAAGGAGGGGCCGCAACGGCCACAGTCAGCCCTCGGTGCTCGGTGCGAGTGCGATTGTAGCATAGGGAGCGAGGAGGCAGGAAAGCGAAAGCGGGAGAGTAGCAAGGACGCGCCCGTATGGTATGATTGGCGCATGAATCAACGCACGCTGCGCACGTCGCTGGAAGAGCACCCGCTTGTGGTCCTGCGCGCTATGGCCGCAGGGCACGGCTTCGAGTCGGAGCAGGGGCGGGCCGAGGCGCTGGTGGACCTTCTCCACCAGCATCTGGCGCGCCCGGAAACGGTAGCGCGGCTGCTGGCCGAGATGGATGAGGAGACGCGCGCAGCGCTGGATTTTTTGATTGCCGAGGGCGGGGAGATGCCCAGCCATCGCTTCCAGCGCGACCCGCTCGGCGGGGAGCTTCGGCAGTTGGGCGCGGGCGCACTGGAGCGAGCGCGCCCGTGGGAAACGCCCCTTTCGGCCACCGAACGGCTCTTTTATCAGGGGTTGGTGTACACAAGCTTTGGGGTGACGGGGGACTTTCGCGGTCAGGTCCTGTTCATCCCGACAGAGCTTCTGGCGCTGATGCCGCCGGTGGCGCGCTCGCCCGTCTCGTTCGAGGTCGAGCCGCTGGCGGGGGTGCCGCCAGGGGTACGCGAGAGCGGGCTCCTGATGGTGGAAGATGCGTTCGTGGTGCTGAGCGACCTGCAGCGGCGCAGCGTCCACCCCGTCAAGGGGCGCTTCCTCCCTGCGGACGCCCTGCACCGCATCAACGCGCGCCTGGCCATGCCAGAGCCAGAGGGCGCGCTGAACCACGAGCGGGAAACGCAGCGGCTGGCGCTGCTGCTCCACCTGCTGCGCGCCCTCAACCTGATCGAGGAAACGAACGAGGGGCTGCTGAAACCGGTGACGGTGCGGGCGCGAAGGTGGCTGCAGTTGCCGCGCCCGCACCGCCTGCTGACCCTCCAGCGCGCGTGGGCGGACAACCCCTCCTGGAACGATCTGTGGCGCATCCCCACGCTGCGGCCCGAGCGGACCGGCTGGCACAACGACCCCCTGCGCGCGCGCGCCGCCCTGGTGCGCTGGCTGCGCGAGGTCCCGTCCGACGCATGGGTGAGCGTGGCCGAGTGGGTACGCAGCGTGCGGCGGGTGGACCCGGACTTTCAGCGGCCCGACGGGGATTTTAACTCGTGGTACATCCGCCAGGCAGACAGCGGCCAGTTCCTACAGGGATGGGACAACTGGGATCAGGTGGAGGGCACGCTGCTCCGTTACTACTTTGCCGCGCCGCTCTTCTGGCTCGGCATCGTGGATCTGGGATACCTGGCCCCCAGCGACAAGCAGCCCTTCGCCTTCCGGCTGACCCCCTACGGCGCACGCTGGCTGGGGCGCACGGCGGCCCTGCCCCCGCAGCCGGAGCGCGCGCCGGTGATCATCGCCGCCGACGGAAGCATCACGGTGCCACCCGGGGCAGACGATTGGGAGCGGCTCCACCTGGAGCGCCTGTCGGTGCCTGTGGAAAGCGGCCCGGGCGACTACCTGCTGAACAAGGAGCGGCTGATTGCCGAACTGATGGAAGGCAGCGACATCGAGCGGGTGCTACGCTTTCTGGAGCAGGCCACCAACAACTTTTTGCCGGAGGCGGTGCGCGAGCGGCTGAGCGGCTGGGCCGGTGGCTACGGGCGGATCACCCTTGAAACCCTCAGCGTGCTGGAGGTGGATGACGTGCACCTGCTGAGGGAGCTCCAGCATCACCCAGCCATCGCGCGCTTTTTCGTCCGCCCGCTCGGCCCGCGCGCCATCGCCTGCCCGCCGGAGCAACTGCCCGAGCTTGTCGCCGCCCTGCGTGCGGCAGGCTACCTGCCGCGCGTGGTGGGGCACCCGGGGGAGGAAGCGTAGGCCCCTCTTTCGTTGAGGGTCAAGATGGAAGATAGTGAAGAAGGGGGCGGCGGGTGCGCGCAGGTCACAGCTCCGGATGCCAAATTGAGATTCGACAGTCGTCACGCTGTGAAAGGATGCCAGCATGGAACGTGTAGTATCCAGGGATGGGACGCCCATCGGATTTGATCGGTTGGGCGACGGACCGCCGGTCGTGCTGGTGTGCGGCGCCTCGGTTGATCGGGGGTCGAACGCGGCCCTGGCAGCAGCACTAGCGCCCCGCTTTACGACCTTCAACTACGACCGGCGGGGTCGTGGCGACAGCGGCGACACAGCGCCCTATGCAGTCGAGCGCGAGGTCGAGGACATTGAAGCGGTGATTCGCGCTGCGGGCGGATCAGCCTTCCTCTTCGGCTCCTCGTCCGGGGCGGTGCTGGCGCTTGAGGCAGCCCGAGGGCTGCCGAACCACATCACAAAGCTGGCGTTGTGGGAGGCGCCGTTTATTCTGGAGGGCAGCCGGCCTCGCCCCCCCGCCGACACGGCGCGCCGCTATGAGGAACTGGTAGCGGCAGGCCGGCGGGGCGACGCGGTAGAGTACTTCATGCTCCAGGTGGTAGGCCTCCCCCCCGAGTTTGCTGCCCAGGCGCGCAGTGCCCCCTGGTGGCCCGCCCAGGAGGCGCGGGCCCACACGCTTGCCTACGATGCCACGATCATGGGAAACTACTCGCTGCCCGCGGAGCGTATGGCGGCCATCGCTACCCCGACGCTCGTGCTCGACGGGGGCGCAAGCTTTCCCTTTATCCGCGAGACGGCACGGGCGCTGGCAGAGGTGCTGCCCAACGCCCAGCATCGCACGCTCGATGGGCAGACGCACGATGTTGCCGCCCAAGTGCTTGCGCCCGTGCTGGCTGAGTTTTTCGATGGGTAGGCGCACCTTCCTCGGCAGAGCGTCCGATGCTACCTTCCTTCAACGGTGATCGTGCCGAGCACCACGAAGCGGCCCTCGCTGTCGGTGTTGTCACCGTAGGGGGTGAGGCGCTCATTGCTCAGCGGCTCGTACAGGCCAACCCGCAGTTGGCAGGGGCCGGGCAGGAGGTCGGCGCGGAGTGCTATGCTATAGGTGGTGGTCACAAACTCGCCCTTGGCCCATCCGCTTGTGGGCAACATGCCATCGGCAGGCTCCAAATCCCGCTGCCCGCACAGGTTCCCATCGGCCCCGACCAGATGGGTAAAAAGTTTGTATCGCTCGGGGGGGCGGGCGGCGGCAAACCAGTGCAGCGTCAGCGGCACCTCCGCGCCGGGCGCAAAGGTGCCCTCAGGCAGGGTGGCGCCCACCAGTTCGATGCTGTCCCCAAAGGCGACTGCCAGCGGCGTAGCGATTTCCGGCGGCGCGAACGTGCGGGGCCTATCCTGCACCACCAGCGTGCCGATCTGGAGCACCTCCCCCGAATGGAACAGCCCCCTCGTCCAGGGAATCGCCATCGCGGCGCGGCTCACGCGCAGAAAGAGCGGGTAGGCGCCGGGGAGCGCATCCGGCGCGACTGTGACATAGTGAATGTCGCGCACCACCTCGCCCTCGCGCCACTGGCTGGTGGGGTAGACCGCACTGGTCACGCCGCCATCGTCCACCGATAGCGCGTCAGAGGCGAGGAAGATGTGCAGATCTTCCCCCGGCTCCTCCACGGCGCGCCACACCAATTCTACCGGAATGGAGGCGCCCTGCTGCCAGGGGCCGGGCGGAATGGCGTGCCCCAGCAACAGCAGCCTGTCGAAGCGTGCCTCCTGCCGCGTGCCCACAGCGGGCGGCGCTGCATTGGCTGGCGTGGGTCCGACCTCTACCACCGCCACGCGCATCTGATCGCCCGAGACCATGTTTTCCCCCGTGCCCTCCAGCACCGCCCCATCGGCGGGGCGGTACCACTTCAGGCGCGCCTCGTAGCTGTCGGGCGGTACCCCCTGCGGCAGGCGCAGGCGCACCGGCCAGCGCTGCACGCCTGGCACATCGCGCAGGGAAAGGAGGGGGCCAAGCGGCTGCTCGTCCAGCACCGGCGCCCACTGGCGCTGCGCGGGCGACGTGTCGTACAGGCCTATGGAGAGGCGCAGCGTGGGGTCCATCGCCGCGCTACCCTCCACCCACAGGTCAAAATCTACCCAGGTTCCGCCCACGCGCGGGCCGCGCGGCGTGCTCAAGCCCATGCACCGTCACCCAGGCCTCGTCCGGGCTGCCCGGCGCCAGAAAGCGGGTGACGAGCGGGTTGCTCGGCTGCTCATTCGGGCCCGGCGGGAAGTACCACCCCTGCACGCGCGCGTTGCTTTCGCCGGTCAAAAGCTGATCGTGAAAAAGAAGCGCGTTGGCGTCAAGCCACTCGCGGATGCGGCCCGCCGGGTCCGTGACTGTATCGTACAGGCGAAAGTGCCACAGGCGCGCCGCGCGCGCCTGCACCGCCCCCAGCGAGGCCAGCGTATCCGCCTCGCTGATGGGGTAAAAATCGCTTTCCGCCATCCCCCAGCCCAGCGAGGCCTCGCCCCCCACCGAGCCCCCCACCAGCAGGGTCACCCCCCCCTCATCGGGCGCGCCGACCCCGCGCCAGTCGGGGAGCCGCCCCCGCCAGGCAATGGGATCGTGCAGGTAATGGGTAAAAGCGCTGTAGGTGTATCCGGCGTTGGCGAGCAGCACATCACCGCTGCGCCACTGCGCCTCGATGCCCCGCACGCCGCCGCGCAGGTCGTCGGCGGCATAGGCGGGATCGTTCCAGAAGCGCTGCACCGACTCGGCGGACAGCACCAGCAGCGGGGTGAGCAGCAGCAGGGCCACCCCCCCCGCGCCCGCCAGCCCGGCCCGCTCGTGCGCCGCGCGCCCCCACCCCACGAACGCCATGGCCAGCAGGATATAGAAAGCGGGTGAGTAGAGGAACAGGTAGCGCACGTGGTAGAGCGGCACCGGCGTCAGGCTGCTGAGCAGCAGGATGGCCAGCGGCACGAGGAGCGCGCCGAGCAGCAGGACGATAGCCCGCGTCTGCCCCCGCTGGCGGTGGCGCAGCCAGAGCCCCCCCGCCATCACCACGACGAGCAGGAGGAGCAGCGGCCAGAAGGGGAGGAAGGGAAAGGATTGCCCCACGGCAAGTGCTGCCAGCGCCTCCATCAGGGCCACCCCGAGGGCCACCGGCTCGCGCCAGGGCGGGACCGGTGGGTCCAGCGCCTGACGCAGCGCGATGGGGAGCCACGGCAGCCAGAGCAGCAGCGCGGCCCCCCCCAGGGTCAGCCAGCGCCGCACGCGGGCCCCCGCCGCACGCGCGCGGCGGAGCGCCACCGCCACGACCAGCGCCTCCCAGAAAAGGAGAAAAACAAAGTAATACAGCGTCCACAGCCCCGCCGCCGCGCTGAGCACCCACAGGGTCATCCAGCGCTTGCGCATGCGCCCGGGGCGCAGCAGCTGCCAAAGCGCCATCAGCGTCCACACGCCGAGGGTGGCCCCCAGCGTGTACATGCGCACTTCCTGCGAGTACCAGATATTGAAGGGGGACAAGGTAAGCAGCGCGGCGGCCAGCAGCCCTGCTTTGTGCCCCCCCAGCCAGCGAGCCAGCGTGGCAGCGCTGGCCACGAGCAGGACCCCCCAGGCCAGCGAGAAGAAGGCCAGCACAAACTCGCTCTGGCCCGCCAGTGCCCCCCACCCGCGCAGCAGGATGTAGTAGAGGGGGGGGTGAATGTCGCGCGCCGTGTGTGCCACGAGCGCCGTTAGCGGCTGCGCTGCCAGGTGGGCGCTGACTGTCTCATCATACCACAAGCTCTGCGCGCCGAGCTGCTCCAGCCGCAGCGCCAGTGCGGCCAGCAGCACCCCGACCAGCGCCACCAGCAAGACCCGTTGGGAACGCAGCAAAAGCAAGCCTCCTCCATAAAGGTGCCCGATGCACCAGCCGCTATGCTAGCACAGGCGGGGGCGGGAGGGTAGATTTTGCGTTCGAGCAGTCGGGTTTCGAGCCGGAGCAACAAACCAGGGCGACAGCCCGCTGTGGGTGTCTGGCAACGAAGTTGCTTGGAAGAGGCCAAGTGCCCTGTTCCAGGGCGAAGCAGTGGCGGGTTCCAGGAGGCAAGCGTCTATGAATGTAGGTCTGGGTGTTGGGGTGGGGGAGTTGGCCAAGAAGACGTGGAAGGAATACGGGAATGACAACGTCGCACGGCTCAGTGCGGCGTTTGCCTATTACACCTTCACCTCCTTTTTTCCGCTGCTGCTGGTGCTCGTCTCCCTGATTGGATTTGCGCTGTACTTCGATGTTGGCGCCGCCGAGAACGCCCGGAGCTACGTGGTGGACTCGGTGACCTCCGCCCTGCCTGCGGCCGGGGATCTGTTGACGCAGACCATCGAAGACACAGAGGAAAACGGGTGGAAGCTCGGGCTGGTCGGGCTGGTCACCGGCCTGTTCACGGCCTCTGGCCTCTTCGCGCAGTTGGATGATGCCTTCAATGTTATCTTTGACGTGATGCCCCGCCGCAAGGGGTTGGTGGAGACGATCAAGGCGCGCGGTCAGGCAGCGGTGATCGTGATCTTGATTGCTGTGCTGATGATCGGCTCGCTGCTGCTGAGCACCTTCCTGCAAGACGGCCGAGGGCATCCTCCAGATGCTGCCTGGCGGCGGGGTGTGGATCTGGGTCTTCAACCTGCTGCTTTCCCTCACCCTCTCATCGGTGGTGTTCGGCGCGCTCTTCAAGTACCTCCCCGACAAGCCGGTGTCGTGGAAGGCAGCCATCATCGGCGGAATTTTTACCTCGATCACGTGGCAGGTGGGGCGCGAGGTGCTGACGTGGTGGCTGGGGCAAAACCAGAGCATCACGGCGGGAACCGTGGTAGGCTCAGCGCTGGCCTTTTTGATTCTGGTCTACTACGCCTCGCTCATCCTCCTCTTCGGCGCGGAATTGACCTCTACCTACGATGAGTTGGTGAACCCGGACCTGGTGCGCCCGCGAACGGCGGACGACTCGGCCCTGCGCGGGCCAGGGCAGCCGCCCGCCACCGAGTCCGGCAAGCCTATAACCGAGGTCAGCGGCGGCAGCATGGCCAAGGCGGGCGCGACGGGCGGCGCGGCGGCAACGCGCTTTCACATCACCTCGTTCGGCGTTGGCTTTGCAGCCGGGGTGGCCGCCCTGATGGTCGGCGCGCGCGCCCTCCTAGGCAAGCTGCTAGGGCGCCCCTGACCCCTCACGGGAGGCTGCACAGCGTGGGGTGGATGTCGTGGTCGTGAGCCGTCGCTCCCCTCCTGGGAGGCTACCACAGCGTGGGGTGGTGTCGTGGCCGTGGCCGTCGCTCCCCTCCTGGGAGGCTCGCGTGGGGTGGGTGTCGTGGCCGTGAGCCGTCGCTCCCCTCCTGGGAGGGGCAGGGGTGGGTGTCGTTGGCCGTTGCCGTCGTCCCGTCTGGGAGGGTCGGCGTGGGTGCCGTTGGCCGTTGCCGTTGGTCGTTGCCGTTGGCCGTTGCTACGGCACCCACCCCGGCGCTGCGCGCCACCCCTCCCGAGAGGGGAGCGACGGCGGCACAGCTTTTGACAGGGGTGGTTTTCTTCGTGGCTGCCAAGCTATTCCAGACTTGTGGGTAATAGGTAGCTCACGCAGGGGCCCCTGACCAGGGGCAGCCTGCAACGCTTTTACCCGTCGGTGGCACGCTTCCGAAAGAGGGAGTAGGCGAAGCTTTGCGTTTCGTTGGTGACCTCGTGTTGATCGGCGTAGCGCGCCTCGCTCCAGCGGCGGAGATCGGCCAGGGCGCGGCTGAAGGCGGGCTCCGGAAGGTCCCAGGTCGAAGACCAGACGCGACGGGCCAGGGCGTCCAGGGTGTCGGCGGGCCGACGAGGGTTCGGCCATTCCGCTGCGACCCCCTCTTCCACCGCGTCAAAGCCATGCATGGCAAAGAGTGCCGCGATGGCATGAATGTCACGCGTGCCGACATCCCGCGCCGCCTGCGTTCCGGCCCCATGCGCTTCCAGAAAGTGGTGCCACTGGTGCATCATCTCATCGCGCGTGTCGGGTGACATGGAACGGTTAATCAAGATTGCCCCCCCCGGACGCACCACGCGCGCCATCTCGGCTGCCGCCTCCTGCCAGCGAGGCACCAGGTGCAACACGTGAATCGCCAGGGCCAGATCGAAGGTTGCTGCGGCGAAGGGGAGGCGCGTGGCATCCCCTTCCACGAGCTCTACCGGCTCCGCCGCCTGCTTGCGCCGTAGCACCTGCATCATCGGGCGGGACAGGTCCACGCCCGTCAAGCGCCCGACATGGCGGGAAAGCGGCAGGGCGATCCGCCCCGTGCCCACCCCGATTTCCAGCACGCGGCTTTCCTCCGTGAGCCCTGCATGACGCGCGATGGCCGCCGCCATCTCCTCCTCCACCCCAGGGGGAAAGCCGCGGGTGGCATCGTAAAACTCAACTGCCCGATCAAAGACCACTGACTCGCTCATCGCTTCCTCCTTGTTCCTCTCACGGTGCTTCCCCCCGACTGGCTGGCAGGGATGGGGCGCTGGCAGCTTCGCAAAGACAAGAGAAGGATAGCTGTTTTCTAAAAAGGCTGGTACAATCGGCTTGTCCCCCACCCATCGAGGAGCCTGTCGAATGTCCGTTCCACCCTACTCGGTGCTGACTGTGCCGAACCCCGTGCTGCGCCAAAAGGCGATGCCGGTCGAGGGATTTGGCCCCGATCTGCGTGCGCAGGCGCAGGCAATGCTGGAAGCCATGGCGGAGGCAGGCGGCGTCGGGCTGGCCGCGCCGCAGGTCGGGCTGCTGCGACGATTCTTTGTGATGCACGTGCGGGCCGACGACACGCGTGTGCCCCCCGACCATCCGCTGGTCGGCAAGCCCCTGGTGCTGGTCAACCCCGAGATTGCCGAGGCCAGCAGCGAGATGAAGGAGGAGATGGAGGCGTGCCTGTCCATCCCTGGCTTTGCAGGGCTGGTGCAGCGCCACGTTGCCATCACCGTCCAGGCGCGGAACGAGTGGGGCAAACCGAAACGCTACAGGCTCGAAGGCTATCTTGCCCGCGTCATCCAGCACGAGATGGACCACCTGGATGGGGTGCTCTACCTGGACCGCTTGACGGGCGAGGACAAACTGTTCGAGGTTCGCCCCGCGTTGGAAGAGGAAGACGTGCACGCCGGTTGATCGCCCCTTTCCCCCTACCGTACTCTGCTTCGAGGTGCCACCATG
Source organism: uncultured Chloroflexia bacterium (assembly GCA_963721895.1). Taxonomy (GTDB): domain Bacteria; phylum Chloroflexota; class Anaerolineae; order Ardenticatenales; family Ardenticatenaceae; genus CAVRLZ01. The sequence continues at coordinate 374,087 of CAVRLZ010000008.1, read as the reverse complement.
CAATTCACGCTTAATGGACAGCCAGCCAACTTTGACGGCAACCCTGATCTCCCCCTCCTCACCTTCCTGCGAGAGGAAGCAGGCATCCTATCACCCAAAGATGGCTGCGCGCCGCAGGCGGCCTGCGGCTGTTGCGCGGTGCAGGTGGACGATCGCGCGGTCCTCTCCTGCGTGACCCCCATGCGAAAGGTGGCGGGCAGCCGCGTGACCACCATCGAGGGGCTGGGCGCCTACCGCCAGGAGGTCTTCGCCAACGCCTTTGTCGGGCAGGGCGGGGTGCAGTGCGGCTTCTGCATCCCCGGCATCGTCATGCAGGCGAACGTCCTGCTGGGCAAGAACCCGGAGCCAAGCCGCGAGCAGATCGAGCAGGCGCTCACGCCGCACCTGTGCCGCTGCACCGGCTACAAAAAGATTGTCAGCGCCATCGGCTGCGCGGCGGAGGCGATCCGCAACGAGGAGGAGGTGCCCCTGCCGGAAAGCGACGGGCGCATCGGCTCGCGCCACCCCAAGTATCTGGCCGGCCGGCTGGTGCTGGGGCAGCATGCCTATGTGGATGATATAAAGATCGAGGGGATGCGCCACGGCGCGCTCCGCTTCAGCGACCACCCGCGCGCCCGCGTGCTGTCGGTGGACAGCAGCGAGGCGGCGGCGATGCCGGGCGTGCTCCGCATCGTCACGGCGGCGGACGTGCCGGGCGAGCGGCTGATCGGGCTGATCCGCAACGACTGGCCCCTGATGATTGCCGAGGGCGAAAGCACGCGCTTCGTGGGCGACGTGCTGGCCGGGGTGGTGGCCGAAAGCGAGGAGGTTGCGCGGGCCGCCGCCGCCGCGATTCGCGTCGAGTACGAGGTGCTGGAGCCGCTGACCGACGCACACGCGGCCATGCAGCCCGACGCCCCGCCCCTCCACCCCAGTGGCAATATTTTATCGCGCACCGCCACGCGGCGCGGCGACCTGGAGGCGGCGCGCGCCGAGTCGGCCCATGTGGCCAACGGCGTCTTCCAGACGCAGCGCATCGAGCACGCCTTTATGGAGCCGGAATGTGCCATCGCCTACCCCGCCGAGGGGGTAGCCATCGAGGTGCTTTCCCAGAGCCAGGGGGTCTTCGATGATCGCATCCAGATCGCGCGGCTGCTGGGCGTGCCGGAGGAGCAGGTGCGGGTGCGGCTGGTGGAAAACGGGGGTGGCTTCGGGGGCAAGGAAGATTTGACGGTGCAGGGGCACGCGGCGCTCTTTGCCTGGCTGCTGGGCGAGCCGGTAAAGGTGCGGCTCACGCGGGATGAATCCATAGTGATGCACCCCAAGCGCCACCCGATCTGGATGGAATACACCATAGGCTGCGACACCGCCGGTCGCCTGACCTTCTGCCAGGCCCACTTTGTGGGGGACAGCGGGGCCTACGCATCGGTGGGGATGAAGGTGCTGGAGCGCTCGGCGGGGCATGCCACCGGCGCCTACGCGTTCCCCGTCACCGACATAGAGGCGACAGCGGTTTATACCAACAACCTGCCCTGCGGCGCCATGCGCGGCTTCGGGGTGAACCAGGCCACCTTTGGGCTGGAAAGCCTGATGGATGAGCTTTGCGAGCAGGGCGGCTTTGACCGCTGGCAGTTCCGCTTTCAAAACGCGCTCCAGGATGGCGACCTGACCGCCACCGGGCAACGCATCGAGGGGGGCGCAGGGGTGCGGGCCACGCTGCTGGCCGTGCGCGATGCCTTTTACGCGGCGCGCTACGCCGGCCTGGCCTGCGGCATCAAGAATACGGGCATCGGAAACGGGATGCCGGATGCCTCCTTCGTGCGCATCACCATCGAATCCCCCACCCGCATCATCCTGGACCACGGCTGGACGGAGATGGGGCAGGGGGTACACACGATGGGAATCCAGGTGCTCTGCAACGAGACCGGCCTGGACCCGAGCCTGATCGAGGTGCGGGTGGACACGGCGTCCGGCCTCGTCACCGGCATGACCACCGCTTCGCGCGCCACCTCGCTGATCGGCAATGCCATCATCCACGCCGCGCGCGGCCTGCGCGAGGACCTGGGCAGCCATTCGCTGGACGAGCTCGTCGGCAAGGTGTACGAGGGCTCCTGGGTGGTGGATTGGACTACCAAGCCGGGCGCCGCGGTGGAGGCGGTGCACACGCATTATTCCTACAGCTACGCTACCCAGTTGGTCACGCTGGACGAGGCGGGGCGGCTGGACCGGATCACCGCCGCGCACGATGCGGGGTGCATCTTCAACCCTACCCTCTTCGAGGGGCAGTTGGAGGGCTCGATCCACATGGGGCTCGGCTACGCCATCAGCGAGGATCTGCCGATGGAGGGGGGGCACCTGCTGAGCACGATGCTGCGCAAGTGCGGGGTGCTGCGCGCCAAGGAGATGCCCGACATGGAGATCATCGGCATCGAGGTGCCGGACCCGCACGGCCCCTATGGGGCCAAGGGGGTCGGCGAGATCGGGCTGGTGCCCACCGCCGCCGCCGTGGCCAACGCGCTCTACCAGTTCGATGGGGTCCGCCGCCACGCCCTGCCCATGCGCCTTCCCCGCGATCAGCGCATCCCGGCGCGCCTGGCCGCGGAACGCTGAGCGCGCTCTCCACGCGCCAGCAAAAACACAAACCCCCTGGCGGTTGCCAGGGGGTTTATCGTTACCCACGAGTCTGGAAAAGCTTGGCAGTTAGGGAGACCCCTCGGCAAGGGGCGAGGATGGCTACCATGCCCCGCCTGGGATTGAAATCCCAGGCTATAAGAGCTAGTCCGCTCCGCGGACTTCGGCAGGCGGCTAATGAAGCGTCACCCCTGAAGCCGGGTAACAATCGCCTTGGGGGATCTCGGGATATTTCGTAAAGGGTCATCCAGCGGGACTACCAACCACGACGCACACTTCCCCGCAGCGCAAGCCGCCGCAGGTCCCCTCTCGGGAGGGGTGGCGCGCAGCGCCGGGGTGGGTGCCGTAGCAAGGGCCAACGGCAACGACCAACGGCAACGGCAACGGCAACGACAACGGCAACGACAACGGCCAACGGAACCCACCCCTGCCCCTCCCAGGAGGGGAGTTACGGCTTACGGCTACAACACCGTCCTCGTGCCAGAAGCAGCCCTGTCAAAAGATGTGGGTAATAGTAAGCTCCCAGGAGGGGAGTGACGGCCCACGACCACGACACCAGCCTGGGGAGAGAAGTACACCTGTCAAAAGATGTGGGTAAAGGAAAGCTGGTATGGGGCGACGGATCATGGTGCATCGCCCCCTGGCAGGCAGGGCCTCACAGGCCCAGGTAGCGATCTAGCTCCCACTGGCTGACGTGGAGGCGGTGCGCGTCCCACTCCTGCTGCTTGGCTTCCACAAAGCGCTCGTAGACATGGGGGCCGAGCGTCTCGGCAATCAGGGGGTCTTCCCGTAGCGCATGAAGCGCTTCCCCCAGCGAGCCGGGCAAGGTGCGCAGCTGCCGCTCGGCGATGCGCTCGGCGTTCAACTGGTACAACTCTTCCTCCGCCGGGTCGGGGGCGCGGAGCCCGCGCTCGATCCCGTCCAGCCCAGCCGCCAAAATGACGGCGAATGCAAGATAGGGGTTGGCCGACGGGTCGGGGCAACGCAGTTCCACGCGGGTGGCGTGCGGGCGTTGGGGGCTGACGCGGGGCACGCGGATCAGCGCGGAGCGGTTGGTGCGTGCCCACGAGATGTACACGGGCGCCTCATAGCCGGGCACGAGCCGCTTGTAGGAGTTGACCGTCGGCGCGACCACCGCTGCCAGCGCCGGCGCGTGCGCCAGGATGCCCGCGATGAAGGAGAGCGCCAACTCGCTCAGGCCGTACTCGCTTTCCGCATCCACGAACAGATTTTGCCGCGTGTCGTGCGCCAGCAGGCTCTGGTGGATGTGCATGCCGGAGCCATGCACCCCCGCCAGGGGCTTCGGCATGAAGGTGGCATAGAGCCCGTTGCGCTGCGCGATGGCCTTCACCACCACGCGCAGCGTCATGACATGGTCTGCCGTGCGCAGGGCATCCCCATAGCGCAGATCAATCTCATGCTGCCCCGGCGCCACCTCATGGTGCAGCGCATCCACCTCGATCCCCATCGCATGCAGGGCGTTGACCATCTGGCGGCGAATGTCCGTGCCCATGTCCGTGGACACATCGAAGTAGCTCGCGTCATCGTGCGGCACCGGCAGCGGGCGCCCCTGCGCGTCTCGCTTGAACAAGAAAAACTCTGGCTCTGGCCCCGTCATGTACTCATAGCCCAGCGCCCGGCAGCGTGCCAGCACGCGACGCAGCACGTGGCGCGGGTCGCCGGGGAAGGGGCGCCCATCCAGCGTATGGGTGTCACAGATGACCCGCGCGGTAGTGGTTTCCGGGCTGCGATCCCAGGGAATCACCGCGAAGGTGTCCAGATCGGGCATCAGGTACATGTCCGATTCAGCGATGCGCGCAAACCCCTCGATGCTCGATCCGTCGAACCAGACCCCGTGGTCCGCCGCTTCCCCGAACTGAGCCACAGGGATGGTCTGATTCTTCACCATCCCCACAATATCGGTGAACTGCAAATTAACGAACGCCACCCCATTGTCCTGGATGACCTGCTGGACGCGCTCGTACCCCTCGCCTTGCTCAGAGACCATTTGTTTTCCTCGTGATGCCACCCCATTGCCCAGCGTGGCGAGTCTAGCACGGCGCAAGGGAGCATACAAGCACGGCGACCCGGCCCCTCACCCCGCCTGCGCCACCACCTGCTCGTACAGGGCGCGCGTCTGCTCGGCGGCACGCTGCCAGGAAAAGGTGCGGGCACGATGGAGGCCGCGCTCGCGCAGGGTGGCGCGACGGTCGGCGTCCGACAGCACGCTCCACAGCCCCTCCGCAATGCTGCTCGTGGACGACGGCTCCACAAATTGCGCCGCGCCCGCCGCAATTTCCCCCAGCGAACTACTGGAGGAGGTGACCACCGGCGTGCCGCAGGCCATCGCCTCGACCACGGGCAGGCCAAATCCCTCGTAAAGCGAGGGGAAGGCGAAAAGATCGGCCAGGTTGTAAAGCGCCACCAGATCGTCCTGGGGGACATCGCGCAGGAGCAGCACTGCGTCGGCCAGCCCCAACCGCTCGATCGCCGCAAAGAAGCTGTCCATCTTCCAGCCACAGGCGCTGACGACTACCAACGCGTGCGGCACCCCCTGGCGCTGGCGCAGGGCGGCAAAGGCTTCCAGCAGGCGGACGAGGTTCTTGCGCGGCTCGATGGTGCCCACATACAGGATAAAGTGCGGCGGCAGTTGGTATCGCTGGCTCACGCTTTTCACCGCGGGCCCGGGCGGAAGTTGGCGAAAGGCGGGTGCTGCCGCCTCATACACCACATGGACCTTGTTCGGCGCGACCCCCAGCACCCGCACGATGTCCCGCTTCGCGCTTTCCGACACGGTGATGATCGCGCTCGCCTGCCGGGCGACCAGCGGGATGACGGGGCGCATCGCCACGAGGCGGCGCCAGTAGTGATGCTCCGGGAAGAGCCAGAGCGTCATATCGTGGATGGTGACCACGTTGGGAGCGGGGGAAAGCAGGGGGGCCACGCTGTTGGTGAAATGGGTCACGGCGACGGGGTGGTGCCGCAGTTGCCAGGGCAGGACGCACTGCATCCACAGCGTCTTGTTGGGGTAGTGCCCGCCGCTCGACCAGGGGGCCACGCACGGGTCGAGCGGCATCAGGTGGGGCGCCAGGGGGCGATGCAGCAGCGGCACCATCCTATCATCCTGCCGCGCGGCAAGATGCTTGTACAGGTTAGCGGTATAGGTCCCCACGCCGCTGCGGGGGGAAGCCAGTGAGGTAAGATCGAATCCAATATCCATAACCGTTTTTGCAGACTCCATCCTGGGCGGGCACGGACCACCATGCCCAACTTGCCTTCATCGAACGGGATAGGCTACGCTCTGGCGCCCTTTCAACCGATTCTTCCTTTTGGATCGCCCATGCGCCCCCTCGCTCAGCCCGCCCTGCGTGATGCCCTGTATCGCCTGCTGCTGCTGCTGGCCCTCGTGCTCCCCTTCGAGGTGATCCGCTACCGGCTGTCGTTTGCCACCACCGAGTGGACCAACCTGGAGCTACTCGTGGCGCTTGCCGCCGTTGGGGGGCTGCTGCTGGCCCTGCGCGACCCAGCGACCCGGCGGGTCGCCGCCCCGTCCTGGCGCTCGCCGCTTGTACCCATCAGCCTGTGGCTGGTGGCTGCCTTTCTTTCCGCGCTGCTGGCCCCCTCGCACCGCATCGAAGCTCTAAAGTTCGCCACCCGCTTTGCCATGGGCGCCAGCCTTTTCTTTCTGGCGCGCGCCCTGCTCCGCGACGACCGACAGTCTGCGTGGCGTCGCCATCGCCCTGGTGGGCGGCGCGGGGCTGAGCGCCCTGCTCGGCCTGGCGGAGCGGGTGGGGTGGCCGCTGCTCGCGCCGGCCCAACTGCTTTTCAAGGAGTCCCCCACGCTGGTCGGCGGCGATCTTCGCATCAGCGCCTCCTTCCAATACGCCACCATGGCGGCCCAGTATTACGAGATGATCATCCCGCTGGCGATCCTGCTGGCCGCACGGCGCGGCGCGGGCTGGCTGCGCCACGGCTCGCTCGGCGTGGCGATGATCTGCACGGTCGCCCTCGTGCTCACCCTGACGCGGAGCGCGATGGGCACGCTGCTGCTGCTGCTCTTGCTGCTGCTCGCGCTTGCGCTGCGGCGCCCCGCCCTGCGGGCGCTTGCCCGCCCCACCCGCTCGTGCTGCTCACGCTCCTGGCGACGGTGGGGCTGCTGCTCACGCAGCAGAGCGCCTTTCGCACGCGGCTGACCACAGAAAACGACCTGGGGTGGTACGACGCCAGCTACCGCGTGCCCGCCGAGCTCACCCTCACCGCCGATGAGCCGCTCCAGCTTTCCCTCTCGGCAACCAACCAGGGCGAAATTGTCTGGCGCGCCAGCGGCGAGCGCGCCTTTGCGCTGGGCTACCGCTGGCTCGACGCGGCAGGCCAGGAGATAGAGCAGGTGCTGCCCGGGGCAGTGCCCCTCCCCCACGACGTGGCCCCAGGCGAGACGATTGAGCTGGACGCCACGCTCCACTCCCCCCTGCCCCCCGGCAGCTATCGCCTGTCGTGGGGCATGCTTCAACATCAGGTTCTCTGGTTCCGCCATCGCGGGGTGACGGAGCCTGAGAGCGCAGTGCGCATCGTGCGCGGGCAAGGCTCGCCGCCGCAGGAGGCAGCCCCGCCCCTGGAAACGCGGGCGCCGGAAGCTGTCTCGCTCCTGCCGCCCACCGTGCCGCGCCGCGCGCTGTGGCAGGCAGCCCTCCGCATGTGGCAGGCGCGGCCGCTCCTGGGCCACGGCCCGGACAGCTTTCGCAACCGATACGGCCTTTACCTGGGCATGGAAGCGTGGGACACTCGCCTGTATGCCAACAATCTTTATCTGGAGTTCCTCGCCACGCAGGGAATCCTGGGAACGCTGGCGGCGGGCTGGCTCCTGCTGACTGTGCTCCTGCCCGTGGCGCGGCACGGGCTGATGGGGGCGGGGGGCGCCCGGCAAGGATGGGGGCTCGCCCTCACCGCCGCGCTCCTCGCGTTCCTGATTCATGGGATGCTCGACTACTTTCTGGCATCCGTCTCGGTTGCCACCCTGTTCTGGCTCCTGCTAGGCATGGCCGCTGCCCTCGCTGAGGGATGGGTCGAGCAGCGTCCTGTATCGCTGGCCCAGCGCGGCGACCCTGTCGAGCAGCCCGTAGCGCGCCCGGACGCGCGCGCGCGCGGTGCTGCCCATGGCGGGTAACTGCTCGGCATGGGCCAGATGGTTCCCGATGCAGTCCGCCAGGGCCCCCACATCGCCCGGGGCGACCAGCCAGTCGGGGTCCGCTATCTCCGGGAGGATGCCCACCGCCGCGCCGACGGTAGCGCGCCCGCACGCGGCCGCCTCCAGCACCACCATCCCCTGGCTCTCGTAGCGGGAGGCCAGCACGCACAGGTCCGCCGCGCGGTAAAAGGCTGGCAGGCGCTCGTGAGGAAGCGCGCCGTGAAAGGTCACCCGCTGCGCCAGCCCGTCACGGGCGACCTGTGCTTCCAGCGAGGGGCGCGCCGGCCCCTCGCCCACCAGGTGCAGGTGCGCGGCGGGCACCTGCTGCGCCACCCGCGCAAAGGCGCTCAGCAGCGTCGTTTGATCCTTGACAGGCAGCAGCGAGGCCACGTGCAGCAGCCGGATGCCCCCAGCGAGCGGGGCTTGAAGGTCGGACGCGGGACGAAAGCGCTCCAGGTTGACCCCGAGCGGCAGCACGCTCAGCCGGGCAGGGTCCACATGGGACGCAGCGCGCTCGGCCAAAAAGCGGGAGCCGACCGTCACATGATCCGCATAGTGCAGGGCGTGGCCCACCAGCCAGCGGGCGGCGCGGCTCAAGCCGTGCCCGTAGCCCACATCTGAGCGCCGCTCCAACTCCCCGCCCATAAGCGACACCAGGGCCGGCACCCCCAGGAGGGCCGCCGCCCGCACCGCCACGAAGCCCGCTTCGTCCGCCCACAGCCCATGCACCAGATCGAAGCGCTCCCGACGCCCGGCAAAGACTACGGCACGCAGGGCGCGCCCCAGCAGGGGCAGCCGCCCCAGCCCCCTCGCCGTCGCACCCCCGAGCGCGTGAACGGTGGCCCCATGAAAGGGGTAGCGCCCCTGGCGGTAGGGGTAGCGGAGCGTGAAGACATGGACATCGTGCGCGCGCGCCAACTCGCGCACCAGATCATAGAGGGCAGGGATGCACCAATCGTCCTCGCTGGCGCTAAAGCCGGGCGTCACCAGGGCAAGCCGCATCAGTCCTCCACCTGGAAGAGCGTATACGCCCCGCGGGTCGCCAGCAGGCGCAGGCCGGGGCCATCGCGCAGCCACGCGTAGCCGATGGCGGGGCTGCGACCCTGCCACTGCGCTTCGATGTTCGCCACGTCGAGCAGCAGGTAGGCTGGCTGGCTGCTGGCCAGCAGGGCAGCCAGATCGGCAGGGGTCAAAAAATACAAATCGTGCGTCGCCAGGGCGCTTTCATGCTGGAGGGTAAGCGTGAGGCCGAAGGTAAAAAGCTGCGCGTCGGGCGGCATCTGCGCCGCCGCCCACCGGGCCGTCGCAACATTGTCCTGCATGCGCTCGATAAAGCCGCTGGTCAGCCCCAGCGCACCCGTCACCTGCCACCCGACCCCTACCAGAAGGAGCAGCCCCAGGGCGCGGCGGCTCCCCCGGCCCCGCAGGTGGTGGTAGCTCCCCAACAAACCCATCGCGCTCAGGATCGCCAGGGGCGGCAGGTAGCCGAGCGTGAAGCGCACATTTTGCCAGGCGGTCCCCGCGTGAAACAGATAAAGCACCCCCGGCCACCCTGCAAGCACCGTGAGCCGTAGCGCGTCGCGCTGCCGCCACAGCAGAACGAGCCCAACAGGAATCCACAGCGCGAACAGCGGCGTCAGGTAAAAGCCGCGCGCGGGGGTCAGGGCATAGTAGAGAGCGTTGGGCAGGGCGTAGCGCAGCACCCCGTCGCTGCTCTCATGCTCGCGCTGCCAGGCATGGCGCGGATGCCACCTGTACACCTCGCCCGCTGCCGCAAACGAGACAAAGTCGCGCTCCGGGTTGGCAAGATCGCGGAGCGTCATGGCGAGCAGCGGCCCAAGAAGCAGCAGCCCCACCGCCCCCGCCAGCAGCCCATGCCGCAGCGCCCGGGCGCGCGGGGTGTGATAGAGCAGCCTGCCAACATAGAGGGCGGCAGGCAACGCCACCAGCAAGTAGGCGAGGCGCGTCCCGATCGCGCCCGCCAGCCCGCCCGCCGCCAGCAGCAGCCAGCGAGCCTCACCCCGTCGCCCATAGCGCGCGAGCCCCACCATCCCGAGCGTTGCCAGCGCCAGTGCTGTAGTATCGGCCATCACCACCGCGCTGGATTGCCACAACTGCCCATTGAGCGCCACCAGCACCCCCGCCAGCAGCGGCACCCCCCACGGCCACTGCCCTGCCGGCGACCCCACGCGCAGCGCGCCCGCCAGCACCATGGTCAGGGCTGGAACCAGCGCCCCCGCCAGCAGGCTCACCCCCTGGCCGCTCCGTGGCGTGGTGCCGCCCACCAGCGTGGCGAGCGTCACCAGGAACGGGTAGCCCGGCGGCCAGTGGAAGCGCGGGGGCGCGCCCCCGCCGAGCACGCTTTCCCGCAACGGGTGGGCGGCGTACTCCCAATAGGCATAGGCATCCTGCCCGTACAGCCCGTTAAAGCCCGAGGTGGCGATCAGGCCGAGCACCGGTAGCGCCAGCAACAGCAGCAGCGCCAGCGACGCCAGGGCGGGGCGATGCCAGCGCGCCCGGCCAGGCAGAGCAAAGCGAGCCGGCGCGCCCGCGCTCATGACGCACCCAGCGCAGCAGCCCGCAGCCGCCGCCGCGCCCCGCTGCCGACCAGCCAGGCCAGCAGGTCCGTGAAGGGACGGGGGCGCAGCGCACGGAAGGGAAAGGTTTCCCCCATCACGCGGCGGTACGCGGCCCCGCTTAGCTCCCAGAAGGGCTCGCAGGCGGCGGTGCCGTACAGCGCCGCGCGATAGCGCTCCAGCCGGAGCAGCGGCGCGATGGCCCCCCGCTGCGTGGCAAAGCAGCGCAGCGCCCGATGCTTTGTCTCGAACGTGCACGAGATGTTGACCACCACGTTCACCAGCAACGGCGTCAGCGGCACCGCTGTCTCGTACACACGGAGCCGCTGCTCCGGCTGCACCATCTCGGCCAGCAGGCGCGCCAGGGCGCAGTGATCCGGATGATAATCCACGCAGGAGGGCACATAGAGCAGATCAGCGCCCGCCACCAGCGGCGGCCAGCAGGGCCCGCGCCTCGTCATGGGGCCACGTCCGCTCGGGCAGCGCCAGGCAATGTACCGCCGCAACCCCCAGCAGGCGTGCCGCCGCCTGCACCTCGGCGCGCCGCCGCTCGATCATCTGCTGCGGGGCGAGGTGGAACGCGCGGGATTTTCCGCCGTCTGTCAGCACCACCACGCTCACCCTGTCGCCCAGGCGCGCATGAAGGGCCGCCACGCCGCCCGCCCCTATCGTCTCGTCGTCGGGATGCGCGCCCACGATCAGCACCTCCCTGCCGGGCGATGTCAAAGCCTGCGGCGCACGCTGCCCCCAGAGCGCGCGGAGGCCCAGCGCCGTGGCCTCCGTCACCAGCGGGAACAGCAGCCGTCGCGCGGCAGCACGCGTGAGCGCACCTGCCGCTGGAAAGGGGAAGAAAGGCGTGCATCAGACGATGTCAAAGTCGCCGCCCATCAGATACCAGCGGCTGGCATCGTGAAGGGCAGCAGGGGGCAGAGGGTCAGCCAGGGGCACCACGGACACATCGTAGCTGCCCCGCCTGGGGAAAAAACCGGCGCGCCGCACCTCCGGCAGCAGCGGCGAGGCAACAGGCAGAAGGAACTGCACGGTGCCCGCCCCCGCCTGGAACAGGGCGTCCATCGCCGCGCCCAGCAACGCCGCGCGGGCCTCGCTGTCGCCCGGCGCTGTCAGCAGGTCAACGATCCACCCTGTCGTCCGCGCCGCGCCGCCCGTCACGCGATAGACAAGATAGCCGCAGGGACCATCGTCCCGCGAGGCCAGCAGCAGCCGATAGCTGCGATCGGGCGCAGACGCATAACGATAAGCAATCCATCGCCGGTCGCGTACCACCAGTGCCTCGTACCCCCCCTTCAGCCGATCCCACAAATCGTCCCACTCCGCCAGGGGTGCCTCCACCCCCCGCACGCGAACGCTTTTCCGCGCGCCGCCCGCACGGCGCTGGAGCAGCCCATGCCAGGCACCCGCCGCCAGGCGCAGCAGCCCGCGAAGGGGCAGAGCGAGCGCGCTCCGCCGCAAAAGCAGCCTGTCCACCCGAAGCGGGCAGGTGAACCAGCGAGCCTGAAACATCGTCTGGTAGCCCAGAAAGGCGCGGCGGCTGCCCCAGCCCTCGTGGGGAAGGCCAATCAGGAAGGGGACGCCCGCCGCCTTCCACGCCTCGTGTGCGGCACCTGCCACGGCTGAGAAGACGCCAGCCTTCCGAACGTCTGCGGCGGTCGCCGCATCGCACGTATGAAGGATGACACGCTCCGCCGCGCCGAGCTTGAAGCGCAAGGGGGTGGCCGCATAGTGGCCCACGACGCGCTCGCCCGCCGCAGCCACCCACACCGAGCCGCCCGCCACCCGCTCGGGCGTCTCGAGCACCTTCCAGCGGTAGTGCGCCAGGGACAGGGGATGCCCGAACACCGCCTCCCACAGGGGAAGGATGGCCCGCTCGTCCCCCTCCTCGAACGGGCGCACGCGCCAGGGCCCCACCGCCTGGGCCGACACGGGAAGCGGGTGCTCGGCTATCCCATCCATAGCGCTCCTTCGGGCCTACCCTCAGCGTGGCTGCAGGAGCGTCTCAGGGTCCGGCGACAGGTCAAGCTTCTCCGCCCGCGAGACCCACAGCCCCAGCACCACGCTATACGCCACGTTGGCCAGCAGGAAGGTCGGCTGGTTGGTCATCTCCGTCATGCGCGGGTTGATCAGGGGCAGCACAGCGAAATTGGCCCCCGCCCAGAGCAGCAGCCCGATAACGATCCCCCACAGCAGCGCCGAGCCGGGCAACGTCGGCAGCACCAGATCGAACAGGAAGCCGAGGGCCGTGGAAACCGCAATGTGAGCAGCGGTGCCCACCACGGCGGCGAGGGGCATGAACTGCCGCAACTCGGCGTCAGACATTGCCTGCATGGGGCGAAGGATCGTCGCGGCAATCATATTGACAGGATACCAGATCCCGTTCCCGCTCCACAGCCCCCACAGCGCCATCGCCACCGTCATCACCGCCCCCGCAATCAACCCGCCGACGATCCCTACCCGATACGGGTACACATTGTCAGCCGCGACCGCCATCCCTACCTCGTGATCGTGAACCTGTTGACTCATATGCCCCCTCCTGATTATGGGTGTCGCTCCGTCAGGCGCCTTGTGGAAAAATCGTCGCGCCGCACTATCATCATAGCACGCATCAGCAACCCCGTGCTCAGGCAGCCGCCCGATGGCTCATCCTCATCTTTCGGTCATCATCCCAACCTACAACCGCGCGCCCCTGCTCCTCGCCGCCGTGCAAAGCGTCCTCGCGCAGAGCTACGGCGCGGATGAGATCATTGTGGCCGACGATGGCTCCGCGCAGCCCCCGCGCTCGCTCATCGAGGGGCTGGACCCCCGCGTGCGCTTTCTCCAGCTTCCCCACCGCGGCCGCCCTGCCGTGACGCGCAATCGCGCCCTGGCCGTGGCGAGCGGCGAGCTTGTCGCCTTTCTGGACGATGACGACCTGTGGCGGCCCGACAAACTGGCGCGGCAGGTCGCCCTGCTGGACAGCGACCCTGCGCTCGGGTTTGTCTACTCGGATGTCGAGCGGCTCCAGCCGGACGGCTCCCGCTCGGCCCCCCTGCTTGCCCCGCAGCAGAAGCGGAGCGGCCCCCTGCTTTCCTCGCTCATAGAAGATTGCTACCTTCACCCCAGCAGCGTGATCGTCCGGCGCACGCTGCTCGATGCAGCAGGCGGCTTCGACGAAACGCTGAAGAGCGCGGAGGACTACGACCTGTGGCTGCGCCTTGCCGCCCGCGCCCCAGGGGGCTGCGTGCCGCTGCCCCTCGTTGCGATCCGGCACTCCCACGCCAGCATCTCCCAGCGTCGAGAGATTGCCACCTACCGCGCGGTCATCCGTGCGCTCGAGCGCCTCGCGGGCGAGGCGCCGCTGACCCTCGCGCAGCGTCTCCGCCTGCGCCGCGTCCTGTCGCGCCGCTACGTCCACCTGAGCATCCTCCTGGGCGCACGGCGCAGGCGATTGGCAGCTTCCCCGCTGCGGCGCGCCCTCTGCCTCGATCCCTTTCAAAAGCGCGGCTGGCGCTACCTGCTTCATCTGCTGGCCCCATCTCCATGAGCGAGCCTAGCCAGCGCACCCGCCACGACCTGGCGGTGGTCCTCGTGGGGCATATGGGGCGCCTGGCGATCGGGCTGATGAGCAGCGTCCTCCTGGCCCGCGGCCTCGGCCCGGCGGGGCTCAGCATCTTTTCCGTCCTCGGCGGCGCCCTGGGCATCGCCCTTGCCCTGGCCGACTGGGGGCTGAGCACCACAGCCGTCACGCAGTTGGCCAGCGCGGCGCCCGCCGACGCCCCACGCATCGCGGGCAGCTACGCACGCCTGAAACTTTTGGCGGCGCTCCCCTTTCTGGCCGCCCCGCTGCTGGCCGCTGGGCCAGTGGCCACCCTGCTCGGCATCGAACACCCCCAGCAGGCTTTTCTCGTCCAGATCACCGCCCTCTCGCTGCTGGCTACCACGGCGAGCAGCATCGTGAGCACGCTCCTGCGGGCGCAGCAACGCTTTAGCCACCTCGTCCGTGCCCAGATGGCCAGCATCAGCCTCACCGTCCTGCTGCTGGGGGCGCTCCAGGCCAGCGGACGCCTCGGCCTGGCCAGCGCCCTGCTGGTTGGCATCCTCGCCGCGCTGCTCGCGGCGCTCCTGGGTGCCCGCGCCCTCCCCCCCGCCTGGCGCGGTGCCCTGCTTCGCCCCACGCTGCGGTGGGGGGCGGAAGGAAGCCGCCTGCTGGCCACCAGCCGGTGGCTCGCGCTTTCTGCCGCCCTCTCGCTGCTGCTCGGCCAGCTTGATTTATTCCTGTTGAACCGATGGCTGCCCGCCCCAACGGTGGGGCAGTACGCGCTGGCGCTCAACCTCACCTACAAGGCGGCCATCGTCAACCAGACCCTTCACCTTGTCCTGCTCCCCCAGGTGTCACGGTTGCAGCAGCGCCCCCGCCTGATCGCCTACCTGCGCCAAACCATGCCGCGCAGCGTGCTGCTCGTGGGCGCCATGGCCCTGCTGCTGCCCCTCGCGCGCCCCGCCATCCTCGGCTTGTATGGGTACAGCTACGCCCCCTCGGTGGGCCTCTTCTACGGCCTGATGAGCGTGCTCCTGCTCGACCTGCTCACCCTGCCCGCCCTGCTCGTCGCGTACCCGCTCAACCTTCCCCGCCTGATCGTCGCGTCGGAGAGCGTGGGGCTGCTCCTGCTGGCGCTTGGCGCCTGGTGGGCGGTCCCCCTCTGGGGGCCATACGGTGCCATCGGCGCGAAACTTGCCGCCAAGGCGCTCAGCGTGCTGCTGCTGGCGCTGGCAATCGGCCACCGCTTGAACAGGCTGGACGCCGAGCCTCTTGTGCCATAGAGCGCGAGCAGGCCAGCAAAAATACCTCGACTCTCCCATAGGTGGCACTGCTCACCGTGGCAACATGCAGCGCCCCGCGAAAGCGCATCCACCCTTCCAGATGCACGTACCGCTCGTGCAGCGGGTGCTGGGGGTCGGCGATCTCCTCGAACAACTGCCGCATGGGCTCGTCAATCAAGATCACATCCGGGTCCACCCGCTCCAACGCTTCCCATAGCGTCAGGGGGGCATGGTAGCTATCCGCGCCACTCAGCAGCCAGGGGAGCACCCACGTGCGGTACGGGAACTGCCGCAGCCCCAACCAGTAATGGGGCAGCCCCAGCACCCGCGACCCCGGGGGGATAGCCAGGGCCAGGCGGGCCGTGAGGGCCTCGTACGGGAGCATCCGCGCCGCCACCTCGTGCCGATGTACCACAGCGACGGCCCCCTCCGCCCCCACCGCAAGGAGGAGCAGCAGCAGCAGCCCCCGCCCCACCCCTGCGCCCTGCCCGCCACAGCCGCTGCGCCCCCGTCGCCAGCAGCAGAAGCGCCAGCGGCCACACGACTATAAGGTAGCGGAAATCTTTCTGGCTCAGCAGCAGGGCAAAGAGGAAAAGGTGGCCCACCAGCGCGACCCCCAGCACGCCGCGCTCGTCCGGGGGGTGCCGTGGGCCCCGCCCCGTCGCCCAGAGCGCCGCCGGCAGCCCTCCAAGCAAAAGCCAGCTTCCCACGCGCCCCCCGCGCAGCACGCCAGGGCGCTCCCACAGGTCGAGCGCTCCGTAGCGCAGCCCCTCGTTGCGTGCGTTTTGCAGGTAGAATCGCCAGTGGAACAGGTCGAAGCGCGCGGTGACCATCCGCTGCTGCCCCAGCGCATCGTCCCAGTGCCGCGCTGCAAAGATCAGCCAGGGCAACCAGGGCAGGAGCGCCCCCAGCAGGAGCGGCAGGCCACTCAGCCAAAACCACGCCCGCCCGCGCCGCCAGATGCCGATCAACCCGAAGACAGGCAGCCAGAAAAGCCCATACAAGTGGCTCAGCCCCGCCAGCCCCACCAGCACCCCCACGCCCAGCCAGTCGCCCGCCCGTGCGCCGTCGGGCGAGCGGGCGGCGCGCCGCTCCACCTGGTTGAATCGGTACAGCGCCGCCAGCCCAAAGACGGGCACCAGAATGTCGTAGCGACTGACCCGCGCCTGATCGAGCAGCGGGATCCCTGTCGCGCCCCCGCCCTCGGCCACGCGGAGCCCCACCAGCAGGAGCCCCGCCAGCAGGGCAACCCCCCGCCCGCCGCTCTGGCGGCCCAGCGCGCAGGTGAGCGCGAGCACGAGCAGCCCGCATGCGACAGCCAGGAAGCGCATCTGGAAGACTCCCACCCCCGCCAGCCGGAAGAGCAGGGCCTGCAGCAGCGGGTAAAGGGGCGGGTGCTGGAAATGGTGTCGCTCCATCCCGTAGTAGCCAGCAAACAGGTCCGAGCCCAACTGCCCCGCCGTCGCCAGCTTGACCGGCGCGGCAGCAATCCACGGCTCATCCTGGCCAACCGCAGGAAAGACAGAAAGGAAGTCCAGGGAAAGCGCCCAGAACCCAAGCAACAGGACGATCAGCCCTGCCCGCGCCATGTCCGATCAAAACCCGCTGGTCTCGGGCCGCTGATAGGCCAGCAGCCGCTGCAGGACGCGCAGTTCTATCGGGTAGCGATAAACGCGCAGCGCGTAGCGCCAGCCGCTGGCCGCCCGCAGCAGCCAGCGCCAGTTGCCCTGCAGCCGCACGTCCGTGCTGGTCGGGTAATAGGCGTTGAGCACCCGTTCAAAATCCTGCAGGCGGCGGCGCATCGGGTCCTGCACCCAGGGGGTGGCGGCGCTGCGGCGCTGCGAGAAGGCCTGCCACTCCGGGCTGACCCACGCCTCCAGCGTTTCCGGAAAGCGAAACCCTTCAGCCTTCGCCTGATCATACAGCGCCCCCGCCAGCGGCACCGGCGTGTACAGGTAGAGGATCACCTCCGTGCGCGGGTTGACGCGCTTCACCCTGCGGATGAACGCCAGCGTCTGCTCCAGGTCCGCCTCTGCGTCGGGCGGGTTCCCCAGCACGAAGCTCATCTCCGGCACGATCCCATACTGTGCCATCTTGTGGGCGATTTCCAGCGTCTTCTCGGTAGAGGCCTTGCCCCCCTTGTTCATCCGCTGCAGGGTCTCGTCGGAGCCGGATTCCGCCCCCAGGAAGACCATCCGCAGGCCGCTGTCGCGCATCGCCCCCCACGTGGAATCGGGGTAGCGGAGCATCGTATCAATGCGCGCCTCCCCCCACCACGCGATTTGGAGTGGTTTGATCCGCTCCGCAAACTCCCGCGTGCGCGCCTCCTGCGTAAAAAAGTTGTTGTCATAGAACTCGATGGCGTCCGCCCCGTACTGCTCCACCAGAAAGCGGGCGGTGGCCGCCGTCCGCTCGGCAGACTGCGCCAGCCAGCGCCCGTTGACCATGTTGACCACCGCGCAAAAGTTGCAAAAGAAGGGGCAGCCATAGCTGGAATGGTGGGGCAGGGTGCGCTCGCCCATGAAGGTGCGGCGGCTGTACCGCCCCATCTCCACGCGGTGATAGGGAAAGGGGGGAAGCTGCTCCGGGTGCGGGATGGGGGCCTCCGGGTTGCTCGTTGGCTCGCCCTGCTCGGTGGCACGGTAGGCGAGGCCGAACAGATCGTGCGGCGCTTCCCCCGCCTCCAGCCGATCCAGCAGGCGCGCGAACGTCTGCTCGCCGTGCCCGCGCACTACATAGTCTACATAGGGCGCGCGCAGGCAGACCTCCCAGTGCTGCGTGGGGAAATAGCCGCCCCACACGATCAGCAGGTCGGGAAAGCGCCGCTTCAGCTCCCGGCAGAGCGGCACCGCATGCGTCAGTTGCGGCCCCGGCATGACGGTGAGCGCCAGCACGCGCGCGCCCGTTTCCCGAACAGCCGCGTCCAGGGCATCCAGCGGTTGCTCCAGCAGGTTGCCATCCAGGATGCTGTACGGGTGTCGCCCTTCCAGCAGCGCGCCAAGCGCCAGCAGCGACATCGGCAGGATCGGCTTGCGGGTGGCGGAGGAGGGGGGGTTGTAAAGAATCACATTCATGGCTCGCCCTGGGGCTCCCCCTTTTCGGTTAGACGATAGACTGTCAACATCTCATAGCGCAGGTCGCACTGCTGAAGCACCGTCACGCCCAGCGCCGCCGCCTCGAAAGCGTGCAGGAAGGCAGCGTGCTCGCCGTCGGTGGAAAGCACCACCAGGGCGTACCCGCCCGGCGCCAGGTGCTCGCGCAGCCCCGCCGCGAAGCGCTCCACCACATCCACCCCCCGCCACGCGTGCGCCAGCGCATCGGCGGGCACCCCGCGGAAAAAAGGCGGGTTGAACAGCACCACATCGAAGCGCTCCCCCGCCACCGGCTCGAACAGGTCGCCGTGGCGCACCTCGACTCGCCCCTCCACCTCGTTCAACAGCGCGTTGATCCGCGCGCAGCGCACCGCCGCCTCATTGATGTCCGTCGCCACCACCTGCCACCCCTGCCGCGCCGCTGTCACCGCCCCGATGCCGCTGCCCGTCCCCATGTCGAGGGCGCGCCCCGCCCCCCCTGGCGCGGGCCGCCCCAGCGTGGCGGCCAGCACCGCGCCGCTTCGGAAGAGCCCCGGGTTGAACACCTGCGGCAGCACCACGAACGGCTGGCCCGCCGCCCGTTCGATCACCAGGCGCTTGTAGCGGTGCCGCTGAAAGGCGTGGAAGCGCAGGCGGGCCAGCCATTTCCACCCCCGTCGGTCGCTCATCGCCGCTCCAGCACTATCAAATAATGATCGGCCACCCACGACCAGGGCACGAGCCGCCCGAGCGCCTGCTCCGCACGGTCCAGTTGGCTGAACGCTCGGGGCCATCGCTCCACCAGATGATCCAGGTAGGAGGGGGGCAGCAGGGCCCCGATGCCGCACCGATGCACGGCCCGGAACGCGGGGGCGAACTCGCGCTGCAGGCGCAGCGGGGAGGGGTACCACACGGGCACCACCCCCCCGCCCCCGACCCGCGCCAGCCCCCCGCCGCGCAGGCGGCGCAGCCCGCGCCGTGGCTCGCCATGCAGCAGGTGCCAGCCCATCTCCCAGAGCGCCACGGGCCCCATCACCACCAGGATCACCCGCGCCCCGCGCGGCAGCCGCGCGGCCAGCCAGCCCGCCAGGGCGACCCGCTCCCGCACGCAGTTCAGCCCCCCGAAATTCGAGAAGACCCCATCGAAGCGCTCGCTCCTTGCCAGCCAGGGCCCGCCGGACGCTGGCAGGGCGTTCAAATCGAGAGGCTCGAAGGCTATAGCGTCCGCCAGCCCGGCCGCCCTCGCCTTGTGGCGTGCGACCGACAGCATCCCCTGCGAGGCATCGGTCGCCAGCACGTGGCAGCCGCGCCGCGCCAGCCAGAGCGCGTCTTCCCCCGTCCCGCAGGCCAGTTCCAGCACGCGCGAGCCCGGCGCCAGAAAGGGCGCCGCCTCCTGCTGCACGCGCGCGCGCAGCCATCGCCCCAGCCGTCGCTCCGTGAACCCGCTGTCATAGGTAGGCGCCACCCCGTCAAAGGCGGCCCCCCCTTCAGCCACCCCGCGCATCGCCCCGCTCCACCTCGCCCTCGGTGAGGCGCATGCCCAACCGACCAATCTGCGCGTTCGCCCACGCCTTGGCCATCGGCGCCAGGCGCCGCTCCCCGCCGTGCAGGCTCTTGTGCAGCGCCACCTCCCCCACCATCCAGCGCGTGGCATAGCGGTAAAAGCGCTGCGAGTGGCGGCCCACCACTGCATGGTCGCGGTCGGAGCCCTCCGCCCAGGGGCGCGTGGCGACCACCCGCTCCGCCACCGCCTCGTAGTAGCCCGTGTTCTTGATGGGGTAGGCCACCGTCGTCAAAAAGAGATCGGGGCTGGCCGCCTTCAAGCGCGCCACTGTCTCGTGCAGGTGGCGCGCCTCCTCCCCCTCGTAGCCGAGCATGATGAACATCCCCGCCTGAATCCCATAGCGCTGGAGCAGATGAACCATCTGCACCATCCGCTCGGCATTGGTGCGGCGCTGCATCCCGTCCAGAATTTCCTGCGCGCCACTTTCCGCCCCGATCCAGATTCGGAAGCAGCCCATCTCCGCCAGCGTCCGCACCACCTCCTCGTTCAACCGATCCTCGCGCGAGATCGTCTCGAAGGGGCGGCGCAGCCCTCGCCGCGCCAACTCGGCGGCGTAGGCATAGAGCCAGCGATGATGAATCGTGAATACGTCGTCCGCGTACCAGAGCAGGTCAGGGTCATAGGTGGCGACAATCTGCTCGACCTCATCCACCACGTTGCCCGGCGAGCGCCGCCGATGGGTGTACCCGTAGACAGCATGGCTGCACCAGGTGCAGCGGTAGGGGCACCCCCGCGCCGTAATCAGGGACACCGCCCCCTGCCCGTGCCGCTCACGCCAGGCCCGCATGTACGCCTCGATGTCAATCGCTGCCCTATCAGGAAAGGGCTGCGCGTCCAAGAGCGGCAGCAGGGTCCGTGGCGCCGTCCGCACCACGCTCCCGTCCGTCTCGCGGTAGACGATTCCAGCGATGTGCTGCATGCCCGTCGGGCCGTGGCGCGCCAGGTGGCGCAGCAGGGCTTCGAGCGTTTGTTCCCCCTCGCCCACCACCACGATGTCCGCCCCATGCGCCAGGAAGGCTTCCGGGTAATTTGCCGGGTCCGGCCCCCCCACAATCACGGTTGCCCCCTGCTCGCGGCAGGCGGGAATCATCCGCAGCACCTGGCGCCGCGTCATCATGTTGGTGTAAAAGCCCACCACCGGCGGCCGCTCGCGGGCCACCTGCTCGCGGAAGGCTGCCGGCGTGCGAAAGGTGCTGTCGAACAGCCCTACCTGGAAGCCCCGCGCCTTGAGGTGGCTGGAAAGGTAAAGCAGCCCCAGCGGCGGGTAGGGGCGCATCACCGCCACCTCGTGCGGGTCCTCGTAAAGAAAATAACCGTGGGTGAGCAAGATATCCATGAAGGGTAGCTCCCGAAACGGAGGGGCGGTCAGGGGGAGCTTGACCGCTGGGGGCTGGGGGTGGCCGCGGCGTCCGGGTCCAGGGCGGGCGCGAGCGGGGAAAGCGGGCGCGCGGGCGGCTGCTGGCAGCGAGCCATCCGCCACTTTGCCAGGGGCAGCGTCGTCCAATGATAAAGCATCGCCGCCATGTCGCGCGCATGCGCCCCCCGCAGCGAGCCAGGGTGCCGCAGCGCCCCCCGCAGTCGCTGCCCCGCCTGTCGGGCGCGGTACTCCTTGTGCAGCCGCGTGTGCAGCCGGCGATAAAACTGCGTAGAAAAAGGGCCCTGGTAGAGCATGGCCAGATCGCTGGAATCCTGCCAGTTCTGCTGCGCCCCCAACTGGCCCTGCACCCGTTCGTGGAACGGGGTCCCCGGCAGGGGGTAGGAAACCGACATGCCAATATCGTCAGGCTGGCACGCCCACACCATCTTGAGCGTCTGCTCGATCTCCTCGCGGCTTTCCCCCGGATAGCCGAACTGGAGGAAGAAGCCCACCCGCACCCCGGCCGCGTGCAGGCGGCGCGCCGCCTCATGGATCTGCTCGACGCGGGTTCCCTTTTCCATAGCATCGAGCACCCGCTGCGAGCCGCTCTCCGCGCCGATCCACACGATGTCGCAGCCGGCCCGCTTTAGCGCTGGGATGTCATCCTGCCGCAGCAGCAGGTCGGCGCGGCTCAGGCACTTGAAGGGCAGGCGCAGCCCGGCTTCCTCCATCAGGTCAGCGAAGCGCGGCCACCAGCCAGGCTTTAGCCCTGCAATATCATCGGCGAACCAGATGTGATCGGGGCCGAAGGCGTCGTGGAGCCAGCGCATCTCGGCCACCACGTTTTCCGGGCTTCGCATGGCGTAGCGCTGCCCCCAGATCGGCTTGGCGCACCAGTTGCAGTGGTAGGGGCAGCCGCGCGTGGTCACCATGTTCATCGAGTAGTAGCCGTGCCGCTCCCGCCACAGCGTGCGGTAGCGCTCCACGTCCACCAGGTCCCAGGCGGGGAAGGGGAGCGCATCCAGCATCCGGATGTCGCGGCGGCGCGGGGTGCGGTGGGGGGCGCCCGTCTGCTCGTCGCAAAACGCGAGCCCCTCGATCGCCGCGAGCGGGGTGGCGTCCCGCCCCTCGAGCCGCGCCATCAGCGCCCTCAGCGTCTCCTCCCCCTCCCCTAACAACACGAAGTCGGCCCCCTGCGCCAGGTACGCCTCCGCCTGATCGGTAGCGTCGGAGCCCCCGACGATGACCCGGCAGCCCTGCGCGCGGGCCATCTGGATCATCTCGAACGCCGCCTCGCGCATCCGCAGCAGGCACATCTTCGACAGATAGTTGAAATTGTCTTCGTACAGGATCGCGTAGCGGGGCTGCTCCCGCTCCAGGGCCGCCCCCCACTCCGCCACCGACTGCGCGAGCATCGCATCGAAGAGCGCCACCTCGTACCCCTCTGCTCGCATCACGGAGGCCGCATACAGCGTCCCGAGCGGCGGGTAGGGCTGCATCGCCTCCCACAGCTTCGGGTCGAAGCGCAGAAAGTAGGACTGGCCAAACAAAATTTTGCTCATCCCTCGCTCACGCGCCCCTTGCCGGTTCCATAGCCGCGAGCCGCTCCTCGAAGCGCGACAAAATTCGCTGCCCGTGGCCGTCGAAGTGCCCCTTGCACCAATCGCGCGAGAAGCTTGCCTCGCGGTGCCCGCCGTGCTGGGTGCGGAACTTGCGAACCTTGCGCGCCATTTCCCAGCCATCCGCCCACTCGCCCATTCCCCGCCCGAGCGCCGCCTCGGACAGGCGCGACAGCGCGGGGCGCGGCGACGCTGCGGCGCGCACCCCAGCCGGCGGCGCGCCCGCCGCGTTGGGCAAAAAGCACTCGGCCCACTGGTTCAGGTTGCGCATCTCGTGGTAGACCTCCATCCCCGCCAGCGGCACCATCTGCGCCAGTTCCCGCGCGGTGAACAGGTTGCGCTCCCACAGGGTCAGCGCGCGGCGGGAGAGGAAGTAATTCGGGCACACCAGATCCCCCCGCCGCGCCGCCAACCGCACCAGAGCGATGACGCTCAGGCGGCACAGCCACAATCGCCCCGGTTCGGTCACTATCAAAAAATCAATGTCCGCCTCCGGCTCCACGTTGTCAACCGCGAGCGCCCCCGTCACCGTCACCATCCGCACCCACGGTAGCCCGGCGATGTGCAGCCCGTACCGCAGGGCCCCCGGCCACCGCGCCGCCGCCACCTGCCCGCGCCGCCGCCTCGTCTCCACCAGTGCCTCGCGCCCCGACAAGAAGTAGTACCCCTGCCGCGCCCCCAGACTCCCCGCCCGCACCTGCTCCGCCAGTGCCTGCTGCACCTGCGCCGCTGTTGCCGCCACCCCCACCAGGTATCGTTGAATCTCGCTGGCTGTCAGCGGGTACTCAAACAGATCCCCATACACCACTGTCTGCCAGACAGCGGTCGGAAGCGCGTGCACGGGTCGGTACCCAGTCATGCCAGCGAGAGCCCTCTCTTATCGTAACGCCGCGAGACAGCGAGCAGAAATGGCAACGTGCAGCAGGGCGACCCCCGCGCGATGCGCCGACGGAACGCCAGGGGCCAACAAACAAGGCCGGCCCCGTAGGCACCCTACCTTGTATAATAGACCCATTCCCCCAATAGAGACGATCGGCCCCGCATTAGATACAACAGGAATGGCGACAAGAAAGCAGCGGCTACGCCGGGATGCCCATCACCTCAAGGGTTGACGTAGTGTGTCGGGAGTGTGTCGGGCATACAACGACCGGCGCGAGGGTCGCCCTGTAGCGCCCCCCCGAAAGTTGGACAGAAAAAGTGGGAGTTGAGGGGTAGTAGGGCAAACTGTTGGGAAACCCACTACTGGTGGAACCCGGCAGGCGTGAGATAGCCCAAACTGGAATGAATACGCTTGTGATGGTAGACGGTGTCGAGGAAGTGACCGGTTTGGGCCTGGGCGTCGGCAAAGGTGGCATAGTCGGCCAGAGCAGCCTGCTCCTTGATGGAGCACATGACCCGTTCAGCGAAGCCATTCTCTTCCAGTTTGCCGACCACCAGGAGCAGGTAGGTGACAAAGGTGAGCGGGGCGCGCAGGTCGGAAAACCAGCCGCTGCACAGGTCAATCTCCCACCACAGGCTGAACATCTTGCTGAATCCGCCGACAGTTCTTCGCCAGCCGCCGCACGTTGCGCTTGAACTCAGAGATATAGAAGAGAGCAACGAGTGCTTCAGGCTACTCTTCTGCGGTTGATGCTTCCTCGGGTGCTGCGCTACTCGTCATCTTCGATGTCAGCCCACAATTGCGTCAGCGGATGTACCTCTCCGCGCCTTGCCTCCGCCCACCCTTGGCGGAAACTTTCCTCCGCTGTGGGCAGAGCGACGCTTTCGCGGAAGGCTTCCACCATCTTGAGGAGGGGAGCTAGATACTCCGGCGGGATACGCTCAATCTCCGCGATGACTTGCGCGCGATACGTCGTTTCTGCTACAGCCATCTTCGCTCGATGCCTCAGATTCATCCTGCCGTTGCTGGATCTGTGTTGATTGTACGGGTGTAGCAGCGACAAGGCGAATCAAACACGT
The DNA here is from genome assembly GCA_963721895.1 of uncultured Chloroflexia bacterium. Taxonomy (GTDB): domain Bacteria; phylum Chloroflexota; class Anaerolineae; order Ardenticatenales; family Ardenticatenaceae; genus CAVRLZ01. The sequence continues at coordinate 349,331 of CAVRLZ010000008.1, read as the reverse complement.
CGGCTTCCTTCACAGGACGCCTGAGTAGAATTCTGTCTCCGAGTACCGAATGTTTTGTATGGAAAGTGTCCCCACAAACCCTCAGAGAGGGAACCATTGCCGAATTAACCCCCCTCTCTTGTTGGTTGTTCTACAAGCATTGGCGCCTGGAATGAATATCGCGATTGTTTATCCGGCGGGGTAGCTGTGGCGCAGCGAACAAAAAGAAACTGCTGGATCAAGTCAGTCGGCGCTTGCGCCCTGGGCTGCACTCGGCATACCACCTCTACTTGTCTTCTCTATAAGAAGTGTTCGCCAGATATCACAATCACTTGGGGCCAATTGGAAGGAAGCTATCTCTTCATGACTGTCCCTCAGAACAAGAATTTCGATGCCAGCGGTGGTTTTGCGTGCTAACCACCAAGTGTGTACCTCGAATAGAGCGAGGAAGAGCGCATAGCGTTTGCCTTCCCATACTTCATTCATCGGTGGGAAGTGGGCTGGGTCAAGTACAGCGAGGAACTTCTGAACCAAGATTTCCGCAACCTCCGCCCCAAGAGACTGCTTGGGCCCGTTTGCTGGATTCCAGTGGACCTGACACCAGTTAAGCTCGTTTACGGGCACAAACTCCAAACTCTGTCCATTTTTTATAGGAAGGACTACTGTCCGAGCCATGGGGCTGCTACCTCCTGTCTCTCCTCATAGCATTTGACTGAGTTCTTGAATCGCGACCAATTGTCGCGGATATACGCAACTCATAGCCAGTCACCATGTTCTTCCAGTTCCCTATATTGCAAAGAACGCCGGTTAGCTCTTGCCTGTTGGTAAGGTCGAAATGGATCGTGTTGCCGCGTGCAACTGCGTTATGCATCGCTTCTCTTGACGCATCCACCTATATTGTCGAAGACAAATCAGTAACTATGGCTGTCAACAACTGACCTCTGGGCTTCCTTTTGTAGGGCGCGGAGCTTACCACCGACCGATGGGTCCATCGTCAAAATTATTGGCTCCGAACTTAAGTGCGTTGCGTGAGCCTTGCCCCGCTGCTTCTTGACCTGTCCCAATAATCCCATGCTGCGTGAGATCATCTAGCCGCGATTGGTGATATTGCCCGTTTTCCCTCGGCTCAAACGTCGGTGGGCTACACGGGCTTCGGCGCGCGGGTCCATGACAGTGGACAAACGCGCAAGACAGGCCGAATCACCAAGGCGGGGCGGCGCGAGTTGCGCTCGGTGCTGGCGGAGGCCGCCCATGCGGCGAGGCGCACCCACCCCCACTGGAAAGAGCAGTACCAGCGACTGCATGTCCGCCTGGGCACCAGCAAGGCGCTGGTCGCCATCGCCCGCAAGCTTTTGGTGGCGGTGTGGCATGTGCTCACCAAGCGCGAGGCCGACCGCCATGCCCAGCCACGCCAGGTAGCCTGCTCCTTCTTTGCCTTCGCCTACAAGGTCGGTGTGAAGAACCTGCCCGGTGGCAGGAGCGCCAGGGAGTACGTGCGCTACCAACTCGACCAGTTGGGCATCGGTGCCGAACTGACCCACATCCCCTGGGGCAGTAAGACCTTCCAGTTACCGCCCTCTTCGCAGAGGGCAAACGGCCCAACGGCTTGCTGTGAAGAAAGGACGACCACGGCACGGCTCTTACCCACGTAGGGGTGGCGGACAACGTCGCCTTGCTAGCTAACGCGGCGCGTTAGCCACTAGGCTTGGACAACTCTGCGAGTTGCCCATATTTCCCGCCGCCTCGGCGACGATTCCTGAAGTACAGTCGGGCTGCTCTTGTCACTTACCTGCCGCAATACGTCCGTGCATGCTACGAGCAGTTATTCGAGGTCCCCCTGAACTACTTACTCTGCCATAGGTTGGGTCACATGGTCTCATCTATTGACGAAGCAATAGGTTACAACCAGTAGTTGGCTCGTCAAGGTAAATAGAAACAACTACCCGTCGCCGATCGCTCGGTTGTCTCATGTAGATATCGGCATTGACTCCCTCCCGCTCTACAATCATGCAATAGCTGCGGCTATTATCTTCGCTGTCGTACTCCCCGCCTTGATCTACAATGGTCCAGCCGTTCTCAGGTAATGCTCTTTCATAAAACGTGACCAGTTCAGGGAGCAAGTAGGGCGCTTTATAACGACGTGCACGCCGCGGAAAGGCATCTATATCTATGATGGAGGGCATATGATCGTCCGTGCGTTGCTCTGGCACTGGAACGTAGCGCGTTGTATAAAAGCCGCCGAAGGCATATAACTCGCGATAGACGACAAACCCCAGAACCAGAAGCACGATGGCGCTCAGGACCGCAGCCACCGGCGCGACGTGACAACCCCTGCCACGGTATGCTTGACTAGCGTGGCGGCCTTCAGCGGGTGCGGGCATTAGAATCTCCAATAATACTGACATTCACGGTTGGTGGCCGCCTCGCTCTTCGCTCATGCCTACAAGGTCGGTGTCCACAACCTGCCCGACCACCACAGCGCCAAATCCTTCACCCGAATGTGGCTCGACCGCCTTGGCCTGGGGCACGATGTGGAGCGCATCAAGTGGGGTAGCAAGTGGGTCCAGCTACCACCTCAGCGCTGCCTGTCGAGAACGTCTGCTCGGAGGAGGTCCTTTTGCCTGTTCCAAATGTCTAGGCTGTGGACAGTATGGCGCGGCGTGGATGGCCTTCGTCCACCCACGCTGCTTGGAAAAGTCTCCAACTTTCCCACACTGCCCACAGCCACGGCTACTATTGACTTAGCAGCCGTCATTGTACAAGGTACCGTGCAATGGCAGATTCTGCATGCCTCTCGACACTCACTCGCTGTGTAAAGCTCACTTCCTCTACAGCCCTGTAAACAGATCTGCGATTTCCGGATCGTCTATTTGCAATGATAGGAAGTCTATAGAAGAGGGAATTTCTTCTGCTAGAAACTGCTCCACGATCTTAGCGCTCTCCTCAACCGTAATATCTCCATATGGTATATAGGTTTCCACGCTGAGTTCTACGTCCAAGACCTGAACTATCCCACCGCTTTCCTTGTCGCTATACCGCCAGCCATCGCAACCTACCACAAGAACGTTTAGCTCGGCTAACCGGCGTTGCAACGTAAGAGCATCTTGGGACTCAATAGCAATTCAGAGCCATGGACTATGCCGCGACTGGAAAATTCCCGCGCTAGATTGGTTAGTTCTGTCACTTTCATGGCTGGGTAATTGGTTGTATCACTTGACCGGTAATTTCATCCTTCCAATTCGGATTATAGATATCACTGACCTGGATGACTTCACCTGTCACATTGTCAATGACGACATAGTGCCCGTCCTGTCGGTAGAAGTATGTCGCTGTATTTCCGGTTGCTCGATTAATATGGGTCCGTGTGAGTGCCGAGTTCTTGACTACAGCTTGTACATCATCTAATAGCCAGCCTCTTCGTGCAGCCTGATTCACTTTGCGTTGAGTCTCCCAAAATACATCACTTGGGTTCAGACTATGCTTTACCAAGCCCATGTGCTGTAAGGCGGTATCAGCACGTTCCCCCAAGTTCCTACGAACGTAGATCTGCGAGCCCTTCTTCACCGCCCTCGGCTAAGGCGCTTTGTGCACCTCTTAGTAACGAGCGGCGTGCCACATCATCAATTGGAAGACTCACCGGGAACATATCGTCCGGCTCCGCCATCTCAATGAGAACCGCCATGCCCACATTCAGACCAGCGATCATTTTGTCGCTGCGAGAAGCTCGGGAACGAGCAAGCGTACGACTATCTTGCCAGGTAGGTCCCACATCGTCCACCCATAGTCTATGACCTTCAGGACGATTGCTCCAGCAACGACACACATTGGACAATGGCCGGAGGGGTCGGTATATTTTACGGGGTTGTTGTAGGCATGTAGGCATACGATTTCAGTTGAAACGGTGTGAGCATCGCCCCTCTCAGAGGAGAGCTCGATGCTGACGCGGAATTTCAACCGCAAGGGGCACCTTGCCGGGTTGACAACCCGCCCCGCCCGCCCGTATAATCCCCCTACAAGCTTGAATACCCTTCGACTGTGACCCGGAGGAGTAGGCGGCGCGACTCCCAGAGAGGGACAGGCCAGCGGCTGGAAGCCTGCCCGAGCAACGCCCCGCCGAACGTCGCCGGTGAGTCTGTGGCTGCGAACCTGACAGGCCATCCTCCCTGTCCCAGTAGCGCCGCCGGACGCGCGCCGTTACCGCGCCCCAGAGAGCCGCCCCAACGTGGGCGGAAACAAGGTGGTACCGCGAGCCCATCGTCCTTGTGACGATGGGCTTTTTCTATTCCCAAGGAGTGTACTATGCGCGAGCTTCCAAAAACATACAACCCCCGCGAGGTGGAGGAGCCCCTCTACCGCTGGTGGGAAGAAAGCGGCTTTTTCCGTGCCGAGATTGACTGGGACAAGGAACCGTTCGTCATCTCCATGCCCCCGCCCAACGTGACCGGCGAGCTACACATGGGCCACGCCATGTTCGTCACGCTGGAAGACATCATGACCCGCTACCACCGCATGACGGGCAAGGTGGCGCTCTGGCTGCCCGGCACCGACCACGCGGGCATCGCCACCCAGCTCCAGGTCGAGCGGGACCTCAAGCGGCTCACGAGGAAAGACGCGCTGGGAGGTGGGCCGCGAGGACTTTCGAGGACAGCTCTGGGAGTGGAAGGATCGCTACGGTGGCTACATCACCAAGCAGCTGCGCCGCCTCGGCGCCTCCTGCGACTGGAGCCGCGAGCGCTTCACCCTGGACGAGGGGCTGAACGAGGCGGTGCTGGAGGCCTTCGTGCGGCTGTACGACAAGGGACTGATTTACCGCGGCGCCTACCTGGTCAACTGGTCGCCCAACCTGCAGACCGCTGTGAGCGACCTGGAGGTGGAATACAGCACCGAGCCTGGCTCCCTCTACTTCTTCAAGTATCCGCCTCAAGGAGTCGGAGGAGTATATCCCCGTCGCCACCACGCGCCCGGAAACGATCCTGGGCGACACCGCCGTCGCGGTGCACCCGGAAGACGAGCGCTACCAGGCACTTTATCGGGCGCACCGTCATCGTGCCCATCCTCGGGCGCGAGATTCCGGTGATCGCCGACGAGTACGTGGAGCCGCGACTTTGGCACGGGCGCGCTCAAGATTACCCCCGGCCACGACCCCAACGACTACGCCATTGGCCAGCGGCACAACCTGCCCACCCTCAGCATCATGAACCGCGATGCCACGCTCAACGAGGTGGCCGGCCCCTACGCCGGCCTGAGCCGCTAGGAGGCGCGGGTGCGCCTCTGGGCGGACATGGAGGCGGCGGGCCTCGCCATCAGCGCCCAGCCCCACACGCTCAACGTCCCGCGCTCGCAGCGCGGCGGCGAGATCGTGGAGCCCATGATCTCGACCCAATGGTTCGTGCGCATGGAAGCCGATGGCCGAGGCGGCGCTGGAGGCCGTGCGCGGCGGGCGCATCCGCATCGTGCCGGAGCGCTTCGAGAAGGTCTACTTCAACTGGCTGGAAAACATCCACGACTGGTGCATCAGCCGCCAGCTCTGGTGGGGCCACCGCATCCCCGTCTGGTACGTCAACGGCGACGAGACGCAGTGGATCGCCGCGCACAACGAGGCAGAAGCGCTGGAAAAGGCGCGCGAGCGGTACGGGGCCGACGTGACCCTGGAGCAGGACCCCGACGTGCTCGACACCTGGTTCTCCTCCGGCCTGTGGCCCTTCTCCACCCTCGGCTGGCCGCGCGAGACCGAGGAACTGCGCTACTTCTACCCCACCTCCGTCATGGAAACGGGCTACGACATCCTCTTTTTCTGGGTGGCGCGCATGATCATGATGGGGCTGGAATTTACCGGCGAGGTGCCCTTCCACACCGTCTACCTGCACGGCCTCGTCCGCGACGAGGACGGGCGCAAAGATGTCCAAGACCAAGAACAACGTGATAGACCCGCTCAAGGCGGCGGGCGAGTACGGCACCGATGCGCTCCGCTTCTCGCTTATCACCGGCGCTACCCCCGGCCAGGACATCCCCCTGAGCACGGAGCGCATGGAGGCGAACCGCAACTTTGCCAACAAGCTGTGGAACACTGCCCGCTTCACCCTCCAGGCCGTGGGCGATGACGCGCCCCCCCTCCTCGCGCACGGCGAGGCCGCGCCTGCCGCCGCGGGGCTGGCCGAGCGATGGATTCTTAGCCGCCTGAGCCAGGTGACCAGCGAGGTGACCCGCCACATCGAGGGATACAACTTTGGCGAGGCCGGGCGCGCCCTGTACAGCTTCCTCTGGGCCGATTTCGCCGACTGGTACATCGAGGCGGCCAAGCCGCGCCTGGCTGCCGGGGACGAGGCCACGCGCACGGCCACGCGCGGCACCCTGCTTTCCGTGCTGGAGCGCACCCTGCGCCTGCTTCACCCCTTCATGCCCTTTATCACCGAGACGATCTGGCAGACCCTTCCCATCGAGCGGGAGACGCCTGCCCTGATGCTCGCCAGTTGGCCCCAGGCGGGCGCGGTGGACGAGGAAGCGATTGTCCAGTGGGAAGCGCTGCAAACCCTTATCCGCGCCATCCGCAACGCCCGCCAGGAATACGATGTCGAGCCGGGGCGCCGCATCGCCGCCACCATCGTGGCCAGCCGCCATGGCGAGGCGGTGGCCGCCGCGCGCGACGTGCTGGCCCTGCTGGCGCGCATAGACGAGAGCCAGCTTACCATCGTTTCCTCCCTCCCCACCCCCCCGACCGATGCCGCGCATCTGGTGGCCGGGGAGGGGCTGGAAGCCTTTCTGCCCCTCGCTGGCATGGTAGACCTGGAGCGCGAGCGGGAGCGGCTGGAGCGCGGCATTGCGGAAGCACGCGCCGAAACCGAGCGCCTGACCTCGCGCCTGGCCAACCCCGGCTTTGCCAACAAGGCCCCCGCCGCCATCGTGCAGGGCGCCCGCGACCAACTCCACGCCGCCGAGGAGCGCCTTGCCCGCCTGGAGGAGCGCCGTGGGGCGCTAGGGTAAAGAAAAACGGCGGGGGGCACCGGGTCCGGTGTCCCCCGTTCAATACCTTCTCCGGCCGCCTGCTTCTCAGGGCAGCACGGTAACGCTATACTCTCGCTCAATAATCGCCTAGCCTGCCAATCCTTTAAACCTTCATTCCGTGCCCACATCCCCCTCAAAAGAAGCATAAAGGAGAACCCTACAAGATCATGCCCCAGATTGCCCGCGACGACATCATCACGAGCGACCAATTGCCCGAACCGGCGCGGGTGCTCTTCGTTCAAGTCCAAAATGGAAAGCTCCTTATTCAGGCGGTAGGGGTAGAGACAAACCAGTTTTATGATCGAGCCTTCGGACCGGACGAGTTACGCGTCCGGCGCGTGACCTTCGACCGGGATGGTGATCGCTTTCGTCTGGCAGTGCTGGCCGAACGGATCCGCGCGGCGGCGCAATACGACCCGCACTTTGCCATCGGTGTCTCACAAATAGACCCCCTGCCCCACCAGATTGACGCGGTCTACAACCATCTGCTGCAGGCACCGCGCATTCGCTTTTTGTTGGCCGATGATCCCGGAGCGGGGAAGACCATCATGGCGGGGCTGCTACTCAAAGAATTGGAGAACCGGGGTGCCGTTGAGCGCGTACTGGTGGTGTCGCCCGCGAATCTGACGATGCAATGGCAAGACGAGATGCGCCTCCGCTTTAACACGGATTTCACCATCATCCGGCGCGAACAGCTTCAGGCCAACTCCGGATCGGACATCTGGCGGCACCATCCCCGTGCGATTATGTCGGTGGATTTCGCCAAACGTGACGAGGTTCGGGCCACGATGGAGGGCTCCAAGTGGGATCTGGTGATTGTGGACGAGGCGCACAAAATGGCCGCTTACCAGTATGGGGCAAAGGTCGAGAAAACCAGGGCCTACCAGCTGGGCGAGGCGCTCAGCGAGCGATGCGACCACCTGCTGCTCATGACGGCTACCCCGCACCGGGGCAATCCAGACAACTTTCGCCTGCTCCTGGCCCTTCTTGACCGCGACCTCTTTCAGAGTAACGACACACTTGCCCAGGCGCTGCGCCAGAAGCAGATGCCGATCTTCCTGCGGCGGCTCAAAGAGAACATGGTTGACTTTGACAACAAGCCGCTCTTTCCCCGCGCGACGTTGAAACCACGAGGTACGAGCTGTTCGGTATCGAGAAACAGCTGTATGACCGCGTCACGGACTATGTGGTAAAACGCTTCGAGCGAGCTGAACAGCTTACGGACGAGCGGGCGCGCCGAAATGTGGGTCTGGCCTTAATGGTGCTGCAACGTCGTCTGGCCTCCAGCCTACGCGCCATACGGACCTCGCTGGCGCGACGCGAAGAAAAGCTGAAGGACAAGCTCCTAGCGATGCGTACTGGCGGTATAACTCCCCCGACCCCTCCGGTCCCGTCGTTCGAGGACGAGCCGGAAGACGACGAGGAGCGTTGGGAGCAGGAAGACGCCGCGCTCGGCGTTACCCTGTCTATTCGCAGCGTCAAGGAGATGGAACTAGAAATCCAGGAGGTTCACGAGCTTTACGAGTTGGCCTGCATGGCTGAAGAGGAGGCCGAGCGTACCGACTGCGAGCGCAAGCTGGCGGAGTTACGAAAGCTGCTACGCGAGCCGCTGGAAGATGGCAAAACTGTGTGGGAATCCGGGGAAAAACTATTGGTCTTCACGGAGAACCGGGACACGCTGGATTACCTGGTCGAGAAGTTCATGACATGGGGCTTTCGCGTGGCGCAGATCTACGGCGGGATGAAGCAGGAAGATCGCCGCGCGGCGCAGGACTACTTCAAGGAGCCGGAGGGCGCGCAGATTCTTGTTGCCACGGAGGCCGCTGGCGAGGGCATCAACCTTCAGTTCTGTCGCCTGATGGTCAACTACGATATACCCTGGAACCCGAACCGCCTGGAACAGCGTATGGGTCGTATTCACCGCTATGGGCAGAAGTACAGCGTGCGTGTCTTCAACCTTGTGGCAAGCAACACCCGCGAAGGAAACGTACTGGACAAGGTGCTGGAAAAACTGGTTCAGATGCGGCGCGACCTAGGGGTCGAGAATGTCTATGACATTATTGGCGATCTGCTGTCGGCGGCGGATTTGACCACGCTGGTCGAACGCGCGATCAAGGAGCGCCAGTCCCTGGAGGATATTCGGGCGGCGGTGACCCATACCGTGGATGCCAACGAGCAGCGCCGACGGATTCAGAGCGCCCTTGTCACCGCCCTGGCAGCGGATGCGATGTCACCCGCTGCCCTGGAAGGGATTCGCGAACAGCTACGCACCGCCAACGAGCAGCGCCTCGTTCCGGAGTATGTGGAACGCTTTGTCGTGACCGCTTTCCGCTCCCTCTGCCGTGACAGCGGGCTACGAGCCGACATTCGCCCTCGAACGAACGAACCGGGCGCGTGGTCTATCGAATCCGTCCCGCACTTTATTCGTCTGGTAGCGACCCAGACAGGTCATAGCATCCAACCATCCTACTCACATATTGTCTTTAGCAAGGCACTCTTGGAAAAATACCCCAAGGCAGCATTCGTCTCTCCAGGCCACCCACTATTCGACGCGCTTCTTACCCTGGTACGCGGCAAGTATGGAGAGTTTCTGACCCAGGGCGCACGCTTCGCCGCGCCGCCGGCTGAGCAGGGGCTTTTCTGGCTGCTGGAAGCCACCGTGAAGGATGGCACTGGAACGATTGCCGGGCAGAAGCTGGTTGGTATCTACCAGAGCCAGGATGGCACACTCACCGCCCGCGACCCGTTGACTCTGCTGGACTTCGAGCCCATTCCGAGCGCAGCGGAAGGGAGTGGTGTCCCCGCTCTCCCGACGGCGCAGCAAGCACAGGCTGCGGCTCCAAAGGTCATCGAGAGCTGGTGCCGCGATGAAATTATTGATCCTTACCTGGAGTCGCTCCGCCAGCGGCGGCAGCACGAAGCCAACCTGCGTGAAGAGTATCTCCAGCGTTCAATGCAAACCCTAATCGCAGAACAATCAGCGAAAATCATAAGTTATACCTTCAATGATGGCGCACGCCGACGTGACGCGGGGCAGTACGACATTGGCCTGCGTACTTTGGAGCAAGGGCTGGAAGAGTACGAATCACGGCTACGGAACCGGATGGAGGAAAGCACCGCGGATGCGGGCGCTGGGTGCCGACACGCCGCGCATTGTTGGCATCTGCGCCTTCGTGCCCGCCCCAGAGGTTCTCGTGGGGGACGACGAGGGCGACGACCCGGACGTTGAAGCCGTAGCAGTCAACCTGGCGAGGCAATACGAGCGCGACAACGGTCGCGAGCCACAAAGCGTTGAGGCTGATGGCCTGTACAGAAATGGCTCACCGCTTGCGTGGTCAGAATAGCGCCGCCCTTGCCTCTTCCATCTTCCTCGTCTGCCGCAAACGCAAGGTGGATGCGGGCGTCGGCATTGCGGACGAGGTGCGGCAGGCCATCGAGGCCAACGTCCGCGAGCGGCTGGACACCTTCTGGGCAGCGGGGCTGCGCGGTGCCGACTTCTTCATTTCCGCGATTGGCCCCGCGACGGCCGCCTTCTCCCGCTACGACAAGGTGATAGACCTGCGCGGCAACGAGATCACCGTCAGCACCCTGCTGGAGTGGGTGCAGCAAACGGTAGCCGACTACGCCTTGCGACGAGTCTTCGCACCGAGCGCTACGCGGCAAGACGGCGATGCTGGACTAGGCATGGTAGACGATCAGACTCGCTTCTACGTTCTGTGGCGATGGACCTATGATGGTAGCGCGGGCATCGTCGGTGAGGTTGGCCTGCCAGAAAAGAAGGGGGCCTCTCAACGTCGGGTGGACGTTGCCGCCAGCGAGGATGAAGAGGCTACTGCCAGCGAAGACGAAGAGGCCACCGAGACTGGCGATAGCCGCAAGACGAGCACCAAGAAGATAGACTTTGGCGACGCGCACCTGATGGCTACGGCCCTGGGCGCGGACGTGGGCGCTCTGATCAATCGCCATCACATTCTTGAGGGCAGCAGCAGCGTCCGCCTTATGGGCGCCGAAGAGCGCCAGGAACGCCTGCCTGATCTGGGCGAGCGCCGCGCCGACGGTTCGCTGCCACCCCTGGTTGACCTGCTGCACCGCTGCGAGTTGCTCTGGGCAGAGGGATCGCAGGACGAATTGGACGAGTTTCTGGACGAGCTGGCCGCCGAGGAGCGGGAAACGCTGCGCCGCGTCGCCCAGGCGCTGGTAGACCTGCTGCCGCGCGGCGACCTGGAAAAGCAGCGGCTGGAAGGCTTCCTGTATGGCACCGCCGCCGAGGCCAAGAGCGATGGGCGCGCGGGCCGCGGCCGCGTGGTGCAGTACGGGCTAGGCGAAGAGCTTGGACAATATGACACGGTGGTTGGCAAGCCGGGCAAGAAGAAGAGCGCTAAACGGGGGCGAAACAAGGAATAGCGGGCCGGGCGGTGGATCAGAATCGTCGTCCTACTCGCCCGGACACTCACAGCCCAGAGCGAAACGCAAGGCTCGGTCAAGCTCGGCCAGGCGCTCTGGAATCAGGGTAGCCCAGGGAGCGCTTAGATCACGGAGCTGAACGGTCTGAAGATTGTCGCAGTTCGCTGTGCAGGGTCCAAGGAGCCCATCTGCCTGGTCCAGGTATACCTCGGAGGGAATATCCCGCACGCGGGTGGTGATGGGGGCCACAACTATACCAGTCAGATAGGATAGTGCCCCCTGGCGGGTGACAACGACCACCGGGCGGCGCTTGTCCGGCGCTTTGAACGTGTGCCAGCGCACCTCTCCCCGGTTCATGAGGAAGGCTCCTCCAAACGGGCCAGGCTAGAACAGTTGGGTCGGTATCAAACTCGCCAGGCTGGACCGGGTGCTGTTCATATCCTTCCCGGTGGCGGCGCTCGCGCTCAGCCCGCGACTCCGCCAAAAGGCGTGCTGCCAGCGCCTCGCGGACCCAGGCAGAGCGGTTGACCGCCTCGCGCGCAGCCGCCTCGTCCACTTGCGACAGCAGCGTGTCGTCGAGGACAATTTGAATAGTTTTTAGCGCCATGACCTATACCTCTTACTGTGGAACTCGTACCACAGCCTAGTCCACAACAGGGCCGATGTCAAAAAGTGCGCCCATAGCTCCCAGCCGTTATTCGTTTCAAAGGAACACAACCCCAATGAACACAACACCGCTCCCTAGCTGGTGGCAAGTCATGCCACCCCACCGCGACATACGAAGCGCCAAACGGCTGGACGAATCCATCTTTGCCGCCGATCTGGGCCAGGTGGTACGAGGCGAGGCGCCGCAAGACTACCTCGATCCGATGCGCTTCTTCGCTGGAACCTACCTGACTGAAGGGTTGCAGGCGCTGCTCTCGGATGTGCTCCGCGAGCTAGCGGGACAGGGCACCGGCAACCGCATCATCCAGATCGAAACCCCATTCGGCGGAGGCAAGACCCACACACTACTTGCCCTGTACCATCTGATACGGCACCGCGAGGCGGTGCATCGTCGCCCCGAAATCGCTTCCCTGCTGGCGAAGCTCGGCATGGAGCAGATTCCTGCCGCCCGCGTCTCCACTGTCGTCGGCACGGACCTTTCGACGGTAGAGCCAGTGGTCAAGCCGGATGGAAGCAGGATTTACACCCTGTGGGGCCACCTGGCGTATGACCTCGGGGGGCCAGAGGGGTACGAGCGAATGCGCCGGGCCGACGAATCGCGGATCGCCCCTGGCGCGAACGCGCTGCGAGAGCTATTCACCCTGAGCGGCGCCCGGCTTATCTTGATGGATGAGCTAGTCGCCTACATCGTCCCGGCAGAAGGGGTACCCGCCGAGGAGGTAAAGGTCGGCTCCTCCACGACGCTCAAGGACCAGACGATTACCTTCCTTCAGCAGCTCACGCAGGCTGTTTCACAAACGCCCAAAACAACGCTGCTACTGACCATCCCATCGAGCCAGACCCAATTGTATGGGCAGGCCGCGCAGAGCCTACAGCAACAGATCTTTACCGCTGCCGGGCAAATCGCGGAGGTGGCGGGCCGCATCCAGACCATTCGCACCCCCGTACAGGGGGATGACATTTACGAGGTCCTGCGGCGGCGCTTGCTGGAGCCCCTGCCCGACGAGGCCGCCCGCCAGGAGCGGGACCGACGTGCCCGCCAGGTGGCAACAGCCTACCTGGAAATGTACCGCTCGATGCCAAATGACGTTCCGCAGGAGGTGCAGGAGCAGGCTTACCTGGATCGCATGATTCGAGCCTACCCGTTCCACCCGGATGTGGTTCGCATCCTCTACGAGCGCTGGGGCACCCTGCCAGACTTTCAACGCACGCGCGGCGCACTTCGCATCCTGGGCATGGTCCTGGCCGACCTGTTCGCGACCAATCGCCTTGAACCTCTGATCCTGCCCTCCCACCTCAATCTTGCCCCCGGCGACCTCCGCAACGAACTGGTGCGCGTGCTGGACAACCAGGCTTACAACAACGTGCTCGACTCCGACATTACGGGGAGCAGCGCGAAGGCCATCCAGATTGACAGTGATATTGGGCGGGAGCACGCCCGCTTCCAGCCCGCTGTCCGCACCGCAACGACCATCTTTCTGTGGTCCTTCACAGGTGCCGCCACCGAGACACGGGGCGCCAACGAAGCGCAGATTCGCGTCGGGGTGCTCACGCCGGATATGCAGCCCGCCATCGTTGGCAACATCCTCAACGAGTTCCGGCGGCGGCTCTGGTACCTCCACGAGGAAAACAACTCCTACCGCTTTGATACCCGCGCGAACCTGAACCGTGTCATCGTTCAGAAAGAGGAGGGCATCACCGCGCAGGCCGCTCGTAAGTTCGTCGAGAGCCGGGTGAGCGAACTGGTAAGTGACTCGTCCTCCAGGGGCAGGGGCAGTATGGCTCCCCTGAGCGGATTCGGGGGAGCATCGGCAACCGATGTGCGGCCATACATCTTCCCCAAGAGCAGCCAGGACGTGGCGGATACACCGTCCCTTGGCGTGGTGCTACTTCACCCCTCTCAGCACGCGCCAACCGGGGACGACATTACCACCTTGCCGCCCATCGTGGATGACATCTTGCATCGCTACAACGAACGCCCGCGCGAGAATCGCAACGCCCTGGTGGTGCTGGTGCCGGATAGCAGCCTGGTCGCCGAGGCAGACAAAGCCGCGCGGCGGCTGCTCGCGCTCCGCTCGGCGGCCAGCGATACCCAACTCGCGTTGCCAGCCAATCAACGCACCGAGCTGGCAACGATGTTGGACGCCGCCTCCAAAGCGTTCCCGCAGGAGGTGGCGCGTATCTATCGCTCCATCGTGATCCCCGCCGACGCCCAACAAGGCGGCATAGAGCGCTTCGACCTCGGCTTGCGCTCCTTTATTACCGGCACCAGCCTCTGGGACGATGCCTTCACGCTGCTGGCAGCCAAAGATCGCTACCTGGACACTGTCTCCCCATCGCTCCTTGCCAGCGATCACTTCCGCATCTGGCCTAAAGGGGCAGAGGCCATGTCTACACAGAAAATGTGGGAGGCCTTCGTCCAGTTTCCTCACCTGCCGATCCTTGCGAACAAACAGGCGCTGATCCGGGCCATCACCACCGGCTGCGACAGCAGTGTGTTGGGATACGCTGTCAGCGATGAGAGTGGCCCGCCCTTCATGTCGGACTACGCCCGCTTTGGCGCACACAACCCGCAGATTGCAGTTGACATCTCGCCAACAACCTGGGTTGTTACAGCTACCTACGCCCGCGAGAAATTGACCACCCGCGATCCCATCCGCGAGATTCCGCCTGAGCATCTGATTGAACCCACAGTTTGGCCCGTTGGCAGTAGCCGACGACGACTCCAGGACGTATGGACATCCCTGGTGAACCGCTACTCACCGCAGCCAATTGACACCAAGCTGGTATTTGTGTCGGCCATTCTTGAGGGAGTGGGCCGGAATTTGTACCGGGTTTCCGTTGACGGTGGCGAACCCGTGGCCGATGTCCGCGAGCTTGACCTTGAACGTATCGGCAACCTTGCAGGGGTGGAGCTGGTGCGCCCGGCCACGGAGCGACAACAAAAAGCTCGCCTCTTGACCATTGATGTCAGCAACGTGGATGCGGCACAACTATCGAAAATCGTGGGCGGTGTGATCGCGCCGCTGAAGAGCCAGGGCGCTCAAGTGGTCATGCGGCTGCGTCATAGATGCCAGCGCCCCCGGCGGCATTGACCAGGAGGTCATTGACCTCACCATCAAGGAGACCTTCAAACAATTAGGGTTGGTACCGACCTATGAGCAATCATAAGGTCTCAGCATCCGAACGGGCCATCATCCGAGCCGTATCTCATCTCCCCCGCCCTGTGCCCGCGCCCTTTTGTAAAAGCAACTCCCCTATGTTATACTTTTTGCTTGGGCCGACAGGGGCCCATTTTCAAATCAAGCACGTTCCCGGACCCAGCGCGGTCGTGCCCCGGACGGTGTGACGGGGTCCCGCGAGGGGGACGATGGGGACGGATGGCTAAAAACGAAGTCAAGGAGTTCGAGAAGACAACATGCCTCAGAATGATGTGACGATGAAGGCCCTGCTCGAAGCAGGCGTCCACTTTGGCCACCGCACGCGCCGGTGGAACCCCAAGATGCGCTCATTTATCTTTACCGAGCGCAATGGGATCCATATTATTGACCTGGGCCAGACTCTGGATCAAGTCAACAAAGCCTATGACCTCGTGCGGGACATCACCAGCCGCGGCGGCGTGGTCCTCTTTGTAGGCACCAAGCGCCAGGCGCAGGACACCATCACGCGGGAAGCCGAGCGCTCCGCCATGCCGTACGTGAGCCAGCGCTGGCTCGGCGGTACGCTGACCAACTTCCAGACCATCCGCCGCCGCGTCAAGTACCTCCACAACCTGGAGTTGCGGCGCTCGCGCGGGGAGTTGGAGCTGGTCACCAAGAAGGAAGCGCTGGACATCGAGCGCGAGATTGACAAGCTGAACCGACGCCTGGGCGGCGTGAAGAACATGGAAACCCTGCCCGATGCCCTCTTTGTCATTGATGTGCGCCGCGAGCACATCGCCGTCAAAGAGGCGAACATCCTCAACATCCCGGTCATCGCCATGGTGGACACCAACTGCGACCCGGAACCCGTCCAGCACGTCATCGCCTCGAACGATGATGCGATTCGCGCCGTCAAGCTGATTACCTCAGCGATGGCCGATGCCGCCCTGGAAGGTCGCATGATGCGCCAGGCCGCCTACGTCGAAGAAGAGCAGCAGGCCCTGGAGTCGGTGGACACCTCGCGCCGCGTCTTCTCGCCCGATGATGAGGATGACGACGATTTTGTCCCGGACCTCTTTGAAGACGAGGATGCGGACACGGACGAAGTTGCCCTCGATTTCGAGATGGCCACCGAGGACGAAGAAAAGGAATAACCCGCTCCCCCACCCATCAGTGGGTCGCCGGTCATTGGCGCCCGGCCCAATCTTGACAGATCGTTGTAGCTGGAGGACGGCCGCACTCACGCCCATTTGTGCGGTCGTTCTCTTGCCAGGGCCCAGGGCCGAGCGGCTCGCCTCCCTGCGGGGAGGCAGACAGCAGGGGCGATACCATACAGCGGCAAGTTGAACCATTGCCAGCAAGCCAACAAGGAAGGAACGATTCGGATGGCAGTCAGCATGGAACAGGTAAAAGAACTGCGCGAGCGCACCGGCGCTGGCGTGCTGGACGCAAAAAAGACGCTGGACGAAACCGGCGGCAACATTGATCGCGCCATCGAACTGCTGCGCGAGCGCGGCATTGTCAAGGCGGCAAAGAAGGCCAGCCGCGAGGCGCGGGAGGGGCTGGTCGAGCCCTACATCCACCTGGGCGGCAAGATTGGCGTGCTGGTTGAGCTGAACTGCGAGACCGACTTTGTGGCTCGCACCGAGGCCTTCCACACCCTCGCCCATGAGTTGGCCCTGCACATCGCCGCGGCAGCGCCGCGCTACGTCAAGCGCGAGGAGGTGCCCGCCGATGAGCTCCAGCGCGAGCGCGAGATTTACGCCGCCGCGGCCAAAGAAGAAGGCAAGCCGGAGCACATCGCCGCCAAGGTCGCCGAGGGGCGCCTGAGCAAGTTTTATCAGGACACCGTGCTGCTGGAGCAGCCCTACGTACGGGACGGCTCCAAGACGGTGGACGACCTGGTCAAGGAAAGCATCGCAAAGCTGGGCGAGAACATCGTCGTGCGCCGCTTTGTCCGCTACGTCGTCGGCGAATAATTGCTGCTCCCAACCAGGCCGGTCAAAGCTTTCTCGCTTTGCCCGGCCTTTCGCTACCCGGTGGGGGGCCTGCCCCCTATCCAGGCCAGGCCGCTTCGCATCGAGGAACCATGGCAGAGCTGAAATACAAGCGTCTCTTGTTGAAGGTAGGGGGAGAAGCCCTATCGGGGCCGGGCGGCTTCGGCATAGACCCGGAACAGGTGGAGGAGCTGGCGCGCCGCATCGGCGGGGTCCGCGACATGGGGGTCGAGATCGCCGTGGTCGCGGCGGGGGGCAACATTTGGCGGGGCAACATCGGGCTGGCCAAGGGGATGGACCGTTCGACGGCAGACTACATGGGCATGCTGGCCACGGTCATCAACGGCCTCGCCCTGCAGGATGTCCTCGAGCGCATCGGCGTGGACACCCGCGTGCAGACGGCCATCGAGATGCACGGCGTGGCCGAGCCCTACATCCGCCGCCGCGCCATCCGCCACCTGGAAAAGGGGCGCGTCGTCATCTTCGCCGGCCGGCACCGGCAACCCCTACTTCACCACCGACACCGCCGCCGCGCTCCGCGCGATGGAGATCGATGCCGACGTGATCATCAAGGCGACCAAGGTGGACGGCATCTACGTCAGAGACCCGGAGAAGAACCCGAACGCGAACCGCTTCACGCACCTCTCCTACCTGGATGCGCTCAACATCGAGGTCCAGGTGATGGACTCCACCGCGCTCACCCTCTGCATGGACAACGGGCTGCCCATCATCGTGACGAACCTTTGGAACGAGGGTAGTGTCGAACGCGTGATGCGCGGCGAGGATGTCGGCACGCTCGTGAATTAACGCAGAGGGTGCGTGGTCGCCTCGCGTGAACGGCACGTTGAGAGGTACCACGCACCGATTCCGCCCGGTTGCCGTGCACGGTCTATAAGTTGAGGATCGAAGATTGCTGTGGGGGGCGGTACCATCTACCTCTCACGCCACAACTTCATCTTTAGCCCCAAGGAGGGTGGAATGGTCAAAGAACTGACGAGCATGCCGAAACCCGCATGAGCAAGGCGCCGAGTCGCTGGAGCACGATCTAAGGGCGGGCGCACACGGCCCACCCTGGTGAACCGACTCACCATTGACTACTACGGGGTCCAGACGCCGATCAACCAGATAGCTGGCATCACGGCCTCCGAGGGGCGCATGCTCATCATCAAGCCCTGGGACCAGAGCGCGCTCAGGCCATCGAGAAGTCCATCCTGGAATCGGATCTGGGGCTGAACCCGAACAACGATGGCCAGATCATCCGCCTGGTTCTGCCCCAACTCACCCGCGAGCGGCGGGCCGAGCTGGTGAAGCAGGTGGGCAAACGGGCCGAAGAAGCGCGCATCGCCATCCGCAACATCCGGCGCGACGTGCTCAAGGACCTTGAAGAAACACAAAAAGAAGGAATGATTTCCGAGGACGAGCTGTTCCGCGCCAAAGATCGCGTCCAGGAGCTCACCAACGAGTACACGGGCACGTGGAAGACGCGGCGAAGGACAAAGACGCCGAAATCATGGAAATCTAACCGGTCAGGCATGAGTGGGGGAGCGATGGCCAACGACAAGGGCGCACTCGGAATGGCGAGGGATCTGACCGTCCCCCACCATGTCGGCATCATCATGGATGGCAACGGGCGCTGGGCGCAGGAGCGCGGCCTGCCGCGCAACATGGGCCACCGCGAGGGCGCTGAAGCGCTGAAGCAGGTTTTGGAAGCCTCGGTGGAATTTGGCATCAGCGAGATAACGGTCTACGCCTTTTCCACCGAGAATTGGTCGCCGCCCGCCCGAAGAAGTGAATCACCTCATGCTGCTGCTGGATTACTTTATCCAGCGCGAGCTGAACCGCCTGCACAAGCAGGGGGTGCGGATTCGCCACATCGGGCGCGAGGAGGGGGTGGAGGAGCGCCGCCTGCAAACGATCCGCCAGGCGGTCGCGCAGACCCAGCACAACCAGCGGCTCACGCTCAACGTTGCCTTCAACTATGGCGGGCGCGCCGAGATCGTGGACGCGGTGCGCGCCATCGTGCGGGCGGGCACCCCCGCCGACGAGATCACGGAGAGCTTGATCGCGTGCCACCTTTACACGGCCCCCTCCCCGGACCCGGACCTGATCATCCGCACCGGCGGCGAATATCGGCTTAGCAACTTTCTGGTCTGGCAGGCCTCCTACGCCGAGCTGTATTCGACCCCCGTGTACTGGCCGGAGTTTGGCCGCGCGGAGCTGCTCGAGGCGATCCGCGTCTTTAACGCGCGCGAGCGTCGGTTCGGCGGCGTGCCCGCCGCGCACGAATAGCGCCCCGCCGCCATGCTGCGCACCCGCGTCCTCAGCGCCCTGCTCCTGGTTCCCATCGTCGGCTTCTTCGTGGTGCGCGGCGGGGTGCTCTTCGCCATCGCCATCGGCATCGTCGCCGCGCTGGCGCTGAACGAGTTCTTTCAAATGCTTTCCAGCCAGGGGGATCGCCCCCTGCGCCTGCTCGGCGGCGCGGCCACCGCCCTGCTGATCCTGCACGGCCTGGGGCTGGGCGACACGCTGGACCAAAGCGCCTTTGCGCTGCTGGTCTTTGGCGGTCTCCTGTGGGAGCTTGGCTCCTACCACGACGGCAGCGCCCTGCGCGGCTGGGCGCTGACCATCGCCGGCGTGCTCTACATCGGCTGGCCGCTGGGGCTGGCCGTGGCCCTGCGCGAGCTGCCGGACGGGCTCTTCTGGGTCATCGTCGCGATGGGGGGCATCTGGAGCTGTGACACGGGGGCCTATTTCGGTGGGCCGCTTTTTGGGGAGGCGCTTTTCGGGCCAACGGCAGTTCTCCGCCCGCTGGAGCCCCAACAAGACCTGGGAAGGCTTTTTCAGCGGGCTGCTGCTCTGCCTGCTCGCCACCACCCTGCTGGCCGTCTGGCTGCTTGGCCTCTCGCCCTGGGAGGGCGCCCTCCTCGGGCTGGCGCTGGGCCCTGCCGCCGTCTTTGGCGATTTGGCCGAGAGCATGGTCAAGCGGCGCGTGGGGGTGAAAGATTCAAGCGATCTGATACCCGGCCACGGGGGCATGCTCGACCGGATAGACTCGCTGCTCTTCGGCGCTGTCGTCGTCTACTTTTTTGCCCGCTGGCTGGTCTGACGCCCCGCTGCGGGCGCGTGGTATGGGCTGGTAGGCAAACCATGGAAGATTTCACGCTCCTCTCCGCTCTCTCCTTTCTGAATCTGCTGCTGTCTGCGGCAAATTTGATCCTCGCGTTCTCGCTAGTCGTCTACATCCTGACGCACAACCTGTGGAGCAGCGTGGCGCGGACCTTCGCTGCGCTGATGGCCTTTGTCACCATCGTCTTCGGGGCCGACATCCTCCTGAGCCGCGAGTTGGGGCGGGAGGCCGCCACCGCCTGGCTGAAATTCCAGTGGATCGGCATTGCCCTGGTGCCCGCCGCCTACCTGCACTTTAGCGATGCCCTGCTGCGCACCACCAACGCCAGCTCGCAGCGGCGCCGCGTGGCGGTGCTGGCTAGCTACGTGGTCGGCCTCCTCTTCGTCGTCTTCGCCCTGCTGACGAACGAGGTGGTGCGAGCCATGATCCGCTACGAGCCCTGGGCCCCCCAACTTGTCGCGGGCCCCTTCTTCTGGCTCTTCATGCTCTTTTTCTTTTTAACCTCGGGCTGGGGCTTCGCCAACACGCTCTGGGCGCGCAGCCGCGCGCTGACCCAGACGAGCCGCCGCCGCTTCAGCTATCTGGTGGGCTCCTTTGCCGCGCCGGGGCTGGCGGTCTACCCCTACCTTGTCGCCACCTCGCTGCCGGAGCGCATCCCGCCCCCCGTCCTGCTGGGGCTCAATGTGGTGGGCTCCTTTGGCGTGGCGGTGATGACCGTGGTGATGGCCTACAGCGTGGCCTACCAGGGGGCGCTCGCGCCGGATCGCGTCGTCAAGCGCTCCTTCCTCATGTACCTGCTGCGCGGCCCCCTGCTGGGGGTCTTCGTCCTCATCACCTTTTTGACCGTGCCGCGCGTCGAGGTGGTGCTGGGGGTCCCGCGCGAAACTATCCTGATCTTCGCGGTGGTGGGCGGGGCCATCTTTTACGAGGTGCTGCTCCGCTTCCTGCGCCCCTTCCTCGACTTTCTCGCCTATCGCGAGGACCGCGAGGAGTTTCTCATCGTCCGCTCGCTGGAAGAGCGGCTCGTCACCTCCAGCGATCTGCAGCAGTTGCTGGAAAACTTGCTGGCTGCGGTGTGCGACCTGCTGCGCGCGCGCAACGGGGCCATCGTCACGCTCCGTAACAGCGCGCTCCACCCCGACACCACGTGCGGCGACCGCGAGCAGGTGCTGGCCGCGCTGGACGGCCTGAGCATGGCCGAGCTGGCGCGCCTCAACGGCGAGCCGCACGAGGCGGAGAGCATAGACAGTTGGATCGTGTGGCACTCCTTCCGGCTGCTGCCGCTGCGTGCCGACGAGGGGGAGGTCACCCTCGGCTTCCTCATCATCGAGCCCAGCGAGGAGCAGCCGCCGCTGCCGGAGCGGGCGCAGCGGCTCATGCGTCAATACGCGCAGCAGGCGGAGATCGCCCTGCGGGACCGCCTGCTGCAGCAGACCATCTTTTCTTTGCTGAAGCAGCTCACGCCCCAGATGGAAACCCTGCAACTGTGGCGCTCGACTGTCCCCTTCCCCGATTCGCAGCCGCTCCCGCTCGATCTGGCGGGGAGCCCCGTCTATGACGAGCAGTTCTCGCAGTGGGTGAAGGACGCCCTGGGCCACTACTGGGGGGGGCCGCGCCTGACCGAGAGCCCCCTGCTGGCGCTCCAGGTCGTGCGGCGCAAGCTGTCGGAGCACGACAACAACCCCGCGCGGGCCCTGCGCGCCGTGCTGACGGACGCGCTCGATGCCCTCAAGCCGGAGGGGCAGCGGGAAATGACGACGCCGGAGTGGCTGCTGTACAACATCCTGGACTTGAAGTACATCCAGGGGCGCCGCGCGCGCGAGGTGGCGATGAGCCTGGCCATGAGCGAGTCGGACCTGTATCGCAAGCAGCGGGCCGCCATCGAAGAATTGGCCAAGGCCATCGGCAAGATGGAGGAAGAGGTAGCACGCCTCCCGGACGAAGAGGGAAGTGCTTGAGCCTTTAACGAAGGGGGAGCTCGATGCGAGATCAAATCAGGTTCTTGGGCAAGCGGCTGCAGGAGCGGCTCTGGATCAGACCGCTTGCGGTGAGCGTGCTTTCCCTCGTGCTGGTCTTTCTTGCCAGGGCGGTGGACTACACGGGCCTGCGGGAAATGGCGCCGGAGGTTTCGACCGAGTCTATCCACACCCTGCTGACGATCATCTCGGCCAGCATGCTGGCCGTTGCCACCTTCTCGGTGGCCTCGATGGTTTCTGCCTACGCCTCGGCCAGCAGCATGGCCACCCCCCGCACCTTCACGCTGATCGTGTCGGACGACGAATCGCAAAACGCCCTGTCTACCTTTATCGGTGCCTTCATCTTCAGCGTGGTGGCCCTGGTGGCCATCGAGAACAGCTACTACGACAGGGCAGGGCGCTTCGCCCTCTTTGCGCTGACCGTTGCCGTCTTTGCCATAGTCATCGTGACCTTTGTGCGCTGGGTGGACAGCATCGCCCGCCTCGGGCGGCTCGGCAACACGATTGCGCAAGGTGGAAAGCGCCACGGCTGAGGCGTTGCAGCGCCGGCGGTGCGCGCCCACCCTGGGCGGTAGGGCGCTCGGCCCCCTCCCCGCGGGCGGGCAACCGGTGACAGCAAAGAGCATCGGCTATGTTCAGCGCATTGACATGCAAGCGCTCCAATCCTACGCCGAGAGCGCCCATGTCACGGTGCGGGTCGAAACCCTGCCTGGCACCTTCGCGGCACCGAACCAGCCCCTTGCGTATGTGATCGCAGACGCTGGCGGCCCAGCCCCACCCCATCCTGAGCCCATCGCTGAAGCGTTCGTCATCAAAGACAGCCGAACCTTCGACGAGGACCCGCGCTTCGGCCTGATCGTGCTGTCGGAGATCGCCAGTCGCGCCCTATCGTCCGCCGTCAACGACCCCGGCACCGCCATAGACGTCATCGGGCGCTTCGTGCGCCTCTTCGCGGGCTGGTATGAGCCCTGCACGGACGAGGAGCAGCGAGCAGTCGAGTTTGATCGCGTGCAGGTCCCCACGCTTTCCCTATCCGATATGTTTGACGACGCCTTCAGCGCCATCGCGCGCGACGGCGCAGGCACCCGCGAGGTGGCCCTCCGGCTCCAAAAAGCATTCGAGGCGCTGGCCACTACCGACGATCCCGCCCATCGCGAAATCGCTCACCGGCATGCCGCCCTCGCCCTTCAGCGTGCCGAGCTTGCCATGCAATTTCCCCCGGACCTCCATGCCGTGCGCCAGGCAGCCCGCTTCGCCACCGCCGCGCCCCCCCTCCCCTAGCGGGTCAGACGCCTGTTGCCCATACTCGAACACCCCCTCGTAAGAGGGTGAGGGGGTCGCTGCTTGCAAGGGAGGCTGTTCCCGTTATCATAGGAGCCAGGGCAGGGGGATTGAGCGGGGATGTCCGACAATCGTCGCACCCTGGCCACCCAGCCAGACAATGGAGAGGCACCATGCCAGATACCGGACAGGGCGATACCAGCGTCCTGAAGACGCTATTCGACCACCACCAGTGGGCCAACCTGAAGCTGATAGAGGCTTGCGAATCCCTCACCGAGGCGCAGCTTGATGCCACGGCCCCAGGCGGCTACGGCGCTGTCCGCGCCACCCTGTTGCACATCGTTGGCGCCGAGATCGGCTATGTGGTGCGCGTCACGGGCCAAGCCCCCCCCATCCCGCTGTCCAGAGAGCACTTTCCCAGCTTTCCTGCTTTGAAGGAGGTGGCGCGCTGGAGCAGCCAGGAGCTGTTTAAGCTGGCCCTGTCGGCGCGGGAGGAGAGCCTCGTGCGGGAGGAGGAAGATGAGTTGGTGTGGATCTACCCGCTGGCTGGTTTGATGGTCCAGGCGATCACCCATGCCACCGAGCACCGCGCCCAGGTCGCCACCATCCTCACCCAACTGGGTCTGGAGCCGCCCGACATGAGCGTCTGGCTGTACATGGAAGAGGTCGGCCTGGCCCACGGCGGCGACAGCCAACCCGCCCCGGAAACGTCACAGTAGGCGGGCCTCTTTTATCGTTGCGATGGGCTGGGTCCGCGTCAACCGCTGTCCCGTTCCCACTCGCCCAGCTCGTAGAAGATGGCGGCCAGCGCCGCCAGGGCCGCGGTCTCGGCGCGGAGGATGCGCGGCCCCAGGGTCACGGGCTGCGCGCCATAGGCGCGGGCCGTGGTCACCTCGTCCGCGGTGAAGCCCCCCTCCGGCCCGATGAACAGGTGCAGCGCCTCCGGCAGGGGGCCCTCCGCCGGGCGAAGGAGGGGGCGCAGGCTCTGTCCCGCCCCCTTCCCAGGGCAGCAGCAGCAGCCCCCCCGCCAGCCGCGCCTGGCCCAGCGCCACATCGAAGCGCTGCGGCTCGACCACCTCCGGCAGGCGCGCCCGCTCGCTCTGCTCCGCCGCCTCGCGCACGATGGCCTCCCAGCGGTCCAGCTTGGCATCGCCCACGTCGTCGAGCGAGCCGATCACCGAGCGGTCCGTCAGGACCGGCACGAAGCGGCTCACCCCCAGCTCGGTCCCCTTTTGCAGCACCCACTCCATCTTCTTGCCCTTGACGAGCGCCATGTAAAGGGTCACGTGGGTGCGCGGCTCGTTCCGGTTGGGGCGCGTGGCCTCCACCGTGCCCTGCGCCGCGCGCTTGGCCACCTCGTGCAGGCGCACCACGCGCTCCAGCCCGCTGCCATCCAGGACAAGCACGGTGTCGCCCACCTGCAGGCGCAGCACGCGCGCGATCTGGTGCGCCATGTCGGCGGGAAAGAAGACCTCGTCCCCTTGAATCAGCTCATCGGGGATGAAGAAGCGGTGGATCGTCACCTCACGCCCCCTGCCCCGCCCCCGGGGCGAAGGCGGCGGCCAGGCCAACCCAGTCGTTCTGCTCGTGGCGCTCGATCACCTGTAGCCCGGCGAGGGCCAGTGCCTCCTGCACGATCCCCTCGCGCTCCGCGATGATGCCAGCCAGCAGCAGGCGCCCGCCCGGCGCCAGCCGCGCGGCAGCCTGGGGCAGCAAGAGGGCGATAATCTCGGCAAGGATGTTGATGACAATCAGATCGAAGGGGCCGTCGAAGGCCTCGACCGAGCCCACGCGCACCTCGATAGCGCCCTCCAGCCCATTGAGCGCGGCGTTCTCGTCGGTGGCCCGCACCGCGATGGGGTCGGTATCGCTGGCAACCACCCGCGCCGCGCCCAGCCGCACGGCGGCGATGCTCAGGATGCCGCTGCCGGTCCCCACGTCAAAGACCTGGTCGCCGGGGCGCAGGTGCGACTCCATGAGAACGAGGCAAAGTTGGGTGCTGGGGTGCGTCCCGGTACCGAAGGCCATGCCCGGGTCCATGCGGATGGGAAGCTCCCCCTCCTCCACCTCCCCCTCCTCCCAGGCGGGCACGACCACCAGCCGCTTTCCCGGCTTGGTGCGCACATAGTGCTGCTTCCACGCCTCGGCCCAATCCTCCTGGGCCAGGCGGCGCACCTCCGGCTCCGGCATGGGGTAGATGACCCCCAGGTGCCAGATCGCCTCGCGCAGCGACTGAATCGTAGCCGCCGCGTCTGGCCCATCCGCCACATAGCTCTTGACCACGAGCGGCTGCGGCACGAAGCCCGTGCTGTCCGGCGTCGCCAGCACCTGCTCGATGACTGCCCCGCCCTGCCCGAAGCGCGCCATCACCTCGCTCAGCGCCTCCGCCGCCTCGCCATCTACGCCCCGCACCGCGATTTCTATCCAATCCATAACAAGCGCTTCCGTGGGTGGTCGAACCAGATGAAAACGGCGGGACAAGCGTCTGTCCCGCCGCTGCCTACTTGAACGCCTCGCGCAGGCGGTCGAAGAAGCCGCCCTTGTGGGCGGGGGGGTGAATGTTGCTGCCCAGCGTTTCCGCCAGGCGGGAAAAAAGGGCGCTCTGCTCCTCGGACAGGTTCGTGGGCACCTTCACAAAGACATGGACGAGTTGGTCGCCGCGCAGTTCCTCGTTGCGAACGTGCGGCACCCCCTTGCCGCGCAGGCGGAAGACCTGGCCGGTCTGCGTCCCCGCCGGAATAGAAAGGGCCTGCATCCCGTCAATGGTCGGAATTTCCACCTCCGCGCCTAGCGCTGCCTGGGCCACGTTGATTTCCAGGTCCAGCACGATGCTCTGCCCGTCGCGGCGGAAGTACTCGTGCGGGCGCACGCGCACATCCACGTACAGGTTGCCCGCCGGGCCACCCTTCAGCCCCTCGTCCCCCTCGCCCGCCAGCCGGATGCGCATCCCGTCATCAATGCCGGGCGGGATGTCCACCTCCAGATGCTGGCTGGTGCGCGTGCGCTTTTGCCCGTTGCAGGTGGCGCAGGGGGAAGAGATAACCTCCCCCTCGCCCCGGCAGCGTGGGCAGGTATCCGTTACCACCACCTGCCCAAAGATACTTTGGCGCACCTGGCGCACCTCGCCATTGCCCTGGCACTGCGGGCAGCGAATGGGGGTGGTGCCCGGCGCGGAGCCGGTGCCGTGGCAGCTCTCGCACGCCTCCAGCCGCTGAATGTCCAGCTCGACCTGCGTCCCCTTGACCGCCTGCTCAAAGGTGATGGTGACCGAGGTCTTCAGGTCGTTGCCAGGGCGCGGCCCATGGCGGCGAGTTTCCCCGCCCTGGGCGCGGGCAAAGCCCCCAAAGAACTGCTCGAAGATGTCGCTGATGCCCCCCTCAAAGCCGCTCGCCCCCTGGTTGCCCTGCAGGCCCGCGTGGCCGAAGCGGTCGTAAAGCTGACGCTTCTGCTCGTCCGACAGCACCTCATACGCCTCGTTGATTTCCTTGAAGCGGTCCTCGGCATCATCGCCCTTATTCAAATCGGGGTGATATTGTCGCGCCAGCTTGCGAAACGCAGTTCGGATCTCCGCCTGCGAAGCGGTGCGGCTCACCCCCAGCACTTCATAATAATCGCGTCTGCTAGCCATACTATCCTCATGTGGGAAGAGAGCCTAAGGGAACAGCTTACAGGACGGTCCGAGCCCAGCGCTACGCCTCCGATTGCGGCTCTGCCTCTGGCTCCGGCACGGGCTGCTCGCCCTCCGGCTCCGATGCGGCCTCCTCAGGGGCAGGCGCCGTATAGGTGGGGCGGGTCTGGCCCAGGGCGCTGACAAGCTCTGCCAGGGTGTTGGTCAGGGCACGGATGCCATCCGAGGTCGCCTCGGAATCGGCCAGGGCAGCGCGCAGGTCGCCCTGCGCGGCGTTCAGGGCGTCGCGCTGCGTGTCGGACAGCTGATCGCCAAAGGCCAGCATGGCGCGCTCGGCGCGGTGCAGGGCGGTTTCCGCACGGTTGCGCGCGCTGATGTCGTCCAGGCGCGCCTGATCGTCTGCCTCCGCCGCCTGCGCCGCGCGGATCATCCCTTCCACCTCGTCATCGCTCAGCCCGGTGCTGGCGGTGATGGTGATGTCCGCCTGCTGGCCGGTGGCGCGGTCCTTGGCAGAAACCTTCAAGATGCCATCGGCGTCAATGTCGAAGGTAACATCAATCTGGGGCACGCCGCGCGGTGCCGCGCGGATGCCGCCCAACTCGAACTTGCCCAGCGAGCGGTTTTCCGCCGCCAGGGGGCGCTCCCCCTGCACGATGTGGATGCGCACCTCGCTCTGGTTGTCCGCCACGGTCGAGACGCTCTTGCTCTCGCTGGTGGGAATCGTCGTGTTGCGCGGGATGATGGGCGAGGCGATCCCCCCGGCGGTTTCCAGGCCAAGCGTGAGAGGGGTCACGTCCAGCAGCAGCACATCCTTCACCTCGCCGCCGAGCACGCCGGCCTGCACCGCCGCGCCCACCGCCACCACCTCGTCCGGGTTCACGCCCTTGTGGGGCTCCTTCTCGAAGTAGGCGCGCACGGCAGCCTGCACCGCTGGCATGCGCGTCTGCCCCCCCACCAGGATCACCTGGTCAATGTCCCCGATCTTCAGCCCGGCATCGCGCAGGGCCTCCTCGACGGGGCCTATCGTGCGCTGAACCAGATGGTCGGTCAGCTGTTCCAGTTTGGCGCGGGTGAGCGTCATGTTCAGGTGCTTGGGGCCCGCCGCCGTGGCCGTGATAAAGGGCAGGTTGATCTCGGTCTGCAGCACCGAGGAAAGCTCGACCTTGGCTCGCTCCGCCGCCTCCGCCAGTCGCTGGAGCGCCATCGGGTCCTCGCGCAGTTCGATCCCCTCCTCCTGGCGGAAGGTGTCAGCCGCCCAATCAATGATGGTGCGGTCAAAATCATCGCCGCCCAGGTGCGTGTCACCCGCTGTGCTCAGCACCTCGAAGACCCCCTCGCCCAGGTCCATGATCGAGATATCGAAGGTGCCGCCGCCGAGGTCAAAGACCGCCACCTTGGCATCCGCCTGCTCGGAAAGACCGTAGGCCAGGGCACTGGCGGTGGGCTCGTTGACGATGCGCAGCACCTCCAGCCCCGCAATTTGCCCGGCAGTCTTGGTGGCCTGGCGCTGCGCGTCGTTGAAGTAGGCAGGCACCGTAATCACAGCCTGCTCCACCGTTTCCCCCAGGTACGCCTCGGCATCCCGCTTGAGCTTTTGCAGGATCATCGCCGAGAGCTCCGGCGGCGCATACTCTTTGCCGCCCATCAAGACGCGCACGTCCCCGCCCGCCCCCGATTGGAGCTTGTAGGGCACGCGCGATTCTTCTTCCCGCACCGTTGGGTCGTTAAAGGTGCGCCCCATGAAGCGCTTGATGCTGGAAACCGTGTTGGTCGGGTTGGTCACCGCCTGGCGGCGCGCCATCTGCCCCACCAGCCGCTCGCCCGTCTTGGGGTTCACCGCCACCACCGAGGGGGTCAGCCGCCCCCCCTCCGCATTGGGGATGACCACCGGCTCGCCGCCCTCGATCACCGCCATCACGGAATTGGTGGTCCCCAGGTCAATACCGAGTATCTTTGCCATAATTGTAAAGTGTCCCTGCTGCTTACTGCGCCACGCTGACGCGGGCCGGGCGCAGTACCATCTCGTTGTGTCGGTAGCCGCGCTCCAGTTCCTGAACGATTTGCCCCGACTCCACCTGCTCGCTCGGCACGGAAATGAGCGCCTCGTGCACTGTCGGATCGAAGGGGGTGCCAGGCTGTGCGTCCACGGCGGATACCCCCTCCTGCTCCAGCACGCCCCACAACTTCCGCTCGATGGCGAGCACCCCATTCACCCAATCATCGCCCGCAAAGCCATCCGGCACATGCTGCACCGCACGCTGCAGGTCATCCATCACCGGCAGGAGCTTGCGGAGCAGGCGCAGGTTGGCGCCCCGCTCGCGCTCCCCGCGCAGCCGCTCCTCGCGCTTCTTGAAGTTCTGGAACTCGGCGGCACTCCGCCGCCACTGGTCCAGGTACTCGTCGCGCTGCTTTTCCAGCTCAGCCACGCGCCCCGTCAGCACGCTCTCCTCGCTGGCAGCCTCCGCCGCCGCAGGTGCCGACTCTTCGGGATTGGTCTGGATCGTGTTCGCTTCCCCATCGCTCATAGTCATGTTTCTCCCTTGTTTCACGGATAAGAGGCCCGTCGCCTCATTCGTCGCTCAGATACAGATCGGAGAGCAGGTGGCTCATCAGCCCTGCCATGAAGCGCACGCTGCTGATCGCCCGCCCATAGGGCATGCGAATCGGCCCCACCACCCCCATGATGCCTGCCGCCTGCCCCGCCACCCCATAGGGAGCCATCACCAGGCTCACCTCGGAGATTTCCTGCCAGCGCCCCTCGCCCCCGATGATGACCTGCACGCCGGGGGTGGTGCGAATCTCGGAAGCTATCTCCTCGAAGAGGGAGCGCTCTTCCAAAATCTCGATGATCTGCCGGATGGCTGGGGCTTCAAAAAACTCCGGCTGGCGCAAAACGTGGATCAGCCCATCGCGGTACAACTCGCTGGTGCCGCGCGTGTCCACGCGCTCCATCATTTCCACCAGCACCTCCCGCACGCGCGCCTCAAACAGCGTCAGGTCCGCCGGGCGATTGCCGATGTCAATGCGATCCAGCCCGCCAAAGAAGGCATTCATCTTGTTGGCGCTGGCGTTCAATTGCTCCTGCGTGGGCATCGGCGAGGGGGGGCGGGTCAACTGCTGCTTCACCAGCCCCTCCTGCAGCACCAGGACCACCATCGTCATCCCGCCGCTCAGCCCTATCAGTTCGATGTGCTTGACGCGGCAATGCGTGGCGTGGGGCATCGTGATGATGCTGGCCGAGTTGGTGCTGTGCGCCAGCACGGCGGCTGCCAGTTTCATCCACTGCTCCACATCCATGCGCGCCTGGTGGAACTGGTGGCGGATCAACCGCTGCTCGGCATCCGGCAGGTCGGCAGTTTCCATCAGCCGCTCCACAAAGTAACGGTACCCCGCCTCGGTGGGAATCCGCCCCGCCGAGGTGTGGGGGTGTGTCAGCAGCCCCATATCTTCCAAAAAGGCCATCTCGTTCCGGACGGTGGCCGAGCTGACATCCAGGTGCGAGCGCTCCACCACCGTGCGCGAGCCGATGGGATGGGCGCTGCGGATGTAGTCGCGCACCACGAAGCCGAGGATAGATTGTTGGCGTTCTGTTAGCTCGACGCTCATCCTGGTTTCCCCCTTCGTCTGGACACTTGTCTGCCTCTAGCACTCCTGCAATCAGAGTGCCAGCACGACAAAAATGATAGCAGAGGGCAGAAATAGCGTCAAGGGAGGAGCAAATCAGGGGGCTCCCGTTGAGGATTCCCTAGATGGCGAGGCGGGCACGGGGGCTGAAACGCTAGTACGCGCTGCGGTCGAAAAGCGCCTTGACGGCGGTACGCAGGATAATCTTGGCGTCAAGGGTGAGGGACCAGTTCTCGATGTACCAAAGATCGTATTTGGTACGCTCGAAGATGCTGGTGTCGCCGCGCAGGCCGTTGATCTGCGCCCAGCCGGTCAGCCCGGCCTTTTCCTGGTGGCGATCCATGTAGCGGGGAATCGTGCGGCGAAACTCTTCAACGTAGCGCGGCTGCTCCGGGCGCGGCCCCACCAGGCTCATCTGCCCGAGCAGGACGTTGATGAACTGCGGCAGCTCGTCAATGCTGGTGCGGCGCAAAAAGCGTCCCAGCCGCGTGATGCGCGGGTCATCTTCCACCGTCCAGGTGGAGCGCCGCTCGGCTTCCAGGCACATGGAGCGGAACTTGATGATGCGAAACGGTTTCGAGTCCAGCCCCATGCGCTCCTGCGTGAAAAAGACAGGGCCCTCGCTTTCCAGCTTGATCAGGAGGGCGACCAGCAGCATCAGGGGCGAGAGCGCCACCAGCGCCGCCGCGCTGACGACTATGTCCATGGCGCGCTTGAGGGCAAGCTTCCAGCCGCGCAGGGCGATGTCGCGCACCGTCAGCAGCGGAAGGCCGTTCAAGTCACCGATCGTGATTTCGCCGGCCATAAACTGAAAGAGGTCCGGGAAGACCTTGATGGAAACCTTTTCCCGCTGGGCGCAGTTGATGATCTCGAGAATGTCGTGGTGGCTCGCCTCGGGCATGCCGATGATCACCTCGTCCACCCCCAGGCGATCAATCAGGCGCGGCAAATCTTCCACCTCGCCCACCACCTCGACGGGCAGGGCCTCATAGTCGTAGCTCTGCCCCGCGCGCACCACCCCGATGGCCCGATACCCCAACCCGCGATGGCGCTCGATGGTGCTGAGGATCATGCGCGCCGTGTCGCCGCCCCCGACGACCAGCACGTGCTGGGTGGCCACCCCCGCCGCCTGGAAGCCACGCTGGAAGCGCCCGTGCGCGTAGCGCCCCAGCGTGACGAAGAGGATCGTCAGCGTCCACGCATAGACGATCATCAGGCGCGGGTAATCAAATTCCAGATCGTTCTTGAAGAGGAAGGAGCTAGCCGCGAGGGTGATCACCGTGCCCACGCTGGTGCCCGCCAGCACGCGCCCCAGTTCATCTACAAAGCTCATCGTGCGGCGGCGCTGGTATAGCTTGTAGAAGAAATAGGTGGTGACCAGCGCCACCCCCTGGATGCCAAGCATCCCCAGGTAATCGTTGAAGCGCAGGGGGCCGCTGTACTCCGTGACAAGGCGCAGGCGGAAGGCCAGGAAGAAGGCCAGGGCCACCATGACCCCGTCCAGCAGCATCAGGGAAAGCGGGAAGAAGAAGGCCACCCGCCGCCGCTGCGTGCGGGCGGCGCGCGCCATCGCCACGCTGTCGGGCGTGGGCTGCACCACGCGCGGCGCCAGGGGGATGACGCGCCGCTCAGGTCGGGGGGGGCGTGGGGCCAGTTGGCTCATAAAGGATCAATACGGTTCAGGTGAAAGGGATAGCGTCACGCGGCGGAGGCCACGCCCCGCCGATGCGGGGCGCGAAGCCAGTTCCGCGCCAGGGTTGCCCCGCACAGCGCCCAGATGGCGAACCGAATCAGCCAGGTGGCCACCTTGGGCACACGGGAAGCATAGTGCTTTTGATGGAAAATATCCATAGCCTCGTAAAAGTGCACGATGCTGGCATGGCTGCGCTGGCGACTGGATTCGCCCTTGTAGTGCAACACCGTGACTGCCGCGTTGTACCATACCGACCAGCCCGCTTCCTTGATCCGATAGGCCAGGTCCACATCTTCGCCATACATGAAGAACGCTTCGTCCAGCAGCCCGGCCTCGCCCAGGGCCTCCCGCCGCATGAGCATGAAGGCCCCCACCACCGAGTCCACCTCGATGGTAAGGGTATCGGGAACGTGGGTCAGATTGTATCGGCCAAAACGCGGATGTTTGTGAAAAAGAGATGACAATCCTGTAAGGCGGTAAAAGCTGGTAGCCGGGTCGGGGAAGGAGCGGCGGCAGGCACGGTCCAGCGTCCCATCCTGCCGCACCAGGCGCGGCCCGGCGGCCCCGCACCCCGGCTTTTCCTCCGCAAAGGCCAGCATCTGCGCCAGGGCGCGGGGCGGCAGCAGGGTGTCCGGGTTGAGCAGCAGCACAAAGCGGGGCGCGTGGGGCGCGGGCGCCTGCCCTGCCACGCTGCTGAAGCCAAAGTGGCGCAGCCCCAGGTTGTTGGCAAAGGCATAGCCGCGGTTTTCTGCCTGCTCGATGACCACCGCCTGCGGAAAGTCGGCGCGCACCATGGCTGCGCTGCCATCCCCGCTGGCGTTGTCCACCACGCATGCCTGGAACGCAAAATCGCCTTCGCTGTCGTAGACCGAGCGAAGGCAATCGTGTAGGAGCGCTTTGGTTTTGTAGTTTACGATGACGATGCCTAGATCTAGCATCTTGCAAGCAACGAGCGTGCCCCCCTTTTGCGCCTGGCCATTAAGGGCCATTGTATCATCGGGGCGGCATGTGGGTCAAAGTTTGGCCTAGCTGACGAGGATGCGGCCACAGTTGCCGCACATGACCAGCTTGCTCTTGTCCACGCGCTCGACACTGTCCCGCTTGGAGGTGCTCACCTCGATGTGGCAGGCGCTGCACACGCCGTCGTCCAGCAGGGCCACCGCATGGGTGTCGTTTTTGAGCCGCTGCACGTAGCGATACTGGTCCAGGTCGGTAGGGTCCACTTCCTTGAGCAGCCGATCCCGATCGCGGCGGCGCTGCGAGATGTAGCGCTTGAGCTCCTGCTCCTTGCGCTCGAGGGCTGCCTGCTCGGAGCGCGTGTTGACCTCTACCTGCTCGTACTCGCTCTGTGCGTCGCCGCTCTGCTGGGCCAACTCATCCACCTCCTCGATCAGCCCCAGCGCCTTCTCCTCCAGCGCCTCGCGCCGCCGCCGGAGCGACTCCACCTCCATCTGGAGCATCTCCAACTCTTTGGGGTTCTTGACAGAGCCATCGTAGAGGCGCTTTTCCTCACTGTCCATCTTGGTGATGATGCCCTGCCATTCCAGGTTGATGTCCTGCTGGCGGGCGCGGGCGCTGCGTTCGGCGCTGGTGGCCCCCTCGAAGGCATCGCGCGCGCGGCGCACGGGGGAGGTCAGATTTAATTGTTTTTGAATCTGCTTGTAAGCGGCGATGTGGTCGCGCAGGTCGTTCTCAACCTCTTGCAATTCCAGCAGGCGTGCTCCACGGTTCATCATGATTGGTATTCCTTCCAATGGTCGTCAAAGGGGGATGTGGGGTGTGTGGACGCATGGACGGGGACCCCCAACGGCGCGAGCCACTTTGTCACCCAATCGAGCACGGGCCGCTCACTTTCCCAGTGCCCCGCTTCGATCAGCGACAGGCCCGCGCGCGCCGCATCCTGCGCCTCGTGATACTTGACCTCCCCAGTAATGAAGAGGGTGCAACCCGCCGCCAGCACATCCTCGATCAGGGAAGCGCCGCTGCCGCCCAGCAGGGCCACGCGCCGGTGGTGCTCGGGCGCGCCGAGCCCGTAGGTCACCCGCGGGTGAGCCGTGCCCAGCGCGCTGCGCACGCGCCGGGCCATCTCCTCGGTGCTCGCCGCGCCCCCCTCGCACACGGCCCCGAACCCCCACCCAAGCGGGGCCCCCGAGACGGGTCGCAGCGGCGCGGCGGGCTGAAGATTCAGCGCGGCGGCGAGCGCCCCGTTGACCCCGTCATGCACGGCGTCCAGGTTCGTGTGGGCGGCAAATACAGCAATTTCTTCTGCCAGCAGCCGTCGCAACATCCGACCCTGGTAATCAACCGGGTTGATGCGTCGTAGGGGACGAAAGAGCATAGGATGATGGGCAACGATCAGGTTGGCCCCGCGCTGCACCGCCTCTTCCACCACAGCATGGTCCACATCCAGCGTGACGAGGATGCCGCGCACGCGCGCGCCATCGTGCCCCACCTGCCAGCCTACATTGTCCCAGCTTTCGGCTAGCATGGGCGGCGCGAGTGTCTCCATCCGCTCGCGTACCGCCCCGGCTGCCACGCTTTCTATAAAGGTCATGTCTATCATTGTAGGACAAGCGTAGCACACGCGCAATGTACTGACAGCCGAGAGCGCACGCGATTCACACTCCTGAGAGATTGCTAGTACAATGGAGAACTTTTTGCAGTCAGGAGACTTTGTGAGAACCTCCATCATCATTCCGACCTACAACGAACGTGACAACATCAGCGACCTGGTGCAGCAGGTCCTGGCGCTCCCGTATGAGCTTCATATCATCATCGTGGACGATAACTCGCCCGATGGCACAGGCCAGGCGGCTGAGGAACTGGCGCGGGAAGAGCCGCGCCTCTGCGTGATACACCGTGCAGGGAAATTGGGGCTGGGCACGGCGTACCTGGCAGGCTTCGAGCTTGCTATGGAGCAGGGCGCCGCCTGTGTGATGACCATGGATGCCGATTTTTCCCACGACCCGCAGTACATTCCCGACCTGCTCCGCCACAGCGAGCACTTCGATCTGGTCATCGGCTCGCGCTACGTGCCGGGGGGCGGCACGCGCAACTGGCACTGGCAGCGGATACTCCTGTCGTGGGGCGCCAATCGAATCGCCCGAAGCGCCCTGGGCCTCCAACCCAACGATTGCACGGCTGGCTTTCGCCTGTATCGGCGCGAGGTGCTGGAAAGCATAGACACAGGGGCGATCTTCTCGAACGGCTACTCCTTCCTGCTGGAAATGCTCTTCCAGGTACAGCGCGCCGGCTGGCGCATCGGGGAAACACCTATCCTTTTTACCGATCGTCGCCACGGCACATCCAAGATTTCCAAGACCGAGATTGCCAAGGCGGGCTACACCGTGCTGCGCCTGCGCTGGGAAGGGCTGCGGGCACGGCTGGTACAGCACGTGGGTTGACGCTCCCTCAGGCTATCAGTAAAATCCGCCCGTGGACGACCAACAGCACTTCACCCCCTCCCCGCCGCGCCCCACGCGGCGGCGCGTGCGCGCGCGCACCGTGCCCGCCCTCCCGCCGATGCTCTGGTTCCTGCTCGGTGGGCTGATGGTGCTGCTGGGGCTGTGGAGCCTGCGCCCCACAGCGGATGCACCGACCGCCCCCACGGCACCCGGCGAGAGCTCAGCGACAGAGGCTACCCCAACCGACGATGCCCCCGTCTCCCTCGCTGGCGTGGCGCGCCCTGGCCTGGAGCCCATCAGCCCGGTCATCGTGGGGGAAGAGCCCGTGCCGCCGAGCGATACCGGCGCGGGCGCGGTGGGGCAGGGCGCGCTCACTGCGGTCGCCGCGGGTGAGGCAGCCACTGCCACAGACGCCTACACGGTGGTGCCAGGGGACACGCTGTTTGCCGTGGCCGCGCGCTTCGAGGTCGGAATCGAAGATTTGATGGCGCTCAACGGGATCAGTGACCCGAACGCCCTACAGGTAGGGCAGGTGCTGGCGATGCCCAGCCGCGTGACCCTGTTGGCCGCCTTCCAAAAGTTGATCCCCGACAGCGAACTGGTGCTCAGCCCCGCTTACCGTGGGTTTGACGTGGGCGAGGTGGCCCGCCAGCACGGGGGCTTTCTGGAAGCGTACAGCGAAACGGTGGAAGGGGCCGAGTTGGACGGCCCGGCCATCGTGGAATTGGTGAGCCAACGCTACAGCGTCGGCGCGCGCCCCCTGCTGGCCATGCTGGACTTTCAAAGCGGCTGGCTGACGCAGAAGGAGCCGGAAGAGCGCTCCTACCCCATGGGGATGCGCGACCCGCTGCGGGCCGGGCTCTTCTTTCAGCTTTCCTGGGCGGCCAACCGAATGAACGAGGGCTACTACGGTACGCTTTCCGGCCAGGACCCGCAGTTGCGCTTCAGCGACGGCACGCGCGCGCTCTACCATGAAGATACCAATCCCGGCACCGCCGCCATCCAGAACGTGTTCGCGGTGCAGGGGACCCCTGATTCCTGGTCCGAGGCGCTGTCGGAAAGCGGCTTCTTCGCCACCTATGTGCGCCTGTTCGGCGATCCGTGGGCCGACGCCATCGAGCCGCTTGTCCCCGAAACCCTTGCACAGCCTGACCTGTCCCTGCCGTGGCCCAGCGGCCAGACATGGTTCTTCACCGGCGGGCCGCATGGCGGCTGGGGCGACCTGTCCGGCTGGGCCGCTCTGGATTTCGTCCCCCCCGATTCGACAGGCTGCGCCCCCTCCGAATATTGGGCCACCGCCGCCGCAAGCGGCACCGTCATCCGCAGCGAGAATGGCGAGGTGGTGCTCGACCTGGACGACGATGGCTTTGTGGGCACAGGGTGGAGCCTGCTGTACATGCACATGGCCGCTGCCGGGCGCGTCACAGCGGGCACAACCGTCAGCCAGGGCGATGCGATTGGCCGCCCCTCCTGCGAGGGTGGCTTTTCCGACGCGGCCCACCTCCACATCGCGCGGCGGTACAACGGGCAGTGGATTTCTGCGGATGGCACGCTCCCCTTCATGCTGGACGGCTGGCGCGCCGAAACCGGCACGCGAAGCTACGAGGGCTATCTGGGGCGGGGCACCGAGCGCCGCGAGGCCTGTGCCTGTCGGCAAGAAGAATTCAACGGCTTGACCGCTCGCTAACCGCCATCCCCTCGCTTTTCTCCTCCCATTCTGGCACCCTGGTTGCTTATGTGAACTTTGGATACATCGTTTTGTCGCTTCCTTGCGTCATACTTTATTGAGGCAAGGCTTTTCACGACTGGAGTAGAGTCCGTG
Source organism: uncultured Chloroflexia bacterium (assembly GCA_963721895.1). Taxonomy (GTDB): domain Bacteria; phylum Chloroflexota; class Anaerolineae; order Ardenticatenales; family Ardenticatenaceae; genus CAVRLZ01. The sequence continues at coordinate 311,588 of CAVRLZ010000008.1, read as the reverse complement.
GATTATGAGTTAGCCTCGGATGAAGCGTTGCTGGAGCAAATTGCCAAGCAGGATGCGGACGCCCTAGAAGCTTTCTACGATCGTCACGCGCAGACCACCTACAACTTGATCCTCCGCATCGTTCGTACCCCTGCTGTGGCAGACGAACTGCTGCAGGAGTCCTTCTGGCAGGTCTGGCAGAAGGCCGGTGATTACAACCATAGCGGCGCAGCGGCTGCCTGGTTGTACCGCATCGCCCGCAACAAGAGCCTGGACCAGCTTCGGCGCCGCAAAACGCGCCCCCAGCCGATCCTGACCGGATCGGACGAGGAGGAGGCCACCCTGTGGAACACCTTGGAAGCGGATGAGACAGGGGTGGAGCAGGGGATGGAGCAACGCTGGAACCGCCAGCGGATCCGTCAGGCACTTGATGCCATCCCGAGCGAGCAGCGGCTCTGCCTGGAACTGGCCTACTGGGAAGGGATGAGCCAGAGCCAAATTGCGGAGTATACCGAACACCCCGCTTGGAACCATCAAGACACGCGTCCGTATAGGAATGCAGAAACTCGAACGTCTTCTTCGTACTTCTGCTTGGTGACAGGATATTGCAGGCTTTTACCATGACCGATACGCCATCTTTCAGCGACATAGTTGATCTCTTGCCCGCCTACGTGCTGGGTGTGCTGGAGCCGGAGGAGATGCTATCGGTGGATCACTACATTGAGCAGCAGCGCGAGTTGCTTGCGCAGTTAGACGCTGTGGAACAGGCAGCGAGTTCCCTGGCGCACACGGCTCCCCTGGGCCCGCTCTCGCCTGATTTGAAAGAGCGCTTGATGGCACGGGTCCGCGCCGATGTGGCGGGCAGGCCCCTGGTGTCAGCGGGGGTGCCGATGCGGGCAACAGCCACGCGCCGCCTGCCTGCCCAGCAGCCTCGCCGCATGATGCAGGGTTCGATCTGGCAGCTCGCGGCGGCGGCAGCGCTCGGCCTGCTCCTCCTTTCTACGCTTTACAGCACGCGCCTGCAATCCAGCGCGGCCCAGCGCGAGGCCGAACTGTCTTCCCTTCAAGCCCAGGTGGTGGCCGTGAGTACCCGCATCGCCGAGCTAGAGGCGACGAACCTGTCGCTGCTCCAGCAGCTTCAGGCGGACGAAGCCCAGCTTGCCCTCTTTGCGGGCGCCGAGCGTGCCATCCCGCTGCCCGGAACCGAGGCCGCCCCCGCCGCACACGGCACCTTCTATCAAAGCGGCAGCGTCGGCCTGCTGGTGTGGAGCGGTCTTGAGCCGCTCGACGCAGAGCAAACCTACCAGGTCTGGTTGATTCCTGCGGAGGGCGACCCCGTCCCGGCCGGGCTGCTCGAGGTAGATGACCAGCTGGCAACCTCCTACCATGTCACCGTGCCTGAGGGGCTGGAAGGCTTCGCCGCGGTGGGGGTGAGCGTGGAGCCGCGTGGCGGCAGCACAAGCCCCACTGGCCCCATCGTGCTCCTCGGCCAGGTGAGCGATTCCGCCTCGTAAGATCAGGCGTTCCCCCCTCAAGCGTACTCAGGACGGTGGCGATGAGCCACCGTCTTTTTGCATGGGGAGCAAAGGGCTTGTCGGACGGCGAGGTCGCTGCTATGCTTTTCATCAGGCGTTTCTTCAAGAGTGGGGCGCGCCGCACAAAAGTTGAAAGCTGCCCCACTTTGCACTACCATAGCACGCTGCATTTGCCTGGCGGGGCGCCGGGGCCACCGCGCCGCGCCTGCTCTGCCTGCTTCCATTCCTTCGATAGAATCGTTGCCATGCTTTTGAAAAGTGACCGGGTACGCGCCTGGCTGGTGCTGGCTTTATCTCTCCTTCCCCTCCTTGCTGGGTGCAGCACGGCGCAATCCAGCCCGATGCCGAACGCCCTGCCCTCCCCTACTGCCATAGCCCTGGCCGCCACGCCGCTGCCCAGCGCCACGCCAACCGTCGCGCCCGCCACGCCAACCGCTGCGCCCGCCACCGCCACCGCCACCGTGGCGCCCTCCCCCACCCCCACCGCCACCCCGACGGCAGTGCGCGGGCGATACGAGGTGAAGCCGGGCGATACGCTGCTGGCCATCGCGCTGCGGCACAATATGGAGCTGGAAGAGTTTCTGGCCTTTAATGAGTTGACGGGGGCTGAGGTCCTGCGCGTCGGTGACTCGCTTTCGGTCCCCTCCTCCATCACCGTCTCTCTGCCACAGGCGTACCTGCTACACGATAGCGAGGCGGTGTACGGCGCCTCCTACACCACCTGGGACACGCAACGCTTCATTGAGGCGCAGGGCGGCTTTTTGGCCAGCTATACCGAATGGGGGCGCAGCGGTGCCGAGATTATCGAGGCGACCGCCGCGAAGTACCATGTTGGGCCGCGCGTCCTGCTGGCGCTGATGGAAACGTTGAGTGGCTGGGTGTCCAGCCCGCAGCCTACCAGCCTCTTCCCCTTTGGGCTGAAGGATGGCGGCCCCCCCAATCTGTCCTGGCAAGCCGCCTGGGCTGCCAAGGAGTTGATGGAGGGCTACTACGGGCAACTGGAGGGGCGGCGCGATTGGGTGATCTTGAACAATGGGGTGCCCGCGCGCCTCTTCCCCGGCACCAACGCAGGGAGCGCGGCGGTTGCCAACGTGCTGGCGGCTGTGGAGCCCGCCAGTACGTTCAACGAGTTTCTGCTGTCAGAGCGCTTCCAGGCCAGCTACCGCCGTCTCTTCGGGCAGCGTGGCGGGGGGGGCGGTGATGCCGCCAGGGGGCGAGCAGCCCTATTTCGAGCTACCCTTTCCGGAAGGGGAACTGTGGTACTTTTCGGGGGGGCCGCATGGGGGCTACGGGGATGGCATCTCCGGCTGGGCGGCCCTGGATTTCGCGCCGCCCGTCGCCTCTGGCTGCTGGACCTCCGCCTATCCCGTGCGCGCCCCGGCAGCAGGGGTTGTCATCAGCAACGCCCCCGGCGAGATGTGGATTGACCTGGACAGGGATGGCGACCGACGAACAGGGTGGCTGCTGTTCATCATGCACCTGGGCTCGGCGCGCAGCGCGCAGACGGGCGACCGGGTGGAAACAGGGGACATTTTGGGGTATCCTTCCTGCGAGGGGGGCATTTCCACCGGCGCCCACCTGCACATCGCCCGCATGTACAATGGCCAGTGGATGCCGGCTGGCTCGCTCGTCCCCTTCCAATTGGGCAACTGGCGCGCCGAAGCGATAGTCGGCGCCTCCTATGACGGGCGGCTCCACAGTATCACGGGGAAAACCCTGGTCGCCTGCGATTGCCGCTCCGCTCGCAAAAATCGTTTTCCCGAAAAGCTGCGCTACAGCGGGCCATAACTATCCGTCCATCCCTTTACCTGAGTGACCACGGCACCCTATGAGCGCTGACATGCCCCCCACCACCCCTTCTGTTGTCGCGGAGTTGCTTCTGCTGCTAAAGGAGCGCGACGTGCGGGCAACCCTGCACGCAGCGCTGCTGCGCATGAAAGAAGCGAGCAACGCGGAGGTAGGGGTCCTTGATTTCTTTGGCTCTGCCGAGTTGCCCACCCGCGTGCAAACTGACCCGCTTCCAGACCCCTTTGAAGCCCATGTAAAAGGTTGGACGGAGCGCTGGGAAACGTTGCCTGCTCCGCTTGCTATGGAAACATTGGCTGACAGCGGGCAGGGCGTGGTCGAGGTGGCGCTGCCGAACACCAGCGGGGTTGTGGGGCGTGCCGCCTTGCTCCTGCCGCCCGGAGCGGCGCTTGACCCCCTGCAGGAAGAAACCGTGCGCATCATCGGGCAGGTAGCCGGCTACCTGGGGGCGCTCCTCCAGGACCTGAGCATGACTCAACTGCGCCTGGAGCGGCTCAGCCTGCTGCACGACATCGGCCAGGCGTTGGCCTCCACGCGGGAATTGCATCAGCTCCTTCAGGACATCATGCAGCTGTCCGCCTCCGTCATGAACGCCGGGGCCAGCACCTTGATGCTGATGGACCCCAACGACCCTGGCTACCTGGTCTTCGAGATTGCCCACGGAACGAAACGGGACGAGTTGCGCCGCTTCCGGATGCCCATCACGGAAGGTATTGCCGGATGGGTTGCCACCAACGGGGTGCCTGTGGTGAGCAATCATCCTGGCGAGGATATGCGCTTCAGCCGCAAGGTGGACCTGCGCACCGGCTTTTTAACGCGCAACATCCTGTGCGTTCCGATGCAGCTGAAAGGCGTAACCATCGGCGTGCTCCAGGTGCTCAACAAGGTAGGGCGCACCGGCTTCGACAACGACGATCTGGAATTGCTGCTGACCCTGGCCAGCCAGGCTGCTATCGCCATTGACAACGCGCGGCTGTACCGCAACCTGCGCGAGGAGCAAGAGCGGATCATCGCCGCCCAGGAAGAAGTGCGCCGCGAGTTGGCGCGCAACCTCCATGACGGCACCGTGCAGAGCCTCGCTGCGATGAGCATGGGGCTCGAGCACGCCCGGCGGCTGATGCAGCGAAACCCGCAGGCCGCCGCGGCAGAGCTGGAAGAGCTGCTGGAAATGAACGGGCGCGCCATGCGGGAGGCACGCACGCTGCTGTTCGAGCTGCGGCCGGTGATTTTGGAAACGCAGGGCTTGTGGGCTGCCCTGCAAACGTATGTCGAGCGCCTCAACATCGAACGCGCGCAGGCGGCCCCCGTGCAGTTGGCCCTGCCGGAGGCGCTGCCGCTCCTCAGCACGCATGTGGCCCGTACCCTCTTTGCGATCATTCAAGAGGCAGTCGGCAACGCGCGCAAGCATGCCCGCGCCAGCCGCATCATCGTCCGGGCCCGGCAGCTGCCCCAGGGGTTGGAGGTGGCGGTGGAAGATGATGGGATTGGCTTTGATCCGGCGGTTGTCCAGGCGCGGTACGAGACATCGGGCAGCCTGGGCATGCTCACCATGCGCGAGCGCACCGATCTGATCGGGGCAGAGTGGCGCCTTCAAAGCGTGCCGGGCAAGGGAACCCAGGTGCTGGTGCGCGTGCCCTCGCTGGAGCGATAGGGTGGAAGCGCAGCGCCTGATGGAGCAGGGGCACGCCGCCTATGCGCGGGGCGACCTTACAGGGGCCCTGGTGGCCTTCACCGAGGCGCGGCGGGCATGGCAGGAGGTCGGGCAGCCGCAGAATGAGGCCAGCGCCCTGTCTGACTGCGGCGTGACTTACCAGAAGATGGGGCGATGGGTGGAGGCGGAGGGCGCCTACCAGGAGGCCCTGGCGCTATGCGAGCGCGAGGGCGACGGGCCGGGGCGCGCTGTGGTGCTGGGCAATCTGGCCACGCTGCATCGGCGCCGGGGCCAGGCGGGGCAGGCCGAGGCCCTGCTCCAGCAGGCAGCCGCCCTCTTCTTCCAGCTTGGGCAGCACGAGCAGGAAGCGTATACGCTGCGGCTGCTGGCGCAGTGGAAACTTTGGCGCGGCGACTGGCTGGGCGCGCTGCTCACTTATCAGCGTGCGATGGCCGGGATGCCGTCCCTTGGCGTATCTCAGAAAGTTTTGCGGCTGCTCACCGCCCTCTTCACGCGGCTCATGGGGGTGCACGGTATGGGGGCAGCCCACGGAGGGAGCAGCGATGACAGATGAACGGTTCCCGCAGGCATGGTTCCGGCGGATGGAGGAAAGCGCCGATGACGCTTTTTACCGCATCCCGCGGAAGGTAGTCCACCTGGACGATGTGGCGATTGCGGCCCTGCGCGATTTTTACAAGGCACACCTGCAGGACGGCTGGCAGGTGCTCGACCTGATGAGTTCGTGGCGCTCGCACCTGCCCAAGATGACGCGCCTGTCGGTGACGGGGCTTGGCATGAATGCGGAGGAGATGGATGACAACCCGCAGTTGGACCACGTGGTTGTCCACGACCTGAACGCCTCGCCCACGCTTCCCTTCGCCACCCACAGCTTCGATGCAGCGCTGTGCGCCGTGAGCGTGCAGTACCTCACCCAGCCCATCGCCGTCTTTCGGGAGGTAGGGCGCGTGCTGCGGCCCGGCGCGCCCTTTTTCGTCAGCATCTCGAACCGCTGCTTCCCCACGAAGGCGGTGGCCGTGTGGAGCGGCTCGAACGACCAGCAGCACATCCAACTGGTGGCCGGGTACTTTCAGGCAAGCGGTGCCTTCGATCAGATTCAGGCAGAGGACCATTCCCCGGAGCCGTACGCGAGTGACCCGCTCTTTCTGATTTGGGGCCACGCCCTCGCCGCCACGTAACGCCGGCGCGGTGCTCTAGGGAATGGGCTGGACGAGGAGGGTGCTGCTCCCCTCGTCTCGGTTGCCAGACGCGCACCGCGTTGCGCCCTCCCTGTTTCGCGCTGTACAGCGCCTCGTCGGCGCGCTCGAGCAGGGTGTCCAATCCTGCCTCGTCCCCCACCAGCGAGGCAACCCCCAGGCTGACGGTGATGGGCAAGGGCAGGTGGGCGCCGTTGAAGGGTTGATCGGCGACCAGGAGACGAAGCCGCTCGGCGACGAGCGCAGCCTGCGCGGAATCAGTTTCGGGCAGAAGGAGGGCAAACTCTTCCCCCCATAGCGACACAGCAGGTCAATCGAGCGCAGCGTGGGCAGCAGCCGCATCGCTAGCTCCTTCATCACCTCGTCGCCGACGGGGTGGCCGTAGCTATCGTTTACCAGTTTGAAGCGGTCAATGTCAAACATCACTAGCGAAATTGCGCGCCCGAAGCGGCGGGTGTGCTCAAGCTCATGCTCGGCCCAGCGTACAAAGCCACGTCGGTTGTATAGCCCCGTCAGCGGATCGGTCACCGCCAACTGCTGCATTTCCCCATACAAGCGCGCATTCTCGATATGCGCCGCCACTTGCCCGGCAATCGTCATCGCCAGCGCTGTCTGATTGGGGGTGAACGGTTGTGCATCATCCGTCCGATCCAGAATCATAAGCCCGATGACCTGATCCTTGTTAATCAGGGGCACCGCCAGACAAGTGCGGATAGCGAAGAATTCAACCCATGCCGCGAGCGCCCCGAGGAGTGGGGTGGCAGCCGAGATAATCAGTGGCTCGCGCGTCTGCACGACCTCCTGAAACAGGGGAACCGCCTCCACCTCCAGGCGCCCCTTGGACAGGAAGCTTTCCCACAGCTCGACCGATTCTTGTCCATCAGCCAACTGAGACATGATGAGGTGGAAATACTTGCGGGCTTCACCCAGCAGGAGGATGTTGCAGCGCTGGGCTTCGCAGACAGCAGCGGTTCGGCGCGTTACCTGCCGGAGCATCTCCTTCATTTCGAGCGAGGAGCCCGCCAGATGCGCGATTTCGACCAGGATGGCAGCGGCAACACGCCGCTGGCGCTCCGCTTCCAGGTTGCGCGCATTGGTAAGCGCTAGCGAAATCTGCCCTGCCACCTGCTCCCCTTGCAGAAGGTCCGCCTCGGTAAAACGGCGAGGGGCTTCGTAGGCAACCACCGCTGACCCAATCTTCTGCTCGCCCACGGCGAGCGGGAGGGCCAACAGCGCCCTGCACGGAAAGTGCGCCAGCACGCTGGCGCTGACATAGGGAGAAGACTCAGGGTCTTCCACCGCCAGGGGCCGGCGTTCCTGTAACACCGATTGGGTGAGGGTGGTTGCGCCTGGCTCTATCTTGATAGCGCGATAGGTGTCGCGCTGGTCGCCAAAGGCAGCAGTTGGAAGGGTCCGCTGCTCCGCCTCATCCCACAGGGCGATAAAGCAGGCATCGGCCTCGAATAGCTCCCCCAGGCTGTCCGCCAACAGTTGGATCAAGCGGGAAAAATCATCTGTGCGCAGCACTGCCTGGGTCATCGCGTTCAGCCCACTCAGGAAGCGCTCGCGCTCCGCCAGATCGGTAGCGTACTGCTCCACCTGGCGGCGATGCTCGCGCTCGGCGTCCAGCAGGCGGGCAGTTTCCAGGGCAACGGCAGCATGGTTCGCAAAGAGGGCAAGCAGATCCAGGTCAGACTGGATGAAGTGGCCAGGCTCCTCGTGGAGGACATGAATGACGCCCATCACCTTGCCCTCCCAGATCAACGGAGCGCCAACCAGGGCCTGGCGGGGCTGGAGAGGTTCGTAAAACGAGACGCGCCCCGGCCACTGGGAGTAGTTGTGAATCAGAAGCGGCCTGCGCGTCTGCGCGACCCTGCCCGCAGCCCCCTCGCCATAGCGGAGTCGCCTCTCCTGCATCTGATCCGGGATGCCGACCCCCGTCACGAAGCGGAGTTCCTCGCGCTCGGCATCGCACAGGAAAAGCTCGCCGCCCGTGCCCTTCAGCAGGCGGATGGCATGCTCCAGGATAGTCTGCAGCAGCAGCCCAAGATCGTGCCGACTGTTTAGCTCCATCATGCTCGCCTGAAGCACGGCAAGCTCCTCGACCTGCTTTTGGAGGAGGGACTCGGCGTGCTTGCGCTCCAGCAGTTCCTGGCGAATACGCAGCGTCAGCCGCTGCCAGCGACCTACCACGATCGCCTCGAGCAGAAGAATAAAGTTGCCCGGATGTTGTAATCCCTGGATCAGCCCCTGCTGGCGGCCATCCTCCCCCATCAACAAGAGGTGGATGGGCACGCTCAGGAACACAGCCAGCACCCCGCAGCGCATGCCCCACAGCCAACTGATTGTAAAGATGGGAAGGATAGCCAGGGCTGCCACCCGGATGCCCAGGAGGGGATAGAGAAGGGCGAATCCTGCAAGATGCGCCAGGACAGCGATGAGGGTAGCTAAGGCTTTTCTAAGTGTGGCGAGTCCAACCTGCTTCGGGGTGGAAGTAGACTTGTAATGTGGTGCAACCATTAACTCGTTCAACTCCCAAAATACGGCTTCAATAGGACGCTTAGCAGAGCGCCAGCCTTTGAGCAGGAGAAACTCGCTGAGCTTCCAAGATCAGGCGCCACAGGCAGGTGGTGTAGGGCTGCCTGGCTGCAAGCCATCATTACCGTAAAGGTGTATACAACCTTTGTCTTCAGAAAAGGTTGTCCTGGGAACGACACAACGCAGAAGAAAGCAACAATAAACAGACAGTTGGCTTCTGGCGGCGCTATCATAGCATCAACGCTATCTGGAGAAGAAAGGCATAACCTATAAGATCAAAGACTCAAGCACCAGCACTGCTTAATCGAGCGAACCAGACTGGTCCGCGGTAGGTTCCGCTCAACAGAACCAGGATTCAGTCAGGCCGGGCAAAACCGCCTGGGCTGCGTGCGGGCCAGCGCGGCGCAGGCGGCACGCGGCCCGCCTGCTGGTGCGCCAGCGCCCGCACGCGCTGGAAGGTGTTTTCCGGCGGCTCCGCCGCCTCGGCGGCCTCTTCCACCAGGGAGGCGACGGCGCGGTACAGCGAATCCATGCGAGGGTCGGGGTGTTGCCAGCGGTAGGTAAAGGCCGCCTCGTCCAGATCGCCCAGCCAGCGCGCCGTGTCGGCCTCGCCCAGCAGGGCGGAGCCGGGGGGAATCAGCAGGCGGATGGCATACTGCACCGGCTCGACCTGCGCGACCAGGTCCAACGCCTCAACACGATCCAGCAGGTGGAGGTAGTCATCGAGGGTCGTCCAGGGAGTGAAGGCAACGAAGGAGGGGCGCAGCACGATGTTCGCCGCGCGGGTGATGGCCAGTGCCTCCGCGATGTCGGCTGCTGAATGCCCCTTGTCCAGGTGCGCCAGCACATGATCACTGAAGGCTTCCACGGCAGAGACCACGAAAACGCAGCCCAACTCATGCAGCGACGGAAAGAGGGTGCTATGCTCCAGGATGTGCTCGATCTTGATGGTGGCATCCCAGGTGAGATCGGGAAACTCGGCGTGCAGCGCGCGCACGATGGCCAGCACGTGCCCCGGGCCGTTCAAAAAGTCAGGATCACCAAATGTGATGTGCCGCGCCCCGGCCGCCACCTGCGCCCGGATGTCCGCCAGCACCACCTCGCGCGGGACGACAAAGAATCGCCCGCCGTAGACCGGCGTGATGGGGCAATGCAGGCAGGTGTGCAGGCACCCACGGCTGGCCTCGACGTACCCGGCCAGGGCCAGTTCGTCCCCGACGCGAAAGTGGGCGTACCGCTCCAGGGCGGGAAGGGTGGCGCGCGACGGGGGGACAAAGGGCAAGCGCTGAATCCAGGGGGTGACCGTCCGCCCCGCCACCCCGACCCCCGCCACCGCGTCCGGGGGCTCCCCCGCCGCCAGGGCCTCCGCCAGGGCCAGGAGCGGGGCCTCGTACTCCCCCGCTATCACCGAATCGCCCCAATCGGGCAGCAGGTACGACGCATTGAGCCAGCCATAAAGGCCATAAAAGGTAACATGCGCCGCGGGGTTCAGCCGCCGCACGCGCTCCGCCACGCGCATGCCCAGCCGCATGGCCGTGTGCATCGGCACCGAGATCGCCACGAGCCTGGCCCGGCGCAGCACCCCCTCGTCCAGCGTTTCAACCGAGGTGTCCACCGCAATGGGGGCGAAGCCTGCCTGCTGCAGGACGGCAAGCGGCGAGGCCAGGTTCCACGGCTGGTGGCCCAGTTCATAGCACGAAACGAGGAGGATGTCGCCGGTGGCTTTCATGGATATGGGAAGCTCTGCCACCTACTTTTTACGTGGGGCGGGGGCACCCCCCTTGGCCGGTGGGGGCGCTGCGCCCCCCTTAGCCCCGCCCTGGCCCGGCGGCACCCAGCCCTCCGGCACCATCCCCTGATCGTTGCCGAAGAAAAACTCTTCCATCTGCTGCATCAAAAAATCGCGATGGCTCGGATTGCCGAGGCTGAGACCTTGATGGTTGATGATCAGGGTGGAATACTGTTGCCACATGGAATACGCATCTGCCGAGACATGCTCAAGGACGCGCTCGCCCAATTCACCCGGAAAGGGGGGCTTGTCGAGCCCAGGCAGCAATTGACCCAGTTTGACGCACTGCACCATCCGTGCCATACCTACCCTCGCTTTCTGCCGCCATCTCGATCCCACAACGGGATTGTGCTATAGCTACAACGGTATTATAGGGGAATCTGTGGAGGCAAACAAGGGGGCGCGTTTACTCCTTTTTGGAACGATGGGGGTGCTGGCGCATGGGGTGCTGGCGGGGCTGCTGGCGGGGGGGCATACGGTGGTGGGGGTGGTCATCGCGGGGGAGAGGTTTGCCCGCCTTGCGCCGCCGCCGCCTATCGCCTCAGAGCTACCCATGCTGCCCTCCTTTGTGGAGCAGAGCATTGCCGCGCTGGCGTGGGAGCGCGCCCTGCCTACGTGGTCGGTCGGGCGCATCGGGGCGGAGGCACTGGCGCTGCTGGAATCGCTGGCGCCGGATGCGGTCGTGGTGGCGTGCTGGCCCCACCGCTTGCCCGGCGCGGTGCTGGGGTTGCCCCGCTGGGGATGGCTGAACGTACACCCCTCGCTGCTGCCCCACTATCGCGGCCCCGCCCCGCTATTCTGGCAGCTGCGCGCGGGCGCGCGCCACGGCGGCGTGACGATCCATCGCATGAGCGAGCGGCTGGACGAGGGGCCGATCCTGGCGCAGCGTGCGTTCCCGTTTCCGGCGGGGGCCACCGGCCCCGCGCTGGACGCCCTGGCCGCCCGGCACGCGGCGCGGGCCCTGCTGGACGTTCTGGCAGCGCTTGAGGCAGGAGGCCACCCCCTAGGCCATCCGCAACCTACTGGCGGCAGCTACCAGGGGTGGCCCACCGAGGCCGAGTTTGTGGTGCCCCGCCGCTGGAGCGCGCGCCGCGCCTGGAACTTCATGCGGGGCACTGCCGAGTGGGGCGTGCCCTTCACCATCCCGCTGCCTGCGGGCTCCCTGCGGGTGCAGGAGGTGCTGGACGTAGCGCCCCAGGCGCGGCTGGGAACCAGCTACAGTCGAGGGGAGGGCTATGGGCTCGTGCAATTTTCGCCGGGCGTCGTGGTGGTGCGGGCGAGCGAAACGAGCCATAGCGCTGCCGAGGGCGATTGGCGCTAAGGCAGGGCAGGCAGGGGGATGACGCTCCCCCTGCCTGTCATCAGGGCCAGCAGGACGCCATCTGCCAGCTGTCCAGCGTGCGGAGCCGCGCCTCCCCCCCCTCCGCGAACAGTGCCACGCCCAGGCTGTCAGGGCGGGTCGGGTAGGCGCGCCCCGTGATGCAGGTGAAGGGGTCAGCAAACACCTCGATCACCGAGCGATCCAGGAAGACGCGCAGGGTCACCGTGTCGCCCGGAGCGTCCAACAGGTCAGCGCGAAAGGTGCGCTGGCTAATCTCGCTGTCGAGGCTCGAACGCTGCCCGTCCAGGATCACCTGCTGCGCCTCCGCGTCGTAGACGATCAGCGTCTCCTCGGAGCCGTCGGGCGCGCAGCGCACCTTTAGCCCCACCCGCTGCGCGGTGCCCAGCTCAAATGTAGCGATCAGCTCCAGCGTGTCGCCGCGCAGCCCATCCAGCAGGACGTTTTCCCCCGCCGGCAGGGCCAGCCCCGCAAAGCGCTGGTGCTCCCGACGAAGCGCCTGAAGCTCCGCCACCGGCTCGATGCGGAGGCGGCCCTCCTCATCCAGCGAGAGCAGGCGGGGCAGCGACATGACCCCCGACCAGCCTGCCTCCGTCTGTTGGGCGGGGGTCCGATCTTCCTGCACCCAGCCCCAGATCAGCCGTCGCCCCTGCTCATCGCGCATCGTCTGCGGCGCGTAGAAATGGTTGTCGCCAAAATCGAGCTTGCGCAGCGTTTCCGGCACAAACCGCTGCGCCTCGTAGTGGCCCACCATGCCTACACTGTAGAACAGATCGTTCTGGTGCCACACCGACAGCAGCAGCACGTGCCGCCCATCCAGCGCGAAAAAGTCAGGGCATTCCCACATCGTCCCCAGCCAAAGCGGCTCGTGCGACTGAGCATCGCCCATCAGCAACGGATGGAGAAACTCCCACTCCACCAGGTCTGCGGAGCGGTAAAGCAGGACAGTGCCGCCCTGACCCTCGATGCCCGAGCCTATCCCCATCCGCCACTCGTCCCCCTCGCGCCAGATGGTGTGATCGCGAAAGCCCACCACGCTCAGCCCGTCGGGCGGCCCAGAAATGACAGGGTTGCCCGCCTCCTTTTCCCAGTGGCGCAGGGCCGCGTCGCTGCTGCGCGCCGCCAGCACAGAAAACTGGCCATCGCGGAAGCCCGTGTAAATCAGGGTGGGAACCCCCTCATGCACCACGGCACAGCCGGACCAGCAGCCACTCTCGTCCGCCCCGCCCGGCTCCGGCGCAAGGGCGATGGGCTCATCGGTCCAGTGGAGCAGGTCGCGGCTGCTCGCGTGCCCCCAGTGGATGCCCCCCCACAGGGGGCCATGCGGATTGTGCTGATAAAACAGGTGGTAGACCCCCTGCCAGTGGATCAGCCCATTCGGATCGTTCATCCAGTAGCGCGGCGGCAGGAAATGGTAGAGCGGTCGGTGAGGGTCGTCGGCCAGAGCAGCCCGCACGGCCAGGGCCCCCTCTTCAAGATGATAGTGGGTCATGACAAATCCTGTGATGCTAGCCCTTGATACCGGTGGAAGCGATACTCTTCACGAACGCCCCCTGGAACGCCAGGAAGAAACCGAGCACTGGCAGCGTGATGAGGGTGGTGTAGGCCATCACCTCGCCCCACTGCACATTTTGCTGGAAGAAGAACTGGAGCCCAACCATGACGGGGCGCAGGTCATCGCTTTGAACCACCATGATGGGCCACAGAAAATCGTTCCACTTGCTGAGGAAGGTCAGAATCGCCACCGATGCAAAGACCGGACTCGAAATCGGGACGATGATCTGGCGGTAAATCTGGAAGCGGCTCGCCCCATCCACCAGTGCCGCCTCGTCCAGGTCCTTCGGGATGTCCTGGAAGAACTGGTAAAAGAGGAAGATGGAAAAGGCGCTGCTCAGAAAGGGGATGATCTGCACGTGGTAGCTGTTCAACCACCCCTGCGATATCGTCAACCCCTCGTTGAAGGAGAGCGAGGGCAGGCGGCTCACCAGCAGCAGCAGGGGCATGATGGTGGCATCCCCCGGAATGATGAGCGTGGCGATGATGAGCGTCAGCAGAAACTTTTGCCCTGGCCAGCGCAACCGAGACAGCGAGTAGGCAGCCATGCTGTTGATGACGAGCGAGAGGGCAATGACGACTGTGGTAATCCCCACCGAGTTGAGCAGGTAGCGGGGAAAGTTGCTGTTGGCAAAGATGGATTGGTAATTCGCCAGGGTCAACTCGCCCACTGGCAAGAAGGCGCGCAGCGACTGAAGGTCGCCAAAGATCTGGGCATTGGTCGCCTTGAACGAGGAAACCATCATGAACCAGAGCGGGAAGGTGAAGAAGATGCCCAACAGAATCATAGGGACATACTTCACGGCTGTTTGAAGTGGCGTGGGTTTCATGCGGCAGCTCCCTTCTCACGGATAAGGAAACGTTGGATAAGGTTGATGCCGATGATGATCAGGAAGAACACCACGGCGATGGTCGAGCCGTAAGCAATGTCCTGCTCGCGGAAGCCGGAGCGCACCATGTGGAAGACCACTGTAGAGGTGGCATCGTCGGGGCCGCCATTGGTCATCACGAAGACCTGCGTGAACAACTGGAACGCAGCAATGGTGATGGTGATGAAGATGAAGACGAAGACGTTTCGCAGCCAGGGAAGGGTGATAAAGCGAAACTGTTCCCAGCCGTTCGCCCCATCCATGCTCGCCGCCTCGTACTGCTCCTCAGGGATGCCCTGGAGGCCAGCGAGAAAGAGCATCATCTGAAACCCTGCCCCCTGCCACACCGACATGATGATGATGGCCCACATCGCAACCCTGGGATCGCCCAACCAGTTGATGGGCGGAATCACCCCGAACGAGAGCGCCCCCAGCACCGAGTTGATCAACCCATTGTTCGGGTCATACAGGAAGCGCCACACGATTGACACCACCACCATGGAGGTCACCACCGGGGTGAAATACAAGGTGCGGAAAAAGTTGCGCCCCGCCAGGTTCTGATTGACCAGCATCGCCAGCAGCAAGGCCAGCCCCGTCTGGATCGGAATTACGACCACGCTGAAAAATATGTTGTTCCACAGCGAGCGCATGAAGGTGGGGTCACCCGCCAGCACAACGTATCGCGTGTTGCCCAGGTCCAGGTTGAACCACTCGGTGAGGTCTGCATACTGGGGAAAGTTTTCCTCATCGCGCGTGAACTCGCGGGAGCGCGGAAACTGAAGGACTCCCTGCTCATCCCGCGCCAGCTCGCCCGTTGCCTCATCGGTGAGCGGCTGGAGGGTTAGCACCGACAGGCTGAGCAGCCGATCATAGTTCCGCAGCCCAACGAACTCGGTGGGGTTGGCCGAGATGAGACGCTGGTTGGTGAAGCTGTAAAAGATGCCCCCGAAAAAGGGGCCAATCAGGAAAAGGAGCATGAGCAGCATGGCTGGCGCCACCATGCTGATGCCCGGACGCAGGTCGTCGCCAACGCGCCGCTTTTGGCTGTCCTTCGGCGGCTCGACTCGCACTGGTGCGATGCCGGGCTGTTGCTGGTGCAGCCTATCCAATTCAACACCCATGGGGATTCCTCCTCTTGTCGTAAGGAAGGAGAGCAGGCGGGGCGAGACTGTGCCCCGCCTGCTCCGGTTCGATGGAAAGGGTTACTCGCTGAACCCGTAGCCGTTGTTGTCTTCGATGTCGCGCTCGATGGCGTCCACGGCGTCGTCCAGGGCGTCCTGCACGTTGCCGCCGTCGCGGATCGAGAGCCCCGCCTGCTCGAACTGGCTGGAGATCGTCAGGTAGCCAGGGGTTTGCGGACGCACGAAGGCGAAGCGGTCCGCCATGTCATAGAACAGGCGGAGGGGACCGCCCTCGGCGTACTGCTCGGTTAGGGCCGCGCCGCCGCTCGTGGTCGGGATCAGGCTCGACGAGTTTGACATCAGAGCAATCTGCTCCGGCTGCATGGTGTAGAGGATAAACTCGGCTGCCCCATCGGGATGCTCGCAGGTGGAGGAGATGCCAAACTGCCAGGAGCCCGCGCCAACCTTGGGGCCATTTCCGAAATCGGGCGGCGGCAGGAAGAGGGCATCGTCGCCATGGGCTTCGAGAATGCTGGTGGCCGCCCAACTACCCGTATACCAGAGCGCAATCTCGCCCTGCAGGAAGCCCTGATCGTCCGCGGGGTTGGTAGGGGCATAACCGTTCGTGAAGAGCCCCTGGAACCACTCGGCCCAGGCCAATGCCTCCGGCCCGTTCAAGACCCCTTCTGCCTCCAGATAGCTGTCGCGATTGATAAGGTCGCCACCAAAGCTCTGGAGCATGGGCGAGTAGGCATAGGGCCACCACTCACCGGTGTTCTGGGCGTTCACGTCAAGGGCGTATTCAAAGTCGCCAGAATTCTTGAGCGTGTCGAGGGCTGCGTTAAATTCTTCCAGCGTCCAGGGCTCGTCCAGGGTGGGCACGCGGATGCCGTACTCATCCAGGACCGATTGGCGTGCGGCGACCATCAGGGCCACATCGAACTGGCCGAGGGAGTACACCTCGCCATTGTAGCGCCCCACGTCGTTCTCCAGCACGTCTAGCGCTTCCAGGTCGGCCTCGCTGATGGCCAGCGGTTGCAGGTAGCCGGACCAGGCAAAGTTGGGGACAGTGGGGCCATCCAGGTCTACGATGCAGGGCAGGCTGCCCGCAACGGAGGCGGCGGCCACCGAATCATTGTAGGATGCCTGGGGAAAGGATTCCAGCACCACCTGGTAGGTAGGGTTCTGGCCGTTGAACGTTTCGATCATCTCCTCGACTACGGCGATCTCGTCGGGGTTGCCCGCCGAGTGGGACCAGAGGGTGACCTGCTCCTTGCCCGCCGCCAGGGTAGCCGTGGCTTCGGCCACCATCTCGGTTGGCTCTGCCACTTCTTCGCTCTCCCCGCCTGTCCCCTCGCCCTCGTCTACTTCTTCGACCACATCTGCGTCCGCGCCCGAATCGGACTCAACAGGGGTCCCCCCACTGCCGCCACAGGCGGCGAGTGTCAGCAGGAGGGTGACCAACAGTATAAACAGCTTCGCTGCATCTTTGCGAGACATCTGGATTCTTCTCCTATGCACGGATTGAAAGGTAAGTGGACGACACGATTGCAGCTAATACGTATTAGTTATATAACAGGAAGGCCTCCTTTCTCATCTTTCCTTTAAATATAGGCGGCTGGGTCAGGCAGATGCCCGTGAGATATACGGGCAGGGGATGATCGTGTGGAGGGGGGCCGCGCTTGCCGGCGGGTTCAGCAGATAGCGCGCAGCCCAGAGCCCCATCTCGTAGAAGGGAAGCGCCATGGTGGAGAGCGGGGGGGAAAGGTAGGCGGCTATGTGCTCTTGGTTGTCGAAGCCGATCACTGCTACATCGTCTGGTACGACGCGCCCCAGTTCCTTGAGCGCCTCGTAGACCCCCACCGCCACGCGGTCGGTCGCGCAGAAGACGGCAGTAGGGGGGCTGGGCAGGCGCATCAGTTCGTGCGTGTGGCGGTAGCCATCATCGGCGTTACCCAGCCCATCGGAAAAGACTAGCGAATCGTCCCAGGGCAGATCGAACTCGGCGAGCGCGTTCCGGTATCCCTCCATGCGGCCCAGGGCGGCGGGCAACCCGGATGCCAACGTGTTGAGGTTGATAAAGGCGATGCGCCGATGGCCTGCCCGCGCCAGGGTCGCCGTTGCTCCGTAGCCGCCCCCCACCTCATCCGGCACCACACTGGTAAGCGAGTGATCGGCCGCAAAGCCATTGACGACCACAGAAGGGGTCTCCCGGATCGTCGGGGGCAGGATGACAGCCCGGTGGTAGCCGGCTGCGTAAATGATGCCCTCCACCTGCCACTCCAGCAGGCGCTCGATGGCCTTTTCCTCTGTGGCACGATGGCCACCCGTGTTGACGATGAGCAGCAGTTTATCCTCGGCCAGGGCAGCATCCTGCGCGCCTTTGATCACCTTGCCCGCATAGGGCGACGTCGCTATCTCATCGGTCAGAAAGCCTATCAGCTGGGAGCGCTTCGTCCTCAGCAGTTTGGCGGCAGCATTCGGGCGATAGCCCAAGTCTTTTGCCGCTTTAAGCACCCGCTCGCGCGTCTCGTTCGGCAGGGTGACCGTGGTGACCCCATTCAGCACGAAAGAAACAGTCGGTCTGGGAGACCCCAGCACGCTCGGCCACATCACGCATGGTCGGAGCCGGTCGTCCTCGCTTGCGTGCCATGATCGCGCTCGTTCCTTGTCGCCTTGCCCGAAGCCAACCTGACTAATATGTTTTACTAAATCGTATTAGTCACAAGATACAGCCATTCTCTCGCGTTGTCAAGAGGCTTTTTCCGAAGGGGTGTGCGGCAAAGATTCGCACGCAGTGGAAGCGCAGTCCGCTAGAGAGAAATGGGTAGTGGTACTTGAGTAAGTCGTGATGAGTGGTATAATAGAAGCATGATCACCAAAGAGATACCCGAAGGTATCCTAACCTACCGCTGTCGAAGCTGTGGCAGCACCGATATCGTAAAGAATGGGCATAATCGGTTGGGCCAGCGACAATATTGGTGCAAAGCGTGTGGGGTGCGACGCGTGCTAGAAGCGCGCCGCACGCCCAAGGAAGAGAATCCGGACAAGCCCAAAGCCCTCAAGGCGGCGCTGGAACGCTGTAGCTTACGCGGTGTGGCGCGTATCTTCCAGGTGTCGCGCAACACGCTACGAGAGTGGATTCTGGAGCACCTCCAAACGCTGCCGACGCTAGCAGAAACGCTCCTGCCTGCCCAAGCGGAGGATGTGCTGGAGTGGGATGAAGTGTGGAGTTTTGTCGGCAGCAAGCAGGAGCAAGAATGGCTCTGGACGGTGCTCTGTCGGCGCACGCGCCAGATCGTGGCTTATGCCCTTGGTGACCGGAGCGCAGAGACCTGTGAGCGCTTGTGGCAGCAGTTGCCAGAGGCGTACCGCGCCTGCTACAGCTACAGCGACTTTTGGCGCGCCTATCAAGCCGTGCTGCCGGTTGAGCACCATCAGGCGGTCGGCAAAGCAACGGTCGAGACCGCGCATCAGGAACGCTGGTACAACACTCTTCGCCAGTGGGTGGGCCGCTATACACGTAAAACCCTCTCTTTTTCTAAGTCCCGTGATTGGCACGCCCGCTTCACCCATTGGTTTATCATCTCTCACAACCTACGTTGCCTACTCCGTCTATCACTTACTTGAGAACCACTACCTGATTTTTTTCTGATTGCGGCTGCTGCGCCTGAGCATTCCGCACGACGGGGGCGGGACGCGCGGGGCAGCAAGACAGTCGAGCGAGGGGCGACGGCATGGAAGCAGAGGGGCTGCGCTGGAACGAGCAGGGGTTGATCCCCGCCATCGTGCAGGATGGCGCGGACGGCACGGTGCTGATGGTGGCGTGGATGAACGAGGAGGCGCTGCGCCTCACGCAGGCGCGGGGCGAGGCCGTGTTTTGGAGCCGCTCCCGCCAGGCAATATGGCACAAGGGGGAGACAAGCGGCAATCGGATGCGCGTGGAGCGCATCCGCGCCGACTGTGATGGGGACGTGCTGCTGCTGAGCGTGACGCCCGCCGGGCCCGCCTGCCACACGGGGGAGCGCTCCTGCTTTTTCCGCGAGGTGGCGCGTGCCAGGGCAGGGGCGCTAGGCGGGCAAGCGCCTACAGAACGGTTACCTGATCGCCCACGCGGAGCCTGCCCGGCTCCAGCACGCGCACGTACAGGCGGCTCCAGCCGGGGTTCGCCTTCTGCGAGATGCGCTTGAAGCGCTCGTCGTCAAAGGAGGCGCTGATGGTCTCGCAGGGGGTGGTGTAGGAGGAGACCTCGACCAGCACCTCGCCGAGGCGCAGGCGCGACCCTGGGGCCAGCGTTTCCCACTCCAGGCCGACGAGGGTGACATTTTCCCCCACGGAGCCGGGGAAGATGGGGTGCCCCTCCTGCTGCAGGGTGACGATGTGCTCCAGCGAGAAGAGGCAGAGCGCCCGCTCCGGCCCGCCGTGGTGCCGGCGGTTGCGCTGGTGGTCCCCCTCCATCCCGGTGCCCGTGACCATCGCCTCCTGCACCGGCAGTTTGGGAACCCCGCCATCGGAGCGGTTCAGCGAAAAGATATGTGCCATAGTCCTCAGTCGGGGCGGTAGCCCCAGCGGTTCAGCCAGTTCTCGTTGTTGCGCCACTTTTCGCGCACCTTGACCCACAGTTCCAGAAAGATCGGCGTGTCCATGACCCGCTCCATCTCGCGGCGGGCGTCCGAGCTGATGCGCTTGAGCATCTTGCCCCCGCCGCCGATGACGATCCCCTTCTGGCTGTCCCGCTCCACGAAGATGGTCGCGGACACATAGGTCTTGCCGCCCTCGCGCTCCGCCCACTCGTCCACCTCCACATTCAGCGAGTGGGGGACTTCCTGATCCAGGTGGCGCAGGGCCGCCTCGCGGATGATCTCCGCTGCGGTCTCACGCTCGCTCTGGTCGGTCAGTTGGCCGTTGGGGTAGTAGAGGGGACCCTGGGGCAGCAGGGCGATGAGCCGCTCCAGCAGCCCCTCGACCCCGTGCCCCTCGCTCGCCGAGATGGGCAGCACCTCGTCCCACTCGCCCAGGGTCTGATAGGCCTCAAAGCGGGCGTTGGCGACAACCTGCTCCACCAGATCAATCTTGTTCAGGACCAGCAGTTTCGCCCCCTCGGCGCGCATGACCTGGGCCGCGATCTGCCGATCCAGCTCATCCGGCGCACGCGGGGCGTCCACGACGAACAGGACCACATCGGCATCCGGCAGGGCGCTGGACGCCACCTGGTTCATGTACTCGCCCAGCTTGTGGAACGCATCGTGGATGCCCGGCGTGTCCACAAAGATCGCCTGCGCGTCAGGGCGCGTCAGGATGCCGAGGATGCGTCGGCGCGTCGTCTGCGGCTTGGGCGAGACGATGGCCACTTTCTGCCCGATGAGGCGATTGATCAGGGTGGACTTGCCCACGTTGGGCTGGCCCACCACCGCCACAAAGCCGGAGCGAAAGTCATCCGGCAAGTCCTCCTCGGCTGCGCCCGACTGAAGATCGCGCAGCAGGGCGTCAAAGTCAAGTGGCTCCTGCTCGTCCATCCTGGGCATCTAGCTGGCCTCGTCTTCCATGTCAGGGCCGTGCACATCCTCGCCCGATTTGCCCTGGATGACCGCGCCGATCTCCTCGTAAAAGTCGCTGGCCTGCTCCTGATCTTCCTCGGTGCCCTGGCCGGTGAGCGTCTGCTCCCCCTCATTCCCTACTATGCCATCGCTGACGCCCATGCGGGTGGTGATGGGGCGCGGTTCCTCGTCGTGCGAGCTCATGGGTGGACTCTCCTTGTGTATGAGTGACGGATAGCCCAATCCAAGCACAAAGTATGCCCTGCTGTGGCGGCGCGGGCAGATGGGGGAAGAACGTCGGCCCGCTTACGCGGGCGGGCGCACCTCCGGCTCCGTGTCCACCACGCGAAGCTCGTTGTGCAGCGTCTTGTGGACCGGGCACTTGCGGGCAATTTCCAGCAGGCGGTCGCGCTGCTCGTCCGACAGATCACCGACGAGCACGAACTCGCGCGTGATCTGGTCCAGGTACCCGCCCGCCTCCTCGCTTCCCTCGCAATCCTCGCCATGCACGCGGTCATGCGTCAGCCACACCTCGACCTGCTGCAGGGGCCACCCCTTGCGGCGCGCGTACATGTGGAGCGTCATGCTCGTGCAGGTGCCGAGCGCGCTGAGCAGCAGGTCGTAGGGGTTGGGGCCAAGCCCATCGCCCCCCAGGTCGGTGGGTTCGTCCGAGACAAAGGAATGGCCGCTGACGATCACCTGCTGCTGAAGGTTGTCCAGGCTCTTGACGATGACGGTGGTCATGGGGGGCTCCTGCCCAGGGCTGGGGGTGGGGTTAGCTGTCGCCGTGCGTGCCTACGACGGACGTGGCGGCCAGGGAGGTGGGCGGGGCCGCGACGGCCTGCTGGCGCAGCCGCCATTCTGCCAGGTGCTTGCCCTGCTCTTCCCCCTGGTGGGTGGGCTTGAAGCCAAGTTGCAGGGTCAGGGCGCGAATCAATTCCGGCTCCTGGCGGCTGGCGCGCAGGCGCACAACGGTTTGCGACTCCCATTCCAGATCAAAGGTCACATCGTGCCAGTAGCCCGCCGCCAGGAAGGGCGACGTGCTCTTCACCACCTCGATCCAGAGGGCAGCGGGGCCCGCCCGCCAAAAATCCTGGCGCAGGTGCTCCTGGATCACAAAGCGGCTGTCTGGCTCCGATTGGAAAAACCAACGCGCGGTTGCCATAAAAACAAACTCTCCTTCTGGCTCGTGCGGGCGGCCCGCGGCGAGGATGAGGGGACGGGGGCGGGGGTCAGCCCACCAGCGAGGCCGCCTTGTCTACAAAGGCACGCGCCCGCTCCATCGCGGCGGCGGGCGGCCCGGCCAATTCCTGGGCGCGGCGCATCGCGGCGATGTCGTCTGCGGAAACGGAGGGATAGTGAGCCGAAAGCACCACTTCCATGCAGCGTAGTTGCTCGGCCATGTAACCCGCCCGATAAACCAGGGCGCGGGTCGCGCGGAAGATGGCCGCCCACGCTTCCTTCAGGCCGGTAGCCTCATCCGCCTCCGCAAAGGAGCGGGCGGCCTGCTCCAGAAACTGGCGAGCGGTGGCCAGTTCGCCCGCCGCCTGGCTCGGTCGGCTCTCATCCTTCCAAAGGTACGGACTGTTGAGGCATCGTTGCAGCGCTGTCTGCGCGAGGTCCATGCGTTTTCTTCCTTCGCCATGCTAACTAGGTGGCTCATTTTATAGCAAGCGGCGCGGGCTGACAAAGGGAGCGCGCGGCTGGCCCCCAATCAAAAGGCGCGCTGCAAAAAGCAACGCGCCAGGATTGCATGGGGGGCTGAAAGGTCAGCGCCCGCGGGGTCAGGCCGTACTGGAATCGGGGAAAAGCCCCTCGCCCGTGAAAAAGTCGCGCGCCTCGCCCAGCGTGATGTCGGGGTGCGGCAAAATCACATGGGATTCCAGCAGTTCGTCGTCGCTCACGCGCTCGCCCTCCGTACGGATGATGCTAAGCATCTCGTCAAAGCGCGTTTGGAACTCCGCTTCATTGCAATCGGCGATGCGCTCAACCAGCGCATTGTCGAGCTCGTTCACCTGATCGAGCAGCGCGCTGGAAAGGCGATACTGCCCCTCGGAGGAGATGCGTACAATCACGGGGCACCCCCCTCATCGTCGCCGACCGTAAGCTGCGGCGCGGCCTTGGGCCCGCCAAGCTGGCGCTTCATGGCTGCCAGCTCGCGGTCAATGTCGCTGCCCGCGGTGAGCTGCGCCAACTCGCGATCCAGCATGTCGCCGCCAATGTGGTCGTCCAGCGTGCCAATCTGGACCAGTTCATCAATGGCCAGCGCGCGCGCGCGCATCTGCTCGGTCTTGTTCTCGGCCCGCTCGATGGCCAGCCCCACGTCCGCCATCTCCTCGCTCAGGCCGGTGGCGGCCTCCCCGATGCGGACCTGTGCCTCCGCCGCGCTGTACTGCGCCTTGATCGTTTCCTTGCGGGTACGGAAAGACTCCGACCTTGGTGCGCAGCCGCGACTCCGCTTCCTGGAGCTTCTGCTGCTCCTGCTCCAGCGTGGCAATCTGGCTGTCCATGTCGCTCAACTGCATCTGCGCCGCCTGCTTGCGCTGGAGCGCCAGCCGCGCCAAATCCTCGCGCCCCTGCTGCAGGGCGACGCGGGCCTGGCCATCCAGCTTTTCGACGTTCTCGCGCAGCTTCGCCGCCTGCAAATCCAGCCGACGCCGCGAGGTCGTCACCTCGACAATCCCCCGCTTCACGTCCTGGAGCAGCTGGAGCTGGCGCTGGTACGAATAGTCCAGCGCGGTCGCCGGATCTTCCGCACCCTCCAGAAGCTGGCTCATCTTCGCCTTGATGAGCGAGACCCACCTTGATATCAGTCCCATCGAACCGTCCTTTCTCTGATCGCCTATGCGTTGCTTCCCGCTGTCCGGTTTCTTATTCCAGCCTGTCCCGCAGGCTGGCAACCAGGAAAGCTACCCTGTGGATGATACACGAACGGAAGCGGCCCGACAAGCGCCATCCGTGTCCTGGGGCTATACGCGCTTTCCGCCGCGAGGTTGCAGGCCAACGGCCCATCAGCGACCATGCTGCCTGCCCAAAGGTACAGCGCCAGCCCCGCCGGATGACGGTTGGTTTTGTCGGGGGCGCAGGGTATCATAACCGTCTCTTATTGATAGCGAGCGACTGAGGAAACGATGGCATCCAGCAACGGGCGCGGGCCGCAGGGCGATGGAGCGGCCCCGGTGAAGAAAAGTTGGCGCGAGCAGGCGAGGGCATGGGTTCAGGCGTATGGCAACATTCCGGCTGCCTTCAACCTGGTGTGGCATGCAAGCAGCTCGATGACCCTGATCATGCTAGCGATCACTATCGTGATGGCCCTGCTACCCCCCGCGCAGGCCTGGGCGGGCAAGCTGATCGTGGATCGCGTGGTGGCCTTGATCGGCACCGACAATGCGATGGCGGGCCTGCAAGCCATGCTGCCCCTGCTCGCCCTGGAGTTCGCCCTGCTGCTCATCGGCAGCATCGGCAACCAGAGCCGCTCGCTGATCGAGCATGTGCTCAACTCCAAGCTGAACCTGCACATCAACACGCTTATTATCCGCAAGGCGCTGGCGCTGGATTTGAGCTACTTTGAAGATGCAGAGTTTTATGACAAGCTCCAAAACGCCCGCAACGAGGCGGACTGGCGCGCGCTCCGCATCGTGGTGCAAAGCTTCGGGCTGCTCCAGTCGCTCATCACCCTCTTTTCCTTCGCCCTGCTGCTGATACGCTTCAGCCCCTGGCTCACGCTCATCCTGTTCGGCGCCACCATCCCCAGCTTCCTCGCGCAGAACAAGTTCGCCCAACTCTCCTTCCGGATGCTCAGTTGGCGGGCGCCGGAGCGGCGCAAGATGACCTACTTCGAGCACCTGCTGACGGTGGACAGCTACGTCAAGGAGATCAAGCTGTTCGGGGTCGGCGAGCCGATCCTGGAGCGCTATCGCACGCTGTTCACCAAGTTCTTTCAGGAAGATGTGGACCTGGCCTACCGACGCAGCGCGGCGAGCGTGGGGTGGGGGCTGCTGGCAACCGCGAGCTACTACCTGTCCTACGCCTGGATCGTCCTGCGCACCATCCAGGGGCTCATCACGCTCGGCGACATGACGCTGTACCTGAGCGTGTTCCGGCAGAGCCAGAGCACCTTTCAGGGCATCTTTTACGGCTTCACCGAGCTGTACGAGAACAGCCTCTTCATGAGCAACCTGTTCAGCTTTCTGGCGCTGGAGCCGCGCATGCGCCCGCCGGCCCACCTGCAACCGCTGCCGGAGCGGATTCAGCAGGGGCTTGAGTTTCGCGATGTCTCCTTCCGCTATCCGGGCCGCGATCAGTGGGCGCTGCGCCACGTGAACCTCGTGCTCCGCCCTGGCGAAAAGCTGGCGCTGGTGGGCGCGAACGGCGCGGGCAAGACCACGCTCATCAAGCTGCTGACCCGCCTGTATGACCCCACCGAGGGGCAGATATTGCTGGACGGGGTGGACCTGCGGGAATACGATCTGACAGGCTGGCGGCAAAAGATCGGCGTGATCTTCCAGGATTTTGTGCGCTACCACCTGTCAGCCAGCGAGAACATTGGGCTGGGCCAGTGGGAAGCGCTGGAGGATCAGGCGCGCATCGCCGAGGCGGCGCGCAAGGGCGGCGCGGACGCGGTGATCGCCCAACTGCCGGAGTCGTACAATACGGTGCTGGGCAAGTGGTTCAAGGATGGGCACGATTTGAGCGGTGGCGAGTGGCAGAAGGTGGCGCTCAGCCGCGCCTTCATGCGGGACACCGAGCTGCTGGTGCTCGACGAGCCGACGGCCGCGCTGGATGCGGAGCAGGAATACATGATCTTTCAGCGCTTTCGCGAGCTGACGACTGCCAAGATGGCGGTGCTCATCTCCCACCGCTTCAGCACCGTGCGCATGGCGGACCGCATCGCCGTGATCGAGGACGGCGGCATTTCCGAGCTTGGCAGCCACGAGGAGTTGATGGCGCGGGAGGGCACCTACGCCCACCTGTTCAACATTCAGGCGCAGGGCTACCGCTAGGGCGGGCGCGGCGGGGCCGTGGCGTTGACGGCTCGGCAGGCCGATGCTAGGATGAGGGCATCCATCGTCCTGCCCTGGCCCTGACCACCCCATGACCGCTATTGCCCTGCTGGAATTTGAAACCGTGACGCGCGGCCTTGTGACCGCCGATGCCATGGTGAAGCGTGCGCCGCTGGCCCTGCTGCGCTGCGGCAGCGTGGAGCCGGGCCGCTACCTGGTGCTGGTGGGCGGGGATGAGGCCGCTGTGGAAGAAGCCCTGCTGGCGGGGCGGGAGGTGGGGGGGAAGGCGCTGCGCGACCTCGTCCACCTGCCCAACATTCACCCGGAGGTGCTCGAGTCGCTGCGCGGCACGCGCCGCCCCGTGCCGCTGGATGCCCTGGCCATCATCGAGACGGCGACGGTGCCCGCCGCCATTGCCGCTGCCGATGCCGCGCTCAAGGGGGTGGACGTGACCCTGATCGAGCTCCGGCTGGCGGATGGCCTGCATGGCAAGGGGGTGGTGCTCCTCAGCGGGGCGGTGACGGAGGCCGAGGCCGCGCTGGAAATTGCGCTGGGGGCCCTGCGGGCGGGCGACCTGCTGGTCGCCAGTGCGCTCATCCCCCGCGCCGCGCCCGACCTCATCGAAGAATTTCTGGCAGCCCCCTGCTTCGGCCAGCGCATCCGCGAGGCGCGCAGCGAGCATAGCTGGGAGCGCTAGCCGCCCCCGTTTTCACTGAAACCCGGACCTCTCATGAACCTTGCACGCGTCATCGGTACGGTAGTCGCCACCATCAAATATCCGGGGCTGGAGGGCATCCGCTTTCTGATCGTCCAGCCGCTGGACCCGCAGGGGGAGCCGGAGGGGGAGCCGGTGGTCGCCGCCGATGGGGTGGCGATGGCGGGGCGGGGGGATCTGGTGACCATCGTCGCCTCGCGGGAGGCGGCCCTGGCGCTGCCGGAAAGCTTTGTGCCGGTGGACCACGCGATCACGAGCCTGGTGGATGAGGTCCATCTGGCGGCGGGGCTGCTGTGAAACTGGCGCGAGTGATCGGCACGGTGGTCAGCACGGTGCGGCACCCAGGGCTGGCGCAGCGCACGCTGCTGCTGTGCGCCTTTGTGACGCCAGAGGGAAAGGCGCGGGGCGGGTACACGATTGCGGTAGACACGGTGGGGGCGGGAGAGGGGGAACTGGTGCTCATCCTGGACGAGGGAAACGGGGCGCGCCAGATTCTGGGCGCCGCCGATGCACCCATCCGTGCTGTGGTTGCCGGCATCGTGGACGATGTGGCGTGGCAGCCAACTGCCACGGGCGAGCGCTAGAGCGGTGGCCGATCGGTTCGCTGGCTGGCAGGCGGGGGTGGGGCGCGAGGCTGCCCTGCGCGAGCAGATCGTCGAGGCCGGACGGCGGATGCATGCGCTTGGCTTTGCGGCGGGCAGCGATGGCAATTTGAGCGCTCGGCTGGACGAGGAGCGCGTGCTGGTCACGCCAAGCGGCTTGTCCAAGGGGTTCCTGCACCCGGAGCAACTGCTGGTGGTGGACTTGGCGGGCACGCTCCAGCCGAGTTTCCACCCCATGCGGCGCGGGCTGCGCCCCTCGTCGGAACTGTTCATGCACCTGGAGGCCTACCGCCAGCGAGCCGACACCCACGCCGTCATCCACGCCCACCCGCCGATGGCGATTGCGTGTACCGTGGCGGCGCTGTCGCTGGCGGGCTGCGTGCTGCCGGAAGTGATGTATCACCTCGGCTCGATCCCTACGGCCCCCTATGCCACCCCCGGCACGAACGAGGGCGCGGCCTCGGTACGGGAGTTGGTGCGCCACCACGACGCCCTCCTGCTGGATCGCCACGGCTCGCTCACCCTGGGCGACTCCCCGCTTACGGCATTGATGCGGCTGGAGTGGGTCGAGCAGGCGGCGCGGATCATGCTGGCCGCGCACAGCGCCACGGGGGGCAGGTGCCCAGCCTGCCGCCGGAGCAGGTGGCGCGGATTCAGGCGCTCCGCCAAAGCCACCTTGCGGCAACCGGGCGCGAGGCAAGCGCCCGCGCGTCGGCCTGCCAGGATGAGGGGGGCCAGCGATAACGGGGGCGGACGGGGAAAATCAACCAAGCAAACAAAAAGCCCGCGCAGGGTGCGCGGGCTTTTGTGTACCCCGTACGGGACTCGAACCCGTGTCTTTACCTTGAAAGGGTAATATCCTAGACCGCTAGACGAACGGGGCGAAACAACATGCCTATCATAGCAAAGATTCGAAAGATGGCAAGTTTTCCGCAAAGCGGCTACGTCTAAAAAAACAAAAGGGCTTCACCAACCATAATGCGGGTGAAACCCTTAAGCCCCCGACGAGATTTGAACTCGTGACCTCGCCCTTACCAAGGGAGCGCTCTACCCCTGAGCTACGGGGGCAACAAGGTGGGCCGGGCAGGACTCGAACCTGCGAAGCTTACGCAGCTGATTTACAGTCAGCCCCCTTTGCCGCTCGGGACACCGACCCACGAAAGCCGACAGTCGGACTCGAACCGACAACCTACCGCTTACAAGGCGGTTGCGCTGCCAATTGCGCCATGCCGGCTCGGATGTCTTACTGCCAGATTTTATAGGGTTGCTAAGGACCCCCAAGGGGTCGTGACAACAGGGAGGAGTATAGCAGGGAGCCGGGGAAAGTCAAATCCCTTTTGAGCACGTGAGCACGCTAAGCCGCGCTTTAGTTCCGTATTGACCAGTAGTTGCAGGCCGTGCAGCAGCCATTTTCCGATCAGGAGGGACACCCTACCCATTCCCTGCCTACCCGTTGGACCTTTTACTACTTCCACGGTATCCATACGTTTCACTCTGCCCACCGGTTATTATCGGTCTACGGCCAGGGGGCCGCCTGCGCGTCTCTGGGATACCGTGTGAGTGAGCGGTTCAGGGTGCCTTCAACCAATCAGTAAAATGCACTCTAATCGCCGGCAGTCGTTCAGCCGAGATGGGACCGAGCCGGGCGTTAAGCATAGACGCCTCAGGGAAAACAAACCAGAACACCAAGCAGCGTCGTAGCTGTAATACCGATTCCGAAGGGTAACTATGCATTGGGTCGTCGTAGCGCGGACAATTTGCAAAATTGTCCTACGAGGGGCGTAGGGCAATTTTGTCCATTGCCCCGTGGATACCTTTGCAACCTCACCAACCGGAATGGGTATAAGCATGGGCACCGTTCCATTCCCAGACAACACGAATCGTCGCTATAATACCCTTATGGTTGCGAAGGGATGCTACCTGGCACCTGTCGGTGGTATATTGCGAGCCAGGCGGTGTAGGATGGCGGGGGACACATGGGAGATCGTGAAATAGTTAAAGTTGTACGCAAAGTACGGCTAGCAGAGCAACCGAGCGACTTTGCCTACTGGCAAAATCAATCGTATCAGGCACGGTTGGCAGCGCTGGAAGAAATTCGGCAAGAATACCACAAGTGGCACCATGATTCTGAACCAGGACTTCAAAGAGTTTTTCATCGCATTAAACGATAACGGCGTGCGGTACCTGGTGGTTGGTGGCTATGCCGTAGCGCTACATGGTCATCCACGGTATACAAAGGATATAGATGTGTGGGATTGATCGAACCCCTGAGAACGCGAGCCATATAGTGCAAGCTATTGATGACTTTGGTTTTGGTTCGTTGGGACTAGAGCAAGGAGATTTCTTGGTGGAGGATCAAATTATTCAGTTGGGGTATGCTCCAAATCGGATTGATCTCATCACTGATTTGCCCGGTGTAGAATTTGCCTCTAGTTATGAAGCACGGATGGTGGTAGATATTGAAGGAATAGGGATCAACTTTATCGATTTGGATAACTTGAGACGTAACAAACGCGCGTCAGGTCGTCATCAAGATTTGGCAGATTTAGAGAATTTAGAATAAGTAGTCGTTATGGTGGTGCCCTCGTCCACCACATCGTAACGATAGGCGAAATGCTCGCCCGTGCTGTAGCTGGCAGCGGTCAGACGGTGTAGGTCGTCATAGCTGTAGCTCAGCACACGCGTGTCGGAGATCGTGCCTTCACGCGTGCTGTATTCGACGTGCAGCAGCGGGGCTTGGGTGGCTGAACCATCGTAGGAATGCGCAGTGCGCTCACCCGTCCCACTGACGACAAGCGCCAGCGCGTTGCCGCTCGTCCAGCCTGGCCGGTCTACCAACGCCTGGATCATCGCCGAGAGATCGGGAGTGCTGTAGGTAACTCCGCTCGTCCAAGTGGACACGTTGGTCCACGTGACCGAGACGGTGGTGGGACGACCCGACACACTGCCATCGTTCCAGGTGAAAGCAGCAGCGTTATCGCTCGCCTGCGCGCGGAACGTGAGGGAAGTGGGGCCGCTCTCGCTCTGCTATACCCCTCCGAGTGGGGATGGGCATAGCCTATTTGTTGAAATAGGAGCTAGCAGCCGCCCAACATTTTTGGCAGAGGTAAGGTCCGGGCATCCACACCATCTGCAGAACTACTTCTTCAGCCTCCTCCGCTTTACTTGTTCGAAATTCCTCGCCTTCTGTTAGCAAAACCTGATCATGTTCCTTAAGCAAAACCTCATCCTCCGTCGTGCTCACATAGCAATTTCCTTTTAACACTTGAATGAGCACCTCACCATGTGAGAGCACGAACATGCTCCCCTCTCTATTAGTTAGATGGATTTCAACGACTTGCATTCGCACGTGAGTGGACGAAGCGACGTGCTCGCCCTTGTGCATGAGCAAGGAGTCACGCGTTAGGACTTTCATAGCTGGTTTCTCTACCTAATCATTGGTTGGTTCAACGCTCCAACCCTTTCTGGAGTCATAGCTTTCGTCTCACCGACGGCCAGCAGATTATGACCGAACCCAGGATAGGAAGGATTTGTCACAAAATGCTCCTCCTCATGTAGACGGTCCCATTCATTCTGTGGGATACCCCTTCCACGATACCAATTCGGCTTCGCTGCTCGTCCGTCATCCACTTCGGGGATAACCTCTAGTAGCCCACCCACCAATCCACCGAGTTCTTGATGCGTTGCACCACGCGGTTCAGGCTGTCCCAGAGCTGGCGTGTGACATGCCCCTCGAATGAATACTGCCCTGGGGATCAAGTACGGCAGCGTCCTACAGGATGTACGCGAACAGCGGCGGAAAGACGATCACGACGATCGCCGCCCACACGGCGTAGACCGGCAGGTAGTTCGTCTGCCACCGTTCGAGGTCCGTGAACGATCCGCGCCCTCGTCAGAAAGCGGATGTAGAGCACGGCGGACCACGCCAGATTGACCAGCAGAATCACGTTCTCGCCCAGGGCGGCCACGCGGTTCGGGGTGAAGCCGAACTCGGTGATGCGCGCGGCGATGGCCCACAGCGCGACCGCGTCGGCCAGCAGCGCACTGACCACCAGCACGACCTGCACCACATCGAAGACGCCGGGGGGCGCCGAGGGGTCGCGGGCGGAGATCGAATAGAGCAGCAGCGCCAGGACCACCACCAGCAGCAGGTCGAAGGCGATGAGCACGTCCCGCTCGATGTCGATGCCGCGCCCGGTCCACAGCAGGGTCCCGAGGAACGTGACCAGCACGGCGGCGAAGAGCGGCGTGAAGAGGCGCGTCAGCACCGGCGCCATGTTCTCGATCACGCTCTGCTTGGCCTCCACCAGCCAGGAGGCGACCAGCGACGGCCCCGACCGCGCCGCACGGCAGCAGCCACGACTCGAAGAAGGGCTCGATGTCGATCCCGATGGCCTGGAAGATCATCGCCATGAACCCCGTGAGGACGCCGCCGCCGAGGGCGATCAGCACGTAGTAGATGAACAGCTCGCCCGAGAAGCGGATGAAGTCCATGCGGCCGCCGACCTGGCTCCAGCGGCCGCCGGCGTAGGCGATGCCCACCACCAGCCAGAGCGCGATCGGCAGGTGCAGCGCCGTGAGCACCTCGGTGGAGCCGTCCGGGGCGAAGGGATAGACGTTGGCGAAGACAGCCGCCGCGACGAACGCCGCGGCCAGCCAGCGGAGCGTGCGGGTGTCGAGCCGCCGTTTCCAGACGAAGTAGCCGGTCAGGAGCGGCAGCACGAAGAGACTCAGGTTGCGGGCGTAGAAGCCGGCGTCCTCGCTCCAGCGGCAATGCCGAAGAGCGCCGGCACCTTGATGGCGACGGCCGCCGCCACCGCGAGACAGAAGGCGACGATGGCGTCCGTTCGCGAGCCGCGCGCTCGCGGCTCCGCCGGAGTCCGAGGGCGACGACGAGCTGCTTCCAGAGGCGGTCCGAGTGCTCGCGCGCGAACTCGCGCGAGAGCGCGTCGAGGTTGCCCATGCGCTTCACCGCCACCAGGAACGCTTCGTCGGTGGCGAGCCCCGCGTCGACCAGGACCGCGACCTGCTCGCGCAGATGGTCTTCCAGCTCCGCGACATCGACGGTCGTGGATCGCCTGGCGGCGGCGGAGGTAGCTCCGCCACTGGTCGATCTGCTCCTCGAGCGATACCGTGTGATCTGTTGTAGCTAGCATCGCTCAGGCTCCCTGTGGTCGTAGTGCGGCTGGCACCGCGTGGCTGGCCGGAGCGGCAAGGGAGAGCGCCTGCCAGATGCCCCGCAGCGTGGCGTCCACCGCCTGCCACTGCCGGCGCTCCTCGGCGAGCTGAGCCCGGCCCTGGGCGTGATCCGGTAGTACTTGCGCCGGCGGCCGCTCTCCGCAACTTCCCACCGCGCCTCGACGTGGCCGAGCCGCTCGAGCCGATGCAGCACCGGGTAGAGCATCCCGTCCGTCCACTCCATGCGCCCGCCGGACAGCTCCCGAACGCGCTGGAGGATGGCGTAGCCGTAGCTGTCCTCCTCGGCCAGGATCGCCAGGACGATCGGGGTCGAGGAGGCGGCGATCAGGTCCTTGTTGATCTCCATCTGTTACCCTCCATGCTTTCACGCCTTGCGCCACGCCAACAGGCTCGACTAGGAGATACGTAACGACATTATGCATAGAAGCGCTAGGTATGTCAAAAAGCGAAGGCTGAACAAGGTGGCGAGGCGGAGCGTGGGGGCGATCGAAATCGTGGGGTGGCGCAAGGGGGCGAAGCCATGCAGCCTGCCTTGTCATGAGGCAACTATTGGAATACCATGCAGGCGGCATCCGACGCAGTCAAGCATTTCCCTCCGCGGTGAAGGACTTTTCTCATGGGCTACCAGTATTCGACGGACGAGCTCCTTGCTGCCCTGCGAAGAGTCCCATTTTTCGCTACGCTGGCCGCGCCCCTGTTGGCCGATCTGGCGGCTGGCGCGAAGGTGCGCCGCTTTCCCGCAGGCGCACGGCTGATCCTGGAGGGAACCTATGGTCGCACCTTCTACATCTTGCTCGATGGGGAGGCTGAGGCGTACAAGCGGCGCCAGAACGAGAAGGTGGTGCTGAGCCGCGAGGGAGCGGGCAGCACCTGGGGGGAGATGGGGCTGTTGGAGGGAGGGCTACGCACGGCCACCGTGGAAACCACGCAGCCGAGCACCGTGATGGAGATTTCCAAAGCAGCCTTCGAGTTGCTGCTCCATCCCCATGCCGATGTGGCCTCTACCATCATTCGTGAGTTGAACGGACGGATGCGCCGCAGCGACAACCGGATGGTAGACGAGTTGCTCACCGTCAACGCAAATCTTCGCGCCGCCCAGCGCCACATCGAGGAAACGTATGACCGCACGTTGGAAGCGCTCTCGTCCGCTCTCGACCTGCGCGACACGGAGACGGAGGGGCACGCCCGCCGCGTGACCGACTACGTCATGCTGTTGGGCAGAAGCCTCGGCCTGGCCGAGCCGCAGATGCGGGTGCTGTACCGCGGTGCCCTACTGCACGACATCGGAAAGATCGGCGTGCCCGACGCCGTCCTGCGAAAGCCGGGGCGCCTGATGGAGGAGGAACGCGCCTTAATCCGCCTTCACCCCGCCTGGGGGGCGAGCATCCTCCAGGGGATTCCCTTTCTGGAAGAGGTGCTGCCCCTGGTGCGCCACCATCACGAATGGTGGGATGGAAGCGGCTACCCGGACGGACTGGCGGGCGAGGCGATTCCCCTGTTTGCCCGTCTCTTCGCCATCGCTGACACCTTTGACGCCCTAACCAGCGTGCGACCATATAGGCCCGCCAGCGAGCCGCGCGAGGCGTTATCCATCATGCGGCGCGAGACGGGCACCCATCTGGACCCCAGCCTGTTTTGCCTGTTCGACTCCCTCTTCGATACGGCTATCGAGCCCCTCTGCCGCGCCTTTCGGCAAGCGGAGGCCCATGCCCTCCAAAGCGCTACCGATCTGACGAGGTATTGACGGGCACGGGTGGTACGAGCAAGACCTGACAGGGCTTGCCCCGTCAGCCCATCCATTGGTTGCACGCTGGCTCCGCCTCTACCTTCTGTAGCTCGGATGGAATATGGACCCCGCTCTCGCTAAAAAACCAGCGAGCGGTGCACCGCACTGCCGGCGATGACGCCATCGTTGCAGGCGGCGGTGACATTGTGGAAGGCACGCGTGATGTCACCCGCAGCGTAGACGCCGGAAACTGTGGTCATTTGCATCGAGTCGGTCCGGATGATGCTGCCGGACGCACCCTCCTCCATCTCGCAGCCCAGTTGCTGGGCGATGTCGCTGTTCAGGCGGGTGGGCGCGGCAATGTAAAGCGCATCCACCGCCGACATGCTTCCATCCGCCAGTTCGATTGCTGACAGCCCCGTACCGTCGCCATGCAATGCCCTCACCGGGGCGGGTTCAATGGCTACCCCTCGCTCCCGCAGGCTGGCAAGCGTTGCTTGATCCGGCTCGGCGTCGCCATTCAAGTAGAGAGTGGTCGGTCCCCATTCGGGAATGAGCATCGCCTGATGAAGCGACTTCGGCCCCAGGTACAGCACGCCTAACTGCTGGCCGCTGAACTCGTACCCGTGGCAGTAGGGACAATGGATCACGGAGTTGCCCCAACGCTCGCCCAAGCCCCGGAATAGCGGGCAACTCGTCCGAGATTCCGAAGGCCAGCACCAACCGTCGGCCCTCAAGCACTTCCCCCGTTGCAAGGCGGACGGAGAAGCCATCAGCCTCCCCTGTCGCGCGGGTCGCTTCCCCCTGGATGAGGGTTGCCGTGGGATAGGCCAACACTTGCGCTCGCGCGGTGGCAATCATGGCAGATGGTTCGCTTCCATCCTGACCGAAGAAGCCATGGGAATGTGCAGCGAACCGGTTGCGCGGCGAGCCAGTGTCGAGGATGCAAACCGAACGACGCGCCCGCGCGATGTACAGGGCAGCGGAGAGCCCCGCGAAGCTTCCACCGATCACAATCGCATCATATTGCATGGGCACTCTCCAATTCATGTGAGCCGCCGCTGGCAACGAGGCGGTCGCGAAAGTCAGCGCTGAGCAGGGCCAGCGTCACCTCGCCGAGGCGCGCCAGCAGCAACGCCTCCGCATCGCGGAATGCCTCGTTGAGCGTGGCGTTGACTGCCTGTTCCACGAGGCAGCCCGGCGCCTCCGTCCGGTTCCCGATGGCGAGTAGCGAGGGGCAGCCGAGCGCCGTGTAGATATCGAGCAGCGTTATCTCTGACAGATCGCAGGTTAGCTCCCATCCACCGCCGTGCCCCTTTTCGGAGCGGACATAGCCCTGCTCCCGCAGGCCAGCCATGATGCGCCGAATCACAACAGGATGGGTGTCCATCGCTTTTGCCAGCACTGCGGACGTCACCGGGCCCTCGTGAGCCGCCATGTGCAGCAGGATGTGGAGTACGCCGGATAATCGGCTATCGCGTTTCATGTAACACAGTATATTACATGAAATAGCTGGCGTCAAGGCTGCCGCCTATAAAAATCAAGCCGTCGCATTGCGGCCCCTGTGCAACCCCTTTATAATGGGCGGCAACCATCTGACTAAACACTCTGGGGCGGATTGGAATGAGTCGCATTTATGTGGCGCTGGACCTGGAAACCACTGGTTTTTCGGCCCATCGCGATGCCATCCTTGAAATCGGGGCCGTGAAGTTTCGCGTCCCTACGGAGGAGGGGGCCGAGCCGATCATTGATCGTTGGAGCACGCTGGTCAACCCGGGCCGCCCCATCCCGTACCGCATCACGCGCCTGACGGGCATCACCAACGAGGACGTGCTGCACGCGCCGCGCCTGCCGGAGGTGCTCGACACGCTGCGCGCGTTTGTGGGCAACTACCCGGTCATCGGCCACAACGTTGCGTTTGAATTGGCCTTCCTGCAGCGCCAGAATTTGTTGCAGGGGCAGGCCCACCTGGACACCTTCGAACTGGCGAGCATCCTGCTGCCCGACGCCCCGCGCTACAGCCTGGGGCAGCTTGCCAGCTATCTTCAACTGGAGTTCGAGGGCTGGCACCGCGCCCTGGCCGATGCCGAGATGGCCGCGCGCCTGTTTCTGCGCCTGTGGCAGGCCGCCTGCGCGTTGCCAGCGGCCACCCTGACGGCGGCTGCCGCCGTCGCCGCAGACAGCCGATGGGCGCTGCGCAGCTTCTTCGCAGCGGCGCACCGAGCGCAGCAGAAGGCCGCCCCCGCGCCGCCCCCTGCGACGCCCCGCCCCCCGCTGGAGCCGCTCCGCCTCCGCCCGCGACCCGGCCCCACTGTCCCTCGATGCGCTGCGCGGCCTGTTGGCCCCGGACGGGCGCATGGCGCAGCTCATCCCCCACTACGAGGTGCGCGCCGAGCAGCAGGCCATGCTGGATGCTGTCGCGCGCGCCTTTAACCAGCAGCGCCACCTCGTCGTCGAGGCAGGCACCGGCTCCGGCAAGAGCCTGGCCTACCTGCTGGCCGCCGCGCATCAGGCCATCGCCCGCGGCGAGCGCGTGGTCATCTCCACCCATACCTTGAACCTGCAGGATCAACTGTACAAAGACGAGCTCCCGCGCGTGGCGCAGGCGATGGAAGAGCCGCTCCGGGCGGTCCAGCTCAAGGGGCGCGCCAACTACGTGTGCCCGCGCCGCGTGGCCCTGCTGCTGCAGCGCGGCAACTTCACTGAAGCGGAGGCGCGGCTGCTGGTGCGCGTGCTGGTGTGGCTCCCGCAGACCGAGCGGGGGGACCGCGCGGAGCTCAATCTGCAGCGGGACGAGGAGCCGCTGTGGGAGCAAATCTCGGCGGACGCCGGAAGCTGCCGCGAGGGACGCTGTGACCCGTTCGGCCGCTGCTTCTGGCAGGAAGCGCGCGCGCAGGCGGAAAACGCCCACCTGCTCATCGTCAACCATGCGCTGCTCCTTTCCGACGTGGCGGCGGGCGGTGGGCTGATTCCCTCCTACCAGGAATTGATAGTGGACGAGGCCCATCAGTTGGAGGAGCAGGCCACGCAGCAGTTTGGCAGCGTGCTGCGGCAGGAGGCCTTTTACAGCACGCTCGGGCGCCTGGGGTACGAGGAAAACGGGCGGGCGGCAGGGCTGCTGGAACGGGTGCGCCGCGCCGCGCGCGCCCACGCGCCCCCCCTCACGCTGCTGGGCGATCGCTGCTGGCCTGCTGCTGCGCGAGACGGAGGGGGCCTGCCGCAGCGCCGACCGGCTCTTTGCCGCGCTGGACGAGATGCTGAGCCACCTGCCCCGGCAGGAGTCGCGCTACCGCATCTTGCCCGAATGGCAGGAGCGCAGCAACTGGCGCGGCCTTGCCCTGGCGGTGGAAAGCTTTGTGGCGGACGTGCGCCTGCTGCTGGAGGGGCTGGAAAAGGTCCGGGAGGAGCTGCGCGCCCTCAGCTTCGACGAGCCGAAGTGGGAAGAGATATGGGATGAATGCCACCGCATCTATGTAGCCCTGGACACGCTG
Source organism: uncultured Chloroflexia bacterium (assembly GCA_963721895.1). GTDB lineage: Bacteria > Chloroflexota > Anaerolineae > Ardenticatenales > Ardenticatenaceae > CAVRLZ01. The sequence continues at coordinate 273,920 of CAVRLZ010000008.1, read as the reverse complement.
ACAGTGGAGGTGGCGCGCATCCTCCTTCACCCGGATGCCAACGATGTAGGGTGGGTGCTGGTGCGCGATGGTTCCGGCGAGGAGGAGGAGGAGGGGGAAAGCACGTCGAAGGTGACGCTGTATCGCGCCCCCATCAACGTGGCAGCCCTGCTGCACGAGCGGCTCTTTGCGGCCAAGCGCACCGTGATTCTGACCTCGGCCACGCTTGGGGCGGAGGGGGGCTTCGGCTTCCTGCGCGAGCGGCTGGGGCTGCACCGGGCCGATGAGCTCTCGCTAGGCTCCCCCTATGACTTCGGCAGGCAAGCGCTGGTCTATGTGGCGAGCGACCTGCCGGAACCGAACCAACCCCACTATTCCACCCAGATGCACCACGCCCTGGTGGAACTGGCGCGCGCTACCGAGGGGCGGATGCTGGTTCTGTTCACGAGCAAGAGCCAGCTGAACCAGGCCTACCGCGCCATCTCCGACCCGCTGGCGCACGACGACATCGTGGTGCTGGCGCAGTACATGGACGGCTCGCGCACCCATCTGATCGAGCGCTTCCGCACGATCGAGCGCGCGGTGCTACTGGGCACCCACTCCTTCTGGGAGGGGATTGACATTCCCGGGCCAGCCCTCAGTTGCCTGGTCATCACCCGGCTGCCCTTCCCCGTCCCCACCGACCCGGTGCAGGCCGCCCGCTCGTTGATGTACCAGAACCCCTTCCTGGAGTACTCGGTTCCCCAGACGGTGATCCGCTTCCGCCAGGGCTTTGGCCGCCTGCTGCGCACCACGCAGGATCGGGGCATCGTGCGCTCTGCTGGATTCGCGCCTGGAATCGAAGCGCTATGGGGAAGCCTTCCTGAACTCCCTCCCGCCCGTAGACCTGCGCGTCGGTCGCTTCCGCGACCTGCCGCCCCTTGCCGCCCGCTGGCTCGCCAGCGACACCGTCCATCTTGCCGAAGAGGACTTTGGCTTTCGATAGCACCCCCTTCCACCCCCAAACCTTGCCTGATCCGCCTTTTGGGCCTACACTGCTTGCTGTTTGCAAGAGGGAGCGAGAGGGAACCATCTCCATGGATCCATCTCGCTTTTCCATGTGATAGCTTTTAAGATACAACGGACAGCCGCGCGGCTAAAAGGGGAGTTGATGAGTGTTGCGATCATTACAGGCTCGGCGGGGCTGATCGGCTCCGAGGCCACCCGCCACTTTGCCGAGCGAGGGCTGGAGGTCGTCGGGATCGACAACGACATGCGCCGCTACTTCTTCGGCGACGAGGCCTCGACCGCCTGGAACCGCGAGCAGATCGAAGCGCAGGTGCCCGGCTACCGAGCACCTCGGCTGGACATCCGCGACCGCCAGCGATCGAGCGCTTTTTCAGCGCTACGGGCAGCGACGATCGAGCTGGTCATCCACACCGCGGCGCAGCCCTCGCACGATTGGGCGGCGCGCGAGCCGCGGTCGACTTCGCGATCAACGCCAACGGCACGCTGCAACCTGCTGGAAGCGACCCGCCAGCACGCGCCCGACGCCGTGTTTATCTTCACCTCGACCAACAAGGTGTACGGCGACACGCCCAACCGCCTGCCGCTCGTCGAGCAGCCGACCGCGCTGGGAGATCGATCCCGACTCACCGCTACGCGCGGCGGCATCAGCGAGGATATGTCGATCGACCAGACCCTGCACAGCCTGTTCGGGGCCTCCAAGGTGGCGGCGGACGTGCTGGTGCAGGAGTACGGGCGCTACTTCGGGCTGCACACCGCCTGCTTCCGCGGCGGCTGCCTGACCGGCCCCAACCACTCCGGCGCGCAGCTGCACGGCTTTCTGGCCTACCTGATGAAGTGCGCCGATCACCGGCACCCCCTACACCGTGTTCGGCTACCAGGGCAAGCAGGTGCGCGACAACATCCACAGCGCCGACCTGATCCGCGCCTTCGACGCATTCTTCCAGCGCGCCGCGTCGTCGGCGGAGGTGTACAACATCGGCGGCGGGCGCTTCAGCAACTGCTCGATGCTGGAAGCGATCGCGCTCTGCGAGGAGATCAGCGGGGCGCGAGCTGGCGTGGACGCTACGCCGAGGAACAACCGCACCGGCGACCACATCTGGTGGATCAGCGACAACAGCAAGTTCGCCTCGCCACTACCCGACCTGGCAGCTTGCTTACAACGTGCCGCGCATCCTGGAAGAGATGTACGAGCGCAACCTGCGAGCGGTGGCTTGTACCCGGAACCACATGGGCCCCGTTCATGATCGATCTGCGGCAAACACAATGCTGCTCGGCGTCCAGATAGACGCCGTGGACTACGAGGCGGCGGTCGAGCGCATCCTATCCGGCCGCGCGCGAGCGCGCGCCGCTGGCCGCTCTCGGCCCTGGCGGTGCACGGCGTGATGACGGGCGTGATGGATCCGGAGCAGCGCTACCGGCTCGACCACCTGGACCTGATCGTGCCCGACGGCCAGCCCGTGCGCTGGGCGCTCCGAACTGGCTGCACGCACGGCCGCTGCCCGACCGCGTCTACGGCCCCACGCTCATGCTCAAGGTGTGCGAGCAGCGCCGCCGGGAGGGACTGCCCATCTACCTGTACGGCAGCCGCCGCGAGGTGGTCGAGACGCTGGCGGCGCGCCTGGAGGCGCGTTTCCCCGGGTTGCGCGTGGCGGGCACTCGCCCGTCGCGCTTCCGCCAGCTGCACGCCGGAAGAAAAGCAGGAAATCGCCGCGAGATCCGCGACAGCGGCGCGGCGATCTGCTTCGTGGGGCTGGGCTGCCCGCGCCAGGAAACGTGGGTCTACGAGTATCGCGACGGCGCTGGGCATGCCCGCCTCGCGGTGGGGGCCGCCTTCGACTTTCACGCGGGCGCTGCTGCCGCAGGCACCGCCGCTGCTGCAGCGCGCCGGCTGGAATGGCTGTTCCGCCTCGTCAAGAGCCGAAGCGCCTGTGGCAGCGCTACCTGCTGCTCAACCCGCTCTACCTCTGGTTGCTTCTTCTTCAGGCGACCGGCCTGCGCGCCTTTCCCGCGTCGCCGACCACGCCGCCCCGTCAGGAGAGGAGGTATGGTTGAGTGTGGCGCGAGGCCGTGGCCCTGTGACGGCGGACAGTGCGGGCATGGTGACAGCCCCGCCCCTGCGAGCGCGCCGCCTGCCCGCCCTGCTCGTCGGGAGCGGGTCCGCCTGGCTGGCGCTCGCTGCGCGGTCGCGCTGGCGCAGGGGCTCCTCTATCTTTTCCTGCTGCCGCCCTGGCAACATTACGACGAGCCCACCCACTTTGAATACGCCTGCGCTGTTCGCACAGTTGGGGCGGCGCCCCGCCGTGGAAGAGATGGACCGCACCCTGCGGCGCGAGATCGCGGCTTCCATGGTCGAGTAGAATTTTTACTGGAATCTTCCGCCCCCCGACCTGCTGAGCAACGATCGACGAAGATCAACATCGGCATCAACGAGTTGCACCACCCGCCTGTCTACTACGCCCTGCTCAGCGTGCCGCTGCGACTGGGTCAGCCACCTCGACATTTCCACCCAACTGTACGTGGCGCGCTTGGTCTCGCTGCTCCTCTTTGCGCTTCACCGTGCTGATCCTCGGCGCGGCGATGGGCGACCTAGCCCCGCCGCGGCCACCCCCTCCGCTGGGCGGTGCCGCTGGCCGTCGCGCTGCTTTCCGCCCGTTCGCCAACCAGATGACGGCGGTCAACAACGATGTGGGGGCGGTGCTGGTGCTCACCCTGTTCCTGTGGGGCGCCGTGCGGACCATTTGCCGGGGCATCTCGGTGGGGCGGGTGGGGTGGCTGCTGGGCGCGGCGGCGCTGGCGCTGGTCGTCAAGAGTACGGCGGCCATCGCGCTGCTTTTCGTCCCCCTGGTGCTGGTGGTGGCGCTCTGGCGGCAACGGCACTGGCCCTGGCGATGGATAGGGCTGGGGGCGCTGCTGCTGGTGGCCCTGCCCCTCTCGTTGGCGCTTACCTGGGACGATGCTGCCTTCTGGTATCGGCAGGAGCGCGACACCCAGGCCAGCCCCACGCGCCTTGCCGTGCCGGACGCCCCCTGGGGCACCCACGCGGTGGCGGTCGAGGTAGGCCCTGAGCAGAAACTCCGCAGGCTGCTGAATCCCTTTGCCCAGGCAGATGTGGAACGGCTGCGCGGCCAGAGCGTGACGGTCGGCGGGTGGATCTGGGCAACCCGCCCCACCCAGGCGGATGCCCCGGGGCTGCTGCTCGCCGCGCCCGACTCTTTCAACCTGACGCTCCTCACCCAGCCGATCACGGTGTCGCGCCAGCCGCGCTTTGTTTCCCACACCTACACCATAGCCCCCGACAGCGAGAAGGTCTACCTAGCGCTGTCGGCCAACGCGCAGCGGGAAAACGACGCGCGCGCCCTGCTCTACCTGGACGGTGCCTTTGCCATCGAAGGGACGCTGCCCGCCGATGAGGTGCCCCGCCTGCAAGGGGGGCAGGTGCTCACGAGCAGCGGGGAAACGCTCAACCTGATCCGCAACCCGTCCGGCGAGCAGGCGGGCCCGGCGGTGCGCGGCTGGGTGGAGCGGGCGCTGGCGCGCTACAACCAGAACTCGCCCCACGCTATTTTGATGGCGCTGTACGATACGGAGCGCAGCGGCGCGTTTTTGTGGCAGCTTGTGGCGCCCTGGCTTGGGCGCGATTTTTTCCAGGCGCTGGCATGGGGGCACGTGCGCCTGAGCCCGCTCTGGGCCAGCGGCGGGCTTGCCCTGCTGGGCGCGGCAGCTGGCGGGGAGCGCGCTGTGGTGGCTGCGGGCGGGGCGGGGCCACGCCTACGGGACGCTGCCCGCCCTGGGGGTGCTCCTGCTCGCGCTGGGCGCGATCTGGCTGCTGGCGCTGATCTGGCCCCTGCCCTATCTGCTCTTTGGCCGGACGCCGCTGCCCTCGTCGCGCTACGCCTACCCGGCCATCTTCCCCACGGCCCTGCTGCTGGTGGGGGGCTGGTGGGCGCTGTGGCCGCGCGCGCTGCGCCCGCTCAGCCTCCTCCTCCTGCTGGTGGCCCTGATTGCCATGAACGTGGCAGCCTTCCAGACGGTCCGGACCTTCTACGCCACCATCGCTGCTCTCTGATCCTCCCCTACCCTGCTACAGCCACCTTTTACCGATGAGCGATTCCTCCCCCCAGCCCCATGCCTCCGCCGTCGCCGTGCTGCTGGCCCTGGTGGCGCCCGACGCTCCCCACCTCGACCGGGCGCCGGAGGCTGACTGGCCCGCCGTGCTGGCGCTGGCAGAGGAGCACTGGCTGGCCCCGCTGCTCCATGCGCGGCTGGAAGGGGTCCTCGCGGCGCTGCCGGAGCCCGTGCGCGCCGCCCTGCAGCGTGCCCGCACCGATAGCGCGGCCCACACGATGCTGAACGAGTGGGAGCAGGCAGCGGTGCTCCGCGCCTTCCAGGCGGAACAAATCCCGCTGCTCCTCTTCAAGGGAATCCCCCTGGCGCGCCAACTGTTCGATGACCCGGCGCTGCGCCGTACCTGCGACATTGATGTGATCGTGCGCGCGGCGGACCTGCCCACCAGTCGCCGCCTGCTGGAAGCAAACGGATGGACACCCAGGGAGGCGTGGCAAAGCTTCACCGACAAGAACCTGGATTATGTCAAGGACATCAACGGCACGGCCACGGTGCTAGAGGTGCACTGGAGCACCCAGCGGCCCGGCGAGTATGACCTGCCAGAAGCCCGCCTGTGGGCGGAAGCTGTGGAAACGGAGGAGGGCTGGCTCTTCACCCGCGAGATGACCCTGCTGGCCCTGGTGCTCCACACGGTGCGCCACGCCTTTCGGCCCTACCGACAGCTTGTAGACATCGCCCACGCCCTGGCGCGCTGGAACGAGGAACTCGATTGGCCCCGCCTGCTCTCGCTGGCAGCCGAGGCCAACGCCGTGCCCATCCTGGCAACGGTTCTGGCCCTGGTCCACCGTGACCTGGGCGCCCCGCTCCCCCATCACCCTGCCCTGCGCCAGCGCCTGCTGAGCCGGCGCATCCAGATGACCATCCGGCTGCTGCCCGCGAGCCAAATCCTCCTCCGCCCGTCGCCCGGCCAGATCGAACGCTACGGCATTCCACTGGCGAGCGGGGCCTGGCGGCCCGCGCTCTTCTTTATCACCGACCTGCTCCGCACGCCCCGGCAGATCGCAGAAATTTACAACCTGTCTGAGCGCTCCCCACTCATCCCGCTCTACTACCTGCTTCGCCCCTTCCTCCTCCTCCAGAAACACCTGTGGCAGCGCCTGGTGCGGCCCCGTCCCCGTCCCTAACAGCGCCCCGACCTCTGGTATTTTAGTACCCAACCTTTTCAGGCTGTCGCGGTTTCTCTCTAAAGAAGCTGCCCTTCTTCCCCTTTCTGCCTGAGATATCCCCTTTCCTGCAGCGAATCGGCACCAATTTTGCTTATATCTAATTGAAATAGCCGCCTTTCCGTTGGTAAACAAGGCGGGCGGTCAAAACAACGGTGTTTTTTGAGAGAAGCTGGAAAGGAGTCAACCGATGTCAAACTGGGAACAGACAGGCACGCAGCCGAGCACTACCAATCGCTCTGATACGGGAGATGTTCAGGCGCAGGCGAGTCAACTTGCCGATGAGGCACGCGAGGCAGCAAGGCAGGCAACCAACACGGCTGAGCAGCGAACCAGCGAGGCCACCGACCAGGCGCGCGACGCGGTGGGGCAGGCCAAGCAGGCGGCCGGGCAGGCCGTGAACGAGGCCCAGCAGCAGGCCGGGCAGGCGGTCAACGCCGCCAGCCAGCAGGCCGAGCAGATGCTGGGGAACGTGCAGCAGCAGGCGACTGCCCTGGTAAGCGAGCAGGTCACCCGTGTCAGCTCGACCTTTGGCGGTGTGGCGCAGGCGCTGCGGGCCAGCAGCGAGGAGCTGCGCAACCAGGAGCGGGGCGACTTTGCCCATTACACGGACCAGATCGCCGACCAGTTGGACGGCATCTCCACCCATCTGCAGAATGGCGACGTGGGAACCCTGCTTCGCGACGTGGAGCACTTTGCCCGGCGCGAGCCCGCGCTATTCGTGGGCGGCGCGCTGACGGCGGGGCTGCTGCTGGCGCGCTTCCTGAAGAGTTCCGCCGAGCCATCGAACGACACCCGCGGGCGCTACCCCGGGGCCAACCGCTACCCGATCCAGGAATACGAGCGACGACCTGCCGGGTCATCCCAGTGGGGCGGCTCCGCTTACGGCGCTACCCGCTCCTACGGGAGCGAGAGCAGCCGCTACCCGGAGCAGGGGCGCTACGGCGTGGGGGACACCGGTTACGATAACGCTCAAAGCTCCCAGGGCGAGACAGAGCGCCCCTCGTGGCGCCCGGATCAGGGGGTGTAGCGATGGCCATGCAATACAATGAGTCAGAGCCACGCGGCGCGCGGGCGGCGCGGGTGGACCCCGCGCAGGACAACCGCTCCCTCGGCGATCTGTTTGCGGAACTGGCGCGCGAGACAAGCACGCTGGTCCGCAACGAGGTCAAACTGGCCAAGCGCGAGATGACGGACAAGGCGACCACCGCCGGCAAGCATATCGGCTCGCTGGTGGCAGGCGGCGCTATCGCCTACGCCGGCTTCCTCGTCCTTCTGGCAGCGCTGGTCATGGGGCTGGACGAGTGGATGCCGACGGGGCTGGCCGCCCTGATCGTTGGCGCGTTGGTGGCGGCTGTCGGCTACTTTCTGGTTCAACGCGGCCTGAGCGCGCTCAAGAGCATGGACCTGGCCCCGCACGAGACCATAGAATCACTGAAGGAGGACAAAGAATGGCTACAAGAGCAGAGCAGATGAACAACGGGGAAGACCCCGAGCAGATCGAGGCTGACATCGAGCGCACCCGCGCCGAGTTGAGCGAGACGCTTGACGCCATCCAGGCCAGGCTCGATCCTAGCTATCTGAAAGAGCAGGCAACGGAAAGCGTGAAAGAGGCGGTAAGCTCGGCCCGCGAGCAGGTGTTGGAAACCGCGCGCGAGGCGACCGAGCAGGCGATCCACACCGCCCACGATGCCACCCTCGGACGCGCCGAGCACTTTCTGCATGATGCGAGCGACACGGTTACAGGAGTAGGATACACCATGATTGACACCCTGCGAGACAACCCCATCCCCACAGCCCTGGCCGCCCTCGGCGTCGGCTGGCTCGTGGTGGAATCCCAGAACAGTGCCCCCCGCCGACGCGCCAGCCGCCAGGACGAGCGCTCCGGCCCCTATCGCCGCACCTATCGCTCCGGCGGCGAAGAGTATGGCTTTTGGCACACCGACCGCGAGCCGCCCGCCGCGCCAGGGCTGGGCGAGCGGGCACAGGAGGTAGCGCAGGGGGCACGCTCCGCCGCGCGCGGTGCCTGGGAGCGCGTGGAGGACGTGGGCGAGGCGATCCCCTACGAAAGCGTGGTGGACCGCGTCAGCCAGAACCCGCTGCCCGCCGCCCTGGCGGCCCTGGGCGTGGGCTGGCTGCTGCTGGGCGGCTCGGGTCGCTCCTCGCGTGAGCGGCAGCGCTATGACTACGAGCGCTCGCGCTACGGCACGCCCCGCCAGGGGCGCCCCTACGGGCAGCAGGACGCCGGGCTGGTAAGCCAGGCGCAGCAGCGTGCGGAACAGTTGGCGCACGAGGCGCAGCAGCGTGCCAGCGGCCTGGCGCACGAGGCGCAGCAGCGCGCCAGCGGCCTGGCCGACGACGCTCGCCACGTGGCGAGCGATGCCGCGCAGCAGGTATCCGACGTGGCCCAGAGCGTGCAGGCCCGCGCCGCCGATGCGGTGGAGGGGGTGCAGCATGCCGCGGGCGATGCGGTGCAGGGCGTGCAGCATGCCGCAGGCGATGCGGTGCAGGGCGTTGAATCGTGGGGGGGCGAGGCGCGCTACTTTGTGGAGCGCGTGCCCACCCGCCTGGAGCAGTTGATCGAGGAAAACCCGCTGATGGTCGGCGCGGCGGCGCTGGCGATTGGCGCTGCCATCGGGGCAGGGCTGCCGCTGACGGGGCGCGAGAACGAGTTGTTCGGCCCGCGCCGCGACGAGTTGATGCACCGCGCGCAGGACAGTGCCGGTCAGGCGCTCCATCAGGCGCAGGTCACCGCGCACCAGGTGGTAGAAAAGGTGCAGCACGTGGTCACCGAGAGCGCCGAGGCCGCCAAGCAGGAATTGCAGGGGCAGGACCTGGTCGGGCAGGTGAAGGATGTTGCCCAGCAGGCCCTGAACACGGCCAAGTCTGCCGCCCAGGAAGCCAAGCGCACCGCCGAGGACGAGGCCCAGGCGCAGGGGCTTACCCAGCCAGACACAGAGCCGCAGGGCGAGCAGCAGCCGGGCACGCCGATGTAAGAGGCGCGCGTAGGGGCGACGCCGTTTTCGCCCCTACTTGCCCTCGTGCCGATTCCATGATACCTTTGCTACCCGGAGCGCGGAGCTACCGAAAGCGCAAGGGGGCAGATGAACAGGCTACGCAAGGGGCCGAGGCTGATACCAGGACGAATCGAGGCAATCGCCAGGGGCGATCTGCCTCTTTTTTTGTGCCAGCCCGCTGGTGGGCTGGCACATTTCGAGGGGAAGGATAGGGGTCAGAGATGAGCATCGTGCGGCTGCCCGGCCTGGTGGACGTGCATGTGCACATGCGCGTCCCTGGCGGGGAACACAAAGAAGATTGGGCGAGCGGGACGGCGGCGGCCCTGGCCGGCGGCGTGACGCAAGTGCTCGCGATGCCGAACACCTCCCCCCCCATCACCGACGAAGCGGTGTTCGACAGGGCGGAGGCGCTGGCACGCGAGCAGGCGCGCTGTGACTTTGGAATCTTTTTGGGGGCGACGGAGCAGAACGCCCCGCTTGACCCGATGCTGCAACGTCGGGCGGCGGGATTGAAGATTTATGTCAACGACACCTTCGGCAGCCTGCGCGTCGAGTCGCTGGTGGCGATGCAGGACCATTTCCGCGCGTGGCGCGGGCCAGGGCCCATCGTCGTCCACGCCGAGGGGCTGTTCGTGCCTGCCTGCCTTGCGCTCGCCGCGCAGTACGACCGCCACGTCCACTTTGCGCACATCTCCCGCGCTGCCGAAATCGTGGCGATCCGCAGCGCAAAGGAGCGGGGGCTGCGCGCCAGTTGCGAGGTGACGCCGCATCACCTCTGGCTGGACGAAAGCGACCTGCCGCGCCTCGGCCCCTACGGGGACATGCGCCCGCGCCTGGCGGGCGAGGCGGATCGCAAGGCGCTCTGGGACGGCCTGCGGTCGGGCGTGGTGGACTGCATCGCCACGGACCACGCGCCCCACCTGCGCGAGGAGAAGGAGGGGGACGCGCCCCCGCCGGGCGTGCCGGGGCTGGAAACCACGCTTCCGCTGCTGATGAACGCGGTGCAGGCCGCACGGCTCAGCATGGAGCAGGTGGTGGCCCTGACCTCCACCAACCCGCGCCGCCTCTTTTCGCTGCCAGAGCAGCCAGACACCTTTGTCGAGGTGGAGATTGGCGGATTGTGGACCCTGCCCGCGCGCGGCTGGCACACGCGCCCCGACTGGTCCCCCTTTGCGGGGGAAACGGTGGGGGCGCGCATCCTCCGCACCACCCTGCGCGGTCAGCTTGCCTATGAGGCGGGGCAGGTGATCGCGGCCCCCGGCAACGGGCGCACGGTCAGGGCGAGCGCGGGCAGCTAGCGGCTCGCCCCTTTGCCTCTTATAACGATGCCAACAAGGAAGTAACCATGCACACGATCTTTGACGATCTGCCGGGGCGCAATGACTTCGCGGGGCAGGACATCCTGCGCGTGGGGCAGTTTGACCGCGAGGGGCTGCGCTACGTGATGACCCTGGCGGAGCGGATGCGAGAGTTGGTCGAAACCAGGGGCGGCAGCGACCTGCTCAAGCACAAGGTGATGGCCGCGCTCTTCTACGAGCCGTCCACGCGCACCTCCGCCTCCTTCATCGCGGCGATGGAGCGGCTGGGCGGCTCGGTCATCCCGATCACGCAGGGGGTGCAGTTTTCCAGCGTTTCCAAGGGGGAGACGCTGGGCGACACGGTGCGCACGCTGGCGCAGTACGCCGACTGCATCGTGCTGCGCCACCCCGAGATCGGCTCGGCTGCCGCCGCTGCCGGCTATTCGCCGGTGCCGCTCATCAACGCGGGCGACGGGGCGGGCGAGCATCCGACGCAGGCGCTCCTCGACCTGTTCACCATCCGCCACGAGCTTGGGACGCTGGACGGCCTGTGCGTGGGGATGGTGGGCGACCTGCGCTTTGGGCGCACGGTGCACAGCCTGACCCAACTGCTGCTCAATTACGATGTAAAGTTTCGCTTTGTCAGCCCGGAAATCTTGCGGATGCCGCTCGCCATCACCAACCAGGTGCGCGACCACGGGGCCGAGATGCGCGAGACCTATGACGTGCACGAGGTGATCCGTGAGGTGGATGTGCTGTATGTGACCCGCGTGCAAAAGGAGCGCTTCAGCGATCTGGCCCAGTACGAGGAAGTGAAGGAGTACTACATCGTGGACCCGGCCCTGATGGAGCAGGCGCGGGAAAAGATGATAGTCATGCACCCGCTGCCGCGCGTGGGCGAGATTCGCGAGGCGGTGGACAGCGACCCGCGCGCCGCCTACTTCCGCCAGGTTCGCAACGGCCTCTACATCCGCATGGCGCTTTTGGCCGCCGTGCTCACCGATCGCAAGGCCTAGCCATCAGCCGTAGCTCCCCCCTGGGGGGCTGCGCAGCCTCCCGCCCCCGTATCTTCCAACCACAGTCAGGGAGCCTACGCGCATGGAAGCGTTCTATGAAAGCGTGCAAACCTTGCAGCGGAGCCACGCGACGGTGCTCTGCCTGGGGCTCGACCCGCGCCCGCACTATTTGACGGAGGCTGATCGCGAGGCGGAGAACCCCCTGGCCGCATGGGGCGAGCGGCTGCTGCGCGAGACCGCTGATTACATCTGCTGCGTGAAGCCGAACAGTGCCTTCTATGAGGCGCATGGCAGCTACGGGTGGGAGGCGCTCCGGCAGACGATCGCCAGCGCCCACGCGATTGGGGCTGCCCGTCCTGCTGGATGCCAAGCGGGGGGACATCGGCTCGACGGCGGAGGCGTATGCGGTGGCGGCCTTCCATGAACTGGAGGCCGACGCGATCACGCTGAGCCCCTACCTGGGCAGCGACGCGGTGCAGCCCTTCCTGCAGGTGGCCGGGCGGCGGCTCTTCGTGCTCTGCCACACCTCCAACCCCAGCGCCGACGAGTTCCAAACGCTGGAGGTCAATGGTCGCCCGCTGTACGAGGTGGTGGCCCAGCGAGCCACCCAGTGGAGCGAGCGGGTGGGGCTGGTGGTGGGCGCAACCTACCCGCACGCCATCGCCACCGTGCGCGAGGTGGCGCCGGATGCGTGGCTGCTGCTGCCCGGCGTGGGCACGCAGGGGGCGGACGAGACGCCCGGCCCTGGCCGCCGCGCGCCACCGCATGATCGTGCCCGTCAGCCGCAGCCTGCTCGTGGCGCCGGAGCCGCGCGAGGCGGCCCGCACGCTGCGCGACAAGCTGAACCGCGCGCGCGATTGGGGCGGTCGGGCAGGTCCGGCGCTCTTCGGCCATCCAGCAGCGGCTGGCCGAGGCCCTGATCGCCATTGACGCTGTCAAGTTCGGCACCTTCACCCTCGCCAGCGGGCAAAGCTCCCCCATCTACATTGATCTGCGGCTGCTGGCCTCGCACCCCCGCGTGCTCAGCCTGGCGGCGCGGGCCTATGCGGACCTGCTCACCGCGCGGGACATTCGCTACGACCTGCTGGCCGCGCTGCCCTACGCCGCCATGCCCATCGGCACCGCTGTCAGCCTGCAGACCGGCGACCCGCTCATCTACCCGCGCAAGGAATCCAAGGGGTACGGCACGCAGCGCGCCATCGAGGGAAGCTTCGCTGCGGGCCAGGTGGCCGTCCTGCTGGACGATCTGGTTTCCACCGGTGGCTCGAAGGTGAAGGGGGCCGCGCCCCTGCGGGAAGCGGGGCTGCTGGTGGAAGATATCGTCGTGCTGATTGATCGCAGCGGGGGCAAGGCGGACGAGGAGTTGGCGGCGCACGGGCTTCGCCTGCACAGCGTCATCACCATCGAGGCGATGATGGACTTTTTGGTGGGGCGCCGCCTGCTCGACCCCGCGCGGCAGGCCGAGGTGCTATCCTTTCTGGCAGGGTGAGGGGCCGTGCTGCCGCCCACCTATTCAATCTACCCATTCAGGAACTTAACCATGACCCAGGAGCAGACCCCCCTTCCCTTGCCCACCCCCGCCCGCGTGCTGGTCGTGCTGGCGCACCCCGACGACCCGGAGTTTGGCGCGGGGGGCACCATCGCGCGGCTGGCAGCCCAGGGCGCGCGGGTGACCTACGTCATCGTCACCGACGGCTCGAAGGGCAGCGAGGACGTGAGCTTTACGCACGAGTCCCTGTTCAACACGCGCCAAACGGAGCAGCGCAACGCCGCCGCCCTCCTCGGCGTGCACGATGTGCACTTTCTAGGCTTCCCCGACGGGCAAATCTACAATGACCAGCCCCTGCGCGAGGCGCTGGTCCGCCAGATTCGCATGCACCGCCCGGACCTGCTCATCACGCATGACCCCACCACCCGCATCTGGCGGGGCACCCGCCTGAACCATCCCGACCATCGGGCGGTCGGCGATGCCACGCTGGACGCTGTGTTTCCCCTGGCGCGCGATCGCTTGAACTTTCTGGAGCACGAGGAGGAGGGGCTCCAGGCCCACAAGGTGCTGGACATCCTGCTGACGGCGAGCAACGAGCCTAACTTTGCTGTTGACATCTCCGACGTGCTGGAGCTGAAGCTGCAGTCCATCATCGCCCACGTTTCCCAGATTCGCGAGCCGGAGGCGATGCGCGAGCGCATGACGACGTACGCCGGCGAGCTCGGCCAGCAGTGGGGCTTTGCTGCCGCCGAGCTATTCCGCCGCGTGACGCTGGAAGGGTAAGGAGAGCGGGCTAGGGCACCGTCAGGATCGTCCAGCTCTGCCCGCCGTCCAGGGAGCGGCGCAGGATGACCGTGCCGTCGGGCTGGGTGCCAAAGGTGACAAAGAGCGCGGTGCCCTGGGGGCTCCACCCGGCGGCCAGCAGGTTGAGCACGTCGTCCGGCTCGCCCCCAAAGGTGTAAAGCGGCTCCCAGCGGACGGCGGCGGGGTCCCCTTCCTGCGGGTTCGGGATGCGCCACAGCTGGCTCAGCCAGGGGGCAGAGAGGTAGAGCGCGCCGCTGTGGTCATCGAGCGCCAGCGTATAGGGGTGCTGGAGCAGGGCGCTCGGCTCGGGGAAGAAGGGCTGCCAACTGCCGCCCGGCGTCGCCCGCACGATGGTCGAGCCGCTTCGCCCCACGCCAAGCTGACCGTAGGCCACGGTTGGCACGCTGCGGCTCACCAGAATTTGCCCTGGCGTGCCCAGCCCCCCGCTCCCTGCTATAAGGTTGGCTGCTGCGTCCGCCCAGGTGGCGCCCGCATCGTTGCTGAGCAGAATCTGGTTGCTCGTCAGCGCCCACAGTTGCTGGGGGGCGCCCGGGGTCACCGCATCCCCCTGCTCCGCAATGCGCTCCCACTGGCTGCCCGTCCAATGGTAAAAGCCCTGGCAGCTTCGGATGTAAAGGGAATCCACTGTGGCGCTGTCTATCGCCAGTGCATACAGGCAGCCATCCGGCACGGGGCTGCCCCCCTCAAAGGGCACCCACGTTTCCCCCAGGTCGTTGCTCTTCAGCAGCCGCGACGCCTGCTCCTCCCCCTGCTGCCACAGATAAAGGGGGCCCGGCTGGCCCGCCCCGATGACCAATTCCCGCGCCTGCCAGTGCATGGAGCCCCCCTGCCCCGGCTGCGGCTCCGGCTGGATCGCCCAGGCCTGGAACCACCCTCGCTCCTTGGCCAGGTCCCCCCCGTTCGCGATGGTCACCTCGCCCGCCGAGGCCCAGGGCACCGCTTCTTTCCACTGCTGGAAGACGGCACGCTGGGTGCGGATGGCAAAGTGATTGCCCATGTCCTCCACGGCGGAGGTGGGCAGCCCAAAAACGTTCAGCGGGTCGGCCATCCCAAAGTAGCGCGCCCGGATGGCTGGGTTGGCGTTCAGCAGGGCCTGTCGGTTGGCGATGATCTGCTGCCAGGTGGCGCCCGGCGGATCAAAGTTCTGGAGCGGAAAGGGGGTCTGGCGGAAGCTGTAAAGCTGGGGGTCAAAGCCGTTCTCGGAAAGCTCATCGAAGATGTTGACCGGCCACGCCTGCCCCACCTCGGGCCGCCACTGGAGCACCAGTTTTTGGAAGCCCTGCGTCACGAAGCCCTCATACACGAAGCGCTGCGAGATGGGGTAGCCCACCGTGGTCAGGCCGCCCAGGCGCTGAAACTCGCTCCAAAAGCGGGCCTGCGCATCGTCCGTCACGCTGAAGCCGCCCTGCCCGCCGGCCGCCTGCGTGTAAAATCGCCCGCCCGGAATCGCCCAATCGCCCGCCTGCGCCGCCGCCCGCTCGGGCAGCAGCGTGCCGAGCAGCAGGGCCAGCAGCAGCCATAGTCCCACGCCGTAAAGATGCCTTGCCATCGCTCTCCTCCTCCACGCCGGGTTGTCCTGCTTTCTCCTGCAACGAGACTTCGAGGACAAGGCGGGGCGCCGCCCGCCACGCTCGTTGCAGGGATAGGATAGCCCATTTCGCCCTCCCATGCCTCCCCATTGTCTCTGACCATCTTCTGACAAAGCAGGGCGATGGGGCCCCGCCACCCACCGAGCACGCTCCTGCCGTAAGGGGACAAGCACCCAGAGGGACAACCCCACGAACGACGGGCAGGGGGTGCGCGTGGGCCGCCTGCACGATGGCCTGCAGGATGTTGGGCGGGAGCGGGGTCAGGAAAACGCCGCGCCCCGCACTGCCACGACCCTAGATCACCTCGATCAGGTGCACGGGGTCGGGGCTGGTAGCGAGGGCACGGACGGCGGCGCGTGCCTTGTCGGGGGGGGGGAGGGAAGGCGGATGCGGGCCTGGTTCCCCTCGACATCGCCCCGTACAGAATCCCGCTCTTTTCGCGCAAAAACAGGGTGCCCTGCTCCCATGGTGCTGCGGGTGGGGCGGCGAACCAGGTGCCGCCCCACCCCCGAGGGAGGGCCTTAGGGTGTTGCTGCCAAAACGCGCAGGCGAAGGGGCAGGCCCTGGGTGCGGCCGGCGCTGTCTATCACGCACAGGTGGGCAGCATAGGTGCCGGGCGCCAGGGTGCGCGTGTCCAGGTAGATCGTCAGGGCGCTCATGCCGCCGCGCGGTGTGGTGCCAGCATCCGGCGTCAGGTGCAGCCACGTCTGGTTGTGCGGGTCGGCGCAGCCGCGGCGCCCCTCGTAGCTGCTCCACACCAGGGGGCCACGGAGCATGTTGTGCAGTTGCACGGTGTGGCGCCGCAGTTGGCCCGCCCGCTGCGTCACCTGCATGGTCAATGGCTCCCACTCGGCGATTTGCGCTGGGGGGCGCGTCGGCGTCACGGTCGGGGCGGGCGGCTCCGTGGGCGTGGCGGTGGGCGTTTCCGTGGCGGGCGGCGGGCTGACCGTGCGGGTCGGCGTTGGGCCGGGCGTGGCGCAGAGGGCAAAGTCCTGCCGCACCGTCGCCCCCGCGACCACCTCCACCGTGGCCTGCTGCGGCGCACAGCCCGTGGCCGAGGCAACCAGGTTGTAGCTGCCCTCGGGCAGGGCCGCCAGCGCATAATCGCTGTTGGCGAAGGTCTGGATCGAGCCGGAGACGGGACCAAACCAGGTGATCGTCGTGTCCACGCGGCCAGTTTCACCCACCACGTGCCCCTGCGTGCGCGACGGGGCTTCCAGCACCAGCGAGGCACGATCCCCATTCTCGTAGACACCGCCGACCGCCCACAGCCGGCCCGCGCCCGCATCGGCGACACCGTAGAGCGAGGCACTGCCCAGCGGGTTGGGGGTGAGCACGGGCTGCCACTCGTTGCCGTCCCAGTGGCCGATCACCGGGTAGCCGTAGCTCGTACCCACCACCCAGGCGTCGTCCGCAGCCAGCACCACCAGGTCGGTCGCTGGCCCCACCTGCAGCGGCGCCACATGCCATGCCGTGCCATCCCAGCGGGCCATCACGGTCACGGCATCGCACTGCTGGAACTCACAGTAGGTGCGCTGTCCCACGGCCCACACATCGGTGGGGGAAAGCGCATCCACCGCCACGAGCGTCGTGGGGCCGAAGGGATCGTCGAGCGGCACCCGCGTCCAGGTGGTGCCATCCCAGTGACAGGTGGTGTCCTCCCCCACTGCCCAAATGTCGTCGGCCGCCAGCGCCTTGACGGCATGCAAAGCGCCGCCGCAGGGAGTGAGGCGTCTCGCTCCAGGCGCTGCCATCCCAGTGGAGCACCGTCGCCACCGAGACGCTGGCCTCCACCCAGTGCTCGCCCACCGCCCACACGTCGTCGGGGGCCACCGCCGCCACATCGTGCAGTTCATCAATCAGCTCATTGCCAGGGTTGGGGAGACTGGGGACAATCGTCCAGCCACCACCATCCCAGTGCATGGTCACCGTTTGCGAGTTGAGCCAGCCGCCGGTGCCCGTCTGCCCCACGGCCCACACATCGGTTGGGGAAAGCGCGTCCACAGCTTCCAGGAAAGTGCCGTCGGGCTGCGTGGGGCTGTCAACGAGCATCCAGGCACTCCCATCCCAACGCATCGTGAGCGACTGGCCGCTGGCCTCGCCCACCGCCCACGCGTCGTCGGGGGCCAGCGCCTCCACATCTGCCAGGGTGTTGTGCGCCGTGCCAGCGTTCACGGTCGGCACCAGGGTCCACTGCGCGCCGTCCCATCGCTCGGCCAGGGTGCCATGCCCCTGCCCCACTGCCCAGATATCGTCCGGCACGCTGGCATCCACCGCATAGAACTCATCGGAGGAGGAGGCGCGGCTGCTTTCAACCAGCTCCCACGCTTCCGCTCCCGTTCCAATACCAGGTCAGCCCATAGAAGACCCCATTGAGGGCATAGCGCCCCACCACCCATGCCTCGTTCGCACCAACGCCCACGATACCGTGGGCGATCTCCGTCCACACACCGGCGATAGCGGGCAGGGGGAGCATCTGCCACGCTGCGCCGTCCCAGCGGGCCACCCCTGGCTCGTGGGCCTCCCCGACCTGGCCCAGCAACCACACCTCGCCCGTCGGCGCGATCGAGAGCTCGTTGAGCGCCTCAAAGCCATCCAGGACGGGGTCGGCCACCTGCTGCCAGTTGCTCCCGTCCCAATGCAGCACGTAGACGCTTCGCTCCCCATAGCTGCCGCCATAGCCAACGGCCCACACGTCGTTTGGCCCCCGCGCCTCCACCGCCACCAGCTTTTCCCCATTGGCGGTGGGGTTGAGGCTGAAGTCTGTCCACGTGCTGCCATCCCAGTGGAAAAGGAGCATGCGGTAGTCATACTCCGTCTCGGCCTCCCCGACAACCCACACATCATCGGGCGCCAGTGCCTCCACATCGTAAAGCCAGTGCCAGTGAGTATAGGGAACCGTGTAGGGCACCTGGTGCCAGGCACTGCCGTCCCAGCGCAGCACGAGCGCCCCGCCCCCCGTGCCCGCGCCGCCCACTGCCCAGACGTTGTCCGGGGCCGAGGCGGAGACGCCCTGCAAATCACCCGCTGGCGCGTCAGGGGGCAGCGCGGCGACCTGCCAGCGGCTGCCATCCCAATGCTGAATCATGGGTTGGTGGCCGTCGAGGTAGCCCCCCGTCCCGGAGCTCCCCACGGCCCACACATCGGTTGGCGAAAGCACCTCCACGTCAGAAAGTCGGTTGGAGGTATCGTAGCCCCCGTTCGGGCTGGGCACCGTGCCCCAGGCAGGCAACGCTTCCACCGGGCTGCCACCCTGCGCGCGGGCTGTCACGGCCCACCATAGCGATACAACGACAACCAGCAGGAGTACAAGCGGGTACAACGGGTCAACGGGTCGGCGATGAATCATCAACGGTGCTCCTATGGTGTTTGCCTTTGCATGACAGAGGACACCGATAGAATAGCGGAGAAATGCTTACAAGAACCTTACGATTTGATAACGCGATACTTCAGGTGCGTGACGCCCTGCCCCTGGACCACAGCTATCGGTTCGAGCGGGATGGGGGCCTGCTCCAGATTGTCGAGGAGGCGCACCCCGCCCCCGAGGAGGACGGGCGCCAGGTCCAACTGGAGCTCGTCGAGCAGGCCAGCGTTGAGCGCCTGCTGCGCCACCGAGGCGCTGCTGACGGAAACCACGTGGCCGCCCGCCGCCTCTTTTGCCTGCTGGACAGCACTATGGATGCCGTCCGTGACGAAGGTGAAGGGGGAACCCGCGTAGAGCCATTCCTGCGGAGGCTCGTGGGTCATGACGAAGCAGGGGCCACCGCCGGGCGGGTGCCCGCCCCACGCGCCGGCAATGTCGAACATGCGCCGCCCGCAGATCATGGCGCCCAGCCTAGACCACTCCTCCTGGAGCAGGTCGGCACTGGCCTGGGAGATGTGGAAGACCATGTCGGTGCCAGGCAGCGAAAAGGGGAAATCGCCGCTGTTGTACCAGGCGAATAACGCCTCGCCGCCGTCGCCCAGGGGGTTGTCCGGGCGGTCGTTCGGCCCGGCCACGAATCCGTCCAGCGAGATGGAAAGCTGACAGAAGGTCTTGCTCATACGGGCGCTCCTTTGGCCGTGGGGGTGTCGCTCATCAGTGTAACAGGAGGCCGCAACGAGCGGAACTGGACGCGCACTTGCTTGGTGCCGGGGACCATTTGATCGTTGCAAGCAGAGGGAACGCGCCCCCGCGCCGCCGTGGGTTATACGGCGCAAACGACGCGCCGCTCCACCGGGCCCCCTGGATGTGGTACCTGTTAGCGCCACCCGCTTCGCGGGTGCATGTTCGCTCCCTTGTGCCAACGGGATGCTTCGCAATCTCCCTATCTCCTTGGTTGTCGTTATCCTTCCCCGGCGCAACGCCGCAATCCTCCCGCCAGCCACTCCACCGCCGCGCGGACGCGCGCCTGGGCTGGCGCGATGGTCAGCGAGCGCTGCCAGGCGGTGAGGGCGGCTTCCAGCGCTGCGAGCGCTTCGTCGGGCTGCTCCAGAGTAAGGAGCAGGTCCGCGCGGCTCGGAGCGCGTTGCCGAGGTTGTTGTGGGCGTTGACATAGTCGGGGGCGCGCTGGAGGGCCTCCGAGTAGGCGCGCTCGGCGGCGCTGTAGCTCTCCAGCGCTGCCGCGTGCTGCGCACAGCCCCGCCAGCAGGTCCGCGCGGCTCTGGAGCGCGTTGCCGAGGTTGTTGTGGGCATCGACATCGTCGGGGGCGCGCTGGAGGGCCTCCGAGTAGGCGCGCTCGGCGGCGCTGTAGCTCTCCAGCGCTGCCGCGTGCTGCGACAGCCCCGCCAGCAGGTCCGCGCGGCTCTGGAGCGCGTTGCCGAGGTTGTTGTGGGCTTGCACAAGGTCGGGGGCGCGCTGGAGGGCCTCCGAGTAGGCGCGCTCGGCGGCGCTGTAGCTCTCCAGCGCTGCCGCGTGCTGCGACAGCCCCGCCAGCAGGTCCGCGCGGCTCTGGAGCGCGTTGCCGAGGTTGTTGTGGGCGGCCACGTCGTCGGGGGCGCCTTGCAGGTGCTCGCTGTAGGCGGCGATAGCCTCGTCGTACTCGGCGAGGGCGAGGCTGTGGCGGGCAAGGGAGGCGTAGTAGTCGGCTTCCGATTGGGAGACACGGCCCAGCCAGAAGGGAGTCACCCAGCGTCAGCAGCGGGCGGACGGCGAGCAGGGCGCGGCACAGGTCGTAGCGGCTGCGTTCCAAGGCGGCGTCGAAGACCTCCACCCACTCCTTCACCCCGCGCCGCCACTCCAGGCGATTGGCGTGGAGGAGGGCGTCGGCGATAGCGGGGGGGTCGGTGGGGGCGAGGGCGCGAAAGTGGGCCTCCAGCCAGCCATCGGCCTCGCGCGTCAGCGCCTCCCCCCGCTCGTGGAGCACGCGGCGCAGCAGGTCGTGGACGCGGTAGGTGTGGGTGCCGCGCTCCGGTGCCTGCCAGATAAAGGAGAAGCGGGTCAGCCGCTCCCAGGCGGCGCGGGTGGTGTCAAAGCGGAGCGCGGCGCCCAACCCCTCGAAGAGGGAACGATCGAAGGCGCGGGCGGCGCTGAGGGCCAGCACGGCATGGCGGGTGTCGGCGCTGACGTAGCGCAGCAGCCGCTCGACCAGCACGCGAACGCGCTGCCCCGCCTCGGGCACCTCGGCCAGGTCGCTCGCACTCAAGGGCTCGTTTCTGGCGCGCGCCGCGTTCACCACCTCCACCCCCAGGCCGAGCATGAGGGGGTGATAGTCGTGCGGGGCGACCCTCGCCCAGCGCAGCAGTGCCTCGTGCAGCGCGGGCTCCACCGTTGCCCGCTGCCAGAAAGAGGCGGGCGTGCGGCTCGCTCAGGTCGCCCACGCGGCGGCGCTCGATGTGGTGCTCAGGGATGGGGTGGCGGGGCGCCTCGGCCCAGCGCGGCTCGTCGCGCCCCGCGACGATGGCCACGATGCCCCGCTCCAGGGCGAGCTCGCGCAGGAAGAGGCGCAGCCACTCGTCGCGGGCAAAGAAGCGGTCGTCGGCCAGGTCGCGCTGCTCGCCCCAGAAGGCCTCGTGGGTGTCGAAGAGGAGGAGCAGGCGCGGCGCGGCGTCTGGCTGGGCCAGGGCAGCGTTCAAATCGCGCGCCAGCAGGGCGGGCAGGTGGGGCAATAGCTCGCGCTCCGGCTCCATCCGCTGGATCGCCTGGACGGTGGCGGCGTCCACCTTGCGCTGCTGCTGGTAGACGCTCCAGCGCCGGCGGAGGTTGCGGTTGAAGAGGCTGAAGAGCGCGCCGGCGACAGCTCCCGCAGCCGTCTGTGTGATCAGATCTACCAGAGACAGGAGCATGCCCATCTCCTCCGCCGGGAAAAGGTCGCGCAGGCGCGCCTCGCTCAGCTGGTGCGTCTGGTGAAGGTACCACGTCACCGCGAAATCGAAGAGGGGGAAGGAGCAGCCCGTGCGCCCCCAGCTGTCGCCGCAGCGCCATCGGCCCCTGGAAGGGGTCGGTGGGGGCCAGCCCGGCGTGCGCGCTGCCGAAGTCCAGCACCGCCACCGGCACCGCCTGCGTCCCCTCCGCCTCCTTCAGGTGGGCCAGGAAAGGCTCGTCGTCCAGCGCCGCCACAAAGGCATAGTTGTCAACGGTCAGGCAGCGGGCGCCATGCGCCTGCACGTAGCGCAGCAGCAGGCTTTTCCCGTTGCCCCCCTCCCCGTGGAAGAAGAGGATGGTGGGCGTCGGCGCCCCATGCAGGTAGGTCGCCACGCGCCGCACGTCGGCGTAGCGGTTCGTAAACAACGCCAGCGCACGCGAGCCCTCGACGATCGGCTCGGGCGCGTCCTGGTCAGCGATGGGCATGGGGCCTCCAAACGTGGTGAAACGGCGGACCAGGGCAGGTGCCCTTTCCCCTGCCTAGCATCTTACTATTACCCACAAATCTGGAAAAGCCCGGCAGCCAGGGAGACGCCTCGGCAACGGGCAGCCGTTTCATTGGCTCTACACGACCCCATGCTCCTGAGAGAAGCACCCCTGTCAAAAGCTGTGCCGCCGTCGCAGTCCCCTCTCGGGAGGGGTGGCGCGCAGCGCCGGGGTGGGTGCCGTGGCAAGGGCGTGGCAAGGGCGCAGGCAACGGCCAACGGCCAACGGCAACGACCAAGGGCCAACGGCAACGACACCCACCCCTGCCCCTCCCGGGAGGGGAGCTACGACTCACGGCAACGGCTAACGGCAACGACACCTACCCCACGCTGCGCAGCCTCCCGGGAGGGGAGCTACGACTCACGGCCCGATGCCATCCCCCCTTTACCCCGACAATTGCCCCGGCGGAGCATCGCAGTGGGCGCGGGGGCGCGATGGGGAACAATCCCGCCGCCAGCGTGCCCACAGGGCAGGCACGCACCCCGGCAGGTTGGCCATTTCGCTGGCTTCGTGCTACCATGCCACTCGCTCCCGTGTGTGGGGGCATATTTTTTGGAGCGGGGGTTGGCACTTGCGGGTTGCTCTGGTACATGATTGGCTCAACCAGATAGGGGGGGCAGAAAACGTATTGGTGGCGCTGAAGGAAATGTTCCCCGATGCGCCGGTGTTCACCTCCCTCTTCGACAGGTCAGCCATGCCCGCCGTGATGCGGGGCTGGGACGTTCGGACCTCTGCCCTGGATCGGCTGCCGGGCATCTACCGCCACCACCAGGCAGCGCTGCCGCTTTACCCCATCGTGTGGGAGCAGTTTGATTTTTCCGATTTCGATGTGGTACTCTCCAACAAATCGGGGTTCTGCCACGGCATCGTCACGCCGCCCCACACGCTGCACCTGTGCTACTGCCTGACGCCCACGCGCTACCTGTGGAGCACGGAAACCTACCTTCAGCGCGAGGAGGTGGGCCGCCTGCGGCGGATGGTGCTGCCGCCCCTGTTGACCGCCCTGCGCCTCTGGGATCAGAACGCCGCGGCGCGGGTGGATGGCTTCGCGGCCATCTCGCGGGCGGTGCAGCAGCGGATTCGCAAGGTGTACCGCGCCGAGTCGCGCCTCCTCTACCCGCCGGTGGACACGCAGCGCTTTGTGCCGGGCCAGACGCAGGACTATTTCTTTATAGTGTCGCGCCTGATCCCCTACAAGCGGATAGACCTGGCGGTCAAGGCCTTCTCGCGCCTGGGGCTGCCGCTGGTGATTGCCGGCGACGGGCGCGACCGGGCCGAGTTGGAAGCGGCGGCGGCCCCCAACGTGCGCTTTCTGGGGCGCGTGAGCGACGAGGCGCTGCAAGAGTGGATGGGCGGTGCCCGCGCCTTTATCTTCCCCGGCGAGGAAGATTTTGGGATAGCCCCGCTGGAAGCCACCAGCGCGGGGGTGCCCGTCATCGCCTTTGGGGCGGGGGGGGCGCTGGACACCGTGATCGAGGGGGAAACGGGGCTCTTCTTCCACGAGCCGACCGCCGAGAGCCTGGCCGATGCCGTGCAGCGCTTTGACAGCTATCGCTTCGACAAGGCGGCGCTGCGCGCCCACGCACAGCGCTTCGACGGGGAGCGCTTTCGGCGCGAGATGGGCGAGTGGGTGAGCAGCGCGCTGGAAGCGTGGCGCGCGGGGCAGGCTGCCCCTTGAACGCTCTGATCTTCTTTTATCTGAGGGCTTGATGGCACTACGCGCATACTGGCGCCTCCTGCAACGGTACAGGTGGCTGATCCTCCTGCTGCCGCTTCTGGTGGGGGCCTTCTCCCTGCTCACCTATGAGGAAGCGCCGGTTCACTACGAAACGATGCTCCGCTACTCGGTCTCCTTCATGCCGGTCCCGCGCGAGCAGATGGACCAGGACCCGCGCCTCGGCGCGGTGCAGGCCAGCGAGTACGTGGTAGATGATCTGACAGTGATCTACCTCAGCTCTCGCTTTGCCTCCTTCGTGCAGCAGTATCTGCCGGAGCCCCTGGACCCCACAGCGATCACGGAGGCGACGCATGTGGAAAAGACGCACCGCCTGATCACCCTGACCCTCAGCGCCCCCACAGAGACGGGGGCGGCGCAGCTAGCCACTGCCGTGCAGCAGGCGACGGAAAACGACCTGCAGCCGCTTCTCAGCCAGCTGTGGGACGTGCAGGGCATGCGGATGGAACTGGTCCACGACAGCGGCGTCCACGCCGTGGGGGATGATTTGCGGGCGCGGCTCGAGCTACCCCTTCGGGTGGCGCTGGCGCTCGGGGCCGCCATCGCGCTCGCCTTCGCCCTGGACTTTTTGGACGACAGCGTGCGCTCGCGCTCCGAGGCAGAGGGTCTGGCGGGGCCGGTCCTGGGCGAAATTCCAGTGGAGCCATAAGGATGGCCTTGAAAGAGTATTGGCGATTGATCGTGCAGCGCGGCTGGATCGTGCTGCTGATGGTGCTGCTGACGGCAGGTAGCGCCTTTCTTTGGAGCAAGGCGCAGCCTGCCACCTTCAAGGCGACGACGCGCGTCCTGATCATCGCGGAGTCGCTCGATTGGGGGCGGCTGCAGGCGCTGAAGCAGCGGCTGAGCAGCTATTCGGTGGATATCCGCTCCGAGGGCACGGCCTTCCGCGTGGTGGATCGGCTGAAGCTGGACGTGAATCCGTACGAGTTGCTGGGCCGCGTGGCGGTCAGCCCGCAGCTGAACGAGCTAATCATCCAGATTGACGCCACCGACCGCGATCCGGAAATGGCCGCGCGCATCGCCAACGGCTTTGCCGAAGATTTTGTGGCCGAGATCGAGAAGGAGCAGGCGGACCAACTGCGCGAGGATCGCGTGCAGGCGAGCGTGAGCCAGGCGGCGGGGCCGGGCGCGCCGGTGGGGGCCAATGCCGGGGCGCGCCTCAACGCGGTGGCGGGGGGGCTGCTGGGCCTGCTCCTCGGCGGGCTCATCGTGCTTGCCCTGGAGGTGTTGGACGACACCATCAAGAGCAAGGACGATATCGAGCGCTACCTCGGCAAAGATTTGATGCTGCTCGGCCAGGTGCCGCCGGCGGGCGACTGATCGCAAGCGACTGACAGGGAGCGGGTTGCGCCCCTCCCCCCAACGAGATGCTTTTTATGGCAAACACTCCTGCAACAAGCGCCAGCCTGATCACGCTGACCAACCCGCGTGCGGCGGCGAGCGAGGCGTACCGAACGCTCCGCACCAATTTGGAATTTATGGCGCTCAGCCGCGAGTGGCGGGCGCTCGTGGTCACCTCGCCCGCGGCGGGCGAGGGCAAGAGCACGGTGCTGGCCAACCTGGCGGTCACGCTCGCGCAGGGCGGCCACTCGGTGGCCATGGTGGATGCGGACATGCGCCGCCCCGGCCTGCACACCCTGTTTGGCCTGAGCAACGAGCGCGGGCTGAGCACGACCCTGCTGGACAAGGCCCTGCACGCCGCCCCGCCCCTGCTGGAAACGGGCGTGCCGAACCTCCGCTTGCTCCCCGCCGGCCCCACCCCCCCCAACCCGGCGGAACTGCTGGCCTCCCCGGCGATGGGGCTGCTGCTGGAGGCGCTGAAGCAGCAGGCGGAGATCGTGCTGTGCGACGCGCCGCCCGTGGTCCTCGTCACCGATGCGGCCATCCTGGGCGCGCGCACCGATGGGGTGCTGCTGGTGCTGCGGGCGGGCAAGACCAAGCGGGAGCAGGCCGCCCGCGCGCGCACCCTGCTGGAGCAGGTGGGCGCCCGCCTGATCGGCACGACGCTGACCGATGCCCGCGTGGACAGCGACCTGGGCGGCTATTAACGATGATGACCCCGCCGCCCCCCTACCCAGAACCGAGCAACCCCGATGATTGACCTGCACAGCCATATCCTGCCCGACGTGGACGACGGCGCCCCAGATTGGGACAGCAGCCTGGCGATGATGGCCATGGCGGCGCAGGGCGGCACGAGCATCCTCGTGGCCACGCCCCACTCCCATGAGTACTGGCGCGGCGAGGTGCCCGCCCGCGACACCATCCTGCGCCTGGTGGCCGAGGCGAACGAGCGCGCCGCGCAGGCAGGGCTGGCGCTGACGGTGCTGCCCGGCCAGGAGTGCCGCGACGACCCGGACCTTGCCGACGACCTGCGGCGCGGCACATGGCTGACGCTGGGCGATTCCAAAACCGTGCTGCTGGAGTTCCCCTTTACAGTCTGGCCCCCGCACGCCGATTCGCTAGTGTTCGAGCTACAGGTGGCGGGCTACACCGTGCTGCTGGCGCACCCGGAGCGCTACACCGCCGTCGTGGAAAACCCCAACCTGATCTTCGATCTGGTGGAAAAGGGGGTGCTGGCGCAGGTCACCAGCACAGCCGTCATCGGGCGCTTTGGCCCCAAGACACAGGAAACCGCGCGCCTGCTGCTGGACCACGGGCTGGCGCACGTGCTGGCCAGCGACGCGCACACCACGCGGGGGCGAAACCCCGACATGGCTGAGGCGCACGCCAACCTGCAGGAATGGTACGGCGAAGAGGCGGCCCGCCGCCTGGTCTGGGACAACCCCCAGGCCCTGCTCCAGGACAAGCACCTGGTGCTCCCCTCCCCGCGGCGCGTCGAGCCGCAACGCAAAAAGAAATTGTTTGGGTGGCTGGGGTAAGCGCCCCGCGCTGCTTGCCCGTGCCAGAAAGAGAGTTAATGTGAAGGGTTTAATCTTGTCAGGCGGCAAGGGCTCGCGCCTTTACCCGCTGACCTACACGCGGGCCAAGCAACTGGTGCCCGTTGCCAACAAGCCCGTGCTCTTTCGCGTGATCGAGACCCTGCGCGATGCCGGCGTGACCGACATCGGCATCGTGGTGGGGCACACCGGGCCGGAAATCCGCGAGGCGGTCGGCCAGGGGCGCAGTTTCGGCGTGCAGGTGAGCTATATCGAGCAGGACGCGCCGAAGGGGCTCGCGCACGCTGTCAAGGTGGCGCGCGACTTTCTGGCCGACGAGCGCTTTGTGATGTTTCTGGGCGATAACGTGATCGAGGGGGGCATCGGCAAGCTGATCAGCGAGTTCCGCGATCATTCCTACAACGCCCAGGTCGTGCTCAAGAAGGTGGAGCAGCCGCAGGCCTATGGGGTGGCGGTGCTGAGCGACGAGCCGGAGCGGCGCATCGTGCGCCTGGTGGAAAAGCCGCGCACCCCCCCCTCGAACCTGGCCCTGGTGGGCATCTACATGTTCGACCGCGCGATTCATCAGGCGGTAGACGAGATCAGCCCCTCGTGGCGCGGCGAGTTGGAAATCACCGACGCGATTCAGTGGCTGGTGGATCACGGCTACGAGGTCCACCCGCACATCCATCACGGCTGGTGGATTGACACCGGCAAGACCACCGACATGCTGGCGGCCAACGCGAAGGTGCTGGAAGAGTTGACGCCGCGCCTGGAAGGGTATGTGGATCGGGATTCGCAGGTGGACGAGCGCGTCACCCTTCAGGAGGGGTCAGAGGTGATCAATTCGGTGGTGCGCGGCCCGGCCATCATCGGCCGCAACACGCGGCTGGTGAACGCCTACATAGGCCCCTTCACCAGCATCTACCACGACTGCCTGATCGAGAGCGCCGAGATCGAGCAGTCCATCGTCCTGGAGCATTCCACCATCGTGGACATCCCCTACCGGATCGCCGACTCGCTGATTGGCCGCAACGTCGAGGTGACCCGCAGCGAGTTCCGCCCCAAGGCGCTCAAGATGACCCTCGGCGACAATTCCCGGGTCGGCATCCTTTGACGGGCAGTGCCCCCGCCGTAGCCTTCACCGTCACCCTTCCGCTCTTCGAGGGGCCGATGGAGCTCCTGCTCCACCTGATCGAGCGGCGCGAGATGGACGTGACGCGCCTCTCGCTGGCGGCTGTCACCGATGACTTTTTGCGCACGATCCGGCAGATGGAGCGCACCGACCCGGACAGCATCGCCGACTTTCTGGTGATCGCCGCCAAGCTCCTCCTGCTCAAGAGCAGCCTGCTGCTGCCCAGCGAGCAGGCCGAGCCGCCGGAGGAGGACGAGGGGGAAAACCTGGCGCGGACGCTGCTGGTCTATCGTCAGTTCAAGGAGGTGGCGCTGGGGCTGGGGCAGCGGGAGGCGGAGGGGCTGCATGCCTACGCCCGCCTGGCAGCGCCCCCTGACCTGGCGCCGCAACGGATGATTCTGGGCAACGTGTCCCCCCTCGCGCTGCTCGCCGCCTTCCAGAAGGTGCTCCGCGAGCAGGAGCCGGAGCCGGAAAATGTGGATGAGGTGGTGCGCCCCCTGCGCATCACCGTTCGCCAGCGCATCAGCGACCTGGCCCACACGCTGCGCGCGGGGCGGCCCCTCCCCTTCGAAGCCCTGCTGTCGGGGCAGCCCAGCCGCCAGGAGGTGATCGCCACCTTTCTGGCCCTGCTGGAGGTGCTGAAGTTGGGCTGGGCGCGGGTGGAGCAGCAGGAGCTATGGGGCCGAATCGAGCTTCATCCCATAGCCGAGGCGCTGCCAGCCGAGGAGGCCGACGGTGCCCCCGACGAGGTCAATGAGTACGTCTAGCAGGTTGCCGTCCCGCCCCGCCACAAAGGTCTGGTGCCACTCGTCCGACAGGGCGTAGAGCAGCGTGAGCAGCAGGGCCCACCCCGCCCGTCGCCACCGCGATCCGTCCAGGGCGCGCGCATAGCTGATGGCGAGCGCCCCATAGCCGGCCGCGTGGGCGCTCTTCTTCAGGATGCGGTTCCAGAGCGGGTCGCTCGGCCCGGGCAACTCGCTCTGGCTGGACAGGAAGAAGATCAGCCCCATCAGCAGCAGCGGCGGCAGCCAGCGATAGCGGTGCCCCCTCATCCTTGCTCGCCCCGCTCCCCCGCCGTCGCGTGGAACACATGGGCCAGCAACTCGCGCTCGGCGTCGGTGAGGGCAAGTTGGCGGCGCGCCATGACGCGCTCGGCGGTGTCGAGAGCCTTGTCCAGGCGATAGGGGCTTAGCCCTGCCGCGCCCCCCCAGGAAAAAGAGGGCACATGGCGGGGCGGCAACCCGCCGCCGAAGAGGTTGCAGGAGAGGCCGACGACGGTGCCCGTGTTCAGCATGCTGTTGATGCCCGTCTTGGAATGGTCCCCCATGAGCAGCCCCACGAAGAGCGAGCCAGTGTCGCGCCACGCGCCGTCGCACCAGAGGGAGACGGTGCCATAGTTGTTTTTCAGGTCGCTGTTGTTCGTGTCCGCGCCGAGATTACACCACTCCCCCACGTAGGCATGGCCCAGAAAGCCATCGTGCTGCTTGTTCCCGTAGCCCTGGAAGATGGTTTCTTCCACCTCGCCCCCTACCTTGCAGCGCGGCCCGATGGTGGTCCCGTGATAAATCTTCGCGCCGATCTTCACCGACGAGCCGCGGCCCACATAGCCCGGCCCCTGAATCACGGCGTTCGCCATCACCGTCGCCCCCTCGTCCACCACCACGGGCCCCGCCGACGCATCGAGCACCACCCCCGGCTGCACGCGCGCCGTGTCGTGGATAAAGATGGCGTCCGCATCCAGCAGGTGCACCCCCTGCAGGGCGGGCCGCTCGCCCAGGGGCCACGCCTGCGCCTGCAGGGCGAGGCGCGCCCCGTTCTGCTGGAACAGTTCCCACGGCCATTCCACCAGGGGCGCGTCAGCGGGGGCGAGGACTGTGGTCGGCAGGGCATCCAGCGCAGGGCCGCCCACGCGAAGGGTGCTGGCATCCGCCCACACGCCGAGCAGCGTCCCATCGGGGGCCAGGTAGCGGCGCGCCTCCCCGTACATGGGCAGGCGGCGCGGCAAATCGCGCCCCGCGAGGAGGCGCCCGTTCAGCAGCAGGCACATGCCGTCGGGGGGCGCCTCGTTGACGGGCAGCCCCGTCCGCTCCCGCATGACCGCTGCCAGAAAGTCCCGCACGAAGAGCGCACTGGCGGTCAGGCCGTAGGCGCGCTCGATGGCCTCGCGCAGGGTCCAGATGCCGCAGCGCAGCTCAAAGAGGGGGCGCGTCCAGGCAAGGGGCAGAAAGCGCGACGCTCTCTCATCCTCGAAGATTAAAAGTTGGCTCATGGGGAAGGGAAAGCGGGCCTATCGAATTTCGCCCATCACGCGCAGGATAGGCTCCGTGTTGGAGGGGCGGAGGGAAAGCCACGCGCCCGCGCCCGCCAGCTTGACCCCGTCGGTTAGATCTAGGGTGAGGGGGGCGCGCTGCGAGCCGAGCGCCTCCAGGAGGGGGCGCACGGCGGCGCCCTCGCCCTGCGCGTGGACCGTCTCGCCATCCGGCAGCGTGACGGCCAGGCGAAGCGTCGCGCCTTCATCCAGGGTGAGAACAAAGGAGCCATCAACGCTGCCGACGCGGAGGGTGTGCCCCTCCACCTGCGCCGCGGGCGGCTCGCCCGCCCACCGCGCGAAGAGGGCGCGCAGGGCGTCCGGGCTGCCACTGCTCGCAACCAGCTTGCCCTTGACGCTCTGCCAGATCGGGATGCGCC
Source organism: uncultured Chloroflexia bacterium (assembly GCA_963721895.1). Lineage (GTDB taxonomy): Bacteria > Chloroflexota > Anaerolineae > Ardenticatenales > Ardenticatenaceae > CAVRLZ01. Next base: position 243,147 of record CAVRLZ010000008.1, on the reverse strand, counting down.
CCACCAGCTCGTGCAGGGGGGCAGCCTCCGTCGCCATGAGCGACAGAATCAGCCCTGCCGCCGCCAGCCCGTCGCGCGCCAGGTTCATGTGGGGCACGATGATACCCCCGCTCCCCTCGCCCCCCAGCACGGCATCATGCGCCAGCACGCCGTTGACCACGTTCATCTCGCCCACCGCCGTGCGCACCACCGTGGCGTGGGGCAGCATCTCTTCCAGCGCATGGGTCGTCACGGCCGTCGTCACCACGGTGTCGCCCGCCGCGCGCGCCATCGCCATCGCCGCCAGCACCACCGTGTGCTCCTCGCTCACCGCCTCGCCGCGCGCGTCCACCAGCACCAGCCGATCCCCGTCGGGGTCGGCGGCAAGCCCCAGGTCGCAGCGGGCGGCGCGCACCAGATGGCGCAGCGCCCCCAGGTGGGCGGGCAGGGGCTCCGCCTCGCGCGCGAAGAAGCCGTGCGGCTCGCTGTGGAGGAGGATCGGCTCGCACCCCAGCAGGCGAAGCGGCTCCGCCCAGCGTTCGGCCCCGCCGTTGCAGGCGTCCAGCGCCACGCGCAGGCGGCGGCTGCGAATCGCCTCGATCGGCAGGGCGCCCAGCACGCTGGCCTGATGCGCCTGCCACGCCGCCTCGCCCCCCTGCTCCACGCGCCCCACCTCGTCCAGCGCGACGGCGGGCAATGCACCGCTGGCCAGGCGCTCGTGCATGGCGTCCCACCAGCGCAGCGGCAAAAAGAAACCCTGAGCATCCAGGAACTTCAACCCGTTCCAGATCACAGGGTTATGGCTGGCCGTAATCATCAGCCCGCCCGCCAGCCGCGCATCGCCCCGCACCGCGTGTTGCACGGTCGGCGTGAGCGTCAGCCCCAGGTCGAGCACGTCCGCGCCCGCCAGCAGCAGTGCCCCGCGCGCCAGGGCCGCTAACGCGGGCGACGAGCGGCGCGCATCATGCCCCAGCGCAACAAAGGGGCGCGCGCCCGACACTGCTTGAAGCTCTGCCACGAACGCTTGAACCCACTGCGTCACCGCCTGGGCGCTCAAACTCTCCTCGCCCGGCGCGACAGTGCCACGCAATCCAGAAATGCCTACTTTGAGGGTCACAGCGCGGTTGGTCCCTTTCTGGTAGGTTAAACGTCGCGCGAGAGCAGTCGCTTGAGGACGGCTGCCAGCTTGGCCGGATCGTGGCGGACCACCGGCATCTCGCGGAGGATCGTGTCCCCGTTGCGCTGGAAGGTGACGATCTGCGGCGCTTCCGTCACCACATCCTCGCGGAGGATGATCGCATCTTTCATCAGCGTGGTCTGCTCCCCCGTATCGGCAAAGATCAGACGGCTTAGCTCATCATCGGAGCGAAGCGACACGGGGGCCGCCCCCTCGTTGCGATATTGGGACAGCATCGGCTCGCTCACCCCGCCCGCGTGGACGATGGCATAGTCCATCTGCACCCCGCTCGTCTGACGGATAACCGCCAGATGGTCGGCCACCGTCCAGCCGTCCGTCCTGCCGGGCTCGGTCATCAGGTTTGCGACGAAGACCTTGGTCGCCTTGCTTTCCCGCACTGCCTGCGCAAAGCGGGGCTGGGTAAGGTTGGGCAACACCTGGGTATAGATGCGCCCCGGTGCGAAGAGGATCATCTCCGCCGTGTCCAGCACCTCCAGGGCGCTTTCCGACACGTTGGGCATGTAGCCGCGCAACCGCGCCTTGTCCCCCACGCCGCTGTTCTCGGACTCCCACACCTGCACGCGCCGGATGTCGCGGCTGAGGAACAAATCCTTGATCTGGCCCCCGCCGTGACGATTGATAGCGGTGGCCCCTTCCAGCATGATGCCATCGTCCATCTCGGCATACAGCACCGAATCCGCTTCGGTGGGGTAGATAATCTGCTCGCCCGACAGGCCAAAGCGGCGGCGCAGCTCCTGAATCCGCGGCCCGCCCTCGGTGGAGGCCACGATCACATCCAGGCGGATGTCCTCGCCCGTCAGCCGGAGCGCGTGCAGCAGGGGCGAGAGCCCCGGCTCCCCGCCGATGACGACCACGCGCCGCCCGCGCGCTTCCCGCTGCCGCTCCATCACTACCTGCGTGAACTCGCCCTCCGCCCGCTCGGGCATCAGCACGCGCATGAGCGAGCGGCCCAACCGGCTCCAGCCAACGTAGGTGGTCAGCACCCCGCTCCCTATAAAGAGGAGCCCCAGCGGGAAGGCAGGTGCCTCGCTGCGCTGGCCCGGTTTGTCAAACAATGCCTGCTGGAGGCGGCGCACCAGGCCGTTGACCCAGAAGGACGCCCCGAGCGCTACCTGGAAGAGCCCCACAAAGGCGACCCCCAGCCAACGCTTCAGCCCTTGCCCAGGCAGCAGCAGGGAGCGTGCTCTACGATTCAGTTCTTGCATGATTGCCCCTTGCGATCCAATTTATTCAACGGTCACGCTCTTTGCCAGGTTGCGCGGCTGGTCAATGTCACGGTTGAGGTGCAGCGCTGCGTAGTAGGAGATCTGCTGCATCTGCACGGCGGTCAGGATGGGGGCTAGCCAATCATCGGTACGGGGGATGGTGAGCATATTTTCCGCTCCCCACCAGTGCGGTGAGCCGCTCGTCGCCCTCCTGCGCCACGCCGATGGCCCAGGCGTGGCGCGCCTTGACCTCCTGCACGTTGGAAATCATCTTGTCATAGACCGCCGACTGGGTGGCGAGCGCCACCACCGGCACCCCCTCGTCCAGCAGGGCCAGCGTGCCATGTTTAAGCTCGCCCGCCGCATACCCCTGGGAGTGGATGTAGGAAATCTCTTTGAGCTTGAGGGCCCCTTCCTGCGCCATCGGCTCGTCCAGGTTCCGCCCTATGAAGAAGCAAGCCTCGTGCGCGGCAATGCGCTGCGCGAGGGACTGCACCGGCGCCGGATCCTTGAGCATGTGGCGAATCTGGTGCGGCAAGCGCCAGAGCCCCGCCCGCAGGGCCTCGATGCGTGTCTCCATCCCGACGGGGAGCGGGCGATGCTGCGCCATAAACTGGAGGAGCAGGTGCACAGCCACCAACTGGGCGACGAATGCCTTGGTCGAGGCGACGGCCACCTCCGGCCCGGCCCGCGTGAACAGCACCCCATCTGCCAAACGTGCGATGGAACTCCCCAGCACGTTGGTGATGGCGAGCACCTTTGCCCCCTGCTCCATCCCCTCGCGCATGGAGGCGATGGTGTCTGCCGTCTCGCCAGATTGCGAGATGGCAATCATCATCTCGTTGCGGCCAAGAATGGGGTTGCGATAGCGATACTCCGAGCCGACATCCACGGTGACGGGGATGCGCAGCGCCTGCTCGAACAGATATTTGGCGACGAGGCAGGCATGATAGGCAGTGCCGCAGGCTACAAAGGTCAGTCGCTCGATGCCCTGCACTTCTTCCGGCGTCAGATTCAGCTCTGGGATCTTCACTGCCTCATCGCTCACCTCGGGCAGGCGGCCGCGCATCGTGGCTTCCACGGTGACAGGCTGCTCGTGGATTTCTTTGAGCATGAAGTGCTCAAAGCCCTCTTTTTGCGCCACCTCCGGCGCCCAATTGACCACCATCACCTTGCGCGCCGACAGGCGCGGGGCCTCCGGCTCGCGGAAGTTGGTGATGATCACCTGATCGCGCTTGATCGTCGCGATCTCGCCATCTTCCAGGGGGTAGATGCGGTTGGTGTAGCGCAGCAGGGCGGGGATGTCGCTGGCCACATGGTTCTCGCCGTGGCCAAAGCCGATGATGAGGGGGGGCGAGTCCATCTTGGCGGCCACCAGGGCATCTTCCTCATCCTTGTGGACTACCAGAAGCGCCATCGAGCCTGTCATCTGCTGCATCGCCAGATTGACGGCGGTGGTGATGTTGCCATCGTAGAACTCTTCGATGAGATGGGCGATGACCTCCGTGTCGGTCTCCGACTGGAAGACGTGCCCCTTCTCGATAAGCTCCTGCTTGAGCTCCCAGAAGTTTTCCACGATCCCGTTCTGCACGACCATCAGGCGACCCGTGCAGTCGCTGTGCGGGTGCGCGTTCAGGGTAGAGGGCTCGCCATGTGTCGCCCAGCGGGTGTGGCCCAGCCCGATGGTGCCGGTGGCCGCGCTGGGGTCCACCACGCGCTCCAGGTCGGAGACGCGCCCCTTGGTCTTTTCCAGGTAAAAGTGCCCATTCTCCGACACGGCGATGCCTGCCGAGTCATAGCCCCGGTAGGTCAACATCCGGAGTTTGTCCATCAAAATAGGCAATGCTTGCTGCTCGCCAACATACCCGACAATACCACACATCAGAACCTCCAACTTCGGATCATGCTGCCAACGAAAATCGTCCATCTGAATGGGAGGTATCAGGGGGGAGGACGAAGAAAGCAGCGGTAGGCGATGACAGCCTGACACCATGGGGTGCAACAGCGCGGACGGCAGAGGATATTCTGCTATAACTGCAAAGGGGGGCCCCTTGCTTCAAGCAGGCATTATAGCAGGATGTGCCCTTTCGTCCAGTCTAGCGCATTCCAATGCAAGCTAGGGGCCATCAGGGCGCGCCCGAACGCGGGCGGCATCCACTATATAAGGGTGAGAATCGCCGCCGTCAAAGCGTCCGCGATAGGCGCTCGGCAGCTGCGCGGCGAGTTGCTCCATGACCGCATTGCTCATCGCCTGGAGAGCGGCGCGCCCAGGCTTGCGGGAGGTATCTGCCAGGTAGAAGGGTTTGCCGATGGCGAGCCGCGCGTGGGTGGGCTGCCAGTGCCGCACATGCTCGACAAAATGCTCCACCCCGCTGATGCCGATGGGCAGGATGGGCGCCCCACTGCGCGATGCGATGAGGGCCACCCCCTCGTGCGGCTCGCCGAGCGCCCCGTTCTGGCTGCGGGTCCCTTCCGGCGCTATAAAGAGCGCTCCCCCTTCCTTCAGCACGCGCAGTGCCTGCCGGATGGCGCCAATGTCTGCCTCGCCCCGCCGCACCGGAAAGGCTCCGTAGTTACGCACCACCCAGTTGAAGACGGGGTGCCCCTCGAAGTTTTCCGCCTTGGACATAAACGTCACGTCGCGTGGCAGGTAGGCCCCCACGAGGGGGGGGTCGAGAAAGGAAAGGTGGTTGCCCACGATGAGCAGCGGCCCCTCGCTGGGTACATGCTCCAGGCCGGTGACCTCCACCTTGACGCGCAGCAGCGGCCACACCAGGTGGCGAAGCAACCCGTTGAAGAAATAATAAAATCGCGGTAGGGTACGCGCCATGGTTCGATCAAAAAGGGTGCAAGGGGGGCGGCTAGGCCATCTCGCCAAAAGCGCGGCGGGCCGCGGCCACTATGGTTTCAACAACATCGGCCACCGGAACGCCGCTGCTGTTGATCCGCAGGGCATCGGGGGCCGCGCGCAGCGGTGCGTGGGGGCGGCTGGAATCGTAGCGGTCCCGCTCCTGCATCGCAGCGAGCAGGGTGTCGAAGGGGAGGCCCTCCCCCCGGCGTTGGGCCTCGTCGAAGCGGCGCCGCGCCCGCTCCTCAACGGAAGCGTCCAGATAGATTTTAACAGGGGCTTCGGGCAGCACAACCGTACCAATGTCCCGCCCCACCATGACCACCTTGCCCCGCAGGCCGATGCGCCGCTGCTGTCGCCCCAGGGCGCGCCGCACGAGCGCGTGCGCCGCCACCTCGGAAACGTGGGCATCCACCAGGTGATGACGAATCGCCCAGGTGATGTCCTGCCCCTGGACACACACGGTGTACTGCCGCCCGTCTCGCTGCTCCGCCGTCGGCGGAACAATCTCGATGGGGGTAGCCTCCGCCAGGGCCCCCAGGGCCTCCCCGTCCCCGACGGGCCGCCCCGCTTCAAGCGCCAGGAAGGTCAAGGCGCGATACATGGCCCCCGTATCGAAGTAGAGAAAGTGAAGTCGGGCCGCTACCAATTGGCCCACCGTGCTTTTCCCGGAGGCGGCGGGGCCGTCAATTGCAATCGTTTTAGGAGAGTCCTGCTCCATACCTGCCTGCTCCATCAACGGGGCACTTCTGCCCCGCGCCTAGTCAAATTCAAGCCGCGATTGCCGCATCAGCACGCTCTGCACCAGCCCGATGGCGAGCAGCAGCGTGATAAGGTTACTGCCACCGTACGAGATGAAGGGCAGGGGCACCCCAGTCGGCGGCACGAGCCCTACGTTAACGCCGATGTTCACGAAGCTCTGGAAGAAGATCCAGCCCGTCACCCCCGCCACCACCAGCCGCCCGAAGGGCTCGCGCGCCAGCGAGATGGCCCGCACCAGCCGAAACAGAAGGGCCAGAATCAGGGCAAAGAGCATCAGGGCGCCCACAAAGCCCAACTCCTCGGCAATCACGGAAAAGATAAAGTCGGTGTGGCGCACCCGCAGGTAGCCCAACTGATTCTGGCTGCCCTGACTATACCCCTGCCCCAGCAGCCCGCCGCCGCCGATGGCGATGCGGCTTTGAATCAGGTTGTACCCCTGCCCCGCTGGATCGGAGGCGGGGTCCATGAAAATCATGACGCGGTCCCGCTGATAAACCGGCAGGCGCGGCCACACCACGGGCACCACCAACGCCAGCACAATCGCCAGCGCGGCAAGCCAGCGCAGCGGCAGCCCCGCCATCACGGCGATGGTGAGCCAGATGGTGCCTATGATGATAGTCGTGGAAAGGTTGGGCTGGAGCAGGATGAGCACCATCGGGATCGCCACCAGCAGCCCGGACAGTATATAGGCGCGCTTTTCCCCCTCCCGCTCCGCCAGAAATTTGGCGAGTGATATGATCAGAAAGAGCTTGGCAAACTCCGATGGCTGAATCTGCTGATCCAGCACCTGGAACCACCGTTGCGCGCCAAAGGCGGCGTTGCCCATCAGCACCACCATGCCCAACAACCCGACGATGCCGATATAGATGGTGCGCGACCACGCCCCCAAAAAGCGATAGTCCAGCATGGTGGAAAGCGCCATCGCCACCAGCCCCAGCGCCACCCAGACAAACTGCTGCGCCAGAAAGTTATAGGTCGGGTCGGCAGGTTGCGCCGAGCGGATCATGACCAGCCCGAACAGCATCAGGGCAAGGGTCAGGAAGAGCAGCGTATAGTCGTAATTTCGGATATAGCGACGCAGCATAAGGGAAACCTGGATCGAAAAGCAAGAAAAAGCACAAACGATCGCCATCTGAGCCGATCATTTGTGCTTTGGCCGCACGCAGCACAGGTGGGATCGCCGGGCCACCAGCCCGTTCTAGGGTTTGGGGGTGAGCCGCTGGCGGCGGATTGGAATGTTGGCTACCAGTTTATTCTGCTCGCGCCCCTGGGTCAGCGTGATTTCCATCTCTTCGCGATTGATCTCAACATACTTGGACAGCACGGCAATCAGTTCGTCGCGCATCTGGTTCATCACCTCCGGGCTAAGGCCCGCGCGGTCATGCACCAGCACCAACTGCAGGCGATCCTTGGCCACCTGGCTGCTGGAGGGTCTACGGCCGAACAGCGTATCCCAAAATCCCATCTCGCCCCCCTCCTAGCGCATGAAGCCGAATAGCTTCTCAAAAAAGCCGCGCTCTCGAAGGTCCAGAAACGGGACCTCCTCGCCCATCAGGCGGCGCGCGATGTTCTGATAGGCGCGCCCGGAAAGCGCGCGTGTGTTGGAAGCAACAGGTGTCCCGTCGTTGGTGGCAATGACGATCGTCTCGTCATCCGGCACCACCCCGATGAGGGGGATAGCCAGTACATCCAGCACATCATCCACACTGAGCATCTCGCCCCGCTTCACCATTTCGGGTTTGAGGCGATTCAGGATCAGTTGCGGCTGAGCCTTTTCCGCCGCCTCCACCAGACCGATGATTCGGTCGGCATCGCGCACGGCGCTCATCTCGGGCGTGGTCACGACGATGACGCGATCCGCGCCAGAGATCGCATTTTGAAAGCCCTGCTCGATGCCGGCGGGCGAATCCACGAGGATAAAGTCATAGCGCGGGCGCAGGGCATCGCACACCTGGGCCATCTGGGTAGGGTTCACGGCGCTCTTGTCGCGGGTCTGGGCGGCAGGGAGCAGGTGCAGTTCCGGAAACCGCTTGTCCCGCACGAGCGCCTGCGCCAGGCGCGCCCGCCCCTCCACCACGTCCACGATGTCGTACACGATGCGATTTTCCAAACCCAGGACCAGATCAAGATTGCGCAATCCGATGTCTGCGTCAATCACTGCCACCTTCTGCCCGAAAAGCGCTAGCGCCGTACCAAGGTTCGCGACGGTGGTGGTTTTGCCCACGCCCCCCTTGCCCGACGTAATCGTAATAACTTGTCCTGCCATGCCCACTCCTTGGCACCAACCATTACATCCCAGCATTATAGCCGGGAATCGTAGCGGAAAAAGAGGGCAAGCACAAGTTCAGGCCCCCCTGTAACTGAGAACGAGCAGCCGAGCCGCCCTAGCCTGCCTGTGGCCCACCCTCACAGATGGGGGGGCGGCAGGAGGCCCTCGTACAACTCGCGCAGGCGGTCGGCCACCGAGGGGAGGGAAAAGTGGCGCACGATGCGATCGCGCCCCTGCTGCCCGAACGCGCGCCGCCGCCCCTCGTCCCCGAGCAGCAGCAGGAGCGCTGCTTGCAGGGCGGCTGGGTCATCCGGCGGCACGAGCCACCCGTTCTCGGCATGCTCTATCACGTCCGCCGCCCCCCCGACGCGCGTCACGAGGGCCGCTAGCCCCGTTGCGAGCGCTTCAAGCAGGGCCACCGAGAGTCCCTCCGCCGCGGAGGGCAGCACGAATACGTCCGCCGCCTGTAGGTACGGCGCCACATCGTCCACGCTCCCCAAAAAGCGCACGCCCTCCCCCGCCGCCGCACGCAGGGCCGGCTCCTCCGGCCCGCTCCCCAGCAGCAGCAGGTGGGCGTCGGGGTGCGCGGCGCGCACGGCGGGCCACACCTGGAGCAGCAGGCTCACCCGCTTTTCCGGCACCAGGCGACCCGTGAATATTACCAACTGCCCGACGGGCAGTCCAAGCGTGGCGCGGCGCGCCGCCTGCTCGCCCGGCGTGGCCGGGGCAAAGCGCGTGATATCCACCCCATTCGGGATGGCCACGCGCCGCGCGGGCGGGATGCCACTGCCGGCCAGCTCCTCATCAATCTCGCGGCTGATGGTCACCCACCGATCCACCCCGTCGCGGAAGGCGGCCAGGCGCCGCGCGCCGCCGGGCTTTGCCCGAAGCCGCTGCACGTCACCGGGCGGGCCACTGCGGTGCGGCGTGACCACCACCGGAACGGCCCAAAGGCGCTTGGCCGCCAGGGCCGTGGTGGTGGCGGAAAAGACCTCGTGCGCGTGGATGACCTGTGGGCGCAACCGGCGGATCAGCAGCAAGGCCGAAAGGGTAAAGACCAGCGACGCGGTCGCCTTGACCCCCGGCACGGGCAGGCGATGCACGGGCACCCCGTTCATCTCCTCAAAGGCGGGCAGCCCATCGGTGCGGCGCGTCAGCACATGAAGCTCGATGCCACGCGCCTGCAAGGGCGGGGCAACTGCCGCCAGCTGCCGCTCCGCCCCGCCAAGGCGCGGCAGATAGCCATTGATCAGATGCACCACGCGGATGGGCGGGAGGGGGGAAGCTTCCATAGGGTCAGCCGTCCCCGCGCGCTTTGTGGTAGACCTGTAGCAACTGCTCCATCCACGCCTGGGGGCTGTGGGTTTCAACCACATACGTCCGCGCCGCCGCGCCCAGGGCCGCGCGCTGGCCCGGTGCCCCCAGCAGGGCGCCGACCGCCTCCGCCAGGGCTACAGGTTGATGAGGGGGCACCAGCATTCCCAGCCCTCCCCCCAGCAGGCGGGGCATCTCGCCCACGCTTGTGGCGACGACGGGCAGCCCAGCGGCCATCGCTTCCAGGATGGAAAGCGGCAGCCCCTCCCAATGCGAGGCGCTAAGGTACAGATCGCTGGCGGCCAGCAGGCGCGGCACATCATCGCGCGAGCCAAGCAAGTGGGCAGCGCCCCCCAGCCCCAGCGCCTCGATCTGCCCTGCCAACTGCGCCCGCATGGGCCCCTCCCCTACGATGAGCAGTTGCGCGGCTGGCTGCGCCTGCCGCACCATGTCGAAGGCCACCAACATGTCCGGGTAACCCTTGGCATCCACCAGGCGCCCCACCGAGATGAGCAGGGGGCGATCGGGCTGGCCCGCCACTTCCGCCCGCAGCGCGTGCCGCTCGGCGGGGGAGATCGTGGCGGGCGCGGCCACCGCGTTTGGGACCACCTCGATGGCGCGCCCCACGCGCGCCTGCTGGGCCTCGGCAGCGGCGTATCCCACCGCCACGACCGCCTGCGCGCCCCACCGCATCGCCCAGGCTTCCAGCTGATGCTTGAAGGGGGGATGTTTGGTGTCCAGGGCGGCGGAATGGATGGTTGCGACCACCGGCACGCCGGCCAGCCGCGCGGCCACCACCCCCAGGATGTTGGCGAAGGTAAGATGGGTCTGGAGTATGTCAAAGCGCCCCTGGCGCAAAAAGCGCGTCAGCCGCGCCAGCCGCCGCCCGTCCAGCAGGCCGCGCCCCCCAAGCGTGAGAACCTGCGCGCCCTCGGCGCGGAGTTGATCCGGGATGATGCCCGGGGCCTCGCGCAGGGAAAGGACGGTCAGGGGCAGGTGGCGGGCACGGGCCGCTGCCGCCAGGGTCACCAGCAGTTTTTCCGCGCCCCCTACGTGGAGCGAATCAATGAATTGGGCAATGCGCATGGGCAATGGGCAGAAAGATGAGTAGATGATGAAGCGCTTAGCGCTGGCTCAGGGCGAGACGAAGCGTTTGACTGGCCGTGCGCACCACATCCCGCTGGAGCCACCAGAGGAAGCCGAGGTAGCTCGCGCCCCCGACGGCGACCGCCGCCACCAGTTGGGCGAGCGGGATCAGGTCACGGGTCAGGGCAAGCGTGGCGAGCACGCTCAGCACCAGGGCAACCCCGCCGATGGCAGCAGGCCGCAGGGCGCGCAGCAGGGCCTGTACGGGCACCTGGAGCATGCGCCCCGCGACGATCAGGTTCAGCGTGCCGCTTGCAAGGGCGACTGCTGCGTGGACCCAGGCGATGGTGGCGATGCCGCCCCCCCCCGTGGCGGCCCACCAGAGCGCGGGCAACAGGACCACCGCGCGCACGAGCGCCAGGCGGGTCAGCAGGCCGGGCCGCCCCTGCGCCTTGTATACGTCGCCGGCATTATAAGCCAGTGAGTAAAAAAGGGCATAAATCGAGATAGCCTGCATCACCGGGATGGCCTCGGCCCAGCGCGCCGTGAAGACGGTGAGCACGAAGGGGCGCGCCACCAGTGCCAACCCCAGCCCCAGGGGCACGGTCACCATGGCGACGTACTGCGTCGTGGCGAGGAAGCCCTGCCGGAGCATGCCGGGGTTCTCCTCCTGCATGCGCGCATAGACGGGAAAGATGACCACCGCAATCACGTTGCAGAATTGCATGATCAACAGCTCCGGGATGCGGAAGGCCACGCTGTACACGCCGAGCGCGGTTGCCCCCAGAAAGCGCCCCACCAGCAGGTAATCGCTGTTGGTCAACAGGGTGCCCAGCGCCCCCACGGCGACGATATGCAGCCCATAGGTGAGGAAGGTGCGCGCCAAACTCCGAACAAAGCGGAACGAGGGGCGCCAGGGGAAGGCGCGCCAGTAGGCGAAGACCGAGATGGCAGTGCCCCCTACCTGCCCCAGGATCAGGCTCCACCAGCCAAAGCCCAGCAGGGCGAAGATGATCGAGAGGAGCCCCTTGCTCGTCATGCGCAGCAGATCGGGCCAAAACTTCTGCTTGAAGTTCAGCCCCTTTTGAAGCAGGGCGCTGTGAACGTTGCTCAGCGCGCTGAGGGGGTAGGTCAGGGCGAGCACGCGGATGACGGGGATGGCGCGCGGGTCGTTGAAGAACGCGGCAGCCAGGGGGGCGAGCAGCCAGGTGCCGGCAAACAGCGCAATGCCCACCCCCAGCCCCAGCCAGAATGCGGTTTCCGCCGCGTCTGGCTCGTTGCGGTAGTAGATGACCGCCTGGGCGATGCCCAGATCGCTCAGTACGTCCAAAAAGTTGATCACCACCAGCGCGTAGCCCGCCACCCCAAAGTCCTGCTGGGACAAGAGGCGCGCCAGGATGACGGTGCTCACAAAGACCATCCCCTTGCCACTGTAGTAAGTGAGATAGGTCCAGAATGTGCCTCGCAGGGTAACCTGAAGGAGCGATCGCTTCTGCTGCATTGTGTCCTTCAAAGGCTCCGTCGGGCGGCCCCGAGGGGGGCGCGGACGGCGGCGCGTGGGCCAGGGGCCACCACGGCACGCCGCCACTGCTCGCTCTGCGCGATCTGCGGGGCGGCCAGGGCAACGCCGACCAGCAACCAGAAGAAACGGGGATAGGCGGCATGGAGGAACACCGCCGCCGTCAGGTAGCCCACCAGCCCGATACTGAGCGAGGCCAGCATCTCGGCGTATTCCTCCTTGCCATTGGCCTGTAGCGCCGTGCGGGCGCGGTACATGCCCACGAACATGTTCCACAGCAGGGCGCCAAAGGTGGCAATGCCGAGCAGCCCCAGCTCGGACATGATTTCAAGGTACAGGCTGTGCGGCGCGCGCGCCTCGCGGCGCGGGTCCAGCCCCAACTCTCGCGAGTATCGCTGGTAGTTCGACGGGTAGTTGTGCAGCCCCACCCCCAGCAGGGGGTGATCCCTGAACATCAGCCAGCCCACCGTGAGCTCGCTGGTCCGGCCACGGAAAGAAACCTCCTGCTCGGTGGCTGCTTCCGCGCCGGGCAAAAAGTCCAGCAGGGTCGCCATGCGATCCAGGTACTGCGGGGGCACAAAGGGAAAGAGGACAGCCAGCATGAGGATCGCAATCATGATGTCGCGCGGCTTCGGAGGATGACGCAAAACCATGATTCCGACCATGACGACCATGCTCAACAGCGCCCCGCGAGAAAAGGTGAAGACCACAGCCAAGACGACGACCAGCAAGGCCCACAGGGCCAGCAGGCGAAGCAAGAGCTTCTTCTCGTGCACGAAGCGATCCATCGCGAGGGGGATGAGCGGGAGCATAAACTGCGCATAGGTGTTCGGCTCGCCCAACGGCCCCCCGATGCGAAAATCATCCATCGATCCGATAATATTCATGATAGCCGCCTGACCGAAGCCAAAGTAGGTGCGATCAAACGAACCGGTGAGGTATTGCAGGGTACTGATGGTGCCCAAAAAGAGGCCCGCCCACAGCAGGCTCCACAGCACGCGCCGCAGCATGGTGCCGTTGGCCAGCAAGAGCACGACGATCAGGGCGACGATGGCATCTTTGGTGTAATCAATCATCGCTTCCTGGGCGGGCGCAAAATCGTCCGCGTACAAGAGCGAGGCGGCGCGCACGATCCCGTAGGCCGCCAGCAGCACGGCGGGGCGCACCCAGTTCAGGGCAGGCTTCCCAAGCAAAAAGATGCGCCCCAGGATGCCCGCCAGCAGGAGCACCACCAGCGGCTGCGCGATGGAGGGAAAGCCGTGCGAGTGAACCAGCACGTCGGAAAAGCGCGTGTAGGTGGTGAAGACCAGGATCAGCAGCCCCCACTCCAGCAGCGAGATCGGGGCGGGCTTGCCAGGGGGCGCTGAGACGGAGAGCGCCACCCTCCGCCCCGCCACGTGCGGGGCAGGGGCGGAAAAGCCCTCGCTTTGGGGCAACGCTCTGGACGCACTGCCACCGCCCCCCCGCAGCGCCACCACGCGGCCCTTGGGCCAAAGTCGGTAGATGGCCAAGGCGACCACCACGAGGAGCGGGATGCTCAGCAGGAAGACGATGCCGATGACCGAGGGGTTCGACGAGGCTACGGGCAGCAGGCCCACCATTACGCCGGAAAGCAGGGCCAGCGCCCCGAATAGCATCGGGTAGGGGCCGATATCGGGGCGCACCTGCGCAGCCCCCTCGCGCAGCATGTCGCGCCCCCGCTCCGAGCTGGTTCGGACCCCGGCCCCCACCTGTCCGGCCAGGGCCGCGCGCCAGCCGTTCACCCGCTGGCCGAGTTTCCCCACCCCCGGCAGCATGCGCCGGACCGCGGCATAGACGGCTCGCCCGGCCTTTGGGGGCCACGCGCGCCATGCCCCGGGCAGCCTGGGGCGGGCCGCGGGCGCTCCAGGGGCTGCCTCATCGCTCTGGATGGCCTGGGGCCCTACTTCCACAACTTCCACAGCGGGCGCGGGAGCCTCGGCCAGACCTTCCCCCTGCTGCAGCGCTCGGCTGGCGTGGGCGGTCAGCTCGATCAGCGCACCCTGCACGCCCAGGTTGTCCACCCGCTTGTTGTCGCGGGAGGCGAACAGCGCAGCGCCGAAGAGCTCGCTCTCGGTGCGGAGCGGGATGAGCACCAGGCGATAGCCCGCCAGCATGGGAATCGTGTCGAACGGTGGCTGCTCACTGCTGATATCCAGCGGCTCGCCCTCGTAGATAAGGGTGCCGAGCACCCCTTGAATCTGGTAACGCTGCTCGGCCACGGACCAGTCCAGGTTATAGGCCGCCGCAACCCCTAGCTGGTCCAGGTTGTCCGGGCGAAAGGTAAGCGCCATCGCGCGGGCCTGGCTACGGAAGGAGCCCTCGTTGAGAATCTCGCAGCCCCCGCGCAGCAGCGATGCGAGCACCTCCTCTTCAAAGCCCGCTGCGTCCAAAATCTGGGCGCGCGTGGACTCGTACAGTTTCGGGACAACAACGGTGCTCTCGGCCCCCTCCGGCACGATCACGGGGCGCGGGGCGGACGAATGGGCCAGATAGATGCTCGACAGGGCAGTGGCCAGCCAGGCAGCCAGGGCGAGCAGGTCGAAGGTGGCGATCTCCCCTAGAAAGTAAAGCGGCAGCACGACGGGCAGGGGGAAGAGGGCCAACAGGAAAAGGGCGCCCGCCCCGCGCCATCGCGCCAAATCGAGCACCGGAACCAGCCCCAGCAATAGCAGGACGGCCTGCCGCTGGGGGAATCCCCACAGGATGAGGGCAGCCAGCCCGGTGGCCACGATGGTAGAAATCGTTGCGTGCCAGGCAGGCAGTCGCCCAAACAGCGCGAGCAGCAACAGAAGCCCCTGGAGCAGCAGCGCCCCCCCGCCCGCTATCAGGAGGGGGGTGCTGATGCCCTGCACATCCCAGGCGACGGCAAGCAGGCCGACCAGCCAGGCAATGCGCATCGCGAGAAAGGGGCGGATCAGTTGCTTCCGGCTGTCCGGGCTCACCATCCCAACGGCCAGGACGAGCAGGAGCAGCCAGGAGACGAGCGGGGAAAGGTAGATTTCTCCGATAGTACCCGTGAGGTAAAACGAGAGGAACGCGGGGAAGGGGAAGAAGCCTAGAAGAAACAGGGCGTCGCTGCCCCGCCAGCGCGCCAGGTCCACAAAGGGGACGGTGACCAGCAGCAGCAGCGATATCTGGTGGACTGGAAAGTACCAGAGGGTCAGCGAGGCCAGCAGGGCCGCGAGCGCCGCCGACACGATGTCGTGCCAGTGGGGCAACCGCTTGATGCGCCCGCTCGCCCACAACAGCGCCTGCACGGTGAGGGCCAGCGCGCCGCCCGCCAGTAGCGGCTCGGGCACCTGCCCCGCCCCCGCCCGCCACGCATACAGGAGAAGGCCGAATATCCACAAGACCCGAACGATCCAGTAGGGACGGAAGCGGGAAAAGGTCTCGTTTGGAGTTGCTTCTACACTCATCAGGGCAATACCCATCGAAGGCATATCATAGGAGTCAGCACGAATTGTCTGGTTCGTCGCAGGCCAAAAAAAGCGCTAGCGGACGGGCCCCCCTACGCCAGGGCGGTGTGAAGCACCCGCAGAAAGTAGCGCCGCATCACAAGGCGCGCCAGCCACCCATGCGGCCCGGCCCGACCCCCTGCCAGTTGGCTCTCGTTGGCCGCCCATTTGTGCAGGATGGCGAGCGCTGCATACAAATCGAGCAGCCCCAGGTTGGGCGAGTCCGTTCCAAAGTACCCCTGCAACAGGGCAGCCCGGCAGCCCTGTAGGCGTCCCGAGCGAACCCACGCGCCCCCCGTGAACACCTGGACCTTGCGCGTCATCAGGTCGGTGAGCAGGCGCGCCAGGTCTTCATACACGGGCCGGCGCGTGATCGCGTTGGGGTCCAGCACGTAGAGGGTTCGCTCGGGCGACACAAGAATGTTGGCGCAGTTAAAATCGCCGTGCATCAAGGCAATCGGCGTGCGGCTCCCTTCTAGCTGTGCCAGGCGGCGCTCCAGCGCGGCGCGCACTCTGTCCAGCTGCCCCGCTCCCACCGCCGCCTGCAGGGGCTCCAGCGCGCGCGTCGCCTCGTCTCGCAGGGCGGGAACGTCAACCCCCTGCTCGCCATCCAGGCGGCCAACCTGCTCGTGAAAGCGACGGAGCCAGAGGCCAGCGCCCCCCATAGCTTCCTGGAACGGAATCCACTCCCTGTCCTGCCCCAGCATCATCCGGGGGCGAAGCAATTCCTGCTTGAGCGAGCGGGCGGCGACCTCCTCCATGACGATGGCGTTCCACGACTCCAGAAAGGCGAAGGGGCGAACCGCGGCGCAGCCCGCCACCGCCGCACCGGAAAACGCGGCATCCACCGCACAGAGCGTTTGAAATTCCTGGCGCGCCGTCTCCTTCAAATGGGGAAGCTGGAGCGCCTCGTCCAGCGAGGCGAGGTGGGGCTCGCTGTGGATCTTCACAAACAGGGCGGTGGGAAGCGGGCCAGAGCCCTGAACGGCATACCGGAGGAAAAAGGACCAGGCACGCCGTTGAACCTGGGGGGTGGGCGATTCCAGCCTCGCGCCGTTGCCCAACCACTCCTTCACGTGGCGCGCCACGCTGTCGCTGATGTTGGAAACGATCGGATGATCTGGCGAAACAGTCATAGGGTGACAGAACAAGTCCTGGCAGTGGTCGGCGCTTAGGGTTAGGGTAGGTCGGTGGACAGCGTGAAAAACTCGCTGGGCCGTTGCTCGTGCGTTGCCCGATCCAGGGCAATCTCAGCCTGTTGGAGCAGCAGGGAGGCCGATTCCCCACCCAAACGCTCCGTCACGCCGATGCGAAGGTCAATCTCAAGCGGCATGCCCTGCTGACTCATCGTCAAAGTATCCACAACCATATGGCGAATATGATCCAGGGCGCGACGCGATTTGTTGCCAGGCACATCGGGCAGCAGCACCGCCATCGTCTGCTCGTCCCAGGAGATGACCAGGTCTTTGCCACGCAATTCCTGCTGCAGCAGCGACATGGCGTCCGCGTGGAGCGTGTGGCGCAGGGGGGCGGGGAGGCTGTGCCAGGGCGGAAGCGTCTCCACGCGCAGCAGTGCCAGCGAGAAGGCTTGCAGCGGGTTGGCCATGAGCTCCTGCTGGAGCAGCGATTGGGCGCTGCCGTGGGCGTGCTTGCCCTCGGCCCCCTGCCCGCCGCCGCTGCTGAGGATCATCCCCAGCGACTTGTCGCTGGACAGGAAGCCGCGCACCAGCGCCAGGCCGACCCCCAGGATGAGGCCCAGCCCCAATGCCAAACTGATGCTCTGCACCGGCTTCGGGCTGATGGGCACCGGCACGGGGGTGGCCAGGTTGAGGAAGTTGACATCGTACGCCTGGTAGAGCCCCTTGACGTACTCGATCATCCTCTGCCCTATGCTGTTCGCAAGCAGGGCCGCCACCTGCGCGTCCGGCCCCGTTACGGACAGCTCCAGGATGGTGGTCTCGGGCAGGATGACCGTCGAGCGCTCGTACTCAGTGAGAGTTTCCGGCGCAAGCTGGAGCATCGCGCCGGTTTCCTGGTAGATACGACTGCTATCGAGCAGCTCCGCGTAGGTTGTCACGATGGAACGCTTGTTCAGCGATTCCAGACCGTACACGGCCTGCGTGCCCGTCAGCGTCTCGTTGGGTGCCAGGATGAATTGGGCACTCGCCTCATACAGGGGCGTGGCCAGATACACAGAAAGCAGGGCCATCGCGATGGCGGCCAAGGTCGTCAGGGCGATGATCCACCACCCATCCCGAAGCATGCGTAGCACGTCCAGCAACTCGAACGACTTGCTGCCCGCCTCCTCCGACACGGAGGGTGCCACCGACGGGGAGGGGGAAGCCTGCTGCTCTGCAGGATCAAAGGGACGCTCCAGGCCGAGGCGCTGAAGGCGAGCGCGAAGGGGCGGCAACGCCTCGGCCTCGTGCTCGCTCGGGTGCGGCCCGTATTTTGTCAGATTGGACTTCGTCATGGGCAAACTCCCCCAGGGTCGCATTTCAACTGGCTATGGATTAGAAGTTACTCGAAAGGGTTGAGGGCTGAATGAATAGTGCGTGCTTGGAGATGAACAGTTTGTCATCCGGGGGAGCGAGCTGGAGGAAGCGTGGCGAAGAGGGCGGCAAGCTGGGCAACGTTGGCATGCAGGTCGAACTCGTCAAGCACCAGCCCGCGCCCGGCCTGAGCGATCCGGAACGCTTCGATCGGCGCCTCGTGGACGGCCCGCAGCGCCTGGGCCAGCGCTGCGGCATCCGCAGGCGGCACCAGAAAGCCTGTCTCGCCGGGCCGCACCAGCTCCGGGATGCCGGAGATAGCAGTCGCCACAACGGGAAGCGAGCAGGCCATCGCCTCCATCAGCGCCACGGGAATCCCTTCCATCTTGCCGGAGGGGGTGATGATGCTCGGCTGGACGTAGCAGTGGGCGGTGGGCAACAGGCGCGCGACCTCGTCCTGCGGCTGCGGCCCTAGCAGTTCCACCAGGCCGGTCAGCCCGCTTTCTGCAATCTGGCTTTCCAGCCGCGCCTGCTCCTCTCCCCCGCCCACGATGCGGCAGCGGAAGGAAACGTTCTGATCCCGCAGCTGCGCGCAGGCCTCGATCAGGTGGCGCTGCCCCTTGTATGGCTGAAGCGATCCTATAGTGATGATCTCGAAGCGCTCGCCGGGCGCGGGGGGCGCGGGGCGAGCCGTGTAGCGCGCGGGGTCCACCCCGCAATGGACGACGTGCGTCTTCTCCGTCACCCACGGCCCCACCACGCGGGCCAGATGGTCGCGGTTGTAGGCCGAGATGGCGACCACAAAGGCGGCATCGCGCACTTTGGTGTCGAGCATGGTCGTGCGCACGAAGATGTCATGAGCATGCACGGTGATGCTGTACGAGATGCCAGTAAGCTGATGGAGCAGCCAGGCCATCAGGGCAGGGTGGGTGGCAAAGTGCGCGTGCATGTGCGTGATGCCGGCCTGCTGGATCGTTTGCGCCAGCGCGAACGCCCGCGGCAGGATGAGCAGGGCGCGGGCTAGAAAGTTCGGGCTGCCCCGATTGCTCCACAAGGTTCGTCCCCACAGGGACAGGTAGCGGCGCGGGTCGTGCCGGAGCGCCCGCCCGTTTGCCAACAGCACCCCGCCCGAAAGGACGGGCACCACATGCGCCCGCTCCACCCAGGGCCGCGCCTCCGCATGGACGACGGGCTGCTTCTGGGCGATCAGCGGATACAGGGCGATGGGCCACCCCCGCCGCTCCAGTTCACTCATTTCCCGCAGGATAAACGTTTCTGGAAGGTGCGGGAAACGCGACATGAGGTAGGCCAGCCGCGCTGTGCCTACCTCATGGGGGGGTATCGAGGGGGGGGCGGGATGCGCCACCGTCACATTGCCCCGCGCTTTTCCAGAACCGCTGGCAGCGTGTGGAGGAGGATCTGGATATCCAACCAGAGGCAACGATTTTCGATGTAGGCGATGTCCAGGCGGAGCCGCTCGTCGAACTCGGACGAGCCGCGCCCCAGCAGCTGCCACAGGCCGGTGATGCCGGGCACCACGTCGAGCCGCTCGGTCTGCCAGAGCGCATAGGTTTCGGGCGAGAACGAGGTGGGCCGTGGCCCCACCAGACTCATCTCCCCCTTGACCACGTTCCACAGTTGGGGAAGTTCGTCCAGGCTCGTCTTGCGGAGAAACTTGCCGACGCGCGTCACCCGAGGATCGTTCGTGATCTTGAAATCAGGCCATTGCAATTCGTTCAGGTGGGCCAGATCCTTCTTCAACTCTTCAGCGTTCGGCACCATAGTACGAAACTTGTACATGGCGAAGATACGCCCCCCTTTGCCCGTGCGCCGCTGCACGAAGACCACCGGGCCTGTTGGCGACTCCAGCTTGATAAGCAGGGCACAGAGCAGAGCGAAGGGCAACAGCAGGGGCATCGCCAGGCCGAGCAGGAGCAAGTCCATCGCCCGCTTGGCAACCAGGTACGGCTTGCCGCGCAGCAACCGGTGCTGTGGGTTGAAGTGATCGAGCCAGTGCGTTTGAGATGTATTTAAACCCGTAAACGCTGAAGTATTCATGGTGGTGCTCCCGCTGGACAGTCTTGTCAGCACAGCTATGGTGGTGCGAAATATCAGTAGGTATAATCATATCGCTGTACGTGAAAAACTAAATAGTCAGGTAGTACCCCATCAGTTGATGCATACGTTAGTACTACTTTAACGCGCCCGAAAGTCCTTCCGCTGTATCCTATCAAATTTCAACATTCCGATAGGCACAAGCCTTAAAGTATCTTCATCATCTTTCAAATAAATATTGCAGTTCCGTGAAGAACAGTATAAAGCTTCTCCTTAGACTTTCAATGAAAAGAATCACTGTAGTTCATGACAACTCTGTCCCTTTTCAATGAGCGATATTCTGTTGAAAGGATGATGGGATCGAATCTTGTGATGAAGTTCTACATACAGGCACGGGGCCACCAGCACGGCGCTGTGGGAGCGCAAACCGTGGCAGCAGGGGGGATGTGTGGTTTGGGAGGTAAAAGGGGATGCCCAACCCGCTAGGTCAGGGGTTCCTCGTCGTCGGTCGCACGGCGGCCAAAGCTAATCTGCGTGTCTAGCTCCTCCACAGGCAGGTTGAGGCGGCTCTCGGCCTGCCGCAGCAACTCCTCGAATGTCAGGGCATCGGCTGGGAACGATGCGTAGCCGCAACTGATGGGGATGCCCAACTGCTCTGCCACTATCGTACGGATGCGATCGGAAACGATCTCGGTTGCCTCCGCGCTGGTTTCGGGGCTGAGGATGATAAAGCGCTTCTGCTCCTGCTGCTCGACGACCAGGTCGGTGCGGCGCAAAACCATGCTGATGGCGCGCGCCATGCTGGCATGGACGTAGCGGCCCATCATCGCACGCTGCACCTCTTCCACCGTACGGTGGAGCATGGCCGGCATCGAGTCGGATTCTGGCGTGATGACCAGCAGGCTGAGCGGATTCTTGTAGCGGCGGCTTCGTGTAAGCTCAAGTTGGATCATCTCCATCGCCTCATCCAGCCGCTGCACCCGACGATAGGTGTCACCGAAGGTGATATTGGCGACGGCTTCTTCGAAATCGTGCAGATGGCGTGCAACGCGGTGGGACAGCCACACGAGCAGGGACAAAAAGGCTATCTCTGTCACGGTGATGTAGGTATAGACCCCACCCAGGAGCGGGTCCCTGTTCCACACGAACATGCGCAGGACGGCATAGACCACGATAGTCAGAAGTTGAATCAGGGGCGAGGGGCGCTTCCAAAGCTGTGGAACAAGCAGCACGACCAGCGCCACGCCGAAGCCGTAGACATAGATAAACGTGTGAATGTCAATCAGGTCTGGCTGGGCGAGGTCGAGACGCTCGATGTTAAAAAACAGGGTCAGCGCTACGAGCAATGCGGCAATGGACAATCGAAGATTCTTCATAAAGACGTTGGTCTCATTCTCCTACTTCTTTTGCAAGGTGGATGGTGACCCATCCCGCTTGAAGCGGGACGAGCGTCCCGAACTGCGCTCCCGGAGCCGCTGACACCCCAAGCTGTACTGTGCTTTATCGCGTCACGGCTCACGTTTCCTACCGGGCAGATGGCGCAACCCGGACGCCACCGCACGCCCCGGTGCACAGGCGGGCTCACGCGCGTGGGGCAAACTGGCTGTGATTGCCTGAGAGGGGAGGGTACAGTCCGGTTCGCCCATCATTTCCCTCACAGGGAACGATGCATCGCGTGGCGCGGACAACCTTGAAGATTGCCCTACGAGGGCCACAGGTAATTTTGCAACTTGCCCGTGGCCCCCCTCCCACACTCACCGAGCGGAATGGAGTTGGGTGTCAGGCATTATTATACAATAAAGACGATCATCCTCGCGCCTGGTGGCCTGGCAAGCCTTGTTTATTGTCCACGATCCCGCACGTATATGTTGAGATCATCAACTTTCATTCCGTCGCTCTCCAGCCTGCTGGATGAGTGGAAGGCGACAAAGCGCCCATCGGCGGAGATAGCGGCCTCCTCTGAGGTGCCATGGCCCTGTCTGCCATCCGTGGTGACGGAGACGCGCTCCGTCTCGTGTGTCTGCCGGTCATGTACGAAGAGGTCGGCGCATATGTTGACCTCCCCGCCGACTCCCGGGCAGTAACTCGTGTCGTCCTCTATCAGGCTGCCGGCTAGCGAATCGAAGGCCACATACCGCCCATCGGCCGAGATGGACGGTGCCAGCGAGTTACCGTCGCCCTGGGTGCCATCGGACGCTACCGAGACGCGTGTCGTCTCGCCCGTTTGCCGGTCATGCACGAAGACATCCCAGCAGTTGTAGAGTGACCAGAGGGCCAAGCACTCGCGCGTGTCATCACTCACCAGATTGCTCGCCTCGGAGTGGAAAGCCACATACCGTCCATCGGCCGAGAGCGAGGCGGCCCCCGACAGGCCATTGCCCTTGGTGCCGTCGGACGCTACCGAGACAAGGGTGGTCTCGCCCGTCTGCCGATCATGCACGAACACGTCGAACTCGTTGTTGTCGTCACCGTCCACCAGGTTGCTCGCCAGCGAACTGAAGGCCACGTACCGCCCATCAGCCGAAAGCGATCGGGCGTATGACAAACCGTTTCCCTGAGTGCCATCGGACGCTACCGAGACAAGGGTAGTCTCGCCCGTCTGCCGATCATGCACGAACACGTCGTACTCGTTGTTGCTGTCACCAGCCACCAGGTTGCTCGCCAGCGAACTGAAGGCTACGTACCGCCCGTCGGCGGAGAAAGTGGCGTCTGTGGACTCGCCGTTTGCCTCAGTCCCATCGGACGCTACGGAAACGCGCGTCGTCTCGCCCGTCTGTCGGTCATGGACGAAGATGTCGCCGCCATTGCTGTCCCCGCTCACGAGGTTGCTGGCGTAGGAGGTGAAGGCCACCAGGCGGCCATCGCCCGATAAGGAGGGCCCCTGCGAGTCGCCGTTACCCTGCGTGCCGTCCGAGGCAACCGAGACGCGGGTGGTCTCGCCCGTCTCCCAATCCCGCACAAAGATGTCGGAGCAGTTTCGGCCCTCAAAGCAAAAATCGTTGCTGTCCCCGCTTACGAGGTCGCTGGCGTAGGAGGAGAAGGCCACATAGCGCCCGTCGTTTGAAATGGAAGGGTTAAGCGAGCCGCCGGCGGGTGTGCCATCGGACGCCACAGAAATCAGCATGGTGCTCGGCGGCAGTTGCAAGGCAACGAATGGAAACGACAGTTGGTGGTCGGTGGGACCGTTTCGAGCGCTCGTGGGCGCGAGGCCGGCCACCGCGAGCAAGCAGATGAAGAAAAAGGAGAAAGGGAGAACGCGCATGGATGTTCCTCCTGGAAATCAAGAATCCTTTAATTGCTAAACACGACTCGTCTGGATGAAAGGGGCAAAAGCCACCACCCCGGCCTTGCCGTTGAAGCAGTGCCGCGCATCAGCACTGCTGCCCGCCCTCATGCAGGTGGGGGCCTTGTCAGCCAGCCTCGACGGCCCGTCGCGCCTGGCTGACAGCCTTAGCGTGCAACCGAAGACGATTGACGAAAGCAGTATCAGGTTGGCCGTTCAGCCAGAAAATTAGGCAACCAGGGGGGTCGGGTACCCATTCGCTGCTGGATGCCAGGATAGCCTAAAACGGTCTGGATGAGAAAAGGGCACCCCCTGCGCTTTGGCTTCTGGCAGGCCGAGGAATACAATCGTTTCAGAACGGCTGTCCCATCAGGATAGGGCGGGCAGTGCCCGTTGAGCCGTGATCTAGACAAGATGATAAGGAGCAAGACGCGCGATGAGTCGAATTATTCATGCCGATGGAAGCCCAGCCACCCGCCGCAATCGCCTGCGGCGCACCGTTGCCGAGGCGTTACGGCGACTGCTGGACAAGCCCCGCGTGGACGCAGAAAGCAAGGATCTGGTAGCGCTGATTGTCTTCGCGCTGCGGGAAATCGAAGACAACGTTGATGCCTCAGCCAAGGCATGGGAAAAGCGAGACTACTATGTCAAGGCAGACCGCTTCCGCCTCGAGTGGGCGTGGCTTGCCCCGATGGAGCGACTGCTCACACAGGCCCTGGTGTCGGAGCAGTGGAACGAGTTGCCCTCGCTCTTTGCCCAGCTCACCGCGCAGTTCCAGGATGTAACGGTGAACAAGCTGACGCGGAGCGAGCAGGTGTGGCAGGGTGCCCACGAGCGGCTCCTGGCCGAGCAGCGAAACCCCACCAGCAGGACGACCCGCTAGGCTGGGCCCGTGGGCCTGGCCGTGCGAGCACCCTGAGCGGCTCCCCGCAGGCGCCCGCGCCCGTCGAAGTAGGGGCGGGCGGGGCCGCCTTGTGGGAAACGGAAGGCTCCATCAGGAGCGTGCGATAAGGATCCCGCTCTGCTGCGAGGCAGCCTCATCCACGTCAAAGATGGGGATGCCATGCTCATCATGGCTTTCGCTGGCTTCCTCGATCAGGGGCTCGACCAGCAGGTGCCGCACGATGACCTGCAATGCCGCCGCCGTCGGAATCGCCAGCAGGGCGCCCACGATACCGTTCAGGGTGCCACCCGCCACGATGGCGATGATGACGAGCAGCGGATTCAAGCCGAGGCTATGCTCGTGGATGCGCGGAACCAGCACGTTGTTTTCCAGAAACTGGATGATGACGAAGAGCAGAATGGTTAGCAGGCCCGTCGTGGGCGATACCGTGAACGCCACCAGCACAGCAGGCAAGGCGCCCAGGGTCGCCCCAATCAGCGGAATCGCCTCGAATAACCCTGCCAGCAAGGCCAACGCCAGGGCGTGCGGCACGCGGAGAATCAGCAGCCCCACGAAGGTCGAGACGCCGATAGCCAGCATCAGCAGGCCGGTCCCGCGCACATAGTCGCCCAGCGTGTGCTCCACATCGTTAAAGATGGTTTCAAGGCGGCCCCGATGGTGCAGAGGGGTCACGGACAGCATGAGCCCCTGAATCTTGTCGCGTGCGGTCAACCAGTAGTAAGACATGACCAGCCCCAGCAGCAGTTGGCTCAACCCCTGGACGACCTGCTGGAGGACGGACGCCCCCTCCTGCTGGGCAAACGCTTGAATACGGGCGCCTATATTGTTCCACTCGTCAATCAGCCGCATGAAAACGGTAGCCCCAACCTCCGAGTAGCCCAGTTGCACCGCCCAGTTGTAGAGGATAGCGCCCAGCTTGTAGATAAAGCTCCCCTCCCGAACAAGTTCCCCGATCACCGCCACCAGGGGCGGGAGCGCCAGGGCCAGCAGCCCGCCGATGGCGGAAAGAGCCAAAATGTACAGGAGCAGGATGGCCAGCCCCTGGGGGACTCGCCATGCCGTCAGGCGGCTTACCACGGGGCGAAGGGCGGACGCGATGATTACTGCTCCCAGCAGCACGACAATAATCTCCGTCAGTTGCCAGAGAAGGAACAGCCCCCCCAGTGTCAGCACGACAATGAGGGTCTGGTAAAATGTATAACGTCCGTTCATACGCAATCGTTCGCCGAGAAGAAAGGTAGCTCGCGCTCGTCAGCTTGTCTGAGAAGCAGAATGTATGCCAAGTGGGCGGTACGGGGGCTTGCCCTTATGATGATCCAGTGCCCCAGGCCGGGTAGCGCAACGCCCCCAGCCGACGGGATAGGCGCCTGCCACTGTCGGGCAGGGCCAGAAGCAAATCGTCCCACTGGCGATCGCGCATCTGACCCATCAGAGCTAGGGCCGCCAGAAAGGCTACCACGCGCCCGGCATGGTCGTTGATGGGCACCCCCGCCGCTCGCACCCCGCTCAGGAACCCCTCCTCGTCGGTCGCCATTCCTCGTTCCCGCGTGGCAATAATATCCTGGAGCGAACAGCCGCTTGCCAGCTAAAAGGTCGTCTGAAAGCAGGCTGCTTGGCTGGCCTGCAAGCAGCAACTGGCGAAACACTCCCCTTCCCACGGGCAGGCGGCTTCCCTCTCGCATAGATAGCTTAATGGCAGTGGCGGGTTCCGCGCAGGCTAAAATCAACAATTCATCAGCGGGCAGCGGCTGAACCAGCAGCATCGTGGCAGAAAATTGGTCGGCCAGCCCGCGCAGGAAGGGGCGGGCGATCTCGTAGAGCGAGGGCGCATCCCCCACCAGGTAGCCCAGGCGAAAGAGTGCGGAGCCCAGGTGATACTTTTTTGTGCTCTCGTCCCGCTCCAAATAACCAAATGCTGTCAAAGTTGTCACAATGTCGAAGACTGTGCTCTTGTTCAGCGCAAGCTCCCGCGTCAATTCCGACACGCCGTAGCTATCGTCGGCAGAACGAAACAGTTGCAGGATGCGAATAGCACGCTCGACAGCCGGCACCATCTTTGGTATTGGCTCAGCCACGCCCGGCTCCTTTGTTCGCTGGACGGAACAACTCCTTTCTTGATTGTAGGATGCGCCCGGGGCGCTGTCAATGGGAAGGTCGGAGACGCGCCTTTTTCTGGTTGCGAAAGGCACGGGTAAGAGACAGGTGGGGTTCATGGAGAATTCATCCAACGGGGGTACACTTTCCCACGAGCCGCTATCGTGGGGGCTGGAAAGGGTTTGGTTGTGAAGCACTTGATCTTGCTGGCCCTGCTGCTGGGGGCCCTCGTCGTCGCCGCGCAGGCGCCAGAAAAGGCTGCTGGCTTTGGGGCACCGCCGGTAGAATGGGACGCGCGGCTGGACGCCTTGAATGTGAGCTGGCAGCCTGCGGCGGATTGCTCGGCGGGCTGTTGGCGCCTGCTGTCGGCGCAGTATGAGGACGACTCACAGAGCGGGGGGAACCACAACCTCTTCGCGCGCCTCTGGGACGCGGCGGGGACAAACCTAGTCAACCAGCCCTGGCGCGTGGCCTGGGATGATGGGGCGGTCACCATCCTGACCAAACCCGAACCGGACTGGGCCGATTTCCCCATCTTTAGCTGCTACTTCCCCGAAGCGGGGGAGGTAGGGCCCTACCGCGCCTTTGCGGGCGAAGAGGAGGCGCGCAGCGATGTTGTCCGGGGCATGGGGCTACCCGCCTGCTATCATGTCAATTTTCGCCTCCTCTGGCAGTGGGTGGAGAGCGCTCCCACGGCAACGGCGACAGCAACTGCCACAGCAACGGCCACCCCTAGCCCCACCGCCACCACTGTGCCAGACACCGCCCCCTGCGCCACGTGCGACCGCTACTGGATGCCGATTGCTGTGGTATCCTACCTGATCCTCCCCTCCCCCACGCCAGAGCCTTCCCCCACGCCGGAGCCGTCGCCCACCCCTATGGAAACGAGCACGCCGACCGTCACGGCAACCCCCACCGCCACGCCCACTCCGGCGGGGCCGCCCGGCTTTACGGGGTCGGTGGTTCAGGGCTGGCCAAATTGCGGGCTGACCCAGGTGATCGGGGTCATCCACGACGCCGACGGCAACCCCATGCCGGGGATGCGCGTGCGGCTGACCTGGGATGCCCCGGATGCGAGTGTTATCTATGCGCGGGCGGGGGACTATGTTCGGCCCGAGACCGATGCCAGCGGTTGGGAAATCTTTTTGAACCACATGCCAGTCGAGAACAGGTGGCGCGTGGCGGTGGTGGACGAGGCAGGAGCCGTGCAGGGGCAGGAGGTGACGGTGCACACCGACGGCCATTGCGGGGAAGGCGCCATCAACGTGGCCCTGCTCCGCTTCGAGCAGCAGCGCTGAGGCGCGAGCGCGCCCCTCAGCCGCCGATTCCCTCCAGGCCGAACACATGCACGCGCTCCCCGGTGAACTTTCTGGCCTGCGGGTCCCAGGGGAACTGGATGAGCACGGTGAAGGCGACGGGCTGGCCGGTGGCGCGAAAAGAAAGCCAGTCGCCCAGGTGGGTGCCCGTGACATGCGCCTCCTCCCAGACCCCCTGCGGGCCGATGACGATGTGTTGCAGGTCAAAGTGAATGTCGGGGAAGGCGGTGAGCAGTTCGGTGTAAAAGCGCGTGGCCCCTTCCTTGCCATGCCACGTATCGCCTGTCTGCACCAATTCGTACACGCAATCCTCGGTGAGGGTGGCCATCAGCCCCGGAATGTCGCGGCTGTCCTCCGCAATCGAGTGCGCGATCCACTCACGCCGGATCTGCTTGTACATCTCTGGGGTGATCTCGCGGCGAATCTGCGCTCGGATGGATGAGTGGCTCATGGGTTCTCCTGTAGGCGCCTGTAGGCGATAAAAGGGTGAACGGGAAACAGCCGGAGCGGCGCGGCTGTGTGTCAGATGGGTCGAGGCAAGCCGGAAGGATAGCACCAAACAGGGGTGACCCCTGTATAGGTGGTACATGGAACTGTTTCAGAAGGGAGCAACCGCCTTGACGGATCGTGCCCGGCGTTCGACCACACGCCCCTTATACCGCCTCGCCCTGCTCGTAGTGCTGGGGCTTCTGGCCCTGCTCGGTGCTGCCTGTCAGCGCCGGAGCGCCCCCATCGCTGTCAGCGAGACGCCGGCCCCCACCGCCCCTGCCCTGTCGAGCGCGGCCACGGCTACCCCCACCGCAGCCGCGCCCACGCCCGCCCCGTCGGCCACGAGCACCCCTGCCCCCAGCGCAACGCCGTCGCCGCTCGCAGCCTCCCCCCAGGTGCCTATGCTCTTTGATACCGCCTGGGACGACCGCTCGCCCTTCGCGGCGGGGCTGCTGCCAGACGAGCAGGGCGTGCTGCAAACCCTTCCCGGCGCGACCACTTATCATATGGAGGTTGAGATAGCCGACGACCTGCAGAGCCTGTCGGGGCGGGTGCAGATTCGCTACACCAATCAAGAGGCGGAGGCGCTGGACGTGCTCTACCTTCGCCTCTTCCCCTCCCTGCTGGGCGGTGAGGGGACCGCTTCCGGGCTGGTTGTTGATGGCACAGCGGTCGAGCCGGAAATCGAGCTAAAGGGGAGCGCCCTGCGGGTGCCACTGGCGCAGCCGCTCCCGCCGGGCGAGGCGCTGACCCTCGCGCTGGACTTCCAGGTTCAAATCCCCACGTCGAGCGATGCCAACTATGGCTCCTTCGTCTTCACCGACGACGTGCTGGCGCTGGCGCACTTTTACCCCATCGTCTCGGTGTACGATGCGGAGGGGTGGGCCATCGGGCTGCCGGCGGAGGGGGGCGACATCATCTATGCCGACAGCAGCTTTTACCTGGTCCGCGTCAGCGCCCCCGCCGACCTGACGGTGGTTGGCTCGGGCAGCCTGATCGCGGAGGAAAGAGCCGGGGATCGGCAAACGCTCACGATGGCGGCTGGCCCCGTGCGCGACTTTTACCTGGTCGCCAGCGAGCGCTACACCGTCACGAGCGAGCAGGTCAGCGGCACGACGATCAACAGCTATGCCTTTCCAGAGCAGCAGGGCGAGGCCGAGGCGGTGCTGCGCGCGGCCGTCGCGTCGGTGGAACACCTTTAACAAGCGCCTGGGCCGCTACCCCTTCACCGAGCTCGACCTGGTGGCCACCCCCAACCTGGCGCTCGGCATCGAGTATCCGGGGATCGTGGTGCTCAACAGTCGGCTGTATGAGCCCAACGGCTTCGGGGGCGAGCCCGCAACGGCAGAGCTACGCGAGGCCACGGTGGCGCACGAGGTGGGGCACCAGTGGTTTTACAGCCTGGTGGGCAACGATCAGCTGGACGAGCCGTGGCTGGACGAGTCCCTCACGCAGTATATCACCTATCTCTACTACGTGGACCAGTATGGGGAAGACGGGGCCAACGGCTTCTACGGGTCGCTGGAAGGGCGCTGGGATCGCATCAGCAGCCAGACGATCCCCATTGGCCTGCCAGTGAAGGACTACACCCCCGTCGAATACAGCGCCATCATCTACGGGCGCGGCCCCCTCTTCCTGGACACCCTGGCCCAGCAGATCGGCCAGGCCACGCTCGACGCGAGCCTGAGCGACTATTTCCAGCAATTCCGCTTTGGCATCGCTACCGGCACCGATTTCAAGGCGGTGGTCGAGGCACGGTGTGGCTGCGACCTGACGCCGCTGTGGGAGGAGTGGATAGGCGAACCGTGATGCGGAACGGGGGGTTCGCCTGTCCGTCGCGCTGAAGCAGCCCCTTGACCAGCAGCAGCACCAGGAACGAGGCGGTGAGGAGGATTGCCATACCCTGCCGCGACGTTGCTGGTGCAGGCTTTCTGACTTCTTCGCGTTAGCGAGTGAGTTGTCATTGGCGTAGCAGGGGCAAATAGAGAGCGATTTCTCCAGGTACCGCTGTCGTGGGGCACGGCGGGGTAGCGGTCGCTGTGGGAGTGCGGGTGCGAGTTGGGGTAGGCGTGGGGGCGGCAGGGGTGCGGGTCATACGCTTCCCTGGTGGCAGCACCTCCGACACCTATCACTGGCAGGCGTACGAGCCGGGCACCCCTGACAACGAGTCTGCGCGCCGCTGCTGTGATAGCAGTGGCGTGCAGAGGGGCGGAAGCCGTTACCACCGGGTGCATCACCATGGATCAGTTCATCTTTGTCGTCCTCTGCGCCCTCCTCTTCTTGCTCCTAGTGGGCGCGGGAGCATTTACCCTGCTTTCGGCTGCCTTCTCTTTGCTCCGCCGTCGTACCCACAAAGGTGCCGTAGCTCCTGTTCCACCGGAACAGGGGAGTGACCTGTCATCGGACGACCGTCAGCACCTGCTGGCGGTGCTGACGGACCATTCAGCAGGACCCAGAGCCGCTCCAGGCGCTGGCACGTACGATCACGGTGCTTGATCAAACTGCCCCTCTCTCCCGAGAGTCGCTCCAGGAGTTGTTGTCCCAACCTGTTGCTCCCTCCTTGTCGCCAGGGGCGCCGCCCCCAGCGGAGCCACCTCTGGAGGGCCCTGAATCCCCCTTGCCCGCTGTTCCCGTTCCGCCCGCCGCCCCGTCTGGCAAGGCGCACAACTGGCTGGCACTCGACAACATCACGCTGCTGCTGTATCTGGGCGCGGCCCTGGTTGTCATTGCGGCGGGGGTGTTCATCGCCTCAGCCTGGGATGCCATCGGTGGGGTGCTGCGTTGGGGGATTGTGGCCGCCATTGCCCTGCTATTTCTGGTGGTTGGGGAGGGGATGCGGCGGGCCAGCCCGGTGCTGGGGCGCGCAGGCGAGACCTTCCGGGCCGTGGGTCTCCTCCTGCTGCCTTTTGTCGTCCTGGCCTTTTTCCGGTTTGTTCTGGAGGGGGAGGCTTCGCCCTACTTCTGGGTCGCGTCGGGCGCCGGGCTGGCCCTGGTCTACTATACCGTCTACCATCTGACGACAGCCACCCGTCTCCCTCTCTACCTCGGTGCGCTGAGCCTCGGTGTGGTTGTGCTAGTAGCCCCCGACCTCTTCGATGCCGACGAGGGCTGGCGCGGCATAGTGCTGCTTGGGGGTGCCGCCGCGTTGGTGGGCGTCGTGCGGCTGGCTGAGCCGGATGGTGTGGCGCTGTGGCAGCGTTTGCTCCATCGGCGTGCCTCCCCGCTGGCGGAAAGCCACCTGCTGGTTGGCGCGCTTCTGTTGCTGGCAAGCTGGGGAGCGACCCTGGCGGGCGGCTCGGAGGTGGGGCTGACTACCGTGTATCTTCTGCTACAGACGCTGCTTTTCGTTGCACTGGCGTCCTGGCTCCGCTCCTTCCTTTTTGTGGGGGGTGCCGCCTTCGCGAGCGGGTGTGCGGTTTACGCGGCGACCGACCTGCTGATGAGAGCGGGGGACGAGGGAGCTTTCCTGTGGCTGTTGCTGGCCGGATGGAATGGCCTGGCCTGGGGGCAGGTCGGCCTGGCACCCCCTGTTGGGCGGGCCCTCCGATATGGGGGGCGCACGTTAGAGGTATCGGCGCTCACTTGGAGCACGGTGGCGGTGCTTGCCGCCCTGCTGGCTGCGGCGGTTTCAGAGGAGGCGGGTGCCCTCCATGTGACGGTCGCTGCCTATGCCCTCACCGCGCTGCTCGTGGCAGTCGCAGTCCGCTACCGTCATGTGCTCCCGCTCTGGCTCGCCCTCCCCACGCTCCACCTTGCCCTTTTCGCGATGTTGTTGATCCGTCCGCCCGTGTCACCATCGCTTGTAGTGCCAACTGGAATGTGGCTGGCGCTGGCTGGCCTGTGGGTGGTGGCAGAGCGGCGTCTGGCCCTGTGGAGCGCCCCTTTCTTCCGGTGGGCCTTCCCCGCGGAGGCGCTGTGGGTGCTCCTCTTCAGTATCTTTGATGAAACGGCGGCGCTTGTTGCGGGCGTGGGGCTGACGGTGGGGTGGATTGGGTGGGCGCGGCTGCGGCAGCATCCGACTGCGGCGGCCCTCGTTCTCCTGCAGGTGCTCTATGCCGAGGCGGCACTGGCGGCTCGCTTCGATTTCCCGGTGGGCGCCCTGGCGCTGATGGCGGTTGCGAGTGCCCTTCTGCTCCTTGGGCTGGCTTCCCACCTTCCCCTATATGCGCAGGACGTAAGCGACCGGGGCGGACTGCTTCTCCTCCTTGCCGCGCCTGCGCTGCCCTATCTGGCCCTGGGATGGGGGGTGCCCGCCGCACCCCTGTTCGGGCTTCCCATTGAGCGAATCAGCCAGTGGGTGCTGTTCATGGGCGCTATCATCTTCGCAGGGCGCGGACGGCATAAGGCCTCACGGTGGCCGATTGCCGTGAGCGCCTTTCAAATGTACGCGCTCTATGCCTGGCTTGCTATGGAGCAGGATGTCACGGCCATTCAAGCTTACTCCGTCCCACTGGCACTGCTGCTGGCCGGGTTGATCTGGTTCTTTCCACAGCAACGCGACCGCCTGGAAGGGGCCTCCCTCGTCGCGCTCCTGCTTCCGGCGGCGCTGCAGAGCCTCTCCGAACCGACCCTCCTCTACTCGCTCGTCCTCGGCCTGTGGGGGCTTTTGCTGATAGGGGTCGGCATTTCCCTGCGACGGCGCGCCTCGCTGGCGGGTGGGGTGGCGGCGGTGCTGCTTGCGGCACTGCGCCAGTTGTGGGAGGTGGTCACGTCGTTACCGCCAGGGGTAGTTATTGGGGTCGTGGGGCTGTTGATCATGGTGCTGGCTGTCCTGCTCACCCTGCGCCGCCAGGCTCTTCTGGACATTCGAGAGCGCAGCATGGCGTTCTGGGAAAGGCTGGACCGCGACCCGGGAGAAGGAACCTAAGAGGAGGAAACCTGGGAGTTGTCCCTGCCACCTGGGCAGCACGCAGAGCCAGCGTGGCGGGTAGCCACCAGCGTGCGCGATGCCATGGGGCTGCGTCTGCGGATCGTAGGCGCACAGCCCAGCGCTGACGCTCGCCCCGTGCCCCCCACGCTGGAGGAAGCCTACCTTGCGCTGATGCGCTCAGCCCCGCCGCGCTAGCTCACCCGCGCCCTGCGACCGCTACGGCGCTGGCACAGGTCAGCAGGAGGCAGCGCCGAATTCGTTCATGCAGGACGTTACGCCGCGGCACCCGCTCACGGCTGGCTGGAAAGGCGCAGCCCGACGATCCCCGCGAGCAACATTGCCAGCGATAGCAGTTTTAGCGCGCCCTTCGGCTCACCCAACCATATCATGCCGACGATAGCCGTGCCCGCGGCCCCGATCCCCGTCCAGACGGCATACGCCGTGCCGACGGGCAGCGTCTTGAGCGCCTGGGCCAACAGATACATGCTCAAGAATAACGTGACTACGAAGCCAATCGTCGGGCCGCGCTGCGTGAATCCCTCGCTCTGCTTGAGCAGCAGGGCCCACGCCATCTCCAGCAGGCCCGCGATCGCCAGAATCACCCATGCCATTGAACTCACCTCCGTGATCATAATTCAACTCTCTCTGAGAACCTACCCAACCACAAGCCTGCGGAGTAATGATTTGGGTTGCTCAAGTGAACCTTGGCAGAGAGGACAAATGAGCTTCGCAAAATATGGACCACCACGCCTTGATTAGCCGCTCGTAAGGAGGCGACGGTTACCCTCGCTAACCTGGCTCGTGATGGCGCGCTGCGCGAGAATCCATTCCAGCAGCGGATCGCGCCCGGCGAAGAAGTCAGCGGAGAAGAGATCGAGCGGGATGTCGGGGCTGATCTGGTCGCGCGCGTCGTCGCGGTCACTCTTTTCCCAATACCGGCTGGAGATGTATACCTCCAACCGCGAGTTGGGTAAGAGGAGCAGGCGCGGGTCACCGTACAGGTTGGGGCGGCTAATGGTTGGCTCCCCAACCAGGATCGCCTTGCTTTCCCGCTGCTCCAGATCGGTTAGGAAGTTGACCGCCGCCGAGCCGGTGTGACGGCCCGTGATGATGTACAGCCTGTTTGGAAGGTTGATCGCCTGATTCTGGGTCAGCAGGTCAAGGAAGGGTGGGTAGGTGAAGTTGTCGCCCCCGGGATTGTGGCGCATGTCCACCACGATACGGGCGACGGGCCGAGTGGCGACGACGCTCGCTACCTCGTCACTGAACGCGCGCAGCGTGCCGGCCCCTGGCGAAGAGCTAGTGACCAGGTTGTACTGAATGTAGAGCGTCTGCGACGGCTGAAGGTAACGATACCAGAAGTTCTCGGAATAGCGGGCCTGGAGATAGAGCGGCGCTGGTCGCTGGGGTAGCCCACCCATCAACGTGTACTCGGAGAAGGCGCGGAAGGTGTCGAGCGAGCCGAGATCGTCAGGGAAATTCCACGCCGCATACGCTTCCGCCGAGACGGGGGAGAGGTCCAGTGTGAACTCCTCCCCCGTCCGCTCTCGCAGCCGGAACGCGGGCCGCGTTATGTCGTCCACGATTCCCAGCGCTTGCAGCATGGTCGCGTTGATCAGGCGCACGGGAATCATCGTCTTCAACCCCACGTCGCTGTCCCGCGCGATGTAGGGCGCGAGCCTCTCGTAGAGGCGTGGCATATCCATCCCACCCACGCCAAGCACCTGGGCCCCAATCGCCTCCTGGTACGACTCCGCTGCGTCCACCACAAAGATCCCGTCGCTAAACTCGTAGAGACGCAGGGGGTAGAGCTGGAAGCCTGCTGCTGTCTGGATCGGCGAGAGAAAGGAGTGCCCCTCGCCAAGCAGCGCAACGAGGCGCACTAGCTCCAGGACAATCTGCTCGTCGGTTAGCTGGGGGATTGCCGCGTTCAGCTCGTCCACCGCCCCGGCGAACGCCTTCTCCGAAACGGTGTGCCAGGGATTGGGGTGGATGCTTGGAATCCGCTCAGCAAGAAAACGTAAATCTGCCCGCCACTGCTCGACCGCCGTGCCGGACTGTACGGGTCGGGTGAGGGTTGGGTCTGTGTCTGCGCGGGCCTGTGGCGTGGCAGTGGCGGCGGTCGCGGATTCGGACGGCAAAGTGGATGACGGGGCAATCGCCGTAGCTGGAACGGGGACCTGTGTGGAACAGCCCGCAAGGGAGAGCAGGATTACCCACAGGGCCACCGCCAGATGTAGCAGTCTGATTCGAGGTGGCTCCAAGCAGGGAGGGCCATCAGCCGTGGTCGTCAGCCATCTCCCGAACTCGCCCCAGCCCTCTGTCGCCACCCCCTGGAAGTGAGGGCGTAGCGCAGAGATCAGCTTCTTGGCGTATCCGAAGCTCATAAACTGTCGCGATTGACCTCTCTTTTGGGGCATGGTGGGCCTGTCCTGCTCTGTGGGGGGCACCGTGTGATGTGGAATACCTGCACGGAGTGAACTTGGTTCAGGTCGGGGTGCTCGGACGGAGTGAGCATGTAGCAATTAGAGTATCTACAGCATGTCGCCACCGCCGCCGCGCTAAATCTGCTGCGTGTCGCCGATTGGTTCGCCGACGTGCCACGCGCTCGCACTCCTACCTCCCGGTTTGCGGCACTTGCCGCCTGACGGGAATTCGCCAACAGCATCCTAGAATCGGGGCGTGGGCCAGCAGCAGAAGCAGGATGCCCCCAGGGAGTGCAGGTCAAGATCAGCAGGAGGAGAGCAATCACCGGCGTACGCATGCCATCTCGTATCGCTGTCCCAGTCGTTCCCTGCCACCCCAGCCATCAGGATGAGAATATCCGGGTGTTGTAAACCTGAAAACCAGGAGAGAAGCGAAAAGAAGGTGCGTCAGACGTTTAAGCACACTTATCCCCTTTCTTATAAGGGAGACTACGTGCACACGACAGCAAAGGTCCTGGGTAATGCAGCGAGGGAGGAGATGCGATGTCAGCTTCCGTTGACGCCTGCTGATAAGCCAGTATACTTTGACGCGCAATGATTGGCATGGGCACTCAATTGTGGTGGCGTCTAAGGTGCGCTCATGTTGCTCCCTCTGATCCAGAGCAAGCTCTTTGTCCCCCCAACGCGGCGCACGCTTGTGCCGCGCCCCCGGCTG
The DNA here is from genome assembly GCA_963721895.1 of uncultured Chloroflexia bacterium. GTDB lineage: Bacteria > Chloroflexota > Anaerolineae > Ardenticatenales > Ardenticatenaceae > CAVRLZ01. The sequence continues at coordinate 206,847 of CAVRLZ010000008.1, read as the reverse complement.
CTGGATCGGCTAAACGAGAGCGCGGACGGCAGGCTGACGCTCGTCTCGGCGCCTGCGGGCTTTGGGAAAACCACGCTGGTCAGTGAGTGGGTCGCCACGGGCGGGCGCCCTGTTGCGTGGTTGTCTCTGGACAAGGGGGACAACGACCCGACGCGCTTTCTGGCCTATCTGGTTGCTGCACTGCGTGGGGTCCTTCCAACGGTAGGAGAAGAGCTCCTCCGGGTGCTGAATGCCCCGCAGCCGCAGCCGCCTTCCATCGAATCGCTGCTCCCCACTCTGCTCAACGAGATCGCTCTCTTCCCTACCCCGTTTGTCCTCGTCCTGGACGATTGCCATGTGATCGAGGCTCAGGCGGTGAATCGCGCGCTCGCCTTTCTGCTCGATCACCTGCCACCCCCGATACATCTGCTCATCGCCACCCGCGAGGACCCACCGCTCCCGCTGGCCCGGCTCCGCGCCCGGGGGCAATTGACCGAGTTGCGGGCCGCCGACCTGCGCTTCACCTTCTCCGAAGCCGCCGACTTTCTCAACCGGGTCATGAGCCTTGGCCTGTCAGCATCCGATATTGACCTGCTGGAGAGCCGCACTGAAGGGTGGATTGCGGGCCTGCAGTTGGCGGCGCTTTCGATGCAGGGGCAGGAGGATACCGCCTCCTTCATTCAATCGTTCACGGGCAGTCACCGATTTGTGATGGACTACCTGGTAGAAGAGGTGCTGCAGAAGCAACCTGAACCTATCCAGAGCTTCCTGCTGCGCACTTCCATTCTGGAGCGGCTGTGTGGCCCCCTCTGCGAGGCCGTGTTGCTTGATCCGCCCGGTGCCGGACAGGCCAAGCTCGAATACCTTGAACAGGCGAATTTGTTCGTTATCCCCCTGGATAACGAGCGACGCTGGTACCGCTATCACCATTTGTTTGCTGAGTTGCTCCGCCAGCGACTGCCCCGCAGTCGGGACCCCGCCATTGGGGATACATCCCTCCTTGTAAATGCGCTGCACCTGCGCGCCAGTCAGTGGTATGAGGAGAACGGTCTGGAGATTGAAGCGTTTCGCCATGCGGCGGCAGCCCATGATCTGGATCGTGCCGAGCGCCTGATGGACGGCGGCGGCATACCCCTGCACCTTCGCGGTGCGGTACTGACCATTCTGGAGTGGCTGGGCTCGCTGCCGAAGCGTGTGCTGGATAGCAGGCCGTCCCTGTGGTGGCGCTACGGTGCGATGCTGCTTGTTGTGGGGCAGACGACCGGTGTAGAAGAGAAGTTGGACGCGGCGGAAGCCGCCATCCAGGGCATAGAGGCGGACGATTCCAGTCGCCATCTTCTCGGGCGCATTGCGGCTGCCAGGGCGGTGCTGGCGCTCACGCGCTACCAGGCGGACATCATGCTTGCCCAGTCCCGCCGTGCCCTGGCCTACCTGCCCCCCACCAACCTGCCTACCCGTGCCAATGCCTATTGGACTCTGGGGTACGGCTACCTTTTCCGGGGAGATCGCGCTGAAGCACGGGAGGCCCTCAGCGAATCGGTTGCTCTGAGCCAGGCTTGCGGTGACACCTTTACCATGATTCTGGCAACCATCGGGTTGGGCAACATAGCGGAAGGCGAAAATTATCTGCATGGGGCAGCGGAGATTTACCGACGCGTCCTACAGTGGGCGGGAGATCAGCCACTCCAGATTATCGCAGAGGCGCATCTCGGCCTGGCTCGTGTTTTCTACGAATGGAACGACCTGAATGCCGCTGAGCGGCACGCGCGCGACAGCCTTCACCTTGCCCGGCAGTATGATCGGGTGATAGACCGCTTTATTCTCTCTGAGCTGTTTCTTGCCCGCCTCCTGCTGGCGCGCGGCGAGGTGGGCGGAGCGGCTGTGATGCTGGACCAAAGCAGGCAAGCCGCGCAACAGGACCTTTTCCACCATCGCCTCCCGGACGTGGCGGCAGTGCAGGGGCTGCTGCTGCTTCGCCAGGGCCACCTGGCCGCCGCGGCCCATCTCGCTGCGGTGCATCCGCTTCCCCTCCTGCAGGCCCGCGTGCACCTGGCGCGGGGTGAGGCGGCGGCAGCCCTGGCTGTACTTGAGGCAGGGCGCCAGAAGCCAGAAGCCAGTGAACCGCTCAAAGTGATGCTGCTCCAGGCCATTGCTTTTCACGCGAACGGTGAGGAGGAGAACGCGCTGCACGCGCTGCGCGAGGCGCTCGCACAGGCCGAGCCGGGTGGCTTCGTCCGTCTTTTTGTGGACGAGGGGCCGCCCATGGCGCACCTGCTGTCCAGGGCGGCAGCGCGCGGCGTGATGCCGGACTACATACGGCGGCTGCTGGCAGTCTTTGAAGCAGAAGGCGGTGCTCCCCCACAGGAAGCGGCCTCCGATTCTGCATCTGCCACATCGCCCCTGGTCGAACCGTTGAGTGAGCGCGAACTGGAGGTCCTGCACCTCATCGCTCAGGGACTTTCCAATCGCGAGATCGGCGAGCGCCTCTTCCTCGCCCTGGATACCGTCAAAGGGCACAACCGCAGACTTTTTGACAAACTGCAAGTTCAACGGCGCACCGAAGCCGTTGCCCGCGCCCGCGAGCTTGGCCTGCTCTAGCATTCACGTCAGCGTCCCCCGTCGTCTCGTCCCTCAGCGCCCACCACAACACCCCAAACAACACTTTCGTGTCTACACGCCCATACAAGGTTCCCCATATACTTGGGCATGGTGGAGAGTCCACCGACCACCGACTGTCCTCCATTGTCCACCGTTCCAAAGGAAACCGCTCATGAAAGCAGTCCTCTATCACAGGTACGGGCCACCTGAAGTACTCCAGCTCCAGGAAGTCGAACCACCAACCCCAGATGATACACAGGTGCTGGTGCGCGTGCGTGCCGCCTCGCTCAATCCGGCGGACTGGCGCGTAAGAAAGGGTCAACTTGTGGCCCGAGTTTCCAACGGGTGGCTGAGGCCCCGAAACCCCATGATGGGAGCAGATTTTTCGGGACGCGTCGAGGCTGTGGGCAAGAACGTCACCCAGTTCCAACCAGGGGACGAGGTATTCGGGCGCCGTTCGTCGAATGGGCTGGCTGAGTATGTATGTGTCAGCGAGAAGCCGATCGTTGTGAAGCCAGCCAGTATCACCTTCGAACAAGCGGCGGCGCTGCCTGTAGCCGGACTGACCGCCCTGCAGAGCGTGCGCGATGCGGGCGCCGTTCAGCCAGGACAAACGATGTTGGTCAACGGGGCATCGGGAGGGGTCGGTACGTTCACCGTGCAGATAGCGAAATCTTTTGGCGCCCACGTGACAGGTGTATGCAGTACCAAACACCTTGACCTGGTGCGTTCGATTGGGGCGGATGAGGTGATTGACTACACCCGAGAAGACTTTACCCAAAAAGGGCAGCGCTACGACGTGATCATTGACAACGCAGGCAACCGATCAGTCCTGGAGCTCCGACGGGTGCTGAAGCCGCATGGCATCTGTGTTTTGATCGGGGCAAAGGCCATAAGCCTCCTGTTCCTGAACATGGGCCTGGGCCGGGTGATTTCTGCCACAAGCGGGCAAAAGATCGGCTTCATGCTGTCGAAGATAAGGAAGGAAGACCTGACACGGCTAGCGGGCCTGGTGGAATCGGGAAAAATGATGCCTGTTTTGGATCGCTGCTATCCGCTTCAGGAAGTGGTGGCCGCCTCACGGTATGTCGAGCAAGGGCACCCGAGCGGTAAGGTTGTGATAACGTTCGGAGAGCAGCTTGATGCCATGCCCTCGCGCTAAACGCTCAGACGGGTGACCCATGTTCTACCAGATCAGAGTTAAAGGGCAGTTAAGTCCTCAATGGACGGAGTGGTTTGACAACATGGTGCTCACCGTGGAAAGCAACGGGGACACTCTCTTGACCGGACTTGTCGCCGATCAGGCGGCGCTTTATGGGCTGTTGAAAAAAGTCCGCGATTTAGGAATCCCCTTGCTCTCGGTCAATCCGGTAGCTCCCATCCGAGCAGGAGGCTCACGTCATGATTGATCTTCCTTTGCTGTTCCACATCGTTGCTGGCCTAATCAGTCTTGCGTCGGGCGCGGTCGCGCTGTTTGCGCGCAAGGGGGCCCGGCTCCATCGCGTAAGCGGCATGATTTTTGTCTGTGCCATGCTGGCTATGTCGGCTACAGGGGCTATCATAGCAGCCCTGAAGCCTGAAAGGCTCTCGGTGCTGGCTGGCCTGCTGGCCTGCTATCTGGTAACAACCGCGCTGCTCACGGTGCGACAATCAGCTCAATCCTCACCCTGGATAGCGCTTGGCTCTACCTATGGCTCTGCGACCAACGCGTCGCCCTACCCCCTTATCTTCCACCCTTTTCTGTTCCAGTTTTCGGGGCGCAGTAAGTCGTCATTGAAATAGCAGGGGCAAATAGAGGGCGATTTCTCCAGGTATCGCTGTCGTGGGTCGCGGCAGAGTAGCGGTCGCTGTCGGAGTACGAGTGCGAGTCGGGGCGGGTCGCGTCGCGGTCGCGGTCGCGGTGCGGGTACGAGTCGGGGCGGGTCGCGTCGCGGTTGCGTCGCGGTGCGAGTGCGAGTCGGGGCGGGTCGTGTCGCGGTTGCGGGTGCGGTCGCGGTGCGGGTGCGCGTCGGGACGGGTCGCGTCGCGGTCGTGGTTGCGGTGCGCGTGCGGGTGCGCGTCGGGGTAGGCGTGGGGCCAGCGTTCAGTTGCGCCACATAGGCGACCTCCTCCTCCCAGAAGGAGGGTAGCTCATCCCAGGGGTTCCCATCCGCGCCATCGTTTGTCAGATAGAGATAGCGAATATTGCGTGCCACCGCGAGGTCTATGTGCGAGCGTGCGGTTTCGATGTCAGGCACCTCGTGGATGAGCAGGGCAAAGCGCTCGGCAGGATAGTTCCGTACCCAGGGGTCGGGCTGATAGGGCGGCCACAGCGCCGAGTGATCCTCAAAGATGACCGCTGTGTCCCCTGCGCCCTCGTCCAGATACCTCTTTGCGATGGGCGCCCCCGGGTTGAGCACCACCCACTCCAGATCGCTGCGGCTGTGAATGTAGGCGTACAACTCCTGATAGTACGCCAACTTTGGGCCGCTGTTCGCGTGGCCGCGCGGGGGGACCTCATCCACAAAGATGCCGGTCACCCCATAAGCACTGAAGTGCACGTTGTACAAATCCACATCCTGCTTCACCTCGGCCAGGGGGCGCTCTCCATACAGCGTATACACATAGCCGATCATCCCCACCCCCGCCGCTTGAAGCTCTTGCAGTCCGTACTGGTAGTCTTCGTTCGGCGGCCCCCCATCCGGCCCATTGTTGGGGTTAATGATCGCCGTCACCGGGGCCTGCTGATTCGCTGCCGCCACCTCATCCCAGGCATAGCTGGCGGGGTCCCACCACTCCGGGTAGAGGTACAGCGGGATCATGATCTCGAGCAAGGCCCCACGCGCCTCAGTCTGACGGACAGCGCTCACCTGCGCCAGGGTGAGCAGCAACAGGGCACCAACGATGAACAGCGCAAAGCGTGAAAGCCTCGGCGGGAAGATCATGATCTGGCTCCTTGCTGGGACACAATGGGCATCGTAGGGGCGAAAAATCTTTCGCCCCCATGCACCGCGTGACCGCCGCCCGACGCATGCACCGGCGGCGGTCGTTCCTTCCCTTATCGCTATCGCCTCGTCGTCACCGGCAGGAAGAGTTGCTGCTCATCCCCCTCCACCGGAATCGTGATGGTCTGGCTGTCGTTGCCCGGCACATGGTCGGTCTCATTAGAGGTCACCTCGGTCGTGACGGAGAAGGAGCCGCCCGCCGGGATGACCGTCATCGTAATCGTCGCCGCGTCGCCCGCGCCACCCACGCGCTCAACAGCTCGAATGGCGCCCTGGCCCACGCCCACCGCGCTCACACTCTCTTGGCCCAGATGAAGCATCATCTGGCAGGTGAGGTTCAGGGATGGATCGCTACCCTCTCAGAGTAGCGTTAACCATTCAATCTTTTAACAACTCCTTGACCAGCAGCAGCACCAGGAACGAGGCGGTGATGAGGATCGCCGAGAGGGCAAGGGCCACATCCAGGTCCAACTCGAAGCCTATGTAGATGGCGAGGGGCATGGTCTGGGTGCGGCCCGGGTAGTTGCCCGCGAAGATGATGGTCGCCCCGAACTCCCCCAGGGCGCGCGCCCAGGTCATCACGACCCCGCTGAGCAGGGCCTGCCAGGCGAGCGGGATGGTGATGTGGCGCAGCACCTGCCAGCCGGTCGCCCCGTCCAGCGCCGCGGACTGCTCTAGCTCTGGCTCGATGCTCGCAAAGCCGATCATGGCGGCTTTGACATAGAAGGGCGCCGCCACGAACAGCTGGGCCAGCACCACCGCCACCTGGGTGAAGGCTATGGAAAGGCCGAGCGCCCCGAAGGTCTCGCCCAGCAGCCCGCGCCGCCCGAAGGCCAGCAGCAGGGCCAGCCCCGCCACCGACGGGGGCAGGACGGTGGGCAGGTCCACCAGGGTGTCGAGGAGGCGATGGAGGCGGCCAGGGTAGCGCGCCAGCACAAAGGCAACGGGCGTGCCCAGCAGGATGGCGAGCGCCGTGGTCACCAGCGTCGTCCCCAGGCTGAGGAGAATGGCCTGCAAAACCACAGGCTCGCCGAGGGTGGCCAACAGCCGCTGCGGCGACAGGCGCGTGAAGAGCGCCACCACGGGCAGCGCCAGAAAGAGCAGCAGCGGGGCGCTCAGCAGGTGCCAGAGCCCGCGCGCCGGCCCTGCCTGGCGCGGCGCGGCCCACCTGTATGTTTGCGGCAACACGGACTGAGCCATCCCAGCCTCCGCGCGCGGGCGCGCCCCAGGGGCGCCGGCGGGCCTATTGATTGATCGGATCGAAGCCATACCTGGCCAGGAGCGCCTGCCCCTCAGCCGACAGCAAAAGCTCTATAAAGCGCTGCGCCAAAGCAGGATGGGCGGCATCGCTGACGGGCGCTACGGGGTAGCTGGCTATCGTATTCCATGCTTCCGGAATGTCCAGCCGCCCCACCTCTGCGGCGTTGGCCGGCGAGATGTCGCTGGCATACACGATGCCCGCATCGGCCTCCCCCAGCAGCACCTTGCTGAGCACCGCGCGCACGTTTTCCTCGTAGGAAACCACGTTCGCCAGCGCACCCGCCTTGAACTCGGCGCCCAGCGCGCCCTCCTGGCCGGCCCTGTCAAGGAACGCGAGGGCGTACTCCCCCACCGGCACCTCGGCTGCTGCCAGGACAAGCTTCACGCCGGGCGCGGCCAGCCCTTCCAGGCTGCTCAGCCCTGCCGGGTTGTCGCTCGGGTAGATCACCACGAGCCGATTTTGCACGAAGCTCTGCTGCGTTTCCGTCAGCACGCGCCCCGCCTCGATGGCCACCTCCATCTGCCGGGCATTGGCGCTGGCGAACAGGTCTGCGGGCGCCCCCTCCCCCAACTGCTGCGCCAACTGCTGGGAGCCCGCAAAGTTGAAGATCACGCTGCTGCCCGGATGCGCCGCCTCGAACAGCCCCCCCAACTCGGTAAACGCCTCGGTCAGCGAGGCGGCGGCAAAGACGATGACCTCGCCTGTCTCCGCTGGCGCTGTCTCCGATGGGTCGAGGGGCGGGGCTTCGCCACACGCTGCCAGGCCCAGCAAAGCAAGCAGAAGCACAAAAACCGCCAGGGTGTTACGCATAAACCTCCACAAAAGGAAATTCGGATCAGAAAGAACCAACATCGCCTCGCTGAACTGCCGCTCAGGCCGGAAGCACCAGCGTGCCCTCACAGGTGTCGAGCCACGCCAGCACTGCCTTGATCTGCCCCACGCGAAACTGATCCACCAGCCAGTCAAACGCATCCTCCCCCTCGGGCGGGGGGGCGTCCTGGCTGGCCACCCACGACTGGCAGGCGGCGCGCTGCTGCTCGATCAACCGCCGCGCCGCGTCTGCCCCCTGCTGCCGCGCAAAAAACAGCTTGGCCAGAAACTCCAGGCGCAGCGCGCGCCCGTGCGGCACCGGCGTGGCCAGCCATCGCCGCAGCGCCGCCTCCCCGCTGGCTGTCGGCTGGTACACCTTGCGCGGCGGGCGCACGCCCTGGGCTTCAACCTCTGCCACGATCAGGTTGGCCTCTTCCAGTTTCACAAGCAGTGCGTACAGCTGGCTTTGCTTCAGGCGCCAGACGCGCCCCAGCCCGGTCGGGTCGGACAGGTGCTGGTGAATCTCGTACCCGTGCATGGGCCGCTGCTGAAGCAAGCCGAGCAGCGCGTGCTCTGTGGTAAGGGGAAGCTGAACCCTCGGACTCACGCTCGTCTCCTCCGGCTACTCATTCCATAAGTATTTGGATTATAGCGGCGTGCGACTGAGCGGCAAGCGGGCAAGCGGGCCTGAGTTGGCGGCACGGGAAGAGTTCCCTTATACTTGCGCTCTGTGGCGCAGGTGCCTGCGCTGTGACCCCTCAGGAGGAGGACCTTATGGGAAGGCGACTGTTCTGTCTCATCGTCTTGACGTACCTGCTAGTCGTGAGCGTGGGCTGTAGCGGGCTGGGCGGCTCGCCGGAAACGGCGGACGAGGGCGGTGCCATGACGGAGCTTGGCGAGGGCGAGGGCCAGGTGGACATTGTGGCCTGGGCTGGCTACATCGAGCGCGGCGAGACTGACCCCGCCTTCGATTGGGTGACCGATTTCGAGGCGGAGACGGGCTGCAAGGTAAATGTGAAGGTGGCGGCCACCTCCGACGAGATGGTGGCGCTGATGAACGAGGGCGGCTTTGATCTGGTGACGGCGTCCGGCGATGCCAGCCTGCGCCTGATCTCGGGCGAGACGCGTGCAGCCCATCAACACCGAGTTGATCCCCAGCTGGGGCACGGTGGACGAGCGCCTGCAAAGTGCGCCCTGGCACACGGTGGGTGGCACCCACTATGGCGTGCCCTACCAGTGGGGCTCCAACGTGCTGATGTACAACACCGAAGCGTTCGCGGAAGCGCCGACCAGTTGGAACGTTGTCTTTGAAGAGATGACGCTGGCGGACGGCCAATCGAACAAGGGGCGCATCCAGGCCTATGACGGGCCGATCTACATAGCGGATGCCGCGCTGTACCTGAAGGCGCACAACCCGGAACTCGGGATCGGGGACCCGTACGCCCTGAACCGCGACCAGTTCAACGCGGCGCTCGAGCTTCTGCGCCAGCAGCGGCAGCTGGTGGGCCGCTACTGGCACGATGCCTTTATCCAGATTGATGACTTCACCAACGAGGGCGTGGTGGCCTCCGGCTCCTGGCCCTTCCAGGTGAACCTGCTCCAGGCCAATGCGGCCCCCATCGCCAGCGTGATCCCCTCAGAGGGCGCGACCGGCTGGGCCGACACCACGATGCTGCACGCCGAGGCCGCGCACCCGAACTGCGCCTACATGTGGATGGAGCACTCGCTCAACCCGAAGCTGCAGGGCGATCTGGCCGCATGGTTCGGCTCGGTCCCCTCGGTGACAGCGGCCTGCGAGGGCAACGAACTGCTGGGCGCGGGCGGCTGCGAGACCAACGGCATCGAGAACTTTGAGCGGATCTCCTTCTGGAGGACCCCCACTGCGGATTGCAGCGACGAGGACGATAGCACCAACGAGTGTGTGCCCTACCACGAGTGGGTGACCAACTACATAGCGGTGATTGGCGGCCGATAGCCCGAACCGTGGCCCGTATCGGGTGGGCAAGCCTGCCCGATACGGGCAACTTTGGATAGTCAAACCTGGAGAGAGAGCATGAGTCATCCATTGTGGATCAACGGCGAGCGGGTGGAGAGCCAGGGCGGCTCGATGATGGCGATCGAGAACCCGGCGACGGGGGAGCAGATCGCGGAGGTGACCGACGCGAGCGGCGCTGATGTGGATCGCGCGGTGCAGGCGGCGAACGAGGCCTTTTCCGATGGGCGCTGGTCGCGGCTGACCCCTGGCGAGCGCTCGCTGATTTTGTGGCGGCTGGCCGACCTGATCGAGCAGAACGCCGAGGAGCTGGCCCGCGTGGAGTCGGAGAATACCGGCAAGCCGTACAGCTATGTCAGCCTCGGCGGCGATATGCCCTTCGCCGTGGACAATTTGCGCTTTTTTGCCGCCGCCGCCCGTGACACGCACGGCCACAGCGCGGGCGAATACGCCAAGGGCTACACCTCGATGTACCGCCGCGAGCCGGTGGGGGTGGTGGGGCAGATCGCCCCCTGGAACTACCCGCTGATGATGGCCATCTGGAAGATTGGCCCGGCGCTGGCGGCAGGCTGCACCGTGGTGCTCAAGCCCGCCCCCACCACCCCGCTGACCACCCTGATGCTGGCCGAGCTCGCGGCGGAGGCGGGCATGCCGGAGGGCGTGTTCAACGTCATCACCGGCGGCAACGAGGCCGGACAGGCACTGGTCGAGCATCCCGACGTGCGCATGGTCAGCCTGACCGGCTCGACCGACACCGGCAAGAAGATCATGAAGACGGCGGCCGACACGCTCAAGCGCGTGCACCTGGAGCTGGGCGGCAAAGCGCCCTTCATCGTCTTCGATGACGCGGACGCGGAGGAGGTGGCGAGCAAGGCCGCCGCCGCAGCCACCTTGAACACCGGCCAGGATTGCACAGCCGCCACGCGCGTCTATGTGGAGGAGGGCAAGCTGGCAACGGTGCAGGAGGCGGTCGTCGAGGCCATGCGCGCCGTCAAGATTGGGCTGCCCTTTGACGATGACACCGCAGATGGGGCCGCTCATCTCGCGCGTGCAGCGCGAGCGCGTGCAGGGCTTCGTCGAGCGTGCCCGCGCGGGCGGCGCGACGATCCTGACGGGAGGCGGCGTCCCTGCCGACTTTGGCGACGGCTACTACTTCGAGCCGACCGTGATCGCCGATGTGGAGCAGAACGCGGAAATCGTCCAGAGCGAAATCTTTGGCCCCGTCCTCACCATCAGCACCTTCCGCGACGAGCAGGACGCCCTGCGCCTGGGCAACGATGTGCTCTACGGGCTGGCGGCCTCGGTGTGGACCAACGATGTGGGGCGGGCCATGCGGCTGGCGAGCGAGCTGGAATTTGGCACCGTCTGGATCAACGACCACATTCCCGCTGACCTCGGAAACGCCACACGGCGGCTTCAAGCAGTCCGGCTTCGGCAAGGATCTGTCGGCAGAGGCGGTGGGCGACTACCAGATCACCAAGCACGTGATGATCCGCCACGCATGAGGGGCAGCGTGCCGGGCAACGACAGCAGTCCCGTGACTCGATCTTCTCTTCCCGCCGTCCGCTTCCGCGAGGTGAGCCGCCACTTTGGCGACGGTTCGCGCGGTGGATGCGGTCAGCTTTGACATCCAGGATGGCGAGTTCTTCACGCTGCTCGGTCCGTCTGGGTCCGGCAAGACCACCTGCCTGCGGCTGATTGCTGGCTTTGAGCAGCCGCAGGCGGGCAGCATCCAGCTGTACGGGGCGGAGGTGGCCGGCCTGCCCCCCTACGAGCGCGACGTGAACACGGTGTTTCAGGATTACGCCCTCTTCCCGCACATGACCGTGCGGCGAAAATGTCGCCTATGGGCTGATGGTCCGCAAGGTGGCGCGAGGCCGAGCGACAGCGAGCGGTGCCGCAGAAATGCTGGACCTGGTGCAGCTGCCCGGCATGGCGAGCGCGCAAGCCCTCGCAGCTTTCCGGCGGGCAGCGGCAGCGGGTGGCGCTGGCCCGGGCCCTGGTGAACCAGCCGCGCGTGCTGCTGCTGGACGAGCCGCTGGGCGCGCTCGATCTGCAAGCTGCGCCAGCAGATGCAGATCGAACTGAAGGCGATCCAGCAGCGCGTCGGCATCACCTTCGTCTTTGTGACGCACGATCAGGAAGAGGCGCTGTCGATGAGCGACCGCATGGCGGTGTTCAACCACGGGCGCATCGAGCAGGTGGGCACCCCCGCGGAGATCTACGAGCACCCTGCCACCACCTTTGTGGCGGGCTTCGTGGGCATGTCGAACCTGCTCAGCGGGCCGGTGGCCGAGGCGCTCACTGGCTCCCCCGCCACCTTTTCCGTCCGCCCGGAAAAGATTCGCCTTTGCCCGCCCGGCACCCCCGCGGGCGACGGGCTCGTCGCCGCCGATGGCCAGGTGCGCGATGCTGTCTACCTGGGCGCGCACACCCGCTTCCTCGTCACGCTGGACAATGGCGGCGAGCTGACCGTCCTCCAGCAGAACCTGGACAGCCCCGCCACCGACGGGACTGCCCTGCGCGGCCAGCCTGTCCGGCTGCTCTGGCAGCGTGCCCACAATCGGGAAATTCGCGAGTGAGCCTCTCCCTCCGCCGCCTCGCCACCTACCTCTACCTGCGGCCCATCCTGGCGCTGGCCCTGCTGCTGGCGCTGCCGCTGCTCTGGATGGGCGTGGTCTACCTGGGCTCGCTGCTGGCGCTGCTGGTGCAGAGCTTCTTTCACCTGGACGATTTTACCGGGCGGGTGGTGCGCGAGTTCACCCTGGCCACCTACGCGGACCTGCTCACACAGGCCAACCTGGACATCGTGGGGCGCACGGCGGGCATGGCGGCGGCGGTCACCTTTTCCGCCGCGCTGCTCGCCTTTCCGCTCGGCTACTACATGGCGCGCTACGCCTCGCCGCGGATGAAGCCGATCCTCTACCTGGCGGTGCTGCTGCCCCTCTGGTCAAGCTACCTGGTGCGCGTCTACTCGTGGAAGCTGATTCTGGCGAAGGAAGGGGTGCTGACCTGGTTCCTTCGCAGGCTGGGGCTGGGCGCCCCGCTGGACTGGCTGCTGGGGCTGCCGACCATCGGCGGGCCGTCGCTCTCGGTCTCGCTGATTGGGCTTTATCTGGTCTTCCTGTACATCTGGCTGCCCTACATGATCCTCCCCATCCAGGCGGCGCTGGAGCGGGTCTCCCCCTCGCTGCTGGAGGCCTCAGCCGACCTGGGCGCGCGCCCCAACCAGACCTTTCGCCGCGTGATTTTGCCGCTGGCCTTCCCCGGCGTGGTGGCTGGCTCCATCTTCACCTTCTCGCTCACCCTGGGCGACTTTATCATTCCCGGCGCGCTGGGAAACTCCAGCCTGTTTATCGGGCAGGCGGTGCTGGCGCACCAGGGCACCTCCGGCAACGTACCGCTGGCCGCCGCCTTCACGGTGGTGCCGATGCTCATCATGGGAATCTACCTGACGGTGGCGAAGCGGTTGGGCGCCTTTGAAGCGCTTTAAGGGAACCTTTGCGCGGGGGAGCACGTTGGATCAGAGAAGCAGTGTATCCCTGATCCACAAGAAGGAAGCGACCATGAGACTTATCTGGAGTATTCTGACCCTCCTCGCCCTCCTCGCCCTGGTGGCGTGCGGCGCGCAGGAAAGCACCGTCGAGACGACGCAGCCCCCGACGCCCACCGCGGAGCCGACCGTGGACTTGAGCCAGCTGGTTATCAGCCTGGAGCGCGGCGTCTGCTTCGGCTTCTGCCCCATCTACCGGGTGACCATCGAGGGGGATGGCACGGTGACGTGGGAGGGCGAGCAGCATGTCGAGGTGGTCGGCACCGAAACGGCGCAGATCGAGCCGGAGCAGGTGCAGGAGTTGGTAGCCGCCTTTCAGGCGCTAGACTTTTTCGCCCTGAAGGATAGCTACACCGAGAAGTGCGAGCCGGATGGCACCTGCTCCACCGTGACGGACCTGCCCTCCACCACGACAACCATCAACCTGAATGGTCAGATCAAGAGCGTGACCAACTATTACGGGGGCCCCGAGGGGCTGGCCGAGTTGGAAATCATGATTGACGAGATCGCCAACACGCAGCAGTGGATTGGCACCCCCCAACCCTAGCACGGGACCTACCCTATGACCCGCCGCCCCGCCCCCACCCCCGGCCCCTCGCTCGCCCTCCGGCTCGCGACGCTGGGGGTGTTGCTGTTCCTGCACCTGCCCTTCGTCGTCATCCTGCTCTACGCCTTCACCACCGACGACGCCACCTTTACCTTTCCCCTGCCGGGGCTGACGCTGAAATGGTTCGCCGTGGCGTGGGGGCGGGCCGACGTGTGGCGCGCCCTGGCCCTCTCGCTGCAGGTGGCGGCGCTGTCCACCGGCACGGCCATCGTGCTCGGCACCCTGGCGGCCCTTGCCGTCAGCCGAAGCCGCTTTTTCGGGCGGGAGGCTATCAGCTTTTTGATGCTCCTGCCCATCGCGCTGCCGGGCATCGTCACTGGCATCGCCCTGCGCTCCGCGATGAACCTGGGGGGCATCCCCTTCAGCTTCTTGACGATCGTGATCGGGCACGCCACCTTCTGCATGGTGGTGGTGTACAACAACGTCATCGCGCGGCTGCGGCGCACCGCGCACTCCCAGGTGGAGGCCTCGATGGACCTGGGGGCCACCCCCTTTCAGACCTTCCGCTACATCCTGCTGCCCAGCATCGCCAGTGCCCTCCTCGCGGGCGGGATGCTGGCCTTCGCGCTTTCCTTTGACGAGGTGATCGTGACCACCTTCACCGCCGGACAGCAGGAAACCTTGCCCATCTGGATGTTCAACCAGCTGACCCGCCCCCGCCAGCGACCCGTCACCAACGTCGTCGCCGTGTTCGTGGTGGCGGTGACCACGCTGCCCATCCTGCTGGCGCACCGCCTGACCCGAGAGTAGCCAGCCGCCCCCCTACCCCAGAGGCTTCATGAGCACCCCCTTCATCTTCGACCCCAACCTTGCCACCGCGGCGACGATTCCCGCATCGTGGTACACCGACCCCGCGATGCTGGAAGTGGAAACGGCGCGCATCTTTCGGCGCACGTGGCAGTACGCCACCACGCTGGACACTCTGCGCTTTCCGGGCAACTACGTGGCGGTGGAAATCATCGGCATCCCCATCGTCCTCACCCGCGATCTGGACGGGACGCTGCGCGCCTTTTACAACGTGTGTCGGCACCGCGCGGGCGTGGTGGCACGCGGCGTAGGGCAACCGCAAAACGCTTCAGTGCCAGTATCACGGCTGGCTGTATGGGCTGGATGGCGCGCTGACGCAACCACGCCGGAATTCGATGGCGTGGCGAACTTTGACCCGTGCGAGTTCGGGCTGATGCCCCGTCCGGGTGGACACGTGGGGCCCCTTCGCTGTTCGTCAATTTGAGCGACGACGGGCCGTCGCTCCAGGAGATGCTGGGCAACATTCCCGCAGAAACCGCGCACCTCGACCTTAGCGGGATGCGGCGCGTGGAGCGGCGGGACTATTATGTCAATGCCAACTGGAAGGTGTACATTGACAATTACCTGGAAGGGTACCACGTCCCCATCGCGCACCCCGGCCTGTACCGCGAGCTGGACTATGATCAGTACCGCGTGGACACCTTCCGCTAGTACTCCTCGCAGTACGCGCCCATCCGCCCCACCAAAGCCGAGGATGCCGCGGGCCGCCGCTACACGGTGCTGGAAGGGGACGAGCAAGCCTACTACTACTGGCTCTTTCCCAACTTCATGTTGAACATCTACCTGGGCATGCTCCAAATCAACATCATCGTCCCGCTCAGCCACGACCGCACGCTGACCATCTTTGAATGGTACTTTTCGGACCCCGGCACGCCGGAAACGCTGGAACACCCTGCAAGACTCCATCGACCTTCAGCGACCAGATTCAGCAGGAAGACATCGAGCTATGCGAGGACGTGTGGCGCAACCTGCAAACGGGTGATTTACACGCAGGGGCGCTACTGCGTGAAGCGCGAAAACGGGGTCCATCACTTTCACGGGCTGCTGGCGGAGATGGTGGGACAGTGAAGCGGGGGATGGGTGGGGCTGGTGCGTGCTGCCGTCGGTAACGGAACTCCCTCTCTGTGGTTGCCACGAACGCCGCTTCGAGCATGGGAATATCAGCCAGTTGGCTGGCAGCATCACGTAGCTCTGGCGTTCTGTTCGATCCGCTTGATGAGTTTTTCATGGCCAATAGAGCGCGATGCTCTGTCGGTGCAGTTCAATGGTCTCTCCCACGCTCAAGAAGCGGGGCGTGTCCATAGGACAGGCTACTTGGCGAGTTCTTTGTAGGCATCGCCAAACTTCTCATCGGAACGGGCGGCGCCTTCCTCGAAGGTAAAGGGTCTGCGGAGGATGATCCGATCGGCCTCCAGGATGACTTCCACGGTGTCTGTGATGCCCAGCTCATCTACGAGCTTTCCGTCACCGACACCCTCTCCCCTAAAGAAGCCGCTGCGCGACTGCAAACCGCGGTGGAGGCGCTGGCAGGCCAAAATCAGTGAACCCGACGAGCGCAGTGCTATACTTCCCGAAACAATGCTTCAGCCGCAGGGGGAACTCGTGGAGAGCATCAAAGTACAAACGCATGTGGGCGCAGATGGGCTGTTAACGTTACAAGTGCCAGTTGGGGTCAGCAACACCGATGTGGAGGTCGTGCTCGTTGTGCAACCCGTTGCCACCAGCGAACACGATGATGGAACAAACAGCCTGGGCTGGCCCGCTGGCTTCTTCGAGGAGACGGCGGGCCAGTGGGCGGAGCACCCCTTATGCGCCCCGAGCAGGGAGAGTATGAAGAGCGGAACCCTCTGCTATGAAATATCTGCTCGACACCAATGCCTGTGTCAACTATTTAAATGTGACCCAAGGACCGGTGGCGTTGAGGCTCAAGGTTATGAGCGCCGTCAGATGTACTCCTCTGTTCGATTGTCAAAATGGAACTCTACTACGGAGCCGAACGGAGCGCGCGACGTGCCGACAACATGGCGCTATTGAGACGTTTCTTCACTGAATTTGACAGTCTACCCTTTGATGATGCGGCGGCGAACCAGGCGGGGCGCATCCGTGCCGAGGCTCGCCGCCACTGGCAGGCCCATCGGACCCAATGACCTGCTCATCGCGGCCATTGCCGTTGCCAACAATATCACCCTTGTCACGCACAACGCGCGTGAGTTTGGCCGTGTCTCTGGACTCCGCTATGAGGACTGGGAAGCGAGTAAAAGCGGACACGGGGAGGAGAGCGCCAGATGATGCTGTTTCGGGCCTTGCGGTTGCGCCCATTCCGTCTGTTGTGGCTGGGGCAAACCCTGTCCCGCGTCGGCGACTTTATGTACAGCACCGCCCTGGCGTGGTGGGTGCTGGAAGAAACGGGCGACGCGGCCCTGATGGGGGCAGTGCTCATCTTCGCCATCACCCCCTCCCTTCTCTTTTACTTGATCGGCGGCGTGGCGGTGGATCGCTTTTCCCGCGTGGGCATCATGCTGGCCTCAGACGTGGCGCGCGGCGCCGTGGTGTTGCTCGTCAGCGTGCTGGCCCTGACCGATCGGCTCGACATTGGGCTTATCTTCGCGGCAACCCTCTTTTTTGGCATCGTTGATGCCTTCTTTCAACCCGCTTTTACCGCGCTCGTGCCCCAGATCGTGCCGGAGGCAGAGCTGCCCAGCGCCAACTCACTTTCCAGCATGAGCTTCAGCATGGGGCGCGTGCTCGGGCCGGTGGCGGGGGCGGGGGTGGTGGCCCTGACGGGGATCGGGCCGGCTTTCGCCATCAACGGCATTTCCTTCCTGATATCGGCCCTTTTCCTGCTCCCGCTGTGGCGGCTGGAAACGCCCCCTGTCGCGCCGGAACCTGGCGCCTCGGTGGTGCGCGAGCTACGCGCGGGCATCGCCTTTGTGCGCGGCACTCCCTGGCTCTGGGTCAGCATCCTCGCTTTCGCGCTAACCAATATTTCCCTGGCGGGCCCATACGCTGTTTCTATGCCCTTTCTGGTCAGCGACAATCTGGGGGGCGATGTGGAACTGCTGGGGGTCCTTTATGCAATCTTCCCCCTGGGCTACATTCTGGGAGGCATCGTCCTGGGTCAGCGCGAGCGGATTCGACGGCGCGGCCCGCTCATGTACGGCACCGGCATCGTGGCGGCGCTGGGGCTTGGCGTCTTCGGGCTGCTGCCCCCCTTCTGGGTGCTAGTCGTGGCCGCCCTGATCAACGGCGCCATGCTGGAAATGGGGCACCTGGTATGGGTCAACACGTTACAAGAAATGGTGCCCAACCATATGCTGGGCCGCGTCGCCAGCCTGGACAACATCGGCTCCTTTGCCCTGCTACCCTTTGGATACGCCGCCGCCGGCTGGGCCACCGAGATGTATGGGGCCCCTACCGTCTTCCTGCTATGTGGCACCTTCGCCGCCCTCGTCTCAACCGTCGGCCTCCTCCTCCCTGCCGTGCGCCGCCTGGACTAATCCCACTCCCCGATCTCTGCTATCTCCCCCTCCCGCCCCCGCGCCTGGGCCGCCACCACCTGGAAGGGCGTCAGGTATCTCTCGGCGCGCCCGATAAAGGGGGTCGGCGGCTGTGAAATATATCAGAGAGAGCCAAATCATGGGGCGGGTGGCCGCCAGGCTATAGGTCAAAAAAGGCCGCCTGCACGATGCAGGCGGCCTTTATATTGCGGAGTGCAGGTGGGGCTAGCTCCTGCGGCGATAGCGCCCCATCAGGACGAGCCCCGCCAGGGCAACGGCTCCCACCAGCACCCAGGGGACGCCGCGGCCCGCTGTGCTGTCCAGGTAGCCCAGGGTCACGCTCGTCTGCTCCTCGACGGTGATGGGCGCCGTGGGACCAGTTGGCACGACGGTGTAGGGAACGGCATCCGCCGACGCCTCGTTGTAGTAGATGCCCGGCGTGTCGGCAACGGTCACCTCGAAACTCAGAGAGAGGGACCCGTTGGCGGGCAAGATGAACTGATCCAGCATCCCCGTCCAGATAAGCGTCTGACCCTCTACTACGGGGTCAGTGGTCGTCGCGCCGGTAGTCGAACTGGGGACGTAGCTGAAGCCCTCGGGCAGCGTGTCCAGGATTCGATCCACTTGCACCATCTCTGCGTTGGGGTTCGTCAGGGTGATGGTGTAACCATTGGTCTCGCCAGCCATGGAGCTCGCATCCGCGGCGACCTTGCTGGTCGTGAGGGGGGCGCGCCCCAGAGGCGAGAAGGTGGTCAGGTGCGAGTAGCTGACCGACTCGCCCGCCGGCACACTGATCGTCCAGCTGAGCCCCATTCCATTGTCAATGAACGCGTCACACTGGCAGGTATTGGGGAACGGCTCATGGCTGCCAATGGCGGCCCACACCTCGAAGTAATCCGCCTGGTAGTACTGGCTGCCACCCGTCAGGGGATAGAGCTGCTCGATGCGGCCGGCAGGATTGTTGTTGGGGGTCTTGGTGCAGGCAACGCTCCCGTTGGTGGGGTCAACCAACCCGTACCCATTATCCGAGCCACCCAGGTAGCAGTCCATCGCCCGATACAGGATGGCATCGGTGTTGGCAGTGCCGATGTTGGTAATGGTAACATCAGTGCGGTAGGCCTCACCGCCGACAACGTAGGAATCCACCTGGCTGATGGTCAGCCCCGTCGTTCCCGCGTCCACCACGGTCGTCACCTGGTAGGGGTCGGCCTCCGTGCCAGAACCCGTGACATCCGTCTGGCTGACGGGCGTAAAGGGAATATAGGACCCCAAATCATCGGTCGCTGTTGCGCCATGCTCTTCGAAGTTCGGGGCATACAGGGTGTCATCAACCACCAAAAACGTCCCGTAATCCCCCGGGATAACATCCTCTGGATACACCTCGTAGAAGGCGTCGCCAGCATACCCGATCTGTGCGCTGGCGTCTACACCGAGGTGAATTTCAACCAGCGGCCCATCTGACAAGATGGAAACGTAGGGGGTCGTGCCCTGGGCGGTCCTCTGCCCCCCCTTTCCCTCATCGGCGGACGCCGGGTAGGCGATCAACAAGCCATAGGTCAGTAGGGTAAGGGTTAGAGCCAGCATTGCCAACAAACGCCGAGCCATGGGAAGCCTCCATTTTCTGTAAAGACGATTCTGCTGTGAAGGTTTAGCTTAACGGAATAACCCTGGCGGGTCAAGAGGGATAGTTCGGCTTCACCAGCTCCACAAACGGCACATTTCCGGGGTTGCGCGTGCCCGTTGCCACCTTGCGGAGCTGGGTGCGCACGTCCCACATTTTCATCTGCGGCTCGCGGCTGCGGAGGAGCACGGCCAGGCCGGCGGCGAGGGCGGCGGCGAAACTGGTGCCGGCCCAGGCCACCCATCCGCTCGGGTTCGGCTCCACCCCATCGTTGCTGGTGCGATGCTCGGGCGCGACGGCGGGGCCAACCAGGGATGGCAGGTTGGACACTATCTGATTTTGCAGGCTGGCCTCCCCGCCGAAGAGGACGAGGGCCTTGGCCTGGTTGGCGTAGAGCGCCAGGTCGGTTTGCTCCAGCTGGCCGGCGGTCACTTCGATCACGCTGCGAAAGGCGGCGGGGCGGCGCGTGCGCGGGGGGTGCTGCAGGCCGTTGGCATCGTTGCCCGCCGCGCCCAGCAGCGTGGCCCCTGCCTCGCTCAGCGCCAGGCAGAGCAGGCGCAGCGCTTCGTAGTGCTCCTCGTACAGGCGCAGGCGCGGCGGCACGATGTCCATCATCCCCACAACAAAGGCCAACAGCACCACCATCGGCTCGCCCGCGCGCGCCCGTGCCACCAGCGGCGCCAGGCCGGCGATCACATCCGCCGTGGAGCAGACCCCCTCGGCGGTGGCCACGCGGATCGGCTCCAGCCGCACGCGCTGCATCCCCGCTTCGCCGATCACCTCGCTCGCCAGCCAGGCAGTCATCAGGCCGTGGTCGCTCATCTCGAAGGGGAGCCCTGTGCGGAAGGTGGCATAGTGCTGGCGCGCGTCCAACGAGAGGGGAGCGCGCGCCTCGCGCAGCCCCGCAACCAGGCTGTCAAGGGACGCGGGGAGCGGGCGCGCCGCAATTTGTTCTGCCGTGGGAAAGGCGTCGAGCACGGCCAGCGTGACCTCGTGCTGCATCCCATCGCGCCATTCCTGCAGGAAGGGGGCATCGGTCAGCGGCAG
This sequence comes from uncultured Chloroflexia bacterium, assembly GCA_963721895.1. Lineage (GTDB taxonomy): Bacteria > Chloroflexota > Anaerolineae > Ardenticatenales > Ardenticatenaceae > CAVRLZ01. The sequence continues at coordinate 186,090 of CAVRLZ010000008.1, read as the reverse complement.
GTGGCCCGGCGCGGCGAGGGGGCGGGGGTAGGCCCCCGGCCCACCGGGGGTGTACCAGCGCGTGTCCGCCGCCACGGTGCCCAGCCAGTTGGGCATCCAGTGGACCACGCGCGTGCTGCCCCAGGCCACCCCCGCGTTCACCTGCTCTTCCAGGCGGGCGAAGCGGGCCAGCGACTCCTCGTAGCCGGTGCTCTCCGACCAGCGGAGGCGAACCACCGTCAACCATCCCTCCCCTTCCGGCACGGGATAGCTCACCACGCCCCCCCCGAAGGGGGCATAGCTCGCCTCGAACAGCTGCGCCACATCGTGCAGGAAGCTCTCGGCGGGCGGCTCGCTGCCCTGCAGCGACAGCAGGGCCTCGCCCGGCACAAAGTAGTACGGGGTCAGCCCCTCATCGGCAGAATCAGGGCGCGGCACCTCGCGGCGCACCGTGGAGGCGGGGGGCACCAGGCGGGTGCGCTTGTGCGGCTGCGCGCTCAGCGAGGTGGCGGAGGCAGGCATCTCCTCGCGGGTGGCCTGCGCGGGCCGCTCCTCCACCGCCTGCCTGCGATTCCACCAGAGGACGGCCCCCAGCGCGCCAAGCGAGGCAACCAGGGAAGAAAGTAGTTTTTTTTGCATGGGTGTATATTCCAAAGCGTAAGGAGGCCCGCGCGACTCACGCGCAGGTGCGGCGGGCAGGGCGGTCGGTGCGCTCGAAGCGACCGAGGGCGAACAGGTCGAGCGACAGGGGCGGCGGCTCGTCCAGGGCGAGTGCCGCAAGGATGGTGCCAAGCACCGGCCCGAACTTGAAGCCGTGGCCGGAAAAGCCGCTGCCGATGATTATCTGGGGCAGCTCAGGGTGGCGGTCCAGGATAAAGTGATAGTCCGGCGAGTTGGTGTACAGGCAGCGCAGCGGGTGGGTGGCGGTGGGCACCAGGTGCGGCAGCCGCTCAGCCACCCAGCGCTCCACCGTGCGCAGGGCCTCGTCATCCAGGGGCTGCGGGGCGTCGGGGTCAATTTCCGCGCCGGTGTGGTGCCAGCCCACCTTCACCCCCGGCACAGCAAGCTGGGGCAGGCCGTAGAAGGGGTCGGGGGTATGGTAGTCAATGAAGACCGGCATCGCGCTGGCATCGTGGGGCAGCGTGTCGGCGGGGAGGAAGTAGCCCACCTGCTCCTGCGTGACGCTCAGGGGCAGCGTCAGCCCCGTCTCGGCCAGCAGGGGGGCGGCCCAGCCGCCCGCCGCCACGACCAGCCGCGCCGCCCGCCAACAACGCCCGGAGCGCGCCCGCACCACCACCTGCTCCCCGGCCTCCTCGATCGCTACGACCCGCTCCCCGCTCACGGCGTCGCCCCCGCCCGCACGGATGAGCCGCCACAGGGCCAGCACCGCCTGGGAGGGGAAGACCACGCCCGCGTCCGGCTGATACAGCGCCTCGCTGCCCGGCTCCAAATGGAAGTGCGGAAAGCGGCGGTTGCTCTCGGCGGCGGACAGCCGCTCGTAGGGCACGTCGAAGGTACGGAAGGAGTGCTCCAATTGGGCAAGCTCGGGGTGCCCCGACGGGCCGCAATCCCAGCCGCCCGTTTGCCGGGTCATCGGCTCGCCCGCACGCGCGGCCAACTCCGCCCAGCCCTCGTAGGCCAGCAGCATCATCTGGACGTAGATCGCTTCCGAATACGCCAGCCGGATGATGCGCCCATCCCCGTGGGAGCTACCGCGCGTGTGGCCCGGCTCGAACTGCTCCAGCAAGCAGCACGCGCTGGCCGCGCCGCAGCAGGGCATCCGCTGTGGAAGCGCCCACCACGCCGCCGCCCACCACAATGGTATCGAACTGTTCGGGTTGCTCTGCCATGGCTCTCCGCTTTTCAGGCAGGAAATGGAAACCGGACAAAAAACAAAAAGCCCCGCAACGGGGCAACCGGCAAAGATAGGGGTGGTGGGATTCGAACCCACACTGGAGGCATTTTAAGTGCCTTGCCTCTGCCATTGGGCTACACCCCCACGCTTCCCATTATACAACAAGTGGGCGCGCAAACCAACCCGAAAGAAATCGGCCCGGCAGTGGGAATGCCGGGCCGATGACGGGCAGAGAAGGGTAGGCTACTGGCGCCAGTCGCTGGGCTTGTCGTCGAGGTCGCTGACGTGGACGCGGGTGAGGGCCCCTGTGGTCAGGTTCACGAAGTAGGGGTCCCAGTTGCCCTCGTAGCCTGCGATGAGGAGGTTGTCCCCTTCCCAGGCAGCGATGTTGGTGCTGTTGGCCGTGCTGTTACCCACCGTGCCAACCACCCGTTGCAGGCTGCTTCCATCCACGTTCACCGTCCAAACCTCCCAGGCAGTCCCCACCCCCAGGCTGGAGAAAGCAATCCGGCTCCCATCCGGGGAAAAGACAGGGGTGAGGGCCACGCGCTCACCGCCAAACGAGGTAACCTTGCGCAGCCCGGTACCATCGCGGTTGATGATCCAGATATTCAGCGTTCCGTCGCGCAGCGAGGAAAAGGCGATCCGGCTCCCGTCCGGCGACCAAACCGGTTCCAGGTCCACGGTGCCGCTGGTGACGGGTCGCTGGTTGGACCCATCCAGATTCATGGTGTAGATCTCGAACCCGCCCGGCCACGCAAAGAGGTAGGCAATCGAGTTGCTGTCCGGCGAGACGACGGGGAAGGCTTCGAGCTTGTCGGGCGTGTTGGTGAGGTTGCGCTTCCCGCTGCCATCCGCATTCATGATGTAGATGTCGTCATCATGATCATAGACAATTCTGGAGCCATCCGGCGAGAAGTGGGCGCTGTACGCCTGCCCCGAGGTGGTCAACTGCTGCAGCCCCGTCCCATCCGCATTCATGATGTAGATATCATCGTAGCTGCTGCGATTGGAGGTCATCAACACCTTGCCGGACAGGCTGGTTGCGGGGGGCTGCGGGCTGGGGGTTGCCGTCGCTGCCGGGGGTTGGGAGGGGCTGGTAGCGGTTGGCGGCGGGGGGCTGCGGGAGGCCGGGGTCGGTCACCGGGGTCGGCGGGGTGCCGCTCGAAACGGGCACGAGCGCCGCCGCGGGCAATTGGCCCAGTTCTTTGGCCATGTCACCGCCATTGGCAACGGTCACCTGCCCCGCACTGGCCCAGGGCACGCTCTCCTTCCACTCCTGCAGCACGGTGCGCTGCAGCCGAATGGCGTAGTGGTTGCCCATATCCTCCACTTCGGAGGTGGGCAGACCGAAGAAAAGAACCGGGTCCGCTACGCTGAAGTAGGCGCGCTCCAGGGCAGGACGCTCCGCCAGCAGGGCCTGGCGCGCCATCTTCGCCTGCTCGAAGCTGGCATTTGGCCCTTCCGGCCCCGCTTCCAGATGGTTGGGGGTCTGGCGCACGCGGAGAAGCCGCTCGTCAAAGCCATCGTTGTGCAAATCGTCAAAGATATTAACCAGGTAGACCGCATCCTCGTTGGGGCGCCACTGCATGATGGCCTTCTGGAAGGCTTGCGTGACGAAGCCATCCCGCGTATACCGCTGCGAGATGGGGTATCCCACCCGCTGCAACCCCCAGCGCTCAAACGCCGAGAGAAACTGGGCCTGAGCATCGTCACACACATAGAAGCCACCGGGTTGGCCCGCTGCCGTCTGCGTGAAAAACTCGCAGTCGGAGCCGCTCTGGGCGGCAACCGGGCTCTGGCCCCAGGACCAGAAAAAAAGCGAGAGGAGGAGAGCGAGCACCACACCGCCAAGCAAACGTTTCATCACAGGCACTCCTTGTTTCAATTGGATAGAACGGCCCTTCGAGAGGAAGCAGCGGCCAGACTGGCAACGACAAACCCATTGACAGAGGGTATTCGACGACGAGCAAGCAAAGATCACGACTTAACGTATCAGATTTTCCGCTATTCGGTTGTCAAGGTACCGCTTGCACCCGCCGCCACACCTCTAATCCAAAGGGGAAGGCCAGCACCTGCCACCCTACCTTTTGGAAAGGCGCGACAGTATAACGCATCCGCCCAAGCGCGCAAGCGTCCACTGTCCCCCGTTAAAGATGGCCCCACGGGCCATCGGCGATCCCTCACTCAGGGCACTGAACCTCGATAAACTCCAGCCATTCCAGCACCTCGTCAGCCAGAGCGGGCACGGTCGGGTCATCGGTGGCGAGGGCAGCGAAGGGGGCCTGGAAGCGGTCCAGCACGAAGAAGAGGCTGGCCTCGGTGGGCGGAGGCGTGGCAAGGAGCGCGGCATAACGCTGGCGTACCGCGCCGCTCTCATCGGCCAGCAGCAAGACGGGCTGCGGCACGGCGCGCTGCAGCACGGCCACTGCCTCCGCTGGGGCGGGGAGGACAAAGAGCACACGCGCCTCGCACGCCTGGAAGCGCGCCTGTGCCGCCCCAAAGGGCGCGGCTGCACGCTGCACCCGCCCCAGGGTCGTCGTCCGGCAGGAAGAGCAGGACCCCATTGGCGCGCCCGCGCAACCGGGTCAGCTCCACCGTGCCACCCGTGCCAGCAGGAAGACGAAACGCGGGCGCGGGACGCTGCTGGATGGTGACGGGAAATTGTTGCCACTGGCTCATCTACCCCTCCTATGCTCTATGTCTCAGGAGACAAGGCCCCTTGTTTGCTCGATCCATTGCTGGATCACCTGCACAAAGACGTCGCGTCTGGCTTCCACCTCGTTCCTATCGGCCAGCGTGACGATGCACCGATCGGGGGCAGGCCAGGTCAGCATGCCCTCCGGGGCTTCTATCTGGATGGGGCGGGGCTCCCCTTTCACCTTCGCCCCGGTGTGCAAGACAAGCTGCACCGTCTCCTCGGGTCGCAGCTTAAAGGTGGCGAAGTGGTCAGTGATGTAAAAGCTGGGCGCGTTCCATTTGATCCCTTCCCGCACGCGCTCATCCGCCCCCAGGATGAGCGCCCGTAGCACCTCAATCTCCGCCTTGCGCGGATGCTCCAGCCGGGCCATGAACTCGCTCACCGGGTCGCTGTCAGCCTTCGCTCGCTTCGGACTCATGGTGCCTCCCTGGCTATCGTGCGCTGCTTCATCATAGACCCAGTATATTCATCTGCCGCGACAAGCAAGGGTAGGCTCTGGGTAGCGGCGCCGAAGAGGACGGAGCTAAAGATCATACGCCGCCCCGTTTGCCTCTAGCCACTGCCGTCGTTCCTGGTAGTCTGGGATGAGGCGCTCCAGGCGGTGCCAGAAGTCCGGTGCGTGGGAGGGGATGAGCAGGTGGACAAGCTCGTGGGCGACGATGTACTCGATCATGGTGTGGGGTAGCAGGGCAACACGCCAGTGGAAGGAGAGGGTGCCGTGGGGGGTGCGGGCGCGGCGCCTCCAAAGTAGGGTCGTAGCGGAATCAGGCTCTGGTGGTTATACTATAGGACAGTGAAGCGAGGCGCCATGTTAAATATGATGGCCGAGCCGCTTCCTAAACCCTATAACTACCTCCCAGGAGGTGCCCCATGACCCTTGCAGACTTGCTAGCTGATATTCACGCGCTCGAAGAAGAATTATTGGCCTTTGAGCGCCACTATGGAATACGCTCAGAAATCCTCTATCAAGCTTACGTTCGGGGTGAGGAGCCGGAAGATGATCGCTGGACGCTCGATTTCGGAGAGTGGGCCAGCGTGTACCGTACCTGGCTGGCGCGGCAAGCCGAGTATCGCAATGAGGTGCAGCGTCTCCAACGTGGCAAACCTGGCCTCAAAGGACTGGTTCGGGTTGCAGTATGACGGAGAACCCGTTTCGTACCCCTGGCGACTACGAGTATTTTTTATACTCGCTCGAAGAGCAATATCCCTTTATTCGTCGCTCGACACTGGTCTTTGAGCGGCGTGGCGCTTCTCTTGCTCGGCTGGCAGGGGAGCTATTCTTCGATTATGGAGTACGCATCTCCGTGCGTGAACGGCTAATTTTTCACCGCTTGCCGCTGGTGATTGACTGGTACGGGTACGAAGTTTGGCGGGACGACGAAAAATTATATTGGTACGACCCTCAACCCCATCCAGATGTCCCTAGCAACACCATCGTTAAAGGTTCGGATTGGACAAGGAGCAGAAGTATGGGAAACTGACTGGAAAACAAGGAGGGTCGCCCATGCAGAAAAAATACATCGTGCGCCTGTCGGATGCCGAACGAGATGAGTGCAAACAAGTCATCAAGAAACTGAAAGGTACCGCCCAGAAGGTACGACGGGCGCAGATCCTGTTGAAAGCGGACGTGAACGGTGCCGCCTGGAGCGATGCCAAGCTAGCCGAGGCGTTCGACTGCAGTACACGAACGGTCGAAAAACTGCGCCAGCGCCTGGTGGATGAGGGGTTTGCCACGGCCCTCAACGGGAAAAAGCGCGCGACGCCGCCCAGGCCCCGTAAACTTGACGGCGAGGCCGAAGCCAAACTGATTGCCATGCGCCTTGGCAAACCTCCTGCCGGCTATGGTCAATGGACGCTGCAACTGCTCGCCGACCACTTAGTCAGCCTCGAAATCGTGGAGAGCATTTCGTATGAAACGGTACGCAAGACGTTAAAAAAAACGGAATAAGCCGGCGCATGGTCGAGTACTGGGTGATTCCGCCCGAGCAAGACGCCGAATTTGTGGCGGACATGGAACAGGTCTTAGCCACCTACGCCCTTCCCTATGACCCCCAGCAGCCCGTGGTGTGTATGGATGAGCAGCCCGTGCAACTCGTGCTGGAAAGCAGAGTGCCTCTACCTGCCACCACCGCGCATCCCGCACGGGTGGACTATGAATATGAACGCAATGGCACGGCCAGCATTTTCATGTTTGCCGAACCGCTGTCTGGCTTTCGCCAAGCCACCGCCAGAGAACGGCGCACGAAACAAGACTGGGCCCTGGAAGTGGCGCATCTTCTCGACACGCGCTATGCGGGGTGTGACAAGATCACCTTGGTCCTGGACAATCTTAACACCCACACCAAAGGCGCGTTCTACACTGCCTTTGACCCGGCGCGTGCCAGAGCCTATGTGGAACGCATCGACTTTGTCTACACCCCTAAGCACGGCAGTTGGCTCAACATTGCCGAGTGTGAATTGAGTGCCATGTCGCGCCAATGTCTCAACGGGCGGCGCATCGGCTATCTCGCCGAGCTCCAACTGGAAATTGCCGCCTGGGCCACTCATACCAATCACAAACAACGCGCCGTCGATTGGCAATTTCAGCTTGACGATGCCCGCACCAAACTTAAGCACCTCTACCCGAAAATCATAACTTGACCTGCAAAGCACCCACCCGCACCACAAGCACGTACCACCCCATATCAAACAGAATCGTATTTCAGCCCCCGATATGAGCTTTGACCGCCCCAATCTTCCGGCTCTGCTGCGCGAGGTCGCGGGTCTTCTTGCTACCATGGGTGATGCAGAAACTGATCCGTTACCTCTTGCTTAACCGCACTCCATCATCACGGTATTCTGTGCCTTACGCATTGTCAACTCCCGCTTAGCCCACGGTATCTGAGGGGATCACGTAGGTTCATTCGTCGGCATCCTCAGCAGCCAGGGCCAGCAGGTGGTAGGAAGTACGAGTCACGCCCATCTCATTCTCGATGAGTAGCGAGACAAGTTGCTCGCCGTTCATTAGGGCAACGGGGATCTTGGTGGGCTCTGCAGCTTCCGCACGCGCGCCCCGGCTGAAGTCGCTGGTAGTGATGATGAGGCCCTGCTCATGGGTGCTGAGGCTACCCCGCACCTGCTGTATGACGGGCCCCTGGACGTTCCCCTTCCACCTCTTGACTTGAATGGCCATGTGCGTGCGCACCACGTCGCCCACCACCAGTGTGGCACGCACGTCAATGCCCCCATCACCGCTAGAGGCAGTGACGGCTACATCCTCGAATCCTAGAACCACTAGGAGCGTGCCAATCAGGGCCTCGAACCTAGCGGGGGCCATCTGCATGAGGCGCTCGTGCAGTGCCTGGCGCACCGCGCGGTTGTGCTGGTCAATCTGTTGTCCCAGCCCCTCACCCTGCCACGTAGAAAGCCCCACCAGACCCTTCCCATGCTTAATAAAGCGGGGCGCCTCACCTCGCTGGGTGGCGCGCTGAATCTCAGTAAGAATCTGGGCGTATAAGGTAGCCTCGGGCGTCTTGCCCTCGGTCTTCACCAGCCCTCGCTCCAGAATTTTTTTGGTAATCGCGCGGTAGTGCATGGGCTTACGGTCGCCATAATCCTGGAGCACCTGCTCGGCGGCATCGGTGAAGGAGAGCGTTGAAGAATTGCTGCGGTGGGAGGGCAGGACAGGTGGCGGCAGCGGGGCAGTTTCCTCTAGGGCGCCCTCGATAGAAGGTGGTGCCAGCGGTTGCTTGGGCGTCTTGCCTCGCACCACTGCTTCCGGCAGCCCCCACGCGCGCAGGGCGAATATGCCGGGCGCGGTGCGCTGGAAGCGTGATCCTGTACCGCGAGTCTTAATGTCGGTCGCCAGCTGGGCATTGATGGTTGCATCCGGCGTGTGGCCCTCGCTTTGCCATAGCCTCTGCTCAAGGATGCGTTGTGTGATCTCCTGATAATGCAGGGGAGTTTCCTTTCAGTGAGGAGTTTCTCCACGGCGTCGAGAGCGTTCATGTAGGGCTTCTTTCCTCCTCGCTGACCCACCCCCAGCCCGTCAGCAAATTATCATGAGGCCCGCTTGGTGGCCCCCACCTAGCAGTAAAGTCTATGTGCCCCATCAGCTCCTCCAGCGCCTTGTTCAGCCCGATGCCCACCTCGCGGTGCAGCTCATCCCGACTACAGGACCAGCGCGCCCGCTCTGGCACACAGAAGGCGCCGACGCTGGCGTAGGGCTCTGGCCGCTCTGCGACCTTGCGCGCCTCCTCCTCGCTGCGCCCCCACGCCTGCCGCTCGGCCACGATGCGCTTGAACTGCGCCTCGAAGACATCCGAGGCACGCTTCAAGAAGAGCATCCCAAAGATAAACTCTTTGAACTCGGAAGCGTCCATCTTGCCGCGCAAAATATCCGCCGCCGCGAAAAGGTGGCGCTCCAACTGCGCTAGGGTTAACTTTGCCAATAATCTTTCCTCAGGAACGAATCCGGGCACCCAAGCGCGCCGCCAACGGTGAGGGTCCCGCCTCCTCACGAGTCTGTTGGGCATAGGCAGCCCGACGGGCAATCTCGGCGTCGAGTGCTGCTTTGTGATCCCAGTAGTAGGTCAGGGCTGCATGAACCTGAGCCATGGAGAGGTGGGGAAACTGGAATTGTAGCTCTTCCGGGCTCCACCCATGGGTCTGGTGAGCCATGACCAGTTCCACGACTTTCATGGTGGTGCCTTCGATCGTGGCAAGCTGCTGCTCGTTAACGGTAATAGGGGGGTATACAACGGGGGCTAGCAAGGTCATCTGACTTCCTCCTCACGCGCATAGCTTTCATCAGAAGTATAGCAAGTGGAGTGGGAAGCGCGAATTATTCGGGAATTCGGTCGTCCGAGTCCCGCAACGAATACTCGGCGGGGGCGAAGAAGACGAGGATAGAAAGCGTCTCTTCGATCTCGAAGAAGCGGTGCTCTACGTGGGCGGCGACGAAGATCACAGAGCCTGCTGCGACGGGGCGCGCCTCATCGCCCACGCGGATGTGGCCGCGCCCGCTGAGGATGACGTAGAGCTCGTCTTCGCTGTGGGGCTGCTGGGGGTCGGTGCCGCCCGTGGGGAGCATATACAGCCCTGCGCTCATCGAGGGCTCGCGTAGAAACTCATGGTAGCGCTTTCCGCTTGCCATACGGGCGGCTTCCAACCCAGATAGGTCAAACGCTTGCATCCGCATCCCCATTCGCGAGCAGTGAGGGGCCCGCCTCCGCGCGCGCTTGTTGGGCATAGGCAGCCCGGCGGGCAATCTCGGCGTCAGGCGCTTCCTTGTGATCCCAATAGTAGGCCAGTGCCGCATGGACCTGCGCCATGGAGAGGTGGGGAAACTGAAATCGTAGTTCTTCCGGGCTCCATCCGTGGGTCTGCTGAGCCATACCCCATTCTACCCCTTTCATGGTAGTGCCTTCGATCGTGGCAAGCTATTGCTCGTTAACCGTGACAGCCGAGGCATCCAGGTCAGTCCTCCTCCTCGCTCTCATCGCTCCCGCTAAACAGGATAACAAGGGGCATGGGCAGCGCGAGGCCTCAGCAAGTATACCATTCCCGGCATTTATGCATCAACCACTGGGCTTTTCATGGTTGCCGTGAGCGCTTTGCTTTCCCAGTTCCAGGAAGGGCTGAGAGCAACTGTGACCTTGCTCATTGGAGAACAGCCAGCTTCCCCGGTAGGTTATACGCCTGCGGTTGTTTCCGTGGGTGGGCCAACGAGCCTCGATCATCAATAGGGAAGGTGGCTTGAGATGGAAGCGGTAGATGTCGTGCTTGCGGGGGCGACGGGCGATCTGGGGGGGCGCATTGCCGGTGCGCTACGGGCGAGGGGCGCGACGGTGCGGGCACTTGTTCGGACGGAAAGCGCGGCGGGGGCCGTTGCGACCCTCCAGCAGCAGGGGGTGGCCACCGTCGTCGTGGACTTCCATGATGGGGCCAGCGTGGCGCGCGCGTGTGAGGGGGCAGCCTGCGTGGTATCCGCGCTTTCCGGGCTGCGCGAGGTGATTGTTGACGCGCAGAGCGCCCTGCTCGATGGGGCGGTGGAGGCGGGCGTGCCGCGCTTCATCCCCTCCGATTTCGCCATTGACTTCACGAAGCTCGAGCCGGGCCACAACCGCAACCTGGACCTGCGGCGCGAGTTCGGTGAGAGGCTGAACAGGGCACCGATTGCGGCCACGTCGGTGCTGAACGGGATGTTTACGGACCTGCTGACCGGGCAGGCGCCTGTCGTGCTGTTCCCGCTCAAGCGCGTGGTGTATTGGGAAAACGCCGATCAGCTTCTGGATTTCACCACCATAGGCGATACCGCCGAGTACACGGCAGCCGCGGCGCTCGACCCCGCCACGCCACGTTACCTGCGCATCGCGGGCGATCAGCTCAGCGCCCGCGACCTGGCAACGGTGGCGAGCGATGTCACAGGGGATCGCTTCAAGCTGTTGCGCGCCGGCGGCATCGGACGCTTGAACGGGTTGATCAAGATCACCCGCTTCTTTGCCCCTGGCGAGGAGGACGTCTTCCCGCCCTGGCAGGGAATGCAGTACCTGCGTGACATGTTCAGCGGCCGCCCCACGTTCGACTCGCTGGACAACCAGCGCTACCCCGATATTCAATGGAGCAGCGTGCGGGCCATCCTGGCGGAGCACGTGTCGGAAACGCGGGGCGCGACGTAGCGCTCTTCCCGCAGGGCCCAGGAGTTGGATTTTGTATAGGACTTTAGTTGGATGCTGCGCATCCCTACCGCTGCAGGCGTTTCAGTCGTTGATTCACGAGTTCCAGATCGAAGGCTTCCGGATCAAACCTGCCCCCTATCCAATCCAGCCTATCCTGACGTTCAGGATGCTGCGAGTCGCTGATCACCTCTAAAAAGGCCAAATAGCCCCACATCCCGCCTACATCTTCCGGTGGGCAGGCACGCTTACCTGTCAGGCAGAGAGGGTAGTCCCCACTGGGATCGGGTGGCAGAATCTTCTCCACAACGATCTGGTGCCCCCAATCGTCCCCAAAATCGTACTCGTAGGCAAATCGCTTTTTAACAGTGGGGGCAATCTGTGCCAACCTCACTCCCCGTTCGCTCTTTATATCCAAATCCCACTGTGGGTCAGGCACCCCATAGCAGGTACCATCCACGACGAACTGGTGGAGATGGTAATTATGCCACCCCATCACAACCTGGAGAATCTGGTGCAGTTTCCCCAGCGTCGTACTCCCGCGTACCTGGATCCTGCGCCAGATGGGCGGCTTGCTGCCCTTCAAGCTCACCTTCAGCTGGTAGACCGGCGTGTCATCGGTTTTTTTTGTGGGCATAAGTTACAAAGTTCGCTCCTGGTGCACCTCGGTGTAAGTTAGCTTGCTAGCCCCACTCAAAGTTTACAGGGAGAGCATCATCTGTCAACGTCTATAGGAGGGAGGAGGAGCATGGCAGAAGCGTGAAGGAGCGAAGCAACGAAGAGCTGAACAGTGAAAGCGCCCCAGGGCAATTTTGCAAAGTGTCCGCGCTACGTTTACCTCATGCATCGTTACTGTCGCGCTGGCGATCCACAAGGCGGTGCTGGGGGCGCACCATCCCGATACCGCACGGAGCCTCAACAACCTGGCCGGGCTGTACGAGGCGCAGGGCGACCTGGCGGCGGCGCTGCCCCTCGTGGACCGCGCGCTAGCGATCTGTGAGCGGGCGTGGGGCCGGCAGCATCCGACCACGCGGACGATCCGGGGATACCTGGGATATCTCCTGGCTCAGACGGGGGGCAGGTGGCGACAGGGGTGACGTAGGAGGAGTCAGCGCGCAGGCCTACCTTGCACACACGCCACCGGCTGATTCAGCCGCCCCGGGCCTTGCCCTATATTTATGAGGGGAAGCGCGGCGCCCGCCGCTCGCGCAGGGCTTCCACGCCCGCCATCATGTCGTCGGAAAAGAAGCCGAGCATTTCCAGGGCGAGGGAGTGGTCGAAGATGGGGCCGGCCTGGAGGAGCCACTGGTTGAGCGCGCGCTTGGTGAAGCGGATGGCGTGGCGCGGGCCGGTGGCGAGGGTGGTGGCGACCTCCATTGCCCTGTCCAGCAGTTGGTCGTCCGGCACGCACAGGCTGACGAGGCCGATGCGCTCCGCCTCGCGCCCGCTGACAAACTCGCTGGTCATCAGGTAGTACTTTGCCTTGGCCATGCCGCAGAGCAGGGGCCAAATGATGGCTGCATGGTCCCCCGCGGCCACGCCCATGCGCACGTGGCCATCGGCGAGCCGCGCCCCCTCGGCGGCGATGGGAATGTCGGCCAGCAGGGCCACCACCAGCCCGGCCCCCACCGCCGGCCCGTTGATGGCCGACACGATGGGCTTGCTGCAACGGAGGATGTTGTACACCAGGTCGCGGGCCTCATCCAGGATGCGGATGATTTCCTCCACGTTCTGGTACGCCTCCTCGACCATCTGCAGATCCCCGCCCGCCGAGAAGGCGCGCCCCGCGCCCGTGACCACCGCCACGCGCACGGAAGGGTCGCGGTCAATCGTCGCCCACACCTCGACAAGCTCGGTGTGCATCCGGCGGTCCGCCGCGTTGAGCCGATCCGGTCGGTTCAGCGTCACCCACAGGATGTCCGGCTCGCGCCGCTCGAACAGAATGTGTTGAAAGTCGGAATACTCCATCGTGCTCCTCCTGGCTGCTTGTCATGCTGCCGCCCGCCTAGCGCCCGCGCCACCCGCGCCACGTCAGGCGCCGCTTTTCCTTTTGGCCGGGCCGCCAGAGCGAGCGGTCGGAGGACCACATCGCCTCGGGCGCCATCAGCAGGGCGGCCAGCCCCAGCAGCACCGTGTCGTAGTTGACGCGCCACCCCCCGAACCCCTGCCAGGCCGCGTCGCGGTCCGCGCGCAGCGGGACCCCCTGCGCGGCCAGATAGTCGCACGCCGCGTCAAACTCCGCGCGCGAGATGCTGATGGGGGTTTCGGGAAAGGTAGGCGCGGGATTGTAGGGGATACGGAAAAAATCGGCTATGTGGCGCAGCCCCACGTAGCCCGCGCGGATGCACAGATCCGTGCGCGTGTCGCGCGGCACGTCCAGCGTGGAGGCGAAGAGCGCGGCGGCGTCGAGCACGACCCCGGCAGCCGTGATCCAGGAGCGATCGGGCCGCGGCGAGCGCAGGAAGGCCACCGCCGCCAGCGAGGTATGGCTCTCCTCGATGTCGGCAAACCACGCCTCCCACGTCACCCACAGCTCGCTCAGCTGATCCAGCCGCCCGATGCGATGGGTCCGCTCGATGATGGCGAGGGGGAGGGGGGGGTGCCGGCCCGCACCTCCAGCATGGCGACCGTCGCCTCGCGCCGCGCAAAGGCTGTGTAGATGGCGGGCAGGTAGGCGATCAGCAGGGCCACCAGGATCAGCCCGATGGTGGCCTCCGCAAAGGAGAGCACCGTGGTGGGCAGGTCGGTCACCGGCGTATAGCCCAAGGTGAGCAGCGAGGAGCCGCTGAGCGTGAAGGCTTCCCGCAGCGAGGGCACCCCCACCGCCCAAAACATGGCCATGAAGCCCGCCAGGGTCAGCATGAGCCAGACGGGCAGCAGCAGCAGCAGGCCGACCGGCGCGTACAGCGCCATCGCGCGGTCGCGCTCCGCGTAGGTGGAGGCGCGGCGCGTCCACAGGTTGAAGAGCGCCCGCAGCCCCAGGAAGAGCACCCGCACGATGCCATCCGCCGCCGCGCGCGGCAGCACGAAGGTCTTCACGGCGGAGCGGAGCGTCACGTAGACGGTTATAAGACCGCCTGCAAAGACGGCGAGCCGAAGGAGGGCGTACATGAAGTCACCGGGGCGGACGGGCGGGCCACTGCTAGGGCAATCGTAGGGGCAAGCGCGGAAAGGGCAAATCGTGGGGTTACCCTTGCCACGCTGGGGTTTCCCGCTACACTCGTCCGCATGGGAAACGATTCGCTAGTGCTATGGCTGTCGGCGGAGTTGGCGCTTGCCTACTTTGTGGCGGTGACTGTCGGGATGGCGGGGGTGCTGCAGGCGGTGGCGGCCTGGGGAGGGCGCGAGGATCTGCGCCTGCTGCCCCCGCGCGCCGCCCTGCCGGTCGGGCTGGGCGTGGCGGCGGCGGCGGCTACGGGCTTCTACCTGCGCTATTACGAGTTGATCTTTGTGCCCGGCCCTGCCGGGCTGGAGCTGATCCTTTTGTTCGGCAGCGGCACGGCCCTGGCGGTGTGGCTCACCCGCCTGCTGCGCGTGGGGCTGCGGGGGCGCGTGGCCGCGCGCCCCCCTGCCAGCGTCCGGGGGCTTGATTTCTGATGGACCTTGCTCTCTTTCGCTGGATCAACGGGCTGGCGGGCCGCTGGCCCCTGCCCGACGAGTTGGCGCGCCTGTTCGCCAATGACTATATAGTGCCCACGGCCATCGTCGCCCTGCTGGTGGTCGGCTGGTTCAGCGGGGACGCGCACTGGCGGCGCGTGGTCGTGCACGCCCTGCTCGCGCTCCTGCTGGCGAACCTGCTGGTGAAGCTGTGCAACCTGGCCTGGTTCCGCGTGCGCCCCTTCACCTACCAGGAGGTGAACCTCCTCTTTTACTACCCCAGCGACAGCTCCTTTCCCAGCAACGCGGCGGCGGCGATGTGGGGCATGGCGTGGGCCATCTGGCTGCGGCAGCGCGACAGCGCCCTGGGGCGCGGCGCCGTGCTGCTGGCGGCGCTGATGGGCATCAGCCGCATCTGGGTGGGGGTGCACTACCCGCTCGACATCGTGGGCGGCGCCCTGCTCGGCATCGTCGCCGCGACGGTGGTGGAGCAGCAGCACGCTGCGCCTGCGCCCGCTGACCGAGGGGCTGGTGTGGCTCGCCCGAAAGCTGGCCCTGGCCTAGCGCGGCCCACGGGGGCTTGCCCATCGCCCGCCCGCGGATAAAATGTTGTGCTGCAATGACGCAGACTTTATCAACGAAAGAGCTTCTATGAACCCTGTAAGACCTGTCGGCCCCCAGATTCGCACCGAGCTTCCCGGGCCGAAGACCCGCGCCCTGATGGAGGCGGACGAGCGCCTGATTTCCCCCTCGTACACCCGTGGCTACCCCTTCTCCATGAAGCGCGGGCGCGGTGCCTGGGTGTGGGATTTGGACGACAACCAGTTTTTGGACATGACGTGCGGCGTGGCGGTGACGAACCTGGGCCACAGCCACCCGCGCGTCAACGAGGCGATCAAGCGCCAGGTGGACGAGTTCCTGCACATGGCAGGGACCGATTTTTACTACCAGTTCCAGGTGGAGCTAGCCGAGGCGCTGGCGCGCATCACCCCTGGCTCCTTCCCGAAAAAGGTCTTCTTCACCAACTCCGGCACGGAAAGCATCGAGGCGGCGCTGAAGCTGGCGCGCAAGCACACGGGCCGCCCGAAGGTCATCTCCTTTATAGGCTCCTTCCACGGGCGCACCTACGGCTCGATGAGCCTGTCCGGCTCCAAGGGGATCCACCGCCGCGACTACGAGCCGCTGGTGGGCGGCATCCACCATGTCCCCTATGGCTACTGCTACCGCTGCCCGATCAACCTGGTCTACCCGCAGTGCGAGATCGAGTGCGTCGACTTTATCGAGGAGACGGTCTTCCGCTTCACCGACCCGAGCGAGGTGGCCGCGATCTTCGTGGAGCCGATGCAGGGCGAGGGGGGCTACATCCTGCCGCCGCCCGGCTGGCACGAGAAGCTGCGCGCGCTCTGCGACCGACACGGCATCCTGCTGGTGGCGGACGAGGTGCAGACGGGGATGGGGCGCACCGGGCGCTTCTTCGCGATGGATGCGCTAGGGGTGGTGCCCGACATTACCTGCATCGCCAAGGGGATCGCCAACGGGCTGCCCCTGGGTGCCATCGTGGCGCGGGCGGAGCTGATGGACTGGGAGCCCGGCTCCCACGCGAACACCTTCGGGGGCAACCCGGTGGCCTGCGCCGCCGCCCTGGAAACGATCCGCATCATCGAGGAGGAGGGGCTGCTGGACAACGCGACGGCGATGGGCACGCGGCTGATGCTCGGCCTGGGCCACCTGGCGGAGGAGCACCCGACGCTGGGCGACGTGCGCGGGCTGGGGCTGATGGTCGGCGTGGAGATGGTGGATCCGGAAAGCGGCCAGCACGCGAAGGCGCTGCGCGACCACGTGACCGACCAGGCCTACTATCGGGGGATGCTGGTGCTGGGGGCCGGCCCCTCGACCGTGCGCTTCCTGCCCCCGCTGAACGTCACGCAGGGGGAAATTGATCTGGCGCTGGACCTGTTCGCGCAGGCGCTGAACGAGAGCGAGGCGGCGATGGGGGTGGCGTGACGGAGCGGCCCGCCCCCCGCCCGACGGGTCGGGCAGGGGGCGCGGGCCACGGGGTTAGAAGCTCGTGCTGCTGCTGTCGTCTACGGCGTCGCGATTGGGGAAGCCCTCGTGCTGCTTGGCGTCGCTCTTGGCGCCCGTCGCCCACTTGATGAAGGCCTCGATGGCGGTGCCGCTCAGGTTGATGGCCGCGTGGATGTGCTCGGCGGCATTGCGAACCGCGCCCATCACCTCATCGTTGTCCACCGCCACGCCCATCGTGCGGAGGTGGTCGGTCAGCGTCTGGAAATGGCGCAGTTCGGTTTCCAGCGCTGTCTGGTGCTCGCGCCGCCCCTCCTCGGTCATCGTCTGCACGACGCTTTCCTTGCCCAGGTTGAGCTGGAAGCCATCCACCGCCACCCGCTCGTTGGCGCGCAGGGCGAGAAGCACTTCCTTGTCGCCGCCGCCCTCCCAGATCTGCTGCCACGACTCCTTGAGCGGGTTGGTGGCATGGGGCGCCGTGGCGGGCTCGCCCCCGTGGACCGTGCGGATGTGATCCTGCAGGCGCAGGGCGGCATCGCGGTGCTCGATGTGCATCGCCTGCACGCTGTCGCGCAGTTCGGGCGATTGCAGGCCATCCAGGGCATCCTCGAGGACCAGCACGGCGTCCAGGTTGGTCTCGATGAGGGCATTCAATTCACGGACAGTTTGTTCGTTGTTATCGGCCATGGGATCGTCTCCTTTGGGTCAGTTCACCGTCGAACGCTAGTAGCAAAAAACAAGTTTCATGCCAGGGCCGGAGGCTCATGCAGAACACGCAAGCGAACAAGGCAATCGTGCTCACGGGCATGATGGGCAGCGGAAAGTCTACGGTGGGGCGGCTGGTGGCGGAGCGGCTCGGCCTCCCCTTTGTGGACCTGGACGAGCTGATCGAGCAGGCGGCGGGGCGCTCGATCGCTGAACTCTTCACCGAGGGCGAAGAAGGCTTCCGCTGGTGGGAGCAGTGGGTGCTGGGCCGATTGGATCTGCAGCAGCCGCTGGTGGTGGCCACCGGCGGCGGCACGCTGGTGGGCGCGTGGAACCAGGGGCGCACGGCGGGCGTGCCCACCGTGGTGCTGGATGTGCCGCTGGAGGTGGCGCAGCATCGGCTGGCGGGCAGCGAGGCGCGCCCCCTGCTGCCCGCGCTGGAGCGGCTCTTTGCCCAGCGTGCCGCGGCGATGCGGCGGCTGCCCCTGCACGTGGCGACGGAGGGGCGCAGCCCGAGCGCGGTGGCGGACGAGGTGATCGCCCTGGCCCGCAGCGCCGCCCTGCCCGCGCCGAGGGAGGGCGGCGGCGGGCAAACGCTGGAGGTGACCATTCCCGGCGAGCCGAGCTACCCCATCCACGTGCAGGCGGGGGTGGCGGCGGGCATCGGCGGCTTTGTGGCGCGCCTGCAGCCGACGCAGGTGGCCATTATCACCGACAGCGTCGTCGGGCCGCTGTGGGGCGAGACGGTGCGCCATGACCTGATGGCGGCGCGGCTGCCCGCCACGCTCCTCACGATGCCCGCTGGCGAGGGGCACAAGACGCTGGACACGGTGGCGGCACTGTATGACGGGCTGCTGGCGGCAGGCGTGGATCGCAGCGGGGTGGTGGTGGCGCTCGGGGGCGGGGTAACCGGGGATGTGGCGGGCTTTGTGGCGGGTACCTGGATGCGCGGGGTGCGCGGGCTGGTGCAGGTGCCCACCACCCCCCTCGCCATGGTGGATGCCTCGGTCGGCGGCAAGACCGGCGTGGACCATGCGGGCGGGAAGAATCTGATAGGCATCTTTCGCCAGCCCGACCTGGTGCTGGTGGACCCTGTCTTCCTGCGCACCCTGCCGCCCGCCACGCTGCGCGAGGGCTTTGCCGAGATTGTGAAGCACGCCATCCTGGCCGACCCGCCCCTGTTCGAGGCCTTGAGCGTGGCCCCCGTGCCCCCGCTGGACGACCCTGCCGCGTGGGAGCGGCTGCTGGCGCGCGCGCTGCGCGTCAAGGTGGATGTGGTGGAGCAGGACCCCTTCGAGCGCGGCGCGCGCGCCACGCTGAACCTGGGGCACACCTTCGCCCATGCCTACGAGTGGCTGAGCGGGATGCTGCTGCCCCACGGCGAGGCGGTCAGCGTCGGCCTCGTTTCCGCCGCGCGGCTGGCCGAGGCATTGGGCATCGCGGAGGCGGGGCTGGCCGCGCGCATCGAGCAGACGCTGGCCGGCATCGGGCTGCCCACGCGCTGGGCGCCGGCCCACAACGGCGAGGCGGTGTGGCGCGCCATGCAGAGCGACAAGAAGCAGGCGGCGCGCGGCCTGCGCTTCGTCCTGCCCCGCGCGCTCGGCGACGTGATCATCTCCGAGCCGGGCAGCGTGCCGAAGGAGACGGTGATGCGGGTGCTGGCCCAACAGCACGGGGAAGGGTAGGGGGCGCATCATGGCACCCATAGTCCAGGCGATGGCCGACCTGATCGGGAACACCCCCCTGCTGCGCCTGGCGCGGCTCGCCCCGCGCTTCGAGGGGGAGCTTTTGGCCAAGCTGGAGTGGATGAACCCGAGCGGCTCCGACAAGGACCGCGTGGCACGCGCCATCCTGGATGCGGGCGAGGCGAGCGGTGCCCTGCGCCCTGGCGCGGCGCTGATCGAGCCGACGAGCGGCAACATTGCCTATGCCCTGGCGCAGCAGGGGGTGCCGCGCGGCTATCGGGTGATCCTGGTGATGCCGGAGGCGGTGCCGGAGGCGCGCGTGGAGCTTTTGCGCGCCCTGGGGGCGGAGGTGGTGCTCACCGCGGAGGCGGCGGGCATGAGCGGCGCGGCGGCGCGCGCGGAGCAGTTGGCCAGCGAGATGGGCGGGGCCTTTCGCCCGCGCCAGTTCAGCAACCCCGCCAACGTGCGCGCCCAGGAAGGGTGCGCGGACGAGATTTGGGAGGCGTGCGGGGGGCAGGTGGGCGCCCTGGTGGTGGGGGTCGGCACGGGGGGCACGGTGACGGGGGTGGGGCGGCGGCTGAAGGCGCTCAGCGGCGGGCAGGTGTGGGTGGTCGCCGTGGAGCCCACCGCCTCCCCTACCCTCAGCGGCGGGGAGGGGGGCCCGCACTCCCTGTACGGCATGGGCGCGCCCTTCGTGCCCCCCCTCTACGACCCCGCCGTGGTGGACGAGGTCATCAGCATTTCCCGCCGCAGCTGCCAGGACACCCTGCTGCGCCTTTTCCGCAGCGAGGGGGTGCCCAGCGGCCCCACCGGCGGCGCCGCCCTCGCCGCCGCGCTCCGCCTCGCCGAGCGCCCCCGCTTCGCCCGCGAGCGCCTCGTCGCCATCCTCCCCGACACGATGGAGCGCTACCTGGGGCTCCCCTTCTGGCAGCAGGCCGCGGTGGTCATGCCGACGGTGGAGGAGGAGTAGCGTTGACTGCGTGGGTTAGGTAGGGGATGGTTTGTGGACCTTCCGGCAGGACTGCAACGCGGGCAGACGACCCGACCTGCTCCAGCAGCGCGGCGAGCGTGGCTTCCAGGTTGCTGGTTGGGGTTAGCATCGCGGCCCGCACCGTATCCGGGTCAAGGGTGGAGTAGAGGTAGACTTGCGCTTTTTTCTGGACGAGGGCCTGGGATTGAGCCTGCCACTGATCATGGCTCCTGAAG
Source organism: uncultured Chloroflexia bacterium (assembly GCA_963721895.1). Classification (GTDB taxonomy): domain Bacteria; phylum Chloroflexota; class Anaerolineae; order Ardenticatenales; family Ardenticatenaceae; genus CAVRLZ01. The sequence goes on along the minus strand of CAVRLZ010000008.1, from coordinate 165,684 downwards.
TCGGGGGCCTCGATCATCGCCAGGAGCGCCTCTGGTGACTCACACATTTGGAGCAATTGCTTGTAGTTTCCGTGGTCGGGCACGCCATCGCTGCATTCGGCAGCGGCGATGATGGCCCCACCCGGCCGGACAATGCGGGCAGCAGCGCTCATCCCTTTTACCGCCTGATACAAGTTCTGGTCGAGCGGGTAGCCGCTGTTTGTAGTGATGACGATGTCGAAAGCGCTTTCTACCGGGCGGGTGGCGTGCTGTGCCACGACGCGGCACCCCTCCTCGTGCGCCTGTAGATAATCGCCCGCCCAGAGACCGGTGATGTCCCGCCGCGCGTTGAGAGCCACATTCACCAGAAAATGGGGCGGCGCCATCGCCAAGGCCTCGCGAATCTCCCCCTGCACGGGATTGCCTTCAAGCTGTGCCCACGTCGAGCGAGGGTCGCCAATCATCCGCGCGTTGTGCAGATGCATGATGGTCTGGATGCCCGCCAGGGCGGGGATAACGCCCTTGGGACCGCCGCTGAAGCCCGCGAAAAAGTGAGGCTCGATAAAGCCCGTGACCACCCGCACGTCTGCCCGGAGGTACTCGTTGTTGACCCAGACCTCCCCGCCATATGAGGTGCGGCCCAGCGACGTGAGAGTGCTCGCGTCAAAGGCGTTGTGGTTCACAATGCGAACGGTGTTGACCACCTCTTCGCCCAGCATCCGCACCAGTTCCTCGTGGGTGTTCGGGCGATGGGAACCAGTGCCGTTCAAAATCACGAAGCGGTCGCGGGGAACGTGGCTCAACTCTTCCATGATCCAGGGGACGAGCCGCTCGCTGGGGGAGGGGCGCGTGCCGTCTGCTATCACGATGGCGACACGGCTGCGCGACGTGGCCTGCGCCCGTAGCGGGGCACTGCCGATGGGGGTGCGCACCGCTTCTGTAAAGGCCGCGTGCTCGTTGGGGAGAGGTGGCAGTGGCCGGGGACGGATGACTACTGCATCCTCCGGGACGTTGACGGTGAGGCGACCTCGACCGTATGCAAGTGTGATCTCCATGGCTGTTCCTCTTTTTATCCGAGGCGGAACGGCGCCAGTGCCTGCTCATCGAAGCGGAGGCCGGTGCCCGGCACCTCCGTGGGGCGAACCTTGCCGTTGATGACCTGCTGTGGCTCCTGGAGGTAGGGGTCCAGGGCGAAGGCGTGCTTTTCCAGGTAGGCAGGCTGGCGGGAGGCGAGCAGCAGGTGAGCGCTCAGCTCGTCGGTGTAGTGGCTGCTGGTGGGTAACCCCGCCTGATCGGCGAGTTTTAGGGCGGCCAGCGAGGCGGTGATGCCGCCGTTGGTCACAGGGTCAATTTGCACAATTCCCACCGCCCCTTCGGCAACGTACCGCTGGAACTCGTGAACCGAATGGAGACTTTCGCCCACAGCGATCGGCACCTCCAACTCCTGCGCCAGCCGCCTGTGGCCGGGCACGTCCTCGGGGATTGTCGGCTCCTCATACCAGTAAAGGTCGAACGCCTCCAGCCGCCGCCCGCGCTCCAGCGCCTCCTCCGCCGTCCAGGACATGTTGGCATCCACCATCAGGTCCACCTGGTCGCCAATCAACTTTCGGACAGCCCCAACACGCGCCTCGTCGTCCCGTGGGTCGGGGCGCCCCACTTTCACCTTGACGCCCCGGAAGCCACGCTCCAGGAAGGATTCAGTCTGCCTCAACAGGTCGTCGAGAGATTTGGGCAGGTCCACGCCGGAGCCGTACGCGGGGATTTCCCGTGCCTCGGCGCCAAAGAGGGCGTACAGCGGTTTCTGCTCGCGCAGGCCGTACAGGTCCCAGAGCGCTATATCCACCGCCGCGATGGCAAACGCTGCCAGCCCGCCGCGCCCCACATAAAGCAGGCGTTGGTTCATCAGCGACCACAACCGCTGGATTTCCGCTGCATCCTGCCCGATCAGCAGAGGGGCCAGATCGTGGTCTATCAGGGCGCGAAGCGCGTGGCCGCCGCGGCCGATGGTATAGGCATAGCCGTGGCCTTCCAGCCCCTCCGCATAGAGTTTGAGGGTGATCAGTTCTTCCGAATCGAGGAGACCATGCCCCGCATCCCCCGCCGCTTCCAGCGGCAATCGGTAGTACGCCGTCTCGATGTGCTCGATCTTCACGTGCGCTCCTTCACGCTTCTTCGCCCCGCTGCAGGCGCTCCACCAGGCGCTCGGCAGCGCGCATGCAGAGTGCCCACATGGTCAGGGTGGGGTTGACCCCGTGACAGGTGGGAAAGACGGCGGTGCCAAAGACGTACAGCCCGGGGGTGTCGTGAACACGCAGGTCGGCATTGACGACTGAGCCTGCCGGGTCCTCGCCCATGCGGCAGCCGCCCAACTCGTGGCTGCTCATCACGCCGCCGAAGCGCGGTCCCCGCCACGTCTGCGTGGCGCCCATCTCGTGCAGAATTTCCTCGGCTCTGCTTTCCATCCACTCGGCCACACGATGCTCGTTTGGCTGCAGGTCGTAGGTGATGCGAACCAGCGGCAGGCCCAGGCCGCTGCGATCCCGATGGCGGGGGTCCAGGTCGAGGAAATTCGCATGGTAGGAGAGGGCATCGGGCTGCAGGCGGACAGCGGCGATGTGCTGCCACTTCCGCAAATGCTCCTTATACGGCTTGCCCCAACGCGGGAGGTCGGGCGGCAGGTTTTCCCGGCTGATTTGAATAGGGAGGCGCTGATTTTCGATGTTGGGCGTGGCCCCGCCAATGAAGCCATGCGCCGCTGAATCGAAGCTTTCGGCAATGAAGTCGTCCAGGCTCCACATTTGCGCTGCCGGGCCGGTGTGGGCATTGAAGACCATATCGGGGCAGAAGCCGGATACGTCCGACCACATCTTTGTCATCACATGCTTGCCTACCTGGCCCGTGTTGTTGCCCAGGCCGTCCGGATGGCGCTCATCGCCCGACAGGAGGAGCAGCCGCACATTCTCGAAGGTGTAGCTGCACAGGATGACGGTGCGCGCCGCCTGCACCTGCCAATTGCCCGCCGCATCCAGATATTCCACGCCATTCGCGTGGCCGTCTGCGTCCGTCTGCACCCGTGTGACCCGGCAGTGCGTTCGCAGGTCGAAGTTCCCGCTGTTCAACGCTTCCGGCACCCAGGTGAGGCCGGGGTGCCACCGCTCGTCGTTGAAGGGGCCAAAGCCGCCGCTCCACGCGCAGTAGGTGATCGCCGGAAAGCCGTTGTAAGGCTCACTGTTCACGGCGACGGGCGTCGGGTAGGGGTGCAGCCCCAACCGCTCGGTGGCGGCACGGAACACTTCGCCCATGGTGAAGGGGCGGACGGGGGGCAGAGGGAGAGGCTTGCTGCGTGGCACAAAAGGGTTCCGACTTCCATCGCCCGCCACGCCGATGTGGTACTCGATGGCTGTGTAGTAGGGTTCCAGCTCGTCGTAGCCGATGGGCCAGTCCACCAGCGTGTGCCCTTCCGGTAGCAGCTTCTCGCTGGAGCGCTCCCGCAGGTGCGAAAGAAAGCGGAAGTGGTGCGGGTGGCAGCGGCGGAGCGCAGCCCCCCAATGGATGACGGAGCCACCCACGCTGTTCATCATCCGCCCCAGGGTAAAGGCCGCCGGGCGGCTGGGTGCGCCAACGTGCCGCCGCCACCGGGGTGTCTCGCTCAGGAACTTCAGCCCCATCTCGCCCCTACAGTAGTAGGCCGATCCCAACTCGTCCGGCACGAAGTCCCGTTTGGTGCGCCACGGCCCCACCTCAAGGCCGACCACGCGCAACCCTGCCCGGCAGAGGATCGAGGCAGCATCGCCCCGGCAGCGCCCACCCCGACCAGCACCACGTCCGCCGGACCATCGGGCGGCTCGCCGCCGCGCTGTGGGTCGTAGCCAGGAATTTCAACGGCTCGCGCGGGCCACCATCAAGCGAATAGCCCACGTCGGCCAGCGACAGGATGATCCCTCCCTTGGTCACCGGTTCGGTCGCCAGGTTTTCTTCGGCACTGTTCTCGAACCAGACCCCGGGGTGGCCCAGAAAGCGCCAGCCGATCTTATCCCGGTTGCCGTCATAAGCGGGGTCGGCGAGAGCCCCTCCTGCAGGTGGGCACGCAGCAGGTTGAAGAACTCGCGCGGCGGTGGCACACGGAACGTAGGGAGGGTTCCCTGTTCCATCTCGCTTAGCAGGGTATCCTGCTGCTCAGGGGAGCAGTCAGCGAAGGGGCGGGCGCAGCGTTGGCGGGCGATCTGGTCGAGGGTCGCCAGCCCCACGCGGTAGGATTCCGCATGGTCGCGGTAGGCGCCTGCCAGGGCACGGTCCAGGAAGGAGAGCACTCCCATTTCCGTTGCGCCCGGGCTGTTCTCGTCGGCGGGGAAGAGGCGGTCGAAGAGGGCGGCGGCAGTTCGTGCCTCGTAGGGGTTCAGGCTGAGCAGGGCAAGTGGGATCGGTTGCAAGAGGCCCTCCTCTACTGGGGCGGCAGAGCGGTGGCGGGGGTGGCGTAGGGCATCAAGCCGCTGATCGTCGGCTCGCCGTAGTTCACGTACACCGTCTTCTTTCGGAAGTAGTGGTCATAGCCGTGATGCCCGTCATCGCCGCCCATGCCGCTCAGGCCGTAGCCTGCGTGGAAGCCCTGGAACTGCTCTGGCCCGATCTTGTTGATGTAGACCTCCCCGAAGCGCACGGCCTGCACGGCGCGCATGATCCGGCGAAAGTCACTTGTGAACAGATAGGCGGTCAGCCCATAGGGGCTGTCGTTGGCGAGGGCGATTGCCTCCTCGAAGTCGTCAAAGGGCATCACCGGGGAAATGGGGCCAAATATCTCCTGCTGCATGATCTCCATGTCGTTGCGGACCTCGGTGAGCACCGTGGGTGCGTACCAGAAGCCCCGCTGGAACTCGTCGCCCTCGGGCCGGGTGCCGCCCAGCATCACCTGCGCCCCCTGCTCCCGCGCGCGTGCCACCATCCGCTCTAGCTTTTCCAGCTCCGCCTGGTTGACCTTGGGACCGATGTCAATATCCGTACGCATGGGGTTGCCAAGCCGGAGCTCGCCCGCCAGGGAGACGTAACGCTCCAGAAAGCGCTCATAGACGCGGCGGTGCACGTAGGTGCGCTCGTTGCAGGTGCAGACCTGACCACAGTTTACAAAGCGAGCATGGATGGCGTTGCGTGCGGCTGCCTCCACGTTTGCGTCATCCATCACGATGAAGGGGGCCTTGCCCCCCAGTTCCAGGGAAACGACGGTGATGTTCTGCGCCGCCGCTTCCAGAATTTGCCGCCCCGCGCGGACGGAGCCGGTGACGGTCACCAGTTGAGTGAGCGGGTCCCGAACGAGGGCATCGCCGACGACCGGGCCTGCACCCGTGACGACGTTGACCACGCCAGGGGGAACCCCCGCGGCCTCGCATAGCTTCGCCAACTCAATGGCACTGAGCGGTGTGTCCTCGTGGGGCTTTATGACGACGGCGTTGCCCGCCATGAGTGCGGGCGCCACCTTGCGAGCAAAGAGGGCAGCGGGATAGTTCCAGGGAATGATCCCGACAACTACACCATAGGGGACGTTGCGGATCCAGATATCCTCGTTGGGGTTGTCCGAGGCGATGATCTCCCCTGTTTGCGCGCGGGCAAAGGTGGTGAAGTACTCGAAGAAGCCCGCCGCGCCGCCAATCTCGCCGCGCGCCTCCACCAGAGGCTTGCCCTGCTCCTGCACGACCAGCCGAGCCAGCCGCTCGGCGTCGGCGCGGATAAGCTCGACGATCCGCTTCAGCACCTCCGCACGCTGAACGCCGGAGCGCGCCTCCCAGGCGGGCTGCGCCGCTTTCGCCGCTTCCAGCGCCGCGCGGGCATCTTCGCGGGTGCCCTCCGGCACCTCGGCAAAGGCCTCGCCCGTGGCAGGGTTCAGCACGGGGCGGCGCTTGCCGTCGCTCGCTTCGGGCCACTCGGCGCCGATACGCATAGGGTAGAAGTCTAAGGTTGTTACTGGCATCGCGAAATCCTTTCCATACTATCCTGCCGTCCACCCTCCATCGAGGATGAGGCCTGTCCCGGTGATAAAGGCAGCATCGTCGGACGCGAGATAAAGGGCGGCGGCGGCGACTTCCTCGGGCGTACCCAGGCGGCCCATCGGCTGGCGCGCTTCCAGCGCCTGGCGGGCGGCTCCCGGATCGTCGGCCTGTGCCAGCAGCCGTTCCACCCAGGGAGAATCCACGGTGCCAGGGCAAAGGCAATTGACGCGAATGCCCTGCTTGACATACTCGATGGCGACCTGCCGCGTGAGGGCAATCACCGCGCCCTTGCTCGCACAGTAGGACGCCCGTTTTACGATGCCCACCATCCCGGCCACGGAAGCGGTGTTGATGATGACGCCTCCCCCTTGCTGGAGCATGGAGGGAATCGCATACTTGCAGCCCAGGTAGACACTTTTTACGTTGACCGCCATTACGCGGTCCCACTCGTCCGGCTCACACTCGACCACGTCAGTGGTGGAGCCGATGCCAGCGTTGTTGCAAAGGATGTCTATCCGACCGTAGAGGGAGAGGGCTTGCTCAATCATAGCCCGCACTGCGTCGGGTTGCGCCACCTCCACACCGACCGACTCGGCTACCCCACCCCCGTTGACGATGGTGCTCGCTGTCTCTCTGGCCGCGCTCTCATTCAGGTCAGCCGCCAGGATGCGTGCCCCTTCGCGGGCAAAGAGGAGCGCCATCGCCCGGCCAATGCCGGAGCCGGCCCCGGTAATCACCGCCACGCGCTGATCTAGCTTCATTGAATCTTCCTTGAATCACGGGGTGCCTACCACTGTAAGGCACGGAGGCTAGCCGCATGTGGGAAAAATGGCAAACGCTGGAGGGGTCGAACAAAATCTGTCGCATGGAAAGGAGGAGGATGCGCACTGACTTTACAGGGTTGTTCCAGGGCTTTATTATCCTCTGCACAAGCGTCCCACTCCCTTCAAATTGTGGCAAAAACACAATCTCGCCCATGAACGATTTACACGACCCGCTCCCCTGGGAACAACCCGATTGGTTCCCCCAGGTGATCCGCTGGATTGATGAGCACCTGACGGCACATGGATTGAAGCAAAGTGCTCCTGTTGAGCTAGTCCACCAGCGGCCCTGGTCGGCGTTCGCGCGGGTACCAACCAGCGGGGGAATGGTCTACTTCAAGGCTCCTGCCCCCGTCTATCGGTATGAAGTCGCGCTAACCGAGGCGCTGGCCCAGTGGCGGCCGGAGGATACGGTTCCGCTGCTGGCGGTGGAGCGGGAGCGGGGGTGGATGCTCTCGCTGGATGCGGGGCGGACGCTGCGGGAAGCCGCGCCCTCGGCGGAGCAGGTTGAGCACTGGGTCCGGCTGCTGCCGCAGTACGTCGAGCTTCAGATGGAAATGACGGCGCGTGTGCCGGCGTTGCTGGCCCTGGGCGTGCCAGACCGGCGGCTGGTCACCCTGCCGGCGCTCTATGAGCAGCTTTTGCAAGCCGACGAGAGCCTGCGCGTGGGGCTGGAGCCCGGGCTGACGCACGAGGAATTCCAGCGACTGCTTGCGTTGCGCTCCCAGGTGGCCGAGTGGTGCGAGCTTCTGGCGGGCATGGGGCCGCCCGAGACGCTGACCCACGAGGAGGTCCACGATGCCAACGTGCTGGTTGGGGGTGGCCGCTACGTCTTTATTGACTGGAGCGATGCCAGTGTCGCACACCCCTTCTTCACGATGCTGGTGACGCTGCGCGCCGCTGCCTACCGCCTCAAGCTCCCCGAGGATGGGCCGGAGATGACGCGGGTACGTGATGCCTACCTGGAGCCCTGGACCGCCTTTGCAACGCGCGAAACGCTGCTATCCTCCTTCAACCTTGCCCGCCGCCTGGCGATGTTGAACCGCGCCCTTTCCTGGCACCACGGCCTGGCCCCCCTGCCACCCCAGCAACGCGAGGCGGACGCTGACGCAGTGCCGGAGTGGCTACGAGATTTTTTGAACGAGGAGGACGCCTGATGAGCAAAGACTTTCCCACGGAAGAGGTAGCCCTGACCCACATTCTGGTGGTCAGCGATATGGGGCGCGCGCGCGATTTTTACAGGGATGTGCTGGGCGCCACGCTCTACCGTGAGTACGGCGGCACCTCCTGTGTGCTTGGAGTTCCAGGGGGCGTGGCTGCTCCTGGTCACGGGAGGGGGGCCGACGTCGGACAAGCCCGATGTCAGCTTCGCCCCACCGGACGACCCGCGGCGCGTCAGCCACGCCATGACCCTCCGCGTGCCCGACTGCCAGGCCGCCTACGAGATTCTCCAGGCGCGCGGCGCCGAGTTTCTGACGCCTCCCTATGATTGGGGCGCAGAGCTACGCTGCTTTTTCCGCGACCCCGACGGGCACCTGCTGGAAATCAGCGAGGCAAGACCGTAGGACAAATTTGCAATTTGTCCGCGTTGGCCGGGAAGGGGCGCTGCGAAGCAGGGGGCGCGGGCGGTGGGATGGCGCCGAGCGTCATGGCGGCGTTCCATCGCTGGGGCGGCGCTCCTGTGGCGGCATCGCCCCCACCATCGGGTGCCTCCACCACTCTTTCAGGGGGGTTTATCGTGCAGGGATGGGTTGAGCCCATGCCAGGGGACAAATTGCAAATTTGTCCTACGAACGCTCCTGCTCAAGGAGGGCCTGCACGTGGGCGACTTCTTCGGCAAGGGTGGCGTGTTCGGCTGGGGTCAGGGCGAGCGCCTGGGCGGCGCTCAGGGAGGCGTGCGCGCTTGCGAGGTCATTGGTTCGCAGCGACAGTTCGGCGCGGTAGAGGAGTGCCCGCGCCCGGTCCAGCGCGGGGGCATCGGCAAAGCGTTGGAGGCCGGTGTCGAGGGTTTTCAGCGCCTGCGCCTCGTCACCGCGGGCGTCGCCCAGTGCGCGCGGCGACGGCCAGGATGCCCGCTAGCCCTTCGCCCTTCTCTTCCTCCTCCGTATCGCCCAGTTTGTAGAAGCGCAGCCAGTTCCCGCCCGGGTCCACCACCGCGAAGCCGGAGACCGTGCCATATTTCTTGCGGGGGCGCAGAAGGCGGGGAATACCGACGCTCGGTAGCTTCCCGTACCGTTCCCGCAATCCCGCCGCAAACGCACGATAGGTACTCTCCGGATCGGGCACCGTGACAATCGCGTTGCCATACGACTGGGCCGGGTCAAACCCCTCCATCCCAAACAGATGCACCTGTATGTCTCCCCATTCGACCACCGCATAGGGATTGGGGCGCATCTGCCGATAGGTGCGCTTGAACCCCAGCGCCTCGTAGAAGGCAATGGCGTCATCAAGGTCTGCACAGGGCAGGCACGGGTAAATTCGCTCGTTCGCCATCAATCGCCTCCGTTCTGACACGCCAGGACACAGGAAGGGATGACACCCCCGCCCCCGCCAACGTACTTATGGCTCCGTTCGGCGGAGATCGAGGAGGTAGGCGCCGTCGCCCGCGTAGGCGCTTACCAGGATGGTGTAGGCGCCGTCCGCGGGGAGGGCGATGGCGGTGAGGAGGGGGTTGTAGTCGCCCCCGCTGTCGTCGTCAAAGGCGATTTCTGCGCCGTCGCTGTCGAGCAGGGTTAGCTGCAGGTCCAGGGTGGTGGCGTCGGGCGCGGTGCGCGCCGCGATTTCGATCAGGTCGCCAGCGGTGCCATCGAAGAGCCACGCCTGCTCCTGGTCCGGCTCCAGGATGCCTTCCCCCGTTGCGCCATAGGCGAGGGTGCCGGCGATGAGCGGCTCCGCACTTTGCAGCAGGAGGGTGTAAGAACCACTGCCCCTGTACGGGAGGGCGAAAACGGAGTAGAGGCCGCTGGCTGGCAGGTCGAGGGTGATCCGGGCGTTGAAGTTGCCGCCGCTGTCGTCATCGGTGGCGAGTTGCACCCCTTCGGGCGAATAGACGGAAAGCTTGGGGTCCAGCGTATCGGAAAGGGCGTTCATGGCAATCGAGACGCGTTGCCCCTCCACCCCCTCGAAGGTCCAGAGTCGTGGCTCGGCTTCCAGCGTGTCGGTCACTGCTTCCCCCAGCGTCAGGGCACCGACGATGGAGGGCTTGACGGAGCGGAGGGTCAGCTCGTAGGGGCCGGGCTGCTCCGACTCAAAGGCGGCCACGCGGATGGTAAAGCGCCCTTCCTCGCCAATGGGGATGCTCAGGAGGCTGGGGGTTAGATCGTCGCCGCTGTCGTCATCGCTGGCCAGGAGCGTCTCGTCGGGGTCGAGCAGTTCCATGAAGAAGTCAACCTCTTCGCTTTCTGTCTGCACCTCGATGTCTACAAAGTCGCCAGCCTCCGCGCGGAAGTGCCAGATGTCTTCCGTGACCCCACCCAGGATCGTCCCCTCCACCGTATCCCCGTAGGCCAACTCGCCCCCGCCCGCTGTGATGCCATAGGCCAGGATTTGGTAGAGGCCCGTGTCGTCCCCCAGCGCAGACACGACGATCTGGTAGGTGTCGTCGTCGGGCAGGGTTACAGAAAGGGTGGCATCCGATTCGGAGGGGGGGCTGGCCGCGACCAGCAGGCTGTTGCTGTCATACACCGTGATGAAGGGCACCATGCTGCCCCGCACCGCCTCCACCTGCACAAAGAGGAGCTCCTCTGCCTCCCCCTCCAGCGTCCAGATGGTGCGCGCCCCGGCTACGTCAATGGAGCCACGGATAGTCTCGCCCCGCGCCAGGGCCCCCATTGGCACCTCCCCTGTTTCTTCGGTGGGGGAGGGCGAGGGCACCAGGGTGGGGCTGGGGAGCGTTGTGGCGGTGGGGGCGGCGTGGCGGTGGGGGGCGGGGTGGCGGTGCTCGTGGGGGCGAGCGGGGTGGGGGTCGGAAGGGCGGGCACTCCATTGCAGCCCACCAGCAGCAGGAGGGAAGCAATCAAAAACACGCTTACCGTTGAGCGTTGCATGGTACCCTCCGGGCGGAGTGGGGATGGCAGGTGGCAATCAGGACGGGAGTATACTACCTCAGGCGCGATATCTGAGAAACCTATGGGGATGTCTTCGAAGGAGGGAAAATGTCGCGGGGCTGGAACGGGCGGATGTCCTGCGAAGCTAGCGTCAGGACGGCTACCGTCGTCCTGCCGCTGTCACAAATTCCACCTCGTATGCCGCGCCATCCGCATAGGCGTGAACGACGGTGCCTACATCACCTGCCTGCAGTTGATACGCTTCCATCGGGCGGGCGAGCACCACCAAATCTAGCTCTTGCACTGTGTACGCCTCCTGTTGGCTGCTCATCCAGGAAATGCCCTTACAAGCCGCGGGTACCCATCAACTTCCTCACTATACCATAGTCCTCGCACGCTGATAGAGGCATCAAACAGAATGGGCGACTGGACTGGCGCGCCGTGGTTTGTAGTTCCGCCTTCAGGCGGGCCGTAGCCTCCAGGCTTGGACTCTGCCCGCCCTCATGGTCCCACCCTTATCTACCCCTCTATGAGGACAACAGTTCCTCTACCTCCATCATAGTCCCAGACCCGCCCCCTACTCCGGCAGCGCCACCACGCGCCCCAGGGCATCCAGAAGCGCCTGGGACAGGGTGCCGTGGGACCTGAAGTCGCCCGATTCATCGAGCAGGTAGACCTCCTGCTGGCGGTCCGGGCGCTGCAAGGTGTGAGGGCTTCGATTCAAGTGGCGGCAATCGTAAACGAAGCCGGGCTGAGGGCAAGTCGGAGTGCGGTTGGCAACGCTTTTACTTTTTCTGGGCCGCTCCCCCATCAGGGGGAGACAAGAGGGAAAACAGATGGGACAAATTGCAAATTTGTCCTACGAGAGGCCTTACCGCTCCAGCGAGCGGCCGGCCTCGCCGACGGCGAAGTTGGTGATCATGGCGTCAATCACCTGCTCCACCGGCGCGCGGTCGTCGGTGAAGACTATGGAGTTGCCGAGGGGGATGCGGATGTGGCCGCGCGCGCGCTGGACGAGGGCGGCCAGCGTCGGGTCGGTCACCGCATCCACGTTGTCCACCACGTCGCCGGGGGTGACGGGCTGGTTGGTGCCGATGAGGAGGGTGTTGTAGGAGTCGTCCACGTCGAGGGCGTAGACGCTGGGGAAGACCGCCTGCATCGTGGCGGCCAGCGCCTCCACCAGCCGCCAGTCGCCCGGCGCGCGCCCCACGTTGATGGCCACGACCCCGCGCGGCGTCAGGTGGGCGCGGGTGTCCTGGAAGAACTCCACGGTGGTCAGGTGGAAGGGGATGTAGGGCTGGCGGTAGGCATCAATGCCTATCACGTCGTAGCGCCCCGTGTCGCGCCGGAGCCAGGTGCGCCCGTCCTCGATGGTGATGTCCAGGTTGGAAAGCTGGTCCAGATCGAAGAAGCGGCGCCCCACCTCCACCACCTGCCCGTCAATCTCCACCCCGTGCACCGGCTCGTCGCCGTAGACGGTCTGGATGGCGCGCGGCGTGGAGCCAGCCGCCACCCCGATGATGGCCCACCGCTTGGTTTCCGCGAAGGGATCGTGGGGGGCCGGGTTGAAGAGGGGGGCCAGCAGGTAAAAGTCCCACACGCTGCCGGTGGTGCCCTGCCCTGGCCGGTAGGCGCTGTGGGTACCCTGCCCCTCATTCAGCTCCAGCAGCCGCCAGCCGTCCTCCTCGATCACGCGGATGTAGTGGTAGAGCGACTCCCCCTCGTAGAGTAGCCCCTCGCCCGGCTTGATGGGCCCCTGCCGCGCCCAGAGCGCCATGACCAGCACGGCCACCGCCCCCAGCAGCGGGCCAGGGGAGGGCGCGGCGGGCGCCCGCCGCCGCCACCAGCGCCGTCACCGCCAGCAGCCCCAGGGCGAGCAGCCAGAAGGTCCAGCGGGTGCCGTAGGCGGGGATCATCCAGAGCACCGGCACGAAGGTGCCCACAAAGCTGCCCATCGTGGACAGCGCGTACAGTTGGCCGGCGGTGCGGCCCGCATGGGCGACATCGTCCATCACCAGGCGAATGGCGAAGGGGGACACGCAGCCCAGCAGGATCATCGGCGCTGTGAACAGCAGCAGCACCCCCGCGAAGCTACCGCCGAGCAGCCCCGCATCCAACTGCGCGAAGCCCTCCACGGACAGGCGCAGCACCGGCGCGGCGATCACGGGGACCACCGCCACCAGCGTCGCCGCCGCCGACACGATGGCGACCAGCGTGCCCAGGCGGGGCGAGCGGTCCGCCCAGCGCCCGCCCAGCCAGTAGCCGATGCTCAGGTAGACCAGGATCAGGCCAATGAGGGTCGCCCAGACGATCAGCGAGGTGCCGAAGAAGGGGGCCAGCAGGCGGGAGGCGGCCAGTTCCACCCCCAGCGTGGTCAGCCCCGCCATAAAGACAAGCAGGTATAAGGGAAAGCGAGTCACAGGCTAATCACATGTCACTTTCATAATAGGGAGGGGAAGCTCCGCACACGCCCCCTTCCGGCTGGAAAGCAGCGAGCGGGGACGGGTGACGGGGACGAGTGAGGGAGCCTTCGGATGAGGCAACGGTGACGGCATTGTAGACGGGATCAAGGTCCCCGCCAAGGTTCAGACCGCCCACGACGATCATCCCCCGCGCAGGTTCTTTTCGAGGAGGGCGCTGCACAGGGCCAGCAGGCAGGCACGCCCAGGAATGCGCCATTGCTGGAGGCGTCGAAGGCGCGTAGCTGGACGATGGACTCGTGGCTGCGCGGGTCACGGTCGCCGACGAGGAGTGTAGAACCGCTTCTGCGCCTCGCTCATGGAGCTAACTATCGTTTGCTAGCGCCTCTGCGATGATCTTTTGAACGTATTGTTTGAAACGAGGGCTGAGGTAGAGGGTGCTGTGCACAAAGAGTCGCTCGATGGCGTCGTCCAGGGCGGCGGCATCGAGCAGGGTGGCCCTGTAGGCACGCAGCAGAATCCCCACCGTGCCCATAGGTGTTAGCCCCGCCGCCTCGATGGCGCGGCGCAGCGACAGGTCGTCGGTCAGCACCAACTCGGGCAAAAGGTCGAGTGATAGGGCGAGAGTGGCGAGATCAGCCTCTTGCAGCGCTGCGTTTTCGGGGCGCTGCCCGCCCGTGCGGTGCAGTTGCTGGGCTGTCACCGAATGCTCCTGCACCTGGCACCCCGCAAGTGCGGGCAAGCGGGCGAGCCCCACGTGAGCCTGCACCTCTTCCACGACCTGCTGGGCCAGGTGGATGCGTTCAAAGGTTCCGAAGGTGTGCCAAGCATCAACCTGCCACAGATGGGTCAGGGGTCCACTGTCACAGACGGCTTGGCTCACCGCTCCAGGCCCCGCTTGACATCCTGGGCCAGGGCGCGCCTGGCATATTCCAGCTCAGCCACGCGCGCCTCGCCGAGAGCGGCCACTGCCTCCTCGCGCTGCAACGTCTCATCCACAAAGCCCTGCTCGACCGTTTCGCGGTAAAGCAATGTCAGGCCAAGATGGACGGCCCGCGAAAGCAGGGCTGCCTCATCTTCTCCGGTCTGCTCGCGAAGAAACGCTAACTCCTCACTGATGGATGGGGATCGGACTGGCACACTGTCCTCCTGCCATGAATAAAACAAAGGTTATAGGAGCGCCTGCACTACCCCGCGCGACCTTTAACACGTGAACCCCTGCTAGCCGAGCGCCCCCGCGCGCGTCATAGCTGGATCAGCTGCCCCAGGTTGTCGCGCTCCGCTGCGGCGAGCACGGCCTGGGCGGCGACCACGTCCTCGATGGCCAGCCCGCACGATTTGAAATAGGTGAGCCGCCCCGCATCGTCCGGGCGGGGCAGGTCGCCCGCCACCAGGGCGCCCAGCTCGCCGTAAAGCTGCTCGATGGCCCACTCGCCGCGCGCCATCGCGACGAGGAGCTCGCCCGCCTCTTCCAGGGCCGCGTCGCGCTGGTCCACCACGACGGCGGCGCGCTGGAGCAGGGTGGCATCTACCTCCTGCATGTCGGGGCGAAAGGAGCCGACCCCGTTGATGTGCGTGCCGGGCCGCGGCCAATGCCCGTCAAAGACAGGCACCGTGCTCGTCGTGACAGTCACGATGATGTCCGCAGCACGCACCGCCGCCTCCGCGTCGGTGGCCGCCTGATAGCGGCGTTCCGGGTCCGCCGCCCTGCAACGGCTCGGCCAGCCGCCGCGCCCCCTCCCCCCGCGTCACGATCCAGACAGTCTCGATGGGCCGCACCGCGCACACCGCCTCGATCTGCGTGGCCGCCTGCGCCCCCGCCCCGAAGACGGTGAGCACCCGCGCCGACGGGCGCGCCAGCAGGTCGGTGGCGAGGCCCGTCACCGCGCCGGTGCGGAGCGCCGTCAAAAAGCCGCCCTCCAGCAGGGCGCGCGGCTCGCCCGTCTCCGCGTCAAAGAGGGTCACCAGGGCGTGGATCGTCGGCAGCCCGCGCGACGGGTTCTTGCCAAAGACCGAGACCACCTTTTGCCCCAGGCCGCCCGTCGCCGCCGAGAAGGCAGGCATGAAGAGCGCTACCCCCTCGTGGCGTGGGCAGGGCGGTGCGCACCGGCATGCTCACCTCCCCCGCGTGGAGCGCCAGGAAGGCACGGCGCATCGCCGCAATCGCCTCCGGCATGGGGAGGGCGCGGCGCACATCGTCGGCGGAAAGCAGGCGAAGATTCATAGGCGGAGCGGTGGGGCAAGCGTTGGATGGGTAGCGGTCAGGGTGAAGGGCGGGCAGAGTATGGCGCGCCGTTCGCGATTTGTCGAATAGGCGCGGGCTGTCCCCACGTCCCCCCGCCACGGTTGGCGGGTCGGGTCGCCTGGATTAGACTACCCGCCACGATTTTACCGGCCAGCCCCCATCCCCCAGCAAAGGAGAGACTGTGGCAAAGTTGATCGAGTGCGTGCCGAACTTTAGCGAGGGGCGGCGCCCGGAGGTGGTGCAGGCCATCGCGGAAGCGATTCGCGGGGTGGCCGGCGTGCGCCTGCTGGATGTCTCCTCCGATGCGGACCACAACCGCTCGGTGATGACCCTGGTGGGGCCGCCGGACGGGGTGGAGGCGGCGGCCTTTGCGGCCATCCGGCGCGCCGCCGAGTTGATTGACATGGAGCAGCCACCAGGGCGAGCACCCGCGCCTGGGCGCCACCGACGTGGTGCCCTTCATCCCCCTGCGCGGCGCGACGATGGACGATTGCGTCGCCATCGCGCGGCGGCTGGGCGCGCGCGTGGGGGAGGAGCTAGGCATCCCCGTCTACCTGTACGAGGCGGCGGCCACCCGCCCAGAGCGCGTCAACCTGGAAGCGATCCGGCGCGGCGAGATCGAGGTGCTGCGCGAGCAGATCGCCAGCGACCCCGCGCGCGCCCCCGACTTTGGCCCCGCGCGCGTGGGCCGCGCGGGGGCCACCGTGATCGGCGCGCGCCCCTTCCTGATTGCCTACAACATCTTCCTGCAGAACGCCGACGTGGAGGTGGCGAAGAAGATAGCGAGGGCGATCCGCCATTCGGGCGGCGGCTTCCGTTATGTCAAGGCGATGGGGCTGGAGGTGGAGGGGATGGCCCAGGTGAGCATGAACCTGACCGACTTTACCCGCACCCCCATCCACCGCGTGCAGGAGGCGGTGCGGCGCGAGGCGGCGCGCTACGGTGCCACCATCCACTTTGCCGAACTGGTGGGGATGATCCCCCAGCAGGCCCTGGTGGACGCCGCCCGCTGGTACCTCCAGTTGGACAGGATGACGGAGGCGCAGATCCTGGAAAACCAGCTAGCGGAGGGAGAGTTCCCCACTGACGGATAGGGCGGAACAAAGATTGCTCACTTGCCCAGCGCGGCAGGCAACGATAGCGACGATGAGGAGCGATAGCAGGATGGACGCAGTTCAGGAAAAAGAAACAGTTCGCGAGGAGGAGCCCCTGGCCCTGGCGGAGCGGATGGCGGAGGCCATCGCGCCGATGGCGGCAGAGGTGGACCAGGCCAACCGGTTTGCGGCGGAAAGCATTGCGCTGCTGCAGCGCAGCGGCTATGCCGCGCTGACCGTGCCACGCAAGTGGGGCGGGCTGGGCGCCACGCTGGCCGACCTGGTGCGCGCCCAGGAGCGGCTGGCGATGGGGGATGCGGCGGTGGCGCTGTCCATCGGCATGTCCCTCATCAAGCTGATCGAGCAGAGCATGCGGCCAAGTTGGCCGCAGCCCCTCCTCGAGCGGGTGATGCGGGCGGCGGCGGAGCGGGGCGCGCTGGTGAACAGCGTGGCGAGCGAGCCGCGGCTGGGCAGCCCCTCGCGCGGGGGCAAGCCGGAGACGGTTGCGATCCCCGCGGAAGACGGCGGCTGGCGCATCACGGGGCACAAAACCTTTGCCAGCCTCGCCCCCGTGCTAGACTTTATAGTGGTCACGGCAACCATCAAAGATGGCAGCGACGCAGTGGGCCGCTTCATGGTGGAGCGGAGCGAGGAAATCCGCATCGAGGAGACGTGGGACGCCCTGGGCATGCGCGCCACGGGCAGCCACGACATGATCTTCGACGGGGCCTATGCCGCGCCGGACAGCCTGCTCGGCACCGATCGCGGCGGCGCGGAAGCGGGGCAGGAGCCGCGCAGCCAGGGCGTGCCGACGCAGAGCCCCTTCTTCGCGTTGCCCGTCTCGGCGGTCTACCTGGGCGCGGCGGCGGAGGCCCACCGCGCGGCGGTGCGCTACACGCTGAGCCGCGTGCCGCCCGCGCTCGGCCACCCGCTGGCCGAGCTGGAAACGATTCGCGCGAAGCTGGCCGACAACGAGCGCGAGCTCCGCGTGGCACGGCTGCTGCTGCGCGACACGGCGGAGCGGGTGGATGCGTGCGGCGGGCAGATGGATGACGACCTCAAGCTCGACATCTACGTGGCCAAGCACACTGCCACCAACCACGCCATCTCCGTGGTGGACCGCGCCATGCGCCTGGTGGGGGGCGCGGCCCTGGCGAGCGGCAGCCCGCTGGAACGCGCCTACCGCAACGTGCGGGCGGGGCTCCTCCACCCGCCGGGCGACGACATCACCAGCCGCGTGCTGGCGGCGTGGACGATTGAGGCAGAACAGTAAAAAAAGGTTGATAAACAAGGGGAACCCTACCATGGAAGAACAAGACATGCAGCAGTACGAGTTCCGTGCAGAAATCCAGCAATTGCTTCACATCCTGGTCCACTCGCTCTACACCGACCGCGAAATCTTCCTGCGCGAGTTGATCTCCAACGCTTCCGACGCGCTCAACCGCCTCCAGTTCGAGATGCTGACGCGGCAGCCGGAGGAGGTCGTGGAGCCGGAGGCCGAGTTGGCCATCCGCATTGCGCTGGACGAGGAGGCGCGCACGTTGACCATCACGGACACGGGCATCGGCATGACGCGCCAGGAGCTGATCGAGAACCTGGGCACGATCGCCCGCTCGGGCGCGGCTGCCTTTTTGCAGCGCGCTGCAGGAAAAGCCAGCCGCCGCCAGCGAGATTATCGGCCAGTTTGGCGTGGGCTTCTACTCGGTCTTCATGGTGGCCGACCGCGTGGAGGTGAACACCCGCTCCTTCCAGCCGGAAGCGGAGGCGGTGCGCTGGGTCTCCACCGGCAACGAGCGCTACGAGTTGGGGCCGGCGGAGAAGGCGAGCCGCGGCACCGACGATCACGGTCCACCTGAAGGAGGACGCCGAGGAGTTCGTGCAAGAGCTGGCGCGTGGAAAGCATCATCCGCAAGCACTCCGACTTTGTGGCCTTCCCGATCTACCTGGGCGACGACGCAGGTCAACCGGCGGACGGCGCTGTGGCGCAAGAGCCCGCGCGAGGTGAGCCAGGAGGAGTACCAGGAGTTTTACAAGCAGCTGACGATGGACTTTGAGGCGCCGCTGACTCACGTCCACGTCTCGGCGGACGTGCCCTACGACCTGCACGCCATCCTGTTCGTGCCCGCGCGGCGCGAGCGCGGCATGTTGCGCGCCCGCCAGGACGAGGGGCTGAAGCTCTACTCGCGCAAGGTGCTGATCCAGGAATAGCAGCAAGGAGCTGCTGCCCAGCTACCTGCGCTTTGTGGAGGGGGTGGTGGACAGCGAGGATCTGCCGCTCAACATCTCCCGCGAGACGGTGCAGAGCAACCGCGTGATGGCGCAGCTGAAGCGGACGCTGACGGGCAGGTGCTCAAAGAGTTGGAGCGGCTGTCCCGAGACGAGCCGGAGAGCTACGACGCCTTCTGGGAGCAGTTCGGCCTCTTCCTGAAGGAGGGGGTGGCCACCGAATGGGGCGCGCGCGAGGAGCTAGCCCCGCTGCTGCGCTTTTACTCTTCGGGGCTGGAGGGGGAGGCGCGTACCTCGCTGGCCGCCTACAAGGAGCGGATGGGCGAGGGGCAGGAGGCCATCTATTACGTGCTGGGCGAGGATCTGCGCTCGGTGCGCCGCAGCCCCCACCTGGACCCCTTCCGCGCGCGCAACATGGAGGTGCTCTTCCTGGTCGAGCCGGTGGACAGCTTTATGCTGGGCAACCTGCGCGAGTTCGACGGCACGCCTATGAAAAACGTGGACGACCCGGAGCTGGAGCTCCCGCCGCTGGACGAGGAGGCGCAGCGAGCAGCCGGAGTCCGCGCCGGAGGGCGCCTTTGGCACCCTGGTGGCGCGCGCCCAGGCGGTGCTGGGCGACCGTGTGACCGACGTGCGCGAGTCCAAGCGGCTGCGCGACAGCCCCGTTCGCCTGGCGGTGACCGACGAGAGCTTCAACCCGGAGATGGATCGGGTGCGCCGCTTTATGGGCGAGCAGGAGGGGCAGGCGTACGAGGCCCCCAAGCGCGCGCTCGAACTGAACCGCACCCACCCCATCATCCGCCACCTGGCCTCGCTGGCGGAGCGCGACGCGGGCGATGCGCTGCTTGAAACGAGCATCGAGCAGTTGTACGAGAGCGCCCTGCTGCTGGAGGGGCTGCACCCCAACCCGGCGGACATGGTGCCGCGCATCCAGCAGTTGCTGGCGTGGGCCGCCGAGGCGCGCGCGGGCGGCGCGGCGCCGAAGCCGACCGAAGCACCAACCGAAGCACCAACCGAAGCAGCGACGGAAGCGCCGACGGAAGCACCGACGGAAGCGCCGACCGAAGCAGCGACGGAAGCGCCGGCGGAAGAATGACGGGCAGGGTATAGCAAAAAGGCGGGGCGCGCCCCCGCCTTTTTGCTTTCCATCACCCGGCGCGAAGGATAAAATCGCGCAGTTCGTAGCCGCTCGCCACCGCGTTCCACCCCAGGTGCGGCGGGCGTTGGAGGCGGAGCCCCGGCAGCGCCAGCAATTCCTGGAGAAAGATGTCGGTGGTCTGGATGGCCACAAAGGCCCCCGCGCAGCGGTGGTGCCCGTCGCCGAAGCCCATCGCATCGGGCGGCACGCGCGCCTCGCTCATCGGGCGGCCCGGGCAAAGCTGTTGCG
This sequence comes from uncultured Chloroflexia bacterium, assembly GCA_963721895.1. Lineage (GTDB taxonomy): Bacteria > Chloroflexota > Anaerolineae > Ardenticatenales > Ardenticatenaceae > CAVRLZ01. Next base: position 145,488 of record CAVRLZ010000008.1, on the reverse strand, counting down.
GCTGCGCCCCCACCACGGCGGCATCGCTGTTGATCGCATACAGGTGCAAATTGATCAGCGCCCCCGCCGGGATCACCACCGCCTGCCCCGCTTGCTCCAATGGCAGGTCGCCCGTGGTGCGGCGAAACAGGTGCCCCACCACCGGCTCCAAGCGAAGGAGCTCGTGCAGGAAGGCATAGCGCTCCCCCTGCTCGGCGCCCACGTACCATTTCTGCCGCGCTTCGTCTTCCAGCAGGTGCCACGCTGCCGCGCAGACAAATTCCCGCGTGGTGGCGATGCCCGCCGCGCCGTACATCACGCACTCGATCAAAATTTCGGGAGCGCTGTACTTTTGCTCGATCAGGTGCGAGATCACATCCTGGCGCGGCCGCGCCCGCCGTTCCCGAATCGCGGGGAGCACGTCCAGCAGAAAAAACTTGCCAAGCTGCAAGCGGTTGGCCCACGCCTGCACTGCTGCCGCCAGCGCGCCTCGGTCGGCTCCTGCTCCAGAAAGCCCGCCAGCCGCCCCGCCATGCCGGGCAGCCAGCTATCGGTCAGGCCGACAATCTGGGCGGTGACGCGGGTGGCCAGGGCCATCGCCAGGCGGCTCAGGTCCGCCTCCCCCCCGGCACGCAGCGGGGCCAGCACCGCCTCCGCCTGGCTGTGGGTGAGCGCGGCATAGGTACGGGTGGCGTGGGGGGTGAAGAAGCGCGCCGTGGCGCGCCGCTGCTCGTGGTGGGCCTTGCCCTCCATGTACAGGATGGGCTGGTTCACCAGCGGCGTGGCATAGATATCCTCAGCCTTGAAGCCAGCCTGCGTCGTCTGCTCGGCGCGCAAGATCGCGCGCGCCGCATGGTAGCCGCGCACGTGCCAGACGCCCTGCTCGTCCACAGCCAGAGCGGGGGGCAGCCGCCGCCGTCGGGGCCGTCTTGGAGCCGCCAAAGGGGGGGTGGGCCACGGGGCAGCCCCCGGCGACGGGGGGGCTCGGCTTTGTTATCGTTTGTGTCATCAACGCCTCCAGGAGCAACACGGCATGGGGGCCGGGTCAGCGGGTGGGCAACGCTCGCTACACCAGCCGGGCGCCCGCATCGTCCACCCGCGCAACGTGCGCGCGGCTGCTCAACGATGCATGCTCGCGGAAGGAAGCCTGCATGGCGCTGGCTATCAAGTGGGCATGGGCCGAATCGTCGGTCAGGGCAAAGAGGGTGGGGCCGGCCCCGGAAATCGAGCAGGCAAGCGCGCCCGCCGCCAGGGCCGCCGCCTTGACCTGTGCAAAGCCGGGGATCAGCGGGGCACGCGCGGGCTCGACGATGGCGTCCTGCATGGCGCGTCCCAGCAGCATCGGCGAGCCGCCGAACAGCGCGGCGATCAGGGCAGCCAGGTTCCCGCTGTTGGCGATGTGCTGCTTGATCGAGAGGGTGGCGGGCACGGCGGCGCGCGCCTCGCGCGTGGGCAGTTCAAAATCGGGGGTCACCAGCACGAAGGTGAGGCCGTAGGGGGTGGGCAACTCGATCACGTCGAGCGGGTCGTAGGAGCGCACGAGCACGAAGCCGCCGAAGAGCGAGGGCCCCACGTTGTCCGCGTGCCAGCCGCTCACCCCCGCCTCCGCCACCAGGCAGGCGTGCAGCAGGTCGTTCTTGGAAAGCGGCTGGCCCAGGAGCACGTTCGCCGCCCACGCCGAGGCCGCCGCGCTCGCCCCACTGGAGCCAAGGCCGCTGCCCAGCGGCAGCCCCTTGCGCACGCGCAGCCCGATCCCGATCTCCGGCATGCCTATAAGCTTCAGCGCTTCCGCGGCGGCGATGCCGCAGGTATTGCAGGTGGGATCGAGCGACAGCCGCCCGTCGTCCCCCTCGATGGCCTCGATGACGACGCCGGGCCTCGGGAGGAGGCGCGCGGTGACCCAATCCCCCAGGCCATCCACAGCCACCCCCAGCACGTCAAAGCCGGGGCCAAGATTTGCCACCGACGCGGGGGCAAAGACTGTTACTGTTTCCATCATTTGCCTCGTTTGCCGCCCCGGCCGCGCAGGCGCTGTCGCACCTCGTCCAGCAGGCCGGGGTGCGGCAGTTCCATGATAAAGTGGCGGACCGCCTCATCGTTTCGGAGCGTGTCCAGTTCCAGCCGCGTGCCGCCCCCCGTGATGGGAAAGGCGCGCAACTCGATCCGGTCCGCCGTGCTCGGGTCGCGCCAGCGGTGCAGCGCGCCCAGCCTGTCCTCCACCACAAAGCCCTGCCGCAGCTCAAAAAACTCGCGGGCGCGCGAGATCGCATCAAGCATGCTCAGGCTGGTGCGCGTCTCGTAGGCGGCCATGCTAGGGGGTCAGCGAGCGCCCATCTGCTCCAGCGCGAAGCGGGCCTCGGCGGGGTCGCCCCAGCTGAGCAGGTCCACCCCTAGCTCCACAGCATAGCGAAAGTTAGGCTCCCACATCTCGCCCAGCATGACGGCGATCCCCACCTCGTGCAGGGCCTCGACATCCGAGGCATCAATCAGATCGTAGGAGAGGGCAATCGCGTTCACCTCGGCGCGCCGCGCCACCGCCACCAGATCAATCACGTTCCCCTTCAGGTTCGCGCGCGTGGTGAGGGCGGGCAGGTGCCGCTTGGCCCACAGCAGCCCCATGTGGTCCCAGCCGGCCAGCATCACCTGCCCCACCATGTCGGCCCGCGCCACCGCCTCCATCACGCGCGCGAAGGGCGCCACCCCCATCCCAAAGCCGTTCTTCACATCGAGGGTCAGCGCCACCCCCTGCGCTTTCCCCCAGGCGAGCACCTCGTCCAAGCGCGGCGGCGGCCTGCCGTCGCCCGCGTCCAGATCAGCCAGGGCCTCGCTCGGCGTGGCGCGCAGGAAGGCCCCATGCGGCAGGCGGTAGGGGTGATAGAGCACCGCCACCTCGTCGGCGGTAAGCTGCACATCCATCTCCACCAGGTCGGCGCCCGCCTCCACCGCCGCCAGCAGGCCGCTCCACGAGTTTGGCGGCGCGATGCCCTCGGCGGTGCGATGCGCCTCGATCAGCAGGGGGCCGCCCTGGCCGCGTAAAAGCTCCATCCCCCTACTCCGCGATCCCGCCCTCGGTCATAGGCCGAGGGTCGAGGTAGCGATCCAACTCTTCGTCGCTCAGCTCGGTCATCTGCTTCGCCACATCGCGCAGGGTGCGCCGCTCGGCGTAGGCTGCCTTTGCAATCTTGGCGCCCGTCTCGTAGCCGATGACGGGGTTCAGCGCCGTGACCAGGATCGGGTTCTTGTCCACCAGGGTAGCGACGGCCTGCTGGTTCACGGCAAAGCCGGCCACCGCCTTGTCGGCCAGCAGGCGGCTGACCGTCGTCAGCAGGTGGACGCTCTCGAGCAGGTTGTGGGCGAGGAGGGGCAGCATCACGTTGAGTTGGAAGTTGCCGCGGCTCCCCGCGATGCCGATGGTCACATCGTTGCCCATCACCTGGGCCGCCACCATCATCGTCGCCTCGGAAATGACAGGGTTGACCTTGCCGGGCATGATGGAGGAGCCAGGCTGGAGCGAGGGCAGGGCGATCTCGCCCAGGCCGGCAATCGGGCCGCTGTTCATCCAGCGCAGGTCGTCGGCAATCTTCATCAGCGCCACCGCCGCCGCCTTGAGCTGGCCGCTCAATTCCACAGCCGAATCCATGCTGGCCTGCGCCGCATAGTGGTCGCGCGTCTCGCGGAAGGGGGCGTCGGTGCGCTCGGCAAGCACCTGGGCGATGCGCGCGCCAAACTCTGCGTGGGCGTTGATGCCCGTGCCCACGGCGGTGCCGCCCTGGGCCAGTTCGGCCAGGCGCGGCAGGGTGGCCTCGATGCGCTCGATGCTCAGCTCCACCTGCGCCGCCCACCCCCCGATTTCCTGCGAGAGGCGGACGGGCATGGCATCCATCAGGTGCGTGCGCCCCGTCTTGATCACGTCATCGTGCTGCGCGGCCTTCCGGCGCAGCGTCTGGTGCAGGTGGCGCAGGGCGGGCAGCAGCCCCTCCACCGTTTCCAGGTAGGCCGCCACATGGATCGCCGTCGGGATCACATCGTTTGACGACTGACTCATGTTCACATCGTCATTCGGGTGCACCTTCCCCCCCGACAGTTGCGCCGCGCGCGTGGCGATGACCTCGTTCGCATTCATGTTGGTGGAGGTGCCGGAGCCGGTCTGGAAGATATCAATCGGGAACTGATCGTCCCACTTCCCCTCGGCCACCTCGGTCGCGGCCTGCTGGATGGGCTGGCTCAACGCCTCGCTCAGCAGCCCCAGATCGCTGTTGGCCTGGGCCGCCGCGCCCTTGATCAGCCCCAGGGCACGAATGAAGCTGCGCCCGAACGTCAGCCCCGAGATCGGGAAGTTTTCAACCGCGCGTTGGGTCTGCGCCGCGTAGAGCGCGCTGGCGGGCACGCGAACCTCGCCCATCGAATCTTTCTCGGTGCGAAACTCTTGCATGGGTTAACCCTCCTGGTTCTTTCACCGCCGGCGCATCGGGGCCGGGCAATGAATAAAGGTCAGCTCGTCATCTTTGTCTGCGTTCTTTGGTAGGACTTGCGCCGGAACGTTACCACCACTGGGAGCGATTGGCAAAGAATTTGCTAGTCATTCCGCAGTGCCAAGTTGACGCGCACGCTTCAAGCAAGGATCGGAACCGACCCCCAACCGGGGACAGAAAGGAACAGAGCATGGCCTCCGTACAAAAAGACAAGGTCATTGACATCCATTACACGCTGCGCCGCGCCAATGGCGAGGTGGAAGACTCGACCGAGGGGGAGGCGCCCCTGCCCTACCTCCACGGGGCAGGCAACATCGTCACCGGCCTGGAAGCCGCCCTGGAGGGGCGGCAGGTGGGCGAGCGCTTCACCGTCACCCTGGCCCCCGCCGATGCGTATGGGGAGTATGACGAGGAGGCGTTCGACCAGATTCCGCTGGACACCTTCCCCGAGGGGGTCGAACTGGCAGAGGGCGACGAGATCGTCTTTATGGCGGAGGATGGCACGGAGGTGCCCGGGGTGATCGAGAGCATCTCGGAAGACAGCATGACTGTCAACTACAATCATCCCCTTGCGGGGCAGACGCTGACCTTCGAGGTGGAGGTGGCTGGCGTGCGCGATGCCACCGCCGAGGAGTTGGAGCATGGCCACGCCCACGACCCGTATGCCAACGACGAGGACGAGGAGGACGAGGACGAGTGGGACGACGAGGACGAATGGGATGAGGACGACGAGTGGGACGAGGACGACGATGAGGAGTGGGATGAGGAGGACGAGGAGGACGAGGCTCTGTAGGGCTCCCTATCGCACAGCGCCCCTCCCCTGCCTGCGGGCGGGGGAGGGGTTTTTCGTTGTCCGCAGGCTCAGTGCTTCAAAATCTGGTTGAAGAAGAGGCGCGTGCGCTCGTGCTGGGGGTTGTGGAAAAGCTCGTCGGGCGTGCCGCTTTCCACGATCTGCCCGTGATCCATGAAGACCATGCGGCGGGCAGCCGCGCGCGCGAAGCCCATCTCGTGGGTGACCACCACCATCGTCATCCCCTCGGCTGCCAGTTCCAGCATCACCTCCAGCACCTCCTTGATCATCTCCGGGTCCAAGGCACTGGTCGGTTCGTCAAAGAGCATCACCTTCGGCTCCATCGCCAGCGAGCGGGCGATGGCCACCCGCTGCTGCTGCCCGCCGGAAAGCTGGGTCGGGTAGACGTTCGCCTTTTCCGGGATGCCCACGCGCTCCAACTGCTTCATCGCCATCGCACGCGCCTCCCCCTTGCTCCGCTTGCGCACCCGGGTCTGGGCAACCATGATGTTTTCCAGGGCGGTCATGTGCGGGAACAGGTTGAACTGCTGGAAGACCATGCCCATCTCGGTGCGCACGCGGTTGATGTCCGTCGAGGGCGCTTCCAGGTGGATCCCGTTGAAGAAGATGGCCCCGGTGGTCGGCGTTTCCAGGTGGTTGATGCAGCGCAGCACCGTGCTCTTGCCGGAGCCGCTTGGCCCGATGATGACGATCACCTCGCCCCGCTTGACCCGCAGGGACACCCCCTTGACCGCCTCCACCTGCCCAAAGAACTTGTGCAGGTTGTCAATGACTATGATCTCGTCCGGCTCGATAGGGACAGATGGGGTTGCAGCCACAGATCACCTCCGGTTTGCGCTCAGGCGGCGCTCGATGTAGCGGACCACGCGTGTCAGCATGATGGTCATGACAAGGTACAGAAAGGCAAGGATGCTGTAGGTCTGGAAAAAGAGGAAGGTGCTGGACGCATACAGCTTGGCCAGTTGCGTGATGTCCTGCACGCCCAGCACCGACACGAGCGAGGAATCCTTGACCATGGCTATAAAGTCATTGCCGAGCACCGGCAGCACGTTGCGCACCGCCTGCGGCAGGATGATGTAGCGCATGGCCTGGAACTGGTTCATGCCGAGCGAGCGCGCGGCCTCCATCTGCCCCTTCGGGATCGCCTCGATGCCCGCCCGGAAAATCTCCGCCTCGAAGGCCCCGTAGGCGATGCCCAGCCCCAGCACCACGCGCAGGATAAAGCTCACATCGCGCGAGGTAATGTCCACGCCCAGCCCGTTCAGCCCGGAGATGAGCAGCGGCACCGCGACAAAGGCTATGTAAAAAAGCAGCACGAGGATCGGCACGCCGCGGACAATCTCGACGTAGAACGAGGCGAGGTTGTAAAAGAGGCGGTTCTGCGAGACGCGCCCCAGCCCCACCACCAGCCCAATCATCAGGGCCAGGCTGTAGGCCATCGCCGTCACGCCGAGGGTGATGCGGATGCCCCGCGCCATGAACAAAAAGGCGCCGGCCATCTCCTGATTCGTCACGATCGAAAAGACGATCAGCAGCCCCAACGTCACGGCCACCAGCAGCCACCAGGGCCATCCCGAGACCCGCTCCATCGCAGGCGCGAGGCGGGGGGCGCGCCCGCCGTCCGCCAAATTTGTCGAATCGCTCATAGGAACTCCAGGGGGACGGATGAAGGGGTAGGAATCGAAAAACTGCCCCAGCGCTGGGTCCGCTCACATCGCTGTGCGGGTGCGCGGGGGCTGGCCCCCCTTACGGCGCACCGCCGCCGATGGTTACAAAAGAGGGTGTGCGGTCCGTGCCACACACCCTCTTTTGGGTCATCAACCGATCATTCGGTCTGGAACCACTTGTTGTAAATCGTGTCAAGCGTCCCGTCGGCCTCCAACTCGGCCAGGGCGGCGTTGACCGCATCGCGCAGGTCGCTGTCCTTTTGGAAGATGAAGCCCAGCGACTCGCTGGTCAGCGGCTCGCCAACGATCTTCAGCGAGTCGGGGTTGGCCCCTATATAGCCTAGCCCCGCCACGTTGTCCATGATCACCGCATCCACGTCGCCGTTGATCAGGGCCTGCACGGCAGTGCCGAATTGATCGAAGGCGCTCACGCGCTCCTCCCCCACCAGTTCCACCGACTTGTCATAGTTGGTGGTGCCCGGCTGGGAGCCGAGGAGCAGGTCCGGGTTCGCGGCTAGCTCTTCCGCACTGCTGAAGCGATCCTCGTCACCCCGCACCAGCAGCACCTGCTCCAACTGGATGTACGGAGTGGAAAAGTCTACCTGCTGCGCGCGCTCCTCCGTGATGGTGATGCCGTCCGCCCCCACGTCGAAGGTGTCAAAGCCGGAATTGCCCCCCATCACGGCCAGCATCGCATCCCAACTGGTCTCGACAAAGACCGGTTGGCAATTCAGGCGGGCGCAGATCTCGGTAAACAGATCGTAGTCGTACCCCACCGCCTCGCCCGTGGCCTGGTCAATGAAGTTGAAGGGGTTGTAAGCGTTTTCCACAGCGATGCGCACCTCGCGCCCCTCCAGGTCCGGCAGGGAGCCCGTCGCCGCCTCGGCCCCCTCTTCCGCTACCTCTTCTTCGGCAGCAGCATCGCCGCTCTCCGCGACCGGTTCGGTCTCGCTGGCATCGGTTGCAGCCGGGGTTTGGCCCCCGCCACAGGCAGCCAGCATCAGCGCCAGCACCAGCAGAAGCATCCATACTTTCTTCATCGTCTCTCCTCCATAGAATAACAGGTAATCACCCACCAACCCTCCTTCAGGGATTGATGGTAGCCCATAGTATAAGATGAGTTGGCCCAAGGGAAAATCCGGCGGCAGCTATCCCAGGCGGGTGCAGGATTGGTCATAAAAGGGCAAACAGATATAATGAGGCCGCTACAGGCCAATCCAAGTGTGGGTTGGCATTTTGTTACGTGATGACAGCCCTATGGCTCACAGTCCTGGATTGCAAAGCGCGGTGGCGGCCCCAAGCGCCCCGCCCATAGAAACCACCCAGGCCGACCGCGCGTTTTTGATGCGGCTCGGCCTCTTTTACATTGCGCTCTCGCTGGCGATGCTCTTTGCGCTGGACCGCTTTTGGAGCAACAACTGGGATGTGGAAATCATCACCCAGGCCACGCGCAGCCTGTGGGATGGCGGCTCGCCCTTTGACCTGTACGAGAAGAGCCGCGCCACCTGGCCCTGGCCCTTCCCCTACCCGCCCCACTCGGCGCTGATCCTCGTCCCCTTTATCGCCCTGGCCGATCTGATAACGGGCGGGCCGGTCCAGGCCGCCCCGCAACTGATCGCCATCCGCATCCCGCCGCTGCTGGCCGATATCGGGATAGCCTGGCTGCTCCATCGCATCCTGCGCGAGGCAACGGGCGAGTTGTGGATCGCGCGGCTGGGCGCGGCTGTCTGGCTCTTCAACCCCGTGCTCTTTTACCACACCACCGTGCAGGCGCACCAGGAATCCACCTGGCTGCTGCCCGCGCTGGCCGCCCTGGCGTGGGTGCAGGCGCATCGGCTGGAGCGCCCCCTGTGGCCCAGCCTGCTGCTCGTCGTGGCCATCTCGCTCAAACAGTCTGCTGTCCTGTACGCCGCCCCCTTCCTGCTCTACCTGCTGTGGCATCGGCGCTGGGGGGCCATCGCGGGGTTCGCCGGGCTGTTCGTGCTCCTGTTTGGGGGGATATCGCTGCCCTGGCACCTGTACAGCGGTGACTTTGCGTTTCTGGTCTTCGAGGCGGTGCAGGAGATGCCGGTGCAGGTCCAATCCTGGCAGGTGTGGGTGCTGGCGCTGCCGCAGTTCCGGGTGGATCAGACGAGCAGCACCTTCCCCACCGTGCGCCATGCCTCGCTGCTGGTGATGGCCGCCGCCGCCGGGCTGGGCGGGTGGGCGCTGTGGCGGCAGCGTTCCTGGTACGCCATCGGCCTCCTCGGCACGCTGGCCTTCTTTCTCTTTTCCCAGAAAGTCATGGGCTACCATTACCCCATGCTGCTGCCCTGGCTGCTGGCCTTCGGCCTGCGCGCACGCCGCTTCGCGCTGGTGAGCGCCGGGATGCTCTGGACCGCCTGGGTGGTCGTCTCGCCCTACTTCGCCCCCTGGGCCGATGCGGCGCACCTGCCGCTCTACGCGACATTGGGCACCCTCAACTCGCTCTTTTTCGGCTGGCTGCTCTGGCAGGCGCTGGTGGGGCCGGAAGACGGGCGCGCGGTTGGCCGGAGCGGCGAGGTCGCGCAGGCGACGCGGCTGGCCCGCTGGAGCGTGATGCTGGCGCTGGCCTTCGTGCTGACCACGCTGGCGCAGCCGGTGGCGCGCGCCATCGTGGGGGAAATGGCCGCCGCCCCCCCCACTATGCGGCTGTCCGCCCTGCTTGGGCTGCTCAGCCTGCTCTTCGGGGCCAGCCTGCTGCTTTTTGCGCCCGTGGCCACCTGGGCCGAGCGGGCACTGGGGCTGCCGCTGGCAGCGCAGCGCAGCGCCCGGCCCCATGTTCGCTACGCAGCCGCCGCGCTGCTCTTCGTCCCTCTCTTCTTCACCTGGTTCACCATGACGACGGAAGTGACAGCGGTGATCGAGCGGGGCATCTTCGAGGCGTGGAATTTACTATGAGCGTTGCGAGGCCCGCGTGAGTCAGCCTGGTTACCCTTCCCTCAACAACGGGGTGTTGGCAATCCCGCCAACGCCTGCCGCGCCCCACCCCGACCGCGGCGCGGGCGAGGCGCAGCAGGGCGCCCAGCCGCCGCCCCCTTTTCTTTCTATCTGTGCGCCCGCGTACAATGAGGAGGAGGCCATCGAGCGGGTCGTGGGGGAGTGGGTTGAGCATATCGAGCGGGACGGGCTCGACGCAGAAATTGTTATCGCCAACGATGGCTCGACCGACCGCACGGGCACCATCCTGGCAAGGCTCGCGCAGGAGCTGCCCTCCCTGCGCGTCCTCGCGCACGAGCGCAACGGCGGCTATGGGCGTGCCATGCGCGCCGCGATGGTCGCCTCGCGCGGGGCCTACATCCTGACGATGGACTCGGACGGGCAGAGCGACCTGGCCGACTGGCGCGCCCTGTACGAGACGATGCAGGCGCAGGGGCTGGACGCCATCACCGGCTACCGACATGCCAAGCAGGCGACCCTGGTCCATGTCTATGGGGACCGCGCCCTGAACCTGCTGGTGCGTGGGCTGTTCGGCCTGCGGCTACGCGACACCAACTGCTCCCTCAAGCTGTTCCGAGGGGAGGTCGGGCGCGAGGTGGCCGCCATCGGCGAGGCGATGGGCTACGCGGCGCCTACCGAGTTTCTGGTCAAGGCCCAACTGCTGGGCTACCGCGTGGGGGAGGCTCGCACGACGCACCTGGCGCGCGCGGGGGGCGCTTCCAAGCTGAAGGCCCTGCACACCAGCCTGGCCATGGGGCAATTTCTGCTCTACCTGCGCTGGAAACAAACGCTGTATCAGCAGCGAATCATCTCGAGGATGTGAGACGGCAAGGAACCCTTATGATCCCTCATGACAAACCCAAGTTGCGGTGCAGCATCGGCGTCACGGCACACAACGAAGAGAAGAATATCGGCCAGTGCCTCCATGCGCTCCAGAACCAACTGATGAATGAGGTGGAAATCACCGAGATCATCGTGGTGGCCAGCGGTTGCACCGACAACACGCACGAGATTGTGGAAGCCATCGCGGCGACCGATCCGCGGATCCGCCTGCTCGTCCAACCCACGCGCGAGGGCAAAAGCAGCGCCATCAACCTGTTCCTGGCGCACGCGGTCGAGGAGATCTGTGTGGTGGAAAGCGGCGATACGGTGCCGAACGAGGTGGCCATCGAGCACCTGGTGCGGATGTTCCGCGACCCCAAAGTGGGGATGACCGGCGCGCAGAAGGTGCCCGTCAACACGCCGGACCATATCACCGAGTACCTGTCGTTCCTGCGCCTCAAGATGGAGCACGAGCTTTGCCTGGAAATCCCGCGCCTGGGCGAACTGGTGGCCTTCCGCAAGGTGTTCGATGCCATCCCGCACGACGTGGCGATGGACGAGGCCTTTGTGGAAGCGATTGTCGAGCAGCGTGACATGGAGGTGCGCTACGCGCCGGACGCTGTGGTCTACAACACGGGGCCCAAGACGATCTCGGATTTTATCAAGCAGCGCCGTCGCAACCACGCCGGGCACCTTCACCTGAAGCGCCGCTACGATTACAAGGTGTCCAGCCTGAACACCGGCATGGTGGTGCGCGTCGCCCTGTCCCAGGCATGGGGCGCGCTTCGCCTGATTGGCGTGCTGGGGATGCTGGCCGGGCTGGAAGCGTGGGCGCGGCTCCTCGGCACCTATGACTATTATGTCAAGGGCAAGCGCCACGAGGTATGGGACATTGCGTGGAGCACCAAAGAGGTGGACCGCGCCGAGTATGAGGCGCGCAACCGCCGCGCCTTTGCGGGGCAACCTGCCCAGGGGGACAAAGTAGCCCGCTGAATGCCGGGCCCACACGAGGAGGCTTCCATGTCAGCACGTGCCCGAGACGGCCAGAACGACATCTTCGACAATGACCCGGAGCTCCTAGGGGACGACACCGGCACGCCCTACGCCCCCGCCGATCCGGCCACCGCTGTGGCCATGGGCGAGGCGGAGGCATGGGACAGTCAGGAATCTGAGGATGCCTACGTTGAGCCGAACAGCCCGGAGGCGCTCGCCCAGGAGGCGGGCCAGGAGCCGCCGGAGTACCCGATTCTGGATTGAGGCGGGCAGCCACCCTCCCTTGCACACGACAAAGCGCGCCCCCTGGGGCGCGCTTTGTTTGTTGTTATAGGGCTGGCCCCTGCGCGGCTAGAGCATCAGCCGCATGGGGTTCTCGATCAGCCGCTTGAACTCCACAAGGAATTCCGCGGCCTCCACGCCATCGGTCACGCGGTGGTCGGCGGAGATGGTGGCGCGCATGCGTTGGCCTATAACAATCTGGCCGTCCCGCACCACCGGCTCCTCGCGGATGCCACCCACCGCGAGGATGCCCGCCTCGGGCGGGGTGATGATCGCGACGAAGGAATCCACGCCGTACATGCCCAGGTTGGAAACGGTGAAGGTAGTCCCGCCCAGGTCGTCCGGCTTCACCTTGCCCTCGCGGGCGCGGCCCGCGCGCTCGCGCGTCACCTGGGACAGTTCGCTCAGCGCCATCTTGTCGGTGTTGCGCGTCGCCACGGTGATGAGGCCGGTGGGCGTGCTCACGGCAATGCCCACGTTGATGTCCCCGTGCCGCACGATCTTGTCCCCCGCAAAGCTGGAATTCAAATTCGGGTACTTTTTCAGCGCGAGGGCGGTGGCCTTCACCACCAGATCGTTGAAGGAGATTTTGATGCCCTCCGCCGACAGCGAGGTCGTTCATCTGCTGGCGCAGGGCACTGGCGGCCTCCATGTCCACATCCATCGTGACATAGAAATGGGGCACCGGCGCCTTGGAAGCGGTAAGCACCTCCGTGATGCGCTTGCGCATGCGCGAGAGGGGCACCTCCTCCGACTGGCCCTGCGGGGCGGGTGCCGCCTGCGGGGCGGGTGCCGCCGTCGGGGCGGGGGCTGCGGCAGGCGCGCGCGGGGGCGGGCTGGGGCTCGGCAGCGGGGGGCGCCGCCTGGAAGGTCTCTCACATCGCGCGACACCACGCGCCCGCCGGGGCCGCTCCCCTGGATTTCCGCCAGGTCCACGCCGCGCTCCCGCGCCATGCGCCGCGCGACGGGGCTTGCCTTCACCCCATCCGGGGGGGGCGCTTCACCATTGGAAGAGGTTGGAGCCGCCGATGCGGCAGCAGGGCGCGGGCCTTTGGCCCCCTCGGTGCTGCCGCGTTGGGCGGCGCGGGCATGGGGCGCCTCGCCCGCCTCGCCCGCCGGCACCTCTTCCGAGGCCGGCTCCGCCGCCGGGGGCGCTGGGGCTTCCTTGGCGGGGGCAGGTGGCTCGGCGGCGGGCGCGCTCGCGCCGCCCCGCCACCGCCCGGCACTGCCTCGCCAGCGGAGCCGATGTAAGCCAGCACCTCGCCCACTGGCACCAGTTCATCCGCCGCGACGACGATCTTCAGCAGCGACGCCCGCCGCCGGTGCCTCCATCTCGACCGTTGACTTATCGGTCTCCACCTCCGCGATGGGTTCTTCTTTCTGGACCGAGTCCCCCTCGTTTTTCAGCCACCGCGTGATCGAGCCTTCTATCATATCTATGCCCAGCTTGGGCATCTTGACCTCAGTTGCCACAACCCCTCCTGATGCGTGGTGCTGGATGATCGCGCCGTTGCCGGACCATCCTTCGTTACCAGATTGTTAAATCACCAACCAGAGCGTGCTCTCACACGTGGCGTTGTTCTGCCGCCCGCCTTACTCCAGGACTTCCATGACCGCCTTCTTCACATCCTCTTTGTCCGGGAATACTTCAAGCTCCAGCCGCCGGTTGTACGGCGACGGGACTTCCTGGGCAGTCACGCGCTTGATTGGGGCATCCAGGTAATCGAAGGCGCGCTCGTAGAGCGAGGCTGCCAACTCGGCGCTCACGCCCAGGGTGCGCCAGTCGTCGGTGGCGATTACGGCACGATAGGTCTTTCGGAAAGAGTTGATGGCCGGTTCCAGGTCGAGCGGGCGCAGGACGCGCATGTCCACCACCTCGGCGGAAATTCCCTCTTTTTCCAGATCTTCCGCCGCCTGCCAGCGAGACGGGCAACATCCGCCCATAGGTCACGATGGTGACGTCCTTGCCCTCCCGCGCCACCACGTTCCGGCTCAGGTCCACATAGTCCAGATCGTCGGGAAAATCCTGAGCGAAGGCGCGGTTGTAATACAGGTTGATGCTCTCGTAGAAGATGACCGGGTCGGGGTCCTGGATCGCGCTGCGCAGCATCCCGTAGGCGTCAAGCGGCCTGCCGGGGTAGACCACCTTCAGCCCAGGAATGTGGGCAAACCAGCCCTCGAAACTTTGCGAGTGCGTGGCGGAGTTCTGGCTCCAGGTGGCAGCCATGCGGACGACCAGGGCAACATTGAACTGGCCGCCGAACATCGAGTAGATCTTCGCCGCGTGGTTGACTATCGAATCTATTCCCAGCAGCGCAAAGTTGACAGTCATGTACTCGGCTATCGGTTTGAGGCCGTTCATCGCCGCGCCGACCGCACAGCCGCCAATCACCAACTCCGAGATGGGGGTGTTGCGCACGCGCTTGCGGGCCAAATTCTTCCAGCATCCCGCGGGAGGCACCGTAGGTGCCGCCGGAGCCGCCGGCCACCTCTTCCCCCATCAGGAACACATCCTCGTCGCGGCGCATCTCATCAATCATCGCCTGATTGATGGCATCCACCATGCGTAGCTTCTTCTTTTTGTCTGCCATTATCGCTTCCTTGATGTCAATGTCTGGCCCGCCGCGCACCCCGGCGGGGTATGGTTGGCGCTCGCTAGCTCAGCCCGTTGCTCGGGCTCATCGAATCGGGGAAGGGTTTGGCATAGATGTCCGCCAGAGGCTCCAATTGCGGCTCCGGGCTCTCGTCGGCGAACGCACGCGCCTCCTGCGCGGCCGCCTCGACCTCTTCCTGCATGGTGTCCAACTGCGCGCGCGGAATGTCGCGCTGCTCGTGCGAGAAGCGTGCCGACTGAGGTGATGGGGTCGCGCTCCCGATGCTCGGCGACCTCTTCCTTGGTGCGGTAGGCCTCGATATCGCCCGCGCCGTGGCCGCGGTAGCGATAGGTCAGCGCCTCCACAAAGTAGGGACCCTTGCCGCTACGGATGTGCTCCATCGCCTCGGCCATCTCGTCGTGCACCGAGATGCACGTTCATGCCCTCGATCTGCTTGGCAGGGATGTCATAGGCAGCTGCCTTCTTGTACACATCGCTGACGCCGCTCACCGCCTCAGAAGGGGGTCCACATCCCGTACAGGTTGTTCTCGCAAAGGAAGAGAACGGGGAGGTCCCACACGGCTGCCAGGTTCAGCGCCTCGTGAAAATAACCGTTGTTGGTGGAGCCATCGCCGAACATGCAGACGGTCACGCTGTTGGTGCCCCGATACTGATCGGCCAGGGCGATGCCGGTCGCCAGCGTAAGATGGGCCGCGACGATGGCGTAGCCGCCCCAAAAATGCTTCTCGCGGTTGGCAAGGTGCATCGAGCCCCCCTTGCCGCGGGAGGTACCCGTTGCCTTGCCGTAAAGCTCGGCCATGGCCGCTTTGGCATCCACCCCCCGCGCCAGGGCAGGCCCGTGGTCGCGGTAGGCAGTGATGACGTGGTCCGGCTCGCCCAAGTGCGAGAAGGTGCCCACTGCCACCGCTTCCTGTCCTGTGTAAACGTGATGGTACCCCGCAATCTTGCCCTCCTGATAGCCCTGCTCCGCGTGCTCCTCGAAGCGGCGCATCAGGGACATCAGGCGATACCACTCCAGCAATGTGTCGGTCGAGAGCGTGTCACGCCGCTCCTGGGTCATCTCTGCAGCCATTATGTCTCCTTCAACGATGGGACGGTACCAAAGATCGAGGTGTTCAAACCGCTAGCTTGCGACCTTCAGCCCTTCAAACGAAACGTTCGGCATGCGCTCCCGCCCCTGCGCCTCGTCGGTCTGCTCGTGCGCATGGTAGGAAGATCGGACCAGTGGCCCGGACTCAACGTGACGGAACCCCATAGCCAGCCCCACGCGCTTGAACTCGGCGAACTCTTCCGGGCGAACATAGCGCACCACCGGAAGATGCCAGGCGCTGGGGCGCAGGTACTGACCGATGGTCATGATGTCGCACTCCGCCTCGCGCAGGGCCTGCATCACTTCAAAGATCTCTTCCACCGTTTCGCCCAACCCGACCATGATGCCGCTCTTGGTCATCATCGCTGGGGGGGCCGATCTCCTGGCCCAGCGCAGCACCTGCATGGACTGCTTGAAGCGGGCCTTCGGGCGCACGCGCGGGTACAGGCGCGGCACGCTCTCGGTGTTGTGGTTGAAGATGTCCGGCGCCGCCTCCGCCACGGTGCGCACCGCCGCCCGGTTGCCCATAAAGTCCGGCGTGAGCACCTCGATGCGCGTCTGCG
Organism: uncultured Chloroflexia bacterium; assembly: GCA_963721895.1. Lineage (GTDB taxonomy): Bacteria > Chloroflexota > Anaerolineae > Ardenticatenales > Ardenticatenaceae > CAVRLZ01. Next base: position 129,236 of record CAVRLZ010000008.1, on the reverse strand, counting down.
GGCAAAGCTCCCGCACGCGCCGGATCATCAGCGCGAAGATGACAGCCCCCCCGTCCGGCTGGTCGTCGCGGTTGACCGAGGTCACCACCGCGTGGCGCAGGCCGAGCGTCTGGATCGCCTGCGCGCAGCGCTCCGCCTCGTCCCAGTCCAGCCCGCCGCTGGGCCGCCCCTTTGACACCGCGCAAAAGCGGCAGCCGCGCGTGCAGGTATCGCCCAGCAGCATAAAGGTAGCTGTGCGGTTTTCCCAGCACTCGCCGATGTTGGGGCAATGCGCCTCCGCACAAACGGTATGGAGCCGGTTGTCCTCGATAAGCTTCACCACGTCGCGGAAGTTGGCGCCGCCCGGCGCGCGCACCTTCAGCCAGGAGGGCTTTGGCGCGCGCCGTTCCGTGTTAGGCAGGATGGGGGGTTGATCGAATATCGTCAGGTTAATGTCCATAGTCCCACTTTCGGGTTGCACGCTGGGGCCCGCCAGGGCTTGCCCCACGCGCGGTACGCCTTGCCGCCATCCGCGCCCTCACCCCCCTGCGGCATGGGCCGCTCGTGCCGGGCACATGAAGGAGAGTGTGGCCCCAACACAAAGCCCCTGGGATGCGTAGCAACATTCAGGCCACTTGTGACAGTCTAAAGGACGGCGGCGTCATGGTCAAACGCACCAACCCCGCGGCGCACGTGGCACCCTTCGGGGTCGGCGGCTGATCGGGTTCACCAGGAAATTATAACATTCTTCCCCGCCGCGCCAAAGGCTTTTTGGCTGATTGGTTGGTTTGCTCCCGCGCAAGGCGCATGGTATAGGGGCCCCTGCCCGCACCATCAGGCCCGCTCCCGCTTCATCAACCAATCGTGCCCGACCACCTTGCCCTCCACCATGAAGGGCACCGTGCCCACCACCTCGAAGCCGTATTTGCGGTACAGGGCCAGGGCGCGCTCGTTGTCTGCAAACACGTCCAGATAGACAGCGCCGCCCCCTGCCAGTCGCTCATGGGAAAGCATAGCCTCCATCAGCAGGCTGCCGATCCCCTTCCCCTGAGATGACGTGCGGATGTATAACTTTCTCAGCTCCACATCCGCGGCCGTCGCCGCGATGGGGTCATGCTGGAAAGGCCCGAACTGGATAAAGCCGACCAGCCCGCCCTCATCCTCCGCCAGCAGCAGCCCATCCTGCCCCAGCACCGAGCGAAAATAGGGGGCGGAGCGCGAGGCCAGTGCAGCCTGAAGGTCGTCGTCGCTCAGGGTGGGGCCGAAGGCGTCACGGTAGCTGTCCTGGGCCAGCCGAGCCAGGGCCGTCGCATCCTTTTCCGTCGCTTCGCGGATGATCATGGGGGTGATTTTATCATGGAGGGCTGATTGCCACTACCCCCGTTACTGCGGGCGGCAGGGGGGCGATGATTGCCAAAAGCGCAAGGGGGCCGCTAAAATGATAGCCATCGCCAGCCGCCGCTGAACAAGGGGTTTCCATGCAGATCGCCAAGCTGCCACTTGCGGATGCCGCCGGGCACATCCTGCTCCACAATGTGGCGGACGCAGCCGGGCAAAAGGTTGTGAAGAAGGGAACGCGCCTGGGGAAAGCGGAGCTCGCCACGCTGCACAGCCAGGGGCTGGCGCAGGTGGAGGTCGCCCTGCTGGGAGCGGATGACCTGCACGAGGACGAGGCGGCGGCGCACCTTGCCGCAGCGATGCAGCCCCCCGACGGCAGCCTGCAGGCGACCCGCGCGGTGGGCGGGCGCGTCAACTTCCATGCGACGAGCGACGGCGTGCTGTACGTGGACGGGCCCCGCCTGGAAGCATTGAACGCCCTGCCGGGGGTCACCCTGGCCACGCGCGGCCAGCACGCCCTGCTTGGCCCCTCGTTCGAGACAACGCAGGCTGCCACGCTCAAGGTCATCCCCTACGCCCTCCCGCGCGACACGGTGCAACGCGCCGCCTCGCTCGCCCCCACGCTCCTGACACTGCGCCCGCTGCGGCCCAGCCGCGTGGCCCTGCTGGTCACGGCGGACGAGGGGGCGCAGGCGCGCCTCGTCCAACAGTTTGAGGCCCCCACGCGGGCACGGCTGGCAACGCTTGGCAGCGACCTGGCGACCGTGGCCTGCGCGCCGCAGGAAGAAAGCGCCATCGCCGGGGCCGTGCAAGCCCTTCTGGCCACCCACGACGCCCTGATTATCGGCGGGCAAACATCGGTGATGGACCACGACGACATCACGCCGCGCGCCCTGGCCCTGGCGGGCGCCCCGCTGGCGTTTCATGGGGCGCCGGTCGAGCCGGGCAACCTGCTCGCCCTGGCCTTTCAGGCGGGACGGTGGATCTTGTGCGCGCCCGGCTGCGCCAAGAGCCCCAGCCGCAACGTGGTAGACCTGGTGCTGCCGCGCCTGCTCGCCGGGGAAACGCTCGGCCCGCGGGACATCGGGGCCCTGGGGCTGGGGGGGCTGCTGTAGGCATGGCGCAGGTTGGCACCTCCGGCTGGAGCTATGACCATTGGGAGCACGTCCTGTATCCGCCGGGCACCCCCCCGCGCGAGCGGCTCGCCCTGTACACGCAGCAGTTCCGCACGGTGGAGCTTAACGCGAGCTACTACCGCTGGCCGGGCGAGCGCACCTTTGCCAGCTGGCAGCGCCGCCTGCCCGACGGCTTCACGATGACTGTCAAGGCCCCGCGCGGCCTCACGCACGCGAAGCGCCTGTTCGAGCCAGAGCGCTGGCTGGAGCGCGTGGCGAGCGGGCTGCACGCGCTGGGGGACAAGCGCGGCGTGCTCCTCGTCCAGCTACCGCCGACGCTTGACTTTGACGGGGCGCGGCTCGCCTATTTTTTGGAGCAGGCCCCCGCCTGGATCCGAATCGCCGTCGAGTTCCGCCACCCCGGCTGGCAGCGGGAAGAAACCTTCAAGCTGCTGGAGCGGTACGGCGCCGCCTACTGCGTGATGAGCGGGGCGCACCTGCCCTGCATCCTGCGCGCCACCGCGCCGCTGGTCTACGTGCGGCTTCACGGCCCGGACCCTGCTCATCTGTACGGCGGCTCCTACTCGGACGACTCCATGCACTGGTGGGCCGCCCGCATCCGCGAGTGGGAGGCGGCGGGGCATGAGGTAATGGCTTACTTTAACAACGACGGGGGGGGCAATGCCGTCCGCAACGCGCTTACCCTTCGCTGGATGCTGGACCACGCATAACCAAGGACGCACTCGCTCCCACAGAAACGAGGAAGGGCATGGACGACACCATCTACGTGTTTGGTCACAAGAACCCGGACACCGACACCATCTGCGCGGCGATTGCGTACGCGCACCTGAAAAACATGGCGCAGCCGCGCCACGTCCCGGCGCGGCTAGGGGAAATTAACCGCGAAACAGCGTTCGTCCTCGAGCGCTTTGGCGTGCCCACCCCCGTCTTTCTGCCCCACGTCTATGTGCGCGCGCAGGACGTGATGACGCAGTCGGTCACCGCCGCCCATGCCGGCGCCACCGTGCACGAGGTGGGCGAACTGATGAGCGAGCATCGCATCCACACGGTGCCCGTCCTGGACGAAAGCGGCCACGCCCAGGGCATCATCACCGAGAGCAGCCTCGCACGCGGCTACCTGAAAGAACTGGCCCTCCAGAACCTGAGCGAGACCCCCACCGCCCTGGGAAAGATTGCAGACACGCTGAGCGCGCAGATCGTTCTGGGCGATCCGAACACCCTGGTACGCGGCAACGTCATCATCGGGGCCATGAACATCCAGACGATTGTGAAGTACATAGCCCCGGGGGATCTGGTGATCATCGGCAACCGCGACAACGCGCAGGAGGTGGCGCTGAGCTGCAACATTTCCTGCCTGGTCATTTCCGGCGGCCACTTTCCCTCGCCCGAGATTGTCGAGATGGCACGGGCGCGCGGCGCCGGCATCCTGGTAACGCCGCACGACACCTTCGGGACGGCGCGGCTGATCAACCTGAGCGTGCCCGCCGCCACGCTGATGGAAACCGACGTGCTGACCGTCAGCCCGGACAGCCTCATCAACGAGGTCACCCCGGACCTGCTCGCCTCCCGCCACGGGGTGGCCCTGGTGAACGACGCGCGCGGGAAACTGGTGGGGATCCTGACGAAGAGCGATGTGGCAGCACGCCGCCGCCACCAGGTCATCCTGGTGGATCACTCGGAGCGGAGCCAGTCCGCGGAGGGGATTGACCGGGCGGACATCCTGGAAATCCTGGACCACCACCGCCTGGGCGGGCTGGAAACCTCCGGGCCCATCCTGGCCATGATTGTGCCCGTCGGCTCGACCTCCACCCTGGTGCTGCGGCGCTACCGCGAGATGAGCATGCTCCCCCCGCGCGAGATGGCGGGGCTGCTGGTCGCCGCCATCCTCTCGGACACGATGCTCCTCAAGTCGCCCACCACCACGCCCGAAGACATCGCTGCCGTCCGTCAGTTGGGGCACATGCTGGGGCAAGACCCTCTCGAGTTTGGACGCGAGATGTACAACGCCAAGTTTGACATGGCGCGCCTGTCCCCGGCAGAAATTGCCACCAGCGATTTGAAGACCTTTGTGTTTGGCAACGCGACCGCCGCCATCGCGCAGGTCGAAGTGGGGGACATGGGGCCAGTGCTGAGGCGGAAGGGGGAACTGCTGGAAGCGATGAGCGCCCTGCAGGAAGACAAGGGCTACGACCTGATGATGTTGATGGTCACTGACATCTTCCGCGAGGGGACGGAGCTGCTGGCGGTCGGGCGCACCCGCGCGGTGGAGCGCGCCTACGGCGGCACCCTCCAGGATCACTCGATCTACCTGCCCGGCGTCCTGTCGCGCAAGAAGCAGATTGTTCCGCCGCTGGCCGGCGTGTTCTGAGCTAGTCGTCGCCCGACTGGAACTGGGCCACGTTCTGGATGTGCTCTTCCAGGGTCACCGCGAAGGCGTGGGTGCCGTCGTTGCGCGCTACAAAGTAATAAAAGTCGGTGGGGGGCGCCTGGATGGTGGCGCGCAGCGTGTCCAGGCCAGGGTTGGCGATGGGGCTGGGCGGCAGGCCCACGCGGGTATAGCTGTTGTAGGGGGAATCAATCTGGAGGTCGTCGCGGGTCAGGGGCCGCTTCCACCAGTCGCCCGTCGCGGGCTGAAAGCCTAGCGCGTACTGGATCGTCGGGTCCGCGTTAAGGAGCCCCCCATCCAGCCAGCGGTTGATATACACCCCCGCGATGATCTCGCGCTCCTCCGGCGCCACGGCCTCGCGCTCGACGAGGCTGGCGAGGGTGACCGCCTCGTGCAGGGTCATCCCCCGCTCGGCGGCGGCGGCGCGCATCTCGGGCGTGACCCGCGCCGCGAAGGTGTCTAACTGCATCCGCAGCACGCTCTCGGCGGTGGCCTCGCCGCGGACCACGGTGTAGGTATCGGGGAAAAGGTAGCCCTCCAGGGTGCTCCCTTCGGGCAGGCCCGCAAGGAAATCGTAGGGGAAGAGCGCGGGGGACGCCGCCAGCGCCATGTAATCGGTGGCCGAGAGCACCCCACTGGCCTCCAGCGCGGCGGCCATCTCTTCGGCGCGCCAGCCTTCCAGCATGGTGAAGGTGATCTCGGCGATCCGCCCCTCTTGCAGCACCAGGATAATCTCGTCCATGGTCATGGTGCGCGCCAGTTCAAACTCCCCTGCCGCGAGCGCCTGATCCGCGCCGCGATAGCGCAGCAGCCGACGGAACAGGGTGGCGTCCTCGATCAGCCCCGCCGCCAGCAGCCGCTCCGCGATGGTGACGCCGGTTTCCCCCGGTGCCACCTGGAACGGGACGGGCGTCGGGTCGTCGCCGGGCGCACGCAGGATGGTGTCGCGGTTCGCGGCAAGGTAGAGGGCCAGCGCCCGTTGCTCCAGGCTCTGCCCCGACTGCACCTCAAAGTCGTCCCCGCCCTCCGCGCTTTCCGCTGCCTGCGCCGGGCTTTGGACGGGCGGGGGCACCAGAAAGCGCTGCGCGCCAAAGATGAGCGCGCCCACCACGACGAGCGCCACGCCCCCGAAGACCAGCAAGCTGGCAGCCAGGCGGAGCAAGAGGGGGGGGCGACCCTGGGCCCGGCGCACGGGCCGCCGCACGGCGGGCGCGGGCACGCCCTCCGCCTCGTCGTCAGACGGACCTACAGCGGCGAGCCGCTGGGCCTGCAGGCGCTCGTCCAGCAGCGTTTGGCGGCGCTGCCGCAGCCGCGCCAGTTCAGCGTCCAGGGCGGCGCCCTGTTTCGTGGCCCCTGCCTCGCTCAGCGCCGCACGGCGCTGGGCGGCCTGTCGGATTTGCTCTTGAACCTCGCCAAGCTGAACTTCCAGCCTGGCAAGGATGCTCGATTGATCATCCATCTGCTGCCTGTTCCCCTGGGAAAACCCGCTCGGCCCCCTCGCCCGCGCGCTCCACGTATTCTTGTAAAAAAACGGCGGCGGCCACCGCATCCAGCTTTTGCCGCCGCGCCTTCCGCCGCGTTGCCGCGCCGATCATCTGCGCCTGAGCGCTCTGGCTGGAGCCATACTCGTTCCACAGCCAGACGGGGAGGGGCAGGGCGGCGGCCAGGGCGTTTGCAAAGGCACGGGCCACGGCTGCCTGTTCCCCCTCGCTGCCGTCCGCGTTCACGGGCAGCCCCACGATCACGCGGGTCGCCATCTCCTGCCTTGCCAGCGCGGCCACCCGCTCGATCAGCGACGGGAGCGTGCCGTGGGGCAGCACCTCCAGCGGGCGGGCCAACCATCCGGCGCTCACCGCCGTGCCGACGCGCGCCGCGCCATAATCAATAGCCAGGGTGATCTCCATGCGCGCCTCGCTACGGCTCCAGCACGCCCACGCGAATAAAGATACGCAGCGGCAGCAGGGGCAGGCGGCTCCACCAGTCGGGCGAAAGTTGGATGGCGGGATCCGCCGACAGGGGAAGGTTTTGGAGCAGCAGTGCCTGCGCCTCGTCCAGCGGTTGCCCGCGCACGAGGGCGCTGATAGACTCCGCCTGCAGGTCGGCCAGGGCCGTCGCCTGCGCCCGCACGGCCATGCGCAGCAGCCCCGCCTCATCACGCTGCGCCTCGCCGGAAACGACGCTCACTCCCTGCTCCAGCATGCGATACCCCTCCGGCACCCCCTCGCGCAGGCGGCGGCGCGCCACCCGCTCCACGTCCGCCTGGCTCACCACGATGGCCGACACGCGCGCCCGCAGGTCCAGGCTCAAGACATCCCGCTGGTCGTCCACGCTGGCATTGTACGTTTCCGCAGTCAACTCAATCGCCACCGTCCCCGGAACGATGCTCTGCGCCTCGTCGGCGTTGGCTCCCTCCGCCAGGGAGCGCTCCAGGGCGGCGCGCCCTTCCTGCAGCAGGCGCGCGCGAAGTTGCTCAAACAGCTGCTCTTTGTCCGCCGCCGCCACCACCGCACGCTGCTGCACGTCGCCGCCGGCCATGCCCTGCTCGTTGAGCACGCGCACCGCGCTGGCGGCTGCCCCCTCGACCAGGTTGATCTGCAGCGGCCCCACGTTGCCCACGGGGCCCGGGTTGACCGCTTCCACCGGCACGGTGGCGCGCGCGTTGATCTCGCCGGCGAGGGTGGCCGCGGCAGTGGTGCGGAAGCGCACCGGCGCACCGCTGGTGGTGGAAACGATGGTGCCCTCGGGCAGGGTGATGGGCTGCCCCGTGATATTCAAAAAGAGCACCTCGCCCGTGGCGGCGGTAGCAGGCACGGCGCTGCGCCCCGTGGTGGCAAGCTCTTCCGTGCCCTGCACTGCCTGGCTGAGGATGTCTGCGGGGATGATGCCCTCGAAGATGTTAAGCTCCTGAGCGCCAGGGTCCACAATGACCGGAAAGGCAAGGTCCAGCGGGGCGCGCTGGGGCACCAGGGTGATGGAGGCGCTGGGCAGGAGCAGCACCAGCACCGCCCCCATGATAATCATGACCCCAAAAAGCAGCCCCGCCAGCATGATGTTCTCGCCCCAGCCCGACCCCGCGCTCTGGCGCCTGGGGCGCGGCGCGGCTGCCCCGCGCGCTGTCGCGGTGGGGGGCAGGGGCACGCGGGCGGCCCGCCAGCGCGGGGCGCGTCGGGCCGCCTCCACCGTGCGGAACGTCGAAAAATCTAGCTGCGAGGCCAGGGAGCGGAGCGTGCCATCCTCAGTGACCAGGGCTACGGCAATCCCTTCCGCATGGGCCTGGCGGGCGAGCATCTTCAAGCGGACCAACCGCTGGAAGGCAGGGTGCTGCGGGGGGACCACCAGCATCACGCGCGCCGCCTGTGCCGCCGCAATCAGGGCACGCACGGCGTGGATATCTTCTGCGCCGGTAAGGCGAATCACTTGCTCGGGTTGAATCATGGGATCAGTGCATCTGAAGTTATAGGCAGGGGCGGCCTCAGGCAAAAGGAAAGCCGAAGGCGGGCGCAAGGCGTGCCGTGAGCGCCTCAAGATGCTGCTGGAGCGGCGGCGGCTCGTACCCGGCCCACGCGGCCAGTGCGGCGAGCCCCACGTGCGCCGATGAATGGAGCAGGCCCCGCGGGTCGTTCAGGCCGCGTAGCTGATGCGGCAGCAGCCGCTCGATTGTCGGCTGCTGCTCGAAGGGAAGGCGGCGCACCCACGGCTGGGCGCGAAGATGCTCCAGCAGGTCCGGCAGGGAGGCGCCGCCCCCGTACAGGTACAGCGCGCGAGGGCAACGGCGCGCTCCCGGCCAGTTCGAGCAACTTTTGCTCGACAGCCGCGCGCCACCGCCCGGCCATCGCCGCCAACTCGCGCGCCACCGGGCTGCGCCCCGTGGTGCGGGCCCGCGCATGGGACAGCTTCGCCCCCTCCGCCTGCGGCTCTGACAGGTGAAGCGCTGTCATCAGCGCCTGCGTGAACGAATGGCCGCCGAAGGGGATGCTGGCCAGCGCACTCAGCGCGCCGCCCTCCGCTAGGGCGATCTCGGTGTGCTCGCGCCCCACATCGAGCAGGATCGCATCGGGCAGCGGCAGCCCCGCCGCCACGGTCTGGGCGATGGGGGCGGCGTCCGCCAGGTCGAGCGCCAGATCGTCCAACACTCGTTCCAAAAACTCCAGACCCTTGGCGGGCCAGGTAAGGTTGCAGATCACAACCGAGAGCAATTCACCCGCCAGGCCGGGCACGCCGCGCGTCACATCGGGCAGTCGCTCGGCGCGGCCCGTGTCGGCGCGCATGCTCATGGCCCCCACCAACTGGCTGGCCACCAGCGTGGGGCGAATCTTGACCACCTTCCCCTGCTCGCGCAGGGCGCCCAGGTTCCGCTGCTGGGCGCTGGCCAGGGCCTCGATCAGCTCGGCCTCAAAGATGGGCGCTATGGGGTCGGCCCGTTGAAGGTGGCACGCCTCGCTGTAGGCCGCCAGTAGCGGCCCCGTCAGCCCGACGATGGCCTCATCCGCAATCACGGGCAGATCACCCACCGTCGCCGTGGTCAACTCGGCAGCCTGCAGGGCGCGCTCGGCCAGGTCGGCAATCTGCGTGCGGCGCATCACCTGGCCCGGCCGAGCCATCCCGCTGGGCCCGCTCACCTCCGCCATCCCCAGCAGTTCCACCCCGCCCGCGCTCACCTGGACCAGAGCGGCCCGTGCCCCGCTCGCCCCAAAGTCGAGCACGGCCCGAACGAGGGGCGGGGCATGGCCCGACAGCTCACGGCGGGACAAACGGCGTCTGGGGGCCATGGGAAGGAGGGGCGGCGCGCCGGGGCGCCCTACCCCTGAAGCTGCTCCTGCACCAGGGCGACGGCCTCGGTCAGAGCCTCCTGCAGGCGGGCGAGGTCCTTCCCGCCGGCCTGCGCGAACTCGGCGCGCCCGCCGCCCCCGCCGCCGACCCGGCGCGCCAACTGCCCGACAAGCTTGCCCGCATGGCCGCCGCGCTCGACCACGTCGGGGGTCGCCGCCGCGACGAGCACCGGCTTCTCGTTAATCTCCGCGCCCAGCACCACAAAGGCGCTGCCCAGCTTGTCGCGCAGCCAGTCGCTCATCTCGCGCATCGCATCGGTGCTGGGCGCGCTCACCTGCCCGGCCAGAACGGCCACCCCCTGCACCTGCTCCACCTGCGCCAGCAACGAATCAAGCTGGCCGCGCGCCATCTCGCGCTGGAGCCCCTGCACCTGCCGCTCCCGCTCGGCCACCTCTTCCTGCAGCCGCTCGACCCGCTCCACCACCTGCTCCGGCTGCTGCGCCCCCAAGCGCTCGGCCAGCGACCGCAGCAGCAGCCGCTGCTGGCGAATCTGCTCCTCGGCGGCGCGCCCCGTGACGGCCATGATGCGGCGCACCCCCTGGCCGGTGGATTGCTCGCTGCTAATCAGGAACGACCCCACCTGCCCCGTGCGCAGCAGGTGCGTGCCGCCGCACAGCTCCTGCGAGTAGGGCGGCTCGGCTGCGCCCTGCCCCTCCTCGCAGAGCGCGACGACGCGCACCGAATCGCCATATTTTTCCCCAAAGAGCATGGTGGCGCCGCGCTGCTTCGCCTGCTCCAGCGACATCTCCTCCACGCGGACAGCCAGGTCGGCGCGCACCCGCTCGTTGACCGCGCGCTCGATTCGCTCCAGTTCCTCCTCGCGGACGCGGCTCAGATGGTTAAAGTCGAAGCGCAGGTACTCCGGCCCGACCAGCGAGCCCTTCTGCTGCGCGTGCTCGCCCAGCACGTCGCGCAGGGCGCGGTGGAGCAGGTGGGTGGCCGTGTGGTTGCGCATGATGTCCCAGCGGCGGGTGGCATCCACCGTCGCGCGGGCGCTTTCCCCGCGGCGCAGCGTGCCGCTGACAATCGTGGCGCGGTGCGCGGTGACGCCAGGGATGGGCCGCTGCACATCCTCGACCAACGCGCGCCCATATTCCGTCTCGATGATCCCCGTATCCCCCACCTGCCCGCCGCTTTCCGCGTAGAAGGGGGTGCGATTCAAGATCAAATCAACCGTTTGCCCCGTGGCGGCCTCGTCCTGCTGCGCCAGTGCCTCGGGCTCCACGATGGCGACTACCTGCACAGGAACATTCGCCATCTGCCCGTAGTCATAGCCCATAAACGCTGTCTGCGGCAGTTTGTCGGCGATCCGACGGTAAAAGGCCGCCCACTCGTTCACGTCGAAGGTGGTCGCCTCGCGCGAGCGCCGCTTCTGCTCGGCCATCGCCTGATCAAAGCCGTCGCGATCAATCGTGAAGCCGCTCTCGTCCGCGATGTCTCGGGTCAGGTCGTAGGGGAAGCCGAAGGTGTCGTACAGCCGAAAGGCCTGCGCGCCCGGAATCACGCTCTCGCCCTTGTCGCGCAGCCCCTTCATCAGCTCGTCCAGCAGGGCCAGCCCGCGGTCAAGCGTGCGCTGGAAGGCTGTCTCTTCCAGGCGAAGCGCTTCCAGCACGAAGGACTGCCGCTGGCGCAGGTCGGCATAGTGGCCCCCCATCTTCTCGATGACCACCTGCGCCACCTCCGCCATGAAGGGGCCCTTGAAGCCAATCTTCTTCCCGTAGCGCAGCGCCCGGCGCAAAACCAACCGGAGCACGTAGGCGCGCCCCTCGTTGCCCGGCACCACCCCATCCGCAATCAGGAAGGTGGCCGCGCGGGCGTGGTCCGCGATGACGCGGTAGCCTATCCACTTGTCAGCGCGCTCCGCGTCGCTGTCACCCAGCAAGCTTTGAATCCTGTCAAGAATCGGAACAAAGAGGTCGGTGTCGTAGTTGGACCAGACTCCCTGCACCACCTGGGTGATGCGCTCCAGCCCCATGCCCGTATCAATACTTTGAAAGGGCAAGGGCGACAGCGTGCCATCGGCGGCGCGGTCAAACTGCATGAAGACCAGGTTCCACACCTCGCGGTAATCGTCGCTCACGTTGACGCCGCTCGCATCCTGCTCTTCCAGCGGCCCCATATAATAGAAGATTTCAGAGTTGGGCCCGCACGGCCCCGTGTCCCCCATCTCCCAAAAGTTCTCCGAATCGCCAAAGCGCAGGATGCGCTCGCGCTCGACAAAGCGGCTCCAAAGCTCCGCCGCCTCGTCGTCGCTCTCGTACACCGTCACCCAGAGGCGCTCCTTGGGCAGCCCCAGCACCTCGGTGATAAACATCCAGGCATACTCGATGGCCTCGCGCTTGAAATAGTTGCCAAAGGAAAAGTTGCCGAGCATCTCGAAGAAGGTGTGGTGGCGGTCGGAGGGGCCCACGTTTTCCAGGTCGTTGTGCTTGCCGGAGATGCGAAGCACCTTCTGCGCGCTCGTCGCCCGCGTGTAGGGGCGGCTTTCCAATCCGAGAAGCGCCCCAGCGAACTGGTTCATGCCTGCATTGGTGAAGAGCAGCGTGCTGTCTCCAGCCGGGACCAGCGAGGAGCTATCCACTATCTCGTGGCCCATCTCATGAAAAAAGTCCAGAAAGGACTGGCGAATCTCGTCGGAAGTTCGTGGGGGACGCATGGGTTACCCTCGTTAGGCAGAAGGGCCGACAGGGGCGCAATCCGCTCAAAAGTTTGCCGTCATCGGTTCAAAAAAATACCTGCAAACTGTTGCAGGTATGGGTTCGATTGTAGGTCAGAGGAAGGATTTATTCAAATTGTCGTCAGATTGGAGCGCGACAGGCGAAAAAGAGGGGAGCAAAGCTGGTTGTGTCCAATAAAGCGCATCCGAGACCGCGAGCGCCGCCGTAGGGTTCGGACCGGCCTAGTTTCCGGTATAGGCCAGTCATTCGCGATTATTGAAGTGGATAACCGAGTCGGTGGCCGGGCAGTGGCTGCTGCAGGAGTGCCAGCGCCAGTGGCAGCGCGAGGGGGAGGCCTTCAGTTGGGAATTGGTGGCACTTGCCGAAGAGGTGGCTCCGCTGAAGAGTCTGCCGACGCTGCGGCATTCTTGAGCCTCAGCAACATGCCTGCGGCGATCCGCGCCTACTGCCGCCAGTCGGAACCAGCCGTTAGCAGGACGAGTCGTTTGAGCGGCGACATACGAGCTGTCCTGAAATACGAATTTTCTGCTTGACTTCCAGGTAGAACTGTCCTCGACGAGCACCCGCCTGTTCATGGTGCGCCTACGACTTCCGACCTACCATGTGCCGTGCTCAGAGCCTTCTATGGCGGCTGTACCAACCACACATCGCGGTGCGTGGCGGTACAGCCATCATCTCACGGTCCGGGTTTATACAAGCCCCGGGGTTAACGTTGCTGGAAGGTAGTCCTGACCTTCCAGAGAAGGCCCGGCACGAGCAGCAGACCAAGGACTAGCCACAAGGGTGCGCCCGGTACAGGCTGCGCTCCCAGGTGATCCAGGGCAACACTGCTCGTCTGCTCCGTGACGGTGAGCTGGTAGGTCGCATCCACCTCAAAAGAGATGAGCTCGTGTGTTACGGTGCCTTGAAAGTGGAGGGTGTGCTCGCCGACCGACAGGGGTTCCAGGATGACCCAGTACCCGTCGTCCAGCCCCAGCCGTGTGTACGGCTCCGGGATGCCAAAGATATTGTCCTCCGCTGCGGTGAACTCGAAGAGCGTGGATTGGAGACGATGGGCGTCTATATTCTCGACCGCGACGCCATCTACCTCGACCACCACCTCGCTGGCTGTGTCCATGATCCCATCGAGCAGGGCGCGTCCTTCCTCTTCGTTCGCGAAATCGGGTTCCCAGGCAAACACACTCACTGCCGGGAAGTGCAGGTAGACGTCAGTCGGCACCTCACAACTCCTTACCGCCTCGCCCCCGACAGTACCGACCAGGAACCACACCTCGCCCGCCTGCTCGAAGCTGCAATCCACCTCGCCTGTCTGGTTGAGCGGGTTCTCGTTGGTGGGAATCGCCATCACCCACTGCCACCACGCGCCCGACCACTCCGCGTAGGTCTTGCCGCCGATGACCGCATCGGGTGGCACCACGCCGGCCCTTGTGCGGAAACTTGGCCGGGCGCGACGGCGAGGGTAGCAAGTAGAAGAAGGGCAACCCCCGCTATCAGCAGGACACGAACGTCTCTCAGTATGCGATTCATGATATATAAGCCTTTCCTGAGTAAGGTGTTGATGAACTGATCCTGGCGACCAAGCACTCCTGGTGAAGCAGCACGCCCCCTGCACGCTCATGCCTTGCCCCGGCGGAGGTCCGTCTATGTCATCAAAGCTGTGGATAAGAGGAGAACCTATTCCAATCTTGTCGCTCAAGAGAGAGTTACAGCAGGACGCTCGAGGTCGTCCAAGCGTCTGCGCCTTCCAGAAACGCCAGAGGCTATCAGTTCGCTTGTCCGGCGTGGGGAGGGCTCCCACTTGCTGGAGCATGCCCACCACGTCTTGTTCACGCCACCAATCGCGGACCGGCTTCCCGGTAGAAGCAATCCCCTGCAGCGCCGCTTGGTGTGCGCCTACGGCAGTCCACCGAATTACCACCTTGTCACCTTCTGCAATGATATCGTTCGGGCGTGATGTGCAGATCGGGAAACATGGTGGGGAACCAGACAAAGGACTGCTTGATTGACTCAACACCACGCGAAGGCTCAGGAAGGGCATGAAAGACGGCGTTGGGCGCGACGAATTGATCTACCGGGTTATATCGCCCGTATTGACGCATTCTTCAATGAAACGACGTGGGACACTCTTGTTGGTATCGAGCGGTATGGCTTACCTCCTGTTGTAGCATCTGTCGCTGCGCGTTGAGGGTCTAGAACGACCTGTACCTTCACTGTGACTCACGACCGAATAATCACCATCCTACGCGATTCCATGTCACGCACATCAGGTAAATCCCCTATAGGCTACCCCTATCTTGGTCTGCGGATGCGCGCTCATCTCCCCCTAGGTCCACCGCTACCCTACACTCGGATAGGGGTATAGTCCGGTAGAAAGTCGCTGTACCCCCCAGCAGGGGCCTGCCACCGGCTGACAGGCGCCTTACCGTTCTATTGTGGATTCCACGATACCCCGCTTTACCGCCCAAGTCGCCGCCTGCGTGCGCGAGGAGATATTGAGTTTACTAAGAATGTGACTCACATGAATCTCGACAGTCTTGTGCGAGATATAAAGGCGCTGGGCAATCTGACGATTGGTATACCCCTGCGCGACGAGCACCAGTACCTCACGTTCCCGCGAGGTCAGCGGCTCGGTCGGAGCATCCATCCCGGCGGTGCGCGGACTCAGCTGACTCAAGTTAGGTCGTTTCGCTTCACTAAGGCTACTCGCGCTGCCCTCTGTTAGGGCTAACTCCCTCGACGTGGTGAAGAGGCGCAGGGCGACCTCCACAACCTGCTCCAACGTGAGGGCCTGACCCTCCCGCCAGGCGGCGTTGAAATCGGACTCCCCTAATTGCATCCGTATGCTGTCAACGAAGTGCTCATACTCCTGAGGACTAATATGTGCACGACGCTGCGCGGTCTGCTCGAATAGAGTCGCGCAGGCTCCAAGCACGAGCGCCGCACTCCTCAGGCTTCCCTTGAGCGCCACGCAGGCGGCTAGCCCCTCGAGGCTGGCAAGCTTGCCCCCGGTCGCCTCACTCTTGGTTCTGAAATAATCCAGGCTTTCTAGGAAGTACGTGCTGGCACGTTGGAGATCAGTAAGGTGTAAGGCGAGGTGTCCCAGGCAATGCAGGGTCCAGGCGATTCCCAAGCTCATGTCGAGGCGCCGAAACAGCCGGAGACTCTCGTCATAGCGGCGTTCGGCCCGTTCAAAATCCTGCCGCCACCGTGCTAGATCCCCGAGGTGCAGGCCCACCCAGGCATGCTCGATCTCTATACTCAACTCCCGCCAGATCGCTTCTGCCTCTTGATACATCGCCCTGGCCGCTCCATAGTCGCCGACTTCCCGTTTGAGGCGACCGTGGAAATCTAGCCAATGGGCGCGGTCTACAGCGTTGCGCGCCTCTCGTGGGTTGCTCTCCATCTCCTGTAAATGCGCACGGGCGCTGGCGTGATCTCCTTGCCATACCGCCAGCTCACTAAGCGCCCCCAGGATGTAGAATATTGCGTTACGATCTCCAATCTGGCGCGCGAGGTCTAGCGCTCTTTCCAACCATTCCCTGGCGACCTCAAACCTACCTGTCCAGGTAGCGACGACGCCACAGTGGAACTGAGCTTGTACAATCGTCCAGGGTTTACCTGTGCCCTCGGCTAAGAGCAGTGCTTCATTGCTGGTCGTGCGTGCGGTTTTTAGTCTGCCGGCCCAGAGGGAACTGTAAACCAGCGCTACCAATGCACGAGCAAGTTGAACATCATCATTCAGGCCCCGCCATAGCGCTACGCTCTGCTCCAGCAGGCGCTCTCCCGTTACATGGTCTCCCTGAACCGCAGCCAAGCGCCCTGCACCGTCAAGTGATATCGCACGGGCCTGTGTTGGCGAGGGTCCAGTCGCCTCCGAGAAGGCGTGTAACCTGTGTCGTCCCTCGCTATAGTGCAACTGAAACAACCAGAACCATGTAAGTGAGGCGGCGAGCTCCAAACCGCTCTCGGTAGCTCCGCTCGTCCACGCCCAGTCGAACGCTGCGCGGAGATTGCTATGGTCCACCTCGAGCCGCTGTGCCACTTCCCTGACGAGGTGCTCGATCGTGGGCTCGGGCCAGGTCGCCTCGACCAGTCTGACGAAGTAAGCGAGATGGGCATCCTGCATGCTCTGCGCTTCACCCGCCTGTAGGAGTTTCGCTCTCGCATACTCACGGATGGTCTCCAACATTCCGAAGCGGCGAGCATCGGGGTGCGGCAAATAGGATTGGACCAGATTCTTATCCACGAGCGAGGATAGAGCCCGAGCACGTCTAGCGAGTCATGTCCCGCCAGGTTGCAGACTGCCTCCGCACTGTCCAAGGTCCAGCCGCCTTCGAAGACGGCCAGGCGGGCGAACAAGCGCTGCTCGTCCGGCTCCAGAAGGTTGTAGCTCCACTCCAGTGTGGCGTGCAGCGTGCGTTGCCGGTCGGGAGCATCCTGCGGTCCGCTGGTCAGCCAAGCAAAGCGGTTTTGTAGCCGCAGGAGCATCTCTTCGGGCGTGAATAGCTTGATGCGTGCTGCTGCCAGCTCGAGCGCTAAAGGAAGGCCATCGAGCCCCGTGCATAGCTGGGCCACCGCCGTAGCATTGTCGGTCGTGAGGGCAAATCGAGGATCCCTAGAGCGAGCCCGCTCTAGGAAGAGCATGACCGCCTGGGATGCCATCATGTCTCCAGGCGAGAGCGTGGGATGCAGACACCGGGAGAGTCAGAGGCGGAACTGGGAACTCGTACTCATGAAGGAGATGCAGGGGCGCGCGACTCGTGACGATCACTTGGAGCCCTGTGCCCTCCGCTAACAACTCGCTTACCACGGTTGCCCCAGCCAACAACTGCTCAAAGTTATCGAGCACCAGCAGGATCTGCCTCTGGCGCAGGAAGGTAGCAAGGCTCTCCTGCAACGTGCGCTCCCCGACTTCCTGTACGTTCAGGGTCTTGGCAATGGTGGCGACGATTACAGCGGGGTCGAGCAGAGGTGCGAGGGATCAGAAGAAGACGCCATCTGGGAAGCAGGATAGGAGTCCGGTGGCCACTTCTATCGCCACTCGGGTCTTCCCTATGCCCCCCGGGCCGGTTAGCGTGACAAGTCTTACCTGTGGTCGTTGGAGTAGGGCATAGATTTCTTTGAGGGTCGCCTTTTGTCCCACTATCGGTGCCCACTGATTCGGTAGGTTGTTGGGAACTTGCTCCCCTACCGCCGTACGACGAGGCCTTTTCATACAGCCAATGCCTCCAACTTTTTGCTTCTCAGCTCGACTTTGTACAGTCAAGCAGCATAACAAGGCGTATCGCCTAGACGGTCGAAAAAAGGACGAGGGGCTTTAATGATGTCGCCGCTAGCAGGCGACATTGAAAAAGAGTCGGTCGGGAGCCAGAGGCGCTGGCGCACCCAACTGATGACATCGGAGAAGGTGGGGCGCACTTTGGCGTACCAGGCAGCGGTTCGCACAGTCAGGTGCTGGTCTTGCAGCAGCCAATGGGCGGCGAGAGTCATCCATGAAAAGAGAGCGAACAGGAGCGGGGGGGTGCGCGCAATCGCCTTGTCAGACCATTGGCGTTGGGTTTCCACGCCAAGATGGGTGCGTACTTCTGCAAAGGTGACTTCGAGCCGCCAGCGTTGCACAAACCAGCTGACGATCTGTGGCGGGGCGAGGTCAGGGTCCGTCGAGAGCAGCCCCAGCGGCTCGTAGGCCCCTGCGGGTCACGCACCAGCACCCAGCGTAGCGGGACCACCGGCTCGCCCCAATCGTACCAGACTGCTGTTGCGGAAACGATCTGCAAGTGCGTTTGCCCACCGCCAAAATGCTCCCTACCCACAGTGTTTGACCTTTCTCCCAGGTCGCCGCATGAAACAGTGCAGGGAAGGGTCTCGCTAATGGCATAATCGTTTCGGGTAGGATAGGCATGCTTGACCTCGCTCTTGCTGGAGTTTGGTTTGGCTTATCCTACCCTTCCTCTTTCTTCCAACTTTGTACAAGGTCGAGCCAAGAAACCGTTTTAAAAGAGGTGGAGTACAAGGATAGAGTGCTAAAATTATACCATGAGAAAAGCCTATCCGAGCCACATAAGGGCTGAAAAAAGAATAACTTCCCGCACCTGCTGGTATCCTGACAACAAAGCTAGCGCTCGAGGCAGGTACGATGATACCTGATTCCGATGAGTCGCTATGCATTGGGTCAACGTAACGCGGACAATGGACAAAATTGTCCTACGAGAGGCGTAGGGTAATTTTATCCATTGCCCGTGAACACCTTTGCAACCTCATCAATCGGAGTTGGTATCAGACAAGGAACGACGGGTAAGGCGCATGAATGTGAATGCCGAATTTGCCAAGAAGGTAGAGGGAGGAGACGGTTCGTCGGCATCGGCAGATCAATCTGTTCTTGAGTCAATTGACGGAACCCCAACGCCGTTGGTATGCGGGGTTACTGGCGCAAGCGCGCGACAACTCGGAACGAGAACTGACCCTGATTCACAGGCTTGGGCCCGAAAACAATCCGCCGTGGGCGTCGAGAGTTGGAGAGTGAGGTGCTGGTGGCCGTGACCAGTCCACGCCAACGGCAGGCGATCCGATGAGCACCGATCAGCGGCGCAACTGTCGCCTGGTGGATAGTCGTGAGCGGTTGGCAGCGTGTGGGCACCCCATCAGTGAACCAACGATCAGTCGCTTGTTGCGGCAGAAGGGTATCGGTTGGGCTGGACGGTCGAGATCGTTCGGCATCCGCCCAAGTCGCGCGGCATCAAGTGCCAGGGTGCCCCCGCGCGGATGAGCCAACGCAGCCCGTTAAAGATTTCGCGCAGCGAATGTTCCCGTTGCGGGGCATCTTCACGCATCAACGTCAAATAGGGCACCGCAACCGCCCACTCGTCGTCATTTACGTCACTCGGATATGCTTTACGTTCCATTCCCAAAGCCTGTTCGCCCTGTCAAAAGCGCATAACAGGCTCTAAACGATTCCTGTGAAAAAAGCCCTGTATCTTGCCAATGACGGCCCACTCTCCTTCCAACGAAGGCACGAAGCAAAATAACATACTCTTGCACAGGGGTGCGGCTCCGCTTATACTTGTGCCCTCTGGCAGAAGCGGCCAGCCGTTCGCCTTTGTTGTTGGAGTATTGACATGCTTCACTTCAGTTCTTTCCCCCTGCTTCCTCATCTTCCTGCTCGGCGACGCACCCTTCTCGGTCTGATTTCCCTTCTGCCTGCTAGGGGCCGCCTTGAGCAGCCCACTGACCGCAGCCAGTGACTCCGCCCCCACCGCCCCTCCTTTCTGACCTTCGAGAGCGGCCCGGTCCGGCCCCTGGCCCTGACGCCCGACGGCGCCACGCTGCTGGTGACCAACATCCCCGATGGGCGGCTGGAACTGTTTAGCATCCAGCCGGATGGCTCGCTGCTGCCCGACGGCTCGATTCCGGTGGGGCTGGAGCCGGTGGCCGTGGCCGCGCGCAGCGACAGCGAGGCCTGGGTCGTGAACCATCTTTCCGATAGCGTGAGCGTGGTGGACCTGGAGCAGCGCCGCGTGGTGCGCACGCTGCTGGTGGGGGACGAGCCGCGCGACATCGTGTTTGCCGGGGCCAACCGCGAGCGTGCCTTTGTGACCACGGCCCACCGCGGGCAGCAACGCCTCCATCCGTCGCTGGCCAACGTGGTGGGCGCGGGCGACCCCCAGTTGGCGCGGGCAAGCGTGGGGCGCGCGGATGTATGGGTCTTTGATGCCCTGGCGCCCGGCGAGGCCGTGGGCGGCGTGCCGCTCCGGATCGTGCAACTGTTTGGCGACACCCCTCGCGCGCTGGCCGTGTCGCCGGACGGTGCCACCGTGTACGCAGCCATCTTCAATTCGGGCAACCAGACGACGGTGATTGACCACAAGGTGGTGTGCGACGGCTTTGATCGGGCGCGCCCCTGCGCGGGGGATGGCCTTACCATGGAGGGGGGGCTGCCCTTCGGGTACATGCCGGGGGGTAACCCGGGCCCCCGAACCAACTTCGCCGGGCGGCGCGCGCCCGAAACTGCCCTGATCGTGCGATACGACCGCGAGCGGGGGGTGTGGGAAGATGAACTGGAGCGCAACTGGAACAATGCGGTGCGCTTCAGCCTGCCCGACTGGGATCTCTTCGCCATTGACGCCAATTCCCTGCAAGAGCGGGCGCACTACGCGCACGTGGGCACCACCCTCTTTAACATAGCCGTTCACCCCACCAACGGGCGGCTGTACGTGTCGAACACCGACGCGCAGAACCACGTCCGCTTCGAGGGGCCCGGCCTCTTTGGCGGGAGCACGGTGCAGGGCAACCTGGCGCAGGCGCGCATCACGATCGTGGACACGCGCCAGAACAGCGTCACCCCCCGCCACCTGAACAAGCATATTGACTACAGCGTGCGCCCCGCCCCGCCCAGCACGCGCCAGCACAGCCTTGCCACCCCGCTGGAGATGGCGATGAGCAGCGACGGCGAGACGCTCTATGTGGCCGCGTTCGGCTCGTCGCGGATTGGTGTGTTCGCAACGAGCACCCTGGACGATGACAGCTTCGACCCCACCCAGCAGAGCAGTGCCTACATCCCTGTATCGGGCGGCGGGCCCGCCGGGCTGGTGCTGGCGGAGGGGCACGAGCGGCTGTACGCTTACACGCGCTTCGACAACGGGGTGTCCGTGATAGACACCTCAACCGGCACGGAGCTTGCCCACCACCTGCTCTTCAACCCGGAGCCCGCCTCCGTTGTAGCGGGGCGCCCCTTCCTGTACGACGCACAACTTACCTCCAGCAACGGCGAGGCTTCCTGCGCCAGCTGCCACATCTTTGGCGACATGGACCATCTGGCGTGGGACCTGGGCAACCCGGATGGCAGGGTGACGACCAACCCGATCCCCATCAATCGCGAGGACGATATTTCCAACCTGTTGGGCCCCCCCATTAACGGCACGGGGAACGTGACCGATTTTCACCCGATGAAGGGGCCGATGACCACGCAAACCCTGCGCGGGCTCATCAACAGCGGCGCGATGCACTGGCGCGGGGATCGCTCGACTGGCCTTTTTGGCACCCACCCCACCGACGCTGCCCTCTCCTTCAACAACTTTATAGAGGCCTTTCCCGGCCTGGTGGGGGCCGATATGGATCCGCACGACCCGCTCCAGCAGGAGGCGATGCAGACCTTCACCGCCTTTGCGCTCCAGCTGACCATGCCCCCCAATCCGGTCCGCCAGTTGGACAACTCGCTCACGCCGCTGCAGCAGGTAGGCTTCGACTTCTTCACGGGCGAGCGCCGCTCGGACGGGCTGGCCTTCGATGTGGACCCGGAGCACCCGGATGGCTTCACCTGCGCGGGGTGCCACGCGCTCGATCCGGCTGAAGGGCGCTTTGGAACCAGCACCAACGACACCATCACCGCCGGCTTCCAGCAGGTGGTCAAGATCCCGCACCTGCGCAACATGTACCAGAAGGTGGGACGGTTCGGCTCCATGCTGCAGGACGAGGAGGCGCGGGCGCTCTTTCCGCCCGGCTTTGTCGGCAATCAGGTGAGGGGCACCGGCTTCATGCAGGACGGCACGCTTGAAACGCTTGTTGCTCTTCTTCGTCCTCGGCTTTCCCGACAGGGGCAGGGTGGGGTTTGAAGAGGAGGAGGGTCTTCGCCAGCGGCGAGGCATGGAAGATTACATGTTCGCCTTTGACAGCGATCTGGCCCCGATTGTGGGCCAGCAACTCACCCTGAGTGATAGCAACAGGAGCCAGGTGGCCCTGCGGCTCAATCTTCTGCTCGCCCGTGCCGCCGCGCCCTTTACCTCGAAGATTTTGGGCGGGGAGGTGACGGAGTGTGAGGTGGTCGTGCACGGCACCCAGGCGGGGCAGCCCCACGGCTGGCTCTACGAGGTGGCCAGCGACACCTTTCTTCCTGACGCCGCCAGCGCCCCACCGCTGGAACTGGCCGACTTTCATATCCTGGCGGCGAGCGAGGCTACGCAATTCACCTTCACCTGCGTGCCCCCCGGCTCCGGATGGCGCATTGCGCTGGACCGCGACCTGGATGGGCTCTTGAATGGGGACGACCCCGCCACGGCCCTGCTGCCGAGCCACCCCAGCGTGGGCATCCAGCCGTAGCCCTACTCCGGTTTGAGGCAGGCAGGGGGACGTGCGCGTAGCCGCGCACGTCCCCCTTGTCTGCCCGGCTCCCCGTAGTTCCAATTCACCCCGCCCTATGTTAAAATCCTCCTATCAACCTTGTTACAACAAGATGCCCTTCCGTCGGTCTCTTGGTCAGTCACACCCTTCTGGAATCAGCGGTCGAGGCCCCATGTCGCCTACAAGCTCCCCTACTCGGATGGATACGGACGACCTGGCACTGCTTTGCCAACAGGAAAGCAGCAAATTCTTCCGCGATCAGCCCTACGAGGAACAATTCTGCTTCGAACTGTTCCGGCGGGCGCTGGCGCTCAACAACCAGTTTGCGTGGGAGGCCCTCTACCAGACCTACGGCAAGCTGGTGCGCGGCTGGATTCGCAAGTGCGGGGGCTTCGATACGCTGAACATGCCCCTGGAGGAGTTGGAAACGCTGAGCTTCGAAAAGTTCTGGCAGGCGACGGGCGAGCGCGAGCGCTTTGAACGCTTCACGTCGCTGCGCGGCATCCTCCAATACCTGCGCACCTGCTGCGCCAGCACGGTGACCGATGCCCTGCGCCGCCGCCGCATGGAGCACCTTCTGACAGACCTGGACGACGCGCCCCACCTTGCCAGCGGCCACAAACCTGATGTCGCGTTGCTGAGTCAGGAGCAGCGGTACCACTTTTGGCAGGAGGTGCGCGCCCTGCTCAACGACACTCAGGAAGAAATAGTGGTGCAATACTATTTTGTGCTGGGCTTCAAACCGCGGCAGATTCAAGCGCGCTTTCCCGAGCACTTTCCTGGCATCCAGGATGTGTATCGGGTGAAGCGCAATGTGATGAGCCGCCTGCGACGCTCGGAAGTGCTGCAGACGTTTCAGCAGGAATGACAAAAGGCCTCTTCACCATCGTTTATCTTGACAGTCGAGAGCATTTATACCAATAGAGGAAACAATCGGGTTGGGGGCGACTGTCATCGCGACACGATTTGGAAACGAGGAGAGGCATGAAAAGACAGCTGGAAGATTGGGAGTTGGAGATGGTGCTGGGGGGGGATGCCCCGCCGGATGTGCTGGCCGCCGCCCAAACCCCCGCCCATCAAGCGCGGCTGGCCGAGATGCGCGGAGGCAGAGCGCAGCCTGTTCGCGCGGCTTTATCGCGCCGAGTGCCCAACCCGCTCACTCTGGGCGAGTGGCACCTGGGGATGCTGGAAGGTACCACCCTCGCATCGGTAAGCACGCACCTTGATGAGTGCCCGCACTGCCAGACAGAGCTTGCCAGCCTGATCGAACTGGTGAACCAGCCGATGGGCCAACAGTCAGCGCCCCACAAGCTGGTGCAACGAATCGTGCTCACGCTCCAAAGCATGGCAGGCGGCAGTGCCCCCCCCTCGCCCGCCGTCGCCCTGCGCGGGGACACCTGGACTGCCTGCTTCTCGTCGGAAACTTACATGGTGATGGTGACCCGCAACGCCCATGCAACCGATGCCGCACTGGAAGGCTCGGTGATCGCCCTCGACGAGATAGGCGGCCAGGCCGAGCTGAGGGAGGCCAGCACTGCCCGCTACACCACGACGATTGGTGCCGGGAGCGCCTTCACCTTCGATACGGTAGCCCCAGGGCTATATGACCTGCTTATCACTACCGATGATGGAGTAGAGCTCCTGATGAACAACCTTGATTTACAAGCATGACACCCGATCCCACCCCTGACTTTGAGCAGCAAGTTCCGCCTGAATTGCAGGAGGCAATCGAGCGGCTGCGCGCCACGCCGGAGGTGCGCGGCATCCTCCTGGTCGGGAGCCGCACGCGGGGCTTCCACGAGGGCACCTCTGACTTTGACCTGGAAGTGATCGTGGAGGACTCGGCCTTCGCGGCGCTAGCGCCCGCCGACCGGCTGGCGTTGGTGTGGGACGGTCGGCCCTTCCAAAGCCGCCTGCTGGGCGATGTGCTCACCGAGAGCTGGAGCCACCTGGCCGAAAAAGAGCAGAGCCCGCTCGATGTGGACCACTGGCCGTACGAGGCTGCCCCTATCTGGTTTGACCGCGACGGGTCGCTGGCCCCGCTGGTTGCTGCCATCGCTCGATTCCCTGAAGCGATCTGGGAAGAGCGGCTCCAGCTACATTATGTGGACTTCTGGTACCACACCGCGCGTGCGCGCCGCACGGCGGAGCGCGGGAGTGCGCTGAATCATGCCCTGGTGCTCCACCGCGCCGTCCACGCCTGCCTGCAGACCCTCTTTGTGCTGAACCGTCGCTGGCCCCCCCTGCCCCACTGGGCCGAGCAGGCCCTGGCCCGAAGCGACTTGCCCCTCCGCCCGCCCGACGACATAGCCCTCCTGTCCGAGGCACTGGCGACCCAGAGCGCCGCCCCGCTCCAGCGGCTGAACGATGGGCTGGCTCCCCTGTTTGACGGGCTGGAGCTCACATGGCACCGCGAAAAGATTCCCCTGCTGCTGCACGTGCTCGGGCCGGAGTGCCGCGCCGCGCGCGAGCGATGGCTGCGCTGAGGGGCCTGCCTCACGCCCACTCCCACCCAGGGGCCACTTGCTCGAAGCGCGCCGCTACGCGATCGGGGCGGAGCGAGAAGCGAGCCACCAGCGCCCCGCCGAGCGCGCGCCCCTGTGCCTGCCACAGGCGCAGGGCTTCCTGATTGAAGCGCCCCTGGTAGTAGGTGGCGTTGGCAAACGAGAGGGCCGCGTAGTGCTCCTCATACTCTGTCAGGGATCGGTGCGGCACCTGCTGGCTCGCCTGGATGTCCGCCCAGGCCAGCCAACGCGTTGCAAGGTCCGGGCGCGCCTCGACGAAAAAGCTGGTGGCGAACAGGTTGGCCACCAGCTCTGTCAGCCATTGCGTTCCCAGCGCCAGCCGAAGATGATGGATGAACAGGTGGCCCAGCTCGTGCACCGCCACCAGGTCATAAAAGGTGGCGATCTGCTTGTCGAGTGGCTCCTCCCCCTCCGGCAGCCGCTGCCGAAGCGCGAGGGGGGCCGCGTGGAGCAGCGAGCGCGCCCGCTCGATCCAGGCGGGCGGATAGGTAGCCGGCACGTAGATCGTGGCGCGCTCGGGGCTGCTGTGCGGGTAGCCGTAGGGAGCACGACGCAGGTGGCGCCAGTTCTCGCGGCGCAGCACGCTCACCGTGGTCTGCGCCTCCACGCCAAGCCATTCCGACAGAAACCGATGCGCAGCCTCCACCAGCGTGCCGAGCCGATGGGCTCGTTCGCCATACCCGGGTGAAAAGTGAAGCGTGATCGGGTCGCCCGCCAGCCGTTGAAGGCGAATTCTTGAGCTCATGCCACTCCCGCTTGGGCTACGATGCGGCGTGGGAAAAGTGTGATACACTTTTGCCCCACATCCTCTGTGAATCAAAACGAGCCATATGTACAACCTCTGGTCGTGGCTAAGCCGCTTGTGGCGGCCTGGCAAAAGCCATTCCTTCCCGCGCGCCTGCATCTTCGATGAGCGCTATGGGTGCATCATTCCGCCCCCCATCCCCACCCAGAATCTTGGCACCACCTTCGATTTTCAGGCTATGGCATTGAATTGTGGCTATCGCGGCGGAAAAGATAACTGGTGGCACATCCATTACTCCGGCCCGGCCCGCCAGGGTTCTTTTGCCCGCAACTGTCCCCATTCTTATTCGCCGGGCCAGATGGAGCGGGCGCAGCCCTGCCGATGCATGAACGATCCGGCAACTTCCGCCCCCATTCCGCCCGCTCCATGACCCCTAACCCTATCTCTTTTGACGCGCCGCCTCGTTTTTAAGCGGCCCTGTCCTGCTCTAGAATAATCTGGTATACCCTCTCGGTCCAGCAAGATAACCGGAGCGGTCAGCGTTTCCGCTGCGGGAGACGCCCGAAAGCGAGGGCGACCCATCGCTTTCCGACCGAGACGAGAATCCTTGTCACAAGATTCGAGTTGCACCGTGCCCTTTGCTTCTTCAAACACTGAGCCACCCACCGTCGCCCTCCTTTTGCTGGGCGAGGCCGACCCTTCCCTTGCTCTCCTGCTAGAAGGGTTCGGGTACACGGTAGCATGGCCCCAGCCAGGGCAGAGCCAGCCGGACCCGTGGCAGGGCGTGGACGTGATCATCGCCGACGAGGCGGCGGCCCAGCAGCACGGCGCGGCCCTGCTGGCGCGGAAAGCGGCGGACGCGCTCTTCCTGCCGCTGCTGCTCCTCCTACCCACAGGCGCGAGCGCCGATTTCTGGCTGGGAGCCGGATTTGACGAGGTGCTGCGCGCCCCGCTAAGCCCCAGCGAGCTTGCCGCCCGCCTCTCCCTCTGCCTGCGGCTACGCAGCCTGTCGCACAGCCAGGAGCAATTCCAGCAGATTGTTACCTCGGTCAGTGATTATATTTACGTAGCCGCGACCGGACCAGAGGGAACGTGGCAAAAACTGTACGCCTCCCCCCACGTGCAGCCCCTGACCGGTTACCCAGCCCACTATTTTGTCGAGCAGCCTCCTTTCTGGCGCAGCCTGATCCATCCAGAGGATCGGCCGCTGAGCGAGCGACAACGCGAGCGCTACGCCCGCGGCGAGGACAGCGAGGTGGCGGAGCGTGACGGCGAGTGACGGGGCAGGATCGCTGCGCCCGGCGACTAGAGGATCAGAGGATGGAAGGAGCAACCGTATGAGCCAGCCAACGACGCGGCGAGTGATTCGGGCCGAGCGGGGCACCACGCTGCGCTGCCGCGGGTGGGAGCAGGAGGCCGCGCTGCGGATGCTCATGAACAACCTGGACCCGGAGGTGGCGGAAAAGCCGGACGAGTTGATAGTCTACGGGGGCACGGGCCGCGCGGCGCGCGACTGGGCCTCGTACGACGCCATCGTGAACACCCTGCAGACGCTGGCCGATGACGAGACGCTGCTCATCCAATCGGGCAAGCCTGTCGCCGTCTTCCGCACCCACCCCATGGCCCCGCGCGTCTTGCTTTCCAACTCGATGCTCGTGCCGCACTGGGCCAACTGGGAAACCTTTCGAGAGTTGGAGCGCCAGGGGCTGACGATGTACGGGCAGATGACGGCGGGAAGCTGGATTTATATTGGCACCCAGGGCATCATCCAGGGCACCTACGAAACGCTGGCCGAACTGGCCCGCCAGCACTTTGGCGGCAGCCTGCGCGGGCGGCTGCTGCTGACGGCAGGGTTGGGCGGGATGGGCGGGGCGCAGCCGCTGGCGGTGACGATGAACGACGGGGTGGCCCTGGTGGCCGAGGTGGACCCGCAGCGCATCCAGCGACGGCTGGACATGGGCTACCTGGACCGTGTTGCGAGCACCGTGGACGAGGCGCTGCGCTGGGTCGGGGAGGCCCTGGAGGCAGAAAGCCCCCTTTCCGTGGCAGTGCCCATCAACGCAGCCGACCTGTTCACCCAACTGCTGCACGCCGGCATCCGCCCCGACATCGTGACCGATCAGACCAGCGCCCACGACCTGCTGAACGGCTACGTGCCGGCCCACCTCTCGCTCGAGGAGGCGAACGCCCTGCGGGCCGCCGACGAGGCGGGCTATGTGGCCCAGGCCCGCGCCACAGTCGTCCGGCAGGTGGAAGCTATGGTCGAATGGAGCCGACGCGGCGCTATTGTCTTTGATTACGGCAACAACATTCGCCAGCAGGCGCTGGAGGGGGGGCTGGCCGATGCCTTCGCCTTTCCGGGCTTTGTGCCCGCCTTCATCCGCCCCCTCTTCTGCGAGGGCAAAGGGCCTTTTCGTTGGGTGGCCCTTTCCGGCGATCCGGAGGACATTTACCGCACCGATGAGGCGGTCATGCAGGCGTTCAGCCATGACGAGGCGCTCCAACGCTGGCTGCGGCTGGCGCGCGAGCGCATCCCCTTTCAGGGGCTGCCCGCGCGCATCTGCTGGCTGGGCTACGGCGAGCGCGACCGCATGGGGCTGCTGTTCAACGAGATGGTGCGGCGCGGCGAGCTGAAGGGTCCAATTGTTAT
The DNA here is from genome assembly GCA_963721895.1 of uncultured Chloroflexia bacterium. Taxonomy (GTDB): domain Bacteria; phylum Chloroflexota; class Anaerolineae; order Ardenticatenales; family Ardenticatenaceae; genus CAVRLZ01. The sequence goes on along the minus strand of CAVRLZ010000008.1, from coordinate 100,856 downwards.
AGGGCGCGACCACCTGGACGCCGGCTCGGTGGCCTCGCCGAACCGCGAGACCGAGGGGATGCGCGATGGCTCCGACGCCATCGCCGACTGGCCTATCTTGAACGCGCTCGTGAACACGGCGGCGGGCGCCTCCTGGGTTTCCGTCCACCACGGTGGGGGCGTCGGCATCGGCTACTCGCTCCATGCGGGCATGGTCGTCGTGGCCGACGGCAGCGACCGGGCGCGGGAAAAGCTGAGCCGCGTCCTGCTGACGGACCCGGGCATGGGGGTGGCCCGACACGCCGACGCAGGCTACCCGGAGGCCCAGCAGGCCGCCCGCGAGCGCGGCCTCCACCTTCCCATGCCAGGCCCCGTCCCGCCCGCTTCCTGAGCCGTCGCCGCCCCCTCGTGGCCGCCCCCAGCCGCCAAATAGGGTTTGCCGAAGTGGGCGAGGTACGCTATACTGAGGGCGGTTGTGAAGCCCTATCGAGATCGCAGCCGAGGCAGGCGCGGGTGGCGGAACGGTAGACGCGCTAGATTTAGGATCTAGTGCCCGCAAGGGCGTGTAGGTTCGATTCCTATTCCGCGCATCAGCAAGCGGGGGCGTACCAGCCAGGTAGCCCCCGCTTTGTTGTAACCCGCTCTAGTCACTTTTCAAGTTGACGCCCCCCGGTCGCTGGATACAATTAGGGCCGCAACAGCCACCGATGGCTCTTCCAGGGCCTGCGCATCGCGCGGGCCTTTTTGTTGGTTCAGTGAGAACCCGCGCATCCGGGCGGAGTAGCCTTGTCGCCCTCCGCAGAGATGATATAATCGCCACCCGTCACCAATCGGCGCGAGCCGGGGCTGGTTGAAAGGAACTAATGTGTATATTCAAAAAGAAGAGTTAGACAACTGCCAGGTTCAGCTGATCGTCGAGGTCAGCGCCGAGCGCCTCCAGCAGTCCATGCAGAGCGCGGCCAAAAAAGTGGGCAAGAACGTGCGCGTGCCGGGCTTCCGCCCGGGCAAGGCCCCCTACCCCATGCTGCTGCGGACGGTGGGCGAGCAGGCCATCATGGACGAGGCCATCAACAGCATGGCCCCAGCGGTGCTCATCGAGGCCCTGGAAGAAAGCCAGGTTCCCGTCTTCAGCCCGGACCATGTCACGATGGACCTGCACAGCCTGGAGCCCCTGGCGTTCCGGATCCTTGTTCCCACCCCACCCGTCATCAAGCTGGGCAGCCTGGACAATGTCTCGGTCGAGCGGGAAACGGCTGACATCGGGGAAGAGCAGGTGAGCGAGGTGCTGGATCGCCTGCGCACCGAGCGCGCCACGATGGAGCCAAGCCTGGGCCCGGCTGCCTTCGGCGATGAGGCCACGATTGATCTGGTAGGCCACCTGATGGATGGCACGACGCTGGAGGAGCAGAAGGGGCTAGAAATCACCCTCGCCCCTGCCGAGCCGAACGACGATGAGCCGCGCCCCACCCCCGACCTCATGAGCCAGATAGTCGGGATGCTGGTGAACCAGATAAAAGAGGTGGCGATCAGCTTTCCTGCCGAATGGCCCGAAAAGCGCGTCCAGAATCGCACGGTCCTTTACCGCGTCACCCTGCTCGATTTGAAAAAGCGCCGCGAAAGCGAGCTAAACGACGACTTCGCGCAGGAGATAGGCGAGTTCAGCACGCTTGACGAGTTGCGCGAGCGCATCCGCGTCAACCTGCAGGCCGAGGCCGAGGATCAGGCCTTCGAGCGCCTCACGCTGGCCATCCTGGACAACCTGATAGACGAATCCGAGATGCTCTTCCCCGACTTTCTGATCAAGGATGAGGTGCAGCGCCGTGTGGGGGCGCTGGAGCGCCAGATATCCACCTACGGGCTTAATCTGGAAAACTACCTCAACGCCCTTAACCAGAGCCGCGAAGAGTTGGAAGCGGGCCTCTGGGATGAATCAGAAGAATTTATTCGCCGCTCGCTCGCCCTGACCGAATATGTGCGCGAGCACAACCTGAGCGTCACGCCGGAAGAGGTCGAGCGCGAGTTGGATTCCATCTTGTCGGTGTACGACCCCAACGTCGCCGCCTCGCTGCGCACTCGCATGCAGGGGCGCGAGGAGGAGATCACCCAGATCAAGGACAGGCTGGTCACGCGCAAAGCGTTCTTCCACCTGTTTGAGCAGGTCACGGGCGAGACAGCCCCGCCCCTCTTCCCCGCCTTGGCGGAGGAGGAAGCCAGCAGCGAGACGACAGCGGAGGAGCAGACCGCTGAGGGGCAGCCAACGGGCGAGCCAGCAGCGAGGCTCCAGCCGAGGAACTGCGCCTCTGAGGAGGAACCCGTAGCCGAGGAGCAGACCTCCGAGGGGGAGCCGACGGGCGAGGCCAGCAGCGAGACCCCAGCCGAGGAGCAGGGCTCTGAGGAAGGGCTGGGCGCCCAGGACGACGCCCCAACGGCGGATTCCGTCCCCTGAGCCGGCGGGGGCGCGCGGCGATTTGCCATGCGCCCCACTACGCGCTACAACCATAGAGAAACTTGAGCCACTTCTGGAGGACGCTGTGAGCCACTTTGCCAATGGCCTGATACCGATGGTCATCGAATCCACGGGTCGGGGAGAGCGTTCCTACGATATCTACTCGCTGCTGTTGAAGGAGCGAATCGTTATTCTAGGAACCCCCATCAACGATCAGATTGCCAATTTGATTGTTGCCCAGCTGCTCTTTCTGGAGCGCGAAAACCCCACCCGCGAGATTCAGATGTTCATCCACTCGCCGGGGGGCTCCATCTATTCCGGCCTGGCCATCGTAGACACCATCCGCGCCATCCAATCCCCGATCACCACCATCGCTGTCGGCCTCACCGCCAACGTCAGCACGGTGATCCTGGCATCGGGCGCACGCGGTCGGCGCTACGCCCTGCCTAACGCCACTGTCCACATCCACCAACCGCTCGGCGGCTCGCAGGGGCAAGCGGCTGAGGTGGAAATTTATGCACGCGAACTGCTGCGCCAACGGGCGGTTTTGAACCAGATTCTTTCTGATCAGACCGGCCAGCCGATGGAGCGCGTCGCACGCGACACGGACCGCGCCTATTACATGGATGCGGAAGGGGCCGTCGCCTATGGAATCGTGGACGAGGTGCTCCAAATTCAGCAGATCAAGGAGGTAGGCAATGGCTAGGCGCGGAAAACGTAGTGGCAGCAACCAGTTCTGCTCTTTTTGTAATCGGGAGCAGGACGAGGTCAATCGGCTGATTGCAGGCCCGAACTCGGTTTACATCTGCGACGAGTGCGTGGACCTGTGCAAGGAAATTTTGGAGGAGGAAGAGGCGCCCCTCACCCGCGCCCAGCCCCTGCCGAGCCGCCTGCTCCCCCCCAAGGAGATCTACCGCCGCCTGAATCAGTACGTGATCGGGCAGGAACGCGCCAAAAAGGTGCTCTCCGTCGCTGTGTACAACCATTACAAGCGCATCAGCGTCGGGAAGGTGGGCGACGATGTAGAGCTTCAAAAATCAAACATCCTGCTGCTGGGCCCGACAGGCTGCGGCAAGACCCTCCTAGCCCAAACGTTGGCCCGCATCCTGGATGTTCCCTTCTGCATCGCCGACGCCACGGCCCTGACGGAGGCCGGTTACGTGGGCGAAGATGTGGAAAACATCCTGCTGCAGTTGATCCAGGCAGCCGATTTCGATCTGGCGCGCGCCGAGCGCGGCATCATCTATATAGATGAGATTGACAAAACAGCGCGCAAGTCAGGGGACAACCCCTCCATCACCCGCGACGTGAGCGGGGAGGGAGTGCAACAGGCCCTGCTGAAACTGATCGAGGGCACGGTGGCGAATGTGCCGCCGCAGGGCGGGCGCAAGCACCCCCATCAGGAATTTATCCAGATTGACACGTCGAACATCCTGTTCATCTGCGGGGGTGCCTTTGACACCCTGGAGCGCACCATTGAAGATCGGCTGGGCACCAAAGGCTCGATCGGCTTCCGCCCGGCCCGCCCGCCCGAAGAGGGGGCAGCCACTGCCTCCACCAACACCCTGCAGCACGTGACGGCAGACGACCTGATGCGCTTCGGGCTGATTCCAGAGTTTGTGGGCCGCCTGCCCGTCGTCGTCAGCGTAGAGTCGATGGACGAGCCCACGCTGATCCGAATCTTGACGGAGCCCAAGAACGCGCTCATCAAGCAGTACCAGAAGTTGTTCCACATGGACAACGTCGAACTCGCCCTGACGCCCGATGCGCTCGAGGCTGCCGCCCGGCAAACCATGAAGCTGAAGACCGGCGCGCGTGGCCTTCGCACAGTGATTGAGTCCGTGCTGCTCGACGTCATGTACGAGATTCCCTCCCGTGCGGAAATTGGTCGCGTCGAGATTACGGGCGATGTGATCGAGAAAAAGGCAGAGCCCACCCTGTATGATCGCGCGGGCAACAAGCTGCCTTCCACGACTATGGAACGCGCCGCTTGATTCTTGGTGCGAGTTGCACTTTAATAAAGGGACTCGCTAGCGCGAGTCCCTTTTCAGTATGGGTGCCCCAGCGGGAAGGAGACGGCCCGCATGCCCCGCTCCATTGTGCCTTCCCATTTCTTCTCTCTCCAGTAAGGAAGAGGCCTTGTGGATAGTGTATTGCACGCAGCACGGCAATTCGATCCGCCGCCACCCTTTTTGCCAGAACCGCCACGCACCGTGGAAGAGGTAGGCCTTTCCCAGGAGCAGATAAGCGACCTTGTCCTGAAGCACCTTTACGAGAAGGGGACGCTCACAGGCTTTGCGCTGAATCAGGCGATGGGGCTGCCTCTCCAGGGGGTGCTCGATGGCATCATGAAGCACCTGCAAAACGAGCACATGGTGCAGGTGCGGGGCGCGGACACCGGCGGGCTCGGCATCACGCGCTACCAGTTCACCCTGATGGAGCGCGGCGAGGGGCGCGCGCGCGAGGCGCTGAGCCGCAACGGCTACATCGGCATCGCGCCCGTGCCGCTGGATGTGTACCGCGCGGCCATCAAGCTCCAGGCCGTGGCGCGCGGCGCCGTGTCCAGGGATCGCGTTCGCCGCGCCCTGCACCACCTGGTGCTCTCCGATCAGGTAGTCCGACAGGTGGGGCCGGGCGTCAACGCGGGCAAGGCAATCTTCCTGTGGGGGGCACCCGGCAACGGCAAGACCGCCACCGCCGAAGCGGTGGGGCGGATGCTTCCGGCAAACATCTTTGTGCCCCACGCGATTGACATTAACGGCCACACCCTCACCCTATTCGATCATCTGGTACACCATCGGGTCAAGGATGCGACCACCAAAGCGCTGGAGCGCTTCGATCAGCGGTGGGTGCGCACCCGCCGCCCCGTGGTGGTGGCAGGCGGCGAGCTGACGCTGGAGCAGCTGGAGCTGACCTATGACGCCATAGCGCATACGTACCGCGCCCCGCTGCAGATGAAGGCGAACAACGGTGTCTTTTTGATTGACGATTTTGGCCGCCAAACGCTGCCGCCCCAGGCCCTGCTCAACCGATGGGCCCTGCCGCTGGAAAAGCGCCTGGATTACCTGACCCTGAACACTGGCCACCAGGTAGAGGTCCCCTTCGACACCCTGATTATCCTGAGCACCAACTTTGACCCCAACACGCTGGTGGACGAAGCCTTCCTGCGCCGCATTCGGTACAAGATTTTCATCGCCGACCCCACCCCCACGCAATTCCGCGACATCTTCATGCGCGTCTGCCGCGATCGGAAGCTGGAGTACAGCGATGAGGCGCTGAAATATCTTCTCCACACCCACTATCTGCCACAAAATCGTCCCTTGCGCGCCTGCCATCCCCGCGACCTGATCGAGCAACTGATAGACATTGCCCAGTTCAACGAGATGACGCCGACGCTTTCCAGAACCCTGATAGACGATGCAGCCGCCTCCTACTTTGTCTCCACCCCTCCGCCAGGCGAGGCCTAGCCCCATGCCACCCCTCCCATGTTAGACGACCGACCCAGCGGCTTCCTGACCGCCCTTGAAGACTTTCGGCGTGCCCGACGCGACGCCGCCATGGAAGCCATCATCTCGCGCTTCACCGGGCGCTCTGCGGAGCTACTTTCGTTCGATGCGGTGCGCCAGCAGTTGAAGGGCACCGTGAGCGAACCTGCTGGGCTGCAAGACATCCCGCTCGATGCCATCGTCGGGAGTGTCGGGCGCTACACCGATTTTTCTCGCACCTTTCTGCCCAGGCGCGAAAGCGACAAAGAGCGGTGGGCGCGCGTGCGAGTGGTCGTTGAGGGCCTGGGCAATTTCCCCCCCATCGAGGTCTACCAGATCGGGGACGCCTACTTCGTGCTCGATGGCAACCACCGCGTCTCGGTGATGCGCAAGCAGGGGGCAAAATCCATCCACGCCTACGTCAGCAAGGTTCGCACGCGCATTCCCCTCTCCCCCGATGTGCAGCCGGACGAGTTGATTTTGCTGGCCGAATATACCGAGTTTCTGGAGCGCACGCGGCTGGACATCACCCGGCCCAACCCCCACTTGACCGTCACAGCGCCGGGCCGCTACCGCATTCTGGAAGAGCAGATCGCCGCCCAGCAGTTTCTGCTGGCGCAGGCGCAGGGGCACGAGGTTTCCTTTGACGACGCGGCCACCGACTGGTACGACAGCGTCTACCTGCCGGTGGTGCAGTTTATCCACGAGCGGGGCATCCTGGACGAGTTTCCGGGGCGTACCGAGACGGATCTGTACGTCTGGATCTCGCAGCACCGTGAGCAGTTGACCAGTGAGCTCGGCTGGGAGGTGGCGCCCGAGGCGGCCGCCGCCGACCTGAGCGAGCAGCACAGCCCGCGGCCAGATCGCATCGTGGCGCGCGTGGGCGGCAAAATTCTGGGCGCGCTGACGCCCGGCGAAGCGGAGCCGGAAACCGGCGCATGGCGCAGGGGTCGGGTGGCGCAGCGAGACAAGCTCTTTGCCGACAGCCTGGTGGCCATCACCGGGGAGGCAGATGGCTGGCAGGTTTTGGATCAGGCAATCCTGATCGCGCAGCGGGAGGGGGGCCGCTTGCTGGGCCTCCACGTCGAGCCGTCCGGGGCCAAGGCTGACAGTTACCAGAGCCAGATCGCCCGGAGCGAGTTCGAGCATCGCTGCGAGGCAGCGGGGGTGGCCGGGCAGTTTGTGGTGGACGTTGGCCCCATTGCCCCGACCATCTGCGGGCGGGCGCGATGGGCCGACCTGGTCGTGGCACCGCTCCACCACCCGCCCTCCGCCCAGCCCATCGCGCGGCTCCGCTCCGGCTTCCGCACCCTCATCCGCAGCTGCTCGCGCCCCATCCTGGCCGTGCCCAGCCCCCGCTCCCGCCTGGAGCGTGCGCTGCTGGCCTACGACGGGAGCGCCAAAGCCGATGAGGCGCTGTATGTAGCCACCTACCTAGCGGCGCGCTGGAAAATCGCCCTGGTCGTCCTCACGGTGACAACAGAGGAGCACGCCCCCTCGCCCGCCCAGGCGCGGGCCCAGCACTATCTGGCCGAGCAGGGCGTGAGCGCTACCTTTGCGGAGGAGCGCGGCCTGGTCTTCGAGGCGATCCTCCGCTGCGCGAGCGAGCATGCCACGGACTTCACCATCATGGGCGGCTATGGCCAGAACGTCATGCGCGAGATGGTGCTGGGGAGCACTGTGGACGAAGTGCTGCGCACCAGCGAGCACCCCACGCTCATCTGTCGCTAGCCAACAAAAAAAAGCGCCTCACATCGCTGTGAGGCGCTAGCACCGGGTTGGCCGCTGGTCGTTAGCAAACGACCAGCGAGTTGGTTTCCCCAAACTCGTTCGGCACCAGCCCATCGGCATTGGTGTCATTTTCCCATGACGTGCCGTCCACGCGATAGCGGAACTGATAGCTAGCGCCCGGCTCCAGATCAACGGTCAGCTTGTGCTTGCCGTTCTTGTACTTCGTCATGCTCTCCGGCTGCCAATTGTTGAAATCGCCAGCCACTTCCACGGTTTCCGCGTCCGACAGGTGATCTACCTCAAAGGTGACCTTCACGCCCTTCTTGGTAGCTTTCTTCTGAATCATCATCTCTCTCCTATGCTGTTAACGAAGCAAGTGCTTCATGGAATCGCCGTGACAAATTAAAAGGACGACCTGAAACCACCGTCGTCCTTGTATCTCTTCGGTGCCATGGCATCATTGCCTTCGATGCAGCATTCTACCAAAACAGGGGGATTCGTCAACTTTTTCCCGTTCTATACCGCAAAGAGCCGCCCCCTGCCGCACGCGCCCCCCTCCCTCCGGCCCCCTTTCGGCCTGGAAGAGGCCCTGACGGAACCCCCCTCACATTGGATTTTTTAGAAAAATCATCTATAGTCTTCCTGTTTCTACGGACCCCCTCACCATAGAGGTGCACGTGCACTTGCATCCAGCTTCGAAGTCGAAAAGCGTCGGCACCGCCCGCCTCATGCGCCCCGCGTCGCCCCTGTCCAACTGGACAGCTTCCGGGGTGGGCGCTCTAGTGCTAGCGGCAATCCTGCTGTTTACCATCTCTTCCGCAGTCTTTTACTTCAACTGGGATCAGATGCCGGAGCGGGTCCAGTACCTCTCCTCCCGCATCACCGCACGGTTCGTGCCGGAGCGCGCCCACCCGAGCTATGTTTCCACACCGGTGGCGGCCATCGCGCCCGAGCAGGCGCTTGAAAGCATGCAGCTTGGCACCGTTGGCACCGCCGCGGCCCCCGCCGAAAGCGCGCGCCCGCCGCCCGCCGTGACGGATATCGCCCCCGCCGCCGACACGTCAGCCCCCGTCGTGGCCCCCGTTGAGGAGATGCCCGTCGAGGCCGAGCAGCCCGTTGTGGCCGAGCAGCCCGTCACGGAGGCAGCCCCAGTCGAGGCAGCCCCCGCCGCGCCGCTGTTCCAGCCCGCCCTGCCCAGCGCCACGCTCCAAAACGTTCGTCATGAGTTTCAAGGCTGGAACAACTGCGGGCCCGCCACCCTGGCCATGAACCTTTCCTACTTTGGGCGGACGGAGACGCAGGCGCAGACCGCCCCGTTCCTGAAGCCGGGCCGCGACGACAAGAACGTCAGCCCCAACGAGATGGCGGCCTATGCCGCCTCGATTGGCTATGGCTCGAAGGTGGTGGTGGGGGCCGACTTGGACTTGATGCGGACCCTCGTTACGAACGGCTTTCCGGTCACCGTGGAGTCCTGGTTTATTCCAGAGCCAGATGACGAGATGGGCCATTACCTGCTGCTCACGGGGTACGAGGGGGACACCCTCACTTTCTACGATTCGTACCACGGCCCGGACGTACGGGAAACCGCTGCCGAGTTCGACGAGCTTTGGAAGGTCTTCAACCGCACGGCCATCGTCATCTGGCCGCCGGAGCGCGAGCAGCAGCTTATGGCGATCCTCGGTGAGCGCGCCGACCCGCAGCGCATGGTCGAGCTTGCCCTGGCCACCGCCCACGAGGAGGTCAACCGCAACCCCCAGGACAAGTTCGCCTGGTTCAACCTGGGCACCAACCTCACCGCCCTGGGGGACGCTGCCAATGCCGTCCGCGCCTTTGACACAGCACGCTCGCTCCAACTGCCCTGGCGCATGCTGTGGTACCAGTTCGGCCCCTTCGAGGCTTACTACAACGCCGGCAACTATCAGGAAGTCGTCAACCTGACGACCGCCACGCTGGCCGGCGCTGACAAGTTGGAGGAAAGCTTCTTTTGGCGAGGGCGGGCCCTGGCGGCGGCGGGACAGAACGACGCGGCTCGCCGCGACTTTGAGCAAGCCATTCGCCTGAACGCGAACTTCCACCCCGCGCACCACGCCCTGTCAACCCTGCCCTAATCACACACGATCCCATCAGGCGGCGGGGCTGCATCCCCTGATTTGCAGCCCCGCCGCCTGCACACCATCCCATGTCCCGAAACGCCCTTGTCGCCCGCGCCACCCTGATCGTCATGGTCGGCTTTTTGATGTCCAAGGTGGCCGGCATCGTGCGCCAGCTTGCCATCGCGCGCGTGTTCGGCACCAGTGGCGAGCTGGACGCCTACTTTGCCGCCTTTACCGCGCCCGACCTGATCTTCATGCTGATCTCGGGCGGCGCGCTGGCCACGGCGTTCATCCCCATCTTTTCCGAGTACCTGAATCAGAAGGACGAGTCGCGCGCAGAAGCGTGGCAGATGGCGTCCAACGTGCTCACGGTCAGCGTGCTCCTTTCGCGGGCTGGCGGCGCTGCTGGCGGCCTTCGCGGCCCCCTGGATCGTGACGCGGCTGGTAGCGCCCGGCTTCGCGCCCGCCAACCAGGCGCTGACCGTCGCCCTGATGCGGCTTATCCTCGTGTCCACAATCATCTTCAGCTTGAGCGGGCTGGTGACGGGCGTGCTGCACACCCTTCAGCACTTTCTGCTGCCCGCCTTCGCCCCGCTCTTTTACAACCTTGGCATCATCGTGGGGGCGCTGCTCATCGCGCCCCGCTTGCCCGAAGGGCAGCAGGTCCACGGGCTGGCCTGGGGCTCGATCATCGGGGCGGCGCTGCACCTGGCCATCCAGGTTCCCGCGCTGATCTCCCATCGCGCGCGGCTGCGCCCCCGTCTTGGACCTGAGCGACCCTGGCCTGCGGCAGGTGGCCCTGCTGATGGCGCCGCGTGCCGCCGCGCTGGGGCTGATCTACACCAAGTTCGTCATGCGCTCCAACTTTGCCTCGCGGCTCGGCGAGGGCAGCGTGAGCGCGCTCGACTTTGCCTGGGACCTCATGCAGTTGCCTGAGACCATCTTTGCCACAGCGTTGGCCCTGGCAGTCTTCCCCACGCTGGCCGAGCTCTGGGCCAAGCAGGAGCGCGAGGCACTGGCCCAAACCTTTAACCAGGCCATCCGCGCCATCCTGGCGCTGACCGTGCCCGCAGCGGTGGGCCTGCTGATCCTGGGCACCCCCATCGTGCGGGCCTTTTACGAGCGGGGCGAGTTCGGCGCAGGATTCGAGCATGGCCGTGTCCTACGCCCTGACCTTCTTTGCCTTTGGCATCGTCGGGCCACGGCGTGCTGGAAATCGTGGCCCGCCTCTTTTACGCGCAGAAGGACACCCTGCGACCGCTGTACGCGGCGGTGGTGATGCTGCTCGTGACCGGCGCCGTGTCGTGGGGCTCTCCTGCGGCCGCTGGGGATCGGCGCGATTGCGCTGGGCGACACCCTGGGCGTCTTTGCGGAGGGCGGGTTGCTGCTCGTTCTGGCTGCGCCACCGCCTGCCCGAAACGCAGGATGGCAGCACCCTGCGCGCCACGCTGAAGGTGGGCGGCGCGGCCGTCGCCATGGCCGTGGCGCTCCAACTGTGGCTCCAGTTTGTTGGCGACGCCAACCTGTACCTGGTCGCCGGCGGGCGGCATCCTGCTGGGGGCTGCGGTCTATGGGGGCGCGGCGCTCCTGTTGGGGCTGGAAGAAATCAAGATGGTGCCGCGCATGGTCTTGCGGCGGCGCCCCGCCTAGCCACGCAACCGAACAGGGCGCTAAGGGTTTTAACAGCTTGAGGGCAAGCGTGATCACCTCCTCTCCCTCTCTTTAAACGAGGTTTCTTCACATGCGTGTTGCACTGGACGTGATGGGCGGCGACTTTGCGCCGCACAACCCAATCGAGGGCGCCATTCAGGCAGCCAAGGCCCTTACCCGGGGTCGAGGTGCTGCTGGTGGGGCCGGAGGCAACGATTCGCGCCGAGTTGGGCAAGCATGCCAACGCCCCCCACTTTTCGATCATCCATGCCAGCGAGGTGATTGGCATGGACGAGCACCCCGCCCAGGCTGTCAAGAGTAAAAAGGACGCCTCGATGGTCGTGGGGATGAAACTGGTGAAGGAGGGCAAGGCGGACGCCTTTTTTTCGGCAGGGAACACGGGCGGGATGCTGGCGGCGGGGATCCTCCACCTGGGGCGGATTCGCGGCATCAAGCGCCCGGCCCTGGCGGGGCTCCTCCCCTCGGCGGAAAAGCCCACCCTGCTGCTGGACCTGGGCGCCAATGCCGACGTGAAGGCGGATTATCTCCAGCAGTTCGCCCTGATGGGGGCGCTGTACGCGGAGCGCGTGCTCCATCGGCCCTCGCCCCGCGTGGGCATCCTCTCGAACGGGGAGGAAGAGGGCAAGGGAAGCGAGCTCGTGCTCGAGGCGTTCGGCCTGATCCGGCAACTGCCCATCAATTTTGGGGGCAATGCGGAGGGGCGCGACCTGTGGAATGGTCACTTCGATGTGATCGTCACCGATGGGCTCACGGGTAACATCGTCCTTAAAAGTGCTGAGGGGTTGGGGCGCCTCGTCAAAGAATCGCTTAAAAGCGCCTTCAAAGCGGACCCGCTTTCCACGGTGGCCGGCGCGCTTTTCATGCCCTTTGGCTACAAGCGCCTCAAAAAGATGATGGACCCGGACGAGATTGGGGCGGCGCCGCTGGTCGGGCTGAATGGGGTGGCGTTGGTCGGCCACGGGTCGGCCAGTGCCTACGCCATCCAGAGCGGAATCCGCACCGCCAGCGAGATGGCAGCCAGCGGCTTTGTGGCGGCGGTGGCGGAGGGGGTGGGGCAACTATCTGCCACCGCGGTGGGGAGCGGGGCGTAGCGTTTGACGATTGAGTTGTGAGACAAGTGGAGCAATATCATGGACAACCGAGTGCGCGTGGTGATTACGGGGCGGGGGGTGATCTCGCCCGTAGGGGAAGATGTGGAAACGTTTTGGGACAACTTGGTTCACGGGCGCAGCGGCGTGGAGCAGGTGACGCTGTTCGATGCGTCCCCCTTTCCAACGACGATTGCCGCTGAGGTAAAAGAGTGGAAGCCTGAAAAGTGGATGGACCGCAAGGAGGCACGGCGCATCGCTCGCTGCTCGCAGTTTGGCATCGCCGCCTCCATGCAGGCCATGGAAGACGCCGGGCTGAGCACCGGCACGCTGGACGAGGGCGTGGGCATCCTGCTGGGCACGGGCATCGGCGGCTTTGACCTGGGCTACGAGGGCATGAAGGCGCTGAAATCCGACCGTGGCTGGAAAGCGATCTCGCCCTTCTGGCTGCCCGGCTCGCTGCCCAACATGCCAGCCTACCAGATCGCCGTCACCTTCGGCATCAAGGGCTACCTGAGCACCCACTCGGCCGCCTGTGCCACCGGCACGCAGGCCATCTTTGAGGCGGCGGAGGTCATCCGGCGCGGCTGGGCCCACACGATTGTGACCGGCGGCACCGAGGCGGCCATCAACGATGTGGCCTTTGGCGGCTACAGCATGATGCGCGGCATGAGCACCCGCAACGACGAGCCCCACGCGGCCATCCGCCCCTTCGACAAGCAGCGGGACGGCTTTTTGATGGGGGAGGGTGCTGCCATCTTTATCCTGGAATCCCTGGAGCATGCCGAGGCGCGGGGCGCGACCATCTATGCCGAGGTGATGGGCGGCGCCGCGACCAGCGATGCCTACCATATGGCCCAGCCCGACCCGGAGGGGCGCGGCGCGGTGCGCGCCATGCAGTTGGCGGCGCAATATTCCGGCGTCTCGCTGGAAGAGGTGGACTACATCAACCCCCACGGCCCCGGCACCCCCCTGGGGACACCATCGAGGTGGCGGCCATGAAGGAAGCCTTTGGGGAGCACATCTACGATGTGGCAATTTCCAGCACCAAGAGTATGATCGGCCATGCCATGGGCGCGGCGGGCGCGCTCGAGGGGCTCGCCACGCTGATGACGCTGGAAACGCAGACGATTCACCCTACCATGAACTGTGACGAGCCGGACGAAAACTTCGACCTTGATTTTGTGCCCGGCGTGGCGCGCCACGCCGAGGTGCACTATGCGATGTCCAACAATTTCGGCCTCGGCGGGCAGAACGCCAGCCTGATTTTGCGGCGCTGGAACGGAAACCAGAACGGGGCATGAAAACTTTTACCAATACTGCAATCGTCGAAAAAAACCAAAAGCTGGGCTTCCGCTTCAGCATGGCGGGGCTGCTCTTGATGAGCCTCTCGCTTGTTCTTATCTTTCTGTCCAACGTTTCCTTTCTGGCATGGCCCGTGCTGGTGGGCGGCGTCGTCGTCGCAGCGGTGGGAAGCTATTACGTCAATCGGTGGGTGCGCCCGCCCCTGCCGGAGCCCCTCCTGAACGAGGCGTTTCAGCGATTGGACCAGCGACACCTGCTCTTCAACCATATGGGGACGGTGCCGCACCTGCTCCTGACGCCGAAGGGGTTGATCGCCATCAAGGCCAAGCGCTACGAGGGGCCGGTGCGCTACGATGCCGCCACCGACAAGTGGAAGGGGCGCATCTCGCTCCGGCGCTTTTACGGCCAGGGCTTCACGGCGGAGGGGCTGGGCAAGCCCGCGCAGGAGGTGGCGGAGCTTCGCGCGGCGCTGGACGAATGGCTGAAAAAGACAGTGCCCGAGGTGGCGGCAACCATTCCGGTGGAGGTGGCGCTCTTCTTCTTCCAACCGCAAGACCGAGTTGGACGTGGACGATTCCCCCCTCGTCATCGCCCGCCCCGACACGCTGCGCGACGTGGTGCACCGGCTCTTTGCCAAGCGCAAGCCCCTGCCCCGCGAGGTGTACAAGCGGCTTCGCACCGCCCTGGAAGCGGAAGTGCCCGACGGGGCGACCGCCACCCCCCAATGATGCCCGCCGCGCCCCGCAGGTGGGGACGCGGGAGGATAACAAGGAGACGAATTCGATGACCTTCGATGTGCCGACCGTCATTGGTCTGATCATGCTACTTGGTGCGTTTATGTCAACGAAGATGGGGCGCCGGGGGCGCGGCGCGTGGCGCTCCAGCTATGCCATCGTGATGCTCGCCGTGCTGCACCTTGCCTTTCTTTACGGCTTCCCCAGCGCGCAGTTGGCCCGCTTCGGCAGCGAGCAGTGGGCGGCAATCACCGCTGCGGGCATCGCCGGCATCGCCGCCGACGATGACGCCGACTCGGTGGGCCTGCTCCTGGTCGTGCTCGGCGCGGTCCAGGTCTTCCTGCTGGCGGGCATGCTGAACCTGCGCGCCACGACCTGAGCCTTTTCACCCTACAGGCTACAACCTGCCACCCCATCGGAGCGCCCCGTGGCCGACTTGACTGCTTTGCTACGCGAGTTGGTAGCCATCAACTCTGTAAGTTCCAGCCTCTATGCAGGCCCCGGCGAGGCGGAGCTAGCCCGCTGGGTTCACGGCTGGCTCCAGGCGCGCGGGATCGAAAGCTGGCTGCAGGAGGCGGCCCCAGGGCGCCCCAACGTGATAGCGCGGCTGGCCGGGCGGGGGCACGCCCCCCCACTCCTGTTCAACGCGCACATGGACACGGTGGGGGTGGAAGGGATGGAGGCGCCCTTCACGCTGCGCGCCGAGGGCGACCGGCTCTTCGGGCGCGGCGCCTATGACATGAAGGGCAGCGCGGCCATCATGCTGGCGCTGGCGGAATCGCTGATCGCCGCGCCCCCTGCCGGGGAGGTGTGGCTGACCTTTGTGAGCGACGAGGAAGATTTGAGCGTTGGCACCGAGGCGCTCCTGCGCGAGTGGCTGCCGACCCTGGCCGTGCCCCCCGCTGCCGCCATCGTGTTGGAGCCAACCGAGGGGGCGATCTGCATAGCCCACAAGGGGTTTGCCTGGCTGGAACTGGCTGTGACGGGGCGCGCCGGCCACGGCAGCCGGCCGGACGAGGCCACCGACGCCATCATGCCCCTCGGCGCCGCCCTGGGCGAGCTTCTGGCCCTGGAACGCGAGTTTGAGGCAGGGCCCCGCCACCCCCTGCTGGGCCGTCCCTCGCTGCACGCCAGCACGGTGGCAGGGGGCGAGGCGTGGAGCGTTTACCCGGCACAGGCGAGCCTCCGCTGGGAGCGCCGCACGCTGCCCGGGAGGCCCCAGGCCCTGCTGCAGCAGGAGATGGAGCGCGTCGTGGGCGCGGCACGACGCGCCAACGGCGCCGCCGTCGAGGGGCGCCTCCTCTTCGTGCGGCACCCGCTCGGCACCCCGCCGGAGTCCGCCATCGTCCGCGCCCTCCACGACGCAGACCCGCACGCGCCGCAGGGCGGCGTCTCCTTCTGGACCGACGGCGCGCTTTTCAGCGAGGCGGGGCTGCCCACCGTCATCTATGGCCCCACGGGCCACGGCGCGCACGCCATAGACGAGTGGGTCAGCGCGGCCAGCCTGGCGCACACGCTGGACGTGGTGCGCGATGTCGTCGCAGCGTGGCCTGCCAGACCAGGGCTGAGCCTACCCCATCGGCTGGAGGCGCTCCTCCACCATCACCCCCGCCATTACCGCGCTCAGCCAGGAAAGCGCGGCGCACAGCAGCATCACCACCCGAAACGCTTCCACAAACGCTTCCCGGATCGCCTGGGCCACAGCGGGCCGATTCGACTCGGCCACGCTTTCGGGCACCTTCGCCCCGCCCAGCTGGCTCGCCTCAGCCCGAAGGGCCACGCTCGCCTCAGCGGACAGGGCCAGGCCGGCGGTGCGGCTTTCCAGCGCGCCCCCAAAGGTAGCCAGGGCAAGCGCCCCCACGATGGCAATCGCCAGCACCCCCGCACTGCGCGAGACCGCATTGTTGATGCCGGAGGCGGTGCCCGCATAGTGGCGCGCGGCGGAGCCCATCACGGCGGTGGTCAGCGGGGCCACGGTGATCCCCATCCCGAGCCCGAAGAGGAGGATCCCTGGGAAGAAGGTGCTCCAATAGCTGGCGGGGCCCTCCGTCATCCCGACGAAGGCCCACAGCAAAAAAGCTGCGCCCGCCAGCGAGGGGCCCACCATCAGCGGCAAGCGCGGCCCGTAGCGATCCACCAGCCCACCGGCCCACCGCGACAGCAGCGCGAGCAGCAACGCAAAGGGGGTGAAGGCCAGCCCTGCCAGGCTGGGGCGGTACCCCTGCACCTGCACCAGATTCAGCGAGAGAAAGAAGGTGCCCACGCTCAGCGCGCCGTATAGGAAGAGGGTCAGCAGGTTGGCGCCGCTGAAGGTGTTCGAGCGAAAGAGGTGGAGCGGCATCATGGGGTGGGCGCTGCGCGCTTCTACCAGCAGAAAGGCGGCGAGCGCCAGACAGCCAACGAGCAGCGCGCCGAGTACCTGCGGCGCGCCAAAGCCCAGGTCGGGCGCGGCGATAAAGCCATAGGTCACCCCCGCCAGGCCGAGCGTCGCCAGCAGGGCGCCCGGCACGTCAATCGGGCCCGACGATTCCTCATCGCGGCTTTCCGGCACGCGAAAGTGCAGGGCGAGCAGGGCCGCCAGCCCGATTGGCAAATTGATCAGGAAGACGCCGCGCCACAGCCCCGCATCGGCCAGCAGCCCCCCCAGGATGGGCCCGCCCACCGTCACCAGGGTGGCCACCGCTGACCAGGTGCCGATGGCGCGCCCGCGCTCCTCCGCTGGAAAATACGCCGAGATGATCGCCAGGCTGCCGGGAATCATCAGCGCCCCCCCGATCCCCTGCACGATGCGCGCGACGATCAGGAAGCCGGTGCTCGGCGCCAGGCCGCACGCCAGGGAGGCCAGCATGAAGAGGGCGATGCCGGCCATGAAGACGCGCTTGCGCCCCAGCCGATCCCCCAGCGAGCCCCCCACCAGGATCAGCGCCGCCAGCATCAGCAGGTAGCCGTTGATGATCCAGAGCAGGTCAGCCCCGCTCGCCCCTAGATCCGCCTGCAAGGTGGGTAATGCCACATTCAGCGCCGACCCATCTATAAACGCCATGCTCGATGCCAGAATCGTCGCCGCCAGCACCCACCGCCCGCCATCCCCCGCCCGTCCCTCGCTCATCTGACCCCCTCCGGGTGTCCCCTATCAATCAATCCGACTATACAAGCGCAGTCAGGTAGTATAGAAGGGGATGCGGGGAGCAGCAACGGCCCAGGCCAGGGTCGGCAGCCATCAGAGCGGCGCGGGTGGAAAATCAGCCCACACAAAAAACCCGAGGGGGCTTGATGCCCCCTCGGGTCGGTCCGACGCACGATGGTACGGGCGCTTACTCCTGGCAGGTGTAAAGCTGAACGGTATCGAGATACCAGCCGGTGATCCCGTTGCAGCCGTCCTGGCTGAAATCCCACCTGAGCACTACCGTGTCGCCCGGCTGGACCGGCGCCCCCAGCAGCGACAGGTCAACGATGCTGGTTCCCCACGATCCCTCTGCCGTGCCCTCGTCGGTGCCGCTCCACGCCGGCTCCTCGGCATTCGGGTTGTCCCCGGCAAGGGTCGTGTTGTAGGCGTTGAAGGTGATGGCCGCGGGCGGCACCAGGGCGAAGGGCGCCCCATTGACGCTAACCTTGAGGTTGCCGCCATCGTACTCCAGTTCCGTCGCCACCCAGTGCTCGAAGCGCAGTTCCGTCTGCGCCGTCGTGATCGGCAGGGCGGGGCTGTCCAGGGTGAAGTGGCCCGAATAATCCCCACCGGGCGCGCAGGTGCCCGCTATGGCGTCAACGGCAAAGGCTGCGGTGCCGGGCCGCTCATCGGGAAGCTCGCTGCTGAGCGTCCAGTTGTAGGTTGGCCACTCCGGGTGATCCCCATCGCTGGTCAGCGACCACCCATCCATCCCCGACTCCCAGTTCTCCTCGAACACGAGCGAAGCATTCTGGCAAAGCGGCGGGGTATTCGGGTCAAAGATGGGCTGGTAATTGCACTGGACCGGCTCCGCCCGCATCTCAACCGCTGCCATCGCGTCGCGCACCTCGCGGCAGTCCGACGACCTCAACCGCTGGCCCGACGGAAGCCCCGTCATAAAGTCCGTCAGGTTGACCCCCAACAGATCGTTGCAGGCAGCTTCCAGCGCATCCGCATGCTGCGGGAAATTGGTGGTCGGCACCTGATAGGCAGTCATGGCCTGGTAATAGATATGCGTGGTCTTGACAAAGCCCAGACCCCGCACCTCCCTGCCGTTGAACGTTTTGCCATCGGTAAGCATGGCGAAGGCGTGGTTGGGCACGCCCGAGTTGGAATGCACGCCCCCGCCGTCCGAGGTACCACAGGCGTAGTTCGGCGAGCTCACCTTGTCGGGGTCAGGGCCCAGGGCGGGGTGGGTGGTGGGGTCCCACATGTTGCGCAGCAGCGTTCGCTGGGCGGCGCGCCCCAGATCCTCGCCCACCACCCAGCGCTTGCCGACAGGATAGGGATCCTCGTTGTTGTTCCCACCGATGCCATCCATGCCGTTGTGGAGGTCCACCGCCTCGCCCCAGATGTCCGAGTAGGACTCGTTCAGCGCGCCGGACTGATACTGGTAGATCAGCCCGTGGGTAAACTCGGTGTACGCATGCCCCCACTCGTGAGCCACCACATCATCAATGTCGAAGCCTGGGCAATAGTTGGTGGCCACCCCGTTCCAGTAGGCATTGGGGCATGCCTGATTGGCGAGGTAGACGCTTTCCATCACGTGGCCCTGGCCATCGTACGAGTCGCGCCCGAAGCCATCGTCGAAGAAGTCGTACACCTGCCCGGCAAAGTCAAAGAGATGGTGAATCGCCGGCGCGTCCAGCGCATTGGGCGGATCTTCTTCGGTGGCGCGGACATAGCGGGGGCGGGGGTCATACTTGGGGCTATAGATGATCCGGTACAAATCCTCGTGGACGAGGGAGATGCGATTCAGGATACGGCCATTGGTGGCGTCCACCCACACCTGCTCGCGCAGGGCGGGCAACGCTTCCACGATCACCCCGTAGGCCAGATGGGTCTCGCCCATGTACCCCTCAAGCAGGCCGCTTCGGTAGATGGCCAGGGGCGCGGCGGTGACGGACAGGGCAGCCTCCGGATTCGCCTTGGCCACCGCGGCGAGCGCTCGCTGCGCCGCCTCTGCGCCCGTCAGGGCGGGTTGGGTGTCCACGGCGATGGCCGGAACAAAGGTGCCGTTCACGGCGGTAATCCCGCGCCCGTTCAGGTGCACCACCACCTCCGCGCCGAACACCGGAAGCCCTCGATACTGCTGGCTCCATCGAAGATGGGTCACGCCGGCCAGGTCGGTGCTCGTCTCCTTGACGCGAAGCTCATCCGCTGGGGAAGCAATCCCCAGGAGCGGCCCGTATTGGCGCAAAAAGTCAAGGGCGCGCACGTCGGGCGCGCGCGCGGCGTCGTCCAGCGCAAGCACCGTCCCGTCGCTGGTTCGGACAAAGTTATAAACCCCTGTTCTTCGATCCAGGGTAGCCATCACCTTGCCGCCCGTCGCCGCCTGGAGTTGGCTCAAAAGTTGTTCGGCAGAGGGGGCGTTTTCCTGGGCCTGCACCGGGGCTACCGGAGAAACCACAAGCACGAGCAGCAGGAGCAGGAGGGGAAGCAGCAGGAGGACGAATCGGCCCGTGTGGTTCAACGTGATGCGCATGGCAATCTCCTTGTGGACGCAGCCAGCCGTCAGGCTCCGCGTGGCGCCCCACTGGGCCGGATCGCCCGCTTCGCCCGCCAGAGCTATGGAGGGGGTTGGAACCTGGCAGTGCTCATGCTCGCACGACAGAGCAGGCAACCCATGCTGCCTAAACAGCCCCTGGAGCGCTCATGAGGGCGCTCGACTGCCACGGGTACCTGCTACGGGGCGCGCCGAGCGGCTGTCTCGGGAAGCGCCACGAGGGGAGCGGGTACGGTACAAACCCAACCTGTGGAGCGACGGGCACAGCAACTCCCATGCCGCGGGGAGCGCCCGCTAGGCGGCCACGACGGCATCGTCCCCCTCAAGCACCTGCCTGGTGTCCACGACGAGCCAGACGAAGAGCACCATGGCCAGGGCACGCCCGAGGCCCGACAGAAAGAAATTCATATCGTAGCCCACACTCTGCGCCACCCAGCCGCCCAGGGCGGCCCCCCCGGCGTTGGCCAGCCCCACCACCGTGTTGTACATCGCCACGTAGCGCGGGCGGCGGTCATCGGGCGTCGCAGTAAGCAGCAGGTTGAAGGTGGCCATGTTGAAGCCAGCCCACATAAACCCGCTGAACAGGTTGATGGGTGCCACGTGCCAGGGATCACTCACCAGCATCCACGCCAGGGGCGATATCGGAATCAGCGCGCCGGTCCACAGCAGCGTGCGGCGGGAGCCTATGCGATCAAGCAGTTGGCCAAACAACTGCTGGCCGGGCAGCGAGGAAAGCGTGGCGATGGTCGCCACCAGCCCCACGACCACTGTGCTCGCCCCCAATTCCTTGACCATATAGACGTTAAAGAAGGGGCCGGAAATTTGGAGCGAGAAGTTCCACACCGCCGCATGGAGGCAGAAGAAGAGGAAGGTGGGGCGCTTGCGCAGCCGCTCCCAGAGGGGCAGGCGCTTGCCGCTTACCACGACCGGCCCCTCGCGCGGGGGTGGCTCGATTCGCGAGTAGAAATAGGTAGCAGTCATGCCCACCAGAAAGGCCAGCATGAAGTTCAGGCGATAGCCCGCCACCCCGCCAATCCCTTTGATGAGTTGCCCCGCCAGCGGCACCGCCACCGCCGCCGAGATCGCCATGATCAGGTTGCGCGACGCAAAGTAGCGCCCGCGCATCTCCGCCGGCACGATGTCGGCGGCGATGCTGGTCCAGGCAGGGAGCGCCGCCTGGTTAAACATGCCGCGCAGCGTGGCGAGGACGATGACCCCCCACACCCCTGCCGTGCCGGTGAACGGCCACAGCACCATCGCCAGCACCATCAGGCGCGCCATAAAGCTGGCGCGGACCACGAGGTGGTGGGGCGCCCCCCACCGCTCCGCCAGGCGGGCGCCGGGCAGCAGCACCACCGTCCCCAGCAACGAGCCCAGCGCGCTCAACCAGCCAATCTCCACAGTGGTGGCACCGAGCGCCACTGCATACAGCGGAATGAAGGTGAGCAGCATGGACTCGTAAAAATTGTTAGCCAGCCCGTCTAGCCAGAACCAGCGCAGGGAGCCACGCTCCGGCAAACGGGGAACGACCAGACCGACTGATTTGCTGGCAGGCCCCGTCACCATCTTCAGGGCAAGCACGCGCCGCCAGCGTGGGAATGTCTCGTTTTGCATCACGACTCCCTTAAACACACTGGCAGAGCTTGAAGCCGTAGGGCGTTCAGGCTCTGCCAGGAAGGTACGGATCGTCAGAATTTAGACCATGCATCGCTGCAACCGATAATAGTTAGCGCAGCTAACTGGCAGTAGGATACCATTGTGGCGGGCAGATAGCAAATTTTTTGAGGGCTGTGGGCGCGGGAATAGGGAGCGCCGGAATAGCCCCGTCCGCTTGTCGCTTCTGCTTCTTACGGTATGATTCCCCAAAGGCCGCGCATGGCGGGCCGTGGTGCTGTCCATGCCGCGTGTGCCCTGGCGGGCGCGGCCTCCCCCTGCAATGGCGCAGGGGGACTACTTAGCGAGGAGGCATGGATGGATTCTGTAGAGCGTGTCGGCGTGGATCAGATCGTCGCCGGCTCTACCTTCAATCATCGTGACCTGGGGCTGACCGATGAAGAGGTGATCGAGATGTATCGCCTCATCGCCCTGACGCGCCGCCTGGACGAGCGCAGCGAGCAGGTTCAGCGTCAGGGCAAATCGCCCTTTTACATCAGTTGCCGGGGGCAGGAGGCCACGCAGGTCGGCACTGCCTTTGCCATGGAGCCGGGCAAAGATTGGTTTCTCCCCTATTACCGCGATTTCGGGGTCATGCTGACCATCGGCGTGAGCCCCCGCGAGTTGATGCTGGCCCTGTTCGCCAAGCGGGATGACCCCGCCTCCGGCGCGCGCCAGATGCCCGCCCATTTTGGGCACCGCAAGCTCAACGTCTTCACGGGCTCCAGCCCGGTTTCCACCCAGATTCCCCACGCGGCGGGCATCGCCTATGCCCACAAACTGCGCGGCTCGGATGCGGTGACCTACGTTTCCTTTGGCGAGGGCGGCTCCTCCAAGGCAGACTTTCACGAGGGGCTCAACTTTGCAGCCATCTGGAAGCTACCCGTCCTCTTTTTGTGCGAGAACAACCGCTACGCCATCTCGGTAGGCCAGGAAAAGCAGATGGCTATCGAAGATGTGGCCATACGCGCCCCCGGCTACGGGATGCCCGGCGTGGTCGTAGATGGCCAGGACGCGCTCGCCGTCTACAAGGTAGCCAGGGAAGCCGTGGCGCGCGCGCGGCGCGGCGACGGGCCGACCCTGATTGAGGCCAAGACCTACCGCATCGTGCCCCACTCCTCCGACGACGACGACCGCCTGTACCGCACGCGCGAGGAGGTGGCCCCCTTCCGCAAGGAGCAGGACCCCCTCAGCCGCCTGCGCACCTACCTGCTCGACAGCGAGGTTGCCGGGCAGGGCATCCTGGATCGCCTGCAGGCGGAGATCAACCGCGAGGTGGACGAGGCTATCGATTGGGCGGAGCAGCAGCCCGACCCCATCGCGGAAGAGGCGGCACGCTTTGTCTTTGCCGAAGCGTGAGGGGTCAGTCAAGCGGGGAACGGCACAGCCAAGAGGGAGGCCAGATGGCACAGAAAACAATATTGGAGGCAGTCCACGATACGCTGTGGAAGGCCATGGAAACCAACGAGAGCGTGGTGGTGCTGGGCGAGGATGTGGGCGCAAAGGGCGGGGTTTTCCGCGTGACCGCCGGCTTCCTGGACGCCTTTGGCGAGACGCGGGTCATTGACACCCCCCTGGCCGAGTTGGCCATCATCGGGGTCGGCATCGGCATGGCCGCCAACGGCCTGCTGCCGGTGTGCGAGATTCAATTTGCCGATTTTATTCACCCCGCCTTCGATCAGATCGTCTCGGAAGCGGCCCGCATCCGCTACCGCTCCAACAACCAGTGGGGCTGCCCGATGGTGATCCGCACCCCCTACGGGGGAGGGATTCACGGGGCCCTGTACCATTCGCAGTGCGTGGAAGCGTTCTTCGCGCATGTGCCTGGTTTGAAAGTGGTGGTGCCCAGCACCCCCTACGATACGGCAGGGCTGCTCTACGCCTCCATCCTCGACCCGGACCCGGTGATCTTTTTGGAGCACAAGAAAAGCTACCGCCTGATTCGCGGCGAGGTGCCCGATGAGCTATTCACCATCCCGCTCGGCCAGGGGCGCCGCGCGCGCGAGGGGCGCGACCTGACGGTGTTCGCCTACGGGTTGATGCTACACTATGCGCTGGAAGCGGCGGGGCGGGTGGCCGCGGACGGGATCGAGGTCGAGATCATTGACCCGCGCACGCTCGTGCCGCTGGACAAAGAGTTGCTCATCGAGAGCGTCAAGAAGACTGCCAAACTCCTCATCGTTCACGAGGACAATGGCTTCTGCGGCTTTGGCGCGGAGGTGGCGGCCATCGTGGCGGACGAGGCCTTCATGTGGCTGGACGCCCCGATCAAGCGGCTGACCGGCCCCCAGGTTCCCGCCATGCCTTACAACGGGCCGCAGCAGGAATGGTTTTTGCCCAGCGTCGAGCGCATCGAAGCGGCGATTCGGGAGCTGGCAGCGTTCTGAGACTATCGAGCTACTAATAGGAAGGAACAAAAATTATGGCAATTGCCGTCAAGATGCCACAGCTTGGCGAGTCGGTCACGGAGGGGACGGTAGGGCGATGGCTGAAACAGGTGGGCGATCAGGTCGAAAAATATGAGCCCCTGCTAGAAGTTATCTCCGACAAGGTAGACACGGAAATCACCGCCACCGATGCGGGGACCCTCCTGTCCATCGAGGTCAAGGAGGACGAGACGGTGGCGGTGGGCACCGTGCTCTGCTACCTCGGCGAGGCGGACGAAGCAAGCGCCCCCGCCGCCGAGGCTGCGCCCGCCGAGGCAGCACCCGAGCCCGAGCCGGAGCCTGCCCCCGCCGCCGCGGAGCCACCGAAGCCGGAGCCTGCCAGCGAGCCCGCTGCATCCTGGGCGCCCCTGGGCGACGAGACTGTCGCCGCCGCCCCGCCAGAGCCGGACGGCGCAGCCGAGGCAGACGAAGAGCGCGCCGAGCCGATGATGACGCCCGTCGTGGCGCGCATGATTGGCGAGCACAAGATTGATCTGTCCCAGGTGCAGGGCACCGGCAACGCGGGGCGCGTGACCAAGCGGGACATCGAAAAATTCCTGGCCGAGCGCGGGGAGGAGGGCGCCCCCGCCCCCGTCCCTACCCAACCTGCCATGCCCGCGGCCCCCGTGGCACCCGCCCCGCCCCCGCACCCGCCCCGGCCCCCGTGCGCCCCGCGCCCGCCCCGGCACCCGCACCCGCCGCGCGCCCGCAGCCGGAAAGCCGCCCGCCGGCAGCCCCCCGCCCCCCTGCGCCCCCTGCCGCGCAGCCGGGCGAGGTGATCCCCCTGACCTCCATGCGCCGCCGCATTGCCGAGCACATGGTCCAGTCCAAGCGCGCCGCGCCCCATGTCACCACGGTCTTCGAGGCTGACCTGAGCGCCATCTCGCGCCACCGTGATGCGAACCGCGGCGACCTGGAAGCGCGTGGCATCCGGCTGACCTTCATGGCCTACTTTGTCGAGGCCGCGGCCCACGCCCTGCGCAACCACCCCCTCGTCAATTCCACCTTCACCGACGAGGGCATCCACCTGCTCAAAGAAATCAACGTGGGCATGGCGACGGCGACGGAAGGGGGCGCGGGGCTGCTGGTGCCGGTGATCAAGCGCACCGACGAGAAGAACCTGGCTGGCCTGGCACGCGACGTGCATGAGCTGACACAGCGCGCGCGCGGGGGCGGCCTGACGCCGGACGACATGAGCGGCGGCACCTTCACCCTCACCAACCACGGCGTGAGCGGCTCCCTGTGGGGCACCCCCATCATCAACCAGCCGCAAAGCGCCATCCTGGGCATCGGCAAGATTCAAAAGCGCGTGGTCGTGACGCAGGGCGATTCCATAGCTATTCGTCCTATGGTATATTTATCCTTCACATTCGATCATCGCGTGCTGGACGGCGCGACGGCGGATGCCTTCATGGCGGAGGTAGTAGCCTATCTGGAAGCCTATCAGTAGGCATCAACAGCCTTGATACCCCCTCACACGGGCCCACCCTTCCCTTACAGGTGCGGCCCGTGTGAGCCCGCACCCCGTTGACCCCTATCCGGCAAGTCGCCAGTTCCCGGAGCGGCTGAAATTCCAGCCGCGCACGCTCGTACCCTTTTCGCCCGCGGTCGCCATCATTAAGCTTCATGACTGACGTGATATACCGACCATTGCCTGGTCTTGTATATACTCACGCTGTTATTACATCCGTCCTGCATCGACCGCTTCATCTCAAATTCGCCAGCTACCGAAGTTGTTATGTATACGTACTAACTGAATTGTACCTATGCTGCCCTCCTCTGCCCTCCGCCTCAGCCGAATAGGAAGGTCAAATGGACTCTAGAAATTTTACCTGGTCAGGGGATTTCATCCCCTCCCTCCTCGGCCTGCGTTCTCGTCGTAGACGACGACAGTGCGATTCGAGATATGTTAGTTGAGTTGTTAAACGAGGAAGAGCTAACCACAGCCACGGCGCGGGATGGGGCCGAGGCCCTTGCCATAGTGGAAGCCCTCCAGCCCGACCTTATCCTGCTGGATGCCCGCATGCCAGTGCTGGATGGCTTCGCCACCTGCGAGCGCCTCCGGGCGATGCCCGAAAGCGCCACGATCCCCATCTTGATGATCACCGCCCTGCAGAACGATGAGTCGGTGGAACAAGCCTTTGCAGCCGGTGCCGACGATGTGCTGCCCAAGCCCCTCAATTTGACCCTCCTCGTCCAGCGCGTCCATCACCTGCTGCGCGTCCAGCAGCAGGCGCGGGCCCTGCAGGCCAACGAGGCGCGCTACCGCCTGATTGTCGAGACCGCCCATGAAGGGATATGGGTGCTCGACCCCGTCGGACAGACGGTGTACGCCAACGAGCGAATGGCTGAGTGGCTTGGGCTCTCGGTCGAAGCACTGCGGGGGCAGCCGATCCAGGCGTTTGTCGAGGAAGGGGCGGAAGCCCTCCTGCTCCAGCGGGGTGAGCGAGGGTCGGTCCAAAGCGAGTTGTCTATCAAGCGCGCCGATGGCGGACGCTGCTGGGTGCTTGCCACCAGCAGCCCCCTGAGCAGCGATGCGGGGCACCCCCTGGGCACGCTGCTGATGGTCACCGACATCCAGGCACGCAAGGAGGCGGAGGAGCAGCTCAGGGAAAGCGAGCGCTTTCTGCGGGAGGCGCAGCGTGCCGCCCGCCTCGGTGGCTGGTTCCGGCGGCTCGGATCGGACACGGTCACGTTGACCGGGGAAATCCAAAATATCTATGGTTTCCCGCCCGAGACGAGCGAGGTGGCGTTTGCCCAGATCCAGGAACGCGTCCATCCCGACGACCGCGCGCACGTAAGCGCCGCGCTCGCTCAAGCCATCGAGGAGAAGGGATCGGTCGCGATCCGGTACCGGATTGTTCGCCCGGACGGCGACGAGCGCGTCCTTTCGGGCCACGGCGCGTATGTCGAGAACGAGCGGGGGCCCTTCCTCGTCGGCAGCACGCGCGACATCACCGCGGAGGTGCGTTCGGAGGAAGCGCTGCACCTGCGCGACCAGGCCATCGCGGCGACAACCAGCGGGATCCTGCTAACCGACGCCAACCAGCCGGACAATCCCATCATCTTCGCCAACCCCGCCTTCACCAGCCTGACCGGCTACGACGCGCAAGAGGTGCTGGGGCGCAACTGCCGCTTTTTGCAGGGGGCGGAAACGGAGCAGGCCACGGTGGAGCAGCTAGGCACCGCCATTCGGCGGGGGCAATCCATCACCGTAGAAATTCTCAACTATCGCAAGGATGGCACCCCCTTCTGGAACTACCTGGCCATCTCCCCCATCCACGACGCGCATGGGCAGGTGACACATTTTATAGGCATCCAGCAGGATGTCACGGCGCGCAGGCTCTTCGAGGAAGAGGTCCTGCGCAGCGAGCAACGCTTTGCCGCCATCTTCCACGCTAGCCCCGTGGGCATCGCGATCAGTAGCCTGACGCACGGGTATGCCATGGATGTGAATCAGAGCTTTCTGGACATCTTTGGCAAGCGCCGCGAAGAGGTGGTGGGGCAGACCACCGCCCAGATGCAGCTTTGGGCCCAGCCCGACACGCGGGAGCGCATCCTGGGACAGCTTGCCGCGCAGGGATGGATCCGCAACATGGAGCTTCAGGCCCGTCATGAGGATGGCACGCTCTGCGATGTGTTGTACTCGGCGGAGCAGATCACCCTGGCGGGCGAGGCCTGTGTTCTCTCCTATGTCCGCGACATCACCGAGCGCAAGCAGGCCGAGGATGCGTTGCTGCACATCAATCGCCAGCTGACCGAGACGCTGGAAAGCACCACCGATGCCTTTTGTGCGATAGATCGCGAGGGGCGCATTGTCCACCTCAACGGGCGGGCGGAGATGCTGCTGGAGCGCCCGCGCGAGGAGCTACTCGGCAGCAACGTCTGGCAGCGCTTTCCCTGAGGCACTCGACACAGAAGCCTTCGCGCACTATCAAGGGGCTGTCACCAACCAGAAAGTGATAGAGTTCGATATGCTGGTACGAACCGCTTGGCAAGTGGCTCGAGATCCACCTCTACCCAACGACCGAGGGAATCTCGATCTACTTCCGGGACATCACCGAGCGGCAGGAGGCCGCGCGCCTCCTGCAGGAGCGGGAAGCCACGCTCAACGCGCTCTTCACCAACACCCTCGATGCCATCCTGATAGCGGACGACGAGGGGCGCTACGTGGATGCCAACCCGGCGGCCCTTGAGCTGTTTGGATTGTCGCGTGAGGAAGTGCTGAGCCGCAAAATTATGGATTTCGCCCCCCCCGAGGCGAGGGAGGCAGCGGACGCTGCCTGGGAAACCTTTTTGAAGGAGGGCACCCAGACGGGCCGCTATCGGTTGCGCCGTCCCGATGGCGAGCTCCGCGATCTGGAATTCACGGCCCGCGCGCACTTCCGGCCGGGCCGCCACCTTTCCGCGCTGCGCGATGTGAGCGACCGCATCCGTGCGGAGGAAGCGGTGCAGGCCAGCGAGGAGTACCTGCGCGCGCTGGTCGAACACTCGGCCGATGCCATCACCGTGATTGATGCTGAGGGGCGGATCGCCTATAGCAGCCCGTCCCAACAGCGCATGATGGGCTATGGCGACGAGAGCATCGGGGCGCACATGTTCGTGCATGTCCACCCCGACGATGCCCACCACCTGCCGAGCCTCTTCGATCAACTGATTGCTCATCCCGACCAAATCGTGACCACCGAGTTGAGGACGCAGCACCGCGACGGCAGTTGGCACGTGGTCGAGGCCACCGCGACCAACCTGTTGGACAACCCGGCGGTGCGCGGGATCGTCGTCAACAGCCGCGACATTACCGAGCAAAAGAGGGCCGAGGCACAGCTGATCCACAACGCCTTCCACGATGCGCTGACCGGCCTACCAAACCGCGCCCTTTTTATGGATCGCCTTACGCAGGCGATTAGCCGCGCTGACCGCAACCAGCATGGCTGTGCTGTGCTCTTTCTGGACCTGGACCGTTTCAAGACGATCAATGACAGCCTGGGGCATGGGGTAGGCGATCTGCTGCTGGTCGAAGTCGGCAAACGCCTCGTCTCGTGCGTGCAGCCAGGGGACACGGTGGCTCGCTTCGGCGGCGACGAGTTTGCTATTCTGCTCGAGGAAGTGGTGCATACCGAGCAGATCGTCAAGGTGGCCAACACTATCGGGGAAGCCTTCGAGGCATCCTTTCACCTGCCTCCTTATGACATCGTAAGCGCGACCAGCATCGGCATCGCGATCTACAACAAGCAGGGCACAAGCGCCGAGGAGGTGCTGCGCGACGCCGACATCGCCATGTATGTGGCCAAGCGGGGCGGCCACGATTATGCGCTTGCCGACTCCACCATGCACGCCCAGCTCCGCGCGCGGCTCGAGCTGGAGGCTGACCTGCGGCGCGCCCTGGAGCAGCAAGAGTTTGAGCTCCACTACCAACCCAAGATGGCGATGGATGGCCACCGCGTGATGGGTGTCGAGGCCCTGGTGCGCTGGAAGCACCCGCAGCGCGGCATGATTTCCCCGGCGGACTTTATCCCGCTCGCCGAAGAAACGGGGCTGATCGTGCCCCTGGGCGAATGGGTAATACGCACCGCCTGCGCCCAGATGTGCCAGTGGCTGGCCGACGGCCTGACCCTCTTGTTTGTGGCCGTCAACATTTCCGCGCGCCAGTTCCGGCAGCCCAACCTGGTGGAGATGGTCCGTGCCATCCTTCACGAGAGCGGCCTGCCGCCCAACAAGCTGTGTGTCGAGGTCACCGAGAGCCTGTTGATGGAAGATGCGGAAGCCACAGTCCAGGTCCTCACCGACCTGCGCGCCCTTGGGCTGCGCGCCCTGGCCATTGATGACTTTGGCACGGGCTACTCCTCCCTCAGCTACCTCCAGCGCTTCCCCGTGACCGAGCTGAAGATTGATCGCTCCTTCGTGCAGAACCTGCCTGACGATCCAGGCAGTGCCGCGCTCGCCAAATCCATCATCGCCCTGGCCCACAGCCTCGGCCTGCATGTGATTGCAGAAGGGGTCGAGACCGAGGGACAGCGCCGCTTTCTGGAGGAGCAGGGGTGCGATCGCTTCCAGGGCTATCTTGCCAGCCGCCCCCTCCCCGCGCAGCAGCTGACGGCGTTCGTGAGCGCAAAAGAAACGCAGGCTGCCGATGCTACCTGACTTCTACTGGTAGTGTACCGATTTTCGGTTGAACCAGTGCGAGCCCCTCCCCCTCTCAGAGGCGAGCCCGATGCTGCCGCGAAATCCTACCTCTGGACTCGCGACAAATCATCCATCCACCCCACCATGCACCTGGCGCAGCGAGGTGGGTCGCGGGGGCTCATGCACCACTATGGCCCCGCTCAGGGCACATGGGTTCATGCGAATTGTGGCGTGACAACGTATGTCCTACCCGCTCTCACGCGTAAAGCGCCTCGTAGCCGGCATGGCCATGGAGGCAGACAAGGTCCGGGTCCTCTCTGGACCATTCGGTCAGGCCGGGATTGAGGCGTAGGGACTCGCGCAGGCGCGGGAGAGCCTCATCCGTGCGGCCTTCGAGGGCGTAGAGGCAGGCGATATTGTACAGGTTTGTGCCGTGCGACGCCTCCGACTCGTCCATCGCGGCCATCCAGCCGGCCACACGCTCCATCAGGCCGACGCCCTGCTCAAACCGGCCGCGCTCGATGTGGTATGTCGCGAGGTGCGTGGTTACATGGTGCAGGCCGTTGCCCAGGACACGTTCCCAGATCGCGTGTTCCTCCCCACCAAAAAACCGTTGCTTCTCCTGTAGAAAGTCCTCCGGCAATTCCTCCATGCAGGCGATCAGGGCATCGGTGCCGCGTGCCGCCGCTGCCAGGAGCTGATCCCATGTCCATTCCTTCTGCTGCGTGAAGATGCCCTCGTTCTCATCGTCGTCGTCTCCATACTGCTCGACTGACTCACCGCCCGCCATGGCCATGATGCGATCAGCCCACCGCTGCTTCCAGGTTGCGTTGTGCCCGATAACATCTCTAGCGGACCAGCGCTCGTAGCTGCCAGGTTCCTCGCGCTCTTCCTCCGGGAGGGCGGCGACGAACGCCAACTCCTCCTCGTGAGCGCGGCGGACAAGGGCGATCACTTTCGATTTGAACTCCTCCATACAGACCCTCCTTGGGACAGGGTGGCTAGGCGCGCCGATTGTAAAGGGACGGCGCGACAACCGTCACGCTCATCATTTGGTAACTTACCCACGGCTTCCCCTGGTGGTTCACCTGGGAGAGATACGGCCCGCATCCTCTGGAGGTGATTGCGGCGTTTCGTTTGAGCTGGCCTGGACCGACGCCTGCGCGCATGTCACCCTGCACGGGTGTCCATCTGGGTTAATTGATAGTATTCGAGCAGCAGGGAAGGCGGCAAACTGGGCGCTCTCTGGATTCGCTGCCGCTGCTGCTCAGAGCGCCCGGACCTCGGCGAGCCGCTTGACCGCGTACTGGTCGGTCCCGCTGGGGTCCCAGCAGACGGCGGCTTCCCATGCGGCCGACGCTTGCGCGGCGATGTCGTACGCCTCGTCGTCCAGACCGGCGGCGTTGTGGGGCAGCACCAGATCGAGGTCGGGGATGTCGACATGCGATTCGTCCCAGTCGATCAGCGCCACCCGATCCGCCGTTAGTCGGACGTTGCCAGGATTGTTGGGATTGCCATGGACAACGCATGTCCGGCGTCCGACGAGCCGTGCCCACGCTGCTCGGCATCGAGCAACGCCCTCGGGCGGCATCGCGCCGAGGGCGATCCTCGTCCCGGTCTCGGCGTGCAGAAGGTCAAGCGACGATCGCCACCCCGGGCGCTGCGGCCAGCCCTGCGTCAACCCGTGCAGCTGGCGGAGCGTGTCGGCCACACGTCGCCAGTCGGCCTCCGTCTCGGGCGCTCCGCCCTCCAAGTAGCTCATCACCACCAGACCGTCGGCGAACAGCCGTCCGTCGGTCGTCGGGATCGGCACCGGCACGCTAAGACCTTCATGGTCGAGGTGTTGGAGAAGGTTGGTCTCCCAGGCGAGGTCAGCGTCGCTCCTGGCCCCGAGACGACCGACGGCACGGTGCCCGTTGACGCGCACGCTCCACACGTCGTTGGCAACCCCGCCAGCGAGCGGTTCGATGCGAGCGGCGTCAACACCCCACTGCTCGAGAGCCTCCCATCCCACTTGCCACCTCATCCCCTTCACACATTGACGGTTGCTCTAGTCTGGCGCCTCCCAGCGCCGCGGGTGTGGCTCCCCATCTTCATAAATGTTCATGAAGGCAAATTCTACGCTGAGCACAAAGAGAATGTAACGCTCAGCCGGGTCGTAAGTCGCCGCTTCCACGGCACGGGCGCGTCGTTCCGGGTCGGTCGCCAATTGGGCGCGCCCGCGCACATAGAATTCTCCTTTCCCGCCGCTCGAATCTTCCACACCGCAGTGCAGGGTGTAGCGTGGGTCGCGCTGCAAATCCTTGCCCTTGGGGGAAGTCGGCTCCATAAACAGGAACAACTGCTCGCCCAGGATGGGCGTCACCGGGTGTACCCGCGGGCCGCCATCCGGGCGCAGCGTCCCCAGATAAGCCGCCCGGTCGCCGCCCAGCCGTTGCGCGCCAAAGGCGGCTAACTCGGGCGCCCGCTTCGCAAACTCTGCCCAACTTGCCATCGCTCCTCCGTTATCCAGCAGCTGCTTTTCGCCCTCAGCTTACTGCTCGCTTCACAAGCGCGGCGATCTTTTCCTCTTCGGCGGCAGTCAACCCCTTCAGGGCGAAGGCAGTCGGCCACATGGCGCCATCGTCCAGCTTCGCCGTGTCGTTGAAGCCCAGCGTCGCGTACCGCGCATCGAACTTAGCCGCGCTTTGAAAGAAGCAGACGACCTTGCCGTCCCTGGCATACGCGGGCATCCCGTACCACGTTTTCGGCCACAGGTCGGGCGCGTTCTCCGTCACGATGGCGTGGACCCGCTCGGCCAGGACGCGATCCGCTTCCGGCATCTCGGCGATCGCCGCGAGCACGTCGCTTTCCCCCTCCTCCCTCTTCTTGTTTGCGCGCGATTCCGCCTTCTGCTCTTTGGCGCGGGCCTTCATCGCGGCTTTTTCCTCGGCTGTGAATCCCTTCGTTGAACTCATCATGATCTCCCTGATAGTGATTGATTGCCGTTGAAGCCCACCCGGGTTGAGTCGGCCAGATAATCCGCGAGGTTGTTCAGCGCCTGCTTTGCGCCCTTCACGGCGCCGTACTGGACCGCTTCTTCGCGGGCGGCCACCGTTGCAAACTGCAACTGCAAGGTGACTCGGGTCTGTCCGTTCTCTTCCTCGAAGGTCACGGTCGTGCGTACCGCGTCAGACATGTCCTCCGTGTCGGCACCATAATCGTATACGAGCCGCACGGGCCTGGCGATCTCGATGAACTGTACCTTGAAGGGATAGAGAGCCCCTTTGGGACCGGGCATGCTGTAGCGCCACAGCCCCCCGGGCGCCGCGTCCCATTCATGAGTCGTTGTGCCGCGGGGGACCCACCAGTTCTCGACGTGTTCCCGCTCGGTGAACGCCGCAAAGACGAGGTCGCGCGGTGCCTCGAACACTCGTGTGACGACGATTTCTCGATCTGCCGTTGTGTTTGACGTCATGGTTACTCCTGGTGAAGGGTGTTGAGGAGCACTTCCAGCGGGTACTAGCTTTTCGTCTCCTCTTGAATCTTGCGTAAATAATCGTCCAGGCGGTCGAAGCTCTCTTCCCAGTTCTTGAGATAGTGTGCCGCCCACTCGGCGACTTCTCGCAAAGGTTCCGCATCAAGGATACAGGGTCTGTACTGTGCTCTTTGGCCCCGGCTGATCAGCCCTGCTTCCTCTAGCACGCTGATGTGCCGGGAGATGGCTGGCAGACTCATGTCGAAGGGTTCGGCAAGTTCG
Organism: uncultured Chloroflexia bacterium; assembly: GCA_963721895.1. GTDB lineage: Bacteria > Chloroflexota > Anaerolineae > Ardenticatenales > Ardenticatenaceae > CAVRLZ01. The sequence continues at coordinate 66,711 of CAVRLZ010000008.1, read as the reverse complement.
TTGACGGTTGCTTCACCCTGCGCCAAGCGCTCTAGAATCGCGCGCCGTGTCGGGTTTGCCAGCGCCGCAAAAAGCTGGCTCAGGCGGTCGTTATCCTCCCGCATCATCCGTGCGAGGCCTCATTTAACTTGATCATTAATTAACATACTTGTATAATACGCGATCCTGCTCACGTTGTCAATCAGAATACGCTCATGCAACCCGGAAGCATCGGCATCCTGCATCCCGGCGAGATGGGCGTCTTTCTGGCAGCGTGCCTGAAGGAGGCCGGCCACGCCGTCTCCTGGGTGTCGGAGGGCCGTAGCCCTCGCATCCGGAAGCGCGCCGGCGAGCACACCCTCCTAGACGCAGGTAGCATGGCCCGGCTCTGTGAGGTCACCACCGTGATCATCAGCGTTTGCCCGCCCGAGGCGGCAGAGGAGGTAGCCGCGCAGGTCATGGCGCACAGCTTCGTGGGGCTGTACCTGGGGCCGTTACGGTTTTCATGGGTTGCTCCTTGGCTTTTTCCTCTTCCTCCCCCTATTCTACTCACTTACCTGCTTCCTCCCCCCATCTAGATGCGATTGCCCTGATTAGCGCCATCTTTCCTATTGAGCCAACCCTGTAAATTTGTGGTATAATAGCTGTATGGAAACCCCGTTGACGCCGGAACAATTGTTCTGGTACACTTGATTATAAAGTCAGTGCCGAGCGCCCTGGGCCAGGCAAGGCCAGGGGTGAGCAGAAAGAAAGCAGGACAGCATGGCCGATGCAATGGCGATGAACAGCAACGCGCGCGCCAGCCTGGAAGCGCGCCTCATGGAGCAACTTCGTCACGCGGACGAGGGGACGCTCTACCAGATGGAGGCCCTGTTGGCCCCGGCCGACGCGCCCGCGCCATCCCGTGGCCTCACGCGGCGCAAGGTGCTGGCGCTGCTGGGCCTCGGCGGCGCCGCAGCGGTGAGCGTCGGCGGGGCAGGCATCTCCGCGCTGCTGGTCAGCAACAGCAGCCCCGAGGCGCCCGCCGCCAATGCGCCCTTCGTGCCCGTGCCCGCAGCGGAGCCGACCGCCGCCGCGCCCGCCTTTCCGGACCTGCGGGGCGCGGTATCCCAATTGACAGGCCAGAACCAGGCGCTGACAACCGAGCTTCAGTCGGCCACCGGGCTGATGGCGCTTTACCAGGAGTTGGACGAGCTTGGGCTGGACCGCATAGTCGAGAGCGGCCTCGGGCTGGTCGGCATGGCGCTGGAGCGGGCGGGCAGCGGGGCTGCGGGGCTGCGCGAGGGGCTGCGGCTGGCAGAGCAGCGGCTCAGCGAGCTGGATCAGAGCTTTGCCGGGCTGGACACCGGCCTGGCCCGCGCCGAGCAGGGGATCACCGGCCTCAGCAACATGATGCAGACGCTCGAGGATCGGCTGCGCGCAGCGGGCGAGCCGGTCGCCCCCATCACGGAGGCCCTGGGTGGCTTCTTCAAGGGGCTGATCGAGCGTATCCCCGGGGTCGGGCCGCGCATCATCGAGGCCATCGAGCATGTGGAGGCCATCATCGGCGCCATCCCCCAAAGCATCGAGAATATCAACAGTGACCTGATTCGCCCCCTGCGCGAGCGCTTTTTCCCGCAGCAGGGGGACACCGTCCAGGTGCGCCTGCTGGACCCCATCGCTGCCGCGATCGTCGCGCCCGCCGACGCCCTGCTGGGGGCGCTGTCCGACCTGAGCAGCACCTGGCAGAGTGCCCTCCAGCAGCCCGCCCAGGAAACGCTGGCCAAGCGGGCCGAGGTTCGGCAGAAGATAGCCGCCGCCAAGGGGGATTCGCCCTCGTAGCGACGGCGCGCTGTACGGATGTTGCCCCCGCGGGGCGGCCCTCACGGGCTGCCCCGCTTTCTTTTGGCAGGACTCTTGCCCAGGGCAACCATCAAACCCCCAAAACCACCCATCCCGGGGTGCGGAGCGAGACGACATGACACGTTGGAGCAATTATCAGCGGCTGTTTTCCTATCTGAAGCCCTACCCGCGCGAGTTGGCGCTGGCCTACGGCGCTACCATCCTCTCGACGCTGCTGGCGCTGATCGTGCCGCAGGTCTTGAAGCAGGCAGTGGATGAAGGGCTGGCCGAGGGGCGGCCCCAGGCCCTGATCGTCAGCGGGGCGATCATCCTGGGCATCGCCATCGTGCGGGCCGGCTTCGCCTTCCTCCAGCGCTACTACGGCGAGTGGCTCAGCTTTCGCGTGGCCTACGACCTGCGCAACCACTTTTATGACAAGGTGCAGCGCCTCCCCTTCGTCTTCCACGACCGCTCGCAGACGGGCGACCTGATGAGCCGCGCCACCGGTGACATCACCGAGACGGAGCGATTCGTCGGCATCGGCATGCTGGACCTGCTGGCCACCGTGATGCTGCTCGTCGGCATCACCCTTGCCATGCTGCGCGAAAGCGCCGTGCTGTCGCTGGTGGCCCTGCTGCCCATGCTGGCGTTGGTCTACGCGACGATTCGCTTCGGCAACGTGGTGCGCCCCATGTTCACGCGCATCCAGGAGCAGATGGGGGTGCTTTCCACAGTGATGCAGGAAAGCATGACCGGCATCCGCGTGGTGAAGGCCTTCGCGCGCGAGCCCTACGAGCTGGAAAAGTTCAACCGCGAAAACGATGAGTGGTTCGACCGGCGCTACACGGTCATCCGGGTATGGGCCAACAACTGGCCCTTCTTCACCTTCCTGATTGCCATCAGCGTTTTCCTGCTGCTCTGGTTTGGGGGGCCGCGCGTGCTGGAGGGGCGCATCACGGTAGGCTCGCTCTTTGCCATGATCTCGTACATGCTGATGCTGAGCGGCCCCGCTCAGCGGCTCGGCTTCCTGGTCAACCTGGCGGCCACAGCGGTCGCCAGCGGCACGCGCGTCTTCGAGATTTTGGACGAGCCGAACGATACCGAGGACCCGCCCGACGCTGTGACCCTCCCCGACATTCAGGGGCGCATCGAGTTCGACAACGTGAGCTTCGGCTATCAAGCAGGGCAGCGCACGTTGGAGGAAATCTCCTTTGTGGCAGAGCCGGGGCAGGTGGTGGCGCTCATGGGGGCCACCGGCTCCGGCAAGAGCACCATCACGAACCTGATCCCCCGCTTCTATCACCCCACCGAGGGCAGCGTGCGCGTGGACGGGCACGATTTGCGGCGGATCGCCATTGACAGCCTCCGCTCCAAGATCGGGATCGTCCTGCAGGACCCCTTTCTGTTCAGCTCCACCATCGCAGAAAACATAGCCTACGGCCACAAAGAGGCCTCGCTCGATCAGATTCGCGAGGCGGCGCGCGCCGCACGGGCCGATGACTTTATCCGCGGCTTTCCGATGGGGTACGAGACGCGGGTCGGCGAGCGGGGCGTGACGCTGTCCGGCGGGCAAAAGCAGCGCATCGCCATCGCGCGCGCCCTCCTGATGAACCCCCGCATCCTCATCCTGGACGATTCGACTTCCAGCGTGGACATGGAGACGGAGCATCTGATCCAGCAGGCGCTCAGCCAGTTGATGGAGGGGCGCACCACCTTTGTCATCGCGCAGCGGCTCCTCACGCTCAAGAACGCAGACATGATCCTGGTGCTGGAGCACGGGCGCATTGTGGAGCGTGGCACCCATGATGCGCTTCTGTCGCAGGGAGGCCTGTACCAGCAGATTTACGACCTTCAGTTGCGGGATCAGGAAGAGTTCACCCGCCTGCAGGCCGCGGGGTAAAGCCCGGACGAGCAGGGAGCAAGGACACCGCTCGTTCGAGAGTGAGCCCTGGTATCAGGCGCCTCTCCCTTTGCAGTGACTGCCCCACAGCTAGCTGTGAAACCGTCCATCTGCGTAATCCTGACGAAAGGTAGCAAGCTTTGCGTCAAGCTGTTCGGTGATACGGTCAAGTGTTTGATCGGTAGAAAGCCAGGGTCGGTTGTGCACAGCGGCAGCCAGCCGTCGGGTGGCCTCGGCAACAAGAGGGGGATGGACCACTCGCGACCCTTGCTGCACCCCTTTTTCTACAAAGCGGGTGAGATAGCCAAACATGGGATGATGGTTGTACCGCTTGCCAAGCTCGTGCCATTTCCATAGGAGGCTATCGGCTTGATAAAGGGGTGGGAGCGGAACGGGTTGATAAGGCAACTGAACAGCAGCGCACCAGTCGTCCCATTTGAATCGTAGGATGTGCTTGTACGCACGAACAGGAACCCAGGGTACGCGAAAGGCGTCGGCTATGATGGCGCCGTGCAACGCTTCGGTCAATACCAGTTCCGATGCCTGGAGTTCATCAAGTACCTGCGGAACCCCTGCTACCGGATTGATGAAATGGATGCCGATTTGCTGGCAGATGCTTTCCCAGGGCCAGTACTCGTTGCTTCGCCAATGGGGCATGTAGGACACGGCGTACTTTTTGGGGACGGGAGTGGTTTGGGAGCCGAGTAGCCGTACCGCAACGGCGGCATCGGTAAGGCTCTGCTCCTGGGGCAGACCCAATGCCCGCGCGGACAGAGGCCCGCGGACAAAGTAAAAGTGCCAGCTGTGATCCGGGATGGGGAGTGTTTTCTTGGAGTACCCTACGCCTGCCCCAAAGATAGCCTTTTTGCCATGGTGGGGGAGCCAGTCGTTTAGCAGAGTTCCAATGGCTACGAAGAAACTGTTCCCTCCCTCGTCGAACACCCCTGGCAGCAGTTGAGGCCACAACCACAGATTCAACGCATCTCCGAAGTTTTGCAACCGACAGTAATGTAATTGCACAGGCTATGGACCTTCGTACGATTAGATGACGGATGAGAATGTCACAATGTAGGGAGAGGGGTGCGGGCCTTTGCAGCCTGTCTCTTCTGTTGTGCGACTGAGGAAAGGATGACATGAACACTTTTTTCCAGCGTCATTTCGCTGGTTGCGAGGTGATACGCGGCGCTCGTAATTTTCTCGCGTGCTTCTGAATGGCGCAAATAGAAGAGGATGGTGGGGACCAGCTTATCTGACGCCGCTTCAACGTAGTGGGTGCCTGCCTGATAGGCAGGATGGTGAGGGAGCAGTGGGTCCGAGATGACGAGTGACTTGTTTGCCGCTGCCAGATGAAATCGGTGCGGGAAATTGTTGTCGTACCAGGTTGGCAAAAGGTTCAACGTGATTTTCGCTCGGTTTAAGATGTGCGTTCGCTCGTCTCCATAGATGAATGGTCGCTCGATCCCATCTACCATGTACACAGTGACACCCTGGGCGGCTAGCTGTTCTCGAACAGCGTCCAGCCGTTTGCTACGGCAAGTTGTACGTCGCTTTCCCATCCATAACACATCAATGTCCCGCTCGCAACCGAGGCTTGCATGCCAGAGCGGCGAGGTTCCCCACGGCACCACGAGGGCGGATACGTTCAGTTTCCTATAAAGTTCGGCATACAGATACGAGGTTGTCACAAACCGATCCAGCAAACCATTTTGTGTTGCCCAGCAGGTGTCTCCAATGAAGCGAAATTTGTGGAAGCGAGTGTTGATAAATGAAAGGGGAGGGGTGGCTAACCAGCGCTTGACGCCCTGATTGTCACTGTTGTTAAGACGGTCTACCGCGCTACGAAAGAGGGAGAACCATTTTATCAGCGGGTGTGGCACGTTGAGAGGGGGGGTGCCTTCGAAATTCCAGTGAAGTAGCAAAGGTCGCGGGGCTGGATTTAACCGGGATAGTTGCTGTGGGATAGGGGTCCAACGATGGTACGGGCCAAACGTGAATACCACCCCGACGTTCTCCGGTACAGGCTCCTGATGGTCGAAGTAGACCACCTCGTAGCCACTCGACCTAGCGGCTTCGCCAATAGCAAGAGATTGCCCATCTGGTTTGCTCCATTTTATAATCGCGATCCGTTCCGGTGGAGTCATATATTGTAACTCGATAGTTGTGATTTGAAGGGCGCAAGAGTGCTACCATAGATGGAGAGCGACCACCCTTCTGAAAACAGGTAAGAGCTATGCAACTGCCAATCGTGACGCTGGCCCCCCTTGTCTGTCAAACGTCATGCGCTGGCATTTCGTGACCTGTTCAGCAACCGACGTCAGTTCCGGCACTTTGAGAATTACCTGACGGGGCTGACCGTGTTGCCGAACAAGAGCCTGAGCACTATCGCTCGCTGCATTCTCGATAGTGCCGACAAAAGCAATCTGTCGCGTCTTCTGTCAAAGGCAAGCTGGGCGCAAGAAGAGGTCAACGAGCGTCGCATCGAGTATCTGCTTGCCCAAACCGCGTCCCTTCGTAATGATGGGAGCAGGGGGTGCTTGATTCTGGATGACACGCTGTGTGAGCATGAGGGCGTTCTGCACGCCGCTTAACTCTAATCACAACTATCGAGTAACGTATCGTATTAGCAAACCGCCGACGGGATCGCAACCCCGGGAGAGAGCGACGCCCCACACCACGCCAGGAGGTGCAAGTGAGTGACACCCACGAGATGCCCACTGCTCCGGCACTCCCCGCCTTCACCCAAACCATCCTCGAGCTCTACGGCGAGCGTGGCCGCGCCTGGCTGGCCGCGCTGCCAGCGTTGATTGCGGAATGCGAGCGGCGCTGGGGGCTGCGTGTGCTCCCCCCCTTTGACCTCTCATATAACTACGTCGCCCCTGCCTTGTGTGAGGATGGCACATCCGTCGTCTTGAAGGTCGGCGTGCCAAACCCGGAGCTGACTACGGAAATTGAAGCCCTGCGCCTCTACGACGGGCGCGGCATCGCCCGATTGTTGGACGCCGACGTGGAGCGGGGCATCTTGCTACTGGAGCGGCTGGAGCCGGGGACGCCCGCTGGCATCGGTGGCAGACGACGAGGAGGCCACGCGGCTGGCGGCGGGGGTGATGCAGCAGCTATGGCGGCCGGTGCCGGTGGCGCACCCCTTCCCCACCGTCGCCCGCTGGGCCGCCGGGCTGGGTCGGCTGCGCCGCCGCTTCGATGGCAGCACGGGCCCCCTGCCCGCCCCGCTCGTCGAGCAGGCGGAGGCCCTCTTTGCCGACCTGCTCGCCAGCGCAGCAGGGCCGGTGCTCCTTCACGGCGATCTGCACCACTGGAATATTCTGGCTGCCACCCGCGCCCCCTGGCTGGCCCTGGACCCCAAAGGGGTGGTCGGCGAGCCTGCCTACGAGGTGGGTGCCCTGCTGCGAAACCGCCTGCCGCGGCGCATCGAGACGGCGGCGGGGCGGGCCCTGCTGGCGCGCCGCGTGGCCATCCTGTCCGAGGCGCTCGCCATCGAACCGTCGCGCCTGCTGGGCTGGGGCGTGGCCGTCTCCGTGCTTTCCGCGTGGTGGAGCATCGAAGATCACGGCTCCGGGGGGGAGGCCGCCCTTGCCTGCGCCCGCGTTCTGGCAGGGTTGCTGGATGATTTGTAGGGCAAGCGCCCCGCTCGCCCTACTCCTCCGGCAAATCGAGCGCATTCACCAACTCGCGCAAAAACAACTCGGCATCGGTGACAAGCCCTATGGTCTGCCACGAGCCACGGTCGGCCAGTTTGGTCACCGTCGCCGGGTTGATGTCCACCGCAACGGTGCGCACGTGGGCAGGCAGCATGTTGCCGGTGGCGATGGAGTGCAGCATCGTGGAAATCATCAGGGCGATGCCGGCCCCCTGCACCGCCTGGCGCATGGCCTGCTGCGCCTCGATCACGTCGGTGATCACATCCGGCAGCGGGCCATCGTCGCGGATCGAGCCGGCGAGCACGAGGTCAATGTCGGCGCGGATCGCCTCATACATCACGCCGCGCGTCAGGACCCCCTGCGCCACCGCCTCGCGCAGCGAGCCTATCAGGCGAATGGCGTTGATCGCCCGCATGTGGTGGTGATGGCCGCCCTCCACAGGGGTAGCCGTTTCCAGATTGACCCCCAGGCTCGTGCCGAACAGCGCGCTTTCCACGTCGTGCACCGCTATGGCATTGCCCCCCAGCAGGGCATCCACGTAGCCGCTGCGAATCAGCCGCGCCAGCGAGGGGCCCGCGCCCGTGTGAATCACCGCCGGGCCGGCCACGACGATCACCCGCTCCCCCCGCTCCTTCACCTCGCGCATCTCGCGCGCGATTTCCTGGATGGCCAGTCGCTTCGGCTTTTCCGACGACACCTCCGAATTCATGAAGGAGAAGGTCAGCCCCGCCTCGCGCGAGCGCTCCAGCGGGTGCACGCGCACCCCCTCGTGCCCCACCGCAATCGCATCCCCCTCCCGCACAAAGCTCATGGGCAGGCCGCGCGCACTGCCCGCCTCCCAATCCACAACAATCGCCACGTCCATCTCGATATCGCGCACCCGCACCCACTCGCCATGCAGCCGCACATCGGTGGGCAGGTTCGTCGTGCTGTAAAAGTCCTGCGGGAGCGCGCCGTCGCGGGGGGCGGGCTTCGTCTGCACATCGCTCGAGGTGACGACCTCGGCGCCGTAATCCGTCAACTGCTGCAGGATGTCGAGCAGCAGGGCATCGGTATCGGCTATGATTCGCAGGCGCGCAAAGGAGGGGTCGCCCTTGTGCTTGCCTACCTTGACTTCCTCGACCTCGAAATCGCCGCCGAGGTCCATGACCGTATCGAAGACGCGCGGCAAAATAAGCGAGTCAATGATATGGCCCCGTAACACGATCTTGTCGCTGACACTCATGGTTCCTCTTTCCCCCAGGCAAACAGGACTGCACCTGGGGAGGCTCAGTAAAAAAGTGGGTTGGATGGGGCGATTGTAGCCGGAAGGGCTGGCAGCGGCTAGCGGATTGGCCAAAAGCCCCCGTTGCGCCCTGGTCGGCCAGGGCGATGGAACATAGCGCGCGCGGGGCACGTTGGATAGACAGCGGTGGGACGATGGTAAATCGCCCACCACCACTATTCAAATATCGAGAAACTGTAAAACCGAGGAGCAAGCATGTTGGTAAAAAATTGGCTAGTTGGAATCGTACTGGTAGTGATGCTGGGGCTGATAGCGGGGTGCGGCACCCCCCCCGCCGCGCCGCAGACGGGCGGCAGTGCGCCGGAAGGCGGCTCGCTGGCGGGGAGCAGTTGGGAATTGAGCATGTTGCAGGGTCAGCCGCTTGTGCCCGGCACGCACATCTCCCTCGTCTTTGAGGATGACGCGCAGTTGGGCGGCTTTGCGGGCTGCAATTCGTACGGTGGCCCCTACCAGAGCAGTGCCCAGGGCGGCTTCACCCCTGGCAATATGGCCTCCACCCAGATGGCCTGCATGGAGCCAGCCGGGGCGATGGAGCAGGAAGGCGCGTACCTTCAGGCGCTCAGCGCCGCTACGAGCTATCGGATCGTCGGCGAGCGGCTGGAATTGCTAGCCGCGGACGGCACGGTGCTGCTTGCCTTCGAGCCGAGCGCCCCGGTGAGCATGGAGCCTGGCGAGTTGGTCGGCACAGCCTGGTCGCTCGTCTCGCTGAACGGAACCCCGCCGGTGTCGGGCACCACCCTCACCCTCGCCTTTGTCAACGAGGACACCGCCATCGGCTCGGCGGGCTGCCGGAGCTTCCTGTTCTCCTACCAGGGGAACGCACAGCGCCTCAGCTTCCCCACCCAGGCCATGCTCGGCCCCGACGACTGTCTTGCCAACGAGGCCATCCATCAGCAGGAAGGGGCCTACACCGATGCGTTTTCCTGGGCGAGCGGCTACCGGCTGGAGGGCGAGCAGCTTGAACTGCTGACCTCGCGGGGGGAAACCCTCCTCTTCAGCCCGCTGGACGACACAGCCGCCGCCCCCCTGGAGGGCACCCCCTGGCTGCTGCACGCCCTGGTGGAACAGGCCCCCACAGGGGAGGAGAGTGTGGCTTCCTCCGCCCTGCCCATCGTACCGCTGGCGGGCCACCCCGTCACTGCGCTCTTCGAGGCGGGGGCTGTCAACGGCTCCGCCGGCTGCAACCAGTACGGCGCATCGTATACCGTGGCCGAGGAAGGGCTCACCATCACCGCACCCGCCGCCACCCGCATGGCCTGCATGGAGCCGGAAGGGCTGATGGCGCAGGAACAGCGCTTTTTGGGCCAGCTTGAGCGCACCCAGCGTGCCGTGCGCGTGGGCGATCTGCTGTGGCTTGTCGGTCAGGAGGGGGGCGGGCTCCTCTTTGCGGCAGAGCGCTAGCGGAGCACCAGCAGCACCAGGAGCGCCAGGGCTATGCGGTACCAGCCAAAGGGGGCGAGCGTGTGGTGGCCCAGAAAGCGGATGAGCGTTCGGATGGCGGCCAGCGCCGAGATGAACGCCACCACGAAGCCTATGGCGAAGATGGGAATATCGGACGGCTGAAGCACGTCCAGGCTCGAGAGCAGATCGTAGACAGCCGCCGCCCCCAATACGGGGACCGCCGCAAAAAAGGAATATTCCGTGGCCGTTTCCCGCGACACGCCGCCCACCATCCCGCCGATGATGGTGGCGGCGGAGCGGGAAACGCCGGGCCAGAGCGCCAGGCATTGAAAGAGGCCGACCAGGGCCGCCTCGCGCCAGGTGAGCGTGTCCAGCCCGCGCTTGCCCCGCCCCGATAGCGCGCGCTCCAGCACGATGATGGCCACGCCGCCGATGCCCAGCCCGAGCGCCACGGTGAAGGGGTTGAACAGCGTTTCCTTGATCCACTCGTGGGCCACCAGCCCCAGCAGCAGGGCCGGCAGCGAGGTGACGAGCAGCAGCCCGATCCCGCGCCACCCCGCGAAGCCCTCAGGGGGGTGCGTCGGCAGCAGGCGCAGGAAGCGCTGCCAGTACAGCACAGCCACCGCCAGGATAGCGCCCAACTGAATAAAAATCTCGAAGGTGGCCGCCCGCTCCCCCTCGAAGCCGAGGGCATGGCCGGCCAGAATAAGGTGGCCCGTGGACGACACGGGCACAAACTCTGTCATCCCTTCAACCAGCCCAAGCAGCACGGCAATCAACCATTCACTCATGCACATTCTCCGGTGGGGGCCGCCGCCAGCTAGAGAACCCCGGCATAGGCCCTATCGAGCAGTTGCATCGTGTGCTGCACGGGCAGCGGGTGCCCCAGCGCCTCCAGATGCGTTTGAATCTGTATCATACAGCCAATGTTGCCTGTGGCCACCATCTGGGCGCCGGTCGTGTGGATGGCCTGCGCCTTGCGCGCGCCCAGTGCCCCCGCGATAGCGGGCTGCTCCAGGTTGTACGTCCCCGCCGAGCCGCAGCAGAGCTCGCCGTCAGGGATGGGCAGCAGGGTTAGCTGCGGGATGGCGGCCAGCAGGCGGCGCGGCGGCTCCACCACCCCCTGCGCGTGCGCCAGGTGGCAGGCGTCGTGGTAGGCCACGGCGAGCGGCCCCGCGCGCGCGGGCAGGGGCAGCAGGCCTAGCTCATCCAAAAACTCGCTCACGTCGCGCACCTGCCCCGCAAAGCGGTGGGCCTCCGCCTCCTCCGGCTGCCCGGCAAAGAGCAGCCCGTACTCGCGCATCCCCGAGCCGCACCCCGCCGCGTTGGTGACTATGGCATCCACCCCCGTGGGGAAGGCGCGCAGGTTGGCGCGGGCCAGGGCGCGGGCGCGCCCCGCCTCGCCCGCGTGCATCGCCAGCGAGCCGCAGCAACCCTGCCCGCGCGGCACCAGCACCTCCACCCCGTTCCGAGCCAGCACCCGCACGGTGGCGGCGTTGATCTCCGGCCCGAGCACCTGCTGCACGCAGCCCGCCAGCAGCGCCACCCGCGCCCGCCGTGGTCCCTCCGCCGCGTAGCGCTCCGCCAGGGGCTGGGCAGGGGGCAGGGTGGCGGGCAGCAGCCCCAGCATGGCGCGCAGCGGGGCAGGGAGCCAGCGCCCCAGCGGCTGCGCCAGCCGCCCCAGCCGCGCCGCCCAGCGAAAGCGGCCCGGGTAGGGCAGCGTCTCGTGCACCAGGCGCCGCTGCACCTGCTCGTCCAGGGGGCGCGCGCGCTTCGTCTCCGCCAGGGCGCGAAAGGGGGTCAAGAGCTCGCCGTAGGGCACGCCGGAGGGGCAGGCAGGCACGCAGGCCAGGCAGCCCAGGCAGCGATCAATGTAGGGCAGCGCGCCCTCCATCTCCAGCCCGCCCTCCAGCACCTCCTTCATCAGGAAGATGCGCCCGCGCGGCGAATCCATCTCCTCGCCCAGCACCTTGTAGGTGGGGCACGCCGACAGGCAGAAGCCGCAGTGAACGCACGCCGACACGGCGTGGGCCATGGCAGGGCCCTGGGGGCCCAGCGTTTCGACGGGAATGGTGTGCTGCATGGGCGGATACCCCCGAAAGTTTTAAACCGTTAGCGACGAAAGCGCCCCGCCGGATCGAGCGCCGCCTGAACACGCTGGGCGAAGGGGTTGTCCAGCGAGCGCCCCAGCAGCGGGCCCCCTTCCCCCCACAGCAGCAGCCCGGTCAGCCCCTCCTCGCGCAGCAGCCCGTCGAGCGTGGCGGCGCCGGCAGGGGTGGCGAGCCACGCCACCTGCCCCCCGGCCCCGTAGCGGCGCACGCTTTCCACCGTCGCCAGCCGCGCCTCCAGCGCGGGAATGCGCCGCGGGGTCACGGGCACCTTCAGCAGCGCCCAGCCGGGGGGCACCCAGCCCATCTCGCGCGCCCCCTCCCACACGGCGGCCTCGTCGCCCTCCGGCACCGGCGTGCCGTGCCCCACAAAGCGCTGGAGCGCGGCCATGCGCTCGGGCAGCGCGGCGGCCAGCCCCCCCACCCGCAGCCACGAGCGTGCCCGGCGGCTCCAGCTCCGCGGCCTCCAGCTCCAGGGGCGAGAGCCCCAGCCGCACGAGGGTGGCGAGCGCCTCGTCCAGGGTGGCATGGGCCGCGCGCAGGGTGGCAAAGTGGCGCGCCCCCGGAAAGACCTTGAAGGTCAACTCCACCAGCACCCCCAACTGGCCCAGGCTGCCCACCATCAGCTTGGGCAGATCGAAGCCCGCCGCGTTCTTGACAACCTTGCCACCGCCGCGCACCAGCGTTCCCGCGCTATCCACTAGCTGAACCGCCAGCAAAAAATCCCGCACCCCCCCGAAGCGATGGCGACGGGGGCCGCTGGTGCCCGCCGCCACCGTGCCGCCCAGGGTGGCCCCCCGCCCCGCCAGCAGCGGGTCGAAGGGAAGGTATTGCCCGTTCGCCGCCAGCATCGCCTCGACCTCCGCCACCGGCGTGCCCGCCAGGGCAGTGAAGGTAAACTCCGCCGGCTCGTAGGCCAGCACGCCCGTCAGCGCCGAAAGGGCCAGCGTCTCGATGCCGGGCGCGGGCCCGGACAGGGCGCCCTTGCTGCCGCCGCCGCGCGCGCGCAGCCGCGGCAGTGCCCGCACTGCCTCTTGAACCTGCTCCGGCGTTTCGGGGCGCGCTGTCATGGCTCCTCACTCTCGGGAAATGATGCCCTGCTTTTCCAGCGGGTGCGGGCCACGGGCATGCAGGGCCGGGGCCTCCCCGCTCGGGAACATCTTGCCGCGGTTGGCGATTTCCTGCGGGTCCAGGGCGCGGCGAATGGTGTGCATCAGGGCCATGTCATCCTCGCTGAACATTTCCGGCAGAAAGGCGCGCTTTTCGATCCCCACGCCGTGCTCCCCCGTGATGGAGCCGCCGAGCCGGATGCACAGCCGCAAGATTTCCCCGGCCAGCTCCTCGGCCCGCTCCAGCTCGCCCGGCACGCGGTTGTCGAACAAGATCAGCGGGTGCAGGTTCCCATCCCCCGCGTGGAAGACGTTGGCCACGCGAATGGCTCGCGCCTGGCTCAACCGCTCGATCTCCGCCAGCGCCTCCCCCAGGCGGCTGCGCGGCACCACGCCGTCCTGGACTATATAGTCCGGGCTGAGCCGCCCCACGGCGGAAAAGGCACCCTTGCGCCCCTTCCAGATGCGCGCCCGCTCCGCCGCGCTCTGCGCCACGCGCACCTCCGTCGCGCCCGAGGCCAGGATGACCTGCTCCAGATGGGCAAACTCCGCCTCCACCTGGAGCGCCTCGCCCTCCAACTCGACGATCAGCAGGGCAGCCGCGTCGCGCGGGTAGCCCGCGTGGACCGACGCTTCCGCCGCCTGGATCGCCAGATGGTCCATGATCTCCATGGCGCCGGGCAGCAGCCCCGACGCGACCACCGCCGCCACCGCATTGCCCGCCGCCTCCAGGCTCCCGTACGCCGCCAGCACGGTGCGGTACAGCTCGGGCACGGGCAGCAGCCGCAGGGTGATTTCCAGCGCGATGCCGAAGAGCCCCTCGGAGCCGACGAAGAGGCCGGTCCAGTCGGGCCCCACCCCCTCCAGGCTCTCGCCGCCCAGCGTCGCCACCTCCCCGTCCGGCAGCACCACCTTCAGCCCCAGGATGTGGTTGCTGGTCATCCCATACTTCAGGCAGTGCGCGCCCCCGGAATTAAAGGCCACATTTCCGCCGATGGTGCAGATAAGCTGGCTGGAGGGGTCGGGCGCATAGTAGAGGCCGTAGGGCGCCGCCGCCTTGGACACATCCAGGTTGACCACGCCCGGCTCCACCACCGCCCGTCGCTCCTCCGGCTCCAGCCGCAGGATGCGGTTCAGGCGGTTGAGCGCGATGACCAGCCCATCCTCCACGGGGAGCGAGCCGCCGGAAAGGCTGGTGCCGCTGCCCCGCGCCACAAAGGGCACGCCCGCGCGGTGGCAAAGCCGAACCGCCGCGATCACCTCCGCCTGGCTCTCGGCCAGCAGCACCGCCGCGGGGCGCGCGCGGTAGGCGGTCAGGGCGTCCGACTCGTACGGGGCAAGGGCAGCCGGATGGTGGAGCAGGCGCGCGGGGGGCACCAGCGCGGCCAGATCCCGCAGGAAGGTGGTGGCATGCATGGCAACTCCAGTAGGCAAACTACCCGCTCTGCAATATGATGCGCGAAGCGAAAGTGTAAGAGGCATTGCGGCGACGGGCAAACCGCCGCGCCTGCTTCACCCCATCACGCTCTCATCCTGCACGAAGGAATCAGTGAAGATGATCCGACGCCGACCGACGCTCTGCTTGCTGCTCCTCGTGCTCGTTGCGCTGGCATCGTGCAGCCTCCGTGGCCGGACAGCCGAGCCGCAGATTTTACGCCTGGCAACCACCACCTCCACGGCAGACTCCGGGCTGCTGGAAGCCATCTTGCCAGCCTTTGAAGCTGAACACAACGCCCGCGTAGAGGTGATCGCCGTCGGCACGGGGCAGGCCATCGCCCTGGGCGAGAACGGGGATGCCGACGTGCTGCTCGTGCATGCCCGCGCCCGCGAGGAAGCGTTCGTGGCGGCAGGGCACGGCACCGCGCGCAGCGACGTGATGTACAACGACTTTGTGCTCCTCGGTCCCCCCGCCGACCCAGCCGGGATCAGCGGCGCGACGAGCGCGGCGGATGCGCTCGCCCGGATCGCCCAGGCAGGCGCGCCCTTCGCCTCCCGCGGGGATGAGAGCGGGACGCACAGCAAAGAATTGCAGCTATGGGAAGAGGCGGGGCAGCCGGAGCCGTCCGGCGCGTGGTACCGCTCGCTGGGGCAGGGGATGGGGGAAACGCTGACGACGGCCAACGAGATGGGGGCTTACACCCTCACCGACCGCGCTACCTTCCTCGCGATGCAGCAGAGCCTCCCAGACCTCACCCTGCTCTACGGCGGCGCCACCGTCGCCGACAACCCGGACGAGGCGCTGTACAATCCCTACAGCGTCATCCCGGTCAACCCCGAGCAGCATCCCGACGTCAACCTGGAGCTTGCTGAGCAGTTCGTCGCGTGGCTGACCAGCCAGGAGACCCAGGAAGCGATCGGCGCGTTTGGTGCCGACCCGTTCGGGCAGGCGCTCTTCTATCCAGCGACCCCGTGACGGTCACGCAGGTGCGCGACCATACGGGGATCGCGGGCAACGAGGCAGCGGATCGCCTGGCTCGCCGCGAGGCAGAGCAGAGGCCGACGCTGCTGTCGCATGCCACGCGCGTGGTGGTCTTTTGACAATCCCACCCTGCTCACGCGCAAGCTGGATGGCATCCTGAGCGCGTGCCGTAACATCGTGCTGATCAGCGGTGGCGCGGCTGGTGCAGATACGCTGGGGGAGATGTATGCCACTGGGGCGAGCTCCCGCGCGATAGCCGTGACCTGGTGCCAGGCAGTAGACTGAGCGTAGTGGGGGCGATTGCCAGCGATGGGCACCTGCGCTTAGCCGGGACATGAAGAGCTACTCGGACGCGCTGAGAGTGAGAACCCTGCGTGCATCAGCTAGGGAGTGTCATAGCGTGCTGCTTGACCCCACTCTTCCTGTGAAATACACTGTTGGAACCATTCCACAGCAAGTAAGGTAAATCATGGGACTGAGAACGATTCAGGTGGTGCTAGATGAGACGCTGTTGGCACGCGTAGACCAAGCTGCCGCACGGGAGGCGGTCAACCGCTCCGCCTGGGTCCGTGAGGCGCTGGCTGCGCGCTTACTGGCGGAGGCGCACGCCGAGCGGGAGCGCCGCCATCAAGAAGGCTATCAACGGCACCCGCGCCAAGCGGACGAGTTTGAGACTGACCCTGCCAGCCTGGTCTGGCCTGCCTGGGAGGAACCGTTATGAACCGGGGCGAGGTGCGCTGGCACACGTTCAAGCCGCCGGACAAACGCCGCCCCGTCGTGACGGTGACACGCCAGGGGGCGCTCCCCTATCTGACGGCGGTGGTGGTGGCGCCGATCACCAGCACCGTGCGCGATATACCCTCCGAGGTCTACCTGGACCAGGCAGATGGACTGCACGCTCCCTGTGCGGCCAATTGTGATAATTTGCAGACCGTGCGGGTAAATGATCTCAGCCCCCCTTGGGCGATGCTCCTCCCCGAGCGCCTCGCCGACCTGGATCGGGCCCTGCGCTTCGCCCTGGGCTGCGAGTGTCCAGGCGAGTAACGCGAGGGCCAGTGCCATCAAGAGGGGAGCATCGGGTGATCTGGAAGGCTTCGCGAAAGGGTTGAGCCGGGCAACCCGCTGCATGTTCGACGAGGACATCGGTGCGAACCCCATCGGCACAGCCCCCTGCCCTACGGCGCCAGCACCCCCTCGCTCTCCGCCGCCTCCCACAGCGTCGCATCGCCCAGTGGCGCGGCGCCCAGCCCGCCCTCCGCCAGGGAGAGCGTGCCCCACCACGCGCCGCCCCGCCCGACCCATCGCGACAGGCGTAGCGCCCCTTTGCTTCTTCGCGTATAATCTACCTAACGCAGACGGGGGTAACCTGAGAGGTAAGGCTACAGGTGGCCATCCACAGAGGTGCTTATGAACCAGCTAACCATCCCCTACTCCGATGACGTGTTATGGGCCCTCCAGCAAGAGCCAGAAGCGTTTGAAGCTGACGCGCGACTGCTACTTGCCGTCAAGCTCTATGAGACCGGTCGGCTCTCGACAGGGCTGGCCGCCCAACTGGCTGGGGTCCCGCGCAGTACGTTCTACGTGCTCTTGGGCCGACATGACCTTTCCCCCTTTGGGGCACGCGCGGACGAGCTAGCTGAGGACCTTGCTCATGCCCGAAACGCCAGTCGTCGTCAATAACACGCCGCTCGTCGCCCTGTGGACGCTGGACCGACTCGATCTGCTGCGCGAGCTCTATGACGAGGTACTCATCCCTGCTGCCGTGCGCGACGAATTCCTCGCCGTCGAAACGGAGCGGCGTCAGGCCGCCCTCCAAGCTGCTCCGTGGATCCACCCAGCCACGCTCCAATCGCCGCGCCGCATCCTTACGTACACAGGGCTAGATCAGGGCGAGGCCGAGGTCATAGCACTGGCGGAAGAAACCGAGGCGCGTTTGGTGATCATTGACGAGCGGCGGGGACGGCAATACGCGCGCCGGCTCGGTATTCCGGTCACGGGGACGGTAGGCATCCTGCTGCTGGCGAAGGAAATGGGCCTGCTGCCTGCCGTTGCTCCCGCTCTTGATTTCCTGGTGGCGGCAGGATTGTATCTGAGTCCAGACCTGTACGACCAAGCATTGCACCTGGCCAATGAATCCCGCGTAGAGGGTAGCGACAACGCCTAGCTCTACCCACCTACGGCGCCAGCACCCCTGCGCTCTCCCCCGCCTCCCACAGCGCCACATCGCCTAGCGGCGCGGCGCCCCTACCCCCCCTCCGGTAGGGAGAGCGTGCCCCACCACTCACCGCCCCCGCCCGACCCATCGCGACAGGCCTAGCGTCCGCCCACGGTGGTACCGCGCACCCGCCCGCCGAACAGCATCTGGCAGAAGTCGCCCGCATCGAATTGGAGTACGAGGGCACGCTACTCCGGTAGGTAGGCCCAGTGCCCGCTCTCGTCCTGCTCGGTGGTGAAGGTGCCGTCGGCTAGCAGGTGCGCGGTGCCCGCGCCGCTCGCGCAAGCTCTTCCACTACGCGCTAGCGTGCTCTGCACCCTCACCAACGCCAGAAGCACCCGTACGCGCCGCACCAACCAGCCTCGCTGTGTTATATTTATCTCTCCCGATATCCAAACCTCTCGATGAAGTAATCCTGCTCTGTGGATAGATTGCCAATTCATGGTAGAATCAAGCAAGTTATTCACATCTCACCCTGGGTAGTCAAATGGCCAATGGTCGGCGTTGGGCAGTGAATGACCGCTATGGCAACGAGATTTATCTCACCAAAGAGCGATGGGCACATATTACGGACGACGCAAACCATCCCGAAATGCGCGCTTATGAAGAGGGATTGAAGCAGGCAATACAGCAAGGAAAGCGAAAGCAGGATACGCTTAACCCGCAGAAGTATCGCTACAGCCTGGCAATTCCTGGGCTAGCTGAGGACAACACCCACCTTGTCGCCGTGGTCTTGTGCCGCTTCCAAACCACGGAAACCGGAGACATCGTCCCCAATAATTACATCGTGACGGCGTACCAGAAGGAGGAGTGGTAAGACGATGACTGAACCAATCTTCACCTATGATGAACAAAGCGATACGCTGTATATTTCTTTCGTGCCGGGCGTATCCGCAACGGGCATTGAGCTGAATGAGCATATCTTGTTGCGAATGGATAAGCAGCACTGGCAAGCCGTGGGCATTACTCTCTTTGACTACTCGGTCCTCGCTCAGCCGACGGAATATGGACAGCGCAGCGTGCCGCTAACCGGATTGGCGGGATTGCCGCCGGACATACAACGGCGTGTTCTCGACCTCCTGCGCACCGCGCCACTCAATGAGGTCCTTACGTTGTCGGGCTACACCCCCTCCCAAGCAGAAATGATTCCTATTACGTCCCTACGAGCCAGGCCCCTGGCTGTGGCCTGACTGCGCTAACACGACAAGCAACCACCTGACTTTTGTCCCTCTTTTTCTGGGGTTTTACACTCCAGCCACTGCTGAGCTTCGGTCACCAACTTCCTACTGCGCCGACACGCCTTCAGCCGCCGCCTCCCACAGCGCCGCATCACCAAGCGGCGCGGCGCCCATACCCCCCTCCGCCAGGGACAACGTGCCCAGCCACGCACCACCCCCGCCCGACCCATCGCGGCAGGCGTAGCGCCCACCCACCGTGGTACCGTGCACCCGCCCGGCGAAGAGCGCCTGGCAGAAGTTGCCCGCGTCGAACTGGAGGAGAAGCGTCGGCTGCTTTGGCAGGTACGCCCAGCGCCCGCTTTCGCCCTGGTTGCTGGCGAAGGTGCCACGCGCAGGCGCACGGATGAACGGTGAGCGCGGGCAACCGCCTGGATGACCTCCTCCTGGCTCTCGGCCAGCAGCACTGCCGCCGGTCGCGCGCGGAACGTCGTCAGCCCATCCGACTCATAGGGCACCAGCGCCGCTAGGTGTCGCAGCAGCCGCTCCGGTGGGAGCAGTGCTTCCAACCCCCTAAGGAACATGAAGACGTCGGCAACTCCAATAGGCAAACAACCCTGCCTGCGGTAAGATGCTCGCCATTCGCCTTCGCCGTCCGTCATTCGCCATTCGCCATTCGCCCTCATGGAAGACCTAACAAGTGGCCTGACTCAGGCAGTCGCCCTGCTGGCGAGCGGTGACGCCGGGACGTGGGCGATCGTGGTGCTGTCGCTGCAGGTGTCCGGGCTGGCGCTGCTGCTCAGTGCCATAGGAGGGCTGCCCCTGGGGGCGGCGCTTGCGCTGGGCCGCTTTCCGGCGCGGCGACTGCTGGTGGCCCTGACGTACACCGGGATGGGCCTGCCCCCCGTGGTGGTCGGCCTGGTCGTCTATCTCTTTCTGTCGCGCAGCGGGCCGCTGGGCGCGCTGCAATGGCTCTTTACCCCCGCGGCGATGGTCGTCGCCCAGACGATCATCAGCCTGCCCCTGATCGTCGGCCTGACGATGGCCGCGATTCAAGAGATTGGGCCGGAGCTGCGCCTCCAATTGCGAGCCCTGGGGGCAACACCGGGTCAACTCGCGCTCACGCTCCTGTGGGAGGCGCGCTTCGGCGTGCTGGTGGCCCTCATCGCGGGCTTCGGCAGCATCATCTCCGAGGTTGGGGCGGTGATGCTCGTCGGGGGGAACATCGAGGGGTCCACGCGGGTGCTCACGACGGCCATCGTCCTGGAAACGCGCAAGGGGGCCTTCGACCAGGCACTGGCGCTGGCCCTGGTGCTGCTCGCGCTCTCCTTCACCATCAACGTCGCCATGCTCCAGCTTCAGCAGGTCGTGGCGCGGCGATGAGCGAGGCGGAGCCAGGGGGTGCCCCCGCCTACGAGCTGTGCGGGGTGGTCAAGCGCTATGGGAGCCGGACCGTGCTCCACGCGGCGCACCTGGCCATCCCCGCCGGCCGCACGTTGGCGATCCTGGGGCCGAGCGGCGCGGGCAAGTCTACCCTGCTGCGCCTGCTCGGCTTTCTGGAGGCGCCTGACGAGGGGTCGCTGCGCTTCGGGGGCGTGGCAACTGAGCGCGCCCCCCTCCCGATCGCACGGCGCCGACAGGTGACTATGGTATTTCAGCGCCCCATCCTGTTGAATACCTCGGTGTGGAACAACGTGGCCTACGGCCTGTGGTTGCGCGGGCGCGTGGCGCGCGAGCGCGTGGCCGAGGCGTTGGAGCGCGTGGGCATGGGCCACCTGGCGAAGGCCCGAGCGCTCACCCTTTCCGGCGGGGAGGCGCAACGGGTGGCGCTGGCGCGGGCGCTCGTCCTCCAGCCGGAGGTGCTGCTGCTGGATGAGCCGACCGCCAACCTGGACCCTGCCAACGTCCGGATCATCGAAGAGGTGCTTCAAACGTTGCGCGCGGGGCCAACGACCATCGTCATCGTCACGCACAACCTGTTCCAGGCGCGCCGCCTGGCGGACGATGTTCTGCTGCTCATCGAGGGGGAGGTCATCGCCGCCGGCCCCGCCCCCTACCTCTTCGAGCAGGCGAACGACCCGCGCGTGGTGGCCTTCTTTCAGGGAACCATGGTGTATTGAGGGCTATGCCTCCGCGTCGGCGCTGGGGGCGCCCTCCTCCAGCCACTGCCGAAAGTGGGGGTCCATCACGGCGGCCTGGTACTCGTCCAAAATCTGCATGCAGAGGGCGCGTACCGGGCCGCTCGCTTCGGCGGCAAGCAGGACGCGCTCCAGCAGCCACCCCTCGAACTCGTCCGGCTCCGGGTCCGCCTCCGCCGCCCCGCGCAGCAGGTCGCGCTTGATGTCCATGCCGATGCGGTCGGGCGTGGTGTTGCGCTTGCGCCGCTTGCGGCGGCCCTCCGCGGCATCCATCGCGCGCAGCATCCCGCGGCTGAACTCGCCAGGGCGGAGCGAGAGATTTACCGCCCCCATGGCAGCCACCCAAACTTGCGCGCCGCCGGCTCGATCGTCAGGCTGAGCGGAAAGGCGCGCTCGGCGGGGCGGGCGAAGCCGCTGTCGAGCGCGGCCACGTCCAGCTCGAGCGTCGTCAAATCTCGCACAGCCAGCTCCTCCGCCGCCAGGGGGCTGACGGTGGCCACCTGCTTCAAATAGCTGTGGCAGCGGTCGCAGGTAACCGCCTGCTGGCTTTCGCGCGTAGCCTCTGCCGCCAGATAGCCGAGGGTGCGGTGGTCGTGGTTGCCGCAAAAGGAGCAGCTTTGCCCCGGCACGTTCCACGCCGTGGCACAGCGCCCGCAGCGCAGCCAGCGCTTCCGCTCCAGGCCGCGCGCCTCCGCCAGCGTGGGCCAGGCCGCGCACAGGGGGCAATGGCCCTCCTGCCAGGGCACGCTCGCCACCACGGGGGCCGCCTCCCGCCCGATGGCATACAGCAGCGGCAACGCCGACAGGTGCGCCACGGTCGCCAGCAGCCCTGCGTCCACCCCGGCGGCGCCCGCCAGCGCCTCCATCTGCGCCTCGTCCCCGGTCAGGGTAGCTTCCAGCAGGGCTAGCGGCTCCAGCCGCGTGGCGCTGCGCGCGTTGCCCAGGGCGTCGCGCAGTGCATCGGCACCGGCCACCCGCTCGCGCACTGCCACCGCCGCCAACTCGCGGAGCAGGCTCAGCACCCGCTCCCCATCTACCGTCAAGCGCGCCCCGTGCAGCAGCGGCATCCCCGCATCCAGGCGGTCGCGCTGCAGCAGCGGGACGCTCTCGGCCCAGAAGGGAGCCGCCGCCGCACGCAAGACAGCAGCCTGGAGCGCCGCCAGCGGCGCGACAGTCGGGTCGCTGCGGCCCAGCGCCACCAGCCGCTCCATCGCCCTCACTCCTGCTGCTCCCGGATCGCCTGCCCCTGGAGCGGCGTGTCATAGCCCGGGTCGGTGCGCCCGTGAATTTCCACGGCGGCGCTGTCTGCGGGTCGGTTCCCAATATCCGCCCCGCGCCCCCCGCCCTGCGTGCGCTGCGCCTCGGGGCCACACGCCGCCAGTAGCGCCAGCAGCCCCATCAGGGCCACCCCCCGCCACCCCCCGCGCCCTATCAATGTTGTAGCCATGCGGTGGCCCCCTCAATCGCGCCTGACGACAAAACAATCACGCTGCGCAGCACAAAGCCGCCTGCCAGCACCAGCATGGCCTCGATGGGGGTGCTCAAGCGGCCCAAAGTCGTAGGCCGCCAGTGCAGGAAAAGCGGCAGCAGGATGCCGCCCACCGCCACCGCCACCAGCAGCACGCCCCAAAAATTGAGCCATGCCTGGGCGACAGCGCCGAGCGAGATGACCACGGCCACCAGCACCACCAGTTCCAGCATCAGCGCCCAGCTATCCACCTGCATCAGCCAGTGAACCGATGCGGGGTCCACCTCGCGGCGGGCGCGCCCCAGCAGAACCAGCAGGGCCGCCGAGGTGGAGGCCGCCGACACCACGAAGAGCATCCCCAGCAGGCTCGTGTCCGCCCACAGGGGACGATTGGTCACAGACAGCAGCACGCCGGTGTAGCTGGCGATGTAAAAGGCGAAGAGCGCCCCCACCCCCGCCAGGATGGGCCGCAGCGGCCCGCTCCGCAGGGCGCGCAGCGGCGAGGGCAGATAGCCCATCTGCGCCAGGGCCCCCACCGCCATCAGGAAGGCGAAGCCGCCGAACAAAGTCAGCCCCCACGCCCCCGCCGACATCGGCGACCACCACTTGAACATGGGAAGGGGAAAGCGATTCGCTTGAAAAAGCATGTGCCAGAAGCGCTCGGGGCGGTTCAGGTCCAGGATCAGCAGCGGCGCGGCGGGCAGCAGCATCGCCAGCGAGGTGACGTAGCCCAGCCGTGCCAGCGGGCGGTCGCTTTCCCTGCCGAACAGGTCTACCAGCGCCGACAAGAAGAAGCTCCCTGCGGACAGGCCGCCGAGGAAGAAGTACACCACCACCAGCCATTCCCAGTGCGGGGCTCGCGTAAAAAAGGTGTCGGACGGAAACATTCAGCCTCCAGAGCGTTGAAGCGCTGTCATGTCAAAGCGCTGAAGCGGGGGACACGCCAACAAGCCGGCGTGCCTTTGCTTGAGCGGTAGCAGATCGGACGCTTCATCGGTTAACTGTGGTCGTGGGCACCGTCCATGCGGCGTTGACGGAAGCCGAGGACGCCAAGGAAGGCCACGGCAGCAGCGCCCAGGAAGGAAAACGCCGAGCCGGAAAGCAGGTTGCGCGAGGGCAACTTTGGCCGGGTGGGCAGCTTGTACACCTCCGGGCGGTCCACCAGCAGGAAGAAGGCGTTCAGGCTGCCAATCTCGTCCGTGTACCCGTCCCCAGGCACCCCATACAGGTAGGCATCGCTGCGCCCCAACCCGTGCAGCACCTCCACCCGCTCCGCCGCCTTTTGTCGTAGATCGCTCAGCGCCCCGAACTGGATCGAATCGGTGGGGCACGCCTTGGCGCAGGCGGGCTCCAGCCCCACCTGAAGGCGGTCGTAACAAAGGGTGCACTTTTGCGCGGTCTTGGTCACCGGATTGAGATCAATCACCCCGAAGGGGCAAGCGCCTATGCAATCGCGGCAGCCGTTGCACACGTCCGATTGGATCACCACCGTGTCGAACTCGGTGCGGATAATCGCGCCGGTGGGGCAGACCTCCAGGCAACCCGCCTGCACGCAATGCTTGCACACATCCGACATCATCACCCACCGCCCATCCGCGCGGTCGGGGGAGAACTGCTCGACAAACTGCACATGGCGCCAGTGGATGCCATCCAGCTTGCGGGTGTTGTCATAGCTGTCCCCGCTAAGCGTGTTCGCGCCGCCGTTGGTGGCGGGCAACTGATTCCACTGCTTGCACGCCACCTCGCACGCCTTGCAACCGATGCAGACCGTCACATCGGTGAAGAACCCCATAGCTTCAGCCATAGATTGCTCCGTGCGGTCGTGGGGGCCCTGGCACCCAGGGAAAACCCTGGGCGCCAGGGAAAACCCTTAGGCCTTCTCGATGTTGCACATGAAGGCTTTGCCCTCATGGATGGAAACGTTCGGGTCGCCTACAAAGGGAGTAAGGTCGTTGGTCACGTCGCCGGTGACCACCCCCATGTACCCCCAGTGCCAGGGCATGCCCACATGGTGAACCGTCTTGCCATCCACGACGAAGGGGCGCAGCCGCCGCGTCACGAGCGCCTTCGACTGGATCGCCCCGCGCGGCGTGACCACCCGAACCATGTCCAGGTTGCTGATCCCCTTCTCGTCCGCTAGCTCCGGGCTAAGCTCGATGAACAGTTCGGGCTGGAGCTCGGCCAGCCACGGCAGCCATCGCGTCATCACGCCCGACAGGTGATGCTCGGTCAGGCGATAGGTGGTGATCACGTACGGATAGCGCTCGTCGCCCAAGGCGGCCACCAGGTTGTCCGGGCGATCCCAATATTTCAGGACCGGGTTGACCTGCTGGCTGTACAGCGGGTTGCGGATCGGGGCTTCCAGCGGCTCGTAGTGGGTGGGGAGCGGCCCATCCACCAGCCCGGTCGGCGCGAACAGCCAGGCGCGCCCGTCCGCCTTCATGATAAAGGCGTCCGTGCCGGAGTGGGCATCCAGCCCCACCCCGTCCGGCTTGGCGGGCGCATCGGGCGCCTTCGCTTTCGGGAAGTCCGGCACATCGTAGCCGGTCCACTCGCCCGCCTCCCCCTTGGAGGCATCCCACCAGATCCACTTTTTGCGCTCGCTCCACGGTTGGCCATCGGGGCGAGCCGACGCACGGTTGTAAAAGATGCGGCGGTTGGCGGGCCAACTGTAGGCCCAGCCCAGATGGCTGCCCGGCGAGTTGTCGGCATCCGCCACGCGGTTCGACGCGCGGTTCTCGTCCGGCTTCGGGAAAATCCCGCTGTAGATCCACGACGCGCAGGTGGTGGAGCCATCGTCCTTCAAATCGGCGAAGCCGGACAGATGGGTGGCCGGATCCGCCGTCTGGTAGCCGTTTATCTCCTTGAGCACCTTGTGCACGTCGGGCTCGCCCGGAACCTCGTCTTCCGGCATCGTCCCCTCGTCGTAATCAAAGTCCCAGAGGAGTGCCTTGAAGCCCTCGTCACGCGGCTCGTCGCTGTCGGCATACATCCGCTTCAAGCGCAGGGCCAACTGGTGGGTGAACCAGGCATCGGAGCGGCAGTCGCCCGGCGGGTTGACCGCCTTCTCGTGCCACTGGACCCAGCGCTGCGTGTTCGTGAAGCTTCCCTCAATCTCGGCAACCTGGGCCGAGGGGAAGAGGAAGATCTCGGTCTGGATATCCTCGGTGCGCAACTCGCCGTTTCGCACCTCGGGGGAAGCGTACCAGAAGGCAGCCGTCTCCG
The DNA here is from genome assembly GCA_963721895.1 of uncultured Chloroflexia bacterium. GTDB lineage: Bacteria > Chloroflexota > Anaerolineae > Ardenticatenales > Ardenticatenaceae > CAVRLZ01. The sequence continues at coordinate 40,812 of CAVRLZ010000008.1, read as the reverse complement.
TCTCGAAGTTGTCCTTGACCACCAGCCAATCCAGCTTGCTCATCGCGGTACGCTGCAAGCGCCCGTTCAGCGAGGTGGCAGGATTCTGCCCCATCGCGAACATGCCGCGCACCTCCCCATCCGCCATGCGGATCATCATGGGCATGTGCGAGTGGTCGCCGCTGATCTTCGGGTGCCAGGCAAAGCCAAAGTCGTTCTGCGGCGTAGCCGCATCCCCGTACATGGACTTCAGGTAACTGACCATGAACTTTGGCATGTTGGCCCAGTAGCTCGTAGACAGCGTCTCGGTCTTCAGGTACTCCTCCAGCGAGTCGTGCTCCTTCAGCACCGAGGGGGCGGGCATGTAGCCCTGAATACTGTGGTACAGGGTTGGGATGTCGGTGGAGCCCTGGATGGTGGCATGGCCGCGCAGGGCCAGAATTCCGCCACCGGGCCGCCCCATGTTCCCCATCAGCAGTTGGAGCAGCGCGCAGGCCGAGATGATCTGCGGCCCCATGCTGTGCTGCGTCCACGCGACGGCGTAGCAGAAGGAGGAGGTGCGCTCCGCCCCCGAATTGTTCACCAGGGCCTCGGCCACGCGCATGAAGGTCTCTTGCGAGCAGCCCGTGACGCGCTCCACCATCTCCGGGGTGTAGCGGGAAAAGTGCCGCTTGAGCAGTTGGAAGACGCAGTTCGGGTCTTCCAGCGTCTCGTCGCGGCGGGGGTCCGGCTTGCGAAGCGATTGGACCAGCGCGTCAAAGGGCGGACCCGGGGGGTAGGCTGGGCCTCGGCGTTAGGCTCGCCCGACTCCACAGTTTGCTCGCCCGACTGCGCGGTGCTGGCCGAACGGCCCTGATCGCCAATGGGTGAGCGGTCGTACTGCCAAGTCTCGTTGTTGTACTGCGCCAGGAACCCGTTCATCGGATCGCCCTCGTAGGCGATCAATCCGGAAAAGACCCCGTCCAGATCCTCAGTGTCCTGAAACTCGGGGTTGATGATCGTCGAGGCATTGGTGTAGGCGACCACGTACTCGCGGAAGAAGAGGTCGTTTTCGAGGACGTGGCGGATCAGGCCGCCGAGGAAGACCATGTCGCTGCCCGCGCGGATGGGCGCGTGCACGTCGGCCATGGCCGAGGTACGGGTGAAGCGGGGATCCACGTGAATCAGCGTGGCGCCCCTGCGTTTGGCCTGCATCACCCAGCGGAAGGCCACCGGGTGGCACTCGGCCATGTTCGAGCCCATGATGATGATGCAGTCGGAATCCACCAGACTGCCAGCGTGTAGAGTGGCCGCTCCGCGACCAAGTCGCACCCCCAGACCGGGGACGCTAGAGCTGTGTCATATACGGGCCTGGTTCTCGATGGGGACGACGCCGAGCCCCCGCATCAACTTCTGCTGCAGATGGTTCCACTCGTTGTCCATCGTCGCCCCACCGAGCGAGAAGATGGCGGTGGTGGCATTCACCTGCTTCTGGACGGTGTTGCCCTCGCTGTCCCGCTTGCTGATGGCCTCGACGAGGGTCTCGTCCCGCGTCTGCTTCACCAGTTCGGCCACGCGGTCCATCGCCCGGTCCAACTCCCACACCTCCCAGTCGCTCGCGCCCGGGGCGCGGTGCAGCACTTTGGTGAGGCGGTTGGGGTTCACGTGGAGTTGGTAGGTGGCCGCCCCCTTGGGGCAAAGATTGCCGTAGTTGACGGGGCTTTCGGGGTTGCCCTCGATGTTCACGATCTGCCCCCCCACCTCGTGGACGAGCAGCCCGCAGCCCACCGCACAGTAGGGGCAAACACTGGGGTGGATGCGCGCATTCTGAATCTTGAGCGACTGCGCGTGGGCGAGCTTCGGTTGAAGGTTCGCGCCCAGCCCAGTCAGCCCTCCGACGGCGGTGCCCACCATCGCGCCCTTGACGAAGGTGCGCCGGGTGATGGTTTGCGTCATAGATCTTCCCTTTCTACGGAATGCCGTCCCGCTCACACGAAGCGGTCCGAAGCGTTTGCCCTGGCAGCAGTGCGGGCGCAGATCACAGACTTTGTATAAGATTGGCAAGCGAACGAGACACGGGCCGGAGCGGCCCCCACAGCAGAAAGCGGACCAACACGGGGTCGGCGCGAGCGCGCCACGGGCAGGGGACAATCCTTGCGGCACGGCATCACATATACCTGCCAACAAGTAAGCCTATTCTATGGGAAACAGGCATGGGAAGTCAATCCTGTGTCGTATGCAAAAATTTTATTGCTCTCCCCTCCCTCCTGCCCAGGCAAGATGAGCGGTTTCTCCTCTATTGACAGGCAACAAAAAGGTAGTTAGACTACCCAACAATGGATGCTATTGCCATCTATATTGACGTTCGATGTGGCCAGGATTCGATTAAGCGCACAAACGAGTACAATTGTCACTAGAGCATTACAGTTTGCCGCATCATGTTATCCTGGCACAGTAGATGCTCGATTTTCCCATACGGCTCCATGGATGTATGATTCCCCAGCAGGCTTTCCCAATCGCGGAATGATGGTGTCGGAAAGCGATTGATCGTCTTACCTTTATCGTTTGCCATAGGAGGCAAGGAGGAATCGTGACAAAGAAGTTGCACTGGTTCTCGATAGTAGTCGTGTTGGTGATGTTGGCTTCTCTCGTCGCCGCCTGCGGGGGCGGGGGCGCAAATGACGAAACAATCCCCGACAGCGAGGGCGCAACCGATGCGGGCGCCACCGAGGGGGGAGAGGAAGTCATTGAGGAAGAAGTCGCCGAGGGGGGGGAGGAAGCCGCAGCCTGCGGTGCCGTCCAACTCCAGTACTGGAACCCCTTCACGGGGCCAGATGGACCCTTCATGGGCCAGATGGTAGACGCCTTTAACGCTGAGCACCCGGACATCCAGGTCACCATGACCACGCAGGGTGAGTACTACACCCAGCTCAGCACCGCCGCCGCTTCCCAGACGTTGCCCGACGTGGCCATCGTCCACGCGGACCAGGTTGCCACCCAGGCATTCCGCAATGTGATCCGCCCCATTGATTCCGTGATCGAAGAGATGGGCGTGGATGGGAGCGACTTCCCCGAAGATGTGTGGAACGCAGGCGAGGTAGCAGGTCAGCGCTATTCCATCCCGCTTGACATCCACCCCATGACGATGTTCTACAACGCCGACCTGATTCCGACCGCCCCCACCAATGGGGACGAATTCATCGAAGCCGCGACCGCAGCCACGGGGGACAGCAACTACGGCTTCATGCTCACCTCCGGCTTCCCCATCCGCCAGATCTTCGAGACGATCCTCTACCAGTACGGGGGCACCTCCTTTAACGAGGACGGCACCGAGGTGACCTGGAACAGCCCGGAGGGGGTCCAGGCCCTGGAATGGCTGCAGGAGGCCCAGGCGCAGTGGTCCGAGCCCAACCTCGAGGTGGACGCCGAACTGAACGCCTTCAAGGGGGGCACAGTCGGCATGGTGTGGAACGGCATCTGGCAGACCACCAACGTGACGGGCGAGGGGGTCGAATTTAACGGCCAGGCCACCGCTGTTCCCCAGATCGGGCCGAACGCAGCTACGTGGGGCGGCTCCCACCAGTTGACCCTGCCCATGCAGGCCAGCCCGGACCCCTGCAAGGACAGCGCCGCCGGCACCTTTATCCGCTACCTGCTCGACAACTCGGTCACCTGGGCGTCGGCAGGGCAGATTCCCGCGAGCAACAGTGTTCGCGCCAGCGAGGCATTCGCTGCCGTCGAGCCGCAGGCCTCCATCGCCCCGTCGGTCGAGAGCGTCTTCATCCCGCCCTCGGTGCCTGGCATCACTGACGCCTACGCACCGCTGGACGAGGCAGTGAGCGCTATCATGGCCGGAACCTCGACGGACATCCAGGCCGCGTTGGATGACGCCGCCACGCGCGCCAACCAGATTTTGGAAGAAAACCGCGCCAATTACGGAGAGGCGCCCGCCGGACAGTAAGTTGAGGGCGGCCCACCGACCAGAGGGGCCGACGATTCACTCGTCGGCCCCTCCAGGCATCCCCCACCACTACAAAGAAAGGCGGCCATTCAATGGCGACAACCGTCTCCGGGCAGGACGTAGCAGCCCCTGCTACCCGCAGAAACAGGCCCTTTAGCCTGACACCCTACCTTTTCATCCTTCCCCATCTTATCTTCTTCGCCATCTTTGTAGGCTATCCCTTCTTTTACGGGCTTTACATCAGCGCCTTCCAATTCGATTTTCTTCGACCGGCTTCCACCCAGTTTGTCGGCCTGGGGAACTACCTCAACATCTTCCGCCAGGGGAGCGTCCAGTATCAGGAATTCTGGAACGCGATGATCAACACCGTTGAGTTCGTGCTCCTCAGCGTGCCCCCCCTCATCGTCATCCCGCTCCTGCTGGCCGTGCTCCTCAACACCAAGACGCCGGGCCGCAACATCTTCCGCGCCATCTACTTCGCGCCCTGGGTGCTCTCGGCAGCGGTGGTGGGGCTGCTGGGCTTCTGGATCTTTCAAAGCCAGGGCGGGCTTGTCAACTATTACCTGGCTGACCTGGGCTTTTCAACCCCACGCTGGCTTTCCACCATGCCCTGGGCCTGGATTTCCATCCTCGCCACCACCGTATGGTGGATCAGTGGCTTCAACATGATCATCCTGCTGGCGGCGCTTCAGGGCATCCCAGAGAGCCTGTACGAGGCGGCTGCCATAGATGGCGCTACCGGGGCTCAATCCTTTTTCCAGATCACCCTGCCCCTGCTTCGCCCCGTCCTGATCTTTATCCTCACCATCACCATCATCAGCTCCTTCAACCTGTTCGCGCAGCCATTTTTTATGACAAACGGTGGCCCGGCCCAGGCTAGCGGCGGCGGCGCGACGGAGCCGGTCATGCTGCGGCTGTACCGCGAGGGCTTTGAGCGAAACCGCATGGGCAGCGCCGCTGCCATGTCCTTCGTCGTGGCGATCATCATGATGATCTTCTCGTTCGTCAACTTCAGAGTCTTTCGCACGCGCGAATAGCACCACCGGGTAGTGCCTGACCGACAAAGGAGTTCTGTTATGGCGACAGCCGCCCCCATCCGCCCCTCAACGCCCGCTCCCCCTCGCGCCTGGGCATGCGAAACCGCAAGCTCTTGCGGCTCATCGCGACCTATGCGCTCCTGATTCTGGTAGCCCTCTTGATCTTGATGCCCATGGCCTGGATGCTATCCACCTCCTTCAAGCCCAAGTCGCAATGGTTCCTACCGGACATCTACTGGATTCCCAAAACCTTCACCTGGGACAACTACCAGAAGATCTTGAACAACTCCAGCCTGCCCATCGGGCGCTGGTTTGGGAACAGCGTCTTCCTGGCGACGGTAATCACCGCGCTCACCCTGACGATTGACGCGCTCGCCGCCTACGCCTACGCCCGCATGGAATTCCGTGGGCGCAACTTCCTCTTCGGGATGCTGCTGGCTACCCTCTTCCTCCCCGGCATCATGTTCTTGGTGCCCAACTTTTTGACTGTGGCGCGCCTGGGGCTGCTCAACAACTACGGCGGCGTCATCATCCCGGCGCTGGCAAACGTCTTCGGCATCTTCTTCATGCGCCAGTTCTTCGAATCCATCCCCAAAGAACTGGAAGAGGCGGCACAAATTGACGGCGCCACCTCCTTTGAAACCTTCTTCCACATCGCGCTCCCCCTGGCCACGCCCGCCCTGGCCACGCTCGGGATCATCACCTTTCTGGGAAGTTGGAATGACTTCCTCTGGCCCCTGCTGGTGCTCAAGGACCGCGCTCTCTTGACGCTACCGCCCGGCCTGCGCACCCTTCAGGGAGCCTTCACCTCGGAATATGGACAGATGATGGCGGGAGCAGCCATCACTGCCGTTCCCGTGCTGATTATCTACCTGGTTCTCCAACGCTACATCGTCGAGAGCGTGGCGACCACGGGGCTGAAGGGCTGATGGCAATCCATTCACGGTTGTTGCTCTGCATGCTCCTCCTGTTCCTCGCGGGCTGTGGGCGCGGGGGGGAGGGGAGAGCCGCCAGCACCCGCAGCGACCGAGGGGGCAGCAAGCCCGCAGGTTGCCGCGTCGCCCGTCCCCTCCGTCACGGTGGTGCCGCCGGACAGCTTTCAAAACCCTGTCTTTCGCAACGACTTTCCCGACCCGGGCGTGATCGAGGTGGACGGCACCTACTATGCCTACGCCACCAATGGCTCAGGCCGAAACGTGCAACTGGCGCGCTCGGCCGACCTGGTTCAGTGGGAGCTTTTGCCCGATGCCATGCCCTCGCTGCCCTCCTGGGCGCAGTTGGGGGGCTCCTACGTCTGGGCCCCCGAGGTGATGCAGATTGGCGACAGCTACGTGCTGTACTACACGGCGCGGGACAAAGCCGCGGACCGCCAGTGCATAGGCGTGGCCATCGCGGCCAGCCCGGAAGGGAAGTTCAAGGACCCCAACGACGCCCCGTTGATCTGCCAGGTGGCCGAGGGCGGCTCGATTGACGCCAACCCCTTCCGCGATGACGACGGCACGCTTTACCTGTACTGGAAGAACGATGGGAACTGCTGCTCCATCGCCACCTACCTGTATGTGCAGGAACTGACCCCCGACGGGCTGTCGCTTGTCGGCGAGCCGACCCGCCTGGTGCGCAACGATGCTGCCTGGGAAGGGAACCTGGTGGAAGCGCCCACCATGTGGAAGCAGGACGATGGCTATTTCCTCTTCTTTTCCGCCAACAACTATGGCGGCCCGGACTACGCCATCGGCTACGCCACCTGCGACACCCCGACCGGCCCCTGCCAGGACGCGCCAGACAACCCCTTTGTGGCAAGCGTGATGACCCAGAACCCGCCCGTGGTGGGCCCCGGCCATCAGACCATCGTGCTGGACGACGACGGGGAAACGTGGCTCGTCTACCATGCGTGGGAAGTTTCCTCCGCTGGCCTCAAAACGACCCGTCGCTTCATGTGGATAGACCCGCTTGTCTGGGAGGATGGCCGCCCGCAGACCGCCGCCCCCAGCACCGCGCCGCAACTGCGGCCCTAATTGTGGAGCCACGGCGCGCGCCCCTGCCGTAGGCCGGGGGGTGCGCCCGTCTCAACCGTTGCCGACCCTCGTTCAACCACCGCAAGAAGATAAGGAAGGGAAACCATGCATCGTCGCTTCGTCCTGTTGCTGTCCTTGATCTGTCCCGCCCTCCTTGTTGCACTGCTCGGCGCCCTGCTGAGCACTGCCACGACAGCGGCAAGCGGGCTACCTGAATCGCCCACCCGATCCCTTGCCCTACAGCCTTCCGCCGCTGTGACCCAGACCTACACCAACCCCCTGCAGGCGACCATCCCCAATGATGGCGTGGTGGAAAACTGTGCCGACCCCTCGCTGATTCGGGGTGAGGACGAGTACTGGTATCTGTACTGCACGACCGACCCGCTCAACGACGAGGATGTCAACGAGCAGGGTGACTTTAACTTTCACCTGATCCCGATGCTGCGCTCGTCCGATCTGGTGAACTGGACTTACATGGGGGATGCCTTTACCGAGCGCCCGGCGTGGGCCGCCCCCACCGCCGGGCTATGGGCCCCCGAGATCCAGTACATCAATGGGCAGTACTATCTGTACTATGGGGTCACCGATGTGACCGACGAAACGAGCGGCGTGCCAGGCTGCGATTCCGACAACGCCATCGGCGTCGCGACCAGTGCCTCCCCGCTCGGGCCCTGGGTGCACCACGACGCGCCCGTGGTGGAGCCGCGCCAGAACGGCGACGGCTGTAATTTCTTCTGGACCTTTGACCCAGAGGTAACCCTGGCCGACGGGGGGCAACGCTACCTTTACTACGGTAGCTACTACGGCGGCATCTACGTGCGCCCCCTCTCGGCGGATGGCTTCAGCACCGACCCCGCCGCCGCCCTGCCGATCACGATCGCCAACCGCTACGAGGGCGCTGAGGTTGTCCGCCATGAGGGCTTCTTCTACCTCTTTGTCTCGGCGGCCAACTGCTGCAACGGCCCGCTGACGGGCTACAGCGTCTTTGTGGGCCGCTCCGAGAGCGCCCTGGGCCCCTTTGTGGACAAGGAGGGGGTCTCCTTCCTGCAGGGGCGCGTGGGTGGTACGCCCGCCCTCAGCATGAATGGCAATCGCTGGGTGGGCCCCGGCCACAACTCCGTCTTCACCGACTTTGCCGGGCAGATGTGGACGGTCTACCACGCGATAGACCAGGGCGAGCCCTACTTCGAGGGCGCTGTAGGCTTCACCAAGCGGCCCCTGCTCATGGACCCTGTGGACTGGGTAGATGGGTGGCCGACGGTACGCGGCGGCTTCTGGATCTCTGATGAGCCGATGCCTGCCCCCGCGGCGCAGCCCGGCGACGCTGCCAAGTATCAGCCCATCCCCTACATCCCGCCCAACCTGGGCACGCCCCTGCTCGACTACTCCGACGAGTTCGAGGCTGACACGCTGAACCCGCAGTGGAGTTGGGTGCGCGAGCCTGCCACGGACACCTACGGGCTGGCGGCTGGCTCCTTCTTCTTCCAGACGCAGGGGGGCGACCTGTACGTGGACAGCAACAGTGCCTCCGTGCTTGTGGAAGACGCCCCTGACGGCGATTACGTGGTGGAGACGCGGGTCCACCTGGACCTGCCGCCGGAAGGCTGCTGCTTTAACTACGTGCAGGCGGGCCTGGTGATCTATGGCGACGATGACAACTTCGTCAAGCTCTCGCACGCCTCCATCTGGGAAACCCGCCAGACCGAGTTCGCCAAAGAAGTGTCCGCCGTACCCGACGGCTATCCCCGCTACGGCAACACGGTGGTTGGCCCGCCGGGCGAGTGGACGTGGCTGCGCATCATCAAGCGCACGCGCGGCGACGAGGAAGAGTACACCGCTTCCACCAGCCAGGATGGCATCAACTGGGCGCGCGGCGGGACGTGGACGCATACCCTGGGCGATACTGCCCAGATTGGCCTCATCTCCTTCGGGGGGACGGGCTTTACCGCACGCTTCGAGTATGTCCGCGTGTACGAGCTCGAGTCCGTCACCGCCGTGACGCTCGATGGGGTGGACGCCCGGGGCTCTGCATCGGTGGCATGGCTCGCGCCGACCCTCGGCCTGCTGCTGACAGGCGCGGCCCTCGCCGCGCGCCGTCGTCATCGGGGCGCCTAGCACCCCGTCGTGCCCCACAGTCAAACCGGAAGGGGGAGGGACCGAGGTCGGTCCCTCCCCGCCCCCCTCGCAAAGGTTCCCCATGAGCGACGCAGACCCGCACCCTCCTACCTACCTGAACCCCGTCTATCCCCGAAACTTTCCCGACCCCTTCGTGCTCAAGGTTTGGGGGAGCTATTGGGCCTACTGCACCGACTTTTGGGAAGGGGGCCGCGTCTTCGGGATCCTGCACTCGCACGACCTGATTCACTGGCGCGAGGTGGGCGGCGCGATGGAGCCGCTCCCCGGCGACGCGACCTGCTACTGGGCGCCCGAGGTGAGCTACCACAACGGGCGCTTTTATCTGTACTACAGCGTGGGCAACGAGGAGGAGATGCAGATCCGCGTGGCGGTGGCGGAGCGCCCCGAGGGCCCCTTTCTGGACAGCGGGAACCGCCTGACCCGCGAGCGCTTCGCCATTGATGCCCATCTGTTTCAGGACGAGGATGGCACGCGGCACCTCTTTTACGCCACAGACTTTTTAGAGCACACCCACATCGGCACGGGGACCGTGCGCGACCGCCTCCTCGACCCCTTCACGCTCGAGGGGAAGCCCCAGCCCGTGACGCGCGCCGCCTATGAGTGGCAGGTGTACGACCCGCAGCGAGAGGCCAAGGGCGGCGTTTGCTGGCACACGGTCGAGGGGCCCTTCGTGCTGAAGCGCAAGCGGCTCTACTATCAGATGTTCAGCGGCGGCAACTGGCAAAACATCAGCTACGGCGTCAGCTATGCCACCAGTTCCACGCCTCGCGCCGCCCGGCGAATGGGAGCAGACGTGTGACGGGGCGGGCGTGCTGCCCATCCTCCGCACGCTCCCCGCCACCGTCATCGGCCCCGGGCACAACTCGGTGGTGCGCGGCCCGGACAACCAGCAACTGTTCTGCGTCTACCACCGCTGGGCGCCGGATGGCAGCGGCCGCCAACTGGCCATTGACCCGCTCGATTGGGCGGGCGAGCGGATGCTGGTGCTCGGCCCAAGCATCGGGCCGCAGCCGGCCCCCCTTCGCCCCGCCGTGGAAGGGTTTGGCGAGGGGGAAGCGCCCGACGAGCGCTGGCACCTCGCGGGGGGGCGATGGCGCGTGCAGGGCGGGACGTGCGAGCAGGAAGAGGCGGACGGCAGGGCCGAGGCAACGCTTGACGTGGGTGCCCCCTTCTTCGTCATGGAAGTGAGCCTGCGGGCGCCCGAGCCCGCGCGCGGCAGCCTGGGCGTGACGCTGCAGAAGGCCGATGGCACGCCCTCCCTGGCGCTCCAACTTGTGCCCGAGGGCCCTGCGGGGCGCCTCACCCTGGGCGAAACAGCCATGCCCCTTGCGCTCCCGAGCGAGTTTGACCCGCACTGCTTCCACCTGCTGCGCGTGGAGGTAAACGGCCGCCACGTGCGGGCCGAACTGGACGAGCGCCCCTTTTGGGAGGGCTGGCAGGCGGAGGCGGTCAGCCGCGTTGCCCTGGCCACCGCTGACACCCGCGCCGCCTTTGCGGGCCTGGCCGTCACGCTGGGCTGGCAGGACGAGTGGATGGAGCAGAGCGCCGCCCCCACCGACCTCGGCTGGCGGGGCGAGGGGGCCGATGAGGCATGGCAGATCGCGCAGCAGTTGTTGTGGCATACATCGCTCGCCACGAACACGCTCGCCAAGGGGCCCCTGCTCGACTGCTACGAGATGACAGTCAACGTGCGGCTGGATGAGGCGGACAGCCAGGCGGGCTATGCCTTCCTGCCCGCGCTACGCCCCGATGGCAGCGGGCCGTGCCTCGCCCTCGCGCAGCGAGACGGGCGCTGGCACCTGGACGACTTTGAACTGTTGCCCTCCTTCGACCCCTGGCGCTTTCAACAATTTCGCTTTCGGCGGGAGGGCAGCCGCTTGACAATCCAGTGGGAAGCGGTGATGCTGGGGGAAATCACCCTGCCGCCGGAGCCGACGCAGGTCGGAATCCAGGCGCGGGGGCGCGTGGCCTTCGACATGGTGCGCGTCACCGCAGGGGGCACAGGCATCATCGGGCAGGCCAAACAGGGAAACAGCCACGAGGGGGAGTAGCGCATCATGCAGTGGGGGAAAGAGCCGGAGCACTTTGTGTGGGCGACCGGCATCGAGGACACCTTCGTGCCGCAGACGCGGCGCGGCCACCGCGCGCTGGACGAGTACGAGCTGATGGGCCATTACGAGCACTGGCGCGAGGATCTGGCGCTGGCGCGCGACTTAGGGGTGCAGGCGATTCGCTGGGGGGTGCCCTGGTATCGCGTCGAGCCGGAGCCGGGCCAGTGGGACTGGAGCTGGACCGATCAGGTGATCCCCTACCTGGTGGACGAGCTTGGCATCACCCCCATCATAGACCTGATGCACTACGGCTGTCCCTTCTGGCTGCAGCGGGAGTTCGACAACCCCGACTACCCGCAGGCTGTCGCCGCCTACGCCGCCGCCTTTGCCGAGCGGTACCGTGACACGGTGCGCTGGTACACCCCGCTCAACGAGCCGCTGGTCAACGCCATGATGTGCGGCAGGCGCGGCCAGTGGCCCCCCTACCTGCGCGGCGACCGCGGCTACCTGCGCCTCATGCTGCAACTGGTGCCGGGCATCGTGCGCAACGGTCGCCGCCCTCCGCGACGGAGATCCCGCACGCCATCATGGTCCACGTCGAGGCGACCGGCCTGAGCCGCGCCGCGAGCGCCGAGCTGGAGGTCCCTGGCCCGCGAGGAAACCCTTCAGCGCTACCTCTGCTTCGACCTGCTCACCGGGCGCGTCACCCCGGAGCATCCCGCTCTTCACCTGGCTGCTCCGCAACGGCGTTCGCCTGGACGAGCTGAAGGACCTCGCCGCCGCCCCGCCTCTCGCTCGACGTCCTGGGGCTCAACTTCTACCCCCAGTGGTCGACCCAGCAGATCTACGGTCGATCGCAGGGGCGGCTCGCCTGGCGCGCGGTGGAGCAGGACGGCGACGGGTTCGTCGACCTTCTCACCGAGTATTACCGCCGCTACGGTCCCCGATCATGATCACCGAGACGAGCGCGCGCGGCACCGAGACGGTGCGCGCCACCTGGCTGGAGGCCTCGGTGGCGGCGATCAAGACCTGCGCGGCGAGGGCGTGCCGGTGGTCGGCTACACCTGGTTTCCCCTCTTCACCATGATTGACTGGCGCTACCGTCTGGGCCGCAAGCCGCTGGAGCACTATCGCCTGGAGCTCGGCCTGTACACCCTCGGCGAGGGGGAGCCGCGCTGGCAGCCGACCCCGCTCACCGAGCGCTTCCGCCATCACGTGCAGCACCCCCTCGCGGCCATCGGGGAGCTTCCGCCCGGCATCACCCTGCCCCCTATCGGCTGAGCCGTCCATCTCGTCTATTCTATACCCCTTCATCACCTGGCCCTGGAGACCCCATGACCCAACGTTCCCGCCTCTCGCTCGACGGTGCCTGGCAGTTCTGGACCGACCCCACCGCCTCCCTCACGCCCGACACCCTGCCCGAAGCGGAGCGCCGTCCCCTCGTCGTCCCCGCGCCCTGGCAGGCACAGGGTGCCGACCTGCGCTACTATTCCGGCGTTGGCTGGTACCATCGCACCTTTGAAATCCCCGAGCAGGAGACTGACGTGCGGCTGTGGCTGGGCTTCGGCGCCGTGGATTACTTTGCAGAGGTGTGGCTGAACGGCGAGCGGCTGGGGAGCCACGAGGGGGGCTATCTTCCCTTCGAGTGGGACGTTACCGCCCTGGCGCGCCAGGGGGAAAACACGCTCTATGTGCGGGTGAGCGACCCCGAGGCCCTGTTCGCCGAGATTCCCCACGGCAAACAAAGTTGGTACGGGCCGCTAAGCGGCATCTGGCAATCGGTCTGGTTGGAGCGGCGCGGCGCGTGCTCCATCCGGCACGTTCGCCTGCTGCCGGAGCTACACAGCGGCACCCTTCAGGTGCACCTATCGCTGGCCGGCGCCGATGGCGCAGCCGGCATGCGGCTCAAGGCCACCCTGCTGGACCCGGACGATGCGGCGGTGGCTCGCGTCGAGCAGGCACTGACGCCATCAGCGGAGACGATCGCCCTGACGATGCAGGCCAGCGACCCGCGACCCTGGTCCCCCGATGCGCCCCACCTGTACAGGCTGGCGCTCCAACTGTGGCGCGACGACGGTCTATGCGACGAGTACGACGAGTCCTTCGGCTTCCGCACGATCGAGGCACGCGCCGGGCAACTGTTCTTGAACGGCGAGCCGCTCTTTTTGCGCGGCGCCCTGGACCAGGACTACTACCCTGACACCATCGCCACCCCCCCCTCGCTTGCCTTTCTGGAAGATCAGGCGCACAAGGCGAAGGCGCTCGGCCTGAACTGCCTGCGCTGCCACATCAAAGTCCCCGACCCGCGCTACTACGAGGTGGCAGACCGCCTCGGGCTGCTGGTCTGGACCGAACTGCCCAACTGGCACACCCTCACCGCTCGCTCGTGCCCGCCTGGCCCGCGAGACGCTCCAGGGCATCCTCGAGCGCGACGGGAACCACCCGTCCATCATCGCCTGGACCATCGTGAATGAAGATTGGGGCACCGACCTGATGCACGACCCCGCCCACCGTGCCTGGCTCAAAGAAATGTTTCACTGGCTGCGGGCGCTGGACCCCACGCGCCTGATCGTGGACAACTCGCCCTGCGTGGGCAACTTCCACGTCGAGACGGACATCGAGGATTACCACTTTTACCGCGCCCTGCCGGAGCACCGGCTGGAGTGGGAGCAGTTCGTCAACGACTTTGCCGCCCGCCTCGCGCCCACCTTCAGCCCCTTCGGGGATGCCGTGCGCACCCGCGAGGAGCCCCTGATCCTCTCGGAGTTCGGCAACTGGGGGCTGCCCGATGTGGACGACCTGCGCGACGAGGAGGGGCAGGAGCCGTGGTGGTTCGAGAGCGGGCTGGAGTGGGGCGATGGGGTGGTGTACCCGCACGGGATCCAGGAACGATTTCAACGCTGGCATCTGGCGCGCGTCTTCGAAACATGGTCGGCCTTTGTCGAGGCTACCCAGTGGCAGGAGTTTTACGCCCTCAAGAGCGAGATCGAGGCAATGCGGCGGCACCCGGAGATCGTCGGGTACGTGATCACCGAGTTCACCGATGTGCATTGGGAGTGCAACGGCCTGCTTGACATGCGGCGGAACCCCAAAGCGTTCCACGACATCTTTGCCACGATCAACGCCGACACCGTCATCCTGCCCGAGTGGGTCCGCACGGCCTACTGGTCCCAGGAAACCGTCGAGGTGGGGCTGGCCGTCGCGCACGGGGCGGGGGGGGCGCTGGAAGGCGGGCAGCTTGAAATCAACCTTCCGGGGGGGACGAGATTGAAGCGATCCCCTTCCCTCCCTCCAGCCGGGGGAGGTGGCCTCCCTGGGCAGCCTCCTCTTCACCGCGCCCGAGGTGTCCGCCCCCACGGTGGCGCCCCTCCACCTGGCGCTGAGCGACCACAACGGCGCGGCGCGCGCCGCCAACCATCTGCCCCTTTCCCTCTTTCCCGCCTGGGGTGGCCCCGCCACCCCCACCGCGCGCCTGTGGAGTGGCATCCCCCTCATGGCGGGGCGCCTCGCCGCGCTCGGTTACAACGTAGTCGCTGGCCAGCGCGATGCCGATGTGCTCATCATTGATCGCCTGGACGCCGCCGCCCGCGAGCTTTTGCGCCAGGGCGCTACCCTCCTTCTTATCGCCAACCACCTCGACGCGATCCGGCCAGACTTTCTTGGCATGAGCCTCCAGCCCCGCACCGGAACCGTCTGGCGCGGCGACTGGGCCTCCTCCTTTTCCTGGCTGAGGCGCACGGGCCCCTTCGCGCGCCTGCCCGGCGGGCCCCTGCTGGACAGTGGCTTTGAACGGGTGGCGCCAGAGTTGGTGTTGGCGGGGCTTGGTCCCTGGGAGTTTGCCGAGCATGTGCATGCCGGGCTTTTTGTAGGCTGGATTCACAAGCTAGTCGCGCTGATCGCCGAGCGGCGCTACGGCACCGGGCGCCTGATCGCCACCACCTTCCGCCTGACGCCGGGGCTGTTGGGGGCCGATCCGGTGGCGACCACACTCTTTGATGCACTGGTCGAGCTCGCAGCGGGCGGCTCGGGACCCTACCTGACCGAGCAAGCCATTCAAGAGGAGGGGAGACCCGATGGTTGAGTCAGCCAACACGTCGCTGCTGCCGTTCGCGCTCCGCGCACCGCCGCCCAAGCTAAAGAGCCAGGCGAGCTATAGCGTGCTGGACCTGGGCGGGCGCCATCTGCCCGTCCTCACCCTGCGCCTGCCCGATGCCAAGATGGCCGCGCAGGTGGCCATCTTCCCTATCACCCTTCAGCCCATCCGCGCGGCCTACCTTGCCCCCGCCGCGCGCGCCGCTCTCCCCCCGGACACGGACCTGCTCATCGAGGCCCACGTGCCGGAGGTGGTCGGGGAGGCGCCGCTCGCGCAGTGGACCCTGGCATCGGACAGCGTCCTCACCATGGCACGCGCGAACACCAGCAGTGGGGCACTGCTCCTCCAGATCGAGACGGGCAAAAAGCGGGACGCCCCCCTCCGGCGCGTGCTTTCCCCCTTCTGGCTGGATTGGCAGGGGTGGAGCGGCGCAGCCTTTCATCTGGCGCGGGCGGCGACCCCGCCGGACTCGGACACCCTGCACGCCCTGGTGCACGAGTTGGAGGAGCGGGGCAGCGACGGCCCCTCCGGGATTGCCACGGCCCGCGCCCGCCTGCTGAGCCTGCTGGACAATGTGCCCGATGCGGCCCAGGCGTGCCAGGACGAGGTGGGGGCCAACCTGACGGACGCCGGGCTTCCCTCCATCGGCTCGCTCGAGGCCTTGGTGCTGCTGGGCACCCTGCTTCGCCGCCATGGCGAGGGGTCCGAGGCACGTGCCGCGCTTTCCCTGGCCCTGTGGCTCCATCCCAACAATCAGGCAGCCCTCGTCGAGATTATCCCGCTGCTGACCGATGAGGCCCCTGTGACCGACGCCCTGGCGCGCCTCGCCCTTATGCCCCAGCGCCCGCGCGCCTACGCCGAGCTGCTGGCCGACAGTTCGTCGCGCCTTCAGGCGACGCGCGGGGCGCTCGAATCAAAGGTTTCCCAAAGCAGCAAGCAGGGCCCAGCCCTGCTCGCCGCGCCCCCGCCCTGGCTCCAGGAGGGATCGGCGCGCACCTGGATGAGCACGATTGGCTTTTGAAGGCGCCACCCTCACAGGTAGCCCAGGCTCCGCAGCCGTGCCAGAAGCACCGCATCCTCCGCGCCTGCGCCGCGCGGCGCCCAGGCGCGGGCCTGCTCGTCCGCCGCGGCGCGCAGGTCCGCGGCCCGCGCGTCCATCTCGCGGCGCAGCCCCGCGTCCGCCAGCGGGTGCTGCTCGGCAGGGTCGGTCCGCAGGTTGAAGACAAGCGGCACCTCCCCGTCGCGTGCGGCCAGGGCCTTCCACTCGTCAAGCCGAAGCGCCCACCCCTCCGGGCTTTCCATCAGCAGCGGGCGGCCCCTGCCCTCGCCGGCCAGCACCCGCTGGAGCGGCAGCGCGCCGCCGGGCAGCACGGGGGCCGCCCCGCCTGGCAGGGCCGCCAAAATCGTCGGTAGCAGGTCGCCGAGCCAGACAGGGGTGTCGCACTTCTGCCCCGTGCGCTGCCCGGGCAGCTTGAGCAGCAGGGGGACCGCAATCTGCTCCTCCCACAGGCCGGTCGTGTGGCCCATCTGCCCGTGCTCGCCAAACGCCTCCCCATGATCGCCCATCACCGCCACCAGTGCCCCCTCCCACTGGCCGCGCTCGCGCAGGGCCGCCACCAGCTCGCCAAAGGTGGCGTCGTTGAAGGCTATCATGTCCCGCAGCAGCCGCAGCAGGTCGCGCACCGTGAGGCCGCCGGTCAACCACTCTGCGTCCGCCGCCGGCACCACCCGGTCGAGCGGGTTGCCAAACAGGCTACGCTCGCCGCGCACGAAAAAGGGCGCGTGGGTGTCCATGCTCCAGCAGAGGGCGAGCACGTTTCCGGCGGGCGGCAATCGCTCCAGCAGGGCCGCGTGCAGGGCCGAGGAGCGCGCCAGCACCAACGCTTCCGGCGCCACCGACAGCCCCTCCGCCGCCCTATGGAACTGGTTGGCGTGAAAGTGGAAGCGCTCGCCGGGCAGCACGCCGGGGCGAAATGCCTCGACACTTTCCTGCCACCCGCGTAGCAGCGCAAAGTCATGCGAGACAAAGGGATTCGCGCTCACCGCCAGCGAGCGGAAGCCCTCCGGCGCGAGGCGCTCTGGCAGGGTGGGCACGTCGGCGGGCAAGGTGTCCAGCAGGGAACGCATGCCCAGGGCGCGCGGCAGATAGCCGGTCAGCAGGGCGGCCCCGCTCGGCTTTGACCACGGTGCTGCCGCATACGCATGGGTGAAGCGCGTGGCCGCGGAGGCAAAGCTGTCCAGGTGGGGGGTCATCGCGCCCGCATCCCCGTAGCAGCCCAACAGGTCGCGGCGCAGCGAGTCCATCACGTATAAAAGAATGAGCATAGAAGCGAACCGTTCCAGAAAAAAGCGTGGCAAGAGGGGTAGGCGATGCGGGGGCCTTTGTCAAATCCGCCCTGCAGGCTGCGTGCCGCGCCCCTTCCCTACCGCGATTCGCCCTTCGGCCCTACACTGTGGGCCAGTGCCCCGCCACGCGGTGGGCCAAAAACAGGAAGCTTCAAACAAGGGTATGGTATGAGTAGAAAATGGTGGATGGGCCTGCTGATGGGGGGGGCCCTGCTGGCCTTGCCCCTCTTTGGGATACGGTGGTGGGTGGGCCAGCGCTGTCCGCCGGCCACCGGCTCCCTCTGGGTGCGCGGGCTCGAGGCGCCTGTTACCCTTCAGCGAGACGCGCAGGGGGTGCAGAGCATCCAGGCAACCTCGCTGCACGATGCCTGGTTCGCACAGGGGGTCATCCACGCGCAGGAGCGACTGTGGCAGATGGACGCCCAGCGCCGCGTGGGGCGGGGGCGGCTGAGCGAGTGGCTGGGCGAGCAGGCGCTGGAAAGCGACAAGCTGGCTCGGACGCTTAACCTGACAGCCGCCGCTGAGCAGGATTGGGCAGCCGCCAGCCCCGCGGCACGTGCCGCCCTCCGGGCCTACAGCGACGGGGTCAACGCCTGGGTGGCCACCCAGGAAACGCTGCCGCCCGAATATCGGCTGCTGGAGGCAACCTGGGAGCCGTGGGAGCCGCAGCACTCGCTGCTCTGGCTCAAGGTGTTCCAGTGGCAGGGCAGCCAGGGCTGGCAGGAGGAGCTACTGCACGCCCAGATGCAGGCGCGCCTGGGCGCTGAGACAGCCGCACAGTTGTTGCCCGAGGCGGTGCCCCCCGCCGCCTTGCCGCTTGACGGGCCAGACGGCATAGGCTTTGCCCAACTGCCCGATCTGGCGCTGTCCGCCCTTGCCGGCGACGGAGCGAGCGCATGGGTGGTAGGGGGCAAGCGCACAGCGTCCGGGCAACCGCTGCTGGTGGCGGAACTGCACGCGGGCCCGACCCTGCCGGGCCCCTGGTACGAGGTGGCGCTCCAGGCGCCCGGCCTCGCGGTGGTGGGGGCCTCGCTGCCCGGCGTGCCCGGCATCCTCGTCGGTCACAACGCCGAGATAGGATGGGGGCTGGCCCCGCTGCCCAGCGACACGCAGGATTGGTTCGTCGAGCGGCTGGACGAGGCGACGCAGCGCGTCGAATGGGAAGGCGGCATGGAAGCGGTGCAACAGCGGCAGGAAACCATCCTTGTGCGCGGCGGCGATGCGTTATCGCTCACGGTGCGGGAAACGCGGCATGGCCCCCTCATGAACCCGCTGCTGCCCGGGGTGGCGCGGCCCCTGGCGCTGCGCTGGCAGGGCAGCGTGGCCCCCTCCCACCTAATGGATGCGCTGCTGGCCGTGAACACAGCAACCAGCCAGCCCGAGTTTCTGGCGGCGCTGGAGCAGTGGGACTCCCCCCCGCAAGCCTTCCTTTACGCGGACCGCACGGGCCTCATCGGCAGCGTGGCGGCGGGCAAGGTGCCGGTACGCGGCGTACCGAACGGGGCGCTGCCGCAGCCAGGCTGGACGACCGCTGGGGAATGGAAGGGCGCAATTTCCGCCGATTCCTCCGCACACCGCTGGAACCCCGCCGAGGGCTGGCTTCTGGCCAGCAGCGGCGTGCTGCTGCCCGCCGCCGGGGAAGCGAGCGCGCCCGCCGCCGAATCCGCTCCCCTGCGCGCCCGCCGCCTCCAGGCCCTGATCGAGAGCGACCCGCTCCTCACCGCGGACGATGCGCAAGCCATCCAGCGCGATGTGGACTCCCTGCTGGCTGCCCAACTAGTGCCCCACCTGGTCGCGCTGCGCAGCGACGATCTGATCGTGCAGCGCATGCAGGAGCAACTCGCCAGCTGGAACCTTCAGGTAGAGGCCGATTTGCCCGGGGCGGGCATCTTCGAGGTGGCCTACGGCTTTACCCTGCGGGGCCTGCTGGCCGATGACTTTGGCGAGGAGGAAGCGGCCACGCGCCTGCTGGATGCCTTTCTGGACAGCGCCGACCCCCAGCCCCTGCTGGTCCGCCTGCTGGCCGACCCCGACCACCCCCTCTGGGACGACCAGCGCACCGCCAACCGCGAGCGACGCGACGACATCCTGGGCCGCGCCCTGGCGGAAACAAGCGAGTGGCTGGGCCGCCGCTTCGGGGACGTGCCGCACGAATGGTTCTGGGGGCGGCTCCACACGCTGCACTTCCAGCACCCCCTCGGCAGCACGCGCGCGCTGTTTGCCCCCTGGTGGAACCGCCGCACCGAGGCGAGCGGCGACGGCTCGACCATCCACGCCACCGGCTTTTCCTGGGCCTCCCCCTTTGCAGCCACCACCCTGCCCGGCTACCGTCAAATCGTGCCCATCGGCGAGTGGGGCGAGGCCCGCATGCTGCTTGCCACCGGGCAAAGCGGGCAGCCGGGCCACCCGCATTACGCCAGCATGCTAGACCCCTGGCAGCAGGGCACCCTCGCCCCCATGCCCTGGCTCCCGCAGCAAGCCCCTGCCGGGGACCCGTCGTTGCCCGCCGACAGCGCCACAAGCTTTCTTCCGGCCTGCGGATTGAGCGTGGGCTGGCCATGAGGCAACAGAAGGCAACGAAAGGGGGGCAGCAACGTCTCACGCGCAGGCACGGAAGCGATTTTTACCTGTCATGTTGGGCGCAGCGAACCATCCCGACCCGTAGCGTTGGTTGAAGGGAGTCTTCACTGCGTTGCGCCCCGTTCAGGGTGCCTGGGGGCGTAGGGGCGCGTTCCTACCCCTGGCCGCCTGCCAGCGGGACAGGCAAAGCCTTTTTTTGCAAGGAGGCAACCACCCTTTTTCCCTATCGGAACGTAGCGATTCGGACAAGCGTTACCCTTGCCGGCACTCTATCTTCAACCCTTGATTTACGGCATGGCACGTCTGCCGTATACTTGTGTACATCCCATGTCGCGCGAATGATCATGACGGTGTAGACCCCAGGCCAGAAAGAGGACAACGATGGCTTCCTACCACCTTGCGCTTGACCTCCCCCCCGATCTGTCAGCGGCCCTTGAGCAGGCCAATCAGGAGCTAGTGGTCGAACTGCTTGAGCGCGGCCTGCGCGACCAGCGGATCGAGCGCGCCCTGGAACGCTATGCCGAGGGCGGCGTCTCCTTTGGGGCGACCGCGCGTGCGGCGGGACTGCTCCTACGAGGCCCTGGCGCGTCAGGCCTATGCCCGAGGGTTGCAGCCGCCTACCAGCGAGCAAACCATGGAAGAAGAGCTAGGGTGAGCCGGAAAGCCGTCATCTGTAACGCGGGTCCACTGATTGCCCTGAGCAAGCTTCATCAGCTTACCCTGCTGGCAACCCTGTACGTGCAAGGTACAGGTGCCGCAGGCGGTTTACGACGAAGTGGTGACAACGGGGCTGGCGCGCGCGCAACCGATGCGCTAGCGGTGCGCCTGTTCTGGGATCAACAGGGATGGCCCGTCGTAGCGGTCCCCCGTAGCGCAACGGAAGGATACGTGCCCTCCGTCGCATTGGACCCTGGGGAGAGCGAGGTCCTGGCTCTGGCGCAAACAGGTGGGCTACGTCGCCCCCAACCAGTTTCTGCGCTGGGTGGATTTGAACAACATGCTCGTGCTGCCGCTCATCAGCCTTGGCGCCCTGTATCTTCTGAAGCAGCACCTTGAATCCCATGACCGTATGAGTGGCCCCCGCGCGCCCCTGCTGCTGAACGTGGCCTTTATCGTGGGCGTATACCTGCTGGGGGTCAGCTACGGCGACCACGAGGTGACCAACCACCTGCATGCCCGCTTCTGCGCCGATGGGTCGGCGAGCGACCTGTGCCGCATCGTTATCTTCAATGACGATCACTTCTCCCACTGGCTCTTCTTCGCTGGCTTTGTGCTCCTCAACGGTTCCCTGATGCTCTTCCAGCTACGCTTCCCGACTGAGCCACTGGGACGTAGCCCTGCTCCTCGTCAACGGGCTCTTCATTGGCCTGGGCATCTTCGCTAACCTGGCCTTTGAAAGCATCGGCCTTGATCTGTATGTGGTCGTGTTACTGGCCCTGCTGAGCGTTGGCCTCCTCTGGCGGCGCGGGGCACAGCCGCTCTTCGTCTACTACACCACTGCCTACACCTTCGGCCTCGCCGCGACGCTGCTTTACAGGAGCGTCGGGTAGGGTGGCATCCTTTCTGATCCCTGTCACAGGACAGCTCACGCATGCCTGATTTTCCTTCGTCCCACGCCATCGTCATCGGCGGAGGCCTCTTACGCGGTCCTCGTAGTTGTTGGCACGGTCAGCCAGAGAGGAGAGCCAGTGCTTCCGGAGAAGGATAGCGGCCAGATTCGTGCAATGCTGCCGCTCGAGAAGGCGGTCAACTTCGTTGAACCGGAGAATTCGTTCCGTTACGGCTCCGATCTCCGTCTGTGGAACAAGTTGGACCCCATGCAACTCGAAGTGCTCCCGCCACAGGTCAAGGCGCGGGTTGAAAAGCGCACAAAGTCGCCTGTCTCCCAGGCAATCGAGCCGATGTCACTTCCTTTATGACGGTTACAAAAACTGCATGCATAGGCGAGATTATCGGCAGTGGTAGGGCCACCATGTTTCTCGCTGATGACATGATCCACCTGGCAACCAAAGTAGGTGTCCTCCTCGTGAGTCAAGCAGTACTCACAAAGGTGGTTGGCACGAGCCCTAACCAGGCGACGAAGCTCAGCCGAAATGTAAGTGCTACTCACGTGCCAGGTGGCGACGGGCGCGCGCTTTGGCAAGCCGCATTAAATGCTCAAGCTGCATGTAATGATCAAGCTCAGCGGTTTCTTCCGGTGCGAGGCCAACCGTCTTTTCCAGGTGAATCAGTTCGGCAACTCGCGCTCGAGTCCCCTCCGATGGGTGAAAGGCGATGACACTCTGGGGCGTGGTGCCAGAGGCAATGAACTCGATGATCTCATCATAGGCTGGCGTGACAAGCATCTCTCACTCCGTTGGACTGTGGGCGGCTGGCTCATCGCCACTTATGTTACCAGAATGCTAAGCCTCTCGCAACGCAAGTCATCGCCGTTTGGAAGGGCGAAGGCCCTGCCCCCTCCGCTTACCCCTCCCGGCCGACCCCCTTGCCCTCACAGTCTGACTGTCGCAGACTCCCACTTCGTCCTGCACCCACCCCCTGCCGCCCTGTGCTACAATTTCCAACAGGCATCCAGCAGAGGGTGGGCAGGGCACTTGCTCAGTACGCATAGAACCGAGAGAGGATAGATCATGGATGAGGCAGCAGGCGTACAACAAGCAGAGGGACGGCCAGCGGTGGGCGCCGCACGGCCCTATGACGAGGACGAGGCGGCGCGGCAGGCCTACGGGAGCGGCGTGGCCCTGCTGGATCGCTCCCAGTGGGGCTTGATCCGGCTGACGGGCAGCACGCGGCACACCTTCCTTCACAACCAGACCACCGCAGATTTCCAGCGAGCCGTCCCGGGGTCAACCGTGGAAGCTGTGGTGCTCACCGGCACCGCGCGCATCGTGGATTGGGTGCGGGCGCTCGTGACGGAAGAGGCCATCTGGCTCATCACCTCGCCGGAGCGGCGCGCCGTCCTGCTCGACTGGTTCCCGCGCTTTGTCTTTTTTATGGATGACGTGCAGTTCTCCGACGAGAGCGAGCGATGGGGGCAGATTGCCCTGCTGGGGCCGGAAAGCGGCAAATTGCTCGCGCAGATGGGGGGCGAGGCGCTCGTCGGGCAGCCCGACGGACAGCACGCCGAGTTCACCCTGGCGGGCATCGCGGGGGTGCGCGTCGTGGTCGGCGCCGGGTTGATGGGCCAGGGGTATACCCTCCTCATCCCGGCAGAGGGGGTGGAGGCAGTTCGGGGCGCGCTCCGGCAGGCGGGGGCGGAGCCGATGAGCGAGGCGCTGTGGGACGAGCTGCGCGTGGCGCAGGGGCGGCCCGTGGCGGACCGCGAGCTCACCGAGGCGTACAACCCCCTGGAGGCCGGGCTCTGGTCCACCGTCTCCTTTGCCAAAGGGTGCTACATCGGCCAGGAAATCGTGGCGCGCCTCGATACCTACCAGAAGCTCAAGCAGCAACTGTGGGGGCTCCGCCTCTCCGAGCCTGTCGAGGCGGGCGCGGAGGTTACGCTGGATGGCAAGGCAGTGGGCACGGTGACGAGCGTGGCCGATGCGCCTGACGGCCCCCTCGCCCTGGCCTACCTCCGCACCAGCGCAGGGCACCCGGGCAAAACTGTCGAGATTGGAAGCGCCACCGCATCCGTGGTGGACCTCCCCCTCATTACGCGGGGCAGACAAGACCTTTAAAAACGGAGGAGCATGCCATGAGCTACGACGGCGGGCGACGAAGCGGGAGCGGTTGCTGGAGCGTGATGGGCAACTTTTTACTGCTGAGCCTGGGCGGCATCATCCTGATCGCCCTGGTGACCATGATCGGCCTGTGGCGCACAGGCGACCGCTTCTTTGATGGGCTGGACACCATGTTCAATGCCCCCGCGCCCACCCCCCAGGTGGATGTGCGCTCCGTCATCGTGCAGCAGGTGCGCGGCGTGAGCGAGTTGACCACCACCGTCCACACCATCGAGGCCATCATCCCGGCTCGGCAGGGCGGCCAGCGGATCTTCGGCATCGAGGTAGGCTCGACCAGCCTGCTCTTTGTGGCGGTCGGTGAGGTGCGGGCGGGGGTGGATCTGAGCGAGCTTTCGACGGAAAACGTGGAGGTGATCAGCGATACCATCCGCGTGCGGCTCCCGCCGCCCCGCCTGCTGGACAGCAAGATTGATGTGAACCAATCTTATGTCTACGACGTGGATCGCGGCCCGCTCGGCCTGGGGCCGGAGGCCGCCAGCCTGCAAACCGAGGCGGAGCGGCAGGGGCTCAGCAGCATCGTCGCCAAGGCCTGCGAGAATGGTATCCTGGACGATGCCAACCGCGAGGCGCAGGTGGCGGTCACGCAGTTGCTCAGCCTTGCCGGGTATGGTCAGGTACTGGTCGAGCCGCAGCCACCCACCGCGGACGCCTGCCCCATCCCGGCCCCCTGACCCCTCCTCGCACAAAAAAGCGGGGCGGGCGCGTTCCTCACGCGCCTGCCCCGCTCGCTTCGCTTGATCGGCGCGACTACTTATCTGTACCGGGCGCGGGCGCCTGCGGGTTCTCGCACAGCACGATGTTGCTCCCATCCGAGTTGGTGTGGACGTAGAAGGTTTCGCCATCGTGCTCCAGCACGATCTGGAATCCCTCGGTGAGCACCTGCATGTACATGGTCGCCGGGTCCGGGCAGCCGAGGCTGGAATCCGACCACTCGACCGACGAGACGTTCGTCAGCGTGATGGTTGCCGGGTCCAGCCCTGTCTCGGTAGCCAGAAATGACACCGCTCGCTCGACCGCCGCGTCTGTCTCCATCGCCACCTGGCTGTCCTCTCCCCCATCCATAGCTTCAGTTCCTTCCTGGCAAACAATGATGGCATCCCCCATCTGGTCGGTGTGCACCGCGAGCGACTCCCCGTTCACCTCGACCTTGAACTGGTAGCCCGGCGTGATCACATCGGCATAGCCCATCCCCGGCTGCGGGCAGCCCAGGGCCGACGACGGCCACTCACGCGACTCCTTGGCCAGCACCAGCACCGACTCTGCCGCGACACCCATCTCCTGCGCTACAAAGTCCTGAACGCGCGTGTCCACCGCCGCTTCCGGGGGGGCCGACGAATCCACGGGCTCCTCCACGGGCTCGGTGGGTGTTTCCGCCGTCAGCGTCGGCAGGATCGGCACCGCGGTCGCCTCATCGCCGGTGCCCTTCGGGCCGGCATTGCCCTCCGACGGCAGGGCCCCACCGCAGGCCATCAGCGTCAGCACCATCGCCATCAGAAACGTCACCTGCATGATCCACTTTTTCATTTCTCTCTCCTCGTATCAGGGTTGCCCCCATAAAACGCTTGCAGGAACAGAAAGGTTCCATTGGATGGGGAGCAATGGTTATGCCCATGACCCCCGTCCCCCGCCGGATGCCGCCCACAAAAAAAGCCCCGAAGCTTGCGCTCCGGGGCATGACCTAGCCCTCGTTCTAACCGCCGAGTAGGCTCACGACCAACTGCCGCACCAGATCCAGCACCAGCAAGGCAATCATGGGGCTGAGATCCATGTTGGCAATCGGCGGAATCAGGCGGCGGAACGGCTCCAGAAAAACGTCAGTCGTGCTGTACAAGAACTGGATCACCGGATGGTACGGATCAATACGAATCCCCATCATCGGCAGCCATGACATCAGAATCCGGGCCAGCACCAGAAAGTACACGACGGTAAACAGCAGGTTAATTATGCCAGCAAGGTCCATTGCCTGTTCTTTCAGCCTCATCCATAACAGTCGTGGGTCAAACATCCTGGGGCTGCCGCGCGGCCCCACCTTCCGGCCGCTACGGGCGCGGGCCAAACAGGGCGGTGCCCACGCGAACATGGGTCGCCCCCTCCTCGATGGCTACCTCGAAATCGTTGGTCATCCCCATCGAGAGCATCTGGAAGCAGGTCGCGTCGAACCGCTCCGCCAGCACGCGCCGGAGCGCCCCCAGGGCGGCGAAGACAGGGCGCGCCGCCTCCGCCTCTTCTACAAAGGGCGCAATCGTCATCAGGCCACGCACGTGCAGCCCCGGCAGCGCCAGCAGTGCCTCCACCTCACGGAAAAAAAGGTCGCGCTCGCTGCCCCCCGTAGTGTGCCAGCCACCCTTGCTCGCCTCGCCGCTGCTGTTCACCTGAAGCAGCACCGCCACCGGCGTTTCGGCGGCCATGCTGCGCCTGGACAACTCTTCCGCCAGGGACAGGCGGTCCACCGAGTGAATCAGATCGGCCTGGCCCACCAGGTCACGCGCCTTGCGGCTCTGGATGTGGCCTATAAAGTGCCACCGGGCCTCCGGCAGGGCCAATGTCCCGCGCTTCTCGACCAACTCCGCCACCCGGTTTTCGCCAAAATCGCGCAGGCCCGCCTCGTAGGCCAGTTGGAGCGTTTCGGGGGGGTGCGTCTTGGTGACAGCCACAAGCGTCACCTCGTCCGCGCTGCGCCCGGCCCGTCGTGCGGCCTCGGCAACGCGCACCCGCAGGTGCTCCAGGCGATCAGCTAGAAGGTCGGGAAGCATGGGCAGATTGTAGCGCAGCGAGGGGCAAGCCGCAATCGCTTTGGCCAGCCGCGCCTGGGCAGGAGGGGCGCGGCAGCACAGCGAAGGCCCCGCGCCCCCGATGATCTACTGAGCGGTGTAGCCCCCGTCCACCAGGTAGTAGCCGCCCGTCACAAAGGAGGCCCCCTCCGAGCAGAGGAAGCCGACCATCGCGGCGACCTCCTCCGACTCCCCCATCCGCTTGGAGGCGTGCAGCCCGCTCAGATAGCCCTGCGCCTGCTCATCCAGGTTGTCCTCCAAAAGCGGCGTCTTGATAAAGCCGGGCCCCACCGAGTTGATCCGAAGGCCCTGCGCGCTGTATTCCAGCGCAGCCGCCTTGGTCAGGCCAACCACCCCATGCTTCGCGGCTACATAGGCCGGCGCGGTGGCAAAGCCAACCGATCCCAGGATCGAGGCCATGTTCACGATGACCCCGCTCCCCTGCTCCAGCATCACCGGAATCTCGTAGCGCATGCAGTAGAAGACGCCTGTAAGATTCACATCAATCACCTTCTGCCAGCTCTTCAGATCGTACTCGCCGGTCATCTTCGCTTCGCCGGCGATGCCCGCATTGTTCACGGCGATGTCCAGCCTGCCCCACGCCTCCACCGCCGCCTGCACCATCTGCTCCACAGACGAGGCATCGCCCACATCTGCTCGCACAAAGCGTGCTTCCCCGCCCGCCTCCTCCACCGCCGCGACCACCCGCGCGCCCGCCTTCTCGTCCAGGTCCGCGATCAGCACCCGCGCCCCGCCGCGCGCCAACAGGTGCACGCACGCCTCGCCGATGCCGGACGCCCCGCCCGTCACCAGGGCCACCTTGCCACTAAAATCGTAAGTTGCTGCCATAGCACTGCTCCTTTCACAATGATTGATTTTCACACGACAAACCGTGCACGTTCATCCGCCTGCTGCCCGGATGGGGGTCGGGCATTTTGCGTCTTACAAAAGCCGCTCCTAGCGGTGCTCCCTCAAGGCAGGGGGCGCAGGGCTGCCAGCATGGCGAAGCGGCCCGTGGTGGGCGGCTCCGCGCGATGCGAGTAGAAGAGGTCGGTGCGGCAGGCGGTACACAGGGCGGCGCGCTCGATGGAGCGTACCCCCGCTCGGCGCAGGAGTGCCTCGTTGGCAGCGTCCAGGTCGAAGAAAAATCGGCCCTCCCTGCCGGGCCGCAGCCACGCCTCCCCATCCGGCCAACTCCGCGCCCGCTCCGCCACCTCCTCGCCCACCTCGTAGCAGCAGGGGCCGATGGCAGGCCCCAGCCCAACCCGCAGATCCGCCGCCTGGCTCCCCTCCACCTCCATCGCCTGCACCAGGCTGAGCGCCATGCCCGCCAGCGTGCCGCGCCACCCCGCATGGGCAACGCCCAGCACGTGGCGTGCCGGGTCGTAGGCGAGGATCGTCTGGCAATCGGCCGAGGTCATCACAAAGGAAAGGTCGGGCACGCGCGTCACCGCCGCATCGGCAAACGGCGCCGCGGCCCCCAAATCGCTCTCGCCCACGTGCCAGACGCGGGAGGTATGCATCAGGTAGCGGTCCATCATGCGCGTGGGGTCCAGCCCCAGCGCCTCATGCGCCAAGTCGTGATTGCGCCGCACGTTCTCGCGGCTGTCTCCCACGGTGATCGAGAAGTTCAGCCCTGCCCAGGGGGCCGGGCTCACCCCGCCGTGGCGCGTGAAAACCGCGTGGGCAACGCGCCCGTCAGGGATGCTCTCGAACTGGTAGTAGGGGACGCCGTTGGGCGCTGTGCGCTGCTGCATGCGTTGATCGCGAGTTTGTGAGATGAAAGAGGGGGTAGGGCCTGTTTCGGTTCAGGGCAGGGGGCATTATAATCAGGGTCGTGCGTTGCACGAACTTCGTCCCTTCTCTCACGCCAACACGGACCTGCCCATGCGCTTTCGTCTTATCCTTCTCCTGCTGGTGGCCTCGGCGCTGGCGGGCTGCCGCGGCGAGATTCGTAACCCCGCCGCCCTGACCCCCATCCCGGCGGGCGGCGCCATCGCGCCGCCGACCAGCACGGTGCTTCCCTCCCCCACGGTGCCCCCTACCCTGACGCCCGTCATCATCAGCCACGTGGTGCAGGCGGGCGACACGCTCTACGACATCGCCCTCCAGTACAACACGACGGTGGAGGCGATCCGCGAGGCGAACGACCTCGCGGACGATGTGATCTTGCAGGTGGGCCAGGCCCTGAAGATTCCGCAGTAGCAGCAGGATGGAAGAAGCCGTCGGACGGTGCTAGCGCTCTAGCTCCCGCACGGCTTGCGTCAGAGGGGGAAGGATTTGAAACAGGTCCCCGACGATGCCGTAGTCGGCGATGCGGAAGATGGGCGCATCCGGGTCCTTGTTGATGGCCACGATGGTCTTGCTCGTCCGCATGCCGGACAGGTGCTGGATGGCGCCGCTGATCCCCACAGCAAGATACAGCTGCGGCGAGACGGTTTTGCCCGTCTGGCCCACCTGCTCCTCGTACGGGCGCCACTCCGCATCCACCACCGCGCGCGTGGTGCTGATGGCCGCGCCGAGCAGGTCGGCCAGTTCCTCGATCAGGTGAAAGTTTTCCGACCCCTGCAGGCCACGCCCGCCGGCCACAATCACGCTGGCATCGCTCAAATCCGGGCGATCCCCCTGCTTGCCCTCCAGGGCCAGCACCTCCACGCGCGACGCCGGCAGCTCGCCCAGCGTCACCTCCTCGATATCCGCCGCAGGGCCATCGGCGGCGGGCGCCGGGGCCCACGTGTTGGGGCGGGCGGTGATGAGCACCGGGGCGCGGCTCACCGTCACGGTGCTGAGTGCCTGCCCTGAATAGACGGGGCGCACGATGCGGAGCTCGCCCCCCTCGATGTGCAGGGCTGTCACATCGGTGGCCAGCCCCGCGCCCAACCGACCCGCCAGGCGTGGGGCCACATCGCGCCCGATGGTCGAGTGGCTGAACAGCACCACCTCCGGGGCTTCTTCTTCGATCAGCTCATACAGCGCCGCAGCCCACGGCTCCACGTCGTAGCGGCTCAGCGCCTCATCTTCCAGCACAAACAGCACCTCCGCCCCCCGCGAGCCCAAGTCGGCGGCCAGCGCCTCGGCATCCAGCCCCGCTCCCAGGACGGCCACCCCCACCTCAAGCTCCAGCTCGGTTGCCAGGGTGCGGGCAACGTTCAACAGCTCATAGGCACTCTTCTTCGCCTTGCCCTCGGCCACTTCCGCGATTACCAGAACCAGTTCTGCCATGACAACTTCTCCCTTTTGGTACAAGACCCTTATATGACTTTGGCTTCCTCGTGGAGCAGGCGCACCAACTCCCGCGCCGCCTCCGCCGGCTCGCCGGAAATCAGTCGCCCTGCAACGCGCGCCGCCGGCTTTTCCATCTGCACGGTGCGGAGCAGCGGCTCCAGTTCCTCCTCGTCCAGACCCAGGTCGGAGGCACCCCACACGGTGAGGGGCTTCTTTTTGGCGCCCATGATCCCCTTCAGCGGGGTGTAGCGCGCCTCGTTCGGCCCCTGCGTTTCCGTGAGCAGGCAGGGGGTCGGCACGCGCACGCGCTGGTAGCCCCCCTCCGCCTCGGCGCGCACGATCAGGTGGTCGTCGGCTGCCTCTTCCACGGTGACCACCTGGGTGACCTGCGGCAGATCCAGCAACTCGGCCAGCAGGATGCCCGTCTGCCCGAGATCGTCATCCACCCCCTTCATGCCCGTCCAGATAAAATCGTAATCGCCTATCTTTTCAATCGCGGCGGCGAGCACGCGGGCCCGCCCCAGCGGATCAAGGTCAGCGAACGCATCGTCCTGAAGATGGTAGGCAGCATCGGCCCCCATCGCCAGCGCCTTGCGGATCGTTTCCTGCACCTCGGCGGGGCCGATGGTTACGATGATGAGGGTGCCGCCCCCCTGCCGCTCGATCAGGCGAAGCGCCTCCTCGATGGCGTACTCATCGTAGGGATTGATGACCCACTCTTTGATGGCGCGTATGTCTACCTGCCCATCCATCAGCGAGATTCGTGTCTCGGTGTGGGGAACCCGTTTCATCGGAATGATAATCGTCACCATTGACTCCTTGTAAGCTAAGATGATCTGGCACGATTGTATTCACAGAGCAAGGGCCCGGCAAAGACAAACGTCCGTTTGGGTTAGCGCCAGGGGTGGCGGGTTGACGGGCCTTTCAAGCTGGTCAACAATCGTAGCAGACAGGCACGCAGGTTCGGCGTGCCCCAGGAAAGGGGGCCACCCATGATGAAGCGCGGGCGTGATATAAGCGAGGCGATTGGCGAGGCGCACCACAAGATTAGCGAGTTGAGCGCACGGCTGACCCAGGCTGTAGAAGCGGAGCAGTGGGGCGCGGTGGATGAGGCCTCGGCACAAATGATGGGCCTGCTGCGCGACGTTTCCAAGTTGGCCCCGGTGACCCACAGCTTCCTCGCGATGCTTCAGGGCCGGTGGGGGCTCGCCATGATCCATCAGCGACGCTACAAGGAGGCCCACGAGCAGCTCGCCATCGCCGAGTCGCTCTTCAACATGGATGCGGAAAGCGCTGTGGAGTGGGCAGCCCGGGCAGGGGATCACCGTCGGCGGGGAGGGGGAGCCCCTGGACCTTGCTATAGCGCTGGAGGTGCTGCAGGCCCTGGGGGCGAGCATGGTCCGCTTTGGCAACCCGCGCGCGGGGGAGGTGCTGGCCCAGGTGGTGAGCGTGGCCGATATGAACCAGGACGAGGAGGCGCAGTGGCGCGCGCGCCAGCACCTGGCCTCCTTCACGGCGGGGCTCGCCAACTGGCAGGGGCTCCTGCAGATCGCGCGCGAGATGGGAAACATCGCGCGCCAGAAGCAGAACCTCCCCATGCTGCTGGAGGTCATGCGGCTGATGGTAGAGGCGCACATCGGCCTCGGTCGCCTGTATCGCGCCCTGGAGGCCCAGCAACTGGTGGTTGACCTGGCGCGGCGGCTGAAGCACCCTGATCTGGCAGAAGAGGAAAGCCAGCTACAGCAACTCAGGGCGGCCGAGCAGCAGTAACCCTCCCCTCCCCCTCTCACCAAGTGGCATAGGTCATGCTTTACTTGAAGGAGAGACAGTTGTACTGCCCGCACGGGCAGCCACGCCGCCCATACAAAAGGAGGCCTCCTCCATGTACCGTTCCCTCTTCGCCCGCTTGATCATTGCCGTGTTTGTGATCCTGGTTGGGCTCTCCTTGACCTTCGCCCTTGATGACAGCAACTCCCAGGCATCTACAGCCCTGCCGGACAACGAGAACCTTGTCGTGGGGCAGGCACAGTCGTTCTACTATGCCCACGACGCGGAGCAGAACGCCCTTTACCTGAGCGAGGACCTGCGCGCCTGGCGAGCAGTTCCGCTGTCCGTTGACGGCACGATCCGCGCCGTCGCGGCCCCGTCACTGGCGAGCGGCTCGTTCTACATTGCCACCGACCAGGGCCTTTATGCGAGCAGCGACCAGGGCCAGCAGTGGCAAAGCGTGGCCGCGCCGCTCGGCTCAGTGACTGTGCTGGCCGCTGACCCCGCCGAGCCAACCGCTGCCTATGCCGTGACAGAGCAGGGAGCCCTGTACCGTCTGAGCGACAGTGGGCAGCACGCCACCCTGCTGAGCGGGGACGAGCTCCCCGCCTCCGTGCGCGATGTCGTCAGCGTCGGGGCCACCCCTGCCCTTCTCGCCGCCACCGATCAGGGGCTTTTCCGCAGCGAGGGGGCGAGCGCCTCATGGGTGCGGGTGGAAACCATGCCCGCCGCGAGTGACCTGCTGGTCGCGTCGGACAACCCGAGCGTCCTCTTTGCAGCCACCCGCGAAAGCGGCCTGTTCCGCAGCATGGACGCTGGCGCCACCTGGGAATCGGCCAACGAGGGGCTTGGCCTGCTGCCGGGCAGCAGCCTTGCCATCACGGCCCTGGCGCAGGACCCTGCCCGCCCCGGCACGCTCTACGTCGCCACTGCCTATGTGATGGGCCACAGCGAGCGCCACACCACCCCCGCCGCCCTGCTGATGAGCCCCGATGGCGGCACCCAGTGGATTCCCGTCGCCGAGTTCGCCCTGAGCGACCCACTGGTGAGCGGGATCCTGCCCCCGGAAGGGGAGGGAAGCGGCATCCGTGCCCTGACCTCGGAGGGAATCCGCCCCTATCGGCTCGATGCGGATCAGGGGATGGAGATGCTCGGCTCGGACAACCCCGAAACGCGCCTGAAGGGCGCCAAGATTTTGAGCGTGGCCGCTGTGCCCACCCAGGCGCAGGCCCTGCTGCCCTACCTGCAAAACGAGCAGGAGGGCGAGCTTGCCTACTACGTTGCCCGCGCCCTGGGCCACATCGGCGGCGAGCCTGTCGTGTCCGAGATGCTTTCCCTGCTGGAGCAGGAGAGCAGCAGCATCGTCAAGCTGCGGGCGCTGATGGTCCTCGAGATGGCGGCTGACCCCTCGACGGTGCCCGCGCTGGCCAGTGCCTTCCAGCAGGATGCCCTGTCGCGGGGCGCAGCAGACGCCCTCGCCGCCATCGGCACGCCCGAGGCCTGGGCACCGCTTACAAGCGCCCTGGCCGATGCCGAGCTTGACAGCGCAGCGTCAGGCTGCGATGGCAGCCTTCGAGGAAAACAGCGAGGCGGCGGTCACGCCGCTGGTCGAGGCGCTGAACGACCCGAGCGCCACCGTGCGCGCCAACGCCGCGCAGGCCCTGGGCTGGATGGGCCAGCCCGAGGCGATCTACCCGCTGCGTGCCCTGCTGGAAGATCGCGAGCCCACCGTCCGCAGCAGTGCAGCCTTCGCGCTGGGGGAGCTTCGTGACCGCGAGATGGTGGAGCGGCTGACGCGGATGAGCCAGGAGGACGTCAGCCCCGAGGTGCGACAGAGCGCCCAGCAGGCGATCCTGAGCGCCGAGCGCGAGCCGACCAGCGCCAGCACCAGCGCGGAACTGGCCCCCACCGATGCGAGCAGCCCGCTGGCCGAGCGCTTTGGCAGCACGCTGCCCTGGCTCCAGTTTTTGATCATGGCGGTGACGGCGGGGCTGGCGGCGCTGGTCCTCTTTGCTGGCCAACGACGGGTGGTAGAGGAGTAAGGAAAAGAGCCCTCGAAGCCCTGGCACGGTCCTTGCTATAGCATCGGTAGCATCCTATTTCGTTGAGGACTACACTGTGACACCGATAGCTGCCGGCGTAGGACGTAGCAAGTCCATCCTGATGATCGTGCTGGGGCTCGTGGCGCTGTTGATGGTTGTTCCATCGCTAGCCATGCCGCTGACCCTGACCATTGCCGAGAGCGACACGCTCGGGCTGCTGCTCCTGCCCATGCTGGGGCTATGGATGTCCCGCCGCCTCTTTCTGCGATAACCTAACTGGATAAATCAAAAGCCCTCCGCGCGGAGGGCTTTTTTGTTGTCAGCGTATCGCCAGAAAGTTGTGCAGGAGCTCCTTCCCGTACTCGGTCAGGATGCTTTCCGGGTGGAACTGCACCCCGAAGACCGGATGCTCTCGATGGCGCAGGGCCATCACCTCCCCCTCGCTGGTAAAAGCCGTCACCTTGAGCGGCTCCGGCAGGGGCTCCTCCACGATCAAGCTGTGGTACCGATTGGCCTGGAAGGGGCTGGGGATGCCCTTGAACAGCCCCGTGCGGTCGTGGTAGACGGGCGACGTTTTGCCATGCATGAGCCGTGGCGCCCGCGTCACCACCCCGCCAAAGGCCTCCCCCATGCACTGGTGCCCCAGGCAGACCCCGAGGATCGGCTTTTTCCCGGTCAATTCCCGAATCAGTTGGAGCGAGACCCCCGCATCGTTCGGCCCGCCGGGGCCGGGCGAGATGACGATGTGCGTGGGGTCAAGCTCGATCACTTCCTCCAGGGTGATCGCGTCGTTGCGCCGGACCACCAGGCTCGCGCCCATCTCGCCCATGTACTGAGCCAGGTTGTAGGTAAACGAATCGTAGTTGTCTATCAGCAGAACAGCCATGTACGACTCCTTTTCAAGTTGAATGATTCAGGGAACCGAGGATCCGGCCCGCCGTCACAGGCCGCGCTCCGCCATGTCAATGGCCACGCCCAGGGCACGCGCCTTGTGCATGGATTCGTGCCACTCCGTTTCCGGGTCGCTGTCCGCCACCAGCCCCGCGCCCGCCTGCAGAAACGCACGGTTGCCCACCATCCAGATGGTGCGAATCGCTATGCAGGTGTCCAGGTTGCCGTTGTAGCCAAAGTAGCCCACGCCGCCGCCATAGGGGCCGCGGGGCAGCCGCTCCAACCCCTCGATGATTTGCATGGCGCGTATCTTTGGCGCGCCGGACAGGGTGCCCGCCGGAAAGGCGGAGCGGAACAGGTCGAAGCCATCCAGCCCGTCCCGCAGGCGCCCCGTGACGTGGCTCACCAGGTGCATCACGTGGGAATAGCGCTCGGTGGCAAACAATTCCTCCACCTGGATGGTGCCGTACTCGCACACCCGCCCCAGATCGTTGCGCCCCAAATCCACCAGCATGATGTGTTCGGCGCGCTCCTTCGGGTCGGCGTGTAGCTCTGCCTCCAGGCGCTCATCCTCGGCGGGCGTGGCGCCGCGGGGGCGCGTGCCCGCGATGGGGCGCACCGTAGCGGTGCGCCCTTCCAGCCGCACCAGCATTTCCGGCGACGTGCCGATCAGCGCCACCCGCTCTCCCCCCTCGTGCGGCGGAAACTCCAGAAAGAACATGTAGGGCGACGGGTTGATGCGGCGCAGGGCCCGGTAGATGGTGAAGGGGTCCGCTTCCGTCTGGCGCGTCAAGCGCTGCGACAGCACCACCTGGAAGATATCGCCCGCCGCAATAGACGCTTTGGCCGCCTCCACGCTCGCCTCGAACTGCTCCTTGGCCACGCTCGCCTGGAACGCGCCCCCCTCGCCGACGGGCGGCCCTGCGGGCGGGAGGGGCTGCTGAAGGCGCTCGACAAGCGCGTCCACCTTGGCGATGGCTGCCGCGTAGGCGGCGGCTGGCGCTTGCCCATCCATGTGCGCGTTGGCGATGACGAGCAGCCGATGCTTGACATGGTCGAAGACCACCAGCGAATCGGTCAGCAAGAAGTGCATGGTCGGCACCGCCTCCGCCTCGTCGCGCTGGAAGGCCAGCACCGGCTCGAAGAAGGAGACCATGTCGTAGGCCAGAAAGCCAACCGCCCCGCCATGAAAGCGGGGCAGGTCCGGCACCTCCACCGGCGCAAAGCGGGCCAACTCGGCCTCGACCACCCGCAGCGGATCGATCCCCCGGCGGCACCGCGAGCGTGGTCGTGCGCCCTGCCTCGCGCACCTCCACCGTGCGGCCACGCGCCACAATCTCGCGCTCGGGGTTGACCCCCAGGAAGGAGTAGCGCCCCTGGCGCTCCCCCTTCTCCACCGACTCCAGCAGGAAGGTGGCCCCCTGCCCGCGCAACTTCATCAGCACCGACACCGGCGTGTCCAGGTCCGCCGCCAACTCACGGTAGACGGGGACCAGGTTGCCCTGCTCCGCATAGGACGCGAACTGCTCTTCCGTGGGAAAATACATGAGACTCCTCTGGTTGGAAACTGGAAGGGAAACAAAAAGCCCCTCGCCCGCAGCACAGCCAAACAAGCTGTGACTGCTGGGGCGAGAGGCGAAAGGCTTCCCGTGGTGCCACCCGGCTTAGGCCAACAAAAAACGCGCTCAGAGCGCGTGTGCCAGCCTCACTCTACGGATCGGCCAGGCAACCCTGGCGAATCCTGCGCCTCGATAACGGGGGCGGCTCCGGCACCCCCTACTGGATCGTTCGGGGGTGCGACTCCTCGGCCCATTCCGCCCGGTCGTCTGCGAGTGACCTTCCAGCACCCTCTCGGGGGTCACCTCTCTGTCGCACGTTCGGGGCGTACTTTTCCGACTCATCGTCGTTGTATCTCGATTGTGCCGCAAGCATAGCGGATGCCCCGCGCGCTGTCAAGAGGGAGCGATTCGCTAATCCGCAAGAAAAATGACTCTTGACTTCCCAGGGGACCTCTGTTACTATGCCCGCCATGCACAGGTCTAGCCAAGCGTCCCTCCAGAAGAGCAGTGCCCCCCTTGTGTCGTGTTGGGGTTACTTCTTTTTTGGCGTGTTTTATTTTAGCCGCAGGACGGCTACGATCTGACACGCGCAGGGCTAGGCCCAGACGAAGGAACAACAGAGAGCGTGGCGTCAGAATCGGCGCCACGCTCTTTTCTTGTGTCCGGGCAAGTAACGTCGCAACACGAAGCGCATCCTGGAATGGCGGAGGAGGTGACGGTTGAGCGATAAGTGGGCGTGCCGGGGCGTACGCGGGGCTGTAACGGTGGAGGCAAACGATCCGGACGCCATTCTGGCAGCCACGCGCGACCTGTTGCACCAGATGGTGCAGGCCAACGGGATTCGCCCGGAGGATGTGGCCAGCGCCATCTTTAGCATGACCCCCGATTTGAACGCTGCCTTTCCCGCGCAAGCCGCGCGCCAGTTGGGCTGGCACGAGGTGGCGCTCTTTGACGCTCAGGAAATTGCAGTACCCAACGGCCTGCCACGCTGCATCCGGGTGCTCCTGCACTGGAACACGGGGCAGCCAGCCAGCCAGATTCAGCACATCTATCTCCGCGACGCGCAGTTGCTGCGCCCGGACCGATTTCATCAGGTACCCACAAGGGAGGAAGCATCATGATCGTTGTCATGCGCTCGGGCGCGACCGCTGCCCAAATAGCGGATGTCCTTCGCCGCGTCGAGACGGAGGGGCTGCGCGCCCACCTGTCCCGCGGGGAGGAGCGGACGGTGATTGGCGTCATCGGGGACGAACGAACGGTGGACGGGCGACGCTGGGAGGCGCTGGAAGGGGTCGAGAAGGTGCTGCCCGTGACGCAGCCCTTCAAGCTCGCCAGCCGCGAGTTCAAGCCTGACAAGACCCTGGTGGAGCTCGATGGCGTCACCATCGGCGGCGACGAGGTGGTCGTGATGGCCGGCCCCTGCTCGGTTGAAAACGAGAAGCAGATCATGGAAACCGCGCAAGCCGTCAAGGCGGCTGGCGCCACCATCCTGCGCGGCGGCGCCTTCAAGCCGCGCACCTCGCCCTACGACTTTCAGGGCATGGACGGCGAAGGGCTCGAAGCTGCTCGCGAAGGCGCGCGAGGCGACCGGCCTGCCCATCGTCACCGAGGTCATGAGCGACCGCGACGTGGATCTGGTCGTCCGAGTACGCCGACATCCTGCAGATTGGTGCGCGCAACATGCAGAACTTCGCGCTGCTGAAGTCGCTGGGCAAGTGCGGACGTCCGGTCCTGCTCAAGCGCGGCCTGAGCGCGACCATCAAGGAACTGCTGATGTCGGCCGAGTACATCGTTGCCGCACGGCAACTCTCAGGTGATGCTCTGCGAGCGCGGCATCCGCACCTATGAGACGGCCACCCGCAACACCTGCGACCTGAACGCCATCGCCGTTCTCCAGCACCTGACCCACCTGCCCATCGTCGCGGACCCCAGCCACGGCGTCGGCAAATGGGAGTACGTGGGGGCGGTCACCCGCGGCGCGCTTGCCGCAGGCGCGGACGCGCTTATCATCGAGGTCCACCCGGACCCCGCCAGCGCCACCAGCGATGGGCAGCAGAGCCTGACACCGGACAATTTCGCAACGCTGATGAAGCAGTGTCGCCGCATAGCCGATGCGGTGGACCGCTACATCGCCCCTGCCATCCCCTCCGCGCGCGCAGTCGCCGCGTAGCACCGGGGCCCATAAAAATCGCGCCTGGCCCGGGGTCAACCTGCGCCAGGCGCCTGCTCTGCGTAAAGGAGTGTCTTGGAAGAACCTCCCTTTTCACGATTGGCCATCCTGGGCCTCGGCCTGATGGGTGGCTCCTTCGCCCTGGCAGCCCGCGCGCACGGGCTGGCGCGGGAAATCGTCGCCTTCGACGCCAACGCCGAAGGGCTGGCCGAGGCGAGCGTGCGCGGCATCATCGAGCAGGGGTACAGCAACGCCCGCGATGCCGCGCGGGACGCAGCGGTGGTCGTGCTGGCCGCGCCCGTGCGCGCCATCGTCACCCTGCTGGAGGAGATCACCCCCGTGCTGCGCCCCGGCGCCCTCGTGATGGACCTGGGCTCCACCAAGCGAACCATCGTGGCGGCGATGGACACCCTGCCCGCCCACGTGCGCGCGGTGGGGGGGCACCCGATGGCGGGCAAAGAGCTTTCCGGGCTGGGAGCGGCGGAGGCCTCCGTGCTGCACGGTGCCACCTTTGCGCTCTGCCCCACTGCCCGAACCGATGACGCCGCCCGCCGCGTCGCGGAGCAGGTGGTCGCGGGGGTCGGCGCCCGCCCGCTGTGGACCGACGCCGCCGCGCACGACGAGGCGGTGGCCCGAGTCTCCCACCTCCCCTACCTGATGGCCGCCGCCCTGGCGCAGGGCGCGGCGCCGGACGGGCTGGCGCGCCGCCTGGCCTCCACCGGTACCGCGACACCAGCCGCCTGGCGGCGAGCGACCCGACGATGATGCTGGACATCCTGCTCACCAACGCCGCCCCCCTGCGTGCCACGCTGGCCAGGGCCCGGTCGGCCCTGGCGGAGTTGGATCAGTTGCTGGCCGACGAGGGGGAAGAGGCGCTGCGCGCCTGGCTGGACTCGGCGCGCAGCCGTCGCTAATAGGGGAGCAGATACGGGTGGGGCAGAGGGTAGGTAGGGTGGGTGGCCTGGGGGCTACTGCCCGCGTGAAAGAGTGTTCATCAGACGGAATCGGAAGCACTGCGAACCCCGACTAAAGGTCGAACCGTGCGCCCGCTCCCGTTTGTAGCTGATCCTTCCATAAGGAGTGCACAGATCTTTTGACCCATCGAACCCTGCTGGTGCGCCCTGCTGCCCGCCCACTGCGCGGCGTGGCCCTGGTGCCAGGCGACAAATCTATCTCCCATCGCGTCGTACTCTTCGGCGCCCTGGCAACGGGCGAGACGCTGGCCGAGGGCTGGCTCCCCGCCGAAGATTGTCTTGCCACCCTCTCCGTCATGCAGGCGCTCGGGGTGGAGATCGCGCACGAGGCCCCCACCCGCGTGCGGGTGCGGGGCGTCGGCTTACACGGGCTGCGCGAGCCGGAAGATGTCTGGACTGCGGCGGCAGCGGCACGACCATGCGCCTGCTCGCCGGCATCCTGGCCGGGGCAGCCCTTCACCTCGGTGCCGACCCGGAACCCTGCCCTGCGCCGCCGCCCGATGGGCCGCATCGCCGGCCCCCTACGCACGATGGGCGCGCAGATCCTGAGCCGTGACGCGGACGGGCGAGAGCGTGCGCCGCTCACCCTGCGGGGCGGCACCCTCCAGGCGATTGACTTTTCCATGCCCATCGCGAGCGCACAGGTGAAAAGTGCCGTGCTGCTCGCCGGGCTCTTTGCCGATGGCGAGAGCGTGGTACGACAGCCCGGGCCCGCCCGAGACCACACGGAGCGACTGCTCCAGGCGATGGGCGCCCCCCTGACGGTAGAGGAAAATCGGGTGCGCGTCGCCCCCCCCACCGAGCCGCTGCGCCCGCTGGGCGACCCCTCGGGCGGGCCCTACCAGATTCCCGCCGACCCCTCCTCCGCAGCGTTCCTCCTCGCGGCGGGGACGCTGGTGCCGGACAGCGAGATCCGACTCCAACGTGCTGGTCAACCCGACGCGCACCGGCTTCGTGGAAATCTTGCAGGCCATGGGGGGCCACCTAGCCAGCACCCCCCCGCCGGACGGGATGATCGAGCCTACCGCCGAGATTCGGGTCAAGGCCGCCACGCTGGCGGGCACGCAGATTGGCGGCGAGCGCGTGGTGCGCGCCATAGACGAGTTTCCCATCCTGGCGGTGGCCGCCACCCAGGCGGCGGGGCTGACCACCGTCCGCGACGCCGCCGAACTACGCGTCAAGGAGAGCGACAGGATCGCCAGCGTGTCCGAGGAATTGGAAAAGATGGGGGCGCGGCTGGAAGCAGCGGCGGACGGCTTCACCGTGCGCGGGCCGGTGGCCCTGCGCGGCGCGCAGGTGGACAGCCACATGGATCATCGGCTGGCGATGGCCCTCGCCATCGCAGGGCTCGTGGCCCAGGGCGACACCCGGATCAGCCGCGCCGAGGTGATAGACGACAGCTTCCCCGATTTCGTGCCCCTCCTCCAACAGCTGGGCGCGGAGATGGAGTGGCTTTGAGCACGGCCCATGCCCGCCGAACCACCCCACCGCGTCGG
>CAVRLZ010000007.1:0-218230 GCA_963721895.1 uncultured Chloroflexia bacterium | reverse complement strand
CTGGGGTATTCCTGCTGCATCATTTCTTGGTAATTGCCCTCAAACGCATATACTGAGCGCTCCACGACAAGCATGCAGTGAGCCCCAATTCACAAATCCCCATGGTTGGTTGAAACATGAACAACGATTTTATCGTTCGCCCTTATCGGCGGGGCGAAGAGCAGAAGATGGCTACGTTGGTGAATCTTTGCCGCGCCGAGCACGACGACATTCTTGTCACGGCGGATTTGATCCGGGAGGAATGGGACGACCCCCGCCTGGAGCTGGATCGCGACACCCGTGTTGCCCTCAACGCGGCGGAGGAGTACATCGCCGTGGCGGAAGTGTGGTTCGAGCACTCCGACGCGGCGGGCGAGGCCATCCGGCACATTGGCTTTACCATGCATCCCGCCTACCGCGAGGCGCATGCTGATCTGATGCAGCGCCTCTTCGATAGCGCCATTGAGCACGCCATGAGCCACCCGCAGTCGGGGGCGGGCGGCGACTTTCACCTGCGCACGTGGGCCTCCGCCAACGATGTATGGAAGCGCAAGTGGGTGCTGGATCACGGCTTCGACTATGTGCACTGCGGCCTGACCATGCTCTACGCCCCCCTGGACGAGCTTCCCCCCGTACCCGCGCTGGATGGGGTGCGGATCGAGGGGTGGCGTCGCGCGCGCGACCATGACCTATGGCAAACGTTCAACCGATGCTGCCAGGCCGACGATCCCACGTTTGTCCCCCTGCCCTGGGACGAGTGGCGGGAGCTCTACCACTCTTCCACTCAGGTGGACCCCACGCTCTGGCGCCTTGCAGTTGAAACAGCGACGGAGCGGGTCGTCGGCTTTGCCCTGACGGAGATCATAGACATTGCCCCGGACGTGGGCGACCCGCAGGAGGGCTGGATTGCGGACCTGGGGATGCTGCCAGCCTGGAAGGGGCAGGGGCTGCGCCGGGCGCTCATCGTGTCGGCGCTGCACACCCTCCATGAGGCAGGGGTTAACGCTGTGCTGATTGGCGTGGATTCCACAGACGTACACGATCCGAGTGAGTTGTATGAGTCCATAGGCTTTCGCGTGCTGCGCGGAAGCTGCACCTTCCACAAGCGGCTGGGTGGTGAGGGAAGTGAGTAGGTCCGAGGCGCCCAATTCCCCTCGTGGATGCTTGCATTTACCCACAACTTTTGATAGGGGTGCTTCTTCCCTAGCACAGTGTCGTGGCCGTGAGCCGTAGCTCCCCTCCTGGGAGGGGCAGGGGTGGTTCCGTTGGACGTTGTCGTTGGACGTTGTCGTTGGACGTTGTCGTTGGTCGTTGGACGTTGTCGTCGCCATCGCCGTTGGTCGTTGCCGTTGGCCCTTGCTACGGCACCCTACCCCGGCGCTGCGCGCCACCCCTCCCTCCCGAGAGGGGACCTGCGGCGGCACTCACAACTTTTGACAGGGATGGGTTCCCTCTAGCAAGGTGTCTTGTAGAGCTAATCAAACGGCTGCCCATTGCTGAGAGGTCTCCCTAGCTGCCAAGCTTTTCCAGACTGTGGGTAATAGGTAGCTGCTGGCTGAGGGGGCTATCCTGCAAGCTCAGCCATCGCCCGAGCCACGCGCGCGGCGACCGCAGCGTTGTGCTCCAAGAGAGCAAGGTTGGCACGCAGCGTCTGGCCCCCGCTGCGCGTGGCCAGCGTCTGCAAAAGAAAGGGCGTGAGGGCGTAGCCCTGGACGTGCTGCGCCTCTGCCTCTGCCAGCGCCTCGCTGATCCAGGCCCGCACCTGCTCGCCGGGCAATTCTGCCTCTGCGGGAACGGGCACCCCCAGCAGCACGCCGCCCCGCCCCAGCGCCAGATGAGCCTGCACCAGTCGCGCGGCCCCACGCTCGTCTTGCACGGTTCGGTCTACGGGCAGCCCGCTGGCACGGGAATAAAAGGCGGGTAGCTCCTCGGTTCTCAGGCCGATCACGGGGACCCCCCACGTTTCCAGCCATTCGCGCGTGCGCGGTAGGTCTAGAATCGCCTTGGCCCCGCTGCTCACCACGCAGACCGGGATGGAGGCCAGGGCGGGCAGGTCGCCGCTCACGTCCCACCCCTCGCCAGGATGCACCCCGCCGATGCCGCCCGTTGCGAAGACCCGGATGCCCGCCGCGTGCGCGGCCCACATCGTCCCCGCCACCGTTGTCGCGCCCAAACGCCCCTCGGCCAGCACCAGGCCGAGGTCGCGCAGGCTCACCTTTGCCACATCCGGCTCGGTCGCCAGCCGCTCCAACAGGGCATCATCCAACCCTACGTGGACGGCCCCGTTGGCCAGGGCGACTGTGGCGGGGAGCGCCCCGTTGTCCCGCACGATCCCTTCCAGCCGCCGCGCCAGCGCCAAATTTTCCGGCCAGGGCAGCCCGTGGGAGATGACAGTGCTTTCAAGCGCCACCACGGGGCGACCCCGGGTGAGCGCGTCTTGGATGGAGGGTGAGATGTGGAGCATGGGTGAAGAGGGCTCTTTGATCCTTGAGAGGGTGGTGGCGACCTGCTTACTTTAGCGGGAGCGGGCTCTCTTGTCGAATAGGCATGGGGGTCCGCTTGACGACTGTGAAAATTTGAACAAGATGTAGGCGCTTTAAGGCCCCATGCTCCATCGTGCCCTGCGACGTGGTAGCCCTGATTCTGCTTCATGTATCGGATGGATCTTTCAACGAGGTAGAGCCGCTGCCGTGCCGGTTGAGCGCTTCTCCCTCGCCCCCCACTGAGCCCCTTATGCCACATCCCTCTGCTGCACGCTCTATCTTGCTTTGGATGGCTGCCCTGCTTTTGGCAGGCCTGGGGCAGGGTCTGCTGGCCTACGAGGTCGCGCCCGACTGGGTGGCAGGGGTCCTTTTCGCCGCGGCCCTGCTGCCAGCCGCGCTGGCGTGGGGCAAGACCCCTCTCAGCGTAGTCAGCCCTGCGGGCGCCGCAGCCCCCCGCGCCGCGCCTGTGGGCTATAGCCCTCGCCCTGCTGGCCGCAGCCGGGGGGTGGGCGGGCACAGGCAACAACACCTTTACCTGGTGGGGGGTGGCCCTGTGGGGGGGCAGCGTCGGCCTGTGGCTCCTCGGCTGGGGTGCCCTGCCGGGCAAGGCATGGCGGGCGGCTGGGGCCGCGGCCCCGACGCCCCTCCGCTGCCTTCCTGCTTGCCTTTGCCATGATCCTGCTGCTCGCCGCCGCCTTCCGCTTCTGGCAGTTGGACACCCTGCCGCCCGAGATGACCT
Organism: uncultured Chloroflexia bacterium; assembly: GCA_963721895.1. Lineage (GTDB taxonomy): Bacteria > Chloroflexota > Anaerolineae > Ardenticatenales > Ardenticatenaceae > CAVRLZ01. The sequence goes on along the minus strand of CAVRLZ010000007.1, from coordinate 215,029 downwards.
CGGACCATGCCGAGAAGTTGCTGGACGTGATGGACGTGCTGGAAGGGCAGCGACCCGTCTTTTTCAAGCGCAACACCGGGCGCGAGCCCCTGCAATTCTACGTCACTGCCCTGCTGGCGGGGCCGCTTGGGCTGGGCTTGAGCCACCTAGCGCTAAAGGTGGGCACGGCGGCGGTGGGCTTTGTCACGGTCCCGCTGACCTATGCGATGGCGCGGCACGGCCTTGGCCTGCCGCGCGGCGTTGCCCTGCTGGCGATGGCCCTGTTGGCGGTCAGCAAGTGGCACGTTGCGATTTCCCGCGTGGGGCTGCGTTTCCCCTATGCCCCCTTCGGTGTCGTGCTCACGCTGATCTTCTTTTTTCGAGCGTTGCGTCTTGGCGCTCGGCGGGATTGGGTGCTGGCGGGCGTGGCCTTTGGGGTCGCGCTGTATGGCTATACACCCGTGCGGATTGTCCCCCTGCTGCTGGCGGTCGGTGGCCTACTCTACCTGCTGCTGGAACACGCGCGAGGGCGCAGCGGCCTGCGCTGGACGGACGCGCTCGCCAACCTCCTCCTGTTGCCAGCGAGCACCCTGCTGGTTTTCCTGCCCCTGCTGCGCTACAGCATCGAGAATCCGGAGATGTTCTGGTATCGCAGCACCACGAGGGCTGCCGAAGGGCTGGAGCCGGCCCTCGTGGTGCCGCGCCTGATCGAAAATATCCGCAATGCTGCGCTGATGTTCCATGTGCGCGGCGATGTGGTATGGGTCAACACGTTGCCGGGCGATCCGGTGCTGGACCGCATCACGGGTCTTCTGTTCCTGCTGGGGCTGGCTGTGGTAGGGGTGGCCGTGGCGCGCCGGTGGCGCGCCGTCGAGGTCAGCCTGCTGCTCTCGCTGCCCCTCCTCATCCTGCCCAGCGTTCTGGCGCTGGCCTGGCCGGGGGAAAACCCGAGCGTGGTGCGGGCCGGCGGCGCGCTTCCCGTGGTCATGACCATCGCCGCCTTGCCCCTGCACGCGCTCCTCGCGGCGCTGGGTCGCTGGGGGGCAGAGCGGGGGCGCGGCCGTACGCTGGCGAGGCTGAGTTTGGCGCTGGCGGGGCTGTGCCTGCGTGGCAATGGCATATTTGAATGCTCGTGTATACTTTCTGGGCCCCTACGGGAGCAGCTACGATCGCCAGGCCTGGAACAGCACGGAAATCGCCGCACACGATTCTGGCCCACGAGGCACAGATTGGCGGGGTGTCCCATGCCTACATCCAGCCGTGGCCGTACTGGGTAGACTCGCGTAACGTCGCGTTCAACATGGGCCACCCCCTGTGGGATCGGGTCTTGTCGGACAGACGTTCCCTTGTTGCCCCGACCAGTGAAGCAACGGAGCCGCGCCTGGTCGTTCTCCACCCGGAGGACGAGGAGACGCTGGCTCTGCTAAGATCGGCATGGCGGGGCGCCGCCGTGGAGCGAGTCCAGAGCCGCGTGCTGGGCAAAGAGTTTATAGTAGTGATCCACCCTGACTATGTTTCCGATTCGGGCGACTAACGAACGGCGGACAACAGCTGACGGATAGGCAGGCCGCCCCCGTCTCGAGTTGTCCGCCGCACCTGCACCCACTTTTTTTATGGACGACCCCTTGCCTTCCACCCGCCAGCGTGATTTGTGGGCAGCAGCCCTGGCCGCGCTGGCGCTGATCCTGGGCCTGGCCAGTTTTGCCTGGGCCAACCGCCATCCCGAGTTTCCATGGGACGGGCCGATCCTGCTTGTCGCAGCATCGTTTCTGCTGCTGCTCGCCCTGGTGCGCGGCAGACGGGAAGCGTCCGAGCCGCCCGATGTCTCAAGGCTCGGCTTTGGGCTGCTGGCCCCTGTGGCGTGGTGGCGGTTGCTGGCCTTTGGGGCGAGCCTCCTTGTCGCAGGGCTCCTGCTGCGGGAGCTAGCGGCCCCCCAGCCACCCGCGTCCTACACCCGCGCCGTCTTGCTCTGGCTTGGCTCCATCGCAACCTTTCTGCTGGCCGTCGCGCCGCCGGTCCGTCGCCCCCGCGAGGAATGGTCGCTCTGGTGGGATGTGAATCGGCGGTCGGTGATGCTGCTCGGCGCTATCGTGCTGGTGGCGCTTGGCCTGCGCGTCTGGGCGCTGGGGACGCTCCCCGAGACGCTGGGCGGGTGATGAGGGCTCCCAGGGGCTGGAAGCGCTGCGCGTCATCGCTGGCGATATCCGCAACCCCTTCACGACGGGGTGGCTCGGCGTGCCGACGATGAGCTTCTTCTTCAACAGCCTCTCGATCCGCCTCCTCGGGCCGACCATCGCCGCCCTGCGCCTGCCCTGGGCCATCGTCGGAGCGGCGACGGTGCTGACCACCTTCTGGCTCGTCACGCGCCTCCGCGGGATGACGCTCGGCATGATGAGCGCCGCCCTGCTGGCAGCCTACCATTACCACATCCACTTTTCGCGCCTCGGCTCGAATCAGATAGCTGATCCGTTCTTCGTGAGCGTGGCCCTCCTCTTCCTGTACCGCGCCCGCGATCGGCAAAGCCCGCTTGATTGGGCGCTGGCGGGCGTGGCGGTGGGGGTGGCGCAATACTTTTATGCGGGCGCGCGCCTCACCATGATCGTCGTGGCGCTTTGCACGCTGCATTTCTTTTGGAGCCGCCGCGAGTGGCGCGATCTGCTGGGCGGCGCCTTGACGACCCTGGGCGCCTTTGTGATCTCCGCCGCGCCGATGATTCAGTATGCCATCCGCTTCCCCAATGATTACAACGCCCGGCTCAATCAGGTGGGGTGGATCCAGAGCGGCATCTTTCAAGGCCAGGTGGCGCAGAAGGGGCTGCTCCCCACGCTGGCGGATCAGTTTCAGCGCGCGTTCCTGGCCTTTAACGTCTTTCCGGATCGCACCCCCTGGTACGGCTCGCCTGAGCCGCTGATGGACGATGTGTGGGGGGTGCTCTTCCTGCTGGGGCTGCTGTATGGAACGGTGCGGGCCCTTTCCCCTGGGGGGGATAGCCGCCTGTTCCCGATGGTGGTCTGGTGGTGGAGCGGGATGGTGCTGGGCGGGGTGCTGACGGAAAGCCCGCCTTCAACGCAGCGGCTGATCGTGCTGGCGCCGCCCGCCTGCTTCTTTGTGGCGCTCGTGCTGCTGCGCGCGGGGCACTACCTCCATGCTGCCCTGGGGGAGCGCCATCCTCGCGAACTGATGGCCCTGCTCACGGTGGCCGTGCTTGGGCTGAGCGCGCTGAGCGTGCGCTGGTATTTTGGCCCCTTCTCGTCGCTGCGGTGCAGCAGCGGCACCCCCTGCTATGGTAGCTTGAACGGGGAAATCGCCACCGCGCTCGGCAAGTATCTGGCCCGCGAGCTAGAGCCGACGCAGCAGGTGGTGATGCTCGGCCCGCCGCAGATTTACATTGGCTTCGGGACCATCCCTTACCTGGAGCCGCGTGCCGCCGAGGGGATAGATGTGCCGGAGCCCCTTGCGGGGCCACCCACCGCCGAGAGCCTGGGGCTGGCCCCGGGCAGGCGCCCGCTTTTTGTGGCCGTGCCCTTTCGCGTGCCAGAGTTGGCAGTGGTGGAGCAGGCCTTTCCGGGCGGGGAGCGCCGCCGCGTGACGGACGGACGTGGCAACCTGCTGTTCGAGATTTACACAGCCCCATGATGCTTTTTGGAGGCAGCCACCCAGGATGGCCATCGTGATGCCATGCGGAGCATTAACCTGATGAACCTCAGCGAGCGCGCCAGGGGCAGCAGCCGACACTGGCTGCCTGCCCTGCTGACCCTTGTGGCCCTGCTTTGTGCCGTGCAGGGGCAACGGCAGCTGGCTGAGCAGCCGCCCGCTATCCGTCAGGGCCTGCTGTGGTACGCCGCCGCCGTGCTCACAATGGTGGCGGCGCGGCAGGGGCAGCGCGCCCCGCGCACCGAGGTGGCCCCGGCGCGCGCTGAGCCAGACCCCAGGGAGCCAACAACGGTGCGGGTTGACGCAGGGCGGTGGGCGATGATGGCGCTGGGCGTGGGGTTGGCCGGGCTGCTGCTGGCGTGGCTGGCGCGGCAGCCCTTCCCACCGCCCCGCACCGCCGAGTTCGGGCTGCCCGTGGCAACCTGGTTGGCGTCAATCGCCCTGGTGGCGGGGGCGTGGCTCCGCCTGCCGGCGCGGGGCACGCTTGCCGCCTGGCTCCGTGCCCATCGGTGGGTGCTGCTGGCGCTGCTGGCGATTACCCTTGCGGGGGCGTGGCTGCGCCTTGCCAACCTGGGCGCAGCCCCCCTCACCGTCAGCGGCGATGAGGGAAGCATCGGCCTGGAGGTGCGCCGCGTTCTGGCGGGCGAGCTTCGTAACCCTTTTACCCTGATGTGGGGAACCCACTCTACCTTGATGGGCTTCCTGATGGCGGCTCTGACCCGCATCTTTGGCTTTTCCATAGGATCGCTGCGGCTGATGGGCGCCCTGATGGGCATCCTGGCGGTGCCCGCGCTCGCGGCGCTGGCGTGGCAGGCGGGCGGGCGGCGCGTGGCACTGGCCGCCGCGCTGCTGCTGGCCACCTTCCCCATGCACCTGCACTACAGCCGCGTGGCAGTCATCGTCGTGTGGGACACCTTTAGCTACCCGGCAACGCTGGCCGCCCTGTTGTATGGCCTGCAACGCAGGGATCAGGCGCTCTGGCCCTTTCTGCTGGCGGGGCTGCTGGCCGGCATCGGGCAATATCCGTACACGGGCTCGCGCCTCCTGCCGCTGGTCGTCTTTGCTTTCCTGTGGGCCCTGGCGCTCCTGCGCCCGGCGTGGCTGCGCGAGAAGGGAAAGGGCCTGCTGCTGATGGCCCTCCTCTTCGCCATCGTGGCGGCGCCGCACTACCTGTTTGGCCTTCAGCATCCGGCGCTCTTCAACGGCCGACTGAACGAGGTGGGGATCGTGCAGACCGGCTGGCTGGAAGCGGAAACTGTGATCCGAGGGGAGGGGACGCTCCCGATTCTCTTCGATCAGCTTCGCCGCGTGCTGTTCGGCTTCGGCTTTTTCAGGGATCGCACCACCACCTGGGGGCCAAACTCGTCGCTCGCGCTGCCGCTGTTGAGCGCTGGCTTGTTTTTTGGCCTGGTAAGCTCGCTGCGGCGCTGGCGGGATCCGGCCATCTGGCTCCTGCATGGCTGGTTCTGGTCAGTCATCTTGACGGCGGGGGTACTGACGGTCAACCCGCCCACCAGCAATCGGCTCATCTCCCTCACGCCCATCGTCTGCCTGTTTGCGGCGCTTGGCTGGGAGGCTGTAGCGGTGGGGCTGGCGCGGAGCCGCCCCCCGCGCCAGCAGGTCGTCGCAGCCAGCGTGGCGTTGGCCCTCTTTGTCGCAGCCACTGCCCTCACTGGGGTGCGTGCCCACTCGCGCTATCTGTCAAGCAATCGCTTTGGGGGCACGGAGGCGCTGATTGGCACCCTGGTGGGCCGCGACCTGGCGGCGCAGCCCCCGGACAGCGTCCTGGTGATGCTGACGCCGCCGCGCTTGTACGCTGATATTTCCAACCTGGCTTTTCTCACCCCAGAGCGTCAGCGGGTGGAGGTGCGCGAGCCGCTCGTCGCGCCGCCCGCAGGGCTGCCCCCCACGGGCGACCTGCTCTTCATCGTTCTGCCCGAGCGCATGGGCGAGATGGGCTATCTGCTGGAAGCCTTCCCGCAGGCGGCCATCGAGGAGGTTCGGGCGCCGGACAATGATGAGTTGCTGTACTATCGCCTTCTGGCGGAACGGTGAGGGGCAACGGCTAGGCATCAGGCGTGCTTGTACCTACAATCCCGTTCCCATACCGAGATGACGAAAGGAAAGCATCATGGCACGAAAACGTGCTGGTCACGTCCGAATTCTCTGCCCGCATTGCAGCAAGCAGGTGAACGTGCAGCGCCCGCAGGGCTTTCAACGCTCGATTCCCTGCCCCAACTGTCGTATCCCGATCCCCGTCAGCACCATCACCGCAGCGGAGGATGAGGCAGCGGAGCGCGAGGGGGAGGCGCCCTCAGCAGGGGATGAGGCGGCGGCTGACGCCCTGGAAGAAAGCGAGGCGACCCCCAGCCATGACGCCCCCTAGGGCGCATGGCACATGCTTCCCTGCTTCCACTGGCGGGTCGGAATTTGCTATTTTTCCGCTGCCTATGGTAAAACCTACCATCTTTCTGGACCCTCCAAACGGGGACGATTGGCCCTCCGGCACTCGCCCCCGTTTTTGATGAATTGCCTCAGGGCCCATCCATCCATCCCACTACTGGGGCGGGTGGGTGGCGCTTTCTGAGCATGGGATAACGGACAACGCGCATGAGCGAATCCACTCTGCCGGGCCGCCCTGTGGGAACCGACGCTGCCGTGGCCAACGGCCAGACCTGGGCGCAACGCCTGGGGGCACTCCTGTCGGCGCGCTCGCTGGTGCCCTTCTGGCTTGGGGCAATCCTGCTCCTTGGAGCAGCCTTTCGCTTTACCGGCCTTAATTGGGATCAGGGCATCCACCACCATCCGGACGAGCGCTTTTTGACAAGCGTCGTCAACGATATTCAGTGGCCCTCAGGGAGTTTTTGGAGCAGCTACTTTGATGAGGCTACCTCCACGCTGAACCCGCGTAATGTCGGGCAAACCTTCTTCGTGTACGGTGATTTCCCTATCATCTTTGTCAAGGGGGTTACCGTCGCGCTCGACAACGTGCTGCCCCGCGAGGATGGGCAATCGTGGCAGGGGTACGGGCATAACTACAAGGTGGGGCGCGTCGTCAATGGCGTGATGGACCTGGGCACCCTGCTTGTCCTCTTTGCGCTGGCGCGCCGCCTTTACGGTGATCATCGCCTGGCGTTGCTCGCCGCGCTTCTTTACAGCTTGACCGTCTTGCCCATCCAACACGCGCACTTTTGGGTGGTGGATAATTTTGCCACCTTCTTTTCCACCCTGACGCTCTACTGGTTGGTGCGTATCTTCCGCAGCGAGGGGCCGGGGAGCGCCCTGCTTTATACAGCAGCGGGCCTCTCCTTCGGGATGGCGCTGGCGAGCAAGGTGTCAGTTTACACGCTGGTGCTCGTTTTTGGTGCCGTGGTCCTGGCCAAACTGGTGCAGGGGTGGCGCGAGAGCGGGGAAATCTCGCAGACCCTGCTGGAGGCGCTTATCCTGCGGCTGGGCGTGGCCGGGCTCTTCACCCTGGTGGCGTTCCGCATCTTTCAGCCCTACGCCTTCGAGGGGCTCCTCACCCCTGCCGCCCGTTGGATGTCTAACCTGAGTGAGGTTCGCGGCCAGATTACGGGCGAGGCGGACCCGCCCTGGGGCTTCCAGTGGGCGAACCGCACCCCTATCCTCTTTCCGCTGCAAAACATGGTGCTGTGGGGGATGGGGCTTCCGCTCGGGGTGGCTGCCTGGGTGGGGTGGGGGGCCGCCGCGTGGCAGCTTTTGCGCCGCGCCCGATGGCTCCATCTGATACCGGTCAGTCTGGACCCTCATCCTCTTTTTGAACCAGGGCACGCAGTGGGTCAAGTCGCTGCGCTACTCGCTGCCCATCTACCCCACGCTCGTGCTGCTGGCAGCCTGGCTGCTCGTCGCGCTGTGGGAGCACGCGCGGCGCTCGGGGCCCTTGCTGCGAACGGGGGGGGTGCTGGCCTGGACCCCGCCCCGTGCGGCGCTTCTGACGGCGGGGGTGGTGGGCGGCACGCTCTTGTACGCCATGGCGTTCACCAGTCTTTACACGCGACCCGCATACCCACATCCAGGCCGCCCAGTGGATCTACGAGAACGTGCCCGATGGGGCCGTGGTCGCCCAGGAGCACTACGACGAGGGGGTTCCCTTCGGGATGCCTGACATGAATCCCGAGGGCAAGTCTTTTTACGGGCTGACCGAGGTGACGGATCCGGCCACCGGCGCGACGCACCGAAACGGGCAGCTCAAATGGTACTTTGAGGACAACCCGGCCAAGCTGGAAGAGGCACTGGGCTGGCTGGACGAGGCGGACTACATAGTCACCGTGTCCAATCGGCTGTATGGCTCCACAGCGCGGTTGCCCGCCCGCTACCCGATGACCGTCAACTACTACCAGGCGCTTTTTTCCGGCGAGCTAGGGTTCCGCCGCGTGGCCGATATTTCCTCTGGCCCCCAACTGTTCGGGATTGAACTGGACAGCCAGCAGGCGGAGGAGGCCTTCAGCGTCTACGATCATCCGCGCGTGCAAATCTTCCAAAAGACCGATGCCTATGATCGCGAGGGGGCGCGTGCCCTCCTCTCCGAGGGGGTGGACTGGAACAACATCTCGCGGCTGACGGCGAAGCAGTGGACCGAGAGCGGCGGTCGTTCCCTGTCGCTCCTGCTCCCACCGGGCGAGCAAGCGCTGTACGAGCGCAGTGGCACCTGGGCACGGCTCTTCGACCGGGGGTCGCTGCAAAATCGGCTGCCCGTGCTTGTTTGGGCGCTGCTGCTGGAGGGGCTCGGCCTGCTGGCGCTGCCCTACCTGTTCCTGGTGGGGCGGGGGCTGCCGGAGCGCGGGTACACCTTTGCCAAAGCGCTTGGCCTGCTGCTGGTGGGCTGGTTGGTCTGGATGCTCGCCAGCCTGCGCCTCGTCACCTTTAGCGCGGGCGCCATCGCCCTGGCCATCAGCATCCTTTCGCTCGGCGGGCTGCTCCTCTTCATCAGGGAGGCACTGCGCCGCCAGGAGCAGCCGCTCCCCCTGCTGCGCCGGTGGGCCGCGCGCCACGGGCGCCTGTTCCTGCTGTCGGAAGCTGTGTTTTGGCTGGCCTTCGGGCTGGTGCTTGCGATCCGCTGGGCCAACCCGGACATCTGGCATCCGGACCTGGGCGGCGAGCGCCCCATGGACTTTGCCTACCTGAACGCTACCATCAAGAGCGCACACTTTCCCCCGATGGACCCCTGGTTCGCGGGCGGCTACATCAATTATTACTACTTCGGCTTCGTCCTGCTTGCCACGCTCGTGCGTTTCACGGGCGTCGTCCCTGCCATCGCGTACAACCTCATCATCCCCACCCTGTTCGCGCTACTGGCGGCGGGCGTCTGGGGGGCGGCACTCGCCCTGCTAACGCCGACCGCTGTCCGTCGTCGGGCGGTGGAGCCTGCCCCCGCCCCGTCATCGCCCGCTGCGGCCCGCTCCCCCTTCCTGTACGCCTCGCTTGCAACGCTGTTCGTATGCGTGCTGGGCAACCTTGGGGAAGTGAAGGTGCTGGCGAACGGGCTGAGACAGATGAGCACGCTGACCTTCCGCAGCGGGATTCCGGGGCTGGAAACGTTGGTGCTGTCGGTGGATGGGCTGCTGCGCGGGATGATTCTTCAAGGGCAGAGCTTGCCGGGGCGGATGGAGTGGCCCTACTGGAATGCCACCCGCACCATCCCCGAAACGATCAACGAGTTTCCCTGGTTCACCTTCCTGTATGCCGACCTGCACGCGCATATGATGGCCCTGCCCTTCACTGCGTTGGCCATCGGGCTGACCCTGGCCGTGCTGCGGGCGCCGCTGCGGGACGGACGGCTGGCCGGAGCCCTGCGGCTGACGCTGTTGGCGCTGGTCATCGGGGCGCTCTGGCCGATCAACACCTGGGATTTCCCGACCTACGCCCTGGTCGCCTTCGCCGGGCTGGGGCTGCGGGAGTGGCGGCGGGACGGGGCGATCACGCTGCGCGGGCTGCTGGCGGTGGCCTGGCGCTGGGCGCTCGTGTTGGGGCTGGGGCGATTGCTCTTCTATCCCTTCCATGCCAACTATGGCTCTGCCTACAGCAGCGTCGAGCGCTGGCAGGGAACGCGCACGGGCCTGGGCGACTTTCTTGATCGTTCACGGCTTCTTTCTCTTCCTGATTGCCTTTGCCCTGCTCAGTGACTGGCGCTATGGGCAGGGGCACAATGGCGCGGTGCGCCTGATTCGCTTCCAGGTGCGTACCTTGTTCCGCCGCGCCCGCGCCGTGTCCCTGTACAATCGCATGGTCCGTCCGGCCCTCGCGACCCAGATCGCCCTGCTGGCCTCCCTTGTCGCCGCGACGGCCAGCGTGGCGCTTTTCCTGGTTGGCTGGGCGGTCCCTGCGGTGGTGGTGCTGCTGCTGGTGGCGGCGCTCCTCCTCTTTTTCCGGGCGCGCCCGGAGCCGCTGTGGCAGATGGCGCTCTTTTTTATGCTGCTGGGCCTGGGGTTGACCCTCGCTGTGGAACTGGTGGTGTTGAAGGGCGACATCGGTCGCATGAACACGGTCTTCAAGTTCTACCTTCAAGTGTGGGTGCTCTGGGGCATCGCGGCAGCGGTGGGAGCGGCCCGTGTGGCGCGCCATCTGCCGCGTTGGCTGCCGGAGTGGCGTGCGGTGTGGCGCCTCGGCTTCGCCCTGCTGTTTGGCGTGGCCCTGCTCTACCCGATCTTTGCCACGCACGCCAAGATTAACGATCGCTTTGACCGCTCGGTGGGCGCCACGCTGGACGGATCGGCCTTTTTGGAAAAGGCTATCCTGCAGGAGCGTGCGGGCCCCATCGAGCTGAAGTGGGACGCAGACGCGATTCGCTGGGTGCAGGAAAATCTCCCCGGCTCGCCGACGGTGGTGGAGATGCAGACCTGGGACAAACTGTATGGCTGGGGGAGCCGCTTCGCCATGTGGACCGGTAACCCGACGATCGTCGGCTGGCACTGGCACCAGCAGCAGCAGCGTGCCTCGGTCCAGCCCGATCCGGTCATGCCGCGCGTGCAGGATGTGCAGCAGAACATCTACAACACGCCAGACGCGCAGCTTGCCCATGACACCCTGCTGCGCTACGGTGCCGACTATCTCGTCGTCGGGGCGCTGGAGCGTGCCTACAGCGTGCCGGAAGGCATCGCCAAGTTCGAGCCCTATCGCGGCACTTTCTGGGATCTGGTGTACGAGAACCCCGACGTGAAGATTTACCGCGTCATCGGCGCGGGGGGACAGTGAGCTCGGGGTAAGCGCTATGCACTATTTTCTTTTCTGGTATCTGACCCTCGCTCTCTTTGCCCTGGCGGCGCTGCCGCTGGGGTGGACGTGGTTGCGCCATCTGCCTGACCGCGGCTGGGGGCTGCTGCGCCCCCTGGGGTTGCTCCTGGTGGGGGTGGCGGTATGGTTCCTGGGCACCTTCGGGGTGGTGCGGCTCAACGCGGGCAGCGGGCTGGGCGGGCTTGTGGTGCTGGCCGCTCTTGGCGGGTGGGCGCTCCATCGGTGGGGCGGCGGCTGGCCCGCCCTGCGGGCGTGGCTGCGGGAGAACCGAGCGCTGATCCTCATGGAGGAGGCGCTCTTTTTTGTAGCCCTTGCCTTCTGGGTCGCGTATCGCGTCCATGAGGCGCACGGCATCGCGCACACCGAGCAGCCTATGGATTTCGCGCTGATGAACGCCATCCTGCGCGGCGGCGAGATGCCCCCCAACGACCCCTGGCTCAGCGGCTTTGCCATCTCTTACTACTACCTGGGCTACCTGATCGTCGCGCAGGTCACTGCCCTGAGCGGGGTGCCCTCAGGCGTTGCCTATAATCTCGGCCTGATGACCCTTGCCGCCATGGCCGCAGTGGGGTCGTTCAGTTTGGCCTACAACCTGATCCTGGCCGAGGCGCGCAGCCGCCGTCTGGCGATGGGGGCTGCCCTGCTTGCGCCGCTGCTGCTGCTGGGGATCAGCAACCTCACGGGGCTACTGACGATGACCTACCATCGCGGCATGCTTCCCGACGCGCTGTACGGCTGGTTGGCGGTGCATGAGATGAGCGTGGACCCCGTGGTCGGCACGCGTCCGGGCCAGGACGGATGGTGGTGGTGGAAGGCCTCCCGCACCGTGCTGGACCTGGATGCCGGTGGGGGGCGCGTCGAGGTGATTGACGAGTTCCCCTTCTTCTCGTTCCTGCTGGGGGACATGCACCCGCACGTGCTGGCGCTGCCCTTCGCTCTGCTGGCCATGGGGGTGGCGCTCAACGCTCTGCGCGGCGCGTTGGCCTACCCTGTCATGCGTCGGTGGCGCGGCGCCCTCTTGCCGCCCGAGGCATGGGGGGTGGGCGAAGGGTTCGGCAAGATGGCCTTGCTGCTCGCCCTCATCGTGGTTGGGGCGTTCGTGATGCTCAACACCTGGGATCTTCCCACGGCTGCAACCATCCTCCTTGGCGTCTGGTTGCTCGCAGCAGTGGTAGGATCAGCCGGACGCTTGCCCGCGGGCGAGCGTCCGTGGGAAGGGTGGGGGCGCGCCGCCGCGCTGCTCGTGATGGGCGCTGCACTGCTGTTTATGCCCTTCCTCATCAGCTTTCGCTCCCAGGCAGGGGGGATTCGCCTTTCACCCTTCGCCACGCTGCCCCAGCAGTACCTGCTGATGTTTGGCCTCTTCTGGCTCGTCCTTCTTCCGCTGGCCCTTTCCCAGTTGGGCCACGTGCGGGGCGCGCTGCGCGCCGTGAGTCGGCGCGTGATGGGGCTGGCAGGCGGATCGCTGCTGGTCAGCGCGGGGCTGCTTGCATTCCTGCTCAACTTGAATCTGGCCGAGGAGCGGGTCGCCCTCCTCGTCGCCGTGGCCTGGCTGCTCGTCCCGCTCCTCGCCCTGTCGCTGGCGGCGGGGGAAGATGCCACGCCGCTGCTCATCGCGCAGGTCGCAGGCTTCCCCCTGCTGGCGGGGCTGGCGCTCCAGCGATGGACTACCGCCCTCGTGGCTGCCCTGCTTGGCCTGATGCTCCTCGCGCTCTGGGCGCGCCTGCGCGCCCTCGTGCCCTGGGTCGCCTCGGCCCGCCAGACAGCCGAGCAGCCAATGCCGAGTCGGCCCCTCATCGCGGGCGGCAGTGACGAGGCTACCCCCGAGGCGGTGGTGCTGCGCTCCGACAGGAACCATCCCACGCCCGAGCTCCTCTTTGCCCTCGGCCTGGCCTCGGTGGCGCTGCTGCTGACGATGGGCAGCGAGATATTCTACATCAAGGATGGCTTTCCGGGCCGGATGAATACCATCTTCAAGCTCTACTATCAGGCGTGGACCCTGATGGGCCTTGCCTCGCTTTTTGGCCTGGTGTACCTTGCTCGGCGCATGCCTCGGTGGGGGGGGGTGCTTTGGCTTTCCGCCTTTGCGCTGCTCCTCCTGGCCTCCACCTGGTATCCCGTGGCCGCCCTGACGAGCAAGGCGGACTGGGATGGCCCCGCCCACTGGGACGGGCGCTTCTGGATGCAGGGGGGCGACCCCGACCGCTTTGCTGCCATCCAGTGGCTCGATGCCCTGCCCGGCCAGGCAGTCATCCTCGAGCGCCCCGGCGATCAGTACAATGCCTCCCACAGCGCCCTCGCTGGCTGGACCGGGCATTCGACCCTGGTGGGCTGGGCAGGGCACGAGCTTCAGTGGCGCGGTACCTATGATGAGGTGGCGCGCCGCGAGCCCGTCATCGAAGAAATCTACCAGACCACTGACCCGGCTCGCGCACGGGCGCTGCTGGACGAGTGGGGCGTTGACTATGTAGCCCTGACGCCGCAGGAGATTGACCGATACAACCTGGCGGGACGACAGATCGAGAAGTTCAGCCAGTTCATGGTGCCCGCCTTCCAGCAGGGTAGCATCACAATCTTCGGTCGGTAGCCAGCGACTTTGTAGGGCTGAAAGCGTTTCGCCCCTGCTGCAAGGAGCGATTGTGGTATATAGATATGATCTCGACAGCATTGGAAATTCCCAGGTTGCCTACTCTTACTGAAAATGAAGCGGACGCAGCCGTATCAGGCATTACCCTTGAAACGGCACTTTGGCTCCTCCTGGCGGTAGTAGGGCTTGCGATGCGCCTGGCCGATCTGGGCCGCTGGCCGCTGGCGGCGGGCGAGGCCGCCCTGGCGCTGGAAGCGTTCCGCTTCGTCAGCGGCCAGCCCTACCAGATGGCCGGCTTGCCCATTCAAGATGCCGTGCTCAGCCCCCTCGCCTTTAACCTGGATGCTCTGCTTTTCCTGCTCCTGGGCGCGAGCGACACGAGTGCCCGAATCGCCCAGGCCCTGGGGGGCGTCGGGCTGCTGCTGGCGCCGTGGCTGCTGCGCCCGCTGTTGGGGCGGGGGCATGCGCTGGCCATGGGGGTGCTGCTGCTGCTTTCCCCCACTGCTCTCTTCTTCAGTCGCCATGCCTCCGGCGACGTGTGGGCAGCGCTCGCGTCGCTCCTGCTGGTGGCCGGGGTGGCACGCTGGCACCGCTGGGGGGCCGCTCGCGATGCGGTGCTCGCCGCGCTGGCGCTGGGGCTGGGGCTGGCAAGCGGCCCGGGGATCTGGAGCGTGCTGCTGGCGGGTGCCCTCTTCCTCGTGTGGCAGCGCCGTAGCCGCCACGAGGCAGGCCAGCGAGCGGAGACAGAGGGGGAGCCGCAGGAGTCAGCGCCCGCCGCCTGGGCCGTGCCCCTGCGGCCGCTCCCCGCCTTTGCCCTGCCGCTGGCGCTGGCAACCTTCGTGGTGGCGGCGACTGGCCTGTTCACCAACCTTTCGGGGGTGGGGGCTGCGCTGAACCTGCCGATTCAGTGGGCGAACGGGCTGCTCGGCGCGGGGCCGCCCCTGGCCGTTCCCTTTCTTTTTGCCCTCCTGCTCTACGAGATGCTTCCGCTGGCGGCCTCCCTTGCCGCCGCACCTGCGTTCTGGGAGGCGCGGCCCGGCTGGGCGCGCTTTGCCTTCCTGTGGGTGGGGGTGACGCTGCTGCCCGCCACCCTGACGAACAGCGGCTGGAGCGGTGCCCTCCTGATGCTCCTCCTGCCCCTTGCGCTGGTGGGCGCGGCTGCCCTCGTGCGGCTGGTCGCTGCGCTCTTGGCAGCGGGTCGCTGGCGGGTCGAGGGGGCCTTTCTGGTGGGAAGCCTGGCCTTGCTGATGTACTTCTGGTTGGCCCTCACCAAGTTTTTGGCGGACGCTCGCTCGGTCAATGCGCTGGCCATGGTGGTGCCGTTCGGCCTGCTGCTGGTGATGGTCGCCCTGGTCTGGCAAAGCCTGGGGCGCGGGGCGGCGTTCCGTGCCCTGGGGTTGACGCTGCTCGCCTCGCTCACTATCTTTTCCCTCACAAGCTCGTGGGGCCTCGCGATGGTGCGCGGTGCCGACCCGCGCGAGCCCCTTGTCACCCAGCCCAGCGATGCCGACCTGCGCACGGCGGCGGCGCGTCTGGCCCAGCTTTCCATCGAGCGCTACCGTGACCCGGCGGCCATGCCGCTGGCCATCCAGCGAACCCTGGGCCACGCCCCGCACTGGTACTTCCGAGCCTTTGACAGCATCCGCTCGGTTGAGGGGAGCAGCCCGGATCTGCCGGAGGCTGCGCTGCTGGCAGACGATGTGCCGCCCCCGCCCGGGTGGATCGGCCAGCGCATCTGGACCGGACCCGCTTGGCAATGGAGCCTCGCATCGCCGCAGTCGCTCCTCGGCTGGCTGGCCCTGCGCAGCGACGAGAGTGGCGTGACCGAGCGCGCGGCAGTGCTGTATGTGAGGCTGGCAGAGCCGTAACGAACGCTCGAACGTTGAAACGCTAACGAACACAAAGAACGAAGCCTTCCCCTCCCCAGCCTGCTGTTACCGGAGGGAGGGGGCGTGGGGTAGGGTCGAAACACTATGGAACAAACAGTTGAGCTTCAAAATATGGAGTGGCGGGAAACGCCCCTGGTGCGATGGCTTGCGACGCACCGCGTGGCCCTGCTGCTGTTGGGGCTGATGCTGGTAGCAGCGGCCATTTCCCGCTTTTGGGCCCTGGGCGACCGCGCGCTCCACCACGATGAGAGCCTGCACGCGGTCTTCTCCTTCTACGAGTACGACCGCGCCGGCTACACGCACGACCCGCTGATGCACGGCCCGCTGCTCTTCCATCTGACAGCCCTGGGCTACTGGCTCTTTGGCGTCTCGGATGCGACGGCACGGCTATGGCCCGCCCTGCTGGGACTCTTCCTGGTGTGGGCGCCCTGGAAGTTCCGCGCCTACCTTGGCACGCGCGGCGCGCTCTTTGCCTCGGCGATGGTCCTGATTTCCCCCACCTCGCTTTACTACAGCCGCTTTATTCGCGAGGACATCTTTTTCGCCGCCTGGACCCTCTTGATCGTGTATGGGCTGTGGAAGTACCTGGAGGGGGGCGAACCCTTCCACCTGATGCTGATGACAGCCGGCTGGGCGCTCGCGTACAGCCAGAAAGAAGTTTCCTACCTGCTGACGATGGTTGTCTGGCTCTTTCTGGCGCTGGTCGTGGGGCTTCGCCTGGCGGGGCGGCTCGGCCCGCGCGTGCCGGTGCGCGGCATGCGGGAGTGGCACCTGCTGGTGCTGATTGGCGCCCTGGCCCTGCCCCACACCTCTGCGCTACTGCTCCACGTGGCTGGCGGCGATCCATCGGGCGGGTACACCGGCGCCGCCTACAGCGACCCTGACTTTTTGCTGCGTGCGGGCGCCGTGGTCCTGCTCCTCTTCGGCATCGGCGGTGTAGCGGCCAGCATCCTGTGGGACGGGCGTCGCTTTCTGGCGGCGGCGGCGCTCTTTTATGCCATATTTATCCTGCTTCACACCAATTTTCTGGTCTGGCCCTGGGGCATCGGCAGCGGGATGGTTGGCTCGCTGGGGTACTGGCTAGACCAGCAGGCGGTGGAGCGCGGCGGCCAGCCCTGGTATTACTACCTGATGCTCGTGCCCTTGTACGAGTTCCTGCCCCTGCTCCTTGGCGTGGGCGTGGGGGGAGCCCTGCTGGCACGGCGCCGCAACCTTCCCCTCGCCCCGCTCGATCCAGCGGCATCGCCCCACCTGAGCGCGCGGGCGCTCTGGCCCTGGTTCAACCTTTGGTGGTTCGCGACTCTCCTCTTCGTTCTCTCCTATGCGGGCGAGAAGATGCCCTGGCTGCTCCTCCACCTGGCGCTGCCGCTCCACTTTTTGGCGGGCTGGGCGCTGGATCGGGCGCTGGACGGCGCCGATGCGGCCCGCCTGCGTGCCCCGGCTGCCCTGCTGTTTGCGCTGCTCGTGGCTGTGGCTTTCTTCGCCGCGGGTAGCCTCCTGTGGATGGTCTTCGGTGGCGAGTGGCCCCTGGGCGGGACGGATGTGACATCGCTCCAACGGATGGGGCGGTGGTTCGCCACCCTGCTCCTGCTGCTCGGCAGCGTGTGGGGCATGCGGCGCGTTCGGGCGCATCTCGCTCGTCGGGCAAGGGGTCAGATAGCCTTGCTGGTCATCACTGCCCTGCTGGCGCTGGCAACGGTGCGCTTTGCCATCATCGCTGCCTTTGTCAATGCAGACGTGGCGAACGAGCCTATGATTTACACCCAGACCTCCCCCGATGTGCCCATGGTCATGCGAGAGATCGAGACGATCAGCGAGCGGCTGACGGGGGTCAAGGACTTGAAGATTGCGTACGATAGCGGCACCACCTGGCCTTTCGAGTGGTACCTGCGCGACTACCCCAATCGCTTCCTGTATGGAAGCAGCCCCGCCGACTTTACCCAACAGATTCGGGACGCCTCCGTGGTGCTGGCGAGCCAGGACAACAACCGGGCGGTGGAGGCCATCGTCGGGGACTACATCAAGCATCATTACGCGATGCGCCCCAACTTCCCCGAAGAGTACAAAGACCTGATGCAGGTCGTGGACATGCAGCCTGATCCGGACAACCCGGGGGAGCAGATGGCGGTTGTAACGGGCAACTCGCGGAGCCCCCTCGTGATTCTGGGAAACCTGCTCCGCCAGGCGCGCGACCCGCAGGCGCGGGCCGACTTTCTGCACTTTTTGTGGAACCGCGAGATTCGCAGCCCGCTGGGCGTCTACGACTTCTGGGTGTTCGTCAAGCCCGAGGTGGCGGCGGAGGTCTGGCAGTACGGCCTGACCGTTGCCACGATGGACCCGGAACTTACCCGCGATCCCTATTTTGACATCACCGTCCCGCTTCAGCCCACCGTGATTCTGGATCGCCCCGGTGAGTTTTTGAGCCCCAGGGATCTGGCGGTGCTGCCCGATGGCAACCTGGCGGTGGCGGACAGCGGCAACCATCGCATCCGCATCCTGACGCCAGGGGGCGAGATTGTAAGCGAGTTTGGCACCTTCGGCAGTGGGCCGGGCCAATTCAACGAGCCGTGGGGCGTCGCCGCCGCCCCGGATGGTACCCTCTATGTGGCCGACACCTGGAACCATAGGATTCAGCATTTGGACGCCCAGGGCACGTTCCTGAACGAGTGGGGGCGCAACGGTGACACGGGGGGCGAGCTAGGCGACCCAGGGGTCTTCTACGGCCCCCGTGACGTGGCGGTGGACCGTGCCGGGCGCGTGCTGGTGACTGATACCGGAAACAAGCGCGTCCAGGTGTTTGACGCAGAGGGAAATTTCCTAGAGCAGTTCGGCGGCTCCGGTGTCGAGGCAGGGCAGTTCGAGGAGCCGGTCGGCATCGCCACGGCGCCCGATGGCACGATCTGGGTTGCCGACACCTGGAACCAGCGAGTGCAGGGCTTCACGGAAGCGTTGGAGCCGCTGGCCCAATTCGCTGTGCGCGCCTGGGACGGCCAGAGCGTGACGAACAAGCCTGCCATCGCTGCCGGCGCGGATCGGGTATGGATCAGTGACCCGGAAAGCGCTCGCCTGATCGAGATGGACCGCGAGGGCACGATGCTGCGCGTGTGGGGCCAATTTGGCGCCGACCTGTCCAGTTTCAACCTCCCTTACGGCCTCGCCGTGGCGGGGGAAACGCTCTGGGTCGCCGACAGCGAGAACCAGCGAGTGCTGGGCTTTGAAGTAGGGGAGTAGCCGCTGCGTGCGGTTGGAAAGCGAACACGGACTTATGGACATCGAACATCCGCTTAACATGCGCCCTCGTGCCAGTTGGCTAGACTTGCCCCTGGCGCGCGTGGTGACGCTGAACCGTGCTACCCTGCTGCTCGCTTTCTTCGTGGTGGTGGCGATTGGCACGCGCTTCTGGGACGTGGGGGCGCGGGCGCTGCACCATGACGAGAGCCTGCACGCCTTTTACTCGTGGAACCTTTACGATCACGGCGTTTATCGGCACGAGCCGCTGATGCATGGGCCGCTGCTCTTCCATCTCACGGCCCTGGGCTACTGGCTCCTGGGCGACTCCGATTTTACGGCGCGCGTGGTGCCTGCGCTGTTGGGGGTGCTGCTGGTGTGGGCACCGTGGAAGTTCCGTGCCTACCTCGGCACGCGCGGGGCGCTCGTCGCCTCGGCGATGATCCTGATTTCCCCCACGATTCTCTACTACAGCCGCTTTTTGCGGGAAGATATCTTTGCGGCGGCGTGGACGGTGCTCATCGTCTACGGGCTGTGGAAGTATATGGAGCGCGGCCAGCCCTTTCACCTTTACGTCATGTCCGCCGGATGGGCGCTACTGTTCAGCCAGAAGGAAATCTCCTTCCTGATGGCGGCGGTCTTTTGGGGCTTTCTGGCGCTAGTGCTTGGGCTGCGGCTTGCCGGGCGGCTGGGGCCAAAGGTGGCCCTGCGCGATGCGCGGGAGTGGCACCTGATGGTCTTCCTGGGGGCGCTGTTGCTACCCTTTGTGACGGCAGTCATCATGCACCTCCCTGCCATGCTGAACGGCCGCTTTGCCCTGGAGCTTCCCATCTGGGATCCGGGGGCGGTGGGCGGCAATTCCGAAACGAGCGTGTACAACGATCCCGCTGCCTGGCCCTTCCTCTTCAACCTGCGCGCCTATACGACGGCAGTATTACTCACCGGGCTTGGGGCGCTGGCCGCCGCGCGGCTCTGGTCGTGGCGCCGCTTTTTAATAGGCGCAGGCGTGTTCTGGGCCATCTTCCTCCTGCTGCACACCACCTTTCTGACCAACCTGTATGGCGTCGGCAGCGGTGTCATCGGCGCGCTTGGCTACTGGCTGGAGCAGCATGGCGTGGAACGGGGCGAGCAGCCCTGGTACTACTACACCATGCTGTTGCCCCTGTACGAGTTCCTGCCGCTGCTGGTGGGATTGGGCGGGAGCGTCCTGCTCCTGGCAACCAGGCGGAACGAGCCCATCGCGCCGGCGGTGCCTGGCGAGGCGCCCCACCTGAGCGCGCGGGCGCTCTGGCCCTGGTTCAACCTGTGGTGGTTCCTGGGGTCGTTCGTCCTGCTCTCCTATGCGGGTGAAAAGATGCCCTGGCTGCTGACGCACCTGGCGCTGCCGCTCTGCTTTTTGGCGGGGTGGGCGCTGGGGCGCGTGCTGGATGGGGTGGCATGGTCCCACCTGCACGCGCGGGGGGGGATGTGGTTTGCGCTGCTCTTCGCCGTGCTGCTGCTCGGGGGGATTTCTGTGCTATGGTTGCTTGCCACCGGCCAGTTGCCTTTCCAGGGGAACGATACGCTCTCGCTCCAGCGCACCGCGCGTTGGGTGGTCACCCTGCTCATGCTCATGGGCGTCGGGTGGGTGGCGGCGGGGGTGCTCCGGCGATTGGGGCAACGCAGCGCCGCGCAGGTGGCCCTCCTGACGGTGGTGGCCCTGCTCGCCGTGGCAACGATTCGCTTTGCGGTCATCGCCTCCTTCATCAATGGAGACATTGCCAACGAGCCGCTGATTTACGTGCAAAGCTCGCCGATGGTGACGGAAGTGATGGCAGACCTGGATGCCATCAGCGAGCGCATCGAGGGCGGCCGCAACCTGAAAATTGCCTATGACAACCATAGCTCCTGGCCCTTCTCCTGGTACCTGCGCGACTACCCGAACGCCTTTTTCTTCGGGGCCTCCCCGCAGGAGTATGCCGATTCGGTGCGCGGGGCCTCGGTGGTGCTGGTGGGGAACGAAAACGAGTTGGCGCTCAAGCCGCTTGTCAATGGCTATGTGCGCCACGAGTACAAGATGCGATGGTGGTTCCCCGAGGATTACCGGGATGTGAAGGAGGTCACCGAGCCGGACCCTGCCACCCCCGGCCAGCGCATCACCACCGGCGAGACCTCCAACAGTCCGCTGGTGATCCTCCGCAACCTGATGTGGTACGCCCAGCAACCGCAGTACCTGCAGGACTTTGTCACCTTCTTCCTCCACCGCGAGATAAAGGACCCCCTGTCCGGCGAGGAGTTCATCGTTTACCTGAAGCCAGAGATCGCCGCCGAGGTCTGGCAGCATGGCTCCCCGGTGACTAGCATGGCCGGGGTGCTTCCCGGCCTGGACCCCTATCTGGAGGCGGCGGTGGCCCTGCCGGCCAGCCAGATCGTCGCATCCGGCACCCTGTCCAGCCCCCACGATGTGGCGGTCCTGCCGGACGGCGCGCTTGCCGTGGCGGACAGTGGTGCCCATCGCATCCGCATCGTCCAGCCTGATGGCACGCTGCTCAGCGAGTTTGGCACGTTCGGCGCCGAGCCGGGGCAATTCAACGAGCCCTGGGGCATCGCCGCCGCGCCGGATGGCACGCTCTACGTAGCCGATACCTGGAACCATCGCGTGCAGCACCTGGATACCGAGGGTAGGGTGCTCCACGTATGGGGGACCTTTGGGGAAACCCAGGGCCAACTGGGGGAGCCAGGGCTGTTCTGGGGGCCGCGCGGCATCGCGGTGGACGAGGCGGGCGACGTCTATGTGGCTGACACGGGCAACCGCCGCGTGCAGGTCTTCGATGCCGAGGGAACCTTTCTGCGGCAGTTCGGCGGCGGTGGGGCCGAGCTTGGCCTGCTGGCGGAGCCGGTGGGCATTGCAGTGGCGCCGGATGGCAGTGTCTGGGTGGCCGATACCTGGAATCGTCGCGTCCAGCAGTTTGACGCACAGGGGCAGCCGCTGCGTCAAATCCCGATCCAGAGTTGGGTTGGCGAGAACGTGACCAACAAGCCTTATCTGGCAGCGAGCGCGGATCGCTTGTGGGTGAGCGACCCGGAAAGTGCTCGCCTCATCGAGATGGATCATACCGGAACCCTGCTGCGCGTCTGGGGGCAATTTGGCGCGGACGACAGCAGCCTCAACCTTCCCTTTGGGCTACGCTGGCAGGATGGGACGCTCTGGGTGGCCGACAGCGGCAACCAGCGAGTGCTTGGCTTCGATCTAGACGAGGGCGAGGCGCCCTGAGCGCCCGCCACCCAAACGCACATGGCTTCTTCCCTTCGTATCGCCGATAGCCAGGCGGCACCGACCGTGGCCGCCCTGCCCGCCCGCACCGTTCACGCGCGGGACGTGCTCATGCTCGCGCCGACCATGTTCTTCGCGGATTACGGCTCGCACGTGCGCATCCTGGAAGAGGCCATCTCCCTGCGTGCGCTGGAACATCGACTGCGCATCCTGGCCTACCCGAACGGGAACGATGTGGCCGGGCTCTCCGTGCGCCGTTGCCCTGGGGTCCCCTTCAACTATCGCATCATCGTCGGCTCCAGCCGCCACCGCATCTACCTGGACGCCCTCCTGGCGCTGACCAGCCTGCACGAGGTGCTTGTCCGCCCGCCGGAGCTCATCCATGCCCACCTGCATGAGGGGGCATTGATTGGCAGCGTGCTGGGCGGGCTGAGGCGCCGCCCCGTGCTCTTCGATTTCCAGGGATCGCTGACCGCCGAGATGCTCGACCACGGCTTCTTGCGGCCCGGCGGCAAGCGGCAACGCTTTTGGCACGAACTGGAGCGCGTCATCAATCGCTTGCCCAGCGCCATCATCACCAGTAGCACGCACGCCGCTGACCTGGTCATCCGCGAGTTTGGCGTCAGCCGCGAGCGCGTCTTTCCGGTGCTGGATTCCGTGAACACCACCACCTTCCGGCCGCGCGCGGCGGAAGACGACGCCGACCTCCAGAGCCTGCGCCAGCAACTTGCCATCCCGCCGGAGCGCACCCTCGTGGTCTATCTGGGGCTCCTTGCCGAGCACCAGGGCACCGGCCTGCTCCTGCACGCAGCGCAGGCGCTTCTCGCCGGGCGCGACGACCTGCACTTTTTGATCATGGGCTTTCCCAACGAGCAGCACTACCTTGATCTGGCGCGCGACCTGGGGATCCTCTCGCATACCACCTTCACCGGCCGCCTTCCCTACGAGCAGGCGGCCCGCCACCTGCGGCTGGGCGATGTGGCGGTGGCGCCCAAGATGAGCAGCTACCGAGGGCTGCGGCAAACTGCTCAACTACATGGCCGTCGGGTTGCCCACCGTAGCCTTCCACACCCCCATCAGCCGCGAGTACCTGGGCCCCTGGGGGAGCTACGCCGAGCCCATGAGTGCCCCTGCCTTTGCCGAGGCCCTCGGTACCCTCCTGGACAACCGGCACGAGTGGCCCGCCATCGCCCATGCCCTGCGCGAGCGCGCCCGTGCCCGCTTCTCGTGGGAGGCAGCCGGCCACCAGATCAGCGATGTGTATGATCTGATCTGTGATTAGGGGGCGAGCAGGGTGCCGTCGGCGGGACCTTTGCCCCTTCATCTTTGTAGCCCTGGGGCTATTGCGGATAGGCCCCCTGGGGCTTATCCTAGTGTCAGGTCTGATGAGCGGTCGGTAGACATGGTCGCAGACTAAGAAAACCACGTGGCACCACTAGGGGATGGGTGGGGCCCCGTGGTTTTCTTGTTTCTACACCTCTCCGGCGCTTGCCAAACCCCTCCAACTTTCCTATAATTTCTTTATTACGAAACGCGGCAGGCCTTCGGCGCACGGAGGCCTTTTTTGTGTCCGACAGGGTCTGACCTCGCTGGTCGGCCCTCGGGCAAGGTGGCCCCCATGATTGACAAGATTGCAGCCGTCGCAGCACGCTACGACGAGTTGAACCGCTTGATGGCAGACCCTGACGTGGCGACGGACCCGACCCGCATCCGCGCCTATGCCCAGGAGCAGGCCGAGATCGCTCCGCTCTATGAGGCGTTCCGGCGCTACGAGCAGATTCGGGCCGAGGTGCAGAGCACGCGCCAGATGCTGGCCGAGGATCTGGATCCGGACATGGAGGAACTGGCGGAGGCGGAGATGGAGAGCCTGGCGAGCGAGCAGGCTGAACTGGAGGAGCGGATGAAAAAGCTCCTGCTGCCCAGGGACCCCAACGACGAGAAGAACATCATAGTCGAGGTTCGGGCGGGGGCGGGCGGCGACGAGGCGGGGCTCTTTGCGGCTGTCCTCTTTCGCATGTACGTGCGTTACGCGGAGGCGCAGGGCTGGAAGGTGGAACTCCTCTCCTCCAATGAGTCAGGCATCGGCGGCTTCAAGGAGGTGATCTTTGAGGTGCGCGGGCGCGGGGCGTACAGCCGCCTTAAATATGAGAGCGGCGTGCATCGCGTGCAGCGTGTGCCCACCACCGAGTCGCAGGGGCGCATCCACACCTCCACCGCCACGGTCATCGTCCTGCCAGAGCAGCAGGAGGTAGAGGTGGAGGTGGACCCCAACGATCTGCGCATTGACATCTTTCGCTCCAGCGGCCACGGCGGTCAGTCGGTCAATACAACCGACTCGGCGGTCCGCATCACACACTTGCCCAGCGGCCTGGTGGTGAGCTGCCAGGACGAAAAATCGCAGCTTCAAAACAAACAGAAGGCGATGCGCGTCTTGCGTGCCCGACTCTTTGATCTGGAGCAGCAGAAGCGAGATGCGGAGATGGGCGCGGCCCGCCGCTCCCAGGTGCAAACCGGTGATCGCTCGGAAAAAATTCGCACCTACAATTTTCCCCAGAGCCGCGTGACGGACCATCGCATCGGCCTGACAGTATATCAGCTTGACAGCGTCCTGGACGGCAGCCTGGACGAGTTCATTGATGCCCTGGCCACCACGGAGCAGGCGGAAAAGCTGGCTGAGCTCCAGGCATGACAGGCTGAAGCGCGCATGAGCCATCCTGATCTCTTCACCCGCCTCCTGCCCCTCGGTGAGGTGCTGCGGTGGGGAACCAACGAGCTGTCACAGGCGGGCATTCCCACCGCCAAACTGGACGCCGAGGTGCTGCTGGGCGTGGTGCTCGGCCTCTCGCGGGCGCAGGTGCTGGCACGGGCGCACACCACCATTCGCCGCCCAGAGCGCGGGCACTTCGCCGCGCTGATCCAGCGACGGATGCGGGGGGAGCCGGTCGCCTATATCCTTGGCAGGCGTGAGTTTTATGGGCGCGACTTTATGGTAGATCGGCGCGTGCTCATCCCCCGCCCCGAAACCGAGGAGCTGGTGGACCGCTCGCTGGACGCGCTCCAGGGCCTGCCCGCGCCCCGTGTGGCCGACATTGGTACCGGTAGTGGGGCCATCGCCGTTACCCTGGCTGCCGAGTTGCCAGACGCGCACGTCGTGGCCACCGACACGAGCGAGGGGGCGCTCCAGGTGGCGGCCAACAACGCGCGCCATCATGGGGTGGAGGCGCGCATCACCTTCCACCAGGGCTCCTTGCTGGAGCCGCTAGCGGGGTTGCCATCCTTCGATCTGATCGTTGCAAACCTGCCCTATGTAGGGACTAGCGAGTCGGACCTGCTGGATGTAGACGTGCGCGACTTTGAGCCACACGAGGCGCTGTTCGCGGGGGAAGAGGGGCTGGACCTCTTTTCCCCCTTTCTGCAGCAGCTGAGCGCGCGCAGCGTGCTGGCGGCCCACGGCGTGGTGCTGCTGGAAATCGGCTATGCCCAGGGCGCCGCCCTCCTTCGCCTCGTGCGCACCCACTTTCCAGAGGCCCACTCCCTGCACCTGCACAAGGATTTGTCCCATCACGACCGCATCATCGAATTGAGACCCTAGCCGTACCCTTCATTCCTGTTTATAGGAGCAAGCATCGAGATGGCTCCACCCCTATATGGTCGCGCGGCAATCCGACACACCTCCGAGAAGCAGGCCTTCGATCAGGCCCTGGCCCTGCTGCGTCAGGGCGAGGTGGTAGCCCTGCCCACCGATACGGTCTACGGCGTAGCCTGCGATAGTTTGAACCCCGACGCCATTGCCCGCCTGTACGAAGTAAAGGAGCGCCCCCCCTCCAAGGCGATTCCCCTCCTGCTTTCCAGCGAACGGCAGCTACTCGACGTGACGCATGATGTGCCTGATATAGCCTGGGAGATCGCCGCCCATCATTGGCCAGGGGCCCTTACCCTGATTCTCCAGGCGGCCCCTGGCCTGCCTGCGGTGCTGCTGGCCGGGGGGAGCACGGTGGCAGTGCGGCTGCCCGACCACCGTGTCGTGCGCGTGCTGGCGGCGGGTCTCAATCGCCCCCTGGCCGTCACCAGTGCCAACCTGAGCGGCGAGCGCGACTGTCGCACAGCAGACGAGGTCTTTGCCCAGCTTGGCACCCGGCTGCCGCTGGTTCTGGACGACGGCACGACACCCGGCGACCGCCCCTCCACCATCCTTGACCTGACCGGCGACGCGCCGCGCGTGCTGCGCGAGGGCGCTGTGACGCGGGAGCAACTTTCTCCGTGGTTGGCACGCACGCTGTAGGCGAGCCCCTGCACATTGCCGTAGACGCCTCGCGGACCACCCGCGCCCAGCGTACCGGCACGGAGGGTTACGCGCGCGAGTTGATCGAGCGGGTGGTGCAGGCGAACCTGCAGGTGCGTTGGACGCTTCTGTTCCGCGAGTCGCCCGGCGACTGGCTCGCGGGGCTGTCGCACGTCGAGCGCCTCGTCCTGCCGCGCCCCCGCTTGTGGACCTACAGCGCCCTGGCGCCCGCCCTGCTGCGGCTGCGCCCCGATGCCTTTTGGGAGCCCGCGCACGTTCTCCCGCCGACCGCGCCGTTGGCCCGTATCCCATCGCTCGTGACGGTCCACGATCTGGGCTACGAGCACTTCCCGCAGGCGCACCCCCTGCTTGAGCGGCTCTACCTCCGCCTCACCACGCGCTTTCATGTTCTTGCTGCCACGCACCTTGTGGCAGACAGCCACGCGACCCAACGCGACCTTGTCTCCCTTTACAACGCCCCCCCCGGCAAAATTAGCGTGGTGCCGCTCGGGGTCGCGCAGGAACGCTTTAAGCCGGTGACAGACCATGCCCGCCTGGACGCCGTGCGGGCGCGGTACCGTACGGGCGGGCGCTTCCTGCTCTACGTGGGTACGATCCAGCCGCGCAAGAACCTGATCCGTGTGACGCGTGCCTTTGCGCGGCTCGCCGCAGACTTTCCTGAGCTGACGCTTGTGTTAGCGGGTGGGCGGGGCTGGCAGGCGGATGCATTGCAGGCGGAGGCGGAGGCGTGGGGCATCACGAGCCGTGTGGTGCGTCCAGGCTTTGTGGAGGACGATGACCTGCCCGCCCTCCTTTCTGCCGCCGAGGTGCTCCTTTTCCCCTCGCTCTTTGAGGGATTCGGCCTGCCGGTGTTGGAAGCCATGGCCTGCGGCACGCCGGTGATCACCAGCACCACTTCCTCCCTGCCAGAGGTGGCCGGCGATGCGGCGGTGATGGTCGAGCCGACGGACGAGGCGCAGATCGAGGCGGCGATGCGCCTCCTGCTCACCCAGCCTGTCTTGCGTGCTGCGCTTCGCGAGCGTGGGTTCGCCCAGGCGGCGCGCTTCACCTGGGAGCGGGGTGCGGCAGAGATAGGGACCCTGCTGGAAGGGCTGGCGACCGCGCGCCGAGCATCGGCGCGCGCGGCACGGGCGACGCCCGCTACGATTCCCATCTTGGGGCTCCCTATCCACAATCTTTCCTGGGACGAGACGCTGGCGGCGGTGGAGGCGATGGTTCGGCGCGGGGGCTCGCATCAACTGGTGACGGTGAACCCGGAATTTATGATCCGGGCGCGGCAGGAGCCCGCCTTTATGGACGTGTTGCGGCGCGCCGATCTGTTGTTGGCGGACGGGGTGGGCTTGCTGGCAGCGGCCCGCTGGCAGGGGACAACCTTCAAGGCGCGGGTGACCGGCTCCGACTTGACCCCCCGCTTGGCGGCTGAGGCCGCTCGCCAGGGCTGGCGGCTCTACCTGCTGGGCGCTGCCCCCGGCGTGGCCGAGCAAGCAGCCCGCCACCTGCTTGCCCGTCATCCCACGCTGGATGTGGTGGCGGACGGGAGCGACCCCGCCCCTGATGGACCGCCCGAGTTGCTGGCGCGCATCCGTTCCCACGCGCCGGACATCCTGCTGGTGGCCTACGGTGCGCCCAAGCAGGATTTGTGGATTGACAGCTTTGGCAGGCAAACAGGGGTGCCCGTGCAGGTCGGCATCGGAGGGGCATTGGATTTTCTGGCGGGCATTGTGCCGCGTGCGCCCGATGGTTGGCAGCGGCTGGGGCTGGAATGGCTTTGGCGGCTCAAGCAGGAGCCGTGGCGCTGGCGACGGATGCTGGCACTCCCTCATTTCGCCTTGATGGCGGCGTGGGAGGCGCTGAAAGCGTGGCGCTCCGGCGCGACTTAAGGCACATTGCGACCCCCTGATAACTATGGTAAGATTTTCCATCTTAGCCACCGATGATGGGTCTCAGTTCCACTATGCGCTATCTCATCCTGTCTGACATTCACGCCAATCTGGTAGCCCTGGAGGCCGTACTCGCGGCAGCAGACCTGCAAACGATTGATCAGGTGTGGTGTCTGGGGGACATCGTTGGCTACGGACCAAATCCCAATGAGTGCGTCGCTCGCATGCAGGAGCTCGCCACCTTCTGCCTCGTCGGTAATCACGACTGGGCGGCGCTCGACAAGATTGATACGAGCGACTTCAACCCGGAAGCGCAACACGCCGTTCGCTGGACAGCCGCGCAGCTTAGCGCCGACAGCGTGGCGTTTCTGGATACGCTGGACGGCCGGTTGAATGCGGTGCACCCCAATTTCACGCTGGCGCATGGCAGCCCCCGCCACCCCATCTGGGAATACCTGCTCTACCCTTCCACCGCGCAGGAAAACTTTCCCTTCTTCGAGACGCGCTTCTGCCTGGTCGGTCATACCCACAAACCCGTCATCTTCCGGCAAGAGGTAGGGCAAGACGAGGTGCTGGCCCTGCAGCCTGCCATCAACATCCCCCTGCCCATCGCTAAAGCGGAGGGGGTACGCTTTATTATCAACCCTGGCTCCGTGGGGCAGCCGCGCGACAACGACCCCCGCGCGGCCTACGCCATCTTCGATGACGAGGCGGGCACGCTGACCTTCTATAGGCTTCCCTATGATATTGCCGAGACCCAGCGCCGCATGGAGGAAGTTGGCCTCCCGCAGCGACTGGTCCAGCGGCTGGAGTACGGCTGGTAGGCACCTTTCCCCCCCGCATCGCTCCATCCACCCGCTGCCGCTCTCGCCACGACTTTCTGCGCCCCACCCCAGCCCTGCCTCACCGCCGCTCCCTTGCTGAAGGGGGCGGCTTTCCATACAGGGCGTGCTCTCATCTCCGTGTCACACGGAACATTTCAGCGCGCCCTGGCGTTTGAGAAGCAACTCACTCGCACTTTCCGAAGGAACCTATCATGTCCATCCCAATCCTGTTGCGTGTGCTCGCAGTGCTCATGCTCGTGCTAGTCGTATCGGCGTGTGGAGGGGCTGCCTCCGACAGCCGAACCACCTCGGAAGGGGCAGATGCGGCAGGGGGGGAGAGATGGCTCCGTCTGCCCCTGATGAGTCCGCTATGGAGCAGCCGGCCATGGAGGAGTCAGCAGGGAGCGCTGACATGGATGTCGAGTCAGAGCAAGCCCTGGCCCAGGCTCCGCTGAGTCGCCGGATCATCTATACCGGGGGCATCCAGCTGCGTGTCGAGGAGCCGCGCCAACTGCTTCAAACGATGGGGTCCCTGGCGGCACGCTACGGTGGGTATGTGAGCAACGCCAACGTTTTCGAGTTGTACGATGGCACCTATCAGGCCTCCGTGCAGTTGCGCATTCAGGCTGATCAGTTCGACGTCGCGCTGAACGAACTGCGGGAACTGTCCATCGAGGTGCTTAACGAGACGCGCAGCACGCAGGATGTCACGGAGCGGTACGTGGACCTGGAAGCGCGCATCGAGAATTTGGAGCGCACCGAAGAAGAGTTGCAATTGCTCTTGACGGAGGCGCGTGAGCAGGGGGGCGAGACGGAGGACATCCTCGCTGTCTATCGCGAACTGACCTCGATTCGTGGGGAGATCGAGAGCTTGCAGGGGCAGTTGAACGTCCTTGCCGACGCCGTGACCCTGGCGACGATCAACGTCGAATTGGTGCCGCCGGAGGCAGAGGTGCGGTTGTTGGATGAGGAGTGGAGCCTCACGCGCACCGTTCGGGAGGCGTTACGCGATCTGACCGATGGCTTACAGTCGCTCGTGAGCGCCACGGTTTACTTTCTCATTGCGGTGGCGCCGCGCCTGGCGATCATGGCAGTGCTGCTATACGGGCTGTACCGTGTAGCCCTCTGGCTGCGTGACCGCCTGCGCCGACCCGCGCCACCTGCGCCACCTGTGACGCCTCCCACTTCTACCGAGTAAAGCGGGAACGAACGGGTGTTCAGCCGCTCATAGCGGGGTTGGGTAGGAACAAGAAGAGGGGGGCGCGCAGCCCCCCTCTTCTTGTTCCACCGACCTGGAGCGGCGTATAGTCGCTTTTCATAGCCGAATGGGTGGAGGTGGGGGCCCTTGTCCATCAGCGGCTCTCATCGAACCCATAGACGGATACATGGGCCTTGCTCTGTGCGTCAAAGGGGGTTTTCTGCCAGTTCGAGAACCGTTCGACAAGCCGTAAGCCAGCAATGCGCGCCATCAAATCCATCTCGCCAGGGGTGATGAGCCGACACACGATGGGGCTCATGGTGATGCCGCTTGCGGTGAGGCGGACGTGGTTTTCTTCGAGCAGTTGGGTGACGGGGTCGTACGTGGCAATGTCGAGCACTACCGCATCTTTGCCTACCTGTTCGGCGTTGACGTAGCCCGACTGGCCGGGGGGGATCCAGGCGTGGGGCAATGCGGTTTCCACAACGAAATGGCCGTCTGGGTCAAGATGGCGCGCGGCATTCTCGAAACAGCGAACCTGGTCGTCGGCGGTGAGCAGGTTAAAGAGGGTGTTAAAAACGAGGTACACGAGCCCATAACGGTGACCAGTGGGGACAGTGCTCATGTCGCCGATCGTGACGTTAATCTGATTGCCCCCAGGCTTGGCCCGGAGCCGCTCGACCATTGGGGGGGATAGCTCAATCCCGTCAACCGCGATGCCTCTTGCCGCCAGGGGAAGGGCAATGCGCCCGGTGCCGATTGCGAACTCCAGGGCGCGGCGCCCGTGGGCGAGGGTCGAAAGAAAGATGGCCGCGGCTTCCTCGTCGCCGCGGGGATGCTCGTCGTATCGTGCGGCCACCTCAGGGCCAAAGCTTGATGAGGGGTCGAACCCTTCCATCCTGTTATTTGCTCCTATCCGTTGCGGCATGTCCTTCCGGATGAGATGCTATGTAGACCGTGAGTTAGGAGCGGTCTCACTCTGCCCTAGCGAGGCGACCACGCTGCCAGCGACCCGCGCGCGATGCGGCGCGGCGCGCTTCCTTCGGCGATGGGGAGCGTCCAGATTCCCTCGCTTCCATCATCGGACATGCCAGCGTAGAGCAAGGTTTGGCTGTCCGGGCTCCACAGCGAAACACTCTGCGCGTACTGATCGAAGTAGCGCAGGTAATCTACCAGAAACTTCTCGCTGGGGGAAAAGCGAGCAAGCGGGTAAGTGCGCTCCCCGTTCCACACATGCCATCGCAGCCACAAAGTGCTCTGCTGGCGCAGGGGTGCCGCCTGGGGCGAGCGATCTCCATCCGGATCGTCAAACTCCGGGCGCAGGAAGGCTACAGACTTGCCATCCGGACTCCAGAAGAAGGCCATCACCGGCTCTCTCGAAAGCTCCCAGGCGCGGTTGGCATCCACATCCTGCACGAAGAGCGGGCCATAGGCGGCCAGGGGCACCTGCTGCTCCATAAAGGAGTAGGCCAGGCGCTGATTGTCCGGGCTCCAATTGAAGGTGAGCGGCTTGCTCTGGCGGGTCACCTCGACCATGTTCTGGCCACTGGCATCCGTGACACTGAGGATTCCCTCCCCCTCTTCGGCTGCCGCCACAAAAGCGAGCCGTTGCCCGTCCGCACTCCAATGCGGTGCCTGAAAGAGCCCACCCTCCACGTCGAGCGGCTCGCGGCGCCCGCTACGGTCCAGAAACGCCAGTTCCGCTCGACCTATATGCGCAAACATCCGCTGCCCCGCTGGATCCCACGAAAAGTAGAAGGGCTGCCCCTCTGAAACCGTAGTCGCCTCGTCCGCCTGCCCTACCACATCCACCATCCGTAGCGCCAGGGCATTCGATCTCCAACTACTGAGGAAGGCTAGCGATTCGCTGGTGGGGCTCCAAAAAAGATAGAACGGGGTAAACTCGGTGGCGATGCGGGTTCTTTCATCGTTGCTTCGGGAAACAAAGTGAAGGGCGCTATCACCCTCGGTCTGCGCTTGTTCCACAAAGGCCAGGGTGTCCCCGTCGGGGGACCAGGTGGGGTAGTGGTAGAGCCGTGTGCCAGGTTGCGCGTCGGTGGTGAGGGACACTGTGTCGCTGCCATCCGGCGCACTGGTCCAAATGTTGCCATCCGCGCCCAGAAAGGCGATCCTACCCGCGGGCGCGGGTGTCGTCCCCTCGGCGCTTGGGGCAGGCGCCTCTGGCAGCCGCTGTAGCCCCTGCCAGAGTAGCACCGCCACGCACAGGAACGTCAGCGTCGTCAAGCCGAGCGACAGAAGGCCGAGCTTCCACCATTTCATCGTGTACCCCTATCACCTTGTTGCAGGACGCCGCCTAACGAGCAGGTCGTACTCTCCTTGACGCGTGCCCACCCTCATCAGATTCCCCCCTCAGGCTGCCGGAAGGTACTTGGCCCAAATCTCGTGAGTGGCCGCTTCCCCCATCAGGGCAACTGCCAGAAAGCGCGGACGGAAGGGGGGGCGGCGCAGCAGCATCCCGCACTCGCTGAGCAGGCGGCTTCCCTTTCGCTGGTTGCAGGGCGAGCAGGCGGCGACGACATTTTCCCATGTCAGCGCGCCCCCACGCGAGCGCGGCATGATATGGTCCAGCGTCAGGTGGGCGCGCCCTGGCTGGCGGCCGCAGTACTGACAGGTGAACTCGTCACGCATAAAAACGGTGCGCCGGTTCAAGGGCAGGGTCAGGCGGCTGGGGATCCGAACATAGGTAACAAGTCGAATGACGAGGGGCCAGGGGAATTCCTGCTCGGGGGCGCGCAGCGTCTGTTCAGCAGCCTCGATGAGTTCCGCCTTCTCCTTCAGCAGCAGCAAGAGCGCACGCCGCACTGATACCACGTGCAGCGGCTCAAAGCTTGCGTTCAGCACCAGCACGCCAGTCATACGCGCCTCTTTCTAAAACGAAAAACCCCCAAAGCGGGGGTTTTCAGGGCACAATGAGAGGGTAGATAAGAGGAAGGGGAGCGAGGCCCCTGTGCTCACGAGGCTCGCTCTCGGTGGGTCATAAACTCTTGCACCTCGTCCCGTGCGATATGGTAGCGGCGCAGCAGTTGGCCATCCGTACCCTTCAAGTTGGCTACCGTTCGAAAGGCGCAGGTCGTGCAACCCAGCGACAGCTTGTAGCTTCCTGGCTGGCACGAGGCGCAGCCGCACAGGCGGATCATCATCAAGGAAAAGGCAAGACTGTCAGGGTGATCTTCGTCCAACGAGGCGACCTGCTCGGTCAACTCCCGCCAGGTGTCACCACGCGCTGCACCGAGGTGCGCGGTCACAACATGAGGATAGATCCATTCGTCCTTCTGGCGCATACATCGCCCTTCCTATTGAAATGATGAGAGGTGCAAGGATAGAAAAAAAGCCCACCGCTCTAAAGATGAGCAGTGGGCTTGGTATAAGGCTGGGGGACGTGGATTCGAACCACGACAAACGGATCCAAAGTCCGCTGTACTGCCATTATACGATCCCCCATCTCGGCAAGGCCCCAGCAGGGACCTTACTGTAGAGCGGGCGATGAGACTCGAACTCACGACCTTCTCCTTGGCAAGGAGACGTTCTACCACTGAACTACGCCCGCGCGTGTTGAACGTTTGCCGTCTAAACAGCCTGTCACTCAGGCAGGGGTGCCAGGATTCGAACCCGAACCTTCGGTTTTGGAGACCGACGTGCTACCGTTGACACCACACCCCTAGAAGCATGAAAATCATAGCATGGAATCGCTTTGTGTCAAGTCTCCTCCGATTTCGCAGAGCCTCTCCTGGCGTCAGTTCACGCTAAACGTTCGCCGCCCGCTGTCCCACTGCATCGTGTACAAATTGAAGTAGCGACCACGCTGGTTCAACAACTCCTCGTGCGTGCCCATCTCCACAATCTCGCCCCTGTCGAGCACCACGATCTTGTCGGCATTGACGATGGTGGAAAGACGATGGGCGATGACGAAACTGGTGCGGTCGCGCATCAATGTGTCGAGCGCGTGTTGGATCTGCTTTTCCGTGGTCGTGTCCACGCTGCTTGTCGCCTCGTCCAGGATCAACAGGCGTGGGTCGGCGAGGAGCGCGCGGGCGAACGAGACGATTTGCCGCTGCCCGACGCTCAGGTTCACCCCATTCTCACCGACCTCGGTGGCATAGCCTTCGGGAAGGCGCTCGATGAACTCGTGCGCGCCCACCGCGCGCGCCGCCGCCTCAATCTCTTCCTGGGTGGCGCCCAACCGTCCGTAGCGGATGTTGTCCGCAATCGAGCCGCTGAACAGAAAGGTGTCCTGGAGCACGATCCCAAGTTGCTGGCGGAGGCTGGTGCGCGTCACGGCGCGGATGTCCTGCCCATCCACACGAATGGCGCCCGACGTCACCTCAAAGAAGCGCGGGAGCAGGCGGATAATCGTACTCTTGCCAGCGCCCGTCTCGCCCACCAGGGCAATCGTCTCGCCAGGGCGTGCCGTCAGGTGAATGTCGCGCAGGATCGGCTCGTCGTCGTTATAGCCAAAGCTCACCCCATCATACTCGACCAATCCCTGGATGGGGGGGAGCGGGCGCGCGTTCTGCGCATCGGCGATGTCGGGTGCGGTGTCCAGCACCTGGAAGATGCGCTCCGAGGCGGCCATGGTCGCCTGGAAGGTGTTGTAGCGCTGGGCGAGCTCGCGGATGGGCTCGAAGAAGCGGTCAATGTACAGGACGAAGGCCACCAACGTGCCCGCCGTCAGCGCATCCCCTATCACCAGGTAGCCGCCCACGGCGATCACCAGGGCCGTCGCCAGCGAGCCTATAAAATCCACGCCGGGGAAAAACAGCGCCGCCAGCCGCGTCGCATCCAGGTTGGCCAGATAGTAGGAGCGGTTGAGGTCGTCAAAGTGGCGAAAGTTTTCCACCTCGCGGCTGAAACTCTTGGTGACGCGGATGCCGGAGATGGATTCGTTCAGGTAGCCGTTGATGAGCGCCAGCCGCTCGCGCGTGGATCGGTAGGCCTGGCGCACGCGCACGCGCCAAAAGTTGGTCAGCACCAGCATCACCGGTAGCACAGCGAAGGTGACGAGGGCCAGCCGCCAGTTCATCGCCACCATCGCCACAACGATCCCTATCAGAATAAACCCGGCCCGCGCCAGGCCCGTGATGGACCACGTGACAAAGTCTTGCAGCACGCCCACGTCTGAGATCAGGCGGCTCATGAGGCGGCCAACGCTCATCTGGTTATAAAAACTGAGCGTGAGGGTGTGCAGGTGGCTAAAAAGGGCCGAGCGGATGTCGGCGACAATCTTGGTGCCCACAAACGCCATGATCGCGATGCGGGTGCGGTTTGCCAGGTATTCGAGCAGCACGACTGCCGCGAAGACCGCCGTCCAGAAGCGCAGGGTCGGCAGCGAGCCCTGGCGGATGCCCTCGTCTATGGCGCGCCCGACGATCCACGGCCCTGCCACGCTCAGCAACGACGTGACCGCCATCAGCACGACCGCCCACAGCAAGCGTTGCTGGTAGGGGCGGATGTAGGCGGCTAGGCGACGCACCAGGCGCGGGTCGTACGCTTTGCCGATAACGGCATCTTCCTCCTCCTGCTCGTGCGGGAGGAGGCGATCTACCTTCTTCTCGAGTTCTTCCCGATCCAGCCGCTCCCGCTCGTCCGCGCGCAGGCGCGGGTCGTCGCTTCGCCGGGCGTTCGATCCATGAGGGCGGGGTGGTGTAGCACTCATAGGGTACAACTCCTCTGTCAGATGTGATAGGGGACGTCAATCACTATCACATCGGGTTGGTTCCGCAGACGGAGGCGCAGCAGGTTCGCCGTCTGGTTGTGCAGTAGGTTTTCCATGAAGGAGCCAGGTACAAACTCTGGGATCACGACGGTGATCAGCTGATCCGGGAATTCCTCGCGGTTGACCTTGGTGATGTACTCCACCAGTGGGTCAAGGATATCTCTGAACTCGTACTCGATCAGGATGAGCTCCTCATCACCGGTCAGATCGGGGAAGCGGTTCCATCGCTCCAGGATTCGCTCTCGCTCCGTTGGCTTCGTCAGGACCGACACCGCACGCACATCGCTGGACAAGCGCTTCG
This sequence comes from uncultured Chloroflexia bacterium, assembly GCA_963721895.1. Lineage (GTDB taxonomy): Bacteria > Chloroflexota > Anaerolineae > Ardenticatenales > Ardenticatenaceae > CAVRLZ01. The sequence goes on along the minus strand of CAVRLZ010000007.1, from coordinate 178,948 downwards.
CATACTTCAGTGCACGCAGGGTGCCACGATGTACATCGGCGATGGGCACGATGGCAACGTTGGCCACCTCGTTCAGATCGGCTAGCGTCAGGTTGCGCGTGCGCAGTTTTTCCCGCACCTCGTTGTAGTGATTTTTGATGGAGCGAAACAGGAGCACCTGTAGGGGGATGGCGACGACGATGAGCCAGGCACCCTCGGTAAACTTTGTGGCCATCAGAACGATGAAGACGATGCCGGTCGTGATGGCGCCTACCAAGTTGATGGCGCGCTTCCACTGCCAGCCCGGCTCATAGTGAATCTCCGTTGCCAGGGTACGCACCGTTTCACCGGGCTGCACCTTCCCTACCCGCCCCATCAGCTTCACCATCCCCGACTGCGAGAGGGTGAAGCCGAGCATCACCCCCAGTGCATACAGCGGCAGCATGGCAATCTCGTTGGCCTGGAAGACTACCACGATGATCGAGGCAAAGCCGGCCAGGACCAGGATCCCGTAGCTAAATACAAGGCGGCTACCCAGTCGCTGCATCCAACGTGGCAAGAACCCATCGTGCGCCAGGATCGAGCTCAAGCGCGGAAAGTCCTGATAGGCAGTATTGGCCGCGAGCACCAGGATCAGCATCGTGAATAGCTGGACCCAGTAGTACAGCAGCCCATTCCCCGCCACCAGGCGCGTCAACTGCGAGAGCACGCTGTCTTCCTCGCGCGGGATGATGCTCAGATGGGTAGCAAGAAACGAGATGCCCAGGAAGAGGCTCATCGCGATGATCGCCATCGCGACCATCGTTGTTGCAGCGTTACGGGATTCCGGCGCCTTGAAGGCGGGCACCCCATCGCTGATCGCTTCAATACCGGTCAGCGCCGTACAGCCCGATGCGAAGGCACGTAGCAGCAGCCATACCAGGGCAAACCCCGTGTATTCCCGCGTGGCCTCGATGACCTCCGGATGGGGCACCAGCGGGGCCGCGCCGAATAGCCCAAAATAGCGCACCAGCCCCAGCGCGATGACTACCAACACGCCAGCGATAAAGGCATAGGTAGGCAGGGCGAAGAAGGTGCCGCTTTCCCGCAGCCCGCGCAGGTTCATGAGGGTCAGGATAACGATGGCAATCAGTGCCAGCCCCACCCGATAGTCGTGCGCAGCGGGGAAGGCAGAGCTAATCGCGCGCATGCCGGCGGAGACCGAGACCGACACCGTCAGCACGTAGTCTGTCAGGAGAGCCGCGCCTGCCAGCAGCGAGAGCCCGGTGTTCAGGTTGTCTTTTGATACGGTGTAGGAGCCGCCCCCCTGCGGGTAGTGCATGATCGTCTGCGTGTAGCTGAACGACACCAGGAACACCAGCAGGGCGATGCCGATGGCGATGGGCATCGTCAGGCCAAGCGCTGAACTGCCCATCAACACCAGGATGCTCATGATCGCCTCGGTGGCGTAAGCGTTGCTGCTGATGGGGTCGGACGAGAACACAGCAAGGCCACGCACCTTATCGAGCCGCTCGTGAGAGGCGGCACTGCTGGGGAAGGGCTTGCCAATCAGGAAGCGTTTAATCGTCGTAATAGACATAAGGACCTCCGTCCTTGACAGATGCGGGCGGCATGCAGCCCCCGCCAGTAGAGCAACTCCTGTACCCCTTGTCTAAGCGCCAGGCGTACGCTCCAGCAAAAAACCGCAGCCAATGCTGCGGTCAATCCGCGTCGAATTATGGTCTCGATTCGCACATTTACGGGCCAGGCTGAGCGAGTTCCTTTCCTGAATCACAGCTGCCTGCCTTGCGTGGCAACGGAACCAACCTTGCGACCATGCAGCCGACGCTTGTTTAAATTGTACAGACCCCCAACACAATAGCAAATCTCATCACAAATGATGGACCATTTCAGAATCGTATACTCGTATACTCGACTGAGCTTGGTGCTCTCGATTTCCCTTTTTTTCCGCAGTCCGTTTGTTGCAACGGTCTGTTTTGTGCTTTAGTGAGGAGAAAGTTGCCCCATTATTGCCTCAGCTCTGGCCGCTCCCGCACGCTCGGTGGGCGCCCTGTTGAGCGCGGGAAAATGTCAATCCCTGAAGGAACGAAGAAGAGGAATGTTGCGATGACCGACGGTGTTGTGGATGAGCTTGCTTTGCAGCAGTCAGCCTCGGGTATCAACTTGAATGATCAGTTTCTGGCCCATCTCAATCAAGCGGCAGCGCTCCATCAGCAATTGGAGCAGCAGTTTCAGCAGCAGGGCGACCAGGTGCGCGCCCTGCGCCAACAGCTTGATGCTGCGTTAGCCGCCAACAGTCAACTGAGCCAGAGCGTCCAATCCCTTCAGCAGCAAGCGGAGGCTGAGCGGCAACGAGCCGCTCACAAACAGGAGCAAGCTACCCAGTTGGCGGCTACCCTGAAATCGGTCCACCGCTCCCTGTTCGGTGGGAATATCTACGAGTTGATTTTGCGGAGTTGCCTTCTGGTTACCGGCGCCACCAGGGGGCTTTACATTCACGCGCGGGCGCAGGACGCCCCCCTGAGAATCCGTGCGGCCATTGATGTAGATGGCTATCCCAATGCCCTGCCCTCAGAATTCTTGCAGGCGGTCTGTCAAAAGATGCTGGTCGAGCAGGACACCTTTGTTTGCAATACCCCCGAAGATCTTCCTGACCTTCCCGAACCCGCCCGCCCCGCGGAACAATTCCACAATTTTCTTGTTGCGCCAGTCATGCTCATGAGAAGCTTTGGGGGGATGGTCCTGGTCGCGGATAAAATGGTCGGGGAGTTCAATGAGGAAGATGCCGAGACGCTGTTAAGCGTGGGTGACGAGGCAGCCATAGCCCTAGAAAACATGCAGCTTCACCAGGAACTGCAGCGGGCCTATCTCTCGATTGTTAGCGCACTGGCCGATGCCGTGGAAGCCAAAGACCCCTATACCCACGGGCACTGCAACATGGTGGCACGCCAGGCCTATCTTACCGCCAAGCAGTTGGCCCTGCCTGAACCGGAGCAGTGCCTGGTTTATTTCGCCGCCCTGCTGCACGATGTGGGCAAGATAGGGGTAAGTGACGGAATCCTCAACAAACCAGGCGCGCTCCTGCCCGAAGAACGGGAGGTGATCCGCTCGCATGTGAGGATCGGCTATGACCTGGTATGCAGGGTGGAAGCCCTAAAAGAAGTGGCGCGCATCGTCCTTCACCACCATGAATGGTTCGATGGCAACGGGTACCCAGGAGGCATCCAGGGGGACGACATCCCCTTGGCCGCGCGGATCGTCGGCGTCGTAGACGCTTACAATGCCATGGTAACGCGCCGCAGCTATAAGGCTAGCTTTGGGAGTGACTACGCCCAGGACGAACTCAAGCGCTACGCGGGTCGTCAGTTTGACCCACAAGTGGTGGATGCTTTCCTGGCCATCCTCTCCCTCCCTGAAGCCAATGAACTGGAAGCCGATATAGAACTATCGTGCCGTATGTTGCCGGGCCTGAACCGATCCCGTTCTGCTGAAGGAACCCTTGAGAGAAGCTGAATCGGGTGGAGCGTGTAGGCATGCACCTTGCAATAGGGGGCATCAGGAAGCTGTGACGCAGCTCCAATGATTCGACCACTGACACGATGGAGTGCATCATGAAACTCAACAATCTGGAAGATCTGTACATCCACCAGCTCAAAGACCTCTACAGTGCGGAGACGCAACTGGTAGACGCCCTGCCGAAGATGGCCAAAGCGGCGACCAACCCAGATCTCAAGGAAGCGTTCACGCTTCATCTTGAAGAAACAAAGGGGCAAGTGGCGCGCCTGGAAGAAATCTTCGCTGCCCTGGAGCGCGGGCCGCGGGGCAAGCGGTGCAAGGGGATGGAAGGTATCATCGAAGAGGGGGACGAGCTCATCAAGGATGACGAGGCGGCAGCAGATGTGAAAGACGCTGGCTTGCTCGCCGCCGCGCAGCATGTGGAGCATTACGAGATGGCGGGCTATGGCACGCTCCGCACCTATGCCCAACGTCTCGGTTACACCGAGGCTGCCGCCCTGCTCCAGCAGTCGCTCGATGAGGAATCGGCGGCGAATGAGAAGCTGACTCGCCTTGCCGAGAGCCATATCAATCAGGAAGCGCAGGCCTGATTCCAGTTCCCTGCTCACCTGACTCCCACAAAAGCACCGCCCCGCCAGGGCGGTGCTTTTTCGTGCATGCTAGCCCAGGAAAGCCCAGCGTTCCGTCCTGTTCGGCGAAGGTCGGCAGCCCTGGCTCGCGACAAACTTGCTCTGTTTGACGCCTGGAAAAGTGCTGTTATAGTAGGGGCGTGATGTAGCCTGCCTGTTCCGTACCGGACGTACCGAGAACCAAGCTCTTGCAGTTCGAGGCGTTTTCGCTCATGGAGCGCTAAACGAGGGCCGAAGGAAATAGACAGCGTTCACATCTTATTCCTCTATTCTCTTTTAGTACGCGAGGAGTTCACATGGGCGAGCGAGTAGTCGGTACTGTGAAGTTTTTTAATGCGGAGAAGGGCTTTGGCTTCATTGCGCCCGAGAACGGGCAGAAGGATGTCTTTGTCCACTATTCGGCCATCGAGGGCCAGCAGGGCTTTCGCAATCTGAACGAAGGCGATCGGGTCGAGTTCAGCATCGAGTCCAGCGACAAGGGGCCCCGCGCCGCGCAGGTGGTCCGCCTCTAAGCCAGACCGGGCCGATCCTAAAACACTATGCCATCCGGCATAGTGTTTTTTTGTCCCGCTTTCCCCTCTTTATCTCTTCAATAAAATAGTATATAATCGCCCTCAAGCGAGTGAGGTTGCTTGAAGCTTCTCTCTCGCTTCCTGGATCATTCTGCTTGCACCCAGGCTATCCCTCTGCCTGCCGGAAGACACCCCCTTTGTTTTTCTAGGCAGATTCGACCCCCAACCCCCGCCAAACACATGGAGTTGCCTGGTCCATTTGGCTTACCTCCCATTCCCTAGCCTGACCCATGACTTGAGTTTTGTTCGAGTTAGAATGGCAGGACAGAGGCAATGCCTGGGAACAATCGGAAGGGTCAACTGATACTTTCGGCCTACTGCATGAAACAGCCCCTTCGCTATAGTAGAGTGATTCGTTGCGGTGGACCCCCTGACATCTCAATTTGCGCCACCAGTTCCCCCGTGACCCACTGACCTATTGAACGAGGATCGTGATGAAGAAACGCTACGCCCTTTTCTTACTCCTCCTGGGGACGCTTTTGCCCCTCGCACGTCATGCGCGTGCGGATGAGGCGCAGACGCGCGCCGCTACCGTTGAGGTGCGTGCCGCTGCCCTGGAAGGGTTCGAGCAGGATGGCACAGCCTTCATCCTCTCGGAGGGTGAGGGGACGATCGAGAGCGCGCCCTATCATGCCGGTTGGGAATTTATCGCAGTGGGAGTAACCTGGGCAGAGCCGCTTGCGGAGGAAAGCCATCCGAGCTTGGCCGTGCGCGTCAGCCCGGATGGCAAGCGATGGGGCAACTGGGCGCCCCTATCCATCGAAGCCGAGGATCGGCCCGATGGGGCGGCGGTCACCTCGTCCGACCTTCTTTTTGTGCAGGGGCGGTACGTTCAATTACGTGCCTCGCTTGTCAACCCGGCGCGGCGCCCGCTCCGTTGGGAGGGGCTGCGCCTGACAATGATTGATGGGCGCCCTGGCCCCACCGCTGCGGAACTGGCTGCCCAGGCACGCCCCACCGCACCAGGCGACGCCCCGCCCATCATCTCGCGTGCGGCCTGGGGGGCCGATGAGGGCTTGCGCTTCGATAGCAATGGCAACGAACTGTGGCCGCGCGAGTATTACTCGATGCGCGCTTTCTTCGTCCACCACACGGCCAGTGCCCCCACCTACCCCGACCCGGCGGCGGCCGTTCGCTCGATTTATTACTATCATGCCGTAACCAACGGATGGGGAGACATCGGCTACCACTACGTGGTGGACCAGTTCGGTAACGTTTATCAGGGGCGCTACGGGACCGAGCAAGGCGGGCTCGTGGTGGAAGGGGGGCACGCACTAGGGTACAACCGAAACACGATGGGCATCTCGACCATCGGCGATTTCACCAACACGCCACCGGGCAGTGCCTCCGTCACGGCGCTCAAATCTATTCTGACCGACCGCGCCGCTCAGTACAACATTGATCCGCACGCCTCGGTCTGGTTGGACGGCGTGGGCGACATTAGCCCGGACCGCTGGTTCAACGATTCAATCCTGGGCCACCGTGACAGCCACAGCCCGCAGCGAACCACCTGCCCTGGCACCCAATTGTATGCATTGCTGCCAGAGATTCGCACCTATGTGGCGGACCACCTGGCCGATGCCCCTGTTGTCCAGTTGGTTGCACCGCTTAGCGACGCCTACCTGGACGGCTTGTTCACCGTGCAGGCGAACGCCAGCCCGGACATCGTGCGCATTGAGTATCATCTGGATGGGAGCCTGATTGCTGCCAGCGACGGCCCGCCCTGGAGCGTGGAGGTGGACAGCCGCTCACTTCCCGCTGGCACCTTCACTTTGAACGCGATGGGGTACACGACCGGGGGCCGCACGGCCATGGACGAGCGGCAGGTCACCGTCGTCGCGGCTGTCTCCATGCTGGATCCTACGCGGACGGCGCTCGCAGCCCCCCATGCGATGAGCGGAGGCCCGCAACGGGTCTATCTGCCCACAATCCGCTGGCAGTTCAGTCAAACATGCACGCCACTGGTGCAGAACAGCACGTTTGACACGACGAATACCGAGTGGCTGATGCTGTTGGGCGATTATGCCGCACGCTACGTGGCCGATGAAGCGTCGAGCCCACCGCGCAGCCTGCGCGTGGGCATGGCGCCGGGTGACAACGTCCCTGCCTGGTCCTCCGCGCGCCTGCCCGTGACGATCCCTGCCGATGCGCAGAGCGCCACGCTGACGTTGCGCTACCTGCCCCAGGCAACCGACGTCGGCGGGACTGGCCGCCACGCTATCGGCATCCTTGACGCCGATGGCACCTACGTGGAGTCAGCCCTGCCTATGGCTTTGTATAACTTCGATAGCTGGCAGAGTCTCACCTACGATCTCAGCCATCGAATCGGCGAGACCCTCTACCTTTACGTGGGCGTAGAAAACACCGGCGCCAACCCCGTTAGCCTGTACGTGGACGACATCCAATTGATGACCTGCCAACCTTAACACCCTACCTATGGTCGCGTCAGCTTTCCACGCTCAAGGGTAACTGTACGCGGGCGGTCGTCCCTTGGCCCGGCTCGCTCTCAATCTCGATCTGGCCGCCATGCGCGGCCACTAGCGCGCCTGCCACATACAGGCCGATCCCCAGCCCGTTTGGCTGCTCTTGCACCGCGCGACCGTACCCGTGGAAGAGCAGGGCCTGCGTCGCTTCGGGGATCCCGCGCCCTCTATCACGGATCTCTACCTGCCCCAGGATGCCCTGTCGGGTCAGCCGGACGCTGATAGGGCTATTTTCTTCCGAATAAACGAGCGCATTGTGGAGCAGGATGTAAAAAAGCTGGGACAGCCGCCGGGCATCGCCCATCATGGGCAGGGGCGCATCGCCCTCGATAGCAATACGACGTCCGCTTTCCGTCTCAGCCCGTTCGACGCCGGCGCGCAGCACGCTGCCTAGGTCCGTTGGTTTTGGCCATATCGCCAGCCGTCCCCGCTCGACCAGTGACACATCGCCAATATCGTCTATCAGATTCGCCATATCTTTGACGCGGCGGCTGAGGAAGGTGAGCCGCTCCAGCAGGTCGGCACGCCCCCAATCGGTGCAGGGGTCAATTGCCCCGCGCTGCACCTTTCGCAGCACCAGATCGGCCATCGCCTTGATGCTGGAAAGGGGTGACTTTAAGTCGTGGTTGACCATCGAGAAAAAGTGATCCAGCCCCTGTCGCTGCCGCTCGGTGGCGACCACCTGGCGGCGCTGTGCCAGCCCCAGCCCAAGAATGGCCAGCCATCCGTGCAGCCGAGCCTGCACCACATCTGCCTCTAGCGGCACCCGCAGCCAGAGAGCGCCGACGCCTTCCGCCAGGGCGGGGAGGGGCAGCAGGAGCGCCTCGCCCTCGCGGCGGGGCAGGCCAACCATCCACGCGGGGTCCAGGTCAGGCACTGTGCCTGCGGCGGCAAGTGGTGTCAGGTGCGCCCGCGCGGGGCCAAAGGGCTGCACAAACAGCCCAATGGCCATTGATTCAGGTACCTTGCTCTGCACGACCTCGATAAAACCATTCAACCACTGCTCATCATCGTCGGTGGCAACCTGCGCGGCGAACTGCTCCAGCGCGAGAACGGGCATAACGTTTCCTTCTACTGCCTCGGCATGCCGGGCTAGGGGGTAGCACGCATCGTCCGGTCAGGAGCGGCGGCCCACCCGCCTACAAGCGCAAGGGTGAGCATCCAGATAAACGATAGATCAACGAGGAAATAGCTGTTGTCTATCAGCCCATGGGCGAGCGTGGCGCTCATGCTGGCACCTAGGCCAACGAGCAAGGCGCGAGCCATCGTGCCTGCCGCCAGCCGATGGCTCGCGCGCCCCCAGGCGCGCCAAAAGGCCCCCAACTGCCACCCGAACAAAGCCAGGCCGGGCAACCCCAGCGCCACCCAGAAGTGAAGAACGATCTGGTGGGGGTGGCTCAGGTCTGGCTCGCGCCAGGCCTCCGGTAGCCGATAGGTGTCATAGGCGTACAAGAAGTTGTCGAGCCCCACGCCCAGAAGCGGAAAATCGCGCAGCATGGCGATGGTTGCCTGCCAGAGCCGCAGGCGGATAAACCAGGTGCCCCCCTCCACGTTGACGACGCTGCGGAGCCGCTCGGTTGCCAGAAAGGGGAGCAGCGCCAGCACCCCGATCACCGCCACCGCCACCGCCCAGCGGCCCGCCCGTCGCCCGCCCCACCATCCCAACCACAAAAGGGCAGCCGGCACGCCCAGCAGCCACGCCCCACGGGAAAAGGTCAGGAACAGGCAGAGCAGCATCGGTAGCACCGCCAGCGCATGGGTGCGGCGCCGCCAGCCCGGCGGGGCCATCAGTGCCACGGCCCCTGCCACGGGCAGCACCCGCTCCAGCAACAGCGCCAGATTGTTCGGTGAGCCGTACACGCCGCGCACGCGGCGAACCCCCTCCGCCTGGATGATGTCCGTCGTAAAGAGCCATTGGTACAAGCCGTACAGGGCCACGAGCGTAGCACTGGCTACCAGGGCCTCCAGCAGGCGTTGGCGTGCCATGTCGTCCAGCTCCGCGTGGCGCACCAGCCAGAACCAGACAGCCGACTCGAGGACGACCACGCGAAACTCGCGTGCTGCGACGCCGAAGCGCTGGGCGAACAAAAGCGATGCAGCGCTCCATAGAACGACCAGAATCACCGTCCAATCCAGGGCATCGCGCGGGCCCACGGCGGCAAGCCACCCCCGGACGTGCTCTTGCCAGGATTGCCCCCGAGCGGGACCGCGCAGCAGGGCCACCTGCTTTATAGCCCATACCACCGCGCACAGCAGCACCATCAGCTCCACCATGGAGAATTGGAGCGCCGCAAACGTTTTGCTCCGCAGATAAAAGGGGATAGCAAAGGCGACAATGGCCATGCCCAGGTCGAAAGCGCCACGCGACGAGTATCCCCAGAATCGCATACAGCCCCAGGGCCACCCCTCGGTTGTCCACGGCGTAGAATAGGGCAGCGAGGCCAGCCATCACGCCCACCTGCGCCCACTCCGGGCGGCCTCGGAACCACTGGCCCCACTCGCCCCAGGGCAACGATGCTGCATGCCAGCCCATCCGCAGCACGAACCCCACCAGCAGCGCACCGATAGCGATGGCTGCCCAATCGTAAAGGCGCAGGGCTGGCCGCAGGGTCTGCTCCCAGTGCGCCCGCTCCCATTCACCAAGCGGGCCGTTGAAAAAGCGGTTGCCAATCCGCGCCATGTGCTCCCCAAGCGGGGTGCGCGCACCGGTGGGGTCCAGCAGGGCCAGCGCCCAGCGGGGGTCGGTGGGGGGCGCATCCGGTTGCAACTGCTGCAGGGCGATCACCTGCACCCAGGGCCATTCCAGCGTGGCACGCCTAACCGTTTCGTAAAGGCGGCGTTGCTGCGTTGCGGGGTCGTCATAGCCCCACGGCGGCGGTGCCCCCTGCCATCCAGGGGGCAACACTGCCCAGCCGCCCTCAACGAACCAGATGGGGGTCTCTGCATCCCCGCGCTGCGCCATCAGTTCCCGCACCAGCACCACGCGATCCAGCCCCAGCCGCCCCTCCTCATAAACCCGCTCGGCCACTTCCTGCCAGAAGCCATAGGGCTTGAGCGCCACCGCATCGAAGTGCTCTGCCGCGCCCTGATCGTACAGCCAGCGCAGGAAGGTGATCTCGCTCATGTTATAGCCGCCCGTCTCAGCGGTGGGGGCCAGCCCCGCGGTTGCTACCACCGCGTCGGCGTCCCCGGCACGGATCGCACGCGCGCCAACCGCCAAAAACTCCGCGTACTCGTCAGGGCGAAGGATCACCTCTGTCCCCCAATGGGGCATCAGGTTAGGCTCCTCCCACACCTGCCAGCCCTCTACCTCCGCCCCGTACCGCTGGGCGGCGCGCTGGGCGAAGGTGACAAAGTCTTCCGTGTCGCCGGGCGGGGCAAGGGGGTTCGCCTCCTCCCCTGCGCGGCGAGCCCAAAGGGGGGTACGATTCAAAAAAAGAATCAGCCGGAAACCGCGCGCCGATGCTGCCCGAATCACCCGATCGTAGGCGTCCCACTCCCATACCCCCGGCTCCGGCTGTATTTGATCCCACCTCAACTCCTGGCGCAGCCACCCTAGCCCCATGCCTTGCGCGGCATCGAGCGCCTGCGTCAGCGCTGCGTCGTCTGCATACTGTGTCAACTCCGCTGTCGTGCCCAGGGGGGTCCTGGCCCCGCTCGGCGGGGGCAGCGGCTCGCCCGGAAACCACACCCCGCGTTGCGCCTGGTGCCGTATCACCAGCACCCCGAACAGCAGCAGCCCCAGTACCGCCATAGCGGCCAGGTAGCCTGCTATCAGCGACAAACGTGTGCGTGTGCTCATCCCGATCTTTCTACTTCCACAAGCGTGGCCATCCAGGGCACGTCCTGCCCTGCGGCTCTCGACGCGAAGACCACAGGGCGCGATTGCATGCAGCATCCTCGCCGCCGCGTTGGTTGTCGGTGGCGGGATGGCAGAATTGAATGAAGGTTGCTCCACAGAACCCGAGATTTTGGAGTCGTGGGCTTTGGTTTACGATTCATCTCACGACGAGCCTTTGAGCGCGAAGTTTGAGGGAGCGAGTGCCCCGCGCGAGCCTCGTTGTAGGGGTAAGTATGATTTTTTATCGAGCAGGCGCAAGGAGAAAGAGGGAGCATGGCTACAACAGAAGGAATCGCCCCAGCAGGCAGCAGCCCGCTGGAAAGCCCGGGGGAGCCGAGCGAGGCGGAACCGGGGACGGGCTGGCAGGAGGATGCATCGGAGCTATTCGTGGCGTACGGCAGCTATTTCGTGCCCGCTCGAGCGGAGCAGCTTAGCCACGATCTGCGCGCTGGTGCCGCCGCGTGATGGCCCCTTTCAGGTGCTGGAGATGGCATGTGGCGAGGGCCTCTTGGCTGAGGCGCTGCTACAACGCCATCCCCATGCGGTCGTGCACGGGTTGGATGGCTCGCTGACCATGCTTACCCACGCACAACAGCGTCTGGCTCGCTTCGGTCAGCGCTTTTCCGCTCGCCCCTTTGATTTGGCCGAGAGGGCATGGCGCGCGCCCCAGGGACAGTACCGAGCCGTGGTCTCCTCGCTCGCCATCCACCACCTCGATGGGGCGGGCAAGCAGCAGCTTTTTTGTGACCTGCACGGGATGATAGAGCCCGGCGGGGCGATCGTCATCGCTGATGTGGTTCAGCACGCAACCCCGCTCGCGACAGCCATGGCCGCCGACGCCTGGGACGAGGCGGTGCGGCAGCGTGCTCTGGCGCTCGACGGCACCCTCGCAGCGTTTGAGTTGTTTGAGCGGGAGCGGTGGAACATGTACCGCTTCTTCGATCCCACCGACATTGATCACCCGTCGCTCCTGCGGGATCAGCTGCGCTGGTTGGACGAGGCGGGCTTCGAGTCGGTCGAGCTCTACTGGATGCAGGCGGGCCATGCCATCTTCGGGGGGCGGCGGCCCCCAGGCTAACGGCTGATGCAGACGGCATAGTTGTGCGGTGGGGGCGGCTGGCCCTTACTCGTCGCGCGCCGCGCTGGCGCAGCCATGCAGCGAGCTTCCTCGTGACCCTGCGCCACGGCCAGGGCCAGCGGCGTCTGCCCGTTGTCGAGGGCGGCGTTGAGGTCGGCCCCGTGGGCAAGGAGGAGGAGGGCCATTTCCAGGTTGCCGCTGCCCACGGCATTGTGGAGCGCGGTGCCGCCCCCCTGCCTGGCGTGCGTTCACTGCCGCGCCCTGCTCGAGCAGCGTGCGGAGCACCGTCAGATTGCCGTTGGCGGAGGCGGCGTGGATGGCGCTTAACCCGAACGGGTGGCGTGCCACCGTGTTCACCTTCGCCCCTTGCTCGATCAACCAGAGCGCGGTGGCCTCTTGCCCGAAGAAGCAGGCCAATTGGAGAGGGGTGAAGCCATCCTTGCTGAATTCATTGATCCAGCCTGGCCACTTCTCGGCAACTGCCTGGACGCGCTCGAGGTGCCCCAGCGCTGCGGCTTCAAAGATGTGCAGCGTCGCCCCACCGTCTACCAGTGCCTCAGCGACGGCGCGATGCCCGTTGTACAGCGCCACGAGCACCACGGGCAGCCCCTCGTCATTCAGCGCGTTGCCCACTTGAGGCTCCGCAGCCATCAGACGGCGCGCTGTCTCCACGTCGCCTTCCTGGGCAGCCCGAACCATCGTTCTTACGTGGGCCATTCGCTCCGCCACCTTCTCCGCACGTTCTCGGATCGTGGCAGCAGAGGGCATGGCGGCGCTCTACCCCTAGCTCCGGTGCGCCAAGCGTGGCGCCTTCCACAGCCGCCAGGGCCCGAGCGACCAGACGAAGCAGGCGGTTGGCCTCCGTGGGCTGGTGCCCCAATAGTTCCAGCGTCTTTTCTGCCTGGATGGTATGCTGGCGCAGGTGGGCGTCCATGCGATGGAGGCGATAGTGGAGGCTCAATGTAAAGTCCTCCCCTTCCCAGTAGAGCGAGGGCCCCCGCATCTCCTCGTCGGTGGCTCCCTCGATCTCGCGCAGCGTGCGCTCGAACAGGGCATGGTGGAATGCTGCCCCCTCGGCCTGTCCCTGCTGCTCCATGATGGTCTCGAACTCGTCATAGGGAAGCGTCACGCGATCGGCTTCTCCGTCAGGCAGGGCAAGGGGAAGCACGTTCCCCTCTCGCTGGCGGCGCAGCCCATAATGGAGCAGCGTGAAAAAGTTTCGGTGCGCGACCACGATGTGGCCGAGTATAGTGCGCAGCGGCCATTCGTCGGGGGCTGGCTCGCGGTCATACGCTTCGTCGCTCGCGCCCCGCATCACCGCCTGCAGCTCACGATAGGCCTCGAGATAGGGCGCCAGGGCTGCCTGGGCGACCGTCAGGCGGGGGCCATTGGTCGCGCGCGCCACCGCCAGGGATACCGCCAGGTCGCGCAGTTCGTGGTACGTCCCAATCAGCGCAAAGCGCAGCCCCTCGTTGTGCGCCCCCCACGTCCAGGGCTGCGCCAGGTCGCCGTCAGAAAGCGATGACATCCTAGCGGCCAGGGCCTCGACAGCCTGGGCCAACGGTTCATTGTCCATGCCTACCTTCTCGTTCAAAAGGGTGCCTGCTTGACGGGTGCGGCATCGGCAAAATAAAAAGAGGAGAGTGACCTCTCCTCCTTTTGGCTGCTCGCGATATTTAGAACGGGATCTCGTCGGGCGAGAAGTCTTCGTCGTCGTAACCACCGCTGGGCGCCGGCGCGCTCGTGGTGCTGCGCCGATTGTTCTGCGGCGCGGGCTGCGGGGCGCTGCTGCGGGCCGGCGCGGCGCGCTGGGGCGCTGCCTGCGGGCGCTGCTGCTGGGCCGGGGCCGCCTGACGATTGGACTGCTGCGGCGCGTAGTCCGAGGACTGGTTGTAGCCGCCGTCGTAGCTGCCGGTGTCGTCGCCGCCACGCCCCAACATCTTCATGGTGTCCGCACGAATCTCGAATGACGCACGCGCTTGGCCGTTGTTGTCCGTCCACACGCGCGGGTTGCCGGTCTCGCGGTCGGGCGTGATCTGCCCTTCGATGAGGACCAGTTGGCCCTTGTTGAGGTACTGCTGGCAGATTTCGCCCAGCTTGCCCCAGGCCGAGACGCGCCACCAGACCGTCTCCTCACCTTTCGACCCATCCGAGTTCGTCCACTTGCGGTTGGTGGCCACGCTGAACGAGCACACACTCGTCCCGCTCTGGAGGTAGCGCGTGTCCGGCTCGCCCCCCAAATTGCCAATGATCGTTACCTTCTGAAACATGGTGACAGGCTCCTTTCGAAAATACGTTCACTCTCGTGAACCATGTTTGACAAGGACTATTAAACCATATCCCTGCGACAGAAACAATGGGAGCGCCATGGAATTTTATACAGGATGCAAAAACTTTAAGGTTGGGCATGCATGGTCATGGTGCCCACTCCACGCGCGCCACCTCGCTGCCGTCGTCGGGCAGATAAAGGATGAATTGGTAGTGGGCATCGGGGGGGGCAGGGGGGAGCGAATAGGTATCAAGGATGATCTCGCCGGGCCGCCACAGCGGGGTAGGGTAGGCACCGTGGACAGGGAAGCTGTCCGTCTGGTGGAGGGTGTTGCCATCTGCGGCGATCAGGCGGGCGGAAACCTTGAGCGCCCTCTCGACCGGGGCGTGCACCGCCCATGCCACTGTCACGCGTTCCAGGGACGAGCCAGCGATGGGTGAGCGGCCCCATGCAGCCAGCGTGAGGGCGTCCGTGGCGGGAAGCTGTAGGCTCCAAAGGGCGGCAGGCACCTCGTCCTGGGGCGTGGCACGCACCTCGGCAAGGGGGCCCAGGGCGCTGAGCGACCAGCGAGCCCCCGCGCCGGGTAGCTCGCGGGTCAGGAAGGGACGCTGCCCCGCCGCTATCGCCGCCTCGATGGCGGCAAAGCGCGCTTCAGGCGGGTCGGTGGGCAGGGCAAGGGTGGCTACCTCCGGGCTGATGTCCCTTGCTTCCTGGAGGTAGCGCAGGTAGGTTGCCTCGCCTAGCAGGGCGACGATGACTGCGTCGGGGGGCAGCGGCTGAGCGAGCACGTCCTGCCCATTGAAATCGGCTGGCCCGGCGATGCCGCTGCGATCCACCTGCGTGCGGGTGGCGCCCGCCGGAAGGAGCAGGGCCGCTGTCAAGGCCAGCCCCAGCGCGCCCTGTAGGGCCCATGCGCCCCTGCCGTGCCAGGAGCGTGTGACGATCTCGTTGACCGCCTGCGCGCCCCATCCAGCGAGCAGCGCCAGCACCCAGAGCGTGGGAACCCAAAACGCCTCGCGGTCCGGCACCACATAGTTCATAGCGAACGCCGCATTGGCGAGCAGCCCCAGCCCCATCAGTGCCCCGCGTGCGCGGGAGGCACGCCACAGCCATGCCATTCCCACCCCAGCTAGCCCCACCCCCAGCCAGCCTATCTCATCCCGTGTCAAGAAGGCGTAGAAGGCAGCAGGGACACGCTGGGCCAACTCGTTGTCTCGCCCGAAGAACGATTGCTCGTACAGGCAGGCGCGCACCCAGCAGCCAAAGCCAACCGTGTCATAGCTTCCGTCAATGCTGCCCACCGTCGCGCGCAGCGGCAGCCACAGATAGAGAAGGAGGGGCAGGCACAGCGCGAGAATTACCTGACTTGCCGGGCGCGCCAGGTGCCGGCCGGCGCGCCCGCCGCTTTTTCGTCCGACCCATACGGTATACAGTGCGACGGCGGGCAGCCAGAGGACGATCATCCGGTGGTGGGCCATGCCCAGCCCGACGAACAGCGCGGCCCAGACAGGCGCGCCGCGATGGGGCTGCCATCGCAGCAAGGCGAGCCCCATCGCGGCCACCAACAAGTGGTGGAGCGCATACACCTCCGCTAGCGTGGCCTGCGACCAGAACGTGGGCGAGAGCGCGAACAGGCCAGCCCCAAACAGCGCCGCCATGCGCTGGAGCCCCATCTGCCGCCCCACCAGGAAGGTGAGGCCAACCGCCCCGCTTGCGGCGAGCCCCGAGAGCAGGTTGGCGCGCCATGCCACCTCGCCAAAGGGAAACCCCCGCGCGATGGCGGCCAGCAGGATGGCGTAAAGAGGGTACCCCGTGGGGTGGGGGATGGCGGCGCGCTGGGCCAGCAGCTGAAACTCCAGACTGTCATCAGCAATGCTGACGACCCCGGGGGCCATGGTGGTCAGATAGAGCAGGAGGGCCCCGAGCGCCACCGCAAACGCGACTACAGCATCGAGCGAGCGCGGCACGCGCCGCGTGCTCATCCCTCGCCGCTCAGCTGCAACTGTAACTGCTGAAGCGGAACGTGGGTGGGGCGCAGGGCCAACCCCTCCTGTACCAGTCGCTGGGCCTCGTCGCGCCGCTCCAGTTCCAGGAAGGTCCGCGCCAGATGCCAGAGCAGGTTGGCCTGCAGGTCGTCGCGATGGCGTGGCACAAGGCTTTTCGCATGGCTGAGGGGTTCTATGGCTAGCTCCGTCTCGCCCCGCATGCTGTAGATGGAACCGAGCGTCCACGGCGGCATATAGTGCGTTGGGTACCGAGCCATGGTTTCTTGCAGGTAAGCGAGCGCCCCCTCGCCCTGGCCCGCATTTTGTAAGTAGCGTGCGTAGACACAGTGGGCGCGCACATCGCCCGGCTGAAGTTCGATCAATTGCTGCTGGAATCGGAGCGACTCGTCGAAGCGGTTCAGCTCGGCGCAGCGCTCCGCCGCGCGCTGAGTGAGCGTGGCGTTGTCGGGCGAGCGGGCCATCTCATCGAGGATGATGCGTAGCCGCTCATCTGCTTCGCTTTCCCTGGCGTGCTCGACGGGCACCGTCTGCTCCAGGGCGCGCTCCACGTCGGGCAACGTGCGGCGAAGCATGAGGGTGCGGATATCGGCCACCTCGCCCGTGGCAGGGTCCACGCGCGTATGCACGCCGCGCTCGAAGTAGCCACGGTCCACCGCCAGGTTGCACAGGGCCTTGAGCTGCGTGCGGCTGAGCGGTAGCTCGCCCAGCTCGAAGACGCGCCCAATCAAGAAGTTGAACGAGGTGAATTCATGGGCGCGCTGGACGCGCTCCACCGCGCGCAGGAAGCCGCTCATGGTGGCCTCGTCGAAGGTGGCCGCGTGCGCGGGCAAACTGTCCTCATCCTTCAACCCGGCACGCTCGGCTGCCTCCGGCAGATAGGCCCAATCCACCAGGTCGCGCGTGATGACCTGAATCAGCCCGTGGCGCTCCAGTTCCTTCATGAACAGCTTGAAGCGCGGAAAGCCGTAGCTGCGCTCGTCAAAACCGCCCAGTCGCTTGATCAACTCATGCTTGACATAAGCCAGAAGAGCCCGTCCTTCCTTTTGCGACTGACGAACAATCTCGAGCACGACGCGCGCGGCGCGCTCCATCTCCGGGTTGTTCAGCGACTTGACAGCGCCGCTTGCCCCGCCATTGCTGTGGGCCGGTGCGTTGCCGTTGGTAGTACCAGCACGTCGGTTCCCCCGTTGGTAGGGCGAGACGAGCGGTTCCACATCCTGATCATAAAAGAGCATCTCATCCACGCCGCCGATGAGTTGCATACTGGTGGTCCAGGATACGCCGATGATGACTACCTGCTTGCCATAGGGGCGAAGGATATTGATCACGTGGAGAAAATCGGCATCCCCCGAACAAAGCACGAAGGTCTTGATGGTCGGATAGTTGTGACATACCTCGATGCACTCGGATGCCAACTTCACATCCACCGAATTTTTGCGCCGCTCCCCCTTGCCGCGAATGGGCACATAAACTGGCTCGATCCCCGCGTCGTAAAGCGCGGCGGGATCTTCCAGGTGCCACTCCTCTTGCCAGTCGGCATAGGCGCGGGCAATCACGATTCGCCCATAGCCCTTCGCCGTCTCATAGATGGAAGAGACGTTCGGTTGGAAACCTGCGTTAATCAGGCTAAATTTAATGTTTTCCCAGTCAATGAAGAGCGCGACATCGCTCGCGCTCATAGCTGTTGGTCCGTTGAAATGTGAGTGCATACCCCTGATGTTAGCCTTATGCAGCGTGAGTGCTCAAGAAAGCTATTATGACCAGAGAGCGGGTTGGATGCCAAACGGAGCGACGGACAGGTAAGCTTATAGCACGGGGAGGAACAACGATGACGATCGGATGGATAGGGCTCCTGCTGGCATTGTTGCTGGCAGGCTGCGGCGGGGAGGCGGCGCCGGTGGCTACCCCCACCGTGGTGGCAGTAGACGAGGAGGGGGTGCCCGTGGCCACGCTGTCAACCCCCAGCGGAGCGCTTCAGGTAGGGGTGGCGGGCACACGCTGCTGGGGAGGCATGTGCGCGGACATGGTAGGCGTGCTGGTGCCGCCAGACGCGTTGCCCGTGGCGCCGGATGAGGCGCTGACGATCACCTTGACCGCAGGGGATGCATCAAGCGCGCACCTGCGCGTGCTGGAGTGGCAGGCGAGCGTGAATGAGGGCCCCACCGGGACGCTGGTAGCGGACCCCAGCGCCCCAGCGGTGGCAAGTGGCGAGCTAGGCAGTGGGCGCACCCTGACGTGGAACGCTCCCCTTGAGCCGGGCGAGTACATCCTTTCCCTATTCAGTGTGTATGAGCAGGGCGGAGACATCTCTTACGGGTGGCACATCCGGGTGGAATAACCCCTCCTTGCGATAGGGGCCCGCCGCTTGGCGGCGGGTAAGGGGAGCTGAGCAACCAACAAAAAAGCGTTGCCCTGGGGCAACGCTTTCGTCGGCTATTGAAGCTTTATACACCCAGCGCGAAGGCTGGAAGGCGGAGGGGGAGGGATTTGAACCCCCGTGGGTGTTACCCCGCATCGATTTCGAGTCGAGCCCGTTAGGCCTCTCCGGCACCCCTCCATCGTACAAACCATTCTAGCGCAATCCCCGAAAAGCGCAAGTTTTCTTGCGAGCGCAGGGAGTGCGGCAAGGGTTATGCCGTGTGAGGAATCGGCGGCGCAGCCCGAGGAGGGACGGGGTTGCACCGGGTCCATCGTCCCTCCCCCTCAGGCAGTGGCTGGCCTCAGCTATTCGGTGCCAACTCGCAGACCTGCGCCAGAATCTCATAGGAGCGCAGGCGCGCTTCTTGGTCATAGATCTGCGCTGCAACAATGATTTCGTCAGCGCCGGTCTCTTGCACCAGGGCGGCCACCCCCGCGCGCACGGTATCGGGCGATCCCACGATGGAGACGCGTGTCATGCGCTCCACATGCGCCTGCTCGATCGGCGACCACTGGAGCTCGTGCGGCTCTATGGGTGCCGCCAGTCGGCCCGGTACACCGCGCACCAGATTCAGGAACCCCTGCTGAAGCGTGGTAAACAGGCGGCGCGCTTCCGTATCCGTGTCCGCCGCGATGATGTTGGCGCCAATCATGGCATAGGGCTGCTCGAGCCACTGAGATGGCTTGAAGGTGGTGCGGTATAGGTCAAGCGCGTGGAAGAGGTAGTCCGGTGCGAAGTGCGAGGCAAACGCGAAGGGGAGACCCAACTGTGCGGCCAACTGCGCGCTGAAGGTGCTCGAGCCCAGCAGCCAGATCGGCACGTCCAGCCCATAGCCAGGCACGGCCCGCACGGCCTGACCGTGGCTGAGCGGGCCGAAGTACGACTGCAATTCCTGAAGATCCTGTGGAAAGGTGTCGCCGCTGCTGCCGATGTGACGGCGCAGGGCACGGGCAGTGCGCTGATCGGTGCCGGGGGCCCGCCCCACGCCGAGGTCTATTCGGCCAGGGTAGAGCGACTCAAGCGTGCCGAACTGCTCGGCAATCACCAGTGGGGCATGGTTGGGCAGCATCACCCCGCCCGACCCGACACGGATTCGCGCGGTACCCCCGGCGACATAGCCAATCAGCACCGAGGTCGCTGCGCTGGCGATGCCAGGGAAGTTATGGTGTTCCGCCAGCCAGTAGCGCTGGTAGCCCCATCGGTCAGCATGTTGCGCCAGCTCCAACGTGTTGCGGAAGGCGTCTGTGGCGCTCTCCCCGGTTCGAATCGGGGCGAGATCGAGGATGGACAACGGGATCTGCTTCACAAAGCTCCTCTTTTCCTTCGTGCTTCTCTTGCGGGCATCTCTTTTTCGCCCCCTCACCGCTCGCGAGGTGCCCCCTGCTCGCGCGTGGCGATTTGCTCGAGCGTGGCCAGCAGGGCGGGCACTGCATCCGGATTGCGCAGCATCTCGCGGAGAAGGTCCGGCAGGGCGTCGCGCAGGTTGGGGGGCAGGCGGTCGGAAAGATCGTAGCGGAACCCGCTCGCGTTGACGATTAACTCTGCCTCGCGGCGCACCAGTGGGTTGGGGTAAGCATCGAGGGGGATCACCTGGTTGGGCGAGACGAGGCCGCCAGAGCGAACCCACGGGAGCAGCGTGTCGGGCGAGGCGAGGAAGGCAAGAAAGGTCATGGCAGCGGGCGCGTCAGTGGTGGCAACTGCAACCGAGCCCGACCCGATGAGCGCCCCCTCCAAAGGGAAGGGAAACCAGTCGTACTCGATTCCAGGGCGCAGGCTGCTAGTGGCCACATAGGCATTCACGATGCTCCCCTGGCCGAGCCACATAGCCGCGTTGGGGGCCTCGTTGTCAAACGCCTGGTAGAAGCTCTCACGCGCCAGGGGCAAGGTCGTAGCGCCCTCCACCCCATCCATCACGTGGGCATCCTGTAGCAGCGAGGTGAAGCGCCGCACGGCGCGTTCCACCGTCGGGTCGGTCCAGGGCAGCCTGCGCGCCAGCAGGGCATCGTATCCTTCCGGCCCAAGCTCAGCCAGCAGCACATGCTCCAACCAATCGGTCAGGGGCCACCCTGCCCCCCCCGGCACCGCAAAGGCAGGTTGCCCCCGGGCGGCCAGTGTCTCCGCCAACTGCTGGAGCGCCGCGAGCGAGCGCGGCAGATCGGCTGCCTCATCCGCCAGGGTCTGCGGCTGATACCAGATTAAACTTTTGGCGTTGGCATCGAGCGGCACGCCGTAAAGATTCTCGTCCCACCGAACCAGTGCCTGCCACCCCTCCCCAAAGTTGCTCCGCACTGCCGACGCAGCATCGGGCGACAGCGGCGCGAGCGCCCCGCCCGCCGCCATCTCTTGGAGCCAGTCGGGAACCGGTAAGAAGATCACATCCGGCGTCTGCCCCGCCGCCAGCATCGCCTGCAGGGCTTCAGGGATCGCCTCGGCCCCCTGATAGCGCACGGGGATTCCGTGCGTCGTCTCAAAGCGCGCGAGAAGCGCACGCAGGGGCACCTCGGCCTCGCCGCGAAAGTGACCCAGCACCGTCAGGGGTGCGTCCGGCGGGCGCGGCGTCGCGCTCGGCGCAGCCAGAGTGAAGGGCGGGGGCGGCGTGGGGGCGGGGGTGGGGCGGGGGCCGCATGCCGCCAGCAGCCACGCCAGGGCGAGGATGCAGCCCATCCTCGCCAGTTGGCGTGCCCCCCCCGTGACCGATCCCTGTAACACGGTCAGCCCGTGCTCGAGCGTCCCTCGTAGATCAGCCCCTGCCGCGTATCGAGCGTGATGATCTGCCCGTCGCGCAGTATGCGCGTGGCTCCCTCTATCCCAACGATAGTAGGGATGCCAAGCTCGACTGCGAGAATCGCTGCGTGGGAGTTGAGGCCAGTCACCTCAGTCAGCAGTCCCGCGGCGCGCTGGGCCACGTTGACGAAGGAGCGGTCCGTCTTGTCGGTCACGATAATCTCGTCCCCCTCCACCTCCATCATAGGATCGAGCGGGCCATGAAGGATGCGCACGCGCCCGGCTATCGTCTGGCTGCCGATGCCCGTCCCCTGAGCCGAGCACCCGCTTGATCACCTGCACCTTCATCAGGTCGGTGCTGCCCGCGGGGCTGCCAGCCGTGCCAGCCGTGAACACCACAGTGTCCCCCTCGCGGATCAGGTTGTGCTCCATCGCGACCCGCACCGATGCATCAATCATCTCGTCCGTGCTGTCCGTACGGCGGGCCAGCAGCGGAATCACGCCCCAGTACAGGACGAGTTGCCGCTGCACCAGTGGGCTAGGGGTGGTGGCGATGATCGGCTGTGACGGACGATACTTGGAAATGAGCCGCGCGGTCGAGCCGCTCATGGTCGGCGTGATGATGGCTGCTGCCCGCAACTCCGCCGCCGTCTCGACCGTGGCATGGGCAACGGCCCCCGCCACGCCGGACAGGTCGTCCATCGCATACTGGCGCAGGCCCGCCGCCATCATGGCCGCCTCGGCCCGCTCGGCGATGCCGTGCATCATCTGCACCGTGCGGAGCGGATAACTGCCCGAAGCGGTCTCGCCACTCAGCATGATGGCATCCGTGCCATCAAGGATGGCATTTGCCACGTCGCTTGCCTCCGCACGGGTGGGGCGCGGGTTGCGGATCATCGAGTCGAGCATCTGCGTGGCGGTGATGACCGGGACACCGGCGCGGTTGCACTTGCGGATGATCTCCTTCTGCGTCATCGGCACCTCTTCCGATGAGGTCTCGATGGCAAGGTCGCCGCGCGCCACCATGATCCCGTCGCTGGCGGCGATGATAGCGTCAATGTTGCGGATCGCCTCCGGCTTCTCGATCTTGGAGATGACCGGCACGGGGCGGCTGAACGAACTGGCCTGGCGGATGATCTCTTTCAGGTCCAGCACCTCCTGCGCCTCGCGGACAAAGGAAAGAGCAATCCAATCAATCTGATGTTCGAGCGCGAAGTGCAGGTCTGCCTTGTCCTTGTCGGTGATGGCCGGGATGGTGAGCGCCGCGCGCGGCAGGTTCATCCCCTTGTTGCTCTTGAGCAACCCGCCGATGATGACCTCCGTGGTCAGCGTGGTGTCGGTCTTGCCCAGAACGAGCATCTCCAACAGCCCATCGTCCAGCAGGATGCGGTCGCCCACTTCCAACGCGCCGGGGAGGCCATCATACTGCACCGGAATCAAATCTCCCTCACCAATCACCCCATCCTCGGTGGTCAGCGTGAGGCGTTGACCGGGGATGAGGGGCACTCCTTCCCCCCCCATCTGCCCCACCCGCAATTTGGGGCCTTGCAGGTCGCCCAGGATGGCTACGGGCCGTCCCACCTTGGCGCTGACCGCTCGCACCCGCTCAATATTTTCCGCGTGCATGGCATGGTCCCCATGCGAAAAGTTCAAGCGGACTACGTCCAGCCCGGCTAACATCAGTTGTTCCAGCATCTCGGGCGAGCGTGAAGCGGGCCCAATGGTTGCGATAATTTTTGTGCTTAACATCGCCTCTCCTCAACATGGCAGATCGGGTGGTAGCAATCAGAAAGTCATCTACTGCCTAGAGATCATCAAGCGCCGCAACGCCCGGCAACGTCTTGCCCTCTAGAAATTCCATCGAAGCCCCGCCGCCCGTCGAGACGTGGGTCAGCCGCTCGGCCAGGCCGATCTCGGCAACAGCAGCGGCGGAGTCGCCGCCGCCCACCACGGTGATCGCGTCGAGCGCCGCCATCGTCTCTGCGATGGCGAAGGTGCCCCGCGCAAAGTTGGACAATTCAAAGACCCCCATCGGGCCATTCCACAGGACGGTTCGCGCCCCGCGCAGGATGTCGCGGTAATGCTCGATCGTCTTCGGCCCGATGTCCAGGATGCGCCAGCCAGCGGGGACGGCGCCCGCCTCGATTGTCTGGGTGCTGGCCTCGTTGTCGAACGCATCAGCGATGACCATGTCCACGGGCAGTACCAGTTTGTCCCCCGCCTCGGCCAGCAGTCGCTTCGCTTCCGGCAGGGCCTCATCCTCCACCAGCGAGTCGGCCACGTCGTGCCCCTGCGCCTTGAAGAAGGTGTTGGCCATCCCTCCGCCAATCAAGACCCAGTCGGCCAGTTCCAGCAGTCGGTTCAGCACCGTCACCTTGTCTGAAATCTTCGCGCCGCCCTGGAGTGCCACAAAGGGGCGCTCCGGGTTGGATAGCGCTTCCCCCAGTGCCTGCAGTTCCTTCTCCATCAGAAAGCCTGCCACGGCGGGAAAATCTCCCTGCTCGGCGACGCCTGTAGTTGAGGAGTGGGCGCGGTGGGCGCTGCCGAACGCATCGTTGACATACACATCGGCCAGTCGCGCCAGCTGGCGGGACAGCGCCTCGTCGTTCTTGGTTTCCCCTTTTTCAAAGCGGGTGTTTTCCAGCAGCAGCACCTCGCCGGCCTGCATAGCGCTCACTGCCTCCTCTACATCGTCCCCTACCAGTGCATCAACCTTGTGGACGGGGCGCCCCAGCAGTTCACCCAGGCGGGCCGCGACAGGGTCCATCCGAAATTGATCCCGATTGTCTTCCTTGGGGCGCCCCAGGTGGGACATCAAGATGATCTTCGCCCCCTGCTCCAGCAGATATTCCAGCGTGGGCAACGCCGCACGGATGCGCGTGTCATCGGTGACAGCGCCCTGATCCAGCGGCACGTTGAAATCCACGCGGACCAGCACGCGCTTCCCATTTACATCCACGTCACGAACTGTCTTCTTTGCCATGCTCGTTGCTCCTTGTAAAGGTTGCCACTCGGCGGGCGCCTGCATTCACAGGGCTTCCATCATAACATTGGCAGCAAGGGGGAAAAGTCTCACAGCCAGTCGTAAAAGATAGGGATCTCCTCCATGACATCCTCCGCCGTGCGCGTGACACGGTAATAACGGGCGGCCAGCCCGCCCACGAACGCCCCGATGGCCCCTGTAAACAGATCCACCATCGTGTCCTGGTTGCCATATTGGAAATTCGTTTGAAACAGGGTGTCCACGCTCCACTCGTAGATTTCCCATAGGGCACCGAATCCCAGCCCGATGATCACCCCCGCCGCCAGCATGAACCAGCCATCGTAGTCCACCTTCTTTTCTAAAAAGAAAGCGTAGAGCAGCAGCACTGCGAAGGCGGAAACGGCCCCTATCTCGACAGCGTGCGAAAAATCATCATACGGCAGGGCACGCCCCTCCTCGTATAAGTGGAAGGTACGCCCAAACATTTCCACAATCATGATGAGCGACAGGCAAAATTCGCCCAGCGCAGGAAAGCGATATCGTGAGCGTGACTCCATCCAGCGTGGGACGAACGAGAGGGCGAGAGAGCCCGCATTGCCGATGATGGTACGCAGGTTGCCATCTGCGATGGAGATTGGCAAAAAGAAGAGTAACGGCACGTGAAGCAGCCACGCTAACCAGAATAGCACCAGATCGGCGCGTTCCAACCCCGGCTTACCGGGAAGCCAGTTTTTAAAGGTTTGCAGCATACAGTGCGCGGACCTCGGGGCAATGAGATGGGTCTGCTGGTATGCAAGCAGGGGTTATGCCAGGGGAATAAAGGGCGGAAGCGTGCAATGACAGCCTGTCAACCATAGGTCAAAGATCGGCAGAATTTCCACACAGGATGAGGTCTATCCAGCGCGAGTCCCGGATAGCCGCTGCGAAGCCCTCAAGGCTTCGACCGCGCCACATCCTATCAAAGAAGGGTAATCAACAACCAATGCTGGCGAAGTTAAGAATCACAATCCTTGTTCTGATAGCCATACCCTCTGTCTTGGTGGCCTGCATGGTGCCGGGGTCGAACCGGGCGCAGATGGATGGCATGCCGCACGAGATGGACCCAAGCGTTTCTATGAGTGCTGCCCTGCTCCCGTTAGAGGGGGATGCATTCGAGGTAGCCTTTATGGATGCCATGATTCCCCATCATCAGTCAGCCGTTGATATGGCTCAGGTTGCGCTGGAGCGGACGCAGCGTCCCGAATTGAAAGCAGCAGCCCAGGCCATCATTGATGCTCAACTGGGCGAGATTGCAGAGATGAAGCGATGGCTTCAAACATGGCACGGGGAAAGCCCCTCCGGGATGAGCCACGGGATGGACATGGGAGCGGAGATTGAGGCACTTCGCGCAATTCCGGCTGAAGAATTTGATGTAGCCTTTTTGACCGCGATGATCCCCCACCACGCTGACGCCATCCAGATGGCTGAGCTAGTGGCTGACCGGAGCGACCGACCCGAGTTGAACGATCTCGCGGAAGCGATTATCTCGTCCCAGCAGCAAGAGATTGAGCAGTTCGAGCAGTGGATCAGCGAGTGGGGCGGGGCTCCCTAGCGTGCCCCCACGGTAGTAGCCAGTCCAATCCTCACAACCCGTGCCTCCGACGTTCGGTAGAGCTGTGTAGCGACTTGCATCTTGACATCCCAGGCTGGCGTACTACAATAACAGTAGCTACCCCTCCCCCTGGGGGGGGGTAGTGCAAGATACCGTCCCCGATGGATATCGGAGGCCATCATGGAAAAACAGATCACAATCCCCGTTCAAGGCATGACCTGCGCCAGCTGTGTTCGCACGGTGGAGCGCAGCCTGCAAAAGGCTGCTGGCGTCTCCGTTGCGAGCGTCAATCTGGCAACAGAGCGTGCCACTGTCACCTTTGATGACGCCCAGACCACCGTCGGCGACCTGGTTCAGAAGGTAAAGGAAATTGGGTATGAGGTGCCAACGGCAACCCTCACCCTGCCAACCCAGGGGATGACCTGCGCTAGCTGTGTGGCAACGGTGGAACGTTCGTTAAAGAAACTGCCCGGCGTGCTGGGCGCGGACGTGAACCTTGCCACGCAGCGCAGCACAGTCAGCTATGTCCCGACCGAGGTCACGCCGCGCGACATCCGACAGAAAATCATTGATATAGGCTATGAATCGCCGGAACTGGACGAGGCGGGCGACAGCGAGGCGCTTCGTGACCGCGAGCAGGAGGCACGCGCCGCCGAGACAGCGCAGTTGCGCCGCGAACTGGTCGTTGCCAGCGTGCTGGGCGCCCTGGTGCTGCTGCTGTCTATGGGGCCCATGCTCCTCGGCGGGCGCTCTATGATGTGGGTCATGGAGACCTTTGGCTCCATGCAGCGCTACTGGCTGCTTCAATTGGTGCTCGCCACGCCCGTACAGCTTTACGCGGGCCGCCGCTTCTACGTGCATGCCTGGAAGGCGGCAAGGCATGGCACCACAGACATGAACACGCTGGTTGCCCTGGGCACCACGGCAGCCTATGGCTACTCCCTGGCCGTCACATTCTTCGAGCAATGGTTTCCGGCAGGCACCGCAGAGGTCTACTATGAGACGAGCGCGGTCATCATCGCGCTCATCCTGTTGGGGCGCTACCTGGAAGCGCGCGCGAAGGGGCATACCTCAGAAGCTATCCGAAAGTTGATGGGCCTGCGTGCCACGACGGCGCTCCTGCTGCGGGACGGGCAGGAGGTCGAAATCCCTCTGGCCGAGGTGCAGGTGGGGGATCGGCTGCTGGTGCGCCCCGGCTCCACGGTGCCCGTGGATGGGCGCGTGTTGCAGGGTAGCTCCGCTATTGACGAGAGCATGATCACCGGCGAGTCGCTGCCCATCAGCAAGGAGGCGGGGGACGATGTGATCGGCGGCACGATGAACCGGACGGGTGCCTTCACCATGGAGGCAACCGCTGTCGGCGCGGGCACCGTTCTGGCAAAGATCGTCCGCCTGGTCGAAGAGGCACAGGGTTCCAAGGCACCGATCCAGCGGCTCGCCGACCAGATAGCCTCCATCTTTGTGCCGGTGGTGCTCGGCATCGCTGCCCTGACCTTCGTCGTCTGGCTCCTCTTCGGGCCGGAGCCGAGCTTTGTCTTTGCGCTCGTCAACACGGTGGCGGTGCTCATCATCGCCTGCCCCTGCGCGCTTGGCCTTGCCACGCCTACTGCTATCATGGTCGGGACCGGGGCGGGCGCCAGCCACGGCGTTCTGATTCGTGGCGGCGAGGCGCTGGAAACCGCGCACAAGCTTGACGCGATCATCCTTGACAAGACGGGCACGCTCACCCGGGGCGAGCCAGCCCTGACGGACGTGGTGGGTGATTTGCCCGACATGCTCCGCCTTGTGGCCGCTGCCGAACGTGCCTCGGAGCACCCGTTGGGGGCGGCAATCGTGGCGGCAGCGCGGGCGCAGGGGCTGGCCCTGCCAGAGCCTGCTTCCTTCGAGAGTGTGACCGGCCAGGGCATCACGGCGACGGTAGAAGGGCGGCGCGTGCTGGTGGGCAATGCACGCTTGTTTGCCACACAGGGCGTGGACGCAGCCCCCCTGGAAGCAGAAGCGGCGCGCCTGAGCGGCGAGGGCAAGACCCCGATGCTGGTAGCGGTGGATGGGCAGGCAGTCGGCATCCTGGCCGTGGCCGACACGCTGAAGGAAACGAGCAGGCGCGCCGTTGCCACGCTGGAGAGCATGGGCATCCAGGTCTGGATGCTGACCGGCGATAACCGTCGAACGGCTGAGGCCATCGCGCGCGAGGTCGGCATCGCGCCGGAGCAGGTGATGGCAGAGGTGATGCCAGAGCAGAAGGCAGCAAAGGTGCGCGACCTGCAGGAGCGGGGGCGGATCGTCGCGATGGTCGGTGATGGTGTCAATGATGCTCCCGCGCTTGCCCAGGCTGACATCGGCATGGCGATGGGCACGGGCACGGACGTGGCGATGGAAGCCGCCGATGTGACGTTGATGCAGGGGGACCTTCTCAAGGTGATCGAGGCGATCCAACTCAGCCGTGCCACGATGAGGACCATCCGGGGCAACCTGTTCTGGGCCTTCTTTTATAACGTGGTCGGCATTCCCCTGGCGGCGGGCCTTTTCTACCCCTTCTTTGGGGTGCTGCTCAATCCGATCTTTGCGGCGGCGGCAATGGCCTTTTCCAGCGTCTTTGTGGTCACCAACTCGCTCCGGCTGCGCGGCTTCAAGCCAACGTTGGCCAACTATTCGTCGGGGGAGGTAGTCCATCATGGCTAAGGATAGCGAGGGCGTGCTACGCCGTCTCCGCACCATTGAGGGGCATGTGCGAGCGGTACAGCGCATGGTCGAGGACGACAAATATTGCATTGACATCCTGCATCAGACGCAGGCTATCAAGAGTGCGCTCCTCAAAGTCGAGGAAGAGGTCCTCAGCGAGCATCTGCAGGGCTGCGTGACCACCGCCATCCGCGCCGACGATCCGGCCGAGCGCGAGCGCGTGATCCGCGAACTGATGGACGTATTTCAGGCAAGCAGCAAGCGGTAACGAGCCGGGAGCATGGTTCATGCTCTGCTCGTCCTTATCTCATCAACCTACCACCTAAAGGAGACAATCATGGCGAACCCACTTAACCTTAAAGTCGTTGGCGAAAACAAGATGAACTGCGGGGGCTGCGAGCGCTCCGTCGTTGGCACCCTGCGCACGCTGCCCGGCGTGGAAAACGTGCGAGCGGACCACACCACGCAGGACATTCTCGTCTGGCTGGGCTCCGAAGCAACCTCTGTCGAGGACCTTCAGCGCGAGTTAAACGAGATTGGCTATCAGGCAGAGCCCGCCTGACACCCTGACCCATCTGCCTGTCCACCCTGGGGGCCTTTCCCATGACCGACCTTGCCCGTCGCTACATCACGCTCGCCCATGCCATCGAGCAGCACAATCCGGGATTCATAGACGGGTATTTTGGCCCGGACGAGTGGCGGTTGGCGGAGCGATGGCCGCTGGCGCAACTAGCCGAGGAGGCAGACGCCCTGGTGCAGGAGGTGGCAGCCCTGGAGGAGGGGCCGCGGCGCGCGTTTCTCCAGGCGCAGAGCGGGGCGATGCAGACCAGCATCGCCCTGCTCCGAGGCGAGCCCCTGCCTTTCGCGGAGGAGGTGCGTCGCCTCTATGACGTGGAAGCAGCGCCGGTGCCCGAGGCCCGCTTTGACGAAGCCATAGCGTTGCTTCATGCCTTGCTGCCTGGCGAGGGCCCCATTGACGCGCGCGAGCAGGCCTTCCGCGCTCGCTTTATCGTGCCCCCGGAGCGCCTGCCTGGGGTGCTCGACGGGATCGTCACAGAATTGGGCCGGCGCACGCGCTCCCGCTTTGCTTTGCCTGAGGGGGAGAGCTTCGAGGTGCGCCTGGTCAGCGGTCAGCCGTGGGGTGCCTACAACTGGTACCTGGGGAACTATCGCTCGCGCATCGAGATCAACACCGACCTGCCGAGCTACCTTACCGCTCTGCCCGACCTGATGGCTCATGAGGCCTATCCGGGGCACCACACGGAGCACGCGATCAAGGAACATCGTCTATTCCATGAGGGCGGGCACGCCGAGCACTCGATCCTACTCATCAATTCGCCAGAGTGTGTCGTGAGCGAGGGGATTGCCATGCGCGCCCGCGAGCGTGTGCTGGGCGATGGGGCGCTGCGCGACTGGCTGGTGGGGGAGCTAGCGGAGCGGTCGGGGCTCACCTTTCGGCGGGGGAACTTGATACGATGCTGGCCGTTGGGCAGGCTAAGGGCAGCTTTCGGGCGGTGGCGGGCAATGCAGCCTTTCTGCTGCACGAGGAGGGCGCGAGCGAGGAGGAGGTGCTTGCCTACATCCAACGCTATCGGCTCGCCACGGCGGACGAGGCCCGTAAGACCCTCCAATTCATCTCGCACCCCAACTTTCGCTCCTATTCCTTCACCTACACGCACGGCGCCGCCCTGTTAGGCCACCTGTTCGCACGCGGCGACGCAGACCACTGGTTCGCCCGCTTGCTTGCCGAGCCGGTGACGCCCGCCCAGCTACGCCAGTGGGCCGCCCAGCCATGAAGGCCAGCCCACCCATCAGGTGGGGCCGAACCCGAGGGTTACTCTGGGGGCTCATGGCGGCATGCTTCCTGACGGCCTGTGGCGGGCCAACACCCGCACCATCACCGCTCCCTAGCACGCCTCTTCCTGCGTCGC
Source organism: uncultured Chloroflexia bacterium (assembly GCA_963721895.1). Taxonomy (GTDB): domain Bacteria; phylum Chloroflexota; class Anaerolineae; order Ardenticatenales; family Ardenticatenaceae; genus CAVRLZ01. Next base: position 148,245 of record CAVRLZ010000007.1, on the reverse strand, counting down.
CCACGGCCACCGTTACGCCCACCCCCACCGTGCCGCAGCCCGCCGAGGTTGGGGCCAGCGTGGAGCAGCCCTCCAATGCCTCGCCCGTCGAGGTTCCCGAAGCCAGCCTATCCACTGGCGCAGGCAGGACGCAGACTGCGGTCACGGGGGCCTACTGCTGGACGGGGGGCGATGGGCGCACTGTATGCGCCGACCCATTCGCCCTGCTCGTCCCCACAGATCCGTTGTCCGTGGCGCCAAGCGAGCCACTTGTCTTCACGCTGGGGGCGGGCACACCCACCTTTGTCACCATGCGCGTCCTCGACTGGCAGCCTGATGATGCCCCCGCCGCCCCGTCACCCACGGGCACCGTCGCGATCCGGCTCGACTCACAGGAAGTGGCTACCGGCGACCTCGAGCCCTCTCCCTACCATTCCCTGGGCCGCCCCGCCAACCCCCGGCGACTATGTCCTCGATATGAGCAGCGTCTTCCCTGGTGGCACGATCGCTTATGGCTGGCACATTCGCGTGGAGCAGCCCTGAGGGTCCGCTGAACGCCAGCCCCTCAGCGCCCTACAACGCTGCCAGCGTTTCCACCAGCCGATCCACCTCGTCCGCCGTGTTGTAATGGGTAAGCCCGATGCGGAGGGCACCATAGGGGACGAGGCCCAACTGCTCGATCAGGTTGAGCGCGTAATAATGTCCGGCCCAGCAGAAGATTCCCTCGGCGGCGAGGCGCGCGGCTGTTTGTTGCGGGGTTTGCCCATCCAGCGTGACGACAACGGTGGGCACGCGCTCGTAAACACGCTCCGCCTCGCGAATGCCGTAAAAGCGGAGCCCAGGAATGCCCACAAGCCCGCGAATCAGGGAGCGGCTCAGCCCCTGCTCGTAGCTCTGGATTTCCTGCATCGCCTGGCGCAGCCGCTCGCGCCGCCCCGCGCCAGCATCCGGTGCAAGGGAGGCCAGGTACTCTACGGCAGCCGCGATGCCCGCCAGCCCCTCGTGATTCTTTGTGCCTGTCTCAAACTTGTCTGGCGGCGTGCCATCCGCCGGGCGCACCTTGTAGGGCGGCAGGCGATCCAGTAGCTCGTGGCGCCCCCACAAGATGCCACAGTGCGGGCCAAAGAACTTGTACGACGAGCACGCCAGAAAATCTACCCCCAGCGCCTGCACATCCACTGGCAGGTGCGGGACGCTCTGCACCGCGTCCACAAAGATCAGTGCCCCCGGCGCTAGGGCGCGCACCATCGGCACGATCTGATCGAGCGGGTTGATCGTGCCCACCGCGTTGGACGCATGGCCTCCGCCACCAGCCGCGTCTTTGGCGACAGTTTCGCCTCGAAGTCGCTCAGGTCCAGCGTCGCATCCTCCGTGTGGATGCCCACCTCATGCACCACCGCCCCCACCTCCGCCAGCGTCATCCAGGGAGTGAAGTTGGCATCATGGTCCAGGGAGGTAACGATCACTTCCTCTTCCGGCTCCATCACGCGGGCCAACGAGTGCCGAAGCTGGAAGGCGAGCGAGGTCATGTTGTTGCCAAACACAATTTCCTGCGCGGAGGGGGCGTTGAGCAGATCGGCCATCGCCTCCCGCGCTCCCTCGATCGTCTCATCCGTCAGCACGGAAGTGGGAAAGCCCCCGTGCGTGTTCGCGTTGCGGTGCAGCAGATACTCGCTCATCGCTTCCGCCACCGAGCGCGGCACCTGCGTACCACCGGGGTTGTCAGCATGGATAACCGGGTGGCCGTTGACGGTGCGCTGCAGCGCGGGGAAACGGGCACGAATCGAGTCAGGGTTGAGCATAGGTTGAAACTCCAGGTGGGTGATGGAGGCTCGAAGGAAGTTTCCTCGCGGGCCTTGCTGCCTCAACGTTTGATCAGAAGGTTACTCCTCCTGCTCGTCCAGCCAGGCGCGTTCGGCGGGCGTGAGGGCGGCCCGGACGAGAAGGTCGGGGCGGCGGGCGCGGGTGCGGAGCAGGGCCTGCTGCCGCCGCCATTGGGCGATGTTCCCATGATGACCACTGAGCAGGATGTCGGGGATGGGCCAGCCGCGAAAAGTGGCCGGGCGGGTGTAGTGAGGATACTCCAGGAGGCCTGTGCTGTGGGAGTCATCGCTCGCGCCGGTGGGGTCGCCGAGGGCGCCGGGCAGCAGGCGCGTCACTGCATCCACGATGACCATCGCGGCCAGTTCGCCGCCGCTCAGGACAAAATCTCCTATAGAGATTTCATCAGTGACCAGGTGCTCGCGCACGCGCTCATCTACCCCCTCGTATCGCCCGCAGATCAGGACTATCCGCTCATGATGGGCCAACTCCTCGGCGAGCGCCTGCGTGAATGGGCGCCCCTGGGGCGTCATCAGGATGACGGGGCAGGGGGCCTCGGGGCGGGGCGTCTCGGCGCTGGCGGCGGGCAGCTCCAGCACCGCCTCGACCGCGCGAAAGATCGGCTCCGCCTTCATCACCATCCCACCGCCCCCCCCAAACGGCGTATCATCCGTTATCGCGTGGCGGTCCGGCGCCCAATCGCGGATGTTATGCAGCGCTATCCCGACCAATCCTTTTTCCACAGCGCGCCGGATGATGCTTTCTGCAAACGGCCCCTCGAACATGGCAGGGAAGAGGGTGAAGATGTCGAAGTGGAGCATAGGGCGGGGGCGCTCAAGAGGAGGCATCATCGGCAGGCTCTTCCCATTCATCCGTGTTCGGGGCGGGGATGCGCTCGTCGGGCAGCGCCTCACTCCAGGCATCGGGGTCGTCGGAGGGGTCGGCCGAGAGGACAAACTCGTCGGAAGGGACACCGTTCGGGCTGGGGGCAGGCAGGGCCGGTGCGCCACCCGTTAGGGAGGGGATTGTCGGAGCGCCGGGCGGCGACTGCAACACGGCGCGCAGCAGCCCCACCATCGCCTGCGGCATCTGGGTGGGAACGGAAATCTTTTGCAGGGCGCGCTCGTCAAAGCGCGCCGCGCGCCCCTCCTGGCGCGCCGCCGCCTGCAACGCAGCGCGGCGCTCGCTGCGCATCAGAGCGTCCAGCCGCTCCTGAAGGGCAGGCACGGGGGCGAGCATCTCAGGGTTGCCGTCCGGCAATGCCTGCCGCCGGCCCGTCAAGGCGGCCCCAAAGGGCGCCAGCAGGCGAACCTGCTCGGCAGGTTTTTGTCGCTGGCGGGGCGAAAACGACGCATGGCCCGCACGGGCCTCGATGTACCAGATGGGGAGGAGCATCAGCCGCGGCTGCGTTAGCCCAATGTTCGGCAGGGCCGCCGCATCCATCTCCTTCACGATCCGTTCGATCCCGTCGCGCCGCTGTTGCACGTAGCTCTGCACGGTAGTGGCCCAAAGTGTCAGCGCCCGCTGCTTGTCAGACAACAGCTGATCCGAATGGTTCAACACCTGCGTGTAGGGGCGGCTCGCCTCCTCCTCCAAGATAAGATTGACGCGAAACGGCTCCAGCGCCGCCCTGTAACGATCCACCAGCTTGGAAAAATAGACAAGGTCCGCCTCGATGGCCTTCATCGTGGGTGCGAACCGATCGCGCAGGCTGCCCTGCCGCGCCTCGAAGGCAGTGTCGAGCCGCTGAAACTCCTGATCGCGGTGCTGGCTGTAATTCTCGTGCTCCTGCTGGAGCGAATCCAATTGCCGTTGCACGCGGATCAATGAGCCGCGCTGGAACTCAACCACCTCTTCCAGCGTGCGGGCGCTGCGCTGAATTTCGGGGAGCATGCTGGACAGGCGCTCGATCTCGCCGCTCAGTTGTCGCTTGCGCTCGTCGGACGCGCGCGGCGTGTCACTGCTGCCCGATCCTGCCAGCAGCAGTTGCTTGCGCTTGTCAGCCAGGTCGCTCTCGCACTTGCTGACGCGCCCGTTGGCTTCGCCCAACTTGGATTGGCTTTCCTTCAGGGCCTGCTCCGCTTCGGGCAAGGCCCGCTGCGTCATGTCATCAATTTGCCGCCGCAGCGAGTTGATCAGAATATCGTTCGTGGAATGGGCGTTGTTGCGCCCCTGCTCCCACTCCTGCTCCAGCACTTTCAGCTGGGCATCCAAGTCTCGCTGCTGCTTGGCGAGTTCCTCGTGCAGCGTCTCTTGCAGCACCTCCACCGTGCTGCTATGCACGATCTCCAATTTGGCGATCAGCGTCTCCACGTCCGAACTCGGGTGGGTGGAGGGCGGTGCGGGTGGCGGGTCCATCGTGGGCAACGCAGTACGCAGGGCTCGCTCCAGGGCGCTCTTGAAGCGGGGCACCGCCTCCTGCCACGCATCCAACTGACGCTGGGTGATGCGGTGGCTTCGGTAGAGAGCCATCAGATGGTGCAGGTCCTCCTGCCCAGCCTCCAGGGGGCGCGCGGGGGCCAGCAGGGGGGCGGGGGTGACGTGTCGCCCTCTCGGTAATGTCTTCAGTATGGCTAGCAGCGCTTCCTGATGCTGGCCGATGCGCGGCAACCGTACGGGGGTGGGCGCGGCCTCCCACTGTTCCAGTGCCTCTGCCATCTGGCGCACCAGTGCCTTTTCCTCCTCTAAAAGGTGGATGGGCCCCCAAGCCTCCTGTAGCAGCCATCCCTGCCGCCGGGGGGGGGAGACCGGAATGGCTAACGGCAGCGCCTCGTCGGTGAGCGTGTCCCAAAGAATCATCGTCTCGGGATCAAGTGGTACGGCCAGCCACTGCCAGGCGAGCTTGCGCGCCTGGAGAATCTGCGGCGGCGTGAAGCGGCTCGGCTCCACCAGCCTCGTGCGCAGCAGGGCTGCCGCCACCAGGCTAGCGATCGGGAGCAACCCGAGCAGCCCCAGCAGGGGGAGGGGCGCGCGCTCGAAATCTTGCGCAAGAAAGAGGGTGAAGGAGAAAAGCGCGAATAGCACCGCCCCGTTGCTGTAGCGCTCCGCCTGCAGGCGCAGGCGCGCGACCGACCTATGGAAGTCTTCCAGCAGGTCATCCGCCACGAACGAAAGCACGGCGATGGCTTCTTCCTCCTCGCTCCCGATGTTGGGCATCAGAAAGGGAAGGGAGCGTTTATCCATCGGGCTCCCTCGTATCGTCCAGTCGGCGTGTAGGAGCTTGGCTTCCTGGCAGGGCCCCGTCGTCGTCCGGTGGCGGCGGTGGTGGCTCTGGGGGCGGGGGGCGGTTGCCTGGGGGCCGCATACCGCGTGAGAGCACGCGAGTGACCTCGCGTTGGGCAGCTTCCATACGGCGGGTGGCCGCTGCCTGAACGGCAGACGGGGAGGCGGACGTATTATTGGCAGCAGGCGGGGTCGGCGCGGCGGGCGGCGGCGCGGCGGGCGGCGGCGGCGGCTGGCTCTCCCGGCGCGGCGGGCTCAGGCGCCGGCACGACAATGTGCGTGCCGCGCCGCTCGGCGGGGGGCGCAGCGTCGGCGAGGAGCGGCTCGGCGTCCTCCCGCTGGCTGGCGGGGGTGAGGTCCATATGGAGCTCCGGATACCCCTCCGGCTCCGGCAACGATTTGGGCTGCGGCGGCAGATGGACCCGTTCCCCGCTCCCTTCAAAGGGGCGCGGTTTCAGGCGGGGCAGCCATTTCGGGGCGATGCGCTCGTACAGCTCATACAAGCGATGATCCAGCAGGATGGTCGCCAGGCTGCCCCGCTGCGCCTCGATCTGCTGAAGCTCGAAGATATGCTGGGCGGTGAGCCCGGAGCGGTTGCCTGCCACGTTCCAGCGCGCCTCGCCCTGCTCCTCGATCGCACCGTTGTCTGAAAAAACAATAGGGGAAGCGATGCTCACGCCGTTGGCGAGCCGGATGCCCTGCCCGGCTCGAACATACCCCACGCTGCTGTCCCGCTCGATGGTCAGGGTGCCGCGCGCGTACACCTCGTTTACGACGCAGCCAGGGCCAATATGAATGTTGTCGCCCTCGATGCGGCGCACCGTGTTGAACGGGCCGAGCGTCACGTTGCCGGCCACACGGATCGTGTTCAACTGTGTCTGCCGAGCGCCCACCTCTACGTTCACATCCCCCAGGATGGCCACGAGCGTGCAGCGGGTGCCGATGGCGATGGTGGGGCGCTCGCCATAAAACTCAATAGGGGGACGCTCGGCCTTGAGCGGACGGCCCAGTTCCTCGTCCGGCACTATTTTTTCGAACTGCTTGCCAAAGATGAGCGAGCCCCCAAGCGTTGAATTGTCGGGCAAGTGGGTTCCCTGATCTCCCTGGGCGGGGCGCAGGCGGCGGCAAAAGATGCTGCCCGCCAGGCGGATAGGCCCCCGCACCATCACCTCTGGCGCTACCAGATTGGTGGCCTGTACCCCCTGGCTCACATCAATCATGGTCAGGCTCATCACGTCCCCCCGCACGAGCGCGTCCTGGCGGAGGCGGACCCGCCCGCGCCCGAACACTGCCTCTTCCACCACCGAGCCGACCCCTACCTCGAGACCCTGATGGGAGTAAAGCAGATTGGACACGTGCGTGCCTGGCGGCACCGGCGTCAGGTCATCTTCTAACTGGCGCATTGTCTGCGGCATGCGGCGCATATCGGCGGAGCGCAGTGGCACCTGCCGCTTCGGCTCCTCAAGCTCCACAGAGGCGATGGCCAACGGCGCGAAGCCCCGAAACGAGGGGGTGAGCCGCCCCGTGTCACCCCCGGCATGCAGCATGTAATCGCGAATTTGTTGGGCGAACTGCAAGGCCGATTCGTATCGGTACACCGGCGCGACGGCCAGTGCCTTGCATACCAGTTGGACCAGGGCCTCCGCCGAGGTCATCGGATGGTTCAGGGGGAAGGGGGGGGAGAAGGGGGGCTGCGGGTTGGCCGCTGCGGGGCCAAGCGGCACCTGCCCGGTCAGCAGTTCGAAGAGGACCACCCCCAGCGAGTAGATGTCAGAGGCGCGCGTCAGCTTGCCTGCTTGACGTTGCTCGGGCGAGGCGTAATTGTTGGTACCCATAGCGCGGGTCTGGTGGGTTTCCCCATCGCCGCCCATCACCCGCCCGATGCCAAAGTCCGTCAGGAAGGGTCGCCCCCGCCCGTCGAAGATGATATTTTCCGGCTTGATGTCCAGATGCAGGATGTCGGCATCGTGCGCCGCCTGCAGTGCCTCTGCCAGCACGGCTGTCAGGCTAAGGGCATCTTGCGGGCGCATGGGGGTTTTGTTTAGCTTCATCTTGTCGCGCAGCGAGCCGCCGGGCAGGTAGGCCATCACGATGACCGCGTGGTTCTCGACGGTGGCAAAGTCGTAAACCGTCACGATATTGGGATGGGAAAGGCTCGCCAGAATCTGCGCCTCGTTGGCGAACTGTTTAGCCTCCTCCGCGTTATCCGGTTGGTACAGTTTGATAGCCACATCCCGTTTCAGCTCCGCGTCGTGCGCGCGATACACCGTGGCGAAGCCCCCCTTGCCGACGGGCTCGGGCTCGACACGGTATCGGTCGCGGATATGTTGGGGGAGGTGGGGAAGACTATCCATAGGATTTGACGGGGCGCGCTCCCCTTTAGCCTAGTTGGCTTTTCAGATAAGCATTGATGAACATCTCCAACTCGCCATCGAGCACGCCCTGGGTATTGCTGGTTTCTGCGCTGGTGCGATGGTCCTTCACCATCTGGTAAGGATGCAGCACATAGGAACGAATCTGATTGCCCCACTCGGCCGTCTTGTGCGTCCCCGCAATTTGCTGGCGCTCGCGCTCCAGCCGCTCGCGCTCGCGCTCGTACAGGCGGGCCTTGAGCACCTTCATGGCCTGCTCGCGGTTCTGCATCTGGGATCGCTCGTTCTGGCAGGTGACCACGATGCCGCTGGGGCGGTGGATAAGGCGCACGGCGGTTGAGTTTTTCTGTACGTGCTGCCCGCCCGCGCCGCTCGCGCGGTAAACCTCCATGTCTATGTCATTGGGGTCAATGTCAATGTCTACATCGTCGTCCAGCACGGGCATCACCTCAACGCCGGCAAAGGAGGTGTGGCGGCGGTTGGCTGAATCAAAGGGAGAGATTCGCACGAGGCGATGCGGCCCCTTCTCGCTCTTCAGATACCCATAGGCATACTCGCCCTGGATTTCCAGCGTGGCGCTCTTGATGCCTGCGCCCTCCCCCTCCATCCTGTCCAACATCTCGACGCGGTAGCCGTTCTGATCCGCCCAACGCAGGTACATCCGCAGCAGCATCTCCGCCCAATCCTGCGACTCGGTGCCGCCTGCCCCTGCATAGACGCTGAGCAGGGCGTGGCCGGGATCGTGCTCCCCGCTAAGGGCCACGCGAAACTCCATCTCCTCGTACGCCTGCTCGATACTTTCTGCCTCCGCCCGCAATTCGTCGCCCAACTCGGGGTCAGCCTCCTGCGCGGCCAGGGCAGCCAGATCAAGCGCATCCGCCGTGCGGCGCTGGAGGGCACGCCACGGCTCCACCTTCTGGCGCAGCGTCGTGACCTGCCGCATGGTGCGTTGTGCGCGCTCGTTATCCTCCCAGAAGCCGGGCGACAGCGACTCTTGTTCCAGCGATGAGAGCTCTAACTCCTTGCCAGGAACGTCAAAGTCGCACCAGGATGCCCTCGATGCGCTGCATCGTCCTTTCCAATGTCTCGATTACGTCGTTCATGAGTGCTCCTTGTTGGGGGCGATGTGTCAGGAAACCAGCAAAGCAGGCGGAAAGATGGGTGCCAGAGCCTATGCCTAGTGTGCTGGTCGCTCGTTCATCTATGGGTTGACGAGTATTTTACTGATGAAATGGGAATCGTAAAGGAGGAGGCGCAGCGTGCAGAGGGGGAGGTGGGCCGAGGAAGAGGGCACGGTTCAAAGCATTCCACTTTCTCACCCCATCCTGGCGATCGGGGCGGGTGGCTCCTGTCGAACATTCGGCTCCCCTCGCATCGGGGCGTGCCCCGGCTGGGGGAGGAGCACGGTGAAGGTGGAGCCGTGGCCAGGCTCACTTTGGACGCTGACGCTACCGCCGTGCAGGCGCACGAACTCCCGCGTGAGGGCGAGCCCCAGGCCCGTCCCCTCCCCCTCGCGGCTGGCCGACGCATCTACCTGACGAAAGCGCTCGAAGATCAGCTCCTGATGCTCCGGGGCGATCCCGATGCCCGTATCGCGTACCTCGATGCGCAGGGTGTCCGGTCCCTGGCAGGTCATGGAGCAGTGGACGGTGCCCTCTGCGGGCGTGAACTTGAGCGCGTTGGACATCAGGTTGTGGATCACCTGTTTGAAGCGCAGGCGGTCCGCGTACACCTGCCCCATGGCTGGGGGCACCTCTGAGACCAAGCGCGATACCCTTGCTCTGTGCCAGCGGCTCCAGCAAGGTCCGTAGCTCGTCCAGCACGGGCGCAAGGGTGAACCATTGGGGGCGCAGGGAAAATTGACCCGATTCGATCCGCGACAGGTCCAGGATGTCCTGGACCAGTTCGGAGAGATGATGGGCGCTGCCCACAATATTGCTAACATAGCGGCGCTGTTGGGGGTTCAGTTCCCCAAAAATCTCATCTTCCAGCACCTCAGCGTGCCCCAGAATGATGTTGAGCGGGGTGCGTAGCTCATGGCTGACCGTTGAGACGAACTCGTCTTTTAGGCGGTCCAGCGTGCGTAGCTCCTCATTCGCTTTTTGCAGTGCTTTGACCTGAGATTCCAACTCAACTACCAGGCGGCTGGCATACTGCTCCACATAGCCGAGCTTCTCGCTCGGTTGTATCCGCTCGCGCTTGCCCGTAAGAAATTCGCCAACGGACGCTATCAGCTCATGGAGCTTGAAAGGTTTGGACAGATACCCGTCGCAGCCCGCAGCAAGCGTGCGCTCCCGATCGCCGCTCAGGGCGTTCGCCGTCAGGGCTACCACAGGAATATTCCGAAGCTTCGGGATGGACTTGATACGGGTGGTGGCGGCGTGGCCATCTATGCCGGGCAGGTTCATGTCCATCAAAATCAGGTCCGGCTCAATCTCCTGGGCCAGTTGCACGCCGGACAGTCCATCCCCGGCCACCACGACGCGGTACCCCCTGGATTCGAGTATGCGGCGCACGAGGGTCTGGTTTTCTGGATTGTCTTCTACGCAAAGTATAGTGTGGGTCATGGGCGAGGTTTGAGTCAGGACAATTTATGAAAGGAGAGCGTGCCTCACGCGCGGGAAAGCGCTGGGGCAAGGGCGCGTGCGTCAACCATTGTGCCTACAGTATAATACCGACCCACTCATCATTGTATAGGACAAACAGCATGGAGCTTAGGGGCCGTATCGCACCTGACGACCCGCCAACGACAACAGACCGCTCTGCGATCGGGCGGCTCCCTATTGACCATCAGTTCTCCATCGAGCCGGACGGCGAGATATTTTCGCGCCAGTGCTTGACAGTGCCCCCTACGTGGCTGCCGCTGACCTTTAAGGTGCATGCTGCCCTGCTGGAAGGGCTTGGCCCCCTGTACTTTAAGCGGTTGCTCTCCCTGTCCAGGGGGCTGATTCGCGTGCGCGAGCGGGCCGGAGAAATCTGTTTTGAGGTGGGGGGGCTGGGGGTACCGCTGCTGATTTTTGCGCCCGCTATCCAGACGGAGGAAGCCGCCGGTGGCCACCTGTGCTACACCATTCGTCGGCGGGCTAATGAATGGGGCTATCGGAAGCCAGCAAGGGCACCTGTGTCTCACCCTCTCCCTCATGGGGGAAGGGCTACAGGTCTGCATGGTGATCAAGGGCTACCGCTCGCGCCTGGTTGGTCGTGGCCACCCCCTGCGCCGCTGGGTTTACACCCACACGCAGGCCGCGCTCCATCACTGGATCGCCCGAGACTTTGTTCGCAGCGTCGCGCTTGCGATCCTGTCCGGCGCGGGAGCAGAGCGGGGCGATGCAAGAGAGGGATGAGCCCCCCTCGCACCGCCCCGCAGAACCGTATACGGATCGCTCGCCTGCCAGGGCTAGGCCCCTTCGACCGCCTCTTCTAGCGCTTCCTCGTCCCACCCCTCCTCGTCCTCATCCTCGTCCCACCCCTCCTCGTCCTCCGGGAAGTTCATCTCGAAGTCGCTGTGAGGGCTGGCAGCCAGGATGGGGGCGAGGTAGCGGCCCGTCCAGGACCCTTTGTACTCCGCCACCTGCTCCGGCGTGCCGGCGATGACGAGCGCACCGCCCGCATCGCCGCCCTCCGGGCCCATATCAATTACCCAATCTGCCGTCTTGATAATGTCCAGGTTGTGCTCGATGACCACCACCGAGTTTTGCTTGGCGACGAGCCGGTTGAGCACCATCACCAACTTGGACACATCGTGTGCATGCAGCCCAACGCTTGGCTCGTCCAGGATGTAAAGCGTCTTGCCCGTCGCCACGCGGCTGAGCTCCTTCGCCAGCTTGATACGCTGTGCCTCGCCGCCGGAAAGGGTGGGCGCCGGCTGGCCAAGCTTGATGTATCCCAGCCCCACATCCGAGAGGGTTTGCAGCTTGCGCCGAATCTTCGGGATATGCTCGAAGAACTCCAGGGCTTCATCCACCGTCATCGCCAGCACATCGGCTATGCTTTTGTCGCGGTACAGCACCTGGAGCGTCTCGCGATTGTAACGACGGCCACGGCACACCTCGCACTTGACGTAAATGTCCGGGAGGAAGTGCATCTCGATCTTGATCTCGCCATCCCCCTGGCACGCCTCGCAGCGCCCGCCCTTCACGTTGAAGGAGAAGCGCCCCGGCTTGTAGCCACGCATCTTTGATTCGGGCAGCCCGGCGAACAAATCGCGCATGAGCGTGAAGAGCGTGGTATACGTAGCCGGATTGGAGCGCGGCGTGCGCCCGATGGCCGATTGATCAATGTTGATGACCTTGTCAATGGCATCCGTGCCCAGGATGGCATCATGGTGGCCGGGGTGCGTCTTGGCGCGGTGGAGCATCTGCGCCAGACGAGCGTAGAGCACCTCGATGACAAGCGAGGACTTGCCTGAGCCAGAAACCCCGGTTACCACCACGAACTTGCCGAGCGGCAGTTCGACCGTCACGTTCTTGAGATTGTTCTCGGTAGCCCCGCGAATAATCAACGATTTGCCGTTGCCCTCCCGCCGCTTCGAGGGCACGGGGATGCTCATGCGCCCCGACAGGTAAGCACCGGTCAGCGAGGTGGGATGCGCCAGAATGTCTGATAGGACACCCGTGGCGACCACCTCGCCGCCGTGCTCGCCTGCGCCTGGCCCCATGTCCACTATCCAATCTGCCGAACGCATCGTGTCCTCATCGTGCTCCACGACGATCAACGTGTTGCCCAGATCGCGCATTCGCTCCAGCGTGCGGATCAGGCGCGCGTTGTCGCGTTGGTGCAGGCCGATGCTCGGCTCGTCCAGGATGTAGAGTACCCCCACCAACTGAGAGCCAATCTGCGTCGCCAGGCGGATGCGTTGTGCCTCGCCGCCGGACAGCGAACTGGCGGTGCGATTCAGTGTCAGGTAGCCCAACCCCACATCGGACATGAATCCGAGCCGATCGTGCACCTCCTTGAGCACCTGCTCCGCGATCTGTCGCTGCTGCGGGGTGAGCGCGTTGGGTGGGGGAGCCTCCACGGCGCTCACATCCTCTCCCTCCTCGGTCGGGCGGACCTGGGTGTCCTCGCCCGACTCGGTGACGGCCTCCACATCGCCCACCACCTCATCCACCCAGCCCAATGCTTCGTCCACGCTCATCTTTGAGATGGACGAGATGCCCAGCCCGGCCACAGTCACCGCCCGCGCCTCTGGCTTCAAACGGGTGCCGTCACAGGTGGGGCAAGGCCGCTCGGCCATGTAGCGCTCGATCTCGGAGCGCATGTAATCGGAGGTGGTCTCTTTGTGGCGGCGCTCCAGGTTCGGGATGACGCCCTCAAAAGCAGTCTCGTACTCGCGCGCGCGCCCGTATTTGTTGGTGTAACGCACCTTCAGCGGCTCGCCCTTGGAGCCATACAGGATGATTCGCTGGTTGGCCGGGCTCAAGCCCTTCCAGGGGGTGTCCAGGCTGAAATTGTAATGCAGCGCGACCGCCTCAAGCAGGTGGGCGAAGAAGGTGTCGCTGGTGCTCGCGCGGCTCCACGGCACGATGGCCCCCTCCGCCAGCGTCAGGTCCGCATTCGAGATCACCAGGGCCGGGTCCATCTCCTGCCGCGTGCCGAGCCCCTGGCACGCCGTGCACGCCCCGTGGGGGCTATTGAAGGAAAACGAACGCGGCTCCAATTCTCCGAGCGAGAGGCCGCAATGCACGCAGGCAAAGTGCTCAGAAAAGAGCAGGTCGCGCGGGGTCTCCTGATCGGCGACATTGATGATCACGATTCCGTTGCCCAGGTCGAGCGCGGTCTCGATCGAGTCCGCCAGGCGGCTGCGGTCCTCGCTTTCCGGATCGTGGCGCACCACCAGGCGATCTACCACCGTCTCGATGGTATGCATGCGGTAGCGGTCGAGCTCGATCTCCTCGTTCACATCATGAATCTCGCCGTTGACTCGCACGCGCACGTAGCCCGCCTTGCGCACATCCTCGAAGACCTTCTGGTGGGTGCCCTTGCGGGACATCACCAGTGGCGCCAGCACCTGGATGCGTGCCCCCTCTGGCAACCCTTGTACGGCATCTACAATCTGCTCCGCACTCTGCTGCGAGATCACACGCCCACAGTTTGGGCAGTGTGGCACCCCTACCCGGGCATAGAGCAGGCGCAGGTAGTCGTAAATCTCCGTCACCGTCCCGACAGTCGAGCGTGGGTTGTGGCTGGCCCCCTTCTGATCAATCGAGATGGCAGGCGAGAGCCCCTCGATCTGATCCACATCCGGCTTTTCCATCCGCCCCAAAAACTGCCGCGCATAAGCTGACAGACTTTCCACGTAGCGCCGTTGCCCCTCGGCGTAGAGCGTGTCATAGGCAAGCGACGATTTGCCGCTTCCCGACAGGCCAGTGAACACCACCAGTTTGTCGCGCGGGATCGTCAGATCCACGTTCTTTAAATTGTGCTCGCGCGCCCCACGAATAACTATCTGATCCATGCGTGCCCCGCCCCTTGATGCTCAAAAGACCGACCGAGAAGTATAGCACAGCAGGTCTTCTCTGTCAGATAGACCCACTGCCCCAAACACAGGGGCGGACATGCTGGCATGTCCGCCCCTTGCTTGTTTGTAGGCGGAGCAGCACCCGCGCCGCCCTGCCCGCCGCCGCTCACGCAGGCCAGATTTTGCGCCCGCCGCCCGACGGGATGACTGCGTCAAGCCGCGCCATCTCCTCCTCGGTGAGGGGGGGGAGCAGGGCGGCGCGGATGTTCTCGCGCATCTGACGCACATTTTTGGCGCCGGGGATAGAGGTTGTCACGGCAGGGTGCGCCAGCGTGAACTGTAGCGCCAGCAGGGCCAGCGAGCGCTCATCGTCTGCCATGGGGCGCAGGGCCTCCACCTTTTCCAGGTCATCCATGAAGATGGCGTGCTCGTCCGGATTGCGCTGCCAGTTCTGGCGGAAGTCGCCCTCCTCGAACTGGGTATCGGCCGAAAACTTGCCAGTCAGGATGCCCATCGCCAGCGCCCCGCGAACGATGATGCCGATCCCGTGAGCCTGGCAGTAGGGGAAAATCTCCGCCTCCGCCATCCGGTTCAGGATGCTATAGTCAATCTGGAGCGTCGAGCAGTTGCCATCGTGGTTAAACGCCTGTAGATACTCGAAATTGCTGGTGCTCACGCCATAGGCGCGAATCTTTCCCTCCGCCTGCAGGCGCTGGAACCCTTCCAGGAAGATTTCCATGGTAGGGTCACGGAAGTCAATGTGGCTCTGCATCACATCGATGTAGTCGGTCTGCAGGCGGCTGAGGTTGCTTTCCACGCCCGCTATAAACTTTTCCACCGTGTCATAGGCGCTGTGGCCTGCCTCGCGATTGAAGCCAGTCCAGCCGATCTTGGATGCCACGATGAAGCGCTCGCGGCGCCCCTGCATGGCACGGCCTAGCAGTTTCTCGCTGTGTCCATGGCCATACACGTCAGCCGTGTCGAAGAAGTTTACCCCTGCGTCGAGCGCATACTCGATAGCGTCGAGCACTTCCTTGTCATCAGTCTCGCCCCACTCGTTGCCGCCTGCGGCCCACAGCCCCATCCCAATCTCCGTCACCTCGATGCCGCTCTTGCCGAGCGTGCGCGTCTTTAGCAGATCAGCCATTGTTGTTCTCGCTTTCTGTTTGAAGGTCTATGGAAAAGCCATTGTGGCGGATAGCGTCCGCGTACCAGTGCGCGCTGGCCTTGGGCAGCCGCGCCTGCGTGTCGTAATCCACCCAAACAATCCCGAAGCGCTGCGTGTACCCTTTTGCCCACTCGAAATTGTCCATGAACGACCAGTAAAAGTAGCCCGCCAACGGTACCCCGTTGGCAATGGCCCGGTGCGCCGCGTGCAGGTGATCGCGCAGGTACCGAACGCGCCGACTGTCCTCGATTTGCCCGCTCCCGTTCGGCCCGTCCAGGTAGCTGACCCCATTCTCGGTGATGTACAGCTTTGGCGGGGCGTACTCGAAGTGTAGGCGGTTGAGCAGGTTGTACAGCCCCTCCGGGTACACTTCCCACCCCATCTCCGTCAACGCCTCCGCCGGAGCCGACACGCGGGTCGGGGAGAGGTTGTCCTCCGCCGTCGCGTCTCGCACAATCGCGCGCGTGTAGTAGTTGAGGCCGAGAAAGTCGAGCGGCGCGGCGATGGCCTTCATGTCCCCTTCCTGGACAAAGGGTAGCCCCTCTGCTGGGACAAGCCCCGCCGCCTGATAATCGGCCACGATGTCCGCCGGGTAGTGCCGCCCGAAGACCGGATCAGTGAACCAGCGGTTGAGGTAGCCATCGAAGTGACGGGTGGCCTCCCGGTCCGCCGGGCTCGGTGATGCGGGCTCAGCCACCGCGTAGTTGAGCGTGATCCCCACTTCGGCCCCCGGACTGTTCTGGCGCAGCACTGGCACTGCCCACCCGTGGGAAAGCAGCACGTGGTGCGCGGCGGCCAGGGCCTCGTCCCAGGCATCGCGGTGGCCCGGCGCGTGCTCGCCCACCTGATAGCTCAGGAGACGAGACGCACCAGGGCTCGTTATGCGTGATCCATACAGGCACGCGGTCCCCCAGGTGGCGCGACAGCAGATCGGCATAGTCTACGAACGCCTCAGCCGTCGAGCGCGCCGTCCAACCGCCCTCGTCCTGTAGGGCCTGCGGTAGGTCCCAGTGGTAGAGCGTCACCGCCGGGACGATCCCTGCCTCCAGCACCCCATCCACCAGGCGGCTGTAAAAGTCCAGCCCGGCCTGGTTCACCGCGCCGCGCCCCTGCGGCAAAATGCGAGGCCACGCGACCGAGAAGCGGTAGGCCTGGATGCCAAGCTCCTTCATCAGCGCAAGGTCCTGCGGCCACAGGTGGTAGTGGTCGCACGCCACATCCCCCGTGCTGCCATCCACGATGGTGCCCGGCGTATGCGTGAAGCGATCCCAGATGGACTCGCCCTTGCCATCCTCGTTCCACGCCCCCTCGATCTGATACGCTGCGGTAGCCGTGCCCCACAGGAAGTTGGATGGGAAGGTCAGCATTGACATAAGATCGTCTCCGATAGGATGGGGGAACACGCGGGTTCTTGTCAGGTAGCACGCTCGGTGCCATGCATCCCCCGCCAGGACTACGCTCGCCCTACGGCATCCCGCAGGGGTGCAGCAGAGTGGCTGACGAGAAAACGCAGCCAGCCGCGAGATCGTTGGGGTTACGACCAGGGGACACTGAGCCCCTGGAAGGAGGGGGTGTTGGCAGGCGCGTAGGAGGAAGCGCTCGCCTGTGTAGGGGCGCAGCAGGGTTGATGGGGGAGCGACCGATGGTCAACGGCCTTTCCCCGTGAATCGGCGTAACGCAAAGACGCAGGGGCGCAAGCTCATGCTGTTCCCCTGCGCCCCTGCGTGGTGCCGTCCTCTGCTTCTTGTCCTACAACCCCTTTGCGAGATGGTAATACAGGTCGTTCCACCGGAGCTCCTTGCGGAACTCGCGCACCGTCGTGCCCTCATCAATCAGCAAAAATTCCATCCCCGCCATCGTGGCGAAATCTTCCAGATGCTCCGGTGTGAGGGACAGGCTGAACCCTGTATGATGGGCGCCGCCCGCATGGATCCACGCCGCCGCCGCCGTTCGAGGTTCGGGTGCGCGTGCCACAGGGTGCGCGCCACGGGTAGCTTGGGCAGCGGCTCGTCGGCGGGCACCACATCGACCGTGTTGACGATCATCCGGAAGCGGTTGCCCATCTCAACCATCGAGGCATTCACCGCAGGGCCGCTTTTCCCGTCAAAGACCAGCCGCACCGGGTCGGCCTTGCCGCCGATGCCTAGCGGGTGCACCTCGAGCCGCGGCGTGTCCGTGGCAATAGTCGGGCAAATTTCCAGCATGTGCGCGCCCAGGACGCTCATCCCGTGTCGGGCTAAGGTGGTAGGTGTAATCCTCCATGAACGAGGTTCCGCCCTCCAGGCCGGCGCCATCACCTTCATGGCGCGCACCAGCGCTGCCGTCTTCCAGTCGCCCTCGCCCGCAAAGCCATAGCCATCGGCCATCAGTCGCTGCACGGCCAGGCCCGGCAGCTGCGTCAGGCCATGCAGGTCTTCGAAGGTAGTCGTGAAGCCTTTGAAGTTGCCCGCCTCCAAGAAGTGCGCGCATCCCCAGTTCGATTCGCGCCCCTCCCGCAGGGAGGCGTGGCGCTCGCCGCCCTTGCGCAGCGCGGGCGCTACGCTGATACTGCTCGTCGTAGTCGTCGAACAAGTGCATCGATCTCGCTGTCCGACACCTCGTTGACCCGCTGCACCAGGTCGCCCACGCCATAGCCATTCACGGCGTAGCCCAGGCGCATCTGCGCGTTCACCTTGTCGCCCTCGGTCACGGCGACCTCGCGCATGTTGTCGCCGAAGCGCGCGAAGCGCGCGCCCTGCGCGTCGTGCCAGGCACAGGCGGCCCGCGCCCACATGCCCAGCTCGCCTGCACGGCGGGGTCCTGCCAGTGGCCCACCACCACCTTGCGCTTCAGCCGCATCCGGCTGCCGATGAAGCCAAACTCGCGGTCGCCGTGCGCCGACTGGTTGAGATTCATGAAATCCATGTCGATCTCGGACCAGGGGATGTCGCGGTTGAACTGCGTGTGCAGGTGCACGAACGGCTTCTGCAGCGCTCGCAGCCCGGCAATCCACATCTTGGCCGGCGAGAAGGTGTGCATCCAGGCGATGAGCCCGACGCACTGGCGTGCCGCGTTCGCCTCCAATGCCAACTGGTGGATGGCATCCGGCGTCGTCAGCACGGGCTTGAACACCACCCGCACCGGCAGCTGTCCGACTCGTCCAGCGCGGCAACGATCTGGCGCGAGTGCGCCGCCACCTGCTCCAGCGTTTCCGGCCCGTACAGGTGCTGGCTGCCCGTCACAAACCACACTTCATACTGGGGAAGGTCTATCATACTATTGCCCATAGACGGTCTGGTAGCGGTGGTGCAGGCGATCAATATCTTCCTGGACCATGGGGATGGGGGTGCCGATCTGGAGAGCGGTCCACACAATGGCCGCGTTATCCTCAGTCATGACGGCGGCTTGCACAGCCTTCTCGGCGCTGCGGCCGACCGTGAAGACCCCGTGGTTTTGAAGCAGGCAGGCCGGGCTGCGGCTGTCGCGCAGTGTCTCCACCACCATCGCCCCAATCTCCTCCCCGCCAATCAGACAAAAGCCGCCGCATGGGATGGAGCCACCAAACTCGTCGCTCATGGCTGTGGTGATACAGGGGATGGGCTGGCCCACCACGGAAAAGGCTGTTGCGTAGCGCGAGTGGGTGTGGACCACGCTGTTGACCTGCGGCATGTGGCGATAGATGTAGCAGTGCGAGGCGGTGTCGGAGGAAGGCTTGAAATCGCCCTCCACCAATTGCCCGTTCACGTCCACGATCACCATATTTTCCGGTGTCAGCGCCTCGAAGCGAATCCCGCTCGGCTTGATGACGACCAGCCCGCTTTCCGGGTCGCGGGCGCTCACGTTGCCGCTGGTCCAGGCAACCAGCATGTTTTTGGGCAACTCAGCGTGCAACTCACAAACAGTTCGACGTAGCTCAGGCAAGAGCATCGGTAAGGCCTCCCGCGCGGTTGCGAATGGTTTTGAGGCGCTTCATGGCATCGCTTGCCCCGCGCCCAAAATAGTCGTACAGTCGTTTATATTCGGCGTACAGCTCGTCATAGGCAACCTGATGCTCCGGGATCGGCAGGATAACGCCAGGCTTGACGCTTCCCATCGCCTCCGCTGCCGCATGGATGTCCGGGTACAGGCCAGCAGCCACCGCTGCGTGAATGGCAGAGCCGAGCGCGGGGGCCTGCGCGGAGCCAGCGAGCGTGATGGGTCGCCCTATCACATCGGCATAGATTTGGCGCAGCAGGGCATTCTTTTCCGGCAGCCCACCCGCCGCCACAAAGTGCGTGACCGGTACGCCGCGCGCCTCGAACGCCTCGATAATCTCGCGCGTGCCGAAGGCGGTCGCCTCGATCAGGGCGCGGTAAATATCGGGCGCCCGCGTGGCCAGCGTCAGCCCGACGATCACCCCGCTCAGGTCCGCATTCACCAGCGTCGAGCGGTTGCCGTTGAACCAATCGAGCGCCACCAGTCCATGCTCCCCGATGGCCTGCTTGGCCGCTTCCCGCTCCAGGTAGGCATGGATGGCCAGCCCTGCCGCCTCCGCCTCCTCATAGACCGCCTGGGGCACAGCATGCTCCACGAACCAGGCGAAGATGTCACCCACCCCAGACTGTCCCGCCTCGTAGCCGTACAGGCCGGGCACGATGCCCCCCTCCACGACGCCGCACATCCCCTCCACCTCGTTGCGCTGCTCGCCCGACATCACGTGGCAGGTGGACGTGCCCATGATGGCAATCATCACCCCCGGCCCCGTGGCCTTCACAGCCGGAGCGGTGACATGGGCATCCACGTTGCCTGCGGCGACGGCGATGCCTGCGGGCAGGCCGAGCCTCTCCGCCATGTCCGGGGTGAGACCCCCCGCCCGCGCGCCGAGCGGCAGCAGGTCGCGGCTCATCTTTTCGTCCACCACATCGCGGAAGTCCGGGTGCAGCGCGGCAAAGAAGGCCGAGGATGGAAATTCGCCATCCTGCACCATCGCCTTGTAGCCCGCCGTGCAGGCGTTTCGCGTCTCGGTGCCAGTCAACTGCCAGATGATCCAGTCAGCGGCCTCGATCAACCGATCTGCCGCCGCGTAGACCCTGGGGGCCTCCTGCAAGATTTGCAGTGCCTTGCTGAAGAACCACTCAGAAGAGTACTTGCCACCGTATCGTTGGAGCCACGGCTCGCCGCGCGCCTCCGCGGTGGCGTTGATCTGGTCCGCCTGTGGCTGGCTGGCGTGGTGCTTCCACAGCTTTACCCACGCATGGGGGTCATCCCGCCACTCGGGCAGGAAGCTGAGCGGGGTGCCATCGGCAGTGGTCGGCACGACAGTGCATGCGGTAAAGTCGGTGCCGATTCCAACCACATCGTTCGGGTCCACCCCGCTCGACCGAAGCACCTGGGGGATCGTCGTCGTCAGCACGTCCAGGTAGTCCTGCGCGTTCTGCAGTGCGAAGTCATGGGGCAATGGCTTGGCGCTGCCTGGCAGCCTCTCGTCAATCACGCCATCCCCATACTCGTGCACCGCGCTGGCAATCTCTTCGCCGGTCGCCGCATCCACTAGCAGGGCGCGGCCCGACAGCGTGCCAAAATCTACGCCGATCGTGTAGCGTCGTCGCTTGTCGTTCAAGAAAGTCTCCAAGGGCTACTATCTCATCGTGGCATCCCGCCAGGGGCAGGCTGAGAAGTCCCTCCTCAGTCCGCCAGCCTGTCGGGGTCCGTCATTACCAAGTATGCAGCGCGGGCTCCTGCCGTGTACGCTACGCGCTATCCCGCACTATCAGTTCTGGTTCGAGCAAGATGCGCTGCGGGGGAACGTCGTCTTCCGGGGAGCGAATAAGGTTGTTGAGTTGCATGACGGCGTGGCGCCCCAGTGCCCCCAGGTCCTGCCGAACGGTGGTCAGGGGGGGGTAGGCGTAGGGCGCCTCGGGCACATCGTCAAAGCCGACCAGCGCCAGATCGTCCGGCACCGTGCGCCCCATAGCACGCGCAGCCTTTAGCGCGCCCATGGCCATGCTGTCGTTGCCCACAAAGATCGCCTCCAGCCTGGGATGATCCTGGAGGAGGCGCCGCATCTGCTCCTCGCCGCTGGTAGCGGTCCACTCGCCATGGCGGATCAATGCCCCCTGAACAGGCAGATCAGCGCCATGCAACGCCTCGCGCCAGCCCCGCTCCCGCTGCTGCGATTCCCACCAGTCGGCGGGTCCGTTGATCAGCCCGATCGTGCGATGGCCTCGCCGCACAAGATGCTCCGTGGCGAGCACCCCGCCCAGCCGATTGTCAATCGCCACGATGGACAGGCCGGGGCGGCTGGCCATCGTCATGAACACCGTAGGGATGTCGAAGCGTTCCTGCGCCGCGGCGATCCAGCTTCGGTTGTCGCCGACCTGGGGCACTGCCCAGATAAGGCCATCCACGTGGTACTCGATCAGGCGCCCGATCTGTTCGATCGGTGACTCGGTATCCGAAGCGTTGAGCACGGTGGGCAGCACGGAGAAGCCCTGCTCCGTCGCCTCACGGATGATCCCATCCAGCGATTGCGACGGCCCATACAGCCCCAAGCGGGAGGTGACCACGCCAAGCGTATTGCTGTGCCCGCGCAGCAGGCTGCGGGCCAGGCGGCTGGGGTGATACCCCAGCCGATTGATGATCTCTTGCACGGTGTCGCGCGTTTCCTCGGCCACATTTTCGTGACCATTCACCACGCGTGACACCGTTTGCGCTGACACCCCCGCCTCTCTCGCAATCTCGACGATGGTGACCCGTTTCTGGCCCATGCGAGTTTCCTCTCGCCCCTTGATGGCTTGCTCAAGAAAGCGGAATGGTTGTCAGGTCGTGACCTTGTTGCGGTTGTAGACATCGAAGAAGACCGCCATCAGCAGCACCATCCCCTTGATGGCCTGCTGCCAGTCAATGCCTACGCCCACGATGGACATGCCATTGTTCATCACACCGATGACGAACGCGCCGATGATGGCACCGATCACCGTGCCCACGCCGCCCGCTGCCGACGCCCCGCCGATAAAGCAGGCAGCAATGACTTCCAACTCGAAGCCAGTGCCCGCCTTGGGGGTAGCGGCGTTCAAGCGCGCGGTGAAGACCAGCCCAGCCAGCGCAGACAGCACGCCCACGTTCACGAACGTTAGAAAGGTGAGCCACTCGGTCTTGACACCCGACAGCTTGGCAGCTTTCTCGTTGCCGCCGAGCGCATAGATACGCCGCCCGATGACCGTCTGCCGCGTCACGAAGGTGTACAGCCCCATCAGCAGCACCAGCACCACCAGCACGTTGGGCAGACCCTTGTAAGAGGCCATCAGCCACGAGATGGCCATGATCGTCACAGTGACAATTCCATAGCCCAGGGCGAACATGACGATGGAACTGGTTTCCCACCCATAGCGTCGCTGGTTTTGGCGCTCCCGTAGCCCCAACCAGATCAGCCAGCCCGAAAGCAGAACCCCAATCAGCAGGGTGGTCACGTGCATGGTCCCGAAGGTCCCTGCCGGGAACAGATCGGGGATAAAGCCAGAACTGAGGCGCTGGAACGGAACCGGGAAGGGGCCCACCGACTGCCCCTGGAGGACAACCAGTGTCAGCCCGCGGAACACCAGCATGCCCGCCAGCGTCACAATGAAGGAAGGAATTTTCAGATAGGCAATCCAGTACCCCTGTGCCGCGCCAATCAGCCCGCCCATCATCAGGGTCAAGAGGATCACCAGCAGAAAGTTGATTCGGTAATCCACCATCAGCACGGCGCCGATGGCCCCCGTGAACGCCGCCACCGATCCCACCGATAGATCAATGTGCCCCGCCACGATGACCAGCAACATGCCGATGGCGATGATGACGATGTAGCTGTTTTGCAGAATCAGGTTGGTCAGGTTGACCGGTCGGAGCAGCGTGCCGTCCGTCAGCACCTGGAAGAAGATCATGATGAGCACCAGCGCAATCAGCATACTGTACGAGCGCAGGTTGCTGCGAACCAGGTCACCTACGACCTGACCTCGGCTCGGGGCGGCGGGAACAGCTTCGTTCGCGGTAAGCGTTTTCACAGGACAACCTCCTCCACATGGCTTTGCATGATCGTTTCCATAATGCGCTCCTGGGAGGCGTCCGCACGCGGCATTTCCCCAACGATGCGCCCCTCGTTCATCACATAGATGCGGTCACACATCCCCAGCACCTCGGGCAGCTCCGACGAGATGATGATCACCCCGCGTCCCTCAGCCACAAGCTGGTTGATGATGGTATAAATCTCATACTTGGCGCCGACATCAATGCCGCGCGTTGGCTCGTCCAGGATCAGAATTTCTGGATTCGCGAACAGCCACTTGCTCAGCACCACCTTCTGCTGGTTGCCGCCAGAAAGGTGCAGGGTGGTCTGGCGGACGCCGGAGCACTTGATGTTCAGCTTGCTGCGATAATCGCGCGCGACCACCAGTTCCTGAGGCTCGTTGATGACCGTCGAATTGGACACCGCATCCAGGTTGGCAAGGGTCACGTTGTTTTTGATGTTGTCAATCAGGATCAGGCCGTAGTTCTTGCGATCCTCGGTAACATAGGCCAGGCCATTGTTAATCGCCCGCCCGATGGTGCTCACATCAATCGGCTGCCCATGCTTCAGGACAGTGCCTGTGATGTGACTCCCGTAGGAGCGGCCGAACACGCTCATCGCCAACTCGGTGCGCCCCGAGCCCATCAGCCCGGCGATGCCCACTACCTCGCCCGCGCGCACGTGAAGGTTCGCGTCCCGGATCACCTGCCGATCCCAAACTGCGGATGGAAAACATTCCAGTTTTTCACCTCGAAGATGATCTCGCCGATATGGGGCGAGCGCTCCGGGTAGCGATGCGACAGGTCGCGCCCGACCATCCCGCGGATGATGCGATTTTCTGTCACGCGGTCCGTGCGTGCGTCCAGCGTCTCGATGGTCGAGCCGTCGCGGATCACCGTGATCGAATCGGCCACCTTGGAAATTTCGTTCAGCTTGTGGGAGATGAGGATCGAGGAGATGCCCCGTGCGCGGAACTGGAGAAGCAGTTCTCAGCAGGGCGTCCGAATCGCTCTCGTTCAGGCTAGCGGTAGGCTCATCCAGGATCAGCAGTTTGACCTCTTTTGCCAGTGCCTTGGCAATCTCGACCAACTGCTGCTTGCCCACGCCCAGATCAACGATGCGCGTATGGGGGGACTCGCGGCAGCCCCACCAGTTGGAGCAGTCGCTTGGTTTCTGAGATGGCCTCGGGCCAGTTGATGACCCCCGCGCGAGCGCGCTCGTTGCCCAGAAAGAGGTTCTCGGCGATGGACAGCATCGGGATCAGCGCCAACTCCTGGTGGATGATGACGATGCCGCGCGCCTCGCTGTCCCGAATATCATGGAAGTGGCAGGCTTCCCCCTCGAAGAGGATCTCGCCACTGTAGCTGCCGTGTGGGTAGACCCCGCTCAGCACCTTCATCAGGGTAGATTTGCCCGCCCCGTTCTCGCCCACCACGGCGTGAATCTCGCCACGCCGCACGCGCAGGTTCACGCTGTCCAGGGCTTTGACGCCGGGAAAGGTCTTGGTAATGTCCCGCATTTCCAGGATGATGTCGTCCATACCACTTCCTTGTGTGCTGGAAAGGTTGGGGAGAAGTTGCTCCCCCCATTGCGCGTCAGCTATTGGACCTGGTCGGCGGTGTAGTACCGCTTTCAATCAGGATCTCTTCGTAGTTCGATGCGTCCACCAGTACCGGAACGAGCAGGTGGGGGAGGGGACCACCTTTACGCCGTTGTCGTAGGTCTCGGTGTCGTTGACCGGCACCTCTCTCGCCTGCCAGGGCGGTGCGTTTACCATCGCAACTGTCTGCTGAGCGAGGGCGCGCGTGTCCTTGAAGACGAAGGAGCCTCTGCTCGCCTGCCAGCATGGACTTAACCGAGAGCGCCTGTCAGCATCCTGGCCGGTGACGACGGGTAGCGGCTGATCTGCCGTCCCATAGCCCACGCCCTTGAGCGAGGAGATGATGCCGATGCTCAGACCGTCGTCAGGGGGCGCGCACAGCGTCCACCCGCTGGTCGGTGTAGTAGGCGCTGCAGCAGGTTGTCCATGCGGGCCTGGGCAGTGGCGGGGTCCCAGCGGAGCGTGGAAACCTTGTCCATCCCCATCTGACCGCTCTGCACGACAAGCTGACCGCCGTCAATGTCGAGGCTGCCAACCGACATGGCGCCATCGTAGAAGAAGTAGGCGTTGTTGTCATCGGGCGAGCCACCGAACAGTTCGATGTTGAAGGGGCCCTTGCCCTCGTCCAGGCCAAGCGAGTCTATGATGGAGGTTCCCTGGATCACACCCACCTGGAAGTTGTCGAAGGTGGCGTAGTAATCTACGTTCTCACTCTCGCGGATCAGGCGGTCGTAGGCGATCACCTCGACGCCCTGGTCGGCGGCCTGCTGGAGCACATCGGTCAACGTGGTGCCATCAATGGCGGCGATGACCAGCACGTCCACACCCTTGGTCACCATGTTCTCGATCTGGGACAGCTGGGTGGGGATATCGTCTTCGGCGTATTGAAGGTCGGTCTCGTAACCGGCTTCTTCAAAAAATTTCACCATCTCGTTGCCGTCGGAGATCCAGCGAGCGGAGGATTGCGTCGGCATGGAGATGCCAACTAGCTTCGCGTCTCCAGCGGGGGCTTCCTCACCGGCTGTTTCTTCGTCCGTCGCGGCGGTTTCTTCGGTGGAGCCGGTGTCGGTACCCGCCGGTCTCGGGGCTGGTGCCACCGCAGGCGGCGAGGAAGAGGGAAAAGACGAGGAGGAGTACGGCAAGGAACGACAAGGGCAACTTCTTCATTCTACTCTCCTGTGAGTTCTGCTGGTGGATTTCATATACACCGCAGAGGGAAACAAAGTGGTATGAGATTTACAGATGTGGTTACAACGCGACGGCGACTTGTACGACGGGGGCGACCGGGAGCCTGCCCACAGCCTGCGAAGAGGATGTTTGAACGCTACATAAAAGTACCCTCTTTCATACGGATGGTGGGTGGCCTAGCAGCCTTTTTCGGCTGAATCGTGCGCATCCTACCAATGTTAACCTTAACATTGTTAAGGTTAACAGGGAACGCGACAATTGTCAATAGGGGATTTGAAGATTTTTCAGACAGCTTTGGTATGTTGCGACATCTCGCCAGGCGTGCCGATCATCGAATAAAGCGCGCCTGCCCCACCCCCTGCCGCGACGAGATCACATCGTGGAAGAGCGGCGGCGTTTGCACCGTCCCCTCCCCAATCACAAAGGCTTCTAGCAGCCGCGCGCGCGCTGCCCGGAAGCTTGTTTCGCTGGCGGCGTGCAGCTCGAACAGGGGCGCGCCCTCCAAGAGGCTATCGCCCACCTTCGCCAGCAGGCGCACCCCGACACTGGGGTCAATCGGCTCCCCCTTGCGCGCCCTCCCACCCCCCATCTCTACCACCGTCAGCCCCACCTCGCGTGCGAGGATGGTGGCCAACGTGCCTGCGTGGGGCGCGCCCACCACCTCGATGAGGGGTGCCTGGGGCAGTCGCTCGGGCGCCTCGATGAATGAGACATCGCCCCCCTGCGCCCACACCATCGCCACGAACTTTTCCCACGCCGCCCCGCTGCGCAGCGTTTCTTCTGCCAGGGCATGCGCCTCCAGTCCAGGGTCGCGGCGCAGTCGCCCAGCAGCAGCATGTGCGCGGCCACCGTCAGGCAATGGAGCGTAAAATCCTCCGGCCCCGCGCCGTGCAGCATTTCCACAGCCTCTTTCACCTCCAGACGCGTTGCCTATCGTACGCCCCCAACGGTTGGTTCATGTCGGACAGCAGCGCCGTGACCTCGCGCCCCGTGCGTTGCCCAATGGCGACCATCGCCTCTGCCAGGGCGCGGGCCTCGTCCAGCGTGCGCATGAACGCGCCATCCCCCACCTTCACATCCAGCACGATGGCGTCCGCCCCCGCCGCCAATTTCTTGCTCATGATAGAGGAGGCGATCAGCGGCAGGCTACTGACGGTAGCGGTCACATCGCGCAGCGCGTAAAGCTTGCCATCCGCCGGGGCGATGTCGTGCGTCGTGCCTGCCACCACCACCCCGATTGCCCGGACCTGCGCCATAAACTCGTCGTGGCTCAGCGCGATGCGGAAGCCGGGGATGCTTTCCAACTTGTCCAGCGTCCCCCCCGTAAAGCCCAGGCCACGCCCGCTCATCTTGGCCACGGGCAGCCCCGTTGCAGCCACCAGCGGCCCCACCACCAGCGTCGTCTTGTCTCCCACCCCCCCCGACGAGTGCTTGTCCACCACCCGCC
The DNA here is from genome assembly GCA_963721895.1 of uncultured Chloroflexia bacterium. Taxonomy (GTDB): domain Bacteria; phylum Chloroflexota; class Anaerolineae; order Ardenticatenales; family Ardenticatenaceae; genus CAVRLZ01. The sequence continues at coordinate 120,986 of CAVRLZ010000007.1, read as the reverse complement.
CAAACTCGGATAGCTCCAATTGCTCGCCGCTCCGGACCATCGCCTCGGTCAGCGTCGTGGTTTCCCGCTCGTCCATCCCGCGCAGAAAAATAGCCATCAGCAGCGCACTCGCCTGGTAATCCGGTAGCTCATCGGCCACATACTGCCCCACCCACCACCGAATCTCCTCGTCGCTCAACGCCTCGCCATCCCGCTTCTTTGCAATGATGTCTACAGCTCGCATGGCTGCACCTCCGTGTTATCGCAGACGAACCAGTAGCAAGGGAAAAGCCTCGCCTCCGCCTATCCCCCTGCTTCCCCGCGCCGCGCCAGCACGATGCCCGCCAGCACCACTGCGCCGCCCACCGCCTGCCAGGGGCCAAGCGCCTCCCCCAGGAGGAGCCAGGCAAAAAGCGCGGCGAGGACGGGCTGCAGGAGCAGGGTGACCGACGAGAAGGTGGCGGGCAGGTAGGCGAGGGCATAGGTAATAAGCCCCTGCCCGCCCACGTGGGAGCCGAGCGCCAGCCCCCACAGGACGCCCCATCCCGCAAGGCTGTCCGGCAGCAGGCGCTCTCGGGACAGGAGGGTGATGGGCAGGAGGACAAGGGCAGTGATGAGAGCGTTGTAGGCCATCAAGGTGGCCGTTGAAAAGCGTGCCCGCAGCCGCTGGACGGCCAGCAGGTAGCCTGCATAAAAGACGGCGGTCACTACCCCCAGAGCATCACCCAGCGTGCTCGCGTCCCCGCCGCCCGCGCTCTGCCCCACCAGCAGCGCGACGCCGGTCATCGCCAGGGCCATCCCCGCCAGAAAGAGGCCTGTGATGCGCGTTCCCAAGAGGAGCCAACTCGCTATGGCCACGAAGACCGGCGCAAGATTGGCTAGCAGCGTGGCATTTGCTACCGAGGTAAAGCGGATGGACTGGTGCCAGACGCCCAAATCGCCGGCCAGGAAAAGGCCGCTCGCGAGCAGGGGCCATCGGCTTGCCCGCGCCCCTGCCCGCGCCACCCGCTGCCGCTCCGTCGCGCTCATCCATAGCCAGAGCACCGGCAGGGCGAGCGCCAGCCGCCAGAACGCTGTGGCGGTTGGCCCTACCTCGCTCAGCCGCACCAGAATCGGCGCTACCCCAATTGCCGTTGCTCCCCCCAACAGGGCCACCAGGGCGCGGCGGGCGGGTGGGGCAACGGGGGTCGGCGGTTGCGGCTCGGGGACGAGGCCCGAAAAGGAGGCGGCTCTGTTTTGCAAGGGGAGGTGGGCTGTCAATCAAGGGCCAACGATGCCTCAATCTTTATAAACTGCGACGAAGCGTTCCCTCTGCCATGCTGGGGGGAGCTACGCGCCATGGATCAACTCCACCAGGATCGGATAGACCACCCCCACCTGCTGCGTCGGTTGCTCCGGGTCAATCAGATCATGGGGCAGGCCGAGGGCGGGGTCGAACTTGTAGGTGTAAAGGCTCTGCTTCCCGCGTGCGCGCCACTGGGCCACAAGGCGTTGGGTCGCCTCGTTGCTCACGGCGAGGTCGTTGGGCACGGTGATGAGCAGGATCGAACGCGCGGCGGGTGGCTCGGTGCGTGCCGCCCGCTCGACGGCAAAGCCCAGACGCAGCATCTGGGCAACAGCCCGTGTGGAAAAGCGTGGATAGGCGTGCTGTGGCCCCACTATCTGATCGCGCGTGCGCGGGTCCCACCAGAAGAAGCGGTTTGGCAGCGCCAGGGCCGCGCGGGTGGCAAGGCGCGTCAGCCGGAGGGGAGGGGGCGCAGGCCAAAGCCGGGCGCGATCAGCACAGCCTGCGTCACGTCCGCGCGGTGCTGCGCGACCCACCCTGCCATGGTCCCACCGAGCGACAGCCCCACGACGGTCACCGCCTCGCCCAGGCCCCGTGCGATGTCCACCGCCTCGTCCGCGTGGGCCGCTAGAGCCTCTGCGGACAGCGTGCTTGGGGCGTCCGTCAGGCGGTTTTGCAACCCGTGGTGGGGCGTGCGCGGAAGGAGCACGTTGTAGCCCAGGGCGTGGAAGCGCTCGCCCAGCGCCTCGAACTGGCGCGGGCTGTTCGTCAGCCCATGCAAGAACACGATCGAGCGCTCGGTGCGATGGCCATGCGAAAGCAGGCGGGTGCGCGATAGGGGGTTCACCTCCGCCCCATCCAATGCCTGCATCGCTCCCGCTCGCTCGACTGCCTCCTCATAGCTCCGAGCCGGGCGTGCGCTCGTGGACGAAAGGGGGTGAAGGTTCATGATTGGCCCAGGTGAGAAAGCTGCACTCGAATGAAGATCGATCACCTGCCCTGACGGAGGCAGGGCTCACGATGACATGCTAATGCGTTGGTGCCATCCGAAAGGGGCGTGAAGGCTACCCGGCGCAGCAACCCATTAGCCCGAAGCGCTCAACGCCGCAGCAGCCGTAGCCCGTTCGCCGTCACGAGCAGGCTGGCGCCATCGTCGGCAAACACAGCCATCCAGAGCGTGGTCCAGCCGGGAACAGCCAGCAGCATGAAGATCAACTTGACCCCCAGGCTGAAGGCTATGTTGTGGCGGATCGTCTGGTTTGCCGCGCGGCTGAGCCGCACCGCCGCCGCGAGGCGGGACAGGTCGTCCCCCATCAGCGCCACATCGGCAACTTCCAGCGCCTGGTCGGTGCCGGCTGCGCCCATGGCAATGCCTACCGTGGCGGCGGCCAGGGCGGGGGCATCGTTCACGCCATCGCCCACCATGGCCACGCGCCCCCATTGTGCCTCCAGGGCGCGCAGGGCCTCCACCTTCTCGTGGGGCAGGAGGCCCGCCCGCACCTCGTCCACCCCCACCTGCGCGGCGATGGCCCGCGCCGTCTGCTCGTTGTCGCCGGTGAGCATGACTGTTTTCTGGATGCCGAGCGCGCGCAGGGCAGCGATGGCCTCGCGCGCCTCCGGGCGCACCGGGTCCGCCACGGCAATCAGCCCCAGCGGTCGCCCCGCCCCCTCGACGATCATCACAGTCTTGCCCGCCGCTTCCAGCGCCGTCACCTGTTCCCTCTGCTCCTCCGTCAACCCTGCCACCAGGGCCGTATTGCCGATGCGAACGGGCATGCCCGCCACGGTGGCCTGCGCGCCGCGTCCCGGCAGTGCCTCGAAGCCAGCCGCCACCTGATGGGGAAGGCCCTGCGCCTCCGCCGCCCCCAGAATGGCGCCAGCAAGCGGGTGCTCGCTGCGCCGCTCGACAGCAGCCGCCAGCCCGAGTAGGGTTGCCTCGTCCGTGTCATCGAAGGGCAGCAGGTCGGTCACGGTGGGCCGACCCTGGGTGAGCGTGCCCGTCTTGTCAAAGGCAATCGCACGCACCTGGCCCAGCGACTCCAGGTGAATGCCCCCCTTGATGAGCACCCCCTGCCGCGCCGCGTTGGCCAACGCCGAGATGATCGAGACGGGGGTGGAAATCACCAACGCGCAGGGGCAGGAAATCACCAGCAACACGAGGGCGCGATGGACGCTTTCCGCCCACGGCCAGCCGAGCAGCAGCGGGGGCAGCAGGGCCAGGGCCAGGGCGCCCACCACCACGGCGGGGGTGTAGCGCTCCGCGAAGCGATCCACGAAGCGTTGGGCGGGGGCGCGGCGCGTCTGCGCCTCCTCCACCATGCGAATCACGCGCGCCAGGGTGTTGTCCTGCGCGCGCCGCGTGACGCGCACTTCCAGCGCGCCCCGCCCGTTGATGGAGCCGGCGAAGAGGGCATCGCCTGTCTCGCGTGCTACCGGCATGGACTCGCCAGTGATAGGGGACTGGTCAACCGCAGAGGCACCCTCCGCCACGATGCTATCCATACGGGATGCGCTCGCCGGGGCGCACCAGCAGCAGGTCCCCGATGGCAAGATGTTCCACCGGCACCTGCTCCGTCGTGCCATCCGTCTGGAGGCGCGTGGCTTCGTTCGGGGAAAGCAGCATCAAGGAGCGGATGGAGCGGCGCGCCCGCTCCATCGTCAGCCCTTCCAGCGATTCACCCAGCACGAAGAGCAGCACCACTGCCGCCCCCTCAGCGAACTCACCGAGCAGCAGGGCGCCCACGGCAGCGATGCTCATGAGCAGGTCCACCGTCAGGCGGCGCGTCACAAACAGCTGGCGTACCCCGTTCAACGCGATGTCCCAGCCGCCCGTGATAACAGCCAGGGCGAAGCCCGCGCTCGACACCCAACTCGGCAACCCGGCCAGCATCGCCAGCAGTGCCAGCCCAACAAAGAGCGTGCCCGCCAGCAACGGTCGCCACGCGCGCGAGCGGAAGCGCGCCGCCCACCGCTGCGCTGCCGATGGCTCGCCCTCCGTCGCGCCGGGCGCCTCCTCAGCGACCGCATGGCCAAGCGTGGCCAGCCGCTCGCGCAGCTGCGCCTCGCTGATCTGCGCTCCCTCGAACTCTAGAACAAGTTGCCCGGTCGCCAGGTTGGCTTGCGCACGCAGGACGCCCGGAACGGTAGCCAGCCCATCTTCAATCGTTCGCACGCAGCTTGAGCAGTCCATGCTGCCCAGCGCCCAGCGCCGATGCTGGAAGCGCTGCTGCACCTCTGCCCCGTGCACGCGGGCCGCTCGCGTCAGCGCCTCCTCAGAACGGGCGCCCGCTTCATAGTGGAGGCAGAGAAGCCCCTGCTCGTCGCGATGCGCCTGGGTCACCCCCTCCTCCGCGCCCAGCCGCAGCGCAAGCGTGTCGGCGCAATGGTCGCAACCTGCGTTTTCCGGAAGCAGCACCGCGTGGGACAGCTTCAGTTTCTGCTCTAACGTTGTAGTACTCATGCCCACCCCCAGGCAGAACGCGCTCAGCCGTGCCGTATGTGCTCCAACCCCTCACGGTATAACTGTGCTATATGGTCGTCATCCAGCGAGTAGAGATGAAAGCGCCCGTCGCGCCGTACCTTGACGACGCGCAACTGCCGGAGCAGGCGGAGTTGGTGGCTCACCGCGCTGTGCGTCATGTCTAGTGCCTGCGCCAATTCCTGCACGCTCCACTCTGCGCCGGCATCCGCCAGTGCACTGATCAGGCGCACGCGTGTCGGGTCGCTCATTGCCGTGAAGAAAGCCGCCAGGGCGGCGGCACTCTCCGGGTCGAGCGGTTGGGCTACAGTCATCGCTATCTCGCGTGAATACATGAGCAATCGCTCATATGTTGGGAACAATTGTACCATCAACCCGCCCGCTGTCAAGCCCTCATGGGGGTAACACGATGCCGTCGCGGGCTACCCCAACCGCACCTCAATCTTGCCGTTCTGGAGCCGTGCGGCATACTTTGGCTGGGGGTAAGTGGAGGGGCCATGAACGAGGCCGCCATCCCGCACATCGAACACCGAATCGTGCCAGGGGCATTGCACGCAGAACCCATCAAAGGAACCTTCCTCCAGTGGGCCGCCCGCGTGGCGGCACACCGCCCCTATGGCGTACACGGTGCCGCCGTAGCGATACAGCATGACGGGGGTGCCCTCCACCTCGACGCGCCGCGCCTGGCTCTCGCTCAGCTCAGCCGCGTCCAGGACGGGGGTCCAGGCGCGGGGGCCCGACGGATCTTCCTGATGATTCACGCCGACGCGTTGGTGGAAAGTCATGTGGCCGCCGATGTAGGCGGAAAGCATCAGAATCATCAGGGCGATGCTGCTCAGGATGACGCCCGTGCTCCGGTTGCCATTTCGCCGCTCGCGCAGGGACCAGAGGTAGAGCGCCAGTCCCGCACTGTTCAGCAGGCCGTGGAGGGTTGCGGCTGCGGTGGAGCCGCCGGGGATGGTTGAGTAGTCAGCCATCCCCGCCATAGCCGTCGGGACGGCGCTAATCACGCCGATGGTAGTGAGGGTGTCGGCTGCATACTCGGCCTCAGGCGCATCGTCGAGCATGGCGATCCCATCGAACAGTGCGCCCATCATCCAGGCGCCGATGGGAATGTCCGTCAACACCGGATGGAGGGGGTGCCCCAGCCACGTTCCATGCAGCCAGTCCGCCACGGTGCGCGTGGGGGTGCCGCCGGCCAGAATCGCACGATGCAGCGGGCGCGCCACTGCCTCGCCCAGCCCTTCAAGGGCGGGGCTACTTTCAAGCAATTGCTGCGTCAGTCGTGAAAGCATGATTTTACTCCTGGGTTGGACCATTTCTGACCGTGCGCAAGCAGATTATGTGCCCTGGCGGCAGCAAGAGCCAGCAGGAGCGGGGCACCCCGGTGCACCATCCAGCAAGCCGATGCAGGCGGCTCTGCTCGCGCTATCCTGCCAGGGGCGCCCCGCCCGTAGGGGAGACAGCCTATCGGCGCCCTTCGTACCCTGATGTACCATACGCGTCCCGCCCCTTGACCCAGCGTCATACAACCACTCGGAGGAATTGCATAGGTGGCCCCCACCCTCATCCTGTACAACGGTACCCTTTATACGCAATGGCCAGAGCAGCCGCAGGCGTCGGCGATGGCCGTGGAAGGCGGACGAATCGTCGCCGTGGGCAGTGACGCAACCATACGGGCGCAGGCGGGCGCGGGCACGGAGGAGGTTGATCTGGGCGGGCGCTTTGTGCTGCCCGGGTTGACCGACGCCCATGTCCACCTGTATGACTGGGCCCTGGCGCGGCAGGAAGTGGCGCTGGCTGGCACGCGCAGCCTGGGCGAGATGCTGGCGCGCCTCCGCGCCCGTCTTCAAACCCTGCCTGCGGGGCGGTGGCTGACGGGGCAGGGGTGGAACGAGACGGAGTGGCAGCCCCCTATCATGCCTTCCCGGCACGACCTTGACCCGCTTTCCGACGAGCATCCCATGATCTTTTGGCGCTCGGACATGCACAGCGCGATAGCGAACAGTGCGGCGCTCCGGGCCGCCGCTGTCACCCGCCACACCCCTGACCCGGACGGTGGGGTGATCGAGCGCGACGAGCAGGGGGAGCCGACGGGGCGCTTCTTCGAGATGGCCATTGGCTTGATACGCGACGTGGTGCCGCCGCCGACCGACGAAGAGCTTGATGCGGCACTGCGCGCGACCCTAGCAGAATGCCACAGGCTAGGGCTGACGGGGCTGCATGACCAACGGATGAAGTGTCACGGCGAGGGAAGGCGGGCGCTTCGTGCCTATGGTAGGCTGCAGGCGAGCGGCGACCTCCGCCTGCGCTTGACGACGAACGTGGACGCCATGGACCGTGCCCATGCCTTTGCGTTGGGGCTGTACAGCGGCTTTGGCAACGAGCGGCTCCAGCTTGGACACCTGAAAATCTTCCTGGATGGCTCGCTGGGCTCGCAGACAGCGTGGATGGTGGAGCCGTTCGAGGGCTCTGACAACAACGTTGGCGTGGTGGTCACCCCCCCCAACGAGATTCACACTATCGTGCGGGAGGCGCAGCAGCATGGATGGGCCATCTCCGTCCATGCCATCGGGGATCGGGCGAACCGCGAGGTGCTGGACATCTTCGAGGAGTTGGCCGGGGAGCGCCAGGCCAGCACGCGCTTTCCTCACCGAATCGAGCATGTGCAGACCCTTCAACCTGATGACCTGCCGCGCCTGGCCGCGCTTGGCATCATCGCCTCGGTACAGCCCATCCACGCCACCGATGACATGGTTGCTGTGGAGCGCCTGTGGGGCGCACGCGCCTCCCACAGCTATGCCTTTCGCAGCCTGCTCGACAGCGGTGCCACGCTCGCGCTCGGCTCGGATGTGCCAGTTGCCTCCCCCAACCCCTTCTGGGGCATCCACGCAGCGGTGACCCGCCAGCGCCGCGATGGCACCCCGCCCGACGGCTGGCACCCCCAGGAGCGGCTCACCCTCGCTGAGGCGATAGCTGGCTACACCCTGGGACCCGCAAGCGCCGTGGGGCGGGGGCACATCCTGGGCCGCCTTGCCCCTGGCTTCCTTGCTGATGTTGTCGTGCTTGACCGCAACCTCTTTGCCATCCCGCCCGCCATGATCGCTGATACACGGGTGGAGGGGGTTCTGTTTGACGGCGAGTGGGTGATGCGCCTGGAAGGATGAGCAGGGAAGGGGTGCCGTAACAGGAACCGGCTCCCATGCCGGTTTTTTGTTGTTCCGCGCTCACTGCTCCGCCATGGCATGCTTGCTTTAAGACAGGACGAACGTCCCTCTTAGCCCTGTACCCTTTTCCCTATAACGCCTCCCCCCGCTGATCTGATATAGTAACAAAAAGTTTCCAAACGCCTTTAACGGTACCCGCTTCACGACCTGTGCCCGATCGTGATAGCGGGTGCACTTGTTTCTGGGGCCGAGCAAAGTGAGTAGGGGTTGTTGAAAAGCACGTGATGGCAAAGTCGTGGTGGTGTAACAGGACTGTCGGTTTTTCGTCAGCAATCGTTTCGTAGCATAGAGGAGACAACTAATGAACTCTCGATACAGCAAGTCGTTTCAAAGCCAGTGGATGGCACAGCAAGCAAGGCCCGCTCCGATTCGATCACAGCTTTTCAAGCTGTGGAGCGCGTTACTGCTGGTCGCACTGCTCGCTACCCCTTTGCTATCCCTGGCGTCGTTCGCCGCGCCGCAGCCAGCCCTGCGCGCGGAGCGAGCCCTGCTTCAGATGGCGGCAGGGCAACCTGATAAATTGGTTGGTGTCATCGTGCAAAAAACGGCCACCGCCCGTTCGGTCGAGGCGCAGGTGGCCGACCTGGGGGGCAGGTCACCCGCGACCTTGCCATCATCAATGGCTTCAGTGCGAACCTTCCGGCGCGTGCGGTCGCTGCGCTTGCTCAGACAGAGGGGGTGCAGTGGATCTCGCTGGATGGGCCAGTGGAGAGCACCAGCAAGACTGAGCGTTACTACCTCCATCACGGGGGGAGCATCACTAGCGCTCAGCCCAGCGTGGAGTCCCTGGCAGTTGGCCAGCCGGGGGTAGCTCTCGATAGCGAGCAAAGGTGGCGACTGGGCCCTTTCACCAGTGACATGCACCTGACAGGCAAGGTTGAGTTCAAATTCTATGCGGCGGCTGCAGGGTTTCTGAACCAGCCAGGCACGGTGCAGGCCACCCTTCGGCATCTGTCCCCAACCGGCGTAACGCTGTGGAGCACGACCGCCTCCAAAGCGCGTACGTGGGAAAATACCTGGAAGCGCGAGACCATCAAATTTGAAGAGGTGGATCGCTACCTACCGGCTGGGGATACGCTGGAGCTTGGCGTGGGGACCCCCGCCACCTCCCCGTCAGCGATGATGCTGGCACTGGACACGGAGGAGCAGGAAAGCCATCTGAAGATGACGTTGGTTGACCCGTTGCTGGAAAGCTCGGTGCTCTACCTCGCCCCTGCAGCCCCCAGTAACACGCCCTCGCAGGCGGTGCTATCGCTTAGTGCCACGGAACCGCAGGGGAGCACGTTATACAACTACGATTCAGAGCGTGACAGCAAGCCCGGCATCGTCCTTCGGCGCGGCAGTAGCAACGGCTTCGAGAGCGACCCTGCCAAGATTCAACGCTGGCGCTTGCCGCAGTTAGAGAGCCAGATGCAATTGCCCCCATCGCTGGAGCTGACGTTTTATGCGGCGATGAAGGACTTCCGAAAGAGTCATGGCAAGGTATGGGTTCACCTGTTGGATGTGGACGAGAACGGTCAAGTCGTGTCCGTCATCGCGAGCAGGGCGTACGAGCGGACGTGGAACTCGAAGTGGGAATCAGCAAAAGTTAAATTCGAGGATCTCTTCGGCGTAATGGAGAGCGCGCATCACCTTGAAATTGCCTTTACGGTAGATGCCGCCTCCCAATCCGATATGTGGTTCGCCTTTGGGACAAGCAGCCAGAAGGCGCAGGTAGAACTGTCAACGGACCACTTCTTCCCTGTACCCGCCAATGCATTCCTGGCAACGGTCGGGGCACCCCAGGCCTGGGCGATGGGCTATCAGGGAGAAGGGGTGCGGGTGGCAGTGTTGGACAGTGGAATCTGGCGCGATGCCCCCGATTTCGAGGAGCCCGATGGCTTCAAGCGGGTGATCGAGGAGGTGCATGTCAACCCCACCATCTCGGACTCAAAGGATAAATACGGCCACGGAACCTTCATGGCAGGTATTATCGGCAGCAATGGCAGCCGTAGCGAGGGGTTGTACAAGGGGATCGCCCCGCGTGCTGAAATGATCAACGTCCGCGTCAGCGACGGAAGCGGCGGCGCAACAGAGGCCTCCGTCGTGGCTGGGATGCAGTGGGTGCTGGAAAATAAGGATGCCTACAACATCCGGGTAGTGAATATGTCCCTTAACAGCACCACCGCCCAGTCCTACCACACGAGCCCCATGAACGCTGCCGCAGAGGTTTTGTGGTTCAACGGGGTAGTCGTCGTGGTGGCGGGCGGAAACAATGGCAACCGGGACCAGGGCATCATTTATCCGCCCGCCAACGACCCGTTTGTGATTGCCGTTGGAGCGACAGACGATAGGGCGACCCGTGACCCGTCCGACGATAGCGTTGCGACTTTCTCAGCATTCGGGACGACGCCGGAAGGCTTTTCCCGCCCTGATCTCGCTGCGCCGGGTACCTATGTGGTCTCCAGTCTTGCCCATAGTAGCCGCTTTGAGTCTGATTACGCCGATCTTCAGGCGAGGATAAGGGATCGCAGCGGCAGTGTGGCTGAGACCAACTTTGTAGCATCGGGCACCTCTGCTTCCGCAGCGGTGGTGTCGGGCGCAGCGGTGTTGCTGCTGCAAGCGGTGCCCGGGCTGAACCCGGATCAGGTCAAATGGCTCCTGATGCACAGTGCCACGCCGCTTGCGGGCGAGCAGGGAGCGGGGACGGGGATCGTAAACATCCCGAACGCAATCCAGATGGCAAAAAGCTATGCAAGTGTAGCCAGTGTTCCCACCGCAAACACAGGTCTACCGGGAAGCAATCTTCTGATGACGGGCGACAATGCTACAAGTTGGAGCTCGGTGAACTGGGGGAGTGTCAACTGGGGATCAGTGAACTGGGGATCGGTGAACTGGGGAAGCGTCAACTGGGGAAGCGTCAACTGGGGAAGCGTCAACTGGGGAAGTGTTGATCTGGGGTACTGAGTATCCTGCCCCACATGGGTGCTGGGTCCCCTGCTGCTCTAGAGCAGCAGGGGACCTTGTGTTTTTGACAGCAACCTCCACCCTACTTTTTAGTGGTAGATCTTCAGCTGTATAGGACTTTGGGCTTCTTTAAACTTGAACGATTTGTTGTTAAAATTTTCCTGGCCCAATCAATGGGTAAAAACAAGACTTCAGTTGTTTCGAGTTCAGCACGATGCACTGTCCTTGAACGGAAAGCGGCGTCGCCTGACGGGACGGTAGGGGTGGTGTACGATTAGTAATAGGCGTTGTAAGGGATGGAAACTTCGATGAACCAGCGTGCGTGGGGATATATAATCGTCGTTTATGTCCTGGGGGCTGCTCTTACCATCTGGAGCTTTGCCAACATCCCTCTAGAGCTGTCTGGAACTTTTCTGGCATTTCTTTTGTTCTCCATCGTAGCCCAATCGTTGAAAGTAACAGCCCCCTTTCATCAGCTTTACTACACAACGGGTATCTTCCAATTTGCAAGCGTCCTGCTGCTGTCGCCTCCGCTTTACGTGACAACGGTCATCGTCTCCTATCTAGTCGAGTGGATCAAGGAGCGGATGCGGAACAGCAGCGACCTCCGCGCCTGGTACATACAACCTTTCAACATCGCGACGCATATCATCGCTGGGTTAGCCGCACAACTTTGGATTCGCCAGACGGGCTCGAGCATCGAACTGCTTGAGCAGATGAGCAACGCGGCTGTTATCGCTATAGCTTCTGCAGCGATCATCTATGTAGTCCTGAATCATGCCCTTATTGCGTTGGCGCTGATTCTTGCCCGGGGGGTCACGCTGCGGGAATCGGGGATCCTGGACGTAGAAAACCTGGGTACCGACCTGGTTCTCCTGATGATAGGGTGCGTGGTAGGGGTGCTGTGGTTGATCAATCCCTTGCTCATCGTCATGGGGTTAACCCCGCTCGCCCTGATTTATCGAGCCCTGATGATTCCCCGCCTCAAGGAAGAGGCCCATCTGGATGGCAAGACGGGGCTGCTCAATGCACACCACTTCATGAGCCGCCTGACTGAGGAGTTTCAACGTGCTCAAACCTCGGGCCAACCGTTTGCCGTGTTCATGGCTGATCTGGACCTCCTGCGCAACATCAACAACACGTACGGTCACCTTGCGGGCGATGCGGTCCTGGCAGGCATAGGGAAGATCATCCGGCAAACCGTTCGCAATGCAGACGTGGCAGGACGATTCGGAGGGGAAGAGTTTGCAGTCGTCCTGCCGAACCTTGATGTAATCCAGGCTCAACTCATCGCGGAACGATTGCGCCGTGCCGTAGAAACTGCACTGTTCGAGGTGGACACGACCGAGAAGCCAATTCAGGCCACCATCAGCATCGGCGTTGCGGGTTATCCTCAGGATGGCGCCACCATCAAGCAACTGATCCATGAGGCAGACATAGCGGTATATCAGGCCAAGCTCCAGGGGCGTAACCGTGTGGTGTGCCGAGAGGACGTTCCCCACTCCTTCACGCTTGGGATGGTGACAGATAACAAGGTAGCTCGAAGCGCACCTTCTGAAGTAACTCCCTTCGTCCCCCGCCCCCAGCCCCCGCAGGAGATGGAATCATCGCCCGTACAGACAGAGGCAGCCCCTGCCACGGAGGGTGTGCCGGCTCCCCCACTGATTGGCATGGAAAGACGAGCCCCTTCCGCTTTTCAAGCAGAACAAGAGCAGCACACCCCATCGCCTGCCCCGTCTGAGAAGATGCCGCAGCAGGCACAGGTGGCGATTTGGGGGCTGGTTTTGGCGGCACTGGTGCTAACGGTTCTGTCTGTTTGGCACTTTGTTCCTGCCTGGTCCGCCCATAGGATGATGGCGGCTCTGGTTTTTGCTACCCTCGCGCTGGCGAGCGAGGTGCTGCAGATAGATCTGTATGGCGACAACTCGGTATCGGTCTCGATGGCGTTCCTGTTTGGGGTGGGCCTGTTGGTAGGCATTCCGGGCGTTGTCGTGGTGAGCGCCATCATCAGCATCACCCACTACATTCGCCGTCGTCCGGACCCCCGCAAGACGCTGACCAATTGGGCAATCCATGTTCTGGCTGGCCTGGCTCCCTGGCTTATGACCGTTGTGGTGCCCGTGCCCCTTTCCCTCTCGGCCTTGCCGCTGCTCCTCTTGCCGACAGTGGTGGCTGCATTGCTCTACTTCGTGATCGAGATGGGGTTGTTCTCGGTGGTGATAGGCCTGGCACAGCGACACTCGCCCCTGGCCGTATGGCGCCAGCAGTTTCAATGGCTGGCCCCGCAGTGGATCGTGCTGGGAATCTTTGGGTTGTTCTTGAGCGTTGGCTTCGAGAGCCAGGGTGTTTTGGGTATCTGTATCCTGATCATGCCCCTGGGCATGCTTCGTTACACGCAGCATCAATACCTGCAAGCCACGACGCATGGCATCCAGGAGCTGCGACGACTGAATCGAGAGCTGAACCAGGCGAATGAGGAAGTCATTGCGGCCAGCCACTCGATCCACCAACTCAATGATGACTTGTTCCTGACACTTGCCAGGATCATTGATGCCCGCGATCCTTTCGTCTCCGGGCATGCTGCGAAGGTGGCGGAGTATGCTGTGGCTATTGGGGAACGGATGGGGCTTGATGCAGTGGAACTGGGGCATATTCGCCAGGCAGGCTTTCTGCACGACATTGGCAAACTTGGCATCCCCGATAGCATCCTGCACAAGCCCGCGCGCCTGACGGCTGAGGAGTATGAGTATATGAAGACCCATGCCCCGCTCGGCGGCAACCTGCTAGAAACCTCTCAAAACCTCAAGCATCTGGCCCCCTTTGTGAGGTACCATCACGAGCGATGGGATGGCAACGGTTACCCGCAACGTTTGAAGGCCGAGAGCATCCCATTGGGGGCGCGTATCCTTGCCCTCTGCGATGCGGTCGAGGCTATGTCATCCGATAGGCCCTACCAGCGTGGCAAATCGCTGGATGAAGTCATTGCAGAGGTAGAACGCTGCGCTGGCTCCCATTTCGATCCGGCGGTGGTGGAAGCATTCCTCGCGGTTCTCGCCGTAAGAGAGGGCAACTTCCTGGTCAACTCGGCCCAAGAGGTGCTGAACAAGAGCGGTGCGGATTTGGTTTGGGGGGGTGACGAAGGAGGGCAATCGTTCCAATCGTTGCAACGGACTGCCTTGGCCACGCTCTTTTCCTGAGGAGGGTCGCCTACGCCTCGCCATCCTTACGGATGACAAAAAGAGCCCGCCCCTTCAAACGAGGCGGGCTCTTTTTGTTGCGTCTGGAACAGACGGGGTCGTGCTAGCTAGCCGCGGCGCTCAACCCTTGCTCCAGGTCGGCGATCAGATCGTCAATGTGCTCGATGCCCACGCAGAGCCGGATCATGTCGGGCGTCACCCCGGCGACCTCAAGCTCGGTGTCGGCAAGCTGACGATGGGTGGTGGAGGCTGGGTGCGCAGCGAGCGACTTGACGTCGCCGATGTTGACCAACCGCTTGAACACTTGGAGCGCATCGTACAGCTTCACCCCTGCCTCGAAGCCGCCCTTTACCCCAAAACTCAGCAGGGCCGAGGGGCGCCCCTTGGTGTACTTCTGCGCCAGGTCGTAGTAGCGCGAGTCGGGCAGGCCCGCATAGTGGACCCAGGCCACCTGCTCGTGTTCTTGCAGATACTTGGCCACGACCAGGGCATTGTCCACGTGGCGCTCCATGCGCAGGGGCAGGGTCTCGATCCCTTGCAGCAGCAGGAAGGCATTGAAGGGGCTGAGCGCCGAGCCGGTGTTCCGCAGGGGAACCGTGCGCGCTCGCCCGATGTAGGCAGCAGGGCCGAAGGCATCGGTGTAAACCACGCCGTGGTAAGCAGGCTCCGGGGTCGAAAGCATCGGGAAGCGGTCGCTGTGCTCGGCCCACGGGAATTTGCCCGAGTCCACAATGATTCCGCCCAGCGAGTTGCCGTGGCCGCCCATATACTTGGTGAGCGAGTGCACCACGATGTCGGCCCCGTACTGGATGGGTTTGATGAGGATAGGCGTGGCCACCGTGTTGTCCACGATCAGCGGCACGCCGTGGCGATGGGCCATCTCCGCCAGGGCTTCGATGTCGGGGATGTTCCCCGCGGGGTTGCCTATCGTTTCCGCGAAGACTGCCACGGTCTTGTCGTCAATCAGCTTTTCCAGGCTGCTCACCTGGTCGTCCGCCCCAAAGCGAACCTCGATGCCCTGCTTGGGAAGCATGTGTGCGAACAGGGTATAGGTGCCGCCGTAAAGCAGCGGGACGGAAACCACATTGTTGCCCGCCTCCGCGATGGTCAGGATGGAATAATTGATCGCTGCGCTGCCGGAGCTAAGGCCCAGCCCGGCGATGCCGCCCTCCAACTCCGCCACACGCTTTTCCAGCACATCTACCGTTGGGTTCATGATGCGCGTGTAGATATTGCCTGCCACGGCCAGGTTGAACAGATCGGCCCCGTGCTGCGCGTTCTCGAACTCGTAGGCTACCGTCTGGTAGATCGGCACGGCGACGGATCGGGTGGTCGGGTCCGTCAGGTATCCGGCGTGAATGGCTATCGTTTCGTCTCGCATGATCTTGCTCCTGAAAGGTGTTGTGTCATTCGGTATGGGGTTCGAGCGTGATGGGGTCTGCAAACGGCATAGCTAGGCTTCACACGGCGCCTGCCCCTCTCCTGCCTTACCTCGTGCGCCGCAGCCCGAGCGGGTCTTGCGGGTCAATGCCGTCCATGAAGGGGCGATCCCTCTCCTGACCGGTGAGTTGGTAGACGAGGCCGAGCCAGTTGTTGAACAGCGCGCGGCCCGAATCGCCCCAGGTGTTGTCCAGAAAGGGCTCAAAGGCCTCTTCTGGAAAGGGGGGCAGCGGATCCCCCGCCTCACGTGCGGCCAGTGCCCCCGCCAAAAAGTCGTCGGCGAGGCGGGAAGCGTCCGGGGTAAAGTAATGCTCCAGGTGGGGGGGAGGCTCGCTCAACTCACCATCGAGAAAGCGCAGCACCTCGCGCCTATATTCTTTTAATAGGCTGTTTCGATCATACTCAGGATGTCCTTGAAGGTAGACGATACGGCACCCGTCCGGGCTGACAGCCAGATGCACGCCGGCGCTCTCGCTTTCCACCAGGATCTTCAGCCCCGCCGCCTCCATCTCCCCGCGCCGCACCTCGTTCCAGCGAGAATGGGGCACGTCAAAGCGCGTGTTCATGTTTTGAAGCAGGGGGTGGGAGCGATCACAGACGCGGTGGCTGAAGACGCCCCACCGTTTGCGGGGCAGGGGGTGGCGCGAGATGCCATGCAGTTGCTTGACGAGCGCATGGGTCGCCAGGCAGGAGCAGAGCACGCTCGTCACGTTCTCGGATGCCCAGGCGATTACCTCCTGCAACGGTTGCCAAAAAGGCTCGCGTTCCAGGTGCTGCCCCGTCACGTTGGCGCCGCTGATTATCAGCGCATCCAGCCCCGCTGACTGGAGGTCGGCGAAGTTGTAGTAGTACTCGTCAATGTGCGCCTGTGTCTCCGGGCTGCGGAGCAAGCCGGGGACGGTGAAGGGATAGACGTACAGTTGTACGATTTGATTGGCCGCCCCCACCAGCCGCATGAATTGCTGCTCGGTTACTTCCAGGGCAGCATCAGGCATCATGTTGAGCAGCCCGATGTGCAACTCGCGAATGTCCTGGGCTAGCGCTCGCTCCAGGGGCAAAACTTCTTGTCCCCGGGTTCGGAGTTTTTCAAAGCTGGGCAGGGCTGAATGGGCTACCAGAGGCATAGGCAGAACTCTTGTCTGGGGTTCGCGCGCACGGGTGACGCAAGCATCAATCTTGCCCGACCCTGCTAGACTTTGCAAGTTCGGGGCAGTCTCCCTTTCTGCTACACTCCGCCGCGCACTATCGGACCAATGAGGTATACATCATGACGCAATTATCAGGGGCGCGCGCCCTCCTTTTGGGCGCTCTCTTCCTCGGACTGCTGGCCCTCGGAGCCGCGGTGGGGGCGACGGAAGCGGGCGGGGCGAGCAACGCTTTCTTGCCCCTGGTGCTCAGCGCCCCCAACACGCCGACCCCTACTGCCACCCCTACCGCTACCCCCACCAGCACGCCAACTGCCACGCCCACCGCCACGCCCACTGCCACGCCCATCCCAGTCAGTGGCTGGCTTTCCCTGGTCAACAGCTACCGCGCGCAGGCCGCGCTACCCCCCGTCTCTGAAAACGCTGAGTGGAGCGCGGGGGATGTGCTTCACTCACGATACATGGTCAAGAACGACCAGATCACGCACAGCGAGGACCCCGGCAACCCCTGGTACACGCCAGAGGGCGCGGCGGCGGCGGCGGCAAGCAACGTGATGGTCAGCTCGAGCCCCAGCGCGCCGGATGAGGCTGCTGTGGACCTGTGGATGGCCGGCCCCTTTCACGCGCTGGGCATCCTGGACCCGGCGCTCCATCGGGTGGGATTTGGCAGCTACCGCGAAGCAGATGGGGGCTGGCAGATGGGGGCAGCATTGAACGTGCTCAGTGGCCGGGATGGGGTTCCCGCCACAGTGACCTTCCCCATCGCTTTTCCGTCATTTGGGGCGCCGCGCCTGCTCCAATTTTCGGGGGGGGAATGGCCGGACCCCTTGACCAGTTGTCCGGGGTATGTGGCCCCCACGGGGCCCGCCATCCTTCTTCAACTCGGTAGCGGCAGCATCACGCCTGTTGTGGGGGAGCACCTTTTCTTGCGCGATGGCGTGCCGCAGGAGCACTGTGTCTTTGACGAAAGCAACTATATGAACCCAGACGGCGGTGCCCAAAGCGTCGGGCGCGCCGTGCTGAACGGGCGGGACGCCATCACGCTCATGCCGCGCGCCCCGTTGGAACCGGGCACCACGTACACCGTCGTCATCAACGCCAATGGGAGCACGTACAGTTGGTTCTTCACCACGGCCCCCACCTGCCGCGCCGCATGCGGGGGGCTGGCACGCCGAGACGCGCTAGCCACAGAGCGCGAGGGGCCAAAGAGGATCAGGGCAGGGCGCTCAGTGACGGGGGGTGCTATCTTGCCATATAACGTCTCATTCAGGAGGGGGCAGGGAGGAGGAGGGAAAACCTATGGGCTGGCACAGGGGGCAAAAGTGGCTGCTGCGCTGGCCCACCACGATCCGCTCGATGGCGGTGCCGCAGGTGGGGCAAGGTTGGCCCGTGCGACGGAAGACGTTGAGGTTGCCCTTGTTCCGGCCCGCACGTCCGGCCAGGCTGTAGTAGTTGGTGCTGGCCTCGCCCAGGGTCGTGCCCTGGTTGCGAATTCCCTCTTCCAGCACTGCCCGCATCGCATCGAACAGGGCGCTCGTCTCCTCGGCCGTCAGCGTGTCGGCGGGGCGCTCCGGATGCAGGCGCGCGCGGAATAGCGCCTCGTCCACGTAGATATTGCCCAACCCTGCGACAAAGGTCTGGTTCAGCAGGAGCGACTTGAGAATGCCGCGCCGACCGTTCAGCCGCTCGCGGAAAGTGTCCAGCGTGAAATCAAAGTCAATCGGCTCCGGCCCCAGTGCCCCCACCACTTCCTGCGCGTCTTGGGCGAGGTGAAAGCGCCCAAACTTGCGGGTGTCGCGGAAGCGCAGTTGCTCGTCACCGTCCAGGTGCAGCAACAGGTGGTGGTGCTTGTCGTCAAGGGGGGCGCTAGCGGGTTGAAGGTCCAACTGGCCCGTCATGCGCAGGTGGACCAACAGCGCCTCCCCGGTTGAGAGCGTCAGGATGATCCACTTGCCGCGGCGACCCACCGCCTCCACGCGCGACCCGCGCAGTCGCGCACGCGCCTCTTCTACCGTGGGATGCGCGAGGGTGCGTGGCCAGCGCACTGTGATGTCCTGGATCGTCCGCCCCTCTAGGCCTGCTGCACGCAGGTCACGCACCACAGTCTCCACTTCAGGTAGCTCGGGCATGGGAAAGGCTCTCCTATCCGCCTGTCGCAGCGGTCGGGCTGCTCTCGGGCGGGGGAGGCACCGCCTCGCCCGCCGTGCTCTGGCAAAGATCCATGCCGGCCAGGGCTGGCCCCGAGTCGGCACGCTCCGTCAGGGCGCGCTCGAGCCAGGGCACCGCTTGCTCGCACTGCTCAAGATACGCATGGGCCAGACCTAGCTCGTAATAGACAATCTCGTTCGCATAGCCATAACTGACAGCCTTTTCCAGCGTTTCGATAGCAGCCTCGAAGTTTAACTGGGAGTAGAAGATCTGTCCCAATAGCGCATAGTTGCGCCCGAAGGTGGGGTCCTGCTCGATCCCTTGCTCGACATAATCTTGCGCCGCCGTCAGGTTCTGCAGGCCGATATACAGGTTGCCCAACTCCGCATAGGACGAAGGGTTGCGTGGGTCTACCACCGTCGCTTCGCGGAAATTCTCGATGGCGGCGTCCGTCTGCTGCTGAAACAGGAGAATCCGTCCGATACGCAGGTACAGATGGGAAAGGGGTTTTACCGCCAGTCCCTCGCGGTAGGCAGCGAGCGCCTGATCGTACTGCCCCAGGCTCTCATACACGTAGCCCAAATTCCGCCAGCCCCACACCTCATCCGGGTCAATCTCCACTGCCTTCAAGGCAGCGGTCATCGCCTCATCGTATCGCTGCGAATCCACCAGGGCCTCCGCCAGAAAGGCGTAGCCCGCCGCATAGGTTGGATCGGCGGCAATGGCCCGCTCGGCATAGCGGATGGCCTCTGGATAGTTCCTTGACCATTCCAGCGCCATTGCATGCGCCGCCAACGCTTCCGCGCTATTCTCGTCGAGGGTGACCGCTCGCTCGGTGCGGTTTAGCCCCTCCTCTATCTTTTGGCGCACCGTCAGCAACAGCCCCCACCTTGCGTAGGCAACTGCAAGGGTCGGGTTCGCGGCCACTGCCTCTTGATACGATTCGAGGGCCGCTGTAATATTTCCCTGATCCAGGTACAGGTCGCCGCGTGCCATCAACTCCTGTGCGGCATCTTCCTCCACCACCACCGTTGCGGTCACCTCGGGGGTGGGGGGTGGGCTCAGCAGCGCGAGCGGGCGCTCGCGGCTCAGCCAGAGCAGCCCGGTGGTAACGTAGGCCAGCGCCAGCAGGAGCCAGATGCGCAGCCGCCAGGGTTTTGCTTTTTGCTTGGGTGCGTTTCTCAAATACACTGGGGTCGCAGTTTCCTTGTACAATAAGCTCGCGGCAAGTATAGCACAACAGGTGTATACCCATGACCGACGCCGAGATAGCTTTTCTGCGCCTGCGTCACCAGGCTGTCTGCCCACCGCTTCCAGTGTCGCCGGGCACGCTTCTGGCGCGGTTGGGTGCGGTGCAGGCGCAGGACTATGGGAGCGCGCTTTGGGCCATCGGCCTACGGGTGGCCGGGGCGACGGAAGAGAGCATCGAACAGGCCATTCGCGACAAGCAGATCGTTCGCACCTGGCCCATGCGCGGCACCCTGCACTTTATAGCTGCCGCTGATGCACGCTGGCTCCCTGCCCTGCTGGCCCCCAGGGTGATTGCCAACAATGCCCGACGCTACCAGGAGCTTGAACTCGATGCAACCACCTTCGCCCGCGCCGAAACGGTGCTTGCTACGGCACTCCAGGGCGGCGAACAACTTTCCCGCCGCGAGCTCTTGGACGCCCTGGAGCGGGGCGGCATCTCGGTAACCGGGCAGCGGGGCTACCATATTTTGGGGTGGGCCGCGCAGGTCGGTCTTATCTGCTTTGGGCCGCGCCAGGGCAAGCAGGACAGCTTCGTGTTGCTCGATGAGTGGTTACCTGACGCGAAGCGGCTGAACCGGGAAGAATCCCTTGCCGAGGTGGCACGTCGTTACTTCGATGGCCACGGTCCAGCCACCCTTCAAGACTTTATCTGGTGGACGGGTTTGCCCACCGCCGATGCCCGCGCAGCCCTCGCACAGATTGCCTCGCAGTTGGTGCAGGAAGAGCATGGCGGCCACCCCTACTGGTACCTGCCTTCTTCACCCTCGGTGGGGGAGCCCGCACCCGTTGCCTTTCTGCTGCCCGCCTTCGATGAATATCTCATCGGTTACCGCGATCGCACGGCAGTGCTCGACCCGTCCCATGCCACCAAGGTAGTGCCCGGTGCCAATGGCATCTTCAAGCCGCTGCTTGTGATACAGGGACGAGTGGTTGGCACCTGGGCTCGCACCCGGCACCGCTCGGGGGTAAGGATAACCTTCCACCCCTTTGAGCCGCCCCTTAGCCCGAATCACCTGGAAGCAGCACAAGCCGCAGGGGAAGCGTACGGGCGCTTTCTTGGCTTACCCGTCGAGTTCATCCCCTGACCCACCGGAGGAACGAATGGCAACTGTTGTGCTCGATATGGCCATGTCCGTGGATGGCTTTGTGGCCGGGCCGAACGATGAGCCGGGCGGGCTGCACGATTATTTCTTTTCGCCCTCCCCCGCCACCGCTACCGTGCTGGCCAAGGGCCTCGCGACTACGGGTGCCATCATCATGGGGAAGCGAACCTACGAGCTCGGTGCGGCACAGGACGGATTTGTAGACAACCCCTACAAGGTTCCCCATTTTGTCCTGACCCATACCGTGCCGGACCAGCCTGCCAGGGGGGCAGAAACCTTTATCTTCGTGACGAGCGGCATCCGGCGTGCGCTGATGCTGGCGCAGGCAGCCGCGGGCGACAACGATGTGGTCATCGGGGGCGGCGCGTCCATCGCGCAGCAGTTTTTGCACGCCGGGCTGGTTGACGAGATCCACCTGCATCTTGTTCCGACCCTGCTGGGCGCGGGACGCCGCCTGTTCGATGGCATCGGCGGCGCGTCGCTCCCATTAGAGCCCGTTTCGCTGGTCGGGGCGCCGGAGGTTACCCACCTGCGCTTTCGGGTTGTTCGCTAGCGGTTGTCCTGCGCGGTTGGGCTTGCAGGCTCCCAATCGCCCCTATTTCGATCTAAGAGGGCGCATCGTTGAACTTTGGGACCTCGGCCAGCCTGTGCCCGAGCATTCCCCTAACCCGTATAGCATGTTTTGAAAGCGAGGAAGCGTCCATGTGTCGAAGTATCAAGCCCCTTTTCAACTTCGAGCCCCCAGCAACTGAAGATGAAGTTCATGCCGCCGCTCTCCAGTTTGTGCGCAAGGTGAGCGGCTTCCAGAAGCCGTCCAGGGCCAATGAAGCCGCCTTCGTCGCTGCGGTGGACGAGGTTGCCGCCATCACCCGTACCCTGCTCCAGTCTCTCGATACCACAGCCCCTCACAAGGACCGTGAGACTGAGGCCGCCAAAGCACGGGCGCGAAGCCGCCGCCCGGCTGATGGCCCCTCTTTAAACTGAGCGTCCCAGCCAGGCAGGGAACACACGATTCCCCGCCTCCCACTTTCCGTTCGAAAGGAATCCCATGAGTACCACCATTCAAGCCGATCATTTTACCAGTGCGCTCTATCTCCTCCTTGATGAAATCTTCGATAAGGTCCATGGCATCGTCCTGGATCACGGAACCTCCATGTTCGAGACCCTCGCTACGATTTCCGCCGAGGAAGCATCCGTGCCAGTTGGGGGCAAGTGCGCTACCCTGGCTGCGCAGGTCAAACACGTAGCGTTCTACCTGGATGTGCTGGAGAGGGGCGTTCGGACAAAAACGTTCGAGCAGCAGGACTGGGGCAAAATTTGGCGCGAGGTCAGTGCCGTTTCCCCTGACGAATGGGAAGCATTCAAGTTGGAGTTGCGCGAGAGCTACGATCGCGTCAAGGCCCTCATCGCTGATACGACCGACTGGCCAAGCGACCATGAGATAGGGGGTGCCATCGCCATGATCGTGCACACGGCCTATCACCTGGGCGAGATTCGGCAGGCGCTTTGTACGATCAAGTAGCCAGGTCCAGCCTGAGATTCCATCACCTCATCCCATTTGTTTCAATACGGAGGCACCATGAACGTCACACAACACGGCTCCGCCCTGTGGAAGCTCACGCGCTTCTTCGTCATCAACTGTTACCTTGTACGTGAGGCCGACGGCCTGACGCTGATTGACACGACCATCGCTGGTAGCGCTGAGGGCATCCTACGCGCGGCGGAGGCTATCGGGTTGCCCATCACGCGCATCACGGTGACCCATGGCCATGCGGATCATGTGGGGAGCCTCGATGAACTCAGCAAGCTTCTACCGAACGCCGAGGTTGCCTTCAGCCCCCGGACCAGCGATTTTCTCCAGGGCAAGCGGGACCTTCAGCCAGCGGAGCCGCAGGCACCGTTGCGCGGCGGCCTGGTTGAATGCGCCACGCGCCCCACGCGACTGCTGCAGGCAGGGCAGAGGCTCGGCTCGCTGCGGGTGATCGCGTCGCCCGGCCACACGCCGGACCATATAGCCTTCCTGGATGAGCGGGACGGGACCCTGATTGCAGGGGATGCGTTCCAGACCCAGGGAGGCATCGCTGTGGCTGGCGTATATCGCTGGCTCTTTCCCCTTCCCGCCATGGCAACCTGGCACCTGCCCACGGCCCTGGCAAGCGCCCGGGCCCTGCGTGCCCTCAATCCGAAGCGCCTGGCGGTGGGGCACGGCCGCGTGCTGGAATCGCCCCTGCTGAAGATGGATGAGGCCATCAGCGCCGCGGAGAAGAAGGCAGGGGGCGAAGCAGAGGCGGCTACAGGGTCGGCTAGACCTTGCCCCATCAGCAGACGGGGTTCCCGCTCACCGCCAGCCAGTGCCCACGCGCCCCTGCTCCACCAGCACCCCCCGGCGGTAGGCCGCGACGAGGCGTTGAAGGTCATCAAGATGGCTACGGAGCGCGTGGCCCCGATCCGTGTCCGCCACCGTCAGGCGTTTCGGGTAGCTTTGAATGCGCTCCGTGCGGGGGGTCACATCGTGGCCGCTCTGGAGCAATGCCTCGGTGGATACAAAGGGCTCATGCGCCGCCAGTGCCATCTCTTGCGAGTTGGCAATCAGCGTGTACCCGGCGATGCCCGTCACTGGCTGGTAGGCCTCGCTCATGCCCCCGTCAATCACCACCAGCTTGCCATTTGCCATCAGCGGCTGCTCCCCCTTCTTGAGCCGCACCGGCGTGTGGCCGTTGATGATGAAGCCGTACTCTACATCGCCGCCAAAGGCGGCCAGCACCTTGCGGCAAAAAGCCTCGCTGTCGCGAAGGGCGTAGTACGGCCCCTTTGGCTCCACATGCGTGGCAGGGTCCGCCACAAAGTAACGCTCAAAGGTGGTCATGCGCCGTCGTCCGAAAAGCGGCGAGTGCTGCCCGCACCACAGGTACCACATCGCATCCTGGCCGATCTGGCGGTCCGCCCCATCGCGGCTGAAAAAGGCCTCGCGCGCCACCTGCTCGAAGCGCGCCAGCAGGGCAGGGCCGCCCAGGGTCTCGCCCGCCAGCGGAAAGGAGACGAACTCCCCCTGCTCATCCACGGGCAAGTAGCCGTGGAACTTCAGGTGGCCGTCCTGCACCTCGAACATGTTGCCAAAGCTATACAAAAAGCGGATGTGCGCCTGCAAGCGCTCGCTGTCCTCAAATTGCTGGCGCAGATCGTCCACCACTGCCGCCTCCTCAGCCGTCAGTGCCGCGCGGTCGTGGGGGAACAGCGTGGGCCAATGGGCATCGCGTAGGGGGTAGGTGTCCCCGTAAAGCGTGGTGCTGCCCCTCGCCATGTTGATCGTGTCAAGCACTAGCCTATCGTCCATCTGGTATTCCGGATGGCGCTGGATGATCCGCGCTTCGAGCTTGAATTGGATGATGGCTATTGCCTTGTGCATGCGCGCAATCGTGGCATGAGAGAAAGCCTCGATGGGCGTGGCCACCACCGGCTCAAACGCCTCGCACGGGTCGTCGCCGTAGGTCTCCTCGGCGAAGCGGGCCAGCCGCCGCAGGCTGATCTGGTACCCGTTCAGCAGGGTTTCAAGATTTGCGTAGCGTAGCGACAATCGGAGCACGTTGGCGATGAGCGCCTCGCAGCCGCTGGCCGCGCCCATCCATGAGATGTCGTGGTTTCCCCACTGGATTGTCACGTGGTGAAAGGCCATCAGCCGATCCATCACCTTTTCCGCAGCCGGCCCGCGATCGTAGATGTCCCCCAGGATGAACAGTCGGTCCACCACCAGGCTCTGGATCAGGTAGGCCAGCGTGATAATCACCGTCTCCCCCTCACCCAGCGCGACGATGGCCTGCACGATGCTGTCGAAATAATGTGCCTGGTCGCGAAAGTCCCCCTCGCTCTCGGTGAGGAGCTCCTCCAGAATGGGCGCCAGGGGCGGGTCGAGCCGCTCGCGGACGGTGCGCGTCGTATATTTGTAGGCGCACATTCGCGCCACGCGCGCCAGGCGGCCAATCGTCGTCGCCAGCCATGCCTCCCCCGCCCCCTGTGTGGCACGCACCTGCTGAATCTTCGCTTCTGGATAATAAATCAGCATCGCCAGTTCCACCTGCTCCCCCTCTGATAGCGCATCGCCGAAGGTCTGCGACACCTTGCGGCGGATTGCGCCCGAGGCATGGCGGAGCATGTGGTCGAACTGCTCATAGGCGCCATGAATATCGGAGATGTAGTGGTCGGTGCCCTTGGGCAACGCCAGCAGGCTGCTCACGTTGATCATTTCTACATGCGCCGCGCTGATGGACGGATAGCGAGCGGCAAGTAGCTGTAGCACCCGTAGGGTCTGGGCGGAAGGGGCGGCGGATGGGGGTGGGGTCACGGGGTCATTCACAGGCGCGCTCTCCACGAGTAAAGAGATCCAGGATTCAAGATGGACGCTGACAGGGGACGGGGAATGAGGAAGGAAAAGCCCATTCCCTCGGCCGCCCCCTCATGCGGGGGACTACTCTGGCATCCGGTGGTGCCTTGCACGCTCAACCATCGCGCGTAGCGCAGCCTGCTCCAAATCAGAGGGTTGCCTGAGCTTGATGTGGCGCATCAGAGCACCGCTTCCCTCTAAAAGCCCTGCTGGGTCGGGTAGCTCTGCACCATAGTAGAAGCCCAGGTTGACATAGGATTTTTGCGGGGCAATATAGCAGAACTGCTCCGACATCTTCTTCGCTCCCACGCCATAGCCCGCGATGCGTTGCCGGGCCCAGGGGACCTCGACGACATCGGGGTAAATCTCGATGATCAGATCGCGGGCCTGGCGGGCAAGGGCCTGGACGGCAGGAGTGTACTGGACGAGCATCTCGTCAAAGGTGCCGTGCGTGTCTACCGTTCGCATGGCTCGCTCCCGTTATTCTTCGAAGACGGCCACAGCCCGAACCGGGGAGCCGGTGCCGCCGCGCAGGCGGAGCGGCAGCCCGATAAATCGGAAGCGACCCCGCCCGATGAGCAGGTGAAGATTCACGAGGTTCTCGTAATGGGTGAAGCCCATCTCGCCGCAGACCTGATGAACCGCCCTGTTCGACACGTGGCGTACCCCCGGTGCCATCGTTTCCACGCCAAACGCAGCGATCTTCTGCGCGCCGAGCCACTGCGCCGCCCCGACGCTGAGCCCCGGCCCATTTGGCCACTCGGCGCGCCCGAACGCCCGCCGGTAGTGATCGGTATACAAAAGAACCGTATCGCCGGGCAGGATGTCGAGCCTCGCCTGGCCAAGGGCGCGCGTCAGATCGTCGGGCTCGATCAGGTCGCCTGGCCCCTTGTCAGACAGGTCCAGACATATGCCCTCTGTATAAAACATCGTCAGCGGCATTGTGTCAATTGACTGGCCCCGGAACTGCCGCCCCATGTGATTGATGGCGTCCACATGGGTGCCGGTGTGCTCCCCCAATGCCAGGCGGTTCACCGCAGGCGACACCCCATCGCTCTCCCCAATCCCCTCCCACTCCTCGTGCGACACGTGCATCGTGATTTGAACGTCTGGCAATCCCGGAAAGACAGGCATGCCCGAAAAGATTTCCTGGCTCAAATCCACAATCTCGGGCATTGGCTGAATCCGTTTCTTTTGGTCAGTCAGAGGGGATAGTTGCGCTTTATTCGTCGGAGCGAGGGGGCCCGTGCACGGTCAGCCATGCCTGTAGGGGCTCCAGGTGCTCGTCGTGGTGATGCTCGTAGGAACTTGCAAGCGTATCAGCCAGCGAATAGCCATGCAGCCACGAAAATCGGCCCGTGTCCTGCAGCACCGCTTCCGGGAGCGCCTCCGCCAGGTCGAGAAAGCGGAGAAAGCCTTCCCGCCACCCCTCATACACCCTGGGCCAGGACTCGTCTCGGTACCGCTCGTGGATCCACGCGTTGATCGAATCCAGATCAGCTTCCGAGTTTGGGTCAAGGTGGGTGGGCCAGCCCTGGTAGTCAGGCGCCTGATCGCGTTGGGCGGCTTCTAAGCGTGCGATGGAGCGCTGTTGCCACGCCATCAGGTGGGCCATCCCATCCTTGATGGACAGGCCAGAGGGAAGGCGGCGCGCCGTGATCTGCTCCTCAGGGAGCCGGGCAAGCATCGCCTCCCACCGCTCAAGCTCCGCCCGCAACAGTGCCAGGATACTCTGTTTGTCCCGGATCATCGGAATGCCCCCGTGTGTTCTTGAAGCTGGCAAGCCGTCGACACCTCAACTCCGTCGCATCGCCTGCTTCGTGCTATGCTTTACGCAGCCAAGATTGGGATGATGTCAAGCTGTTGCTGCGGCGAGGAGGTACCCGTGTCGTTCAACGAATATTGGCAGGCGGAGCAGGTGCGACGTACCCTGCAGGAAGCTATAGGGGCTTTAAAGGAAGCTGATGGAGAGGCACATGCTCGCTTCTTCCAGGCGCTTCAGCAGTCGCTCTTGCTGCTGCCCATTGAAGTTCTGCCGCCAGGGATGCAAAGCGGCGATGTGCTGGCGGGCAGCAACGTGCCGCTCCAACTCAAGCTAATCAAGGGCGCCGAGGACAAGTTGTTTCTGCCCCTTTTTACGAGCGAGGCCCACCTACGACTGAGCCATTCCCCGGATCAGCTCTACCTGTTGCTGCCCTTTCCGGCGGTGCTGCAGGTTGCCCTTCAAATTCGGGCGGCGGGCATCCTCATAGATCGCGGTGGCCCCGCCTCGGCGACGGTTCAGGCATCGGCCCTCCTGGCGATGGCACCGCACCTGCGTAACGCCCCGCCGCCGCCCACTGCCCAGCCTCCCAATCAGCCCACCGTGCGCCTCGGCCCACCGCCGCGTGTTATCGAGCATCGCGAGGTGGCTGCGCTGAACCGCTGGCTCCAGCAGCAGCCAGGCCTCTCGCAGGCCTACCTGTTTGGGCTGGTTCGTGGCGCAACCACCCCGCCGATTCTAGCGCTCGGCCTCGCGGTCTCGACCCCGCCCCCGCCCGAGCGCTTTCAAGCGATGGGGCGCGAGGTAGGGGAGCTGCTTGGCCCCTCCGCCGTGACCCTCCTTAGCGGGGAGTGGGCCACCTTGCTTGCCCGACAGGCGGGGGCGATTCGCTTTGACTTTAGACAGATGGGGTCGCCCGAGACCAGCGAAGGCGAGCCGCCACCCAGCGACCTTGCTCCTCCACCAGCGTAGCCTCGTACGCGAAGTCTAGGGGGGCTGGGCTGCCCCCTCGCCGCGAACAAACCATCCGCCAGCGAAGAGCCACTTCGCTGGGATTCGTCTCGTCCCACAGGATCGTGGGGCTCTGGGCCAAGTGGAGCGACAGAGCGGTAGGCACCAGGTCGCGAAACTCCTCTTCCAGAAAGGCCGACCACTCGGACCAGTTTTCCCACCGTTGCTCCGGCTCGGCACCAATGATTTCCAGGGGTACAAACCGAGCAAACCCTTTGGCCACCGTGGCCGCTTCTGCCACAATAGCGGCTAGCATCATATGATGTAGCCAGTTGCGCGCCTGATGCGCCACACTTGTGCTCATATCCCTACTCCTATTCCACGAGGGCTAAAGAGGGGATGACTGCTGCTGGATGAGCATAGCATGTGCCAATAGTTGCAGAGGTTAATTGAAGCCAGGCGGACGCAGGATAGCTGTTTCATCGGGATCCACAAAAAAAGAGGGAAAAGCCAACTCGTGTCCGACGACATGAGGCCCGGCTCTTCCCTCTCTTTGAGGGGCACGGGAGCGCATGGGAGTCGAACCCACCGAACCTTGCTTTGCGCAACGTCCCACTGGTTTTGAAGACCAGGGCAGCCACCGGGCCACATGCGCCCCCACGTTAGGCTATTGTAAGTATAGCGGGCAGGGCAGGGGCGTCAATCCCCTGTCGGCGCGAACAGTTGGAGCCAGGGCCTCTGAGCCTCAAGCAGTTCCTCCACCATCGCATGGATTTGAGGGAGCGTGCAGACAGCCGCCGTGAGCGGGTCCAGCAGCACAGCGTGGTGGACGGCATCCCGTCGCCCCGTCAGGGCTGCCTCGACGATCAACGCCTGCACGTTAATATTCGTACGGTTCAGGGCGGCCAGTTGGGGCGGGTAGTCGGCCACGCGGGTTGGTTGAATGCCACCGCCGTCCACCAGGCAGGGCACCTCGACGCAGCAGCCAGGCGGAAGGGATGGAATCAACTGCTCGTTGCTTACGTTGCCGTTGATGCGCACCGGCTGATCGGTCTCCATGGCTTCCATGATCCACGAACTGTACTCGTGGGTGCGCCGTGCTGGGGGCGATGCTTCCCCCGCCAGCAGGGCTTCCGCCTCGCGAGGGGTGGCGTCGAGGCGCGCCAGGCAGTGGCGCAGATAGCCGCCAGTGCGACCGTGGTCGAACCACCCGTCGGCGGGGTCGGTGAAGCGGGGTACCAGTGCTTCCGCGACCATGGCTGCACTCTTGCGGAAGTAGGGAACATATTCGCTGGCGTGGCCGCTGGACTCGGTGACAAAATAGCCGAAGTGCTCCATCAACTCGACGCGCACGGGGTCCTGTCCCCGGATGTCATCGCGCTGAATTATTTGCCGGAGGCGCGGGTACAAATCTTCCTGGCCGCGGCGAAATTCCAGGAAAAATGCCTGATGGTTGATGCCCGCGCACCGGAAGCGTACCTCATCGTACGGCACCTCTAGCCAGCGGGCCAGCCGTTCGCTCGTTCCCTGCACGCTGTGGCAGAGGCCCACCACCGGGCGCCCTGTCCCGCGCGACACCGCCCAGCAGTTGGCCGCCATGGGATTCACATAGTTGAGCAGCAGGGCGTCGGGTGCCAGCTCATCCATCTCCTGGCAGAGCGCCAGCAGCACCGGAATGGTGCGCAGGGCGCGAAAGACGCCCCCCGGCCCCAGGGTATCGCCTACGCACTGCTCGATCCCATAGCGTTGCGGGATCTCGATATCGAGCGCGTAGGCTTCCAGCCCCCCCTGCTGAAAGGTGGCGATCACATAGTCGGCACCGCGTACCGCCTCGCGCCGATCTAGGGTTGGCTCGATGCGGACCCGCGCGTCCCGCTGCCGGGCAAGTGCTTCCACAAGCTGCGTTGCCTGGGTCAGCCGCCCCGGATGGATGTCCATCAGCGCGATGGTGCTTTCCCGTAGCGCAGGGGTCAGCAGGATATCGTTGCACAGGTTTCGCGTGAACACGGCGCTTCCCGCGCCGATAAAAGCTATCTTGGGCATGGGGTCGCTCCCTCGCGGCCAGGACGGGCGTGGAGCGCTATCCTACCATAAGGGGGGCACGCCAGCCATCCTGCGCTGGCTCAACGCTCGATCCTGGCGATGCCGAGGCGCACCCTCAGGCGGTGCCCATCATCCTCGGCTCGGCGGCCCATCGCCCTGCCGCACGAAGGGCTACGATGGCTACCACTATCGCAGCCAAACTCGCTGCGATGGCAACGAGCGTGAGGGCGTTGGGTTTGAGCACGATGCCGATCAGCGCCCAGACGATGACAGCCCCATAGACCGGATCGCGCCCGCGTGCCGTTACCCACGAGGCCAGCCCTGTAACAATTGCCAGCAGCAGGACACTCCATATAGCGGAGGAGGCGATGCCGCCCTGCCAGCCTGCGTCATACAGGGCCACCGCCACATTGATCACCGTTGCAACCGTGATCCACCCCAGGTAGAGGCTAAACGGTAACTGGACGAGCCAGCGCTCGGTGCGGCTCAATGTGCTACGCCGCGCAACGAGCCGCCGGTAAATCACCAGGAGCGAGGCGAGCAGCCCGAGCATGGCCAGCAGGCTGAGCGGCACCTGCTCGTAGTGCCACAGGACGATCCAGGCGATGTTGGCGAGGCTGGACAGCAGGAAGGGGCCGCGCACTGCCTGGAGCAGCCCGTTGTTGCGCTGCGCGGGCCGTAGCTGATAAAACGCAAAGAGTGTCAGGCCCAGGTAGATCAGCCCCCAGATGGCAAAGGCGTAACCAGCCGGGGTGATGAGCACCGGGAAACTGTCCGATAGCTCGCCGGTGGTATTTCCGCCCAGGGGCAGCGCATTGGCAAGATAGTTCATCCCCAGCGTGCCAGCCAGCGCAAGCACGACGCCCCATTGTTCCAATCCTATACGTTTCATCTGGCACCCCTTTCAGGCGATGGTTGGCCGTCACATCCTTGTCAGCAAACAGCGCAGGCTCACTCTAGGTCAAGCAGCGCCTCACTCTGCTCCCAAAGGCGGCGCGCGGCGTCGTCATCATAGGCAGGGCGCGCTGCTCGTTTTTCCTGCTTGTTGGCGAAGTACTTGCCGCTTACCCCTGCCACCTCTGGCGAGGAGGCAAGATAGATGGATGTCTGCGCCCCCGCGCTCGGTGAGATCGCAAACAGTTGGGCGATAGGCATCAGGAAGCGCCCGATCAGCCCCCCGCCCCGCCCAAAGTCCGTGGCGACGAAGCCCGGATGGAGGCGTGTTGGTTGTGACCCCCGTCCCCTCCAACCGACGTGCCAACTCCCGCGTAAAAAGAATATTGGCGAGTTTGGATTGGCTGTACGTTCCCCAGGCGCTGTATCCCTCTTCCTGTTGGGGATCATCAAGAGGAAGCGACGCCATCCGATGTGCGTCCGACGACACGTTGATGATCCGGGCTGGGGCACTGGCGACAAGCAGCGGCAGCAGGCGGTGGGTGAGGTGGAAGTAGCCCAGGTGATTCAGGGCAAAGGTTAATTCCAACCCCTCTGGGTTCGTTTGACGCTCCCAGAAGATGCCGCCCGCGTTGTTGACCAGCACGTCGAGCCGGTCATAACGCTGCTGAAACTCGCTAGCAAAGCGCTCGATCTCCTCCCGGCTGGACAAATCAACCTGCAGGTAGCTCACCTCCGGGTTGCCTGTGCTGTCGCGCAACGTACGCGCCACCGCTTCCCCTCGCTCGCGGTTGCGGCCCGTAATGACGACCGTAGCGCCCTGCGCGGCCAGCCCACGCGCTGTTTCCTGCCCTATCCCGCCGGTGCCGCCCGTTACAAGAACTACCTTATCTTTCATCCCGTTATCCACCCTGCTATCTCCATTTTGCTAGTTCTGCAACCAGACCCCTATGCTTTGCCACTGTCACACAGCAAGAATTCTGGCGTGGCTCAAGGGTCTGTCCATCCATTTGGGAACATCGTATCATGCTGGCGCGGCGCGCGCGATGATGTGCCTCACCCGTAGAGGAAAGAAAGCGGGGATAGGGGAAACCGAGTTGCCAGCCTTGCTTGAAGGGGACGGGGACCTCTGCCCCCGTCCCCTCCATACTGCCCTACGACGCTTCCAGCGTCTCGTGTAGGGCGAGAGAGCGGGCCTCGACCAGGCGCTGGGCCAACATCGTAAAGTCGTCCAGTGCCATCGCGCCCAACGTTTCGCCGGAGCGGAGGCGCACGGAAACCGTGCCCTCTTCCACCTCTTTGTCCCCGATGACCAGCATGTAGGGAATCTTTTGCATCTGCGCCTGCCGAATCTTGGCATTCATGCGATCGGAGCTGCCATCTACCTCAGCCCGCAGCCCCGCCGCGCTCAAGCGGCGCTGGGCCTCGTTGGCCCACGCGTGGTGGCGATCCGCGATAGGGATGATGGCGACCTGCTGCGGCGCGATCCAGAGCGGGAATGCCCCGCCGAAATGCTCGATCAGGATGCCCACGAAGCGCTCCAGCGAGCCAAATGGCGCGCGGTGGATCATCACAGGCTGGTGCGGCGCGTTGTCCTCGCCGATATACTCCAACTCGAAGCGCGCCGGCAAGTTCATGTCCACTTGGACCGTGCCCAACTGCCACTCGCGCTTGAGCACGTCGCGCACGACAAAGTCGAGCTTTGGCCCATAAAAGGCGGCCTCGCCCTCCTCCACCGTGAACGCCATATCGAATTGCCCCAGCGCATTCAAGATGGCCACCGTCGCCGCCTCCCAGACCCCCGTGTCACCCACATACTTGTCACTGTTCGGGTCGCGGACCCCCACGCGGGCGCGGTAATCCGTCAAACCGAACGTTTTCAGCACATGGAGCGTCAGGCGAATCACATCGGCAAATTCTGCCTCCAACTGGTCCGGTCGCACGAACAGGTGCGCATCGTCCTGCGTGAAGCCGCGCACGCGCGTCATCCCGTTGACCTCACCGCTCTTTTCCCAGCGATACACCGTGCCAAACTCGGCCAGGCGGACAGGGAGGTCACGGTACGAGCGATGCTGCTGCTTGTAAATCAGGATGTGGAAGGGACAATTCATAGGCTTCAGCAGGTAAGCGTTGCCTTCTTCATCCTGCAGGGGTGGGAACTGCGACTCCTTGTAATACGGGTAATGTCCGCTCATCTTGAACAGGTCCAGCTTGGCAATGTTCGGCGTGTACACCGGCTGGTACCCCGCCGCCACCTGCTCCTCCTTCAAGAAGCGCTCTAGCTGATCGCGAATGACCGCGCCCTTCGGCATCCACAGCACAAGCCCCTGCCCGAGCAGATGAGGTTCCAGCGCGAACAGCCCCAACTCGCGCCCAAGCTTCCGATGATCACGCTGCTTGGCCTCCTCCAGGTTGCGCAGGTGCTCCTCCAACTCTGACTGCTTCTCGAAGGCCGTGCCGTAGATGCGCGTCAACTGCTTGTTCCGCTCATCGCCGCGCCAGTACGCCCCCGCCACGCTCATCAATTTGAGCGCCGACCCCTTGATCTTCCCTGTGTGGCGCACATGTGGCCCCCGGCACAGGTCCACAAACGTATCGTGTTGGTAGACCGTGATGCGGGGCGCCTGGTCTGCGGGCAGTGGGTTGCCATACTCATCCAACTGTCCGGCCGCCAGCCCGCCGATAAGCTCCAACTTGTAGGGCTCCTCCGCGAACAGATCGCGGGCCTCTTCCACGGACACCTCGCGCACCTGGAAGGGGTACTTGCCCTGAATGATCTCGCGCATGCGCCCCTCGACCCACGCGAGGTCCTCCTCGTTGGGCTGGCGCGGCAGCTCAAAGTCATAGTAGAAGCCATCCTCGACGGGCGGCCCGATGGCCACCCGCACCACGCCCTCGGGCGCGAAGCGCTCCCGCACTGCCTGCGCCAGGATGTGCGCTGCGCTGTGGCGCACCTTGTACAGATCGGGGTCATACCCCTTCGGGATATATCGCTCTGCCTGCCGATACAGCTCCATCTCGCCCTCGTCGCCCATCATCCCCTCCTTGTCCAACAACAAAAAAGCCCTCATCCCCTGATCGGGACGAGAGCCAAAAAGAATACCCCCGCGGTTCCACCCGCGTTGCACTGCCTGCGCAGCGCCGCTTGCTTTGCTGATATCGGAGCTACCCGAAGCCCGTTACTCAGGGCAGCACGAGGCTACACCCTTTCCCGGACCGGCTCGGAGGTGGTTTTCACGGTGTTGTCGCTGGCAGGGCTTTCAGCCGCCGACCCTTGCCTCTCTGAAGCGCGCCGCACCCCTACTCGTCCTCGTCATCGCCTGCATCTGAACTTGCCCACAGGATAGCAAAAAACAAGGCGAGTTGCAATAGTTTAAGGAGCTTCTCGGACGTCTCCTCGTTCTCTTTGTGTGAAGTTGCCTTCTACGACCGTGCGGCTGCTGGTGGCGTTGGGGTCATGCTGAAGGTCATCCCCTTGCTCCTTGAGCCTCCGAGATGGCTGGGCAGTGCTTCGTCCCTGCCAGGGAGAAGCCGCAGGTGCGTCATCGCACCTGCGGCCTCGGAAAATCGTTCGCAGCCGGGAATGGCTATTATCTCAGGCCCAGCAGTACGGCCAGGGGCGGCCCAACGACGATCAGGCCATGCTTCTTGCTCAGCGCTTCCATCACCTGCGGATCGGGCTGGCCAGGAGGCAGGGCGGTGTAGTCCGTCATGAAACGAGCGAGCCCACTCGGCACAAAGATACCAATCCCGCGTGCAGGGGCCTGCTGTTTGTTCACGTAGCCGTGCGGCACCCCCTTCGGCACAAACATCACATCTCCCGCCACCATCTCGACGATCTCCTCCCCAACCTTGAACGTCAACTCTCCTTCGAGCAGATGCAGCACCTCATCCTCGTTGATGTGAAAATGCATGGGGGGCCCACCCAGGTAGCCGATCTCCCCGATCAGGTAATCGAAGCTACCGTCGGTTTCCTCATGGGCCAGTGGGAACACCAGGGTCTCGACCGGACTAGGCTTGATGGTCAGTCCCTCGTTCGCGTGCATCAGTCTGCTGTGTGCCATGTCGTCCTCCAGGTAAAGGTTGATGTGAGAACAGCATAGCGACACAGCCGGAAGAATGCCTCGCTCAAAGGTGGGAATCATGGGATGAGCAGGTGGGAACAGGAGGGGGGATCAAAGGATACGGAGCTCCCGCGCGCGGGCGGCGGCCTGCGTGCGCGAGCTTGCGCCGAGCTTGCTCAAGATGCTCGTCACGTGAGATTTGACGGTCCATACAGTGATCGAGAGCTCGTCGGCAATCTTCTGATTACTCGCGCCCGTGACGATCAGCCGCAGCACCTCCATCTCGCGCGGGCTGATCGCCTCGTTTGTGCCGGGGATCGGCACGACGGTAGCTTTAAGGTAAGCATCCAGGCTGTCGAGCGCACGCTGCGCCGTGATCGGATACACGTTGCGCTTTATTGCCAGTTCGAGCAGCGGCACCACAACGCGGCCCTGGCGCAGAATGTAGCCGGGCCAGCCGCTTGCGTGGGCACTTTCCAGCGCCGGTGTGATCGCAGCAAGCGCTTCCTGATACTGCCGTAGCTGCCAGTAGGCATACCCAAGCACCCAACGCATGTCTGGCGCCGCGCCTCGCTCCATCATCGAGGGGGTCTGTAACGGGAGAGCGCTCAGGCGCTTCACTGCGGCGGCTGGATCGCCACGCTCCAGCTCGGCCACCGCTTCGATGTACGGGATGACGGCGAGCAGCGACGGCGACGCGTCGTGGGGCACAGACGCGCGTAGGTGGTGGACGAGCCGCTCGGCTCCGCTCGATGACCCTGCCATCCAACGTGCGAGCGCCAGGTAGAGCGGAAAGAACACACTCGCGTCCTGGTTCCCCTGGATGGCGTTGCTCAGCGGATAGCGACGCTCGAACAATGCCTCGATGGCACGAGCGTCACTGCGCGCGAGCGCCAGCATTGCCAGGATCAGGTCGTTGGCCACCCCGACATACACCAGATCCCCGCTGCCTTCCATCAACTCCGCTGTGTGCTGTGCGGCGTCGTAGGCATCTGCCAGCCGCCCCTCAAGCTGGCGCAGCCCGGCCACCAGCGCCCACACGCTGATCTGCAGCCGCCCATACCCGACGCCATAGCGTGCCTGCAGCGTATTGACAACGTGCGTCAGCCGCTGACGGTTCGTGATCGCAGGGAACAGGGCAATATTCAGACTCGGCAGCACACTGCGCGCCAGCGCCATATCGTCGCTCGCCAGCACAAGCTCCAGCACCTCGCCAAGGGCGCTGTTCATGCCCACTTCGTCGCGTGTATAAAACGATAACCATATGCGCAAGAGGTAGACGCGCGCCCGCGCCACCGCCGTGAGCGGCAACTTCAGCGCCTCGTCGCCGATCTGCGCGGCCTCGACAAATCCCTCGGGCGTGTAGCTCGTGATCGAGACAGCACTCAGGTGCGTCATCGCCTCCCCCTGCATGGCGAAATCCTGTGCGGCAGCGTAGTGCTGAATGGCTCGCTGCAGCATGCTCCGCGCGAGGGCGAAGTCGCCGCGCTCCGCTGCCATCACGCCGGACAGGTAGCTCAGGGTCGCCCGCTGCTCCACAATGTCAGGCGGAAGGGCGCTGAGCCAGCGCTGCGGCACATCAAACCCTTGTTGCCGCAGCCCGATCGCGACGCGCTCGATCCGCTCGGCCGCAGGCTCCCACGCCTCTGCCAGGAGCAGATGATGGACTGCCCGTCCATCGTCGGACTCAGCGCGACCGGCACGAAGATGGAGGGCCCGCCTATCGCCGCCCGCTACGCGGCTCAGGCGCCGCTCCAGGAATTCGCGAAACAGGGCATGATAGCGATAGGATTGCTGGGCCGGGTCGAGCACGACCACGAAGAGATTGCGGCGATGAATATCCTCGAGGAGCGCTTCGGCGTCGTCGCGCCCCGTGACGGCGTTGCAAAGAGCCGGCGTCAGCTCGCTCAGGATACTCGTCTCCAGCAGGAATTGCTGCACAAGCTGATCTTGCTGGGCCAGCACCTCGTCGGCAAACAGATCAAAGATATGGCGGTGCTCGACGCCAAGCCGACGCATGACCTCAACCCGCTGCTCGGGCGCGTGCTGCGCCAGCGAGACTGCAATCAGCCGCAGGCCGGCAGCCCATCCTTCGGTGCGAAGGTGGATATGCTGGATATCATCGCCGGACAGCCGCAGTTGATGCTGGGCATTCAAGAACTGCCGCGTCTCGTCAGCTGAGAAACGCAGCGCATCGAAACGCACCTCCGCCAACTGCCCGCGTGCGCGCAGGCGGGCGAGGGCGAGCGGCGGATCGGCCCGCGCAGATATGACGATGTGGGCATGGTCGGGCAATCGCTCGATCAGGTAATCAAGCGTCTGGAACAACCGGGCATCCTGCACCTCGTGAAGATCCTCGATGATCAACGTGAAGGGCTCGGTGAGCCCCTCGATCATGTCGTTGATCAGCGCTCCGGCTAGCTGTAGCGGGGAGATATCCTGGGTCAGGTCGGCAAGCCAGGCGAGGGTGCGCGTGCCGAACGACGGATTCAGCACCCGGAGCGTGGCCACCAACCCCAGCAGAAAGCGGTGAGGCTGATCATCTTCGCCGTCGAGGCTCAGCCAGGCACACGGGCGCGGGTGCATGGCGCGAACGAGGGAGGCAAGAAGCGTGGTCTTGCCGGCGCCGGCGGGGGCGGAAAAGAGCGTGAGGCGGTGCGCCTCGACAGAAGCAAGAGCGTGCGCGACAAGCTCGGCACGCTCGAGCACGTCGTGCGGCGTCGGCGGAATGAACTTTGTCTGAGGCAATGTGGCTGGGATCATGGTTGATGGTGTCGCCTGCGCCGATATTCGCCGCTACCGTCACCCCTCGTCAGGGCAATCCGATCGATGCTGCACCTGCATGATCGCCGGCTCACAGATGGTGGCCAGGCGACTAAGAATGTACACGTACCAGTATAGGGCGTACGCGATTTCTTGAACAGGCAAACGATGATTTTACCGCTACACGGCTGGGGATATGTGACCCAAATTCGACGCGGGCGGGGGAGGGTCGGGCGCGCAGGCAGCCCCGCGGGCTCAGCGGGCGGGGACGGCGACGACGATGACACGGTGACTGTTGCCGGTGGCGGGCCAGCACGTGACGAGCGTGAGCCGCTCATCGGTGGTGGGGGCGATCCAGCGTGCGTTTTCGGCACGCTGGGCTTCCGACACGTTGGTTTCGGGGAGCACCTGCTTCAGGGCAACCAGATAGGGGTAGGTGCGCCCCTGCGCTTCCAGGTACACCATGTCGCCCGGTTCCAACTCCACCAAGTGCTCGAATACTCGGCCCGCGATGTTGTGATGGCCTGCCACCACCACGTTGCCCTGGTAGCCCGGAAGAGAGGAATTCTGGTGCCATCCCGCAGCGTATTCCGCCACGTCGTAGAAGCGGATCGGTTGCCCTTGAATCTCTCGTATGTATGAACCGACAGAGACGACCTCGGCATCCATCCCGATGCGGGGCGACCAGATTCGATCGGGCGTGCCCGTGGCAGGCTGGGAAGGCCAATTGGCGATCCCTACGGGGGGCGGGGGCGGGGGGATCACATCAGGTGGCAGGGTCGGCTGGGCGGCGCGCACCGGCAGCATCGGGGCCATCGGTAGGACCCCTGGATCAGGCTCCTCGGTGATAGGCGCAAAGGTGGCGAACGTGCGGGGTCGCGGGGTCGCCGCGCGCGTGCGCTGGAAGCGTGCGGCGGCTCCCTCCGCCACCGCGGGCGTGCTCAGCAGTGTGCGGGCAGTTTGTTGCTCCTCGCTCGCCGTCAGCCCCATGATCAGCCCGCCCGCGAGGAGCAGCAGCATAGTCGGTATCACGACCATCGTCCAGAGGGCGGGGATCTGCCATCCGGGCGCAGGGACGGGCGCGGGCACTGGAAGCGACGGCTCCGGCAGCGGTGTGGCAGCCGCCCCTGCGCTCAAGGTAGCTTGCAGGGCGACGGGCTCGTGCGGGCCGATCAGGAGCGGCAGGGCAGCCCTGGGCGCTGTGTCCAGGGGGGCAGCGATGGCAGCCGCCGAGACAAAGCCGGGCTCCAACTTGTAGCAGCGCGACCATTCCGGCACCAGACAGCGCTGAGCCTGATGGCGATGGGAGATTGCCTCCCCGCTCAGCTCTACCGCGAAGCAGCAATGCTCGTCCGAGGGGCGCCCCAGCGAAAGATGGGGCGCGTTCGGCTGCCCGAGGTGGGGGCAGGCGATGCGTTGGGGGAGAGAGGCCGTCGGCGATAGCTCAGTCATGCCAAAATGGTACCCGTCTTTAAAACAACTGGCAAGCAATTTGACGATCTTGTAAGCGGCCCGGCCAAACTGTCATACAATATTAAAGTGGAGGGAAAATCGCCAAAGAAAAAGCCAGTCAGGTCGTTCGGACCTGGCTGGCTTTGTGTACAGGCTTCATGTTGGCGCCTCACCGGGGGAGGCGGTGCGCCCTGGAAGCTGGACGTTTATCGCTGCGTGGCGACGTTCACAACCCACCAGTGACCCCACGACTTAGCCGGATTGCCCGCGTAGCCTACGCCAATATCGGTGTAGGTCGAACTGAGCAGGATGGCACGGTGCACCGGGCTGTTGAGCCACCAGGTCAACTGGCGCTCCAGGGCGTAGCCCCAACCGATGGCCTCATTAACCTTGTCGGCCTCGTAACCAGCCGATGCAACACGGTTGTAGTAGGAAGAGCCGTTCGCGCCGCGGTGGCTCATGTAGTTGCGTGCCTGGGCTTCGGTGACGTGGGCGCCCGCTGCGTTGTCCAGCAGGGTCGCCTCACGAAACGGGTAGAGCCCATAAGAGGCGCGGACTTCGTTGATTCGCGCCAGCATGGACTGCTCGTTTTGCGTGATCGGATCGGGGGCGGGCGCGGTGGGTCCCTCAGCAAGGGAGGTCAGCAGGGGGAATGCGAAGAACAACAGCAGAAAGAGGCCGGCGAGCACGAGTACGGAACGGGGGAATGCTACGGCCGGTTTTTCGGTCCAAGTCAGTTCCAAGGGGGATACTTCCTTTCGATGATTGGAAACAGACAACAGCTCAGCACTATGTGGAGATAACGTCACGTCTCGACCACGTCTCTCCACAAGCGGCGGCAGTATAATGGAATTTCTTGCCGTGTCAAACTGTTGTACGCCACTCTCCCTGTTGCTCTACGCCAAATGGCGTATAGCGGCCTGCGCCAAAGCACGTGTAAGCCGAAGGGCGGGTTTCTGCGTTGCCCGCCCTTCGATGCTATCAAACCTGGCCGGTCCACCCTTCGTCATGGGCGCGAAATGCAGCGCGAAGGGCCTGCATTGTCTCGTCCGGTAAAGGCCCCTGTTCCAGCAGGGCAACGTTGCGGCGCAGGTGCGCGAGGGAGCGGGTACCCACTATGCAACTGCTGACGCCGGGCTGAAATGCTGCGAAGCGCAGGGCGAGCTCGTCCCAGGCCAATGACCCAGGGTCCACCTCCATCGCCCGCAGTCTTTCCCAGTACACCTCTGCATAGTGGCCCTCGGGCCGCTCCTCAAAGCGCCAGGGTGCATTGGCAAGCGGGCGCTTGGCGATCACCCCCATGCCGCGCGCTCGGGCGGCAGGCAGGGCATCATCCAGCACGCGTTGGTCTGTGAGGTTGATCGAGGTTTCGATGCTGCCAAAACTACCCGATTCGACAGCAAAGATCAGCGGCGCATTGTCCCCGGAGTAAGCTGCAACGCGGACCTTGCCGGCGGTCACCATCTCTTGCAGTGCCTGAACCACCTCGCCCTCTTGCAGCACTTCCAGGGGGCACGAGTGAAGGTGGACGATGTCTAGCCAGTCGGTGCGTAGCCGCTGCAGGGCAGCTTCCACCCCTGCCCGGATGATGGGGCCGCTCCAATCTTCGAAGCCAGGAATGTCATAGCCCACCTTGGTGGAGATCACTACCTCCGCCCGGCGCTTGCCCAGGTGGCGTCCGATCCGCTCCTCCGACAGCCCATAGCCGCGCGCCGTGTCCAGCAACGTCACCCCCAGGTCCACCACCTCGTGGAGGAGCCGCGCCACCTCCTCCTCGCTTTGATCGGGGCTTCCGATGTGCCCTGCCCCAAAGCCCAGCACCGACACCTGCAGCCCCGTGTCGCCAAAGGCGCGCATCATTGTTCCATCGCTCATACTTGTCTCTATTCCTTCTCCATGTCAGGGATCAACGCACCATCAAAGAAGAGACGCGCCGCGCGCGTCTCTTCTTGCAAACCGCTATTATACGTAGATAGGCGGCTCAAGCATGCTTCCTCACATCTGCTCGCGGTAATGCAGATTGTGTCGCTTGCGGGCGTTCAGCACCGCGCGGCGAAGCACCTCGTGCACCGACTCGGGGTTGCTGATGTTGTGCAACACCAGTTCAGGGTTTGTCGGATCGTGGCTTTTGATATAAAGGTCACCGAGGTTAGCCATCCGCTCGCCGACGGACTGCCTCTGGTCAATATCCTGGACGCGCACCAACTCGATATCCTGCCGCGTCTTGCCCATCATCCCCTCGACTATCCGAATCCGCTCGTTGGTGATCTGGTATCGAATGCCTAGCGAGAGGAAGGGGCGCCCCTCCCACAAAATCTCCTCGTCCCCTTCCCCCACCGAGGGCACCGCCGCCGCCGCCGCATCCGTTGGCAGCACGCCGCCCTCTTCCAACACTTGATCCATCTCCAGCAGCACCCCTTCGGTGATCGTGCTGACCATCTGCTCCATCTCTGCCTGGGGGATCGCTGACAGATTCACCCCGCTCTGCGCGATCGCCTGCCACACCCGCCCCCGCACCCGTGCCTGCAACGCCTGCACTGTCATGGCACTGCTCCTTTCATCTACCCATTCGCTTCCGATAGATACGATTGTACCTGCCAACCTGTTGCGGAACAATGGCAGGGCTCCCTCTTTGTTCCTTTCTTCGGGGCCGCTATACTTGCCCGTCGGCCAGGCACGGAACGCATCCGGACAGAAACGACCAGTCATGCAATTGAGACAGTTGGAAATTCAAGGCTTTAAAAGCTTTGCGGGCAAGATGCGCTTTCAGTTCGATGAGGGCGTCACGGCCATCGTCGGGCCGAACGGGTCGGGCAAGTCGAACTTGTCCGACAGCGTGCGATGGATTCTGGGCGAGCAGCGCCCGGGCAGCCTGCGCGCCCGCAAAAGCGAGGATTTGATCTTTGGTGGAACCGAGCGGCGGCCGCGCCTGGGGCTGGCGCAGGGCTTCATCACCCTGGATAACAGCGACGGGGCGCTGCCCATCGCCTTTTCCGAGGTGGTCATCGGGCGCCGCGCCTACCGTACTGGCGAGAGCGAGTATCTCATCAACGGCTCGCGCGTGCGCCTGCGGGACGTGCAGGAACTGCTGGCCCATGCCAGCATCGGCGCGGGCACCTACACCGTCATCGGGCAGGGCCTGGTGGACGCCGCGCTCTCGCTTCGTGCCGATGAGCGGCGACAGCTGTTCGAGGACGCCGCAGGGCTGGGGGCCTATCAGGGCAAGCGCGACGAGGCCCTGCGGCGCCTCACGCAGACTGAGGAGCATCTGACGCGCGTTCGCGATATCCTGGCTGAATTGGAGCCCCGCTTGAAGCGACTCAAGCGGCAAGCGGAGCGGACCGAGGAATATCTGGAGCTGAGAAGCATGCTCCAGGCGCTGCTGAACCAATTTTACGGCTTTCGCTGGGGCGAGTCGGTGGAGGCGATCGGTGCTGCCCGCGCCGCCCTGTCCCAGGGCAAGACGCAGCTTCACGAGGCTACTGGCGAGGTGGTCGAGGTGGAGCGGCGGCTGGAGGAGCTTCGACAGCGCCAACTCCTGCTGCGCCGCCTCCTGGAAGAGCAGCGTCACCAGCGGGGGCGCCTTCGCGCCGAGGCGGAGCGGCTGCGCCGCGAGCGCGCCGTCGCCGTTGAGCGAGAGCGCGGCTTTGCGCGCCAGCAGGAGGCGCTGCAGCAGGAAGTGAACGGGCTCGCCGCCGAGCGGGACGGGCTGCTTGCCCAGCAGGAAACCTTGGCGCAGGAGGGGAATCGTCTCCAGGCTGCGCGTGCGGTTGCCCAGGCGCATCTGACGCAGGCTCAACTTCAACTCAGCCAGGCCGAGGCCGCGCGCGAGACGGTGCGGCGTGGCCTTCAGGACGCACGGCGCGCCCTGGGCAGGCTCACAGCGCGTCAGGCAGAGGTGGCCCAGCAGCGGGCGGCGCTTGCCAGCCGCCAGCAGGAATTGGGGCGCGAGGCGGAGGCCCACGTGCAGGCCCTGGCTGAGTTGGGCGAGCGCCTGGCACAGCGCGAGGCCGAGGCGGCCCTCCTCCAGGAGGAAACCAACGTGCTCAGCGAGGCGCGCGCCCGGCTCCTGGCGGAGCGGGAAAGCGAGGTTGCCCGCCGCCAGGCTGCCCAGGCGGCCCAGCGCGAGGCCCAGGCGCGGCTCCACGAGGTGCAACGCCGCCTCAGTGGGCTTACAGCGCGTCGCGACCTGCTGTCCCGCCTTCGTCAGGAGGGCGCGGGCTATGGGGCGGGCGTGCGCGCCCTCCTGGCCGCGCGACACCTTGAGCAGCACATCCTGGGCCCCGCCGCCGCCCTGCTGCGCGTGCCGGACGAGCTGGACACTGCCATCAGTGCCGCGCTCGCCAGCGAGTTGCAGGCGGTCATCCTTCGCGGCGGCACCGACACCACGCGCCAATGGCTGCATCAAAGCGAGGTGG
Organism: uncultured Chloroflexia bacterium; assembly: GCA_963721895.1. Classification (GTDB taxonomy): domain Bacteria; phylum Chloroflexota; class Anaerolineae; order Ardenticatenales; family Ardenticatenaceae; genus CAVRLZ01. The sequence goes on along the minus strand of CAVRLZ010000007.1, from coordinate 77,062 downwards.
GGCGGGTGATGCTGCGCCCCTTGCCGACCTCGCTGCCTGACTTTGCCCGCGCCGCCCCGCGTGGGGCAGGGGTGATAGGGCAGGCGGCTGCCCTGGTGCAGGCGGATCATCCCGAGGTCGCGCAGATGCTCCTTGGCGGGTGGATCGTGGTGGAGACGTGGGCCACGGTGGAGGCACTGGACGGCGGGGCAGACGGCTGGGACCTAGTGACCCTTGATGGGCAGGTGCGCCGCCGGGACGGCACGGTCATTGCGGGTCGCGGCGAGGGCGTGGAAAGCGCCCTGCTGGCGCAGAACCGCGAGTGGGCCGAGTTGCCCGAGCGCCTTCATGGGGTGGAGGCGGAGCAGGCCGAGGCGGCTGCGCTCCTTCAAACCCTTGCCGAGACACTCCAAACGATCGAGCAGAGCCTTGCCACGCACGAGCGCGCGCTGGGGGACAACGAGCGGCGGGGCCAGCGTGCCGAGGCCGCGCGCCTGAGGGAGCATCGCGAGGCAGAGCGGCTCCGCCAGGAGCAGGCATGGCGACAGGGCTTGCTGGCCAAGAGCGAGGGCGAGCGGGGCACGCTCGATGCGCGAGACGGAGCGCTGGGCGAAGAGCTTGCCGCGCTCCGCGGCGAACGCGAGGCGGCGGAGGCGCGGGTTGCCTCGGCAGAGCAGGAATATGAGGCCCTCCATCCCGGCGCCCTGCGCGAGGCGGTGGAGCGGGCGCGCACCGAGCTGGCTGTGACCGACGAACAGCTTTCGGGGTGGCGGCGTAACGCTCAATCGCTGACCGATGCGTTGGCGCGTTTGACGCAGCGCCTTGCTGCCAAACAACAGCAGAACGAGCAGCTAGAAGCGGAGGGGCAGACACTGTCGCAGCGGGTGCAGGCGCTACGCGATGAGGCCGAGCGCGCCGAGCAGGCCCTCCAGCAGGGGTTGGAGCAGGCGCGCCCCCAGGAGCAGGAGCAGGCGCGGAACGAGGAAACGCTGGCAGAGTTGGAAGCGCTCCACCTCGCCCGGCGGAAGCAGCGTCAGGCACGCGAAGAGCAGGTGCACACCATGCAACTTGCCCTGCACGCCGCCGAGGAGCGACAGGCCCACCTGCGCGAGCAGATCGAGGGCGACCTGGGCATGGCGGAACTGGACGAGGGGGAAGCGCTCCCCCATCAGGCGCTCTTGCCCATCGAAGAATTGGTCACCTCCCTGCCCCGTGTTCTTGTGTTGCCAGAGGGGCTGGAAAACGACATCCGCCGCCTGCGCCGTCGCCTCGGGTACCTGGGTGCTATCAATCCGGAGGCGCCTGCCGAATACGCCGAGGTAGCGGAGCGCTTCACCTTCCTGAGCGAGCAATCGGACGACCTGGCGCGGGCGTCCCACGACCTAAGGCATATTGTTGCCGAGTTGGACGGCATCATGGAGGCGCGCTTCGCCCGCACCTTTGAGGCCATTGACCAGCAATTTCGTGCCTATTTCACGCGGCTCTTCAACGGCGGGCAGGCACGGTTGGAGCTGACCGAGCCGGATAACCTGAGCGGGACGGGGATAGAGATCGTGGCGCGCCCGCCAGGCAAGCGCGCGCAGAGCATCGCCCTGCTCTCGGGTGGCGAGCGGGCACTGACAGCCGCCGCCCTGATCTTTGCCATCCTCAAGGTCAGCCCGACCCCCTTCTGCGTGCTGGATGAGGTGGATGCGATGCTGGACGAGGCCAACATCGGGCGTTTCCGCGAGGTGCTGCTAGAACTGGCGGAAGCCACTCAATTTATAGTCATCACCCACAACCGAGGCACCATCGAGGCCGCGCGCGCCATCTACGGCATTTCCCAGAGCGACCCTGGTATTTCTGAGGTCCTCTCCCTCCAGTTGGAGCAAGCGGTCGCCGTGGCGAAGCAGTAGCGCCGCGCCGCTACGCCCCCCGCGCCGCCGCGCGGCGCGCCGCCTCCTGCTGCCCGCCCGTAACGTCCCAGCGTGCCTCCGCCTTCTCCATAGCTAGACGGATCGTCTCGTCCCATGCGATGCCATAAGCGTTGGCCAGCTTGGTCAGAAAAACAAAGGCATCACTCAATTCCAGTGCCAGAGCCTCGATTTCCTCTGCGCGCGTTGCCTCATCCATCGGCTTGTGCCCCTCTAGCCGAAGCACATGCCGTGCGATCTCGCCCGCTTCTTCCACCAAGTGCGCCAGCGATTCCAGAGGTTGGTCAGCGCTCAGGCCGCGCGCCTCATCGTAGGCGCGAAACCATGCCTGATACGATTCAAAGGTGATAGCCATAGGGTCCCCTTGTTTCATGGTTGCAGCTTGCGTACCTGATCCATGAAGCGCACCGCTTTCAAATCTCGCTCCAGCAGGGTGCTCGCGTAGCGGTGGAGCAGCCACTCCAACTCATTGGCCAGCGGTGGCTCCATCTGCAGTCGTCGCACCGTCGCCCAGTCAGCACTCTGCATCAGGCGAAGCACCTTCAACGCATCGAGGCTCATGGGCAACGTGTCCTTCCCCCCAGCGCCGCAGGCAGGGCAAAGGGCACCGCCATCCAGCAGGCCAAAGAACTGATTCACTGGCTCCAGCGCTTCCTCGCAATGCTGGCACTCGAACAATTGCGGCCGGTATCCCACATAGCCGAGCAACTTCATCTCGAAGAAGCGTAGCACCTGCGCGGGGGGCTCCCCCTGATCCAGCCAGGCAAGCGCGTCCAGCAGCAGATCGTACAGCAGGGGGTTCTCGTCCTGCTCCTGTAAAAAGCGGTCCACCAATTCCACCAGCAGGTAGGCGGCGGACACCTGCTCCAACTGCTCTCGCAGCATCGGGAAGTAGGCACGGGTTTCGGCCTGGGTGATCTTGTCGAAGGTGCGTCCGTGCGCCAGCACGAAGTGCCCGCGCGTGAAGAGCTCCAGGTGGCCGCTCTTGCGGCTGGTGGGCTTGCGCGCGCCGGGCGCGAGCACCCGCAACTTGCCCCGCTCGGCGGTGAACAGCGTGATGAGCCGATCCGCCTCGCCCCAGTCTTGGCGCGCCAGAATCACGCCCTCGACTCGGTAAACTCGGTTACGGTGGCTTTGCATGGCTGGCTCGCTTCCTATAGGTATCTGCACACTCTCAGGCTAATTATACTTCCACCATGCGAAGGACGCGACCAATGGCCATGTTTCTCCGGGCGACCCCATGGTCCGGAGCTTCTGCCTGTTTGACAAGCTGAGTAAGTACGTTATAATTCGCCCGTTGCTGATCCGCAGTAGCTCAACGGCAGAGCAACCGGCTGTTAACCGGTAGGTTGCTGGTTCGAATCCAGCCTGCGGAGCCTCGAAGGGCCTGACCCATGTCAGGCCCTTTTTTGTTTGCCCGGCCCGCCACGCTTGGTCGCCCTAACCGTTCTCGCTATACTGTTCCGCATGACCGATCAAGAACGTTCGGGGCAGCGCGGGACAGCGCAGGATGGCGGCCAAGGAGCCGCCTTTTTTATGGTAGGCAGGCGCGCCTGGCTCCTGCCCGCCCTGCTCGCCCTCCTCGTGTTGGCCCCTCTGATGCGTCCTGGCCTGCCTGCCACCCGCGCGGGCGCCCTGCCGCTGCTTCCCCCGTCGCTTGCAGCCCTTGCTGCTCCCCGCCAGCCTGCTGGGATGGGGCGCCTGGGGCGAGGCAGGGTTCAAGCTCGCGCTTGCCGCCGGTGCCCTGGCTGGAGCGCTGCTGGTCGCAGGCGTGGCCGCGCGGCTCTGGGGCCGCGCGAGCGCCTGGTGGGTGGCTGCCTTCTGGCTCACCCTGCCCTTTCCCCTCAGCCTGTTATACCAGTGGGGAACCCTCCCTTTTCTGGAAGGGCTTGTCTGGCTGCTCCTGGCCATCCTCCTGGCGATGGGCCCCCGTGGGCGGGGGCGCTGGCTGCTTGTAGCCGTGGGCCTGCTGCTGGCGGGCTGGCGCCTGGGGCAGTCGCAGCCTCCTCTGGCCCCCTATCATCTTCTGGCCGCCACCGGGCCAGACCCGACGCAGCTACGGGCGTGGCTGGAAGCGCCGAGCGTCCGCCTCGGCCCCCTGCCGCTCGCCCTGGCAGGGGTGGCAGTGGCGCACGCATGGCCGCGCCGCGCCGACCCTGTAGCGCGGCGGGTGTTGGCCCTGGGCGCGCTTCTGGCTACCAGTGCCGGGTTGGCCCTGGCGGGCGGGCCGGTGCTGTTGTGGGCATCGGTGGCAACAATCGCCACAGCCCTCGTGGCGGGGTCGCTGCCGCGGCTCGATCCGCGCTATGCAGCGCCACCCGTGCAGGTGGGCCTGCTCGCCCTGGCGGCCATCGCTCTCTACCCCACCCTTCAACCTGCCTGGTATGACCCCCTTCCCTCCCTCCCCGCTGCGCCGACCGCCCTGTTCGGTGACAAAGAGTTGATGTTGCTCACGGCTGAAGGGTGGCAGGAGGGGGATACCCTCATCGTGGAGGCGCTCTGGCAGGCCGTCGGGCAGCCGCGCCTGCCTTACACAGCCTTCGTTCAGTTTCTCGGCCCCGATGGTTCCCAGGTTGCTCAGGCCGATGCCCTCCTGCTAGACGAGGAGGCGATCCCAGCCCCAGGCTGGCCCGCAGGCTATCTTGTGCGACAGCGCTACGTGACCTCAAGCACTGCCCTCGCTGCGAGCGTGCGCTTTGGCCTGTACGATCGGGAGACGCTGGCACGCCTGCCAGCCATCTCTTTCGCCGCGAGTGGCGAGCCGGAAGCGGCAGACAGCCTCCTGCTGCCTGTCCATCAGGGGGAGGCCCCATGAGCGAGCGGCGCAGCCTAGCGCTAGCTGATTGGGGCGCTCTCGCTTGTAGTGCTAGCCCCTATGCTTGGTAGCGGCTATTGGTGGGGCGCGCACGACGCGCGGCACGCCGTGTATTTTCTGTTCGAGTTTGATCGAGCGATCCAGGATGGGGTGCTCTGGCCGCGCTGGGCCCCCGATTTCGCCTTCGGCTATGGCTATCCCTTTTTCAACATTTACGGACCGCTAACCGCCTATATCGGCGAGGGGTTCCATCTGCTGGGGCTGGAGTTGGTAGGGGCCGTCAAGGCTACCTTTGCCCTGAGCGTGCCCTTGAGCGGGCTGGCCATGGCAGCCTTCGTGCGGCGCCTGTTCGGGAGCAGGGCAGGGTTGGTGGCCGGCGCGGCGTACCTTTTCCTTCCCTATCATCTGGCAGACCTGTACGTCCGCGCGGCATTGGCCGAAAGTTGGGCGTTTGTCTGGTTTCCGCTTGTCTTCTGGGGCTTTTGGGAGTGCGTGGTGGCCCCCCGCGCGCGCGCGGTAGCGCTCACTGCCACCGCCTATGCTCTCTTCTTCCTGACCCACCCCGGGTTGGTGATCCAGGCAACGGTCGTCCTGGCGGCGTGGTGCGCGCTCTGGCTGCTGGCGCCCCTGCGCCCGGAAGGGCAGTGGTTCTGGAAGGCACGTGCGGAATGGATCAGGCGAGCGCGCGGGGCAGGGGCCGCGCTGGGCGCTATAGGGCTGGGGGGAATGCTGGGGGCCATCTTCGTGCTGCCCTGGCTGCTGGAATCGCGCTTCGTGAACACCGATCAATGGTTCGAGGGTTATTTCTCATACACGAACCATTTTGTTGGCCTGTGGCAAGTGCTTTCCCCGTTCTGGGGCTTCGGCACCAGCGTAGCGGGCACCGCAGACACCTTCCCCTTTCAATTGGGGCTCGTGCCCCTCCTGCTGGCCGCCGTGGCGTGGGTAGTGCCCCTGGCAGACGAGCGGGAGCGCCTCGCGCGCCGCTTTTTCTCCGCGATGCTGCTCTGGTTCTGCTTCCTGATGCTGGAAGCGAGCCGCCCGCTTTGGGTCTCGCCCCTGGGCGACCTGCTGTTCAAGCCCATGCAGTTTCCCTGGCGCTTTCTAATCCTGGCTGGGTTCGCTCTGGCAGGGCTGGCGGGGGTGGCGGCGCGCCACCTGTCGTGGCGCGGGGCGTCCGTGTTCTGCGCCCTGCTCGTGGTCGGGGCCTACCCCTATCTGGGTGCCGAGCGGATCGAGGCAGCGGAGGGGGAGGTGGGCTTCGCGGGGCTGATGCGCTTTCAACAGAGCGCTGCGGAGTTGACCGGGCAGAGCGCGTGTGTCCGCCGCGAGGACATCCCGCAGTGGTCGCCCCTGGCAGATCTCTGGGTGTCGGGAACCGATGTGCAGTCTCGCTTCGACTACAGCCTGATAGGCGACGGGTCGTGGGCGGGGAACCCGATCCAGCGCACCACGCAGGAAGTGACCGAGGTGCTGCTGGAAACGCCGCAGACGGTGCGCTGGCTGATCACCGATTACCCTGGCTGGCGCGCCTATCGCCTCCCCCTGGACGGGGAGCAGGTGCTGGAAGAGTTGCCGATTACCCCTGCCCCCCGCACCTGCCACCTCACTGTTCAAGCGCCCGCAGGCCATTATCGGCTGCTCGTCCGCTTCGAGGATACGCCAGTGCGGGTAATCGGGCGCTGGCTCTCCGTTGCCGGGCTGCTCGTCACGGCGGTTCTATGGATGAGGGGAAGGGCACGCTAGGGGCCGCGCAATTTTCCGCTACCCCATTCGCGCGGTTCAGCCGCATCGCATTTTGCAAGCGTACTGTGTCTATCCCCTGCCGCGCGAGCGAACTTCCTCCCGCAGTGCGGCGAGGGCACCCTCTGCGGCGGCGCGTGCGTCGGGATCTGGCGGGGCGGGCCGATAGGCGGCGCGTTCAGCCAACTCCGTCAGGCGGGACAGATGGGGCGAGCCGACGTGCCGCGCAACCTCCCCCATGCTTTCCGCCGGTGCGCGCGATCGCTGGAGCAAGGCCAGGGCTGCAACATAGCGTCGCAGGATCGCTGCCCGCGTGGGGTCGGGTGGCAAGGCGCTGTAGCCGGGGGAGGCAGGCTGGCGACGGGCGCGCAGCCGCCCCACTCCCCACAGGACAACGATGATTCCTGCTAGCCCCAGCCCCCAGGCCAACACAGGCGCGGCCCGCCCCAGGCCGGTCGCGGCGGCGCGGGTGATGGCGCCAACAGGAAGATCGAGCGACAGCGTGCGTTGTGCGCTGAAAAACCAAGTTTGTACGGGGGTAGGGTAGGGCTGGGGGGTCCAGCCGGGGGTGGGGTCGAAGGGAACCCACCCGTACTCTGGAAAATACACCTCGGCCCAGGAGTGAGCATCGCTGGCGCGCACCTCGTAGTAGCCGGTCAGCCGACTGTAGCTCCCCGCCCCATAGCCTGTCACCAGCCGGGCGGGGATTCCCAGCGTCCGCGCCATGACCACCAGGGCCGTGACATACTGCTCGCATACGCCCTCGCGGTCCACAAAAAGAAACGTGTCCACCACCTCGGCGCCGGGAGGATGAGGGGGCGGGAAAAAGTTGTAAGCGTACTGGCTGCGCAGGTGATCCGACAGGGCCTGCACCTGGTCAAAGCGGGTGCTGTGTGGGGCGGCCACCTGCTCCGCCAGCGCTCGCACCCGTTCGGAAATGGTGGGGGGCAGCTGAAGGTAGCGCTCCGTCACCTCGGCGGGGTAGGTTGTGGGCGCCGCTCGTAAAAGCTCAGGATCGAACTCGGGGCGATAGGAGACCACGCTGTAGGTCAGCCCGGCATGGAGCGCTTCTGGGGCGCGAATCCCCCCACCGCTGTCCAGCGCAAGCCGCTGGGCCAGCAGGATAACCTCAGCCGGGCGATAGGCGGCAAAGATCAGGTTGGGTTGATCCCGCACGATGGTGAACGACTGGACGATCGGCGCACCGCGGGCGGGGCTCTCCAGAGGCACTTGAAAGCTCACCCCGCTTTCTCGGCGTAGCGAGCTCAACGAGGGGTCGCTCTGGCTCCAGCGGACCCCGTCATAGGCGTCATAGCTGTGGCTGCGCCAGTAGCTTCGGCTAGGGCTTTGCACGTACATCACCACGCTGTCGCTCAGCCCGCCCCGATAGCGTAAATCTAGCTGCGTGTCGAAGCCGTAAAAATAGTCGCTTTCCCCATTGCTCCACCCATTGATTTGAACCAGGGGAAAGGCCGGGTTGATGATCTGAGCCTGCACCCCGCCACGGAGCGGGGCGTTGATGGAGAAGGGCGGCACGAACGGGCGGCCCGCAAAGCGCGGCGTCACCAGAAATATCACAAAGATTGCCAGCACCGCTAGCAGCCCGTACCGCAGCAGGACCGGCAGCAGGGAGCGGCCCACGCCCCTTGAGGTGGCGGGCGCGTCCTGCTCCGGCAGCAGCCGCGCCCCCTCCCTGCCATCTGTCTGCTCTGCCACAAAGAAGGTTCCCAGCAGCAGCGCAGCAAAGGCTATAAGGTAGAGCAGGAGCTCCGCATTGCGGCTCAGGGTCGCAGCGATATACAGGTTGGCCGCGCTGATAAACAGGCTGCTGAACAGGCTGCGGCGGAAGCGTAGATCAAAACTGGCAATCGCCTGCGCGTACATCGCAAACTGCGCCTGGGGGTAGGCCGCGCCCAGAAACAATCCTGCCACCATCCAGAGCAGCGCAAGATGGAGGGCCACAACGGCCGCGCCGCGCGCCAGCCGGCTGCCGCCGGGCACGCGATGCCGATAACTGTACCAGTGTCCCACCGCCAGCCCCACCCCCGCCAGCAGCGCGGGCAGCCAGAGCCCCGCCGTGCGCGCCAGCGCCAGCAGGGGGATCAGCATCGCCGCCAGCACCCACCGTCGCAGCACCAGCGAGGATTCAGGCACCTGTGGCAGGCGCAGGGAGCTACGTCTGGGAATCATATCGGCAACCTATCCCCCTATCCGCCCAGTGTTTCCAGGAGTGCCAGGGCGTGCTGCTTGCCATCCGGCCCGGCCATCCCATCCGGTCCAATGCACGCGGGGCACCCCTGCTCGCACGGACAGTCGCGGATCAAAACGTCTGTGGCCGCTAGCAACTCCCTGTGTAGCGCAAAGAGTTGCTCCGCAAAGCCTATGCCGCCCGGCACCGTGTCGTACAAAAAGATGGTGGGGCTCCCAATATCAGCCGGACGCAGATCCGACGCCGATCCAAGATCGTGCGCGTCGCACATCAAGAAGAGCGGGGCGATGTTCCCCAGGGCGTGCGCCACCCCCTGCAGGCCGATGGCTGCCTCTGACCGATGCCAGGGCTCCGTGCGCTTGTGGCAGCTTGGGCACAGCGCCACCAGATTCGATAAATCATTGGCTGCCAGGTAACCGTCGTTTTGGCCGGGCTGGTAGCCGAACTCGCGAAAAGGAATCAGGTGGTGGACATCCAACTCGCGCCCCAGCTCCTCTTCTGAGATGCGGCACTGCGCGCAGCGAAAGCGCTCGCGCGCTCGTGTGCGAAGGCGCTGCTGTTGCCAGTTGGGGCCATAGTCTCGCCGCTCGTCCCCCACCTCAACCGGGAATGTCAGCCAGTAGCCAGTCGTGTGAAGCTGAAATTCCGGAAGCTGTAGGGGGACGCTTCCCAGGTTCTCGTGCGTGTTCAGCTTGATCTTCTTGAAACTGGTGGCTCGGCTGGTGACCAGCAACTCGCCCCAATAGCGTCCTGCGTCCGGGTCGCTCTCGGTCGTCTGGGAAAGCGCCACGCTGCGCTTGCTTTGCACGCGCGTGTAATAATCTACACTCACCGGCCGGGCCAGCGCCCGCGCCCCTTCCCACTCCACCTCCTCGATCAAAAACTGCCGCCCCTCGTGCATGTAGATGGCCCCCGGATAACACATGGCGTGCACGGAAAAGCGCTCGATCTCGCCGATGACGGCGCCCCCCGGCTGCTCGACAATCAGCAACCCATCGTCTGCCGTGCGCAGGGACACCCCCTCCGCTGGGTAGCTCTCTGCCGTCCAGTAGAAAGTGTCGGCGGCGCTGTGAACCACCCCCTCCTCCTCCAGGAAGCTGAGAATCTCGCGCGTCACGGGGGGCGGCAGCGAGCCGAAGCCTTCCCCCGGAGCGAACGGTAGCTCAAAGCAGGCGCACTTCAGGTGCTTCACTAGCACGGAAAGATTGTCCGGATTGATGCGTGCGTGTTCCGGCGAGGCAGCGAAGAACCAGGCCGGGTGGCGAACGATGAACTGGTCGAGCGGATAGGAGGAGGCCACCAGCACCGCGACGCTGCTGCCGGCGCGGCGCCCCGCGCGCCCTGCCTGCTGCCAGGTGGAAGCGATCGTGCCAGGGTAGCCGTTCATCACGCAGGCATCCAATTGGCCGATGTCAATGCCAAGCTCCAGTGCATTGGTGGAAACCACGCTGCGCACCACGCTCGTGCGCAGCCCTTCCTCGATCTGGCGTCGCTCCAGCGGCAGATAGCCCCCACGATAGCCGCGCACCGCCGTTTCCGGCAGGCCGGCGCGCCGCCCCTCCTCTTGAAGGTAGCGCAGGAGCACCTCCGTCGAAAGCCGCGAGCGGGCAAAGACTATGCTTTGAACCTCTTCCTGCAAGAATAGCGAGGCCACGCGCCGCGATTCCAGAAGCGCCGACTGGCGCAGGCCCAGGGCTTCGTTGAAGGGGGGCGGGTTCCAGAAGATGAAATGCTTCTCGCCCTGCGGGGCCCCGTTGCGGTCAATGACGGTCACCGGCTGCTCCGCGTCGAGCAGTCGTTCCACCAGATCGCCAGGATTGGCGATGGTGGCACTGGCGGCGATCACCTGCGGATCGCACCCATAAAAGCGCGCGATGCGCCGCAGGCGGCGCAGCAGGTTGGCAAAGTGGCTGCCAAACAGCCCGCGATACTGATGCACCTCATCAATCACTATAAAGCGCAGGTGGGTCCACAGGGAAAGCCACTGCGTGTGGTGCGGCATGATCCCCGCATGGAGCATGTCCGGGTTGGTGATGACAATCCGCGCACTGGCACGAATGGTGCGGCGCGCCGACGAGGGGGTGTCCCCGTCATACACCTCCGCCGTCACGCCGGTGGGGGTGCCTCGCCCCGCTTGATCCAGGCCCTTGATCAGCCCCAGCACCTCCTGCCGCTGGTCATGCGCGAGCGCCTTGGTCGGAAAAAGAAAGAGCGCGCGCGCCTGCGGCTCCCGCAGGAGCGCATCGAGCACCGGCAGGTTGTAGCAGAGCGTCTTGCCGCTGGCGGTAGGGGTGACGACCACAAAATTCTCGCCCCGCTCCGCCGCCTCTACCGCGTCCACCTGATGCGTGTAAAGCTCGCGGATGCCGCGCGCATCAAGGGCATGCACCAGCCGCGGGTCAAGGCTCGTGGGCATCGGCGCGTACTGGGCAGCGCGGGGGGCAATGCGCTCCCAGTGGGTGATGCAGCGGGCAAGCTCCGGCTGCTCGCGGAAGCGATTCAAGACAGCATCAATTGACATAAGGCATTCGATGTGCAACCATAGGAACGAAAGGGGCAGAAAATCTCACACAAAGATTATAGGGCGCGGCGGACCCTGCCCCAAAGCGGGACCATAGGAATCTTGTATTCTGTACAGCCCAGCAGTACACTGACCCAAAAGGGGTGCGGCAATTTTTCCGGTTGGCGCATTTGAACTGGCAGTTCGATGCATAGTATGATCATGTGACCAACACCCCATCTTGCCGCCAGGGCGGTGAGGTTGCCCCCATGCGCTCGGATGGGTATCCATCTTTTGATCGAATGTGAGTACGTAGCTGGCGCGCGGCCAAAGCCTAGCCCACCCTTGCCTAAACCATGATTTGCCCTGTTTGCCGACTCAACAACCCACCCCACGCGCGCCTCTGCACGGCCTGCGCCACCTCGCTCGCCAATCGTTGCGATCGGTGCGGCTTTGAAAACCCAGCCGGGTTTCGCTTTTGTGGCAACTGCGGCTTTCGCATAGGGGAGACCCCTACCACCGGTCATCTGGGGCAAAGTCAGAGTAACGAGGGGTTCACTTCCCACCTGCGCGACATGATGCCAGAAGCGTTTGCGGAAAAGATAGCCGCCGAGCGCGGGCGGGAGGGCAGCGGTCGGCGCGAGGTAACCGTTCTGTTTCTGGACCTCCAGGGCTTCACCACTTTTTCCGAGAGCCACGACCCCGAGTCAGTCTTCGCGCGCATAGACCATTGTCGTCGCGCCTTTGTCGAGGTGATCTACGCCTATGAGGGTTCCGTAGACAAGTTCACGGGCGATGGCCTGATGGCGCTTTTTGGCGTGCCCGTGGCACATGAGAACGACCCCGAACGCGCCTTTCGTGCCGCGCTGGCCATCCAGCAGCGGCTCCAGGCCATCAACGAGGCGTGGGGCGACGAGGGGCTCGAGATGCGCGTGGGCATCAACACGGGCCAGGTGGTGGCGGGGCGCATCGGGCCGGACCTGCGTATGGAATACACGGTGCTGGGGGATACCGTTAACGTCGCGCAGCGGCTCGAAACGCTGGCCGAGCCGGGAACCATCGTCGTGAGCGAGAGCAGTTACACGCGTGTAGCCTCCCTCTTTCACGCGATGGACCTGGGGACAGTGCATGTTAAAGGTCGCCAGGAAGCCGTGCGCTGCTACCAACTGGAGCGGCTACGCCCTACCGCCACCACGAATCGGCTGACCGGCAACGCGCTTCCCTTTGTGGGGCGGGAGCGGGAACTCAAGATGCTCCATCGCGTGGCCGAGCAGACGCGTAGTGGTGGTGGCCAGGTCGTCCTCATCACGGGGGAGGCTGGTATTGGCAAGAGCCGCCTGCTCTACGCCTGGCAGTCCAGCCTGAACCCGCATATCTACCGTATAGTCGTTGGCGCCTCGCTGTCCTACCGCCAGCCCATTTCCTACTGGCCCTTTATCACCATCCTGGAAACCCTCTTTGGCATAGAGGAGGCAGATAGCGGGGCCACACGTTGGGCGAAGCTGGAGCGCCTGCTGCGCGAGAAGGTGCCCGAGATCATACCGGGCGAACTGTTGCCCTACCTGGCGCACATGCTGGGCGTGCCCATCCCCGACACCGTCCTCGCCGCACAACTGCAGCAGCAGGCCCCCCCCAACTGCGCCAACAAACGTTCATCGCCCTGCGCGTTCTGCTTGCAAGCCTGTCGGTTCAGCAACCCCTCTTTCTGGTGCTGGAGGCGCTCCACCTCGCCGACAGCGCCACCCTTGATCTGCTCATGTTCTTGATGGGCAAGAGCCAGAACATCCCTCTAACGTTCATCCTGGTGGCGCGCCCCCAGGAAGGACCGATGGCCGAGCGCCTGCACAGCATGGCAACCCAGGTCGAGGGGCGGGTCACGCATATCACTTTGGAAGCCCTCGGCCAGGCAGAGATGGAATTGCTGATTAGCAACTGGTTCGCGCCTGGCCGCGACGAAGCGCAGCCCCTCCCACCGGAGCTTTCCCAGCACCTGCTCACCCAGGCGGCGGGCAACCCCTTCTTTTTGGAGGAGTTGCTTGCCATGTGGGTCGCCCACGATGCCCTGATCAAGCGGGGCGGACGCTGGAGCGTGCGGGCCGATCTGGAGCCGGATCAGATGACCGTGCCTGCCTCGCTCAATGCCCTGCTCACCGCTCGCCTGGATCACCTTCCCGAGCGCGCTCGCCGGACGCTGCAGTTGGCCTCGGTGATTGGCCTCACCTTCCCTCTCAACCTGCTCAAGCATGTGGCGCAGCAGCACTCGCATTCGCTCAATTTGTCCGAGACCTTGCCCCTGCTGGCGGAGCAAGGGCTGGTTGAGCGTCAGGAAGCAGAAGGGGGGGAGCAGTGGGCCTTCCGCCACCCCCTGGTCCGCGAAACGATCTATCAGGAGTTGCTCCATCGTGAGCAGCGCGAGCTGCACGCCCTGGTCGGTAGCAGCCTGGAATTGCTCTTTCCCAAGGTTGGCCCCACGACTGACGCCCAGGGGGAATCCTCCTCGCAGGCTGCATCCCGCGCCGAGTTGATTGCCTATCACTTTGAGCAGGCGGAAGAGTGGAAGCGGGCCCTGCCCTACCTGCTGCGTGCCGCGGAAGCGGCAGCTGCACGTTTTGACACAGCTGGGGTGCTGCGCTACGGCCAGCGTGCTTTGAAAATGAGCGAGCATGCCGAAGCGGCGCCGGATACACAGCTCCGGCTGAACGAGCCTGCTCGCCGATGCCTCTCTCTTTGACAGTCAGTTCGACGTAGCGGAACAGCACTTTCACGTAGCGCTTCAGCTGGTGTCGCAGTCGGACAGGTGGGAGCCACAGCGTAGCGCTGCCTTGCTACGCAAGCTCGCTCGCCTGAACGAGCAGCGCGGCGACTATGAGGAAGCTATGCAGTGGCTGGGCCGAGCACTGGCGCTGCTTGAGATGGACCCCGATGCGGCCGATCCGGTGGAGCATGCGCGCGTGCTAAACGACTTGGGGTGGGTTTGCTTCAAGCGCGGTGATCTGACAAGGGCGCAGGAGTTGGCCTATCAAAGCCTTCAGCTTCTGGATAACAGTGGTGCGGTGCAGGACATCGCATCGGCGTACAACCGGCTCGTCGCCACCTATTCCGCACAGGGCATGTGGAAAGAAGCTCACGAGTTTGCCCACGCCAGCTTCAAGCTGCGCCAGCAGCTTGGCTTTCAGCCAGGGATCATCTCCTCTTGCCACACCATGGCTACCCTCCTCATCCGCCTCGGCCAGTGGCAGGAGGCGCGCCACTATGCCGAGCAAATGCTGGCCACGGCCCGCGCCACCTCTGCGCGCGACAGCGAGTGCCAGGCCCTCCTCCTCCTCGCAACGCTAGACGAGTATACGGGGCACCTGGACGAGGCGCTTGTGCGGGGGCAGGCTGCCCAGACCCTGGCAGAAGAGTTGGCAATCCGCCCCCTGCTGCAGTCTGCCTTTCACACGGCTGCTCAAATTCAACAGGCGCGTGGGGAGCTTCGTACCGCGCACGTCCTCAGCCTGCGTGCGCTCGAGCAGGCGCACCTGCTGGGTGTCCGCGAATTGGAGGCGGGTGCCACGACGCTCCATGCAACCGTGTTGATGGAGCGGGGGCGATTGCAGGAGGCCCTGCGTGAGGCGGAGCAAGCGCTTCAAATGGTGGAGCCCCTGGGGGTTCCGGTAACCGAGGCACATGCCCATCGTGTGGTGGGGCAGTGTGCCATGGCGGGGCATGACTTCGCCCAGGCCGAGCACCACCTGCGGGCGGCGGGTCGCCTGTTTGCCCGCATGAATCTCCGCTACGAGTTGGCCCAGACTGAGTTGCTCATGGCAAGGTTGCTCGCACGCCAGGGGTCCACCAAAGAGGCACGTGCCCTCTGGCAGCGCGCGCTTGCCACCTTCCGCCAGTTGGGTGCGATGGGTGACCTGCGCCGTGCCACGCGCCACACGCGGCAGGATGAGACGGAGGAAGCCAGCGCGGCGGGGTAGACGCTCGCCATCTGGTTGCTTGTTCCGCACCGTTTGATTGATTAGAGTTTTTTTATGGCCACCATCCTGGTAGTTGACGATCAGCCGCACATCATCGAGCTTGTCGAGATGTACCTGGCGCGTGATGGCTTTGATGTGATCAGCGCGCCGGATGGCGAGCGTGCGCTCGAGTTGGTGACTAGCCACCGTCCGGCCCTGATGATCCTGGACCTGATGCTGCCCAGGGTGGATGGCTGGGAAGTGTGCCGCCGCCTGCGTGCGGCGGGTAACACTCTGCCCATCCTCCTCCTTACCGCGCGCGACGATGATGTGGACAAGATCGTCGGCCTGGAACTGGGGGCAGACGATTACCTGACCAAGCCCTTCAACCCCCGCGAGTTGGTGGCGCGGGCCAGGGCCCTGCTGCGGCGGCAGGGGTGGGAGCGGGAGGCCGTAGCGAGCGAGCCGGAAACCCTCCGCGCGGGGCAGGTGCGCATGGCGCTTGCCAGCCGGCGCGCCTGGGTGGCCGATCAGGAGCTTGCCCTGCGCCCGCGCGAGTGGGCCCTGCTGCTGATGCTGGTGCGCCACGTCGGCGAGGTGCTCAGCCGCCAACAGTTGCTGGATGACGTGTGGGGCTTCGAGTACCACGGCGACACGCGCACTGTGGATGTCCACGTGGCCACCCTCCGCGAGAAGCTGCGCGCAGCGGGCGACCCTTCCCTCGTGATCGAGACGGTTTGGGGGATCGGCTACCGCCTGGACGTCACAGCATGAGGATGCGGCTCGGACGACGCCGTGACCGAGAGGGCGGCGGATGACGCTTCGGCAACGGTTGACGGCCAGTTATATCCTGGTGGCGCTGCTCGCCCTCCTGCTGGCCAGCATGGCGGGGGCCCTGCTGGTGCGGGCGGGCCAGGTGCGGGCGGCCGAGCGCAGCCTGCGCCTGCTCACCGCACTGGTGGAGTCAGGAGACGTGGCGCCCGGCGCGGTACCGCTGCGGCGTACCGTGGCCGCAGGGGCGCGCTTGCTGCTCATCGAGCCGGATGGCCAAGTTGTCGAGGACAGCGAGCGGGTGCTGACGGGGAAGGTGTTGCCCCTGCGAGAGAGCGTGCGCCCTGGCGCGGCTGGGGCAAACGCCCCCTTTGCCGTGCGGCGCCTGCGCGTCGGGCGAGATCTTTTCTTTTACACGGTGCGGCCCGCGACGGTAGCGGGCAACTCAGGGTTGCGCCTGGTCATCGCCCTGCCTGTCGCAACCGTGCTTGACTCCTGGCTTTCGTTGCTGCCTGGCGTGCTCCTCCTCAGCTCGCTCGGCGTGCTGGTGGCAGGATTGGTGGGGGCCTACGTGTCGAAGCAGTTGACCCGACCGGTCGAAGAGTTGACCCAGGCGGCCAACCGGATGGCGCAAGGCGACTACGAGAGCCAGGTGAGCGTGCGCGGGGAGGTAAGCGAGCTTCAGACCCTTTCCCAGTCGTTCAACACCATGGCGCAACAGGTGCGAAGCGCCCGCCAGGCGCAGCGGGAGTTTCTGGCCAATGTGAGCCACGATCTGCGCACGCCGCTTACCTCGATCCAAGGATTCAGCCAGGCGCTGAGCGATGGAACCGTCCCCACCGACCAGATTGGTCATGTCTCCGACATTATTCACAGCGAGGCGGCACGCTTGACACGGCTCGTGCAAGAGTTGCTCGATCTGGCGCGCATCGAAGCGGGGCGCTTTGTGCTGGCGCGACGGGAACTTGCGATGAATCAGGTGCTGGAACGCTGCGTCGAGAAGTTTCGCCTGCAAGCCGAGCAGGGCGGCATCACCCTGGAAAGTGCCCTCCCCCCCCATCCCCTCCCCGTCTATGGGGATGCTGATCGCCTGGAACAGGTGGTAACGAATCTGCTCGACAATGCTCTGACCCACGCGCGCGCCGGGGGAGGGCATGTTTTCGTGGGCGCCTCGCTCGGCGGAGGGGCGAGCAAAGGGGCTTCGGTGGAAGCAAAGCCGCAGGCATGGATGGAGATATACGTAGCCGACGATGGACCGGGCATCAGCAACGATCAAAAAGCCCGCATCTTTGAGCGCTTTTATCAATCGGACCGGGCGCGGGGCAACAGTGGGATGGGGTTGGGGCTGGCCATCGCGCGCGAGATCGTCCAGGCGCACGGCGGCGACCTGCTCGTGCGCGATCGCGCGCCGCGTGGGGCAGAATTTGTAGTCCGCCTGCCGCTCAGTGAGGGATGACGCTGGCCTCGATCATTTCGACGAGCCGCGTGAGGGTAAGGTTGACAGGCGTGGGGATGTCGAGGGCAGCACCCTCGCGGACGATGGCCCCGTTGAT
The DNA here is from genome assembly GCA_963721895.1 of uncultured Chloroflexia bacterium. Lineage (GTDB taxonomy): Bacteria > Chloroflexota > Anaerolineae > Ardenticatenales > Ardenticatenaceae > CAVRLZ01. The sequence goes on along the minus strand of CAVRLZ010000007.1, from coordinate 59,635 downwards.
GACGTCAATCTCCGTGGGAACGCGCCGTGTCACGTCCGCAAGCATGGAAGATACGTTGAAAGCTGTGGCGCGGGCCACCGCCAGGGCAACGGTGGCAGGGTCCTCCGGGATCACGATCTGCTTGGCGCGGGCCACGGCGGCGGCCTCTTCTACGGCGGCGCGTACCAGCCATTCGCCCGACGGATGCTCGCTCAGCGCCCCGTTGCGTACCCTGAGAATCGCTGTCAGCGCATTGATTCCTACATTGACTAGCAATTTTCGCCACACCACCTGCTCGATTTGTGGCTCTACCGTGCTGGTGAAGCCTGCCCGCGTCAGCAGGGCCGCGATGTGCAGCGCCGCCGCGCGCGCCGGCTCCGCTGCGATATGCGTCGCCCCCTGCCCTGCGTGGCGCACCTCCCCTGGCCCAAGAAGCGTTGCGCCGTGGGATGTTACCCCCAGCAGGGCCCGATGCGTACCCACCACCTCTGCCAACCGCTCACGGTTGCCCAGGCCATTCTGCATCGTAATCGCTACCCCATCGGGCGCGAGGGCCTGGGCTGCCTGGGCCGCGGCCTCCGGGGTGGCATGGCTTTTCACGGAAATAAAAGCGATGTCAATTCCCCCAGGTAGCGGGTCCTCGTAGGAGAGGATGGGCAGGCGAATCTGCAAGCGATCACCGGCTAGAGGATACAGGTGAAGCCCGTCGCGCCGCACGCGGGCGATGTGCTCAGCCCAGTGGCTGAGCAGCCACACCTCCTCACCCGCCAAAGCCAGATAGCCTCCGAAAAGGCACCCCATCGCCCCCGCGCCGCAGATCAAGATTCGCATGGCGCTATCTTAAGGTGTCCAGCGTGAAACGTGAAACAACAGGCTCCGTCCCGATGTGTCGGATGGGGGGTATCCTCTACTGCTCCTTCATCGGAGGGCCTAGCCGCGCCAAACTCGCTCGGACCTGCGCCTCTCCCTGGTGCTCCTCGATCGCCTGCTTGATCTCGATGGCGCGTTCATAGTAGCGCCGGGCTCGCTCGAGCTCCCCCTGCGCCCTCGCGACATTACCCAGGCTGTGAAGCGCATTGCTTTCCCCTCGCTGATCCCGAAGCGCCTGAAACCTTGCCAGGGCCTGATCATACCACTCGCTCGCTTGCTGAAAGTCGCCCTGTATCTCTCCGATATTTCCCAGACTGTTGAGCACGTTGCTCTCGCTCCAGCGGTCCCCCATCTCGCGACACAGGCGGAGGGACTGCTCGAAGAAGGATCGGGCCTCCTCGTATCGTCCCTGCTCCATGGACAGCAGCCCCCGGCTGTTCAACGTCGCGCTTTCGCCGAGCCGATTGCCTGCCGCATGGAAGCGTGCCAGTGCCTGCTCCAGAAAAGCCTGCGCGGCCCCCGGCTCTCCTCGTGCTCGGGCCACGATCCCCAAGCAGCGTAGCACGTCCGTCTCCACCTCTTCCGCCTGTACCGCACGGGCCCGCTCCAACGCCATCTGCAATCGTTCGCAGGCAAGATCGGTCTTCCCCAACCGCGCCAGCGCCATTCCCTGTTGCATGGCTACTGCAGCCCACAAGGCCTCATCGCCGCCGACGCGTGCGTGGCTCATGGTCTCGTCGGCCAGATCAATCGCCTGCTGGTGGTGGCCCAGATAGTTGTAAAAGCGCGCCTGCTCCAACAACAGGCGCGCGACAAGCACAGGGTCTGCGGCATTGGCGCCAGGCTGGCTCTGCATCAAGGCTGCTGCCTGCTTGAACACATCAGCCCCCTCCTGAAACAACCCCTGGATGGCATACCAGTTAGCCAGCCCGCCCGCGCCGCGTGCCAATGCCTTTTCGTTGCCTCGTGACAGGGCCCACTGCCAGGCGGCTCGCACGTTTTCCAATTCCATTGTCAACTCGGACAGGGCGGCCCGACCCCCCTCCAGAAAGCGCTTTTCGCGCTCCGCCAGAAAATCCATGTAGAAAAGGCTATGGCGCTCGTAGACAACAGCTTCTTCCTCGGGCGCTGCCTTCAGGCGCTTGGCGCCGTCCTGCTGCAATAGCTCATGCAGGGCAAAGCGCCCGGGCTCGGTAGCGCGCAGGTACGATTTGCCCACCAACGCATCCAGGAAAAAGGGGGATGCTCCAGCCACCTTGCTTGCGGCCTGCTCGCTGAAACCGCCGCAGAAGACAGAAAGTTGACGAGCGCTCTGGCACTCTGCTTCGGAGAGGAGCCCCCAGAAGGCATCGAGGACAGCGAGCAAAGCGCGCTCCCGATTGGGCACCGGAGAAGGCTGCGTTGTCAGAAAGGCAGCATTCGCCTCGATGGAGGCAGCGATAAGGGAACAAGGATAGGCGCGAGTCCAGGCCGCTGCCAGTTCGATTCCCAGTGGCATGCCCTCTACCAGTTGGCAGATGCGTACGACAAAGGGCGTCTCTGCCTCGCTGAGCGAGAAGCTTGGCTCCGCAAGGCGGGCACGCCGGACGAAGAGCTGGACGGCGCTGGAACGCTCCATCGGCAACGTGCTTGCCTCGTTGGGGAACGAGAGACCCGGCAACTCAAAGACAACCTCCTGAGGCAAGTGCAACCGCTCGCGGGAGGTGAGCAGCAGCCGGACCGACGGGGCTTCTTCCAGGATGCTTTGGAGCAGCGGGCCGATGGCGTGCAGGTGCTCCACGCTGTCCAGCAGAATTAGGGCGCTTCGGTGCCGCAGCCATCCAACAAGCTGCGGCGTTGGCGCTTGTGCGCCGGAGAGTGCCAGCCCCACTGCATCGGCGATGGCCAGTGGCAGGAGGGCGGCGTCTTGAATCGCAGCAAGCTGTACATAAAACACCCCGCCTGGAAACGCCTCCAAGCTTTCGGCCGCCACCTGCAGGGCAAGTCGCGTCTTGCCTACGCCGCCCGGCCCCACTATCGTGACGAGCCGCTGCCGTCGAATCATTGCCTTCAAGCGTCGTAAGGCTGCCTCACGCCCCATCAGGTCGGTGAGGGAGTGCGGCAGGTTATGCGGAGGGGTGCCTGTGTGGCGAGCCAGCAGCGCTCGGAGCGGCACACCCGCCAGACTGACATGGGCCACCTTGCCATCTGCTGTCAGATGGATATGGCGCTCATCCAGCAGATAGCAGAGCGCCTGATGAATATTCCCTGGCCATCCCCCTGTCTCATCGTAAAGCCAGTCCACCACATCGCCAGGTGCTTCCCAGCGCAGGGCATGGCGCAGCCACAGGCGGACCCCCTCATGGGTGAGGGGGAGCAAGCTCACGCTCTGGTGCAAGGCGGCCTCTCGAAACAAGGCCAGATGCGCGTCCTCATGCGGGGTTGTGTAAACCAGCGCCACCCGCTCCAACTGGGAGTTGAAGAGGAGGGTATGGAGGAAGTCGAGCGTGGCCTCATCAACCTGGGTCGCCTCCTCTATGAGGATGACCAGCCCCTTTTGCCCCTTCCCTCGTAGGCGCTCTGTCACGGCGCGCTCCCAGGCTTGAACCCCCAGTACGGGGGAAGGGAGGGCCTCCGCTTCGGGGTGCACGCGTGCCTCGGCCAGTGCGCCGTACACGCGTGCCTTGAGGGCAGGGGTACCCCGGCTCTCCAGCACCGCATAGCCGTGAAGATGGGCTAGGTGCCGAATCTCAGCCAGCAGGCGTGTCTTGCCGGAGCTGGGGCCACCAACAATGCGCAACACGCCGTGCCGTTGATCGTGAAGCATGCTCAGAAATTGATGGCTCGCCTCGATAGCGCTCTCACGCTCCAGCAGGCGCGAGGGGGGAGCCAACGGGAGTGCTGTGGGATCGTCCGGATCCTCGCTTACCACGCGCCCGCGTCCCGTGCGCTTGGCATGATAGTGGCGGCGGTCGGCGCACTCCAACAGGGCATCGTCGCTCGTCCCATCGTCGGGAAAACTCGATACGCCGATGCTCAGGGATAGCGAGAGCGGCGGCTCAGAGCCGAAGGGTCGAGCCTGGATCTGCTCCAGCAGTCGCTCCGCTATTACGACAGCCTGCTCTTTGTCCGAGTGCGGAAGCAGAATCACAAACTCGTCGCCCCCGTATCGGAATAAAAGATCGGTCTGGCGGATCGTCTCCGCCATACGCTGCGTAACTTCGATCAAGGTCACGTCGCCGCGCGCGTGCCCGAAGGCATCGTTGATACTCTTGAAGTGGTCCAGGTCCAGCAGCAACAGGGATAGGGGATGGCCATAGCGGCGCGCCCGTTCCACTTCTTCTGGCAATCGCTCAAGCTGGGCGGCGCGTGAGGGCACGCCCGTGAGGGGGTCTTTGTGTTGCATAGCGTTCAGCACTCGTACATCCCACGTTAAGGCAGGACAATATAAAGCCCGGTTTTCAAAGAATAGTCAGCAGCAAGGATAGATGCAATGCCATACGCTTTGGTCCCTGCCTTCGCTTGCGATATACTACCTGTTTGACAGAAAGGTGCCTGCTGGCGTTAAGGCAGGGGCGCCCGACAACCCCGCTCCCGTCGGCTTTGCCCGATCTAGAGCGAGGGTTCAGCATGTTATCCTTGAAGAGGAGATGCCGGATGCCTTTCCCCATCGAACGATTTCGACTTCCCCTGCTGTGGGATGGCGCCATGGGTACGGAGTTGGCCCGGCAGCAGAGCCTAAGCAATACTCACAGCGCCGAGGCGCTGAACCTTCTCGCGCCGGATGCCGTGCGGGCCGTTCATCATTCTTACGTTGCAGCGGGCGCGGACATTTTACAAACAAACACCTACCAAGCAACGCGCGTGGCCCTTGCCCCCCAGAACTTGGAGGTAGTGACGGTGAACGAGGCAGCGGTGCGCCATGCTCGTGCCGTGGCGGCCAGCGCCAGCCGCGAGGTATGGGTGGCGGGCACCCTGGGCCCCCTGGGGGACAAGCGCTATGCGTTAGACATCTTGAGCGATGCGCAGATGGAAGAAGTGTACGCTGAGCAGGTGCGCGTACTCGCTGAGGCAGGGGTAGACCTGCTCGTGGCCGAAACCCTGGGCGACTATCGCGAGGCGCTGGCTGCCGCCAAAGCCGCCCATCGTATCGCGCCCGACCTGCCCATCGTGGTGCAGTTGGAGGTCACCGATGGCCAAACCCTGGGGGGGCGAATTGACCTGGGGACGGTGGTGAAGCAACTTGAATCGGTGGGCATCGCTGCGATTGGCTCCAACTGTCGCGTTGGGCCAGACATGATGCGCCGCACGGCACAGCGGCTACTGGAGGTGACAGAGTTGCCCGTCTCGCTCCAGCCCAACGCAGGGACTGTAGGGATTGATTATACGGGCCGCATGCACGCCTTTGGGGATCCCGAGGATTTTGCTGAGTTTGCAAGCTGGGCCATCACCAATGGTGTCACGATGGTGGGCAGTTGCTGCCACAGCACGCCTCGTCACACGGCGGCCATGCGGGCCGCGTTGGACCAATCCCGCCCCACCGAAGCCGCGCCGCGCCGCCACCGCTCGCGCTCCCGTCTGGAGCGCAAGCTCCAGCGCGGTGAGTTTGTGGTTTGCGTGGAAATTGACCCCCCGACCGACGACGAATACCAGCGCAACCCTGGCGTCCTTCAACAAAAGATTGACGGGGCGCGCTACCTGGAGCAGCGGCATGGGGTGGACGTGGTCACCATCGCCGATCACACCATGGGCAAGCCCTGGCTGGACCCCTTCCCCTTTGCCGAGGTGCTCCGCCCCTACCTGCACGAGGCGGACCTCTTGCTCCACTATTCCTGCCGCAACAAGGCGGAAACAGACATCACCGGCAACTTTGCGAGCTTCAAGCTCTACGGCTACCGCAACATCCTGATCATCACCGGCGACCCACCGGCCAACCCGGACGAAGAATCCTTTTTCCGCTTCAGCTCGACCAAACTGCTGGCGCGTATTCACCGCGAGCACCCGGACAGCTTCTTTCTGGCCTGCGCCTTCGACCATACGCGCGGCCTGCAGCGCGGCGAGCGTGGCCTGGAGGCGGAGGTGCGGCGGTTGGAGCGCAAAGTAGAGGGGGGCGCACGGCTGGCGCTCACCCAGCCCATCTTCCTGGATCGGATCGAACAGCTTCGCGACAAGACGAGGCACCTGTCGGTTCCTGTGCTGCCCGGCATCATGCCGATCTTTAGCCTGCGTCACGCCGAGACGGTCAGCCAGTTCGGGGGGATCGTGGTGCCGGACTACGTTCGGGAACGGCTGGCGGCGGCAGGCGAATCGCGCGCCGAGAAGACGAAGGCGATCATCGAGACGGCTGGCGATGTCGCGCGGCGCGCCAAGGAACTGGGGTTCCCCGGCGTCTACCTGATTTCCAGCTTTAATCGCTACGATGTGATAGCGGGCGCCATCCAGGCGATGAACGAGCAGTCGCCGCCCATCCCGGAGCCATCTGAGCCCCTCCACGTCTGAGGTGAGACGTCAGTCCGTGACGGGCGGCTCGACAATGAGGCTTTCCTGCGCGATGCGCTCCCACGCGTCGCGCAGGCGCTCCACCTCCGCGGGGGAAAAGGGGCGCTCTCCGTAGTGCGAGGCCACATACGCCTCGGTCAGCGAGAAGAAATCATCGCGCCGTTGGGGGTAGTGGGAGCACAGCGGGCCCAGGTATTCGTAGGGCGTTTCCTCCGTCGGCCGCGGCAGGCCGTGCTCGTCGCCGAAGAGCAACAGGTGACGATACAGGTCGCGCACGCTGTCCAAGCCAACCTCCGGGCGTGCGCGGCCAAAGCGCTTCCGCAGGGACCCAGCCGCTCGCTTCAGCCACTCCGCATCCAGGTTGCCGCGCACCCGCCCATACCCGCCGGGCATCTCCGCCATCTCCTCGTTTCCGCCGCCCTGAACCTGTTGCAGCACGCGATACAACACGAATAAAAAGATGCCCGCCATGGCCAAGATGCCCACTATCAGCACCGCGTCCAGCAGCCAGCGTGCATCCGCCGAGAGGGGGGGCTGGGCCACAGGGGAGGGGGTAGCCATCAGAGGGGGCGGGACCAGGCCCGTGATCGGCTCGCCGCTCTGCACGAGGAAGCGAATGATTGGTAGCAGAAAGAGCGATAGCAGATACACCAGCCCGGCGAACAGCAGCCCCAGGGCGAGTCGCAGGGGCGCCAATACCGCCCACAGCCAGGATGCGGCCTGAAACGAGAGAGGGATCGTGGCGAGGAGGCCCAGCCCTAGCGCCCCGCCCACCCCAGCCAGCAGGGCCCCCAGCCAACGGCCGCTGAAGGGCACCCCCAGCAGCCCCCCCTCTGCACGGCTCGTGACGCTATGGGCGCGTGCCAGGGCCAGCGCAGACAGCCCAAAACCAGCAAGCAGGTAGGCGCTTGCCACAGGCAGCTCCGCCCCGCGGCTTCCGCCCTCCAGCAGCAAGACAAGCGCGAGCAGGGCGCTCCAGCGGAAGCGGTCCCAGGTAGAGGGGAGCGACGCCTCTTGCAGCGAGAGGCGGACCGCGCGGAACCAGAGCAGCAGCCCGACCAGCAGCAGCACCGTTTCCGGCACCAGGCCGGAAAGCAGGTGGGGGAATCCTGCCAGCGCTCTGACCCATGCGCTCGGCCCGGCAACCAGCCCCACCCGCGGGGACAGCCCTATCAGAAAGGCGAGCGGCACCAGGGCCCCTGCGAGGGAGAGCATGGGGCCGCCGCGCTGCCATTGCCCGTAGGCGAGCAGCAGCCGATTCCACCCCAGCATCGCTAGGCCGCTTCCCAGCAGTGCCAACCCCCCGACAGCGCCGCCGGTGGGCTCCCCGCGCTAGCGCTGAGGAAAGCAGCGATAACCACACCACCTCAAGTCCGAGGGTGGCCACCAGCAACAACTCGTACCGCAGCCGCCGACCACTCATGGCTTTGGTTTCCACGCAGCGTGTGCGTCACGTCTCATCGCGCTCCAACCACGTCGAAGCCGCGTCGGCTGGCAACTCTGCCTGGGGAAAAGCAAGGCGATGCACAAGGATTCCCTGCGCCTCCAGCCCGCGCGCCGCCTCCTCGCTGAAGCGCGGATCGAGCGATACCAGCGCCAGTTGCCGCCCCACGCCATGCAGGCGTATCATCTGCTCCTGCAGCGCCTCGGTGACGATGGCTGTCACAACCACCAGGGTCGCCCCCCAGCCAGCCTTGGGGCTTTCGGTGCGCAACAACTGATGGATGGGGCCGGTGGCAAAGAGGGTGACCGCGGCAAGGGCTTCCAAGATGTAGCGCATCTGGTGTGGCGAGCGCCCCGGTGCCACGCGCACCGGTTGGTCACTTTGCGGCACGCTCGAGTTGGCCACCAGCCCGACGGCATGGCGATCCTCGAAGGCGTGTTGGCAGATACTGGCTGCAACTGAGATGGTCTGCTCCAGCAGCACGCGGTTGACCCCCTGCCAGTGCTTCTCGAAGGTGGTAACATTCAGGAAGAGCAGCCATTGCGGCTCCTGCGCTGGCTCCCACACGCGCACCTGCAAGCGTTGGGTGCGAGCGCTGGCCTTCCAATGCACGCGGCGCATGGGGTCGTCCGGATGATAGTCGCGGGTGCCCACCACGCGAATCGGATCCTCGAACACGGGCAAGGGCACGCGCTTTCCGCCGAACGGGTCTTTGGCGGGCAACCCCAGCCGCTCCAACGGCTGTACCTGCGGGTAGACGATCACGCGCGTGGTGCCCTCCAGCACCCGCTCGCTTTCGAACAGGCCGAACAGGTCACCGGAGCGGAGTTGCACGGGGCCGAAGAAATAATGGCCACGCTGGGGGCACGGGATGTGGTAACGCCACTGCACTCGCTCGAACCAGAGCAGCGCGGCCACATGGCTCAGTAGCCCCGTTTCCGGCAGGCCCGATGGAAGCAGCGAGCGCTCAGTGGGGGGCAGGCTCTGGGGGAAGCGATCATCCGCCCGCAGCCACAACAGGGGGAGGGGCTTGCGGTTAGTCAATTCGACAGTCAGCCCAACCGTCTCGCCCGCGAACAGGCGCGTCTCGTCAAAGGTGCGGGTGTACTCCAGCGCGTGCAGGGCATAGCGCGCGCCAAGCTGGGCGAGGGGCACCGTCGTCAGCACGAGCGCCGCGCCCGCCAGCAGGGCACCCTGCTGCGTTGCAAGGCCCAACAGCGCCACGATCAAAGCGACGAGCCACCAGCCCTCGCGCACCATCAGCTTAAGCCATCGTCGGAGCAGCCCTGCATGGTCCCTCGTCGCTGCCTATCTGCCCGCTGCATTGGTCTGTCAGTCGCCTCGTGCGGGGCCGCCCCTCACGAAAAAAGAGAGCGTATCCGCGCCCCTAATCCGGTGGGCGCCACCCCCAGCTTTTCTAACACGCGCTCCGAATAGGGCTCCACCATGACAGTGCCATCAGGAAAAAGAACGGTGGGCACAGACAGGTTGCCCCGCGCCAGGGCGCGCAGTTCTTCCTTCCACTGGGGGTCGCCGCGCATCACGTCGCGCCACTCGTGTTCGATTCCGTGCTGCGCCAGCGACTCCGCGAGCGCCCCGGCCTGCGAGCAAAAGTCGTGACCATATACAATCAAGGGTCGGTCGGCTACTTTGTGGTCCATGATGGCCTCCTGATGCATTGGAAGATGCTGCATCAGAGCGCAAGAATCGCGCCGTGCGCTTCAGGGGGCGACGGGCAACTCTCGAAGCAGCCAGTCACTCATCGAGCCATCGTAGTGCCGCACGCGCTCCCATCCCATCAAGCGCAGCGTAAAATAGACGAAGCTGGCACGACCCCCTGTTCGGCAGTAGGTCACCGTCTCGCGCTCCGGTGCCAGACCGTGCGCCGCCAGGGTCGTTTGGAGTGCCTCGGTGGGGAGCGGCGTGTGCTCCGCGTCGCCGCAGGTGAGGAGCGTCCAGGGGAGATTGATGGAGCCGGCGATCCGCGCGGCGCGCCACTCCTGCGGCCCGCGCGCGTCAACCAGGGCCGCCTCCCCTCCATGCGCCACCAGCCACGATGCCTCGGCCAGGCACTCGCGGTGCGGGGCATGGTAGGGCACAGCCGATCCCGACGGCACAGCCTGACTCAGCGCACCGCCCGCCGCCAGCCACGCCGTCAGCCCTCCCTCCAACACGCGCACACTGGCCTGCCCCACCCGCTCCAGCGCCCAGAAACTTTGTGTGAGGGTGGTCGTGTAGCCTGAGTCATACAGCACAACCGTCTGATCGGGGGTGATGCCTAGCGCGCCCAGCTGCTCGGAAAGCGCTCCCTCGAGCAGGCCATCGGGCGTGTCGCCGACCATGCCCTGGGCATGGGCCAGCGAGAAGGGGAGCGCCCCAGGAATGTGCCCCTGCTCGTACGCAGCCCACCCGTTGCTGGCACGCACATCCAGCAGCGCGCAGGCGGCATCCTGTAGATGCTCATGCAGCCACTCCACCGTGACGAGCAACTGGTGATTGGGGTAACTCATGGTTTGGCTCCGGCAGGAAGGACGGGACAGAGCGGCTCAATCAAATGTAGTACATCAACTCGTGTGCAGGTTGTGGGGTCCGGTTGCCTATCAGGTCGGCGAGGGTGGTTGCATAAAGCACGTCGTCGGTGGCCACCTTTAAATCGCGCCACACATCACGGATGGCGCAGGTATGCAGGAGGCAGCAGTCGGTGAAATTGGGGTCCACGCATTCCATGGGCAGGAAGGGGCCTTCCAGCGCGGTCAGCACCTCGCTCAGGTGAATCTCCGCCGCGGGGCGCGCGAGGAGGTGCCCCCCCTGCGGCCCCCGCACGCTATGCACCAGCCCTGCCTTGCGCATGATGAGCAGCAACTGGCTCAGATAATTCTCAGGAATCTGCTGGCGGGAAGCGATGCTCGCGCTGGCGATCGGCCCTTCGCCCTCATGCTGGGCCAGGTCATACAGCGCCCGGACCCCATATTCCCCTTTGCTCGTAATCCTCATTGCCGCCTCCCTATTTCGAGTAGCTCCCGCATGCTACGCTTGTACAACAGTATAGGAGTCGCACGGCGGCTGTCAACCGCTTGCCATGACGCCTTTCGGGAGATCACGCCGAAAAATTTAAGTTCCAGGGCGCTGTGGGGATGATGGCTTGCGGGCAAGGGCCAGGTGGGTGGGGAAGAAGACGATGAGCGGGCCGCTCAGCAGGGGGATGCGCTCGATGGCGGCGAGGCGCCGGTCCCAGCGTTCAGAGATGCCGTAAGCCACCACGCGCGGTAGCACGATACGAAAGTGGGGGCCGAACGAGCGCCAGAGGGCGCGGCGTACGTCGCCATAGGAAAGCAGGCGGGTGTGAAAGAGGTCATAACTCGTGCCGATGCGCCAGCGAACATAGGCATTGGTCAGGCGGCGCGGCAGCAGGCCGACCCCATGCAGTTGGACGTGCGGCTCCGGGAAAAAGAGGTCATAGCGATTGCGCGAGTCCGCCGCGAAACCGCCCCCTCCCTCCAGCACGCGGGCCACCTCGGCCACTACTTGATCGGCCTCGAAGACATGTTCTAGAACATTCTGCGCCGTCACATAGTTGAAATGTTCGTCGGGAAAGGGAAGCTGCTGCCCATAACCCTGAACAAGTTGCACGTTGGATATTGCGTGTTCTTCACATAGCTTGCGCGCCAGGATGAGTTGCGAGAGATCTGGTTCCAGGCCGACGACGTGGTGGAAGCGGCGCGCCAGGGGCAGCAGCCCGACCCCGTCGCCACAGCCCAGGTCGAGCGCACGGGTGTTGCCGGCCAGAGGAGTCCATGCCTGAAGGCGCGCCAGAAACATCTCGGCTAATTGCTGCGCGCGGGTTAGCTGGCGGGCGCGATGAGTCGCGGTAAAAGGCGACAAGGTGGTCGGGCACGCGGGAGGTGTCTGCCGCCGCGTAAAAGAGATCTACTAGCTCCTGGTAGGTGGAGGTGGGGTAGGCGGCGATAAGCCGCGCCACCAAGCGGGCCTCACTCTCCTTCTCGCGGGTGATGGGAGGGAAGCGCAGGTCCGGGATGCCGAAGCGGAGCGGGTAGGGGGTGCCGCAGGCGCGGCAGTGGAAAGTGTCGCTCTCGGTATCCGCCAGTTCCCCGTGGCAGTTCGAGCAGGCGAGACGGATGGTGTCGCTCATGTTGATCAGTAGCCCTCGAGGCAGGCGGCGACACCCTGGTCGTAGCCGAGTTGGAAGGCAGCGAGTCGGTCCGCGGCGCCCCCGTGGGCGAGGGGATCGTTCCATGGTGCGTCGGCGGGGTCGCCGCCGAAGGCAAGGGCGGCCTGGGCCTCCTCGAAGTCGCCCGGTTCCAGCCTGCCGCGCACCTGGGTGTCGTAGGTGTAGGCGCCCATGAAGCAGTCAGCGATGAGTTCGTGGGTGATGTTGAACGGGCGCTCGATGCCCAGCAGCATCTGTGCGTGGTGCCCCCACTCATGCGCGAGGACGGAGACGGCGGCGTAGTCGCCGTACTGGTCGTTCATCCAGCGTAGAAAGTCGAGGTGGTAGTAGACGCCGACGGACACAGGACAGTAAAAGGCGTTGAAGGGGATGGTCAGGCCGCAGGGGGTGGGTACGGGGCCATTGTAGGGTTGCAGCAGGACGTTGGACGTGTAAGGCAAGCTGATGCTAGTGAACAGGGTGCTCCAGAAAGTGTCAATGTCCAGGGCAGCGCCAGCCAGAAACTGCTCGAACCCATCGGACAGGGCACCGCCGTCCGGGGCTAGCGCCTCGGTGGGAAGGCCACCCAGTTCTTTGGCAATGTCGGCCCCGTTGGCGATGGTTACCTGCCCGGCAGCCGCCCAGGGTACCGCTTCCTTCCACTCCTGGAGCACGGCCCGCTGGAGTCGGATGGCGTAGTGGTTGCCCATGTCTGTGATGTCGGAGGTAGGCAGGCCGAAGAAGAGGAGCGGGTCGGCGGCGGCGAAGTAGGCGCGTTGCAGGGCGGGGCGCGCCGCGAGGAGGCCTTGGCGCCGCTGGACGACCTGCTCGAAGGTGGCGTCGGGGGTGTCCCAGTCGGGCGGGAATTGCAGGGGCGTCTGCCGCATTTGAAGGAGGGTGGCGTCAAACCCTTGCGCGTGGAGGTCGTCGAAGATGTTGGCGAGGGCTACATATTGTCCGTCAGGTCGCCACTGCATGATGGCTTTCTGGAAGGCCTGGGTAACGAAGCCGTCACGTTCGTAGCGTCGGGAGATCGGAAAGCCGATGCTCTGGAGGCCCCATCGCTGGAAGGCGCTCAGGAAAAGGGCGTTCCCGTCGTCGCAGACGGAAAAGCCGCCAGTCTCGTAGAAGATTTGGCAGCGAGCGCCCTGGGCGGCGGGGGCCGCGCCGGCGGGGCGGGAGGGGAGGAGGAGCAGCAGGGCGAGTAGCAGGGCGACGAGGGTAGGGCGAATCATGGGCGATGCCTCGGTGGGATGGTGCGGGGGAGGATTGCTGGGGCACGTGCTCTTGTGCGTGACTTGTTGATCGCCATGCTGTTATACGGAAGCGCCAGTTGAAATTCCGGTAACGAAAGATCGGCGCATGCCGGGCTCGGCACGGTCCTCAACCGCATGGTTCATGAGGTGTGGGAGGGCAAGCTTCCTGCGCCCTGGCTGCCCAACTGCTGTAACACCTGCCTGAGCTCTTGCTTGAGCACGGCTCGTTGCCGTGCGTGCGTCTGCTCGCCAATGGCGCGTGCCTCAAAGCGCTCGTCCAGGGCAGCAAGCTCGGCAATCAGTGCGTTGCGCCGCTGCCACAGGGCCACCCGTTGCTCACCGGCGGACAGCGAGGGGCGCGCCCGAAGGTATCCTGCCACCCCAGCCGCCGCGATGCCTGCTGGCAGCAGGGGGGCCCACCACGGTAGCCGCTCCAGCGGGCTGATGGGGAGGACGCGCGGCTGTGCCGCCGCCTCCGCCGCCGGCAGCACCTCGCCCGGCACGGGGGTGGGGGGGGGCGGCAAGTTCCCAAAGCGAAAGGTGAAGGTCTGCCCGCCCGGAGGTCCCGCCGCCTGGAAGATGCGGAAGGGGCGGCCATCCAACGCCTCCTGTGTCCCGACGGAAGGCAGATCGTCCGTCTCGATGCTCTGCCCCAATTCTGGCACGAGGATGCGCACCTGCTGGGCTGTCATCCCTAACGGGAGCGTCAAGCTCTGCTCCCCTGCCTGGTAGGGCAGCGAGTAGGAATACAGGAAGGCGCTTTCGCCCGGCGGAAAGGGCCCCGCGTAGGCAAAGCCATTGGGAAGGTCCACGATATTCTCGAAGCTCGTCTCGTCGCTGAACTGGATGTTTGACGCCTGCTCGGGCAGGGTGAGGGTGGCAGGGGGTTGGGTTAGGTTAACAATCGTCTGCTCGCTCGCGTTGTCGAACTGGTAGAGCGCGGCCACCACCCATCCGTTGCTCCGGACGTCCAGCAAAAAGCTGACCTGCGGCAGGGACAGCAGGCTCGCATCGGTGGTGCGGGCAAAGAGTTGGATCGCAACCTGTTTCGTCGCCTCCCCCTGCGAGAAGGCCAGCAGGTCGCTGTACGTTTCCTCCCCTTCGGCGGTCACCCGCACAAGGTAGCGGTGCTGCGGGGCGGTGTCCACCGCCTCGAAGCGGAAGGAGCCATCCTCGGCGAGCGGTTGTGCGCTGATGGCCGGCGGGCCCTGCCCGTTCGGCAGAAACAGCAACTCTGCCTCCAGCCCCCCCGGCAATGCCGCGTCTCCGCCCAGGGTGACCACGCCCTCGATCACCCCCTCGGCCTGGGCACGGGCAAGCGACGGCACCAGCAGCAGAGCCCACAGCCCCAGCAGCAGGGCAAGGCCAGACAGGCGCTGCCTGAGAAAAGCAGTCGGCCCCCCGCCGCGAACCCTTGCTTGATAGTTTTGAACTTGTATCAGCTGGTCCAACTCAACACCTTTTCTGGAACGAACCGGAGGAGCACCCACTCCTCCCCTATCGTAAAAGTCCAATCGTACTTGCCTTGAAACGCTTCCTGCACCTCGGGCGGAGCCTCGCTCGCCACCCCAATCGTTCCCTCCAGCACAAGCACGCGTTGCGGGTCGGGCAGCGACAGGGCGGCGCGGGGGTGCGCAAGCACGTTCCGCACCTTTTGGGTGCCTGGCGCGGTCGCCATCCAGAGGCTGTCACCGACCAGCACCGCCCAGATGGGGACCAGATGGGCAGCCCCGTTCGGCTTGACGGTTGCCAGCCACACATCGCGCGCCTCAGTCGAGCCGCTCCCGCTGCTCGTTCGTCAATGTGACGGTCATTGTAGCTCCGCTCCCTTGGATTCCATACTTCTCAGTCGTCCAACGGCACCCGCGCGCCGTGTGGGTCGTGCTCGTGCCGCCACACGGCGCGCTCCGCCGCGTTTGTGATGGCCCCTTCCAGCACAAGCTGTTTCGCACGGAGCACGTGGGGCTGCATCCACTCGTCCCGCTCCAGGAAGGGAATCTGCGTGCGCAGGAGCGTGTACACTGGCTCCGTCCCTACCCCCAACGCCAGTTTGCGCCCCGCGCGGCGGCGCCGAAAGTCAATCCCCTGCGCGGCGGCAAACAACTCGATCCCTATCACCGTGGTCGTGTTGTCCAGCACCTCGCGGCACTGGCGCGCGGCGATGGTGCCCAGCGACTGATGATCTTCAATGTCGGCACTGGTGGGCACCGTGTCGGCGCTCGCGGGGTGGGCCAGCACCTTGTTCTCGCTCACCAGGCTGGCGGCTGTATAGTGCGCGATCATAAAGCCGGAATTGAGGCCCCCCTCCTCGGTCAGGAAGGGGGGCAGCACCCCCTCGTTTTCCTTCACGTCCACCAATCGGTTGATGCGTCGCTCCGACACGTTCGCCAGTTCCACCAGGGCGATCGTCAGGTAGTCCATGGCCAGGGCCACAGGCTCCCCATGAAAGTTGCCGCCGGAAAGCACCTCAACCTCGCCCGTTTCCTCATCCACAAAGATCAGCGGGTTGTCCGTCGCGCTGTTCAACTCGATGCGAAGCAGCCACTTCGAGTAAGCAACCGCTTCGCGCACCGCTCCATGAATCTGTGGGAGGCAGCGCAGCGAGTAGGCATCCTGTACCCGCTTTGGGTCGCGTTGCCGAAGGAACTCGCTGCCCGCAAGCAGGTGGCGCATGTAGTGCGCGCCCTCGATCAAGCGCGGGTGCGGGCGGGCGAGGTGCAGGCGCGGGTCGTATGCCTCGCCGGTTCCTTCCATAGCTTCCAGCGACATAGCCCCCGCGATGTCCGCCGCGTGCGTGACTATCTCGGCGTCGTACGTGGTCAGGCAGCCGATGGCCGTCATCACCGCCGTGCCGTTCAGCAGGGCCAGTCCCTCTTTGGCTAGCAGCGTCACCGGCTCCAGCCCAGCCCGACGTAGCGCCTCTGCGCCGGGCAAGCGCTCCCCCTCCAGCAGGGCCTCGCCTCCTCCTATCAGAACGAGCGCCAGGTGCGCCAACGGTGCGAGATCCCCGGACGAGCCGAGCGACCCCTTCTGTGGGATACAAGGGAGCACGCCGTGATGCAGCAAGGCCAGCAGGGCCTCGATCACCTCCGCGCGGATCCCGGAAAAGCCTTTTGCCAACTGGTTGGCGCGGATAAGCAGGATGGCGCGCGTCTCGTCTGGCGCAAATTCTTGCCCCACGCCCACCGCATGGCTGAGCACCAGGTTGCGCTGCAACGTGCCCAACTGCTCGCGCGAGATGACGCGATCTTTGAAAGCCCCGAACCCGGTGGTGATGCCGTAGGCAACCTGTCCCTCGTCCACCAGTCGCTCCACAGCCGCGCGGCTCTGCGCGACCCGTGCGCGCGCGGCCTCGCTCAGGCGCACCGGTACCTCACCGGGTGCGCTGCGCGCCACGCGCACGACATCGCGCAGTCGTAGGGTCTCGCCATCGAGAATCAACGGATCGTTGCTCATCGCTCGTTCCTTGCGCCACCTCTGTTGCCCCAACAAGTGAGCTTCCCGCCGCTCACACCAGCAAACAGGCAAAGAGCCGTTGCGGGGCTATCCGGTAATTCTGAAGTTATGAAACTCACCCCGTCCCTCGCTCACCTCACGCTCGACCCTCTCTACCACAGCGCCACGCGGGCCCTGCCTGGCCCATCCTTCCAGCGCGTCCAAGGCCTCCGCCGTCCCCTCGGCAACGATCTCGACGCGCCCATCTGAAAGATTTCGGACCCACCCCTGCACGCCCAGGCGCCGTGCTTCTTCCGCCGTAGACGCTCGGAAAAAGACCCCCTGAACTTTACCCGACACCAGCAGGCGCAACCGCTTCATCGTGACCCTCCCTCCCATACCATTGTGCCAATTGTAGCGGTCAGCAGGGGCCATGAAAATCCTGGTGGCGCAACTGCCCCACACCTGAATGGCCGTTGTTGAACAAGCGACGATTGGCTGCAACCCGGATGTATGTCGGTGCGTAGAGGCCATTGCAGAGCAGGGAGCCAACGTGGTACAATAGAGGAGGGGGAAGCACCACGGAGGACCTATGATAACCAGCTGGCAGGGCGTCTACCTGGGATTGTTCATCTTTGGGGCTGGGTTTCTGCTCCTTCAAATGCTCCTTGGGCAGTTCAGCGAAGCAGAGCCGGACACAGCCGAGCATCCTGACCTGGACGGCGGCAGTGCCGACAGCGCCGGCCATGACCACCACACGGGGCATGACGTTTCCTTCCTGACGCCGCTCATCATCGCCCCCACGTTGGCGGGGGTCGGCGCGGTGGGCCTCTTCCTCTCGGTCACCTGGAGCATCCCTTGGCTGCTCCATCTGCCCATCGCGCTCGTGGCGGGTCTCGTGCTGGGCTACGCCATCTTCTTTGTCCTTGCCCGCATCCTTGCCCCCATGCAGGGATCGAGCGAGGTACGGGTGAGCGAGCTATGGGGTACCGTCGCCGAAGTCATCACCCCCATCCCTGAAAACCGCCTGGGCGAAATTCGCTTCATCGCCCACGGTGCCTATCACAGCACTGCCGCACGCACTGTCAGCGGCGAGCCGTTGACGCGCGGCCAGACGGTCATTATCGAGAAGGTTGAAAACGCGGTGGCGCACGTTCGCCCCACCCGATAGCTTTGGAAAGGAGTTCGCTGTGGGTCCGATTGTATCGGTTGTCGTGTTAGCTGTGGTGCTGCTGGCCCTCTTCATGGGGGCGGTGGCGCTGTACGCCTGGCGCTTTCAGAAAGTAGGTCCCAACGAGGTTTTGGTCATTTCTGGCCGTCGCGGGCGCATCCTAGACCCGGCCAGTGGGCAGATGGTAGCGCGCAACTTCCGCATCGTGAAGGGGGGTGGCACCTTTGTCTTGCCCATCGTCGAACGGGTAGATGATCTCTCGCTGGAAATTATGACGATTGACGTCGTCACGCCGAAGGTCTACACCCAAAAAGGCGTGCCGCTGACGGTGGATGGTGTAGCGCAGGTCAAGATCCATGGGGACGACATCTCCATCGCGACTGCCGCCGAGCAGTTTCTATCCAAGAATACGCAGGAGATAAAGAACGTTGCCCTGCAGACCCTGGAAGGGCACCTGCGCGCGATTCTTGGCACCCTCACCGTTGAGGAGATTTACCAGGATCGGGATGCCTTCGCGCAGCGCGTGCAGGAGGTGGCTGCTGGCGACATGGCGAATATGGGGCTTCGCATTGTCTCTTTCACCATCCGTGACATCCGCGACGACCAGGGCTACCTGGATGCGCTAGGCCAGGCGCGTACCGCCGAGGTGAAGCGTGACGCGCAGATTGGCCAGGCGAACGCGGACCGCGACGCGCGTATTCAGGCGGCAAAAGCCATGCAGATCGCGCGCGAGGCAGAATTTGAGGCGCAGGCGCGCGTGGCCGAAGCCGAGAAGCAGTTCTCCGTCCAAAAAGCTGCCTACGATGCGGAGGTCAACCGACGGCGCGCCGAGGCCGAGCAGTCAGGTATTATCCAAACTGCCATCGAGAAGCAGAAGGTGCGCGCCGAAGAGGTGCAGGTAGAAGTGATCGAGCGGGAAAAGAGCATCGAGGTGCAGAAGCAGGAATCGCTGCGCCGCGAGCAGGAGCTGGAAGCGACGGTCCGTCGCCCCGCCGAGGCCGAGCGCTTCCGCGTCGAGACCATCGCGAGCGCGGCCCGTTACCAGCGGGAAGCGGAGGCCCAGGCCGAAGCGACAGCCATCCGGATGCGTGGCGAGGCCGAGGCGCAGGCGCAGCAACTGCGAGGTATGGCGGAGGCCCAGGTGATCCAGGCAAAGGGCGAGGCCGAGGCCGCCGCCATGCGCCAGAAAGCCGCAGCATGGTCCACCTACAACCAAGCAGCCATCCTGGATCGCCTGCTCGGCGAGCTACCACAGATTGCGGCAGCGGTTGCCCAGCCCCTTTCCAAGACCGAGAAGATCATTGTCATCGGCGGGGGCGGGGACAGCGGCACGGGGATTCACCGCGTCACTCAGGATGTCACCAACATCATCGCGCAGATGCCCGCCGTGGTAGAGGCCCTGACCGGCATTGACGTGCTCGGTACCGTCAAGGGCCTTGCCGCCATCCAAAGCAGCGACGGGAGCAACGGGCGCGAGGGGTAACTCGCCTCGCTTGACCCCGCCTCGGACGAACGCCAGGAGCTTTCCCTCTTGGCGTTCTTGCTTTCCTCCCCTACTGTTGCGCTGGCTTGTTTGCTGTCAAGGGACCATAGGGGGCGGAATGAGGGAACTACTTGGGCGCGGGGCACTGAGGGTGCTGGCGGCATCGGTGCTGTGGGGGACGCTTGGCCCTACCTTCAAGGGGCTGCTTGCCGCGGGGGCGGAGCCGCTGCACATTGCTTTCTGGCGGACACTCATCGGCGGGGTAGCACTCGTGCTATGGGCCTTGTGGCGCGGCCAGTCTCTGCACGTCCAGCGGCACAACCTGCCCCTGCTGTTGGTATACGGCCTGGTGAGCGTGGCTGTTTTTTTCACCATCTACCCCACTGCCGTCAGCCTATCAAGCGTGACCGTGGCCGCTGTACTGCTCTACACCGCCCCCGCCTGGGTCGCCCTGCTCGCTGCGCTCGTGTTTCGCGAGCCCCTGACGGCTCGTAAACTCCTCTCCATCGCTATCACCTTTGTAGGGATCGCCCTGATTGCTGGTGCCTACAACCCCTCGGCATTTCGTGCCAACGGCTGGGGCATTCTGGCCGGGCTGGGCAGCGGCATCACTTATGCCCTCTTCAGCATCTTCGGCAAGGCAGCGCTGCGCCACACCAGCCCTGTCACCACGATGATCTACACCCTGGCCTTTGGTGGCCTGTTTCTGCTTCCCTTTGCCCTGCGCGACGGAGCACCCCTGGTTGCGCCCCTCCGTTCCCCTGCGGGCATCGCCCTCCTCCTCTATATAGGCCTGGTGCCGACCGCCGCGAGCATGCTCCTTTACACCAGCGGCCTTCAGCGTCTCGGCGATGCTGGCCGCGCCAGCATCCTAGCGACCGTGGAGCCGCTCGTCGCCGCCCTGCTCGGCTACCTGCTCCTTGGCGAGGCGCTTTCGCCCCCACAGTGGCTGGGCGGCGCGCTGATCCTGTCCGGCGTGGGGGCGCTGGCCTGGCCAGCAGCCACCGGCGGGCCGACCCGCTGACGAGTGTTTACCAGGACAGTGCGCCCTGCGTGGCAAGGAGGAAAAGGCCGATGGCCCCCACAATGCTGAATTCAACCAGCACTGGCGGTCCAAAGCGGTTGAGCAGCCGCTGCTGGGAAAGGCCCGTGAAGAAGTAAAAGATGAGTACCAGCAAGGCGCCGCCCGCCGGCCCATTCACCCCCCAATAGTTCAGCGCCCAGGTCGCCTCCCCCAGCACCAGGCCGCAGATGGCGGCGTAGCTCCAACTTTGGCGCGTGGCCTCGCGCTCGCCGCGCAACAGCGACAGCGCCAGGATGGCTGCAAGAAAGGCGACACTGCTGGCAGAAAGGGCCGAGCGCAACTTCGCTCCGTAGATCAGGCTGAAGAGCACCAGGCCGCTCAGGTATGTCACCACATTCAGGAAAAGGCGCGCCGAGGTGAACAGCGCATCGTTTCGACTGATGGTTCGGAACTCTGCTACGATCACTGCCGACAGCGCGATGGCACTCACTGCCAGCCCCAGGCCCCACGCTACCAGGTTGATCCCGAGGAGCACCGGCGTGAGCTGTGTGGCAGCCAGCGTGACGAGCGTGGGCAAAATCCAGAAGGGGAAAGAAAAGCTAGTGCCATGAGCCGCGCCGAAATCCGGGTGGGCGCGCATCACATACTCCACCCCCACCGCCGTTAGCACGCTCAGCATCAGCCCCATCACGGTCCGGGTGGACAGAGCAATGGCGACCGGGGAGCCGAATAGCTCCATCTGTACCAGGCGCATTGGCAGGCGAACCAGCAGCGTTAGGGCTAGCCCCAGCAGTACCAGGCTGACCACTATAGAAAGGCGATCATAGTTTTGCATGACGCGATTGTACGTAAAGCAGGGGTGTGCGTCCAGAACCTCCCTTTTGCTCGTGCGGCAGGGCTAGCGAAGGGGCTGAGAGTTGTGTACAATTCGATCACCGAGCGCCGGGATAAAGTGGGGACGAGCCCTGCTTGTCCAGGCTCACACTTGATTTTCTCTACCTGGGCAAAACTTTGATGAGCGCGCAACCCCTGATTGCGTCGGGTGTAGTCATGCTGGCAGCGCTGTTGGGCTGGCTGGGGGCGCGCTGGACAAGGAGCCTGCCCCACTATGAGGCGCAGCGGCGTGCGGTTCCGTCGCGCGATGGGGTGGTGGTGGCCCTGGCGGTGGTGGGAGCCCTGGTGGCCCTGTGGCAGGGGGGGGCGTGGGTGAGCCGCGCCTTTCTGGCTTTGTGGGGCGTGGTTTTTGCGCTGGTGGCCGTGGTGGACATCGAGACTCATTTTATCCCGGATGCGTTGATCTTCCCCGCCACGCTTTTGGCCCTGCTCGTCAGCCTGGTAGACCCGCGGCTGAGCCCCGTGGGATCCCTGGTGGGCGCGGCGGTAGGCTTCGTCCTCTTCTTCATCATCGTTTTGCTGGCGCGGGGTGGCTTCGGGATGGGGGATGCCAAACTGTGCGCCTTTATCGGCGCGGTGACCGGGCTGCTCCCCCTGGTATACGCCCTGACAGTCGGCATCTTTGCCGGGGGCATCGGCGCGGCGTTCCTGCTCGCCACCGGTCGGATGGGCCGCCGCGCCTACATGCCTTATGGCCCTTATCTGTGTCTGGGGGGGTGGATCGGCATGTTGCCGGCCATGCTACGCTTTTGGGGAATCGGAGGCTGAGCCAGGAGGGGCACGCGATGACGCGCAAGAAGATTACGACAGTAGACTTGCAGGGAAAATACGAGCGTGGGGAGCCCATCGCCATGATCACTGCCTACGACTACCCGTCCGCCATCCTGGCGGAAAAGGCAGGGGTGGAGATCATCCTGGTCGGGGACTCGCTCGGCATGGTGGTGCATGGCTTTGACAGCACGGTGCCCGTGACGATGGAGATGATGCTGCTGCATTGCGCCGCCGTGGCCCGCGCCAAGGGAGCAGCCTTCCTGGTGGGCGACATGCCCTTCGGGAGCTACGAGGGCTCCCCCCAGGAAGCGACGCGCAACGCGGTCCGCTTTTTAAAAGAGGGCAGCATGGACGCCGTGAAACTGGAGGGGGGCGCAGAGATGGCGGAGACCGTGCGGGCCATCACCCGTGCGGGCATCGCCGTGCAGGGGCACATCGGCCTGACGCCGCAGAGCGCCTCGAAACTGGGCGGCTTCCGCGTGCAGGGGAAAAACGCTGCCAGTGCCCGCCGCCTGCTCGACGATGCCCTGGCCCTGCAAGAGGCGGGGTGCTTCTCCATCGTGCTGGAGGCAGTGCCCGATCGCATAGCCGCCGCCATCACGGAGCGGCTCCGTGTGCCCACCATCGGCATCGGCGCGGGCCCGCACTGCTCCGGCCAGGTACTCGTCTGGCACGACATGCTGGGGCTATTCGACCGCTTCCAGCCAAAATTTTCGCGGCGTTTCGAGGATGCGGGGGCGCTGATCGAACGTGCCCTGAGCACCTTTGTCGAGCAGGTTCACGAGCGCTATTTCCCCGCGCCCGAGCACACCTTCACCATGAAGGAAGAAGAGTGGCTTGCTTTCCAGCAGGGGCTACAGGGCGAAGAGGAGGAGCCGGGCGAGGCGATAGCCTTGTACGGTAACTGATGCAGAGAGAAAGAGAAGAAGTATGACGGAAGCGGAAGCCGTCTGGCAGAGCCATCTATTCTTTATACTTCCTCATCCTACCGAGTCACGGGTGCTCATGGTTCGCGGGGAAGATGGATACGCTCTGCCACACGTTTACCTGGCAGAACGCCTCTGGCTCCCTCTGGTTGGAAGCTTCAGCCAGGCGGTGGCATCCGAGTGGAAGCTCCGACCGATCGTGCTGCGTGCTCCCTATGAGCACACGGACAAGGGGGCGCATCACGCGGAGGCCATCTATCTTCTGGAGCCGCTCCCCCTTGTAGGGCGGCTGTCGGACGAGGCGCGGTGGATGGGGGCCGCTGACCTGGCCGAGTTACCCGCTTTGCCAGCCGCCCATAGGGCTACCATCGAGACGGCCCTGGCGGAGAGGGATGGGGCTGTGCCCCCCGCCCAACGTCCCCCATGGGCCTACGCGGGTTGGTTTGCGGGGGCAGCCGCCTGGATCGAGCAGGAAGCGGCGCGTCACGGCCTCTCGCTGCTTGGGCCAGTGGAGCAGGTGAAAACGTGGGGCATCTCCTGCATCCTGCGCGCCCCCACGGAGCAGGGCGCGCTGTACTTCAAAGTTGCCTCGGATAGCGCCTTGTTCGGCAACGAACCAGCCGTGACAGCTTGGTTGGCTGAGTGCTACCCTGATCGCATCCCTATCCCCCTCGCCGTCCAGCCAGACAGGCGCTGGATGCTGCTCGCTGAGTTTGGGCCAGCCCTGCATGAGACTCCCATGCTCGACAGTTGGATGCGCGCGCTAGCCCTGTTCGGGCAGATGCAGGTGGAGCACGCGGGCCAGGTAGATGCCCTGCTGGCGCGGGGCTTTGTAGATCGTCGCCTGGAGCGGTTGGCCGAGCAGGTTGGCCCCTTGCTGGAGGATCCCCTGTTGCCCTCCCTGCTGGAGCAAGGGGAGCTAGGCCCGATACAGAGCCTGGCGCCGCGCCTGCACGCGATGTGCGCCGAACTGGCTACCTTTCGCGTACCCCCCAGCCTTGTGCATGGCGACCTGCACCCCGGCAACATTGCCATGCGTGGGGCCCAGCCGCTCTTCTTCGATTGGACCGATGCCTGTGTGGCACATCCCTTTCTGGATCTGGTTACCCTGATGGGTGAGACGGACAGCCTGCCCGAGTCGGATGCGTGGGATCGCCTGCTTGAAAGCTACCTCGCCCTCTGGCTTGATTTCGAGCCCCTCGAGCGCCTGCAGCAGGCATGGGCGCTGGCTCGCCCGCTTGGTTGTCTGCACCAGGCGGTCAGCTACCAACACATCATTGCCTCGCTGGAGCCTTCCGCCCGATGGGAACTCCGCTCCGGCCTCTCCTATTGGCTGCGCAAGCTGGTCGAGGCCCTACCCCCCATATCCCAAAGCCCCTGAGATGCCTACCCCTCGCTGCTTTCGCGCAACTGCGGGAAAAGGATCACCTCGCGGATGGTGCGCTGGTTGGTAAAAAGCATGGCCATCCTGTCCATCCCCCAGCCGATGCCGCCCGTGGGGGGCATCCCGTACATCAGGGCATGGATGAAATCCTCATCAATCGGCTGCGTCTCCTCATCGCCCGCCTCCGCCTGGCGCTGCTGGTCGCGGAAGCGCGCCAACTGCTCCAGCGGATCGTTCAATTCGGTGAAAGCATTGCCGCACTCCATCCCACCTATAAACACCTCGAAGCGCTCAACAATCTTCGGATTGTCAGGCTTCTGCTTGGCGAACGGCGAAAGCTCGTAGGGATAATCCAGGATAAAGGTGGGTTGGATCAGATGCGGCTCCACCGTCTCGCTGAACAGTTCATCAATTTGCTTGCCCCACGTTGGCTTACGATCCACCTTCAGCCCTTGCGCTTGGATGGCATCTTGCAGCGTCGCCAGGGTGTCAGCCTGATAGATGTCTACGCCCGTCCGCTCCAGAATCGCGTCCCGCATGGTCACGCGCCGCCACGGCGGCGTCAGGTCAATCTCATGCTCCCCGAAATGAAGGAGCGGCACGCCATCCAATGCCTGCGCCACAAAGGACCAGCACCCTTCGACCAACGCCATCATGTCGTGGTAGTCGGCAAATGCCTGATACGCCTCCAACATGGTGAACTCCGGGTTGTGCTTCCATGAAAGCCCCTCGTTGCGAAAATCTTTGCCAATCTCGAAGACGCGCTCCAGCCCCCCCACGATCAGTCGCTTCAGGTACAACTCGTCGGCGATGCGCAGGTATAAATCGCGCTTTGCCCAATTGTGGTGTGTCACGAAGGGGCGGGCCGCGGCCCCCCCATACAGCGGCTGCAAGATCGGCGTTTCCACCTCGATGAAGCCTTGCCCCTCTAAAAACTGTCGCACCAGGCTGGTCAGGCGGCTGCGCCGGATGAACAACTGGCGCACCTCCGCATTGGACATCAAATCCACGTACCGCTCGCGATAGCGTTGCTCCGGGTCGCTCAGCCCGTGCCACTTTTCCGGCGGCTGGTTGATTGCCTTCGCCAGCATGGCCCACTGCTGGACCTCCACCGTGGCCTCAGCCGTGCGCGTGTAGAACATGTTGCCACTGGCCTGCAAAAAGTCGCCCAGGTCCACCATCTGCTTGAAGCGATTGAACGCCTCCTCCCCCAGGAGGTCGCGCTTCAGGTAAAGTTGCAAGCGCCCGGCGCGATCCTCGATCTGGAGGAAGGCAGCCTTGCCCATGATGCGGATCGCCACCACGCGGCCCGCAACGGCGACGGTGGGCGCTGCGCCCCCCTCCTCGGTGGCACCCAGGGCGGCGATGGCTTCCTGGCTGCTGTGGCTCCGCGTGCTGCGCAGCGGGAAGGGCTCTTGCCCCGCCGCGCGCAGGGCAAGCAACTTTTCGTAGCGATTTTGTTGGTACTCGTTAAAAGTCGTCGGGTCCATGGGTGTGTCTCCAATCTCCAAACAAAAAGGCACGAGTGGAACACCCGTGCCTTGAATTGCATGACCTGTGGTAGCTTACTGAACCTTCATGATCTTGAAGACTACCTGGCCACTGGGGGTGTTCACCTTGACCTTGGTGCCCTTTTTTTTGCCAATCAGGGCGCGCCCCAGCGGTGATTCGTTGGAGATGCGGCCGTCAGCGGGGCTGGCCTCGGTAGCGCCAACGAGCGTATACGTCTCGTCGTAGTCGGTACCGTCCTCGCGAATCGTAATCGTGCTACCAATCTCAATGACGGTCCCGCCGCTGGCCTCGATAATCTGCACATTCTTCAGAAGATATTCAAGTTCACGGATGCGTCCCTCAACAAATCCCTGCTCCAACTTCGCATCGTCATACTCAGCATTCTCGCGCAAGTCGCCCTCTTCCTTCGCCTGGCGGATCCGCTCGGCGACCTGGCGGCGCTTGTCCTCTTTCAAATAGGTAAGCTCGTCTTCGAGCTTACGCTTGCCCTCTGCTGTGAGCAAGGTGACCTTTTCCGTGACTATCTTCATTGATGAACTCCCTGCAACAATAAAAAGAACGAAACTGGGGCGACAAAAGTGGCCGCTCTCCAGTTTCGATTTCTGGTTAGATTATACCCGCGCTTGCTAGCGGAGGCAAACGATGCTTGCCCTGTGTAAGGGCGTCCTGCGGAGGGGACGCAGCCACTCGCAGGGGGTTGGCGATCATGCTAGAATCCAGCCATGACCTCGATTGCAAGACGGAGCGGCATTCGTGAACCGACAGTTTGACCTGATTACCTTCGACTTTGATGGTGTTCTTCTCCATAACGACTACAACGAGCGCTTTCTGGAGGCGTGCCGCACCCTCGGCTTGACCTGGGCGGAGGACGCACCGCGCGAATTGGCGCGCTTTGTCCATGACTATTTTGGTAGCGGGAGCGCCCGCACAGACCTGGCGACACACGGGCGCGAGCAGTTTTACCACGTGGCCAATCGCCTCTTCCTGGAAAAACTAGCGGCAGAGGGCGAATTGGAACTTGCCATCCCCACGCTAACCCGCCAACTACTGGAAGAAGAAGTAGGCTATCACTATGAAGCGGGCGTCCACGACCTGCTGGCAGGGCTGCGTGAGGAAGGCTACCGCCTTGCCATGCTGACCAACCGTACCGACGCCATCCTGGAGTTTGCAGTCGAGTGGGGCCTGCTCGACTCCTTCGAGTTTATCGGAACGGCGGATACGCTGGGGAAGCCGAAGCCCGCGCCGGACCTGTTTCACCACATCGCCGCGCATTTCGATGTGCCTGCCCGGCGCGCCCTCCACGTGGGCGATAATCCCTTTGCCGACGTGATGGGCGCGCGCGCCGCAGGCTGGCAGAGCATCCTCCTGGATCCTGATGATCTGTTTCCGGATTGGGAGGTTCCCCGCATCCCAACGCTTCACGACTTGCCATCGTGGTTAAACAGCAGAGGCGAGCACGCGCCGCCTTCCTACCCTACTCGAATGCACTGATCCCCGTGAGGTGGCGGCCCAAGATCAACTGCTGGATCTGGCTAGTGCCCTCGTACAGCGAGCCGACGCGCGCGTCGCGCCAGAGGCGCTCCGGTGCATACTCGTTCGAGTAGCCATAGCCGCCGTGAATCTGGATCGCCATGTCCGCCGCCTTTTTGGCGACTTCTGTAGCATAGTATTTTGCGGTCGAGACGGGAATAGTGCTCTTGTCCCGCTGATCTTTTGTCCAGGCGGCGCGATACACCAGCATGCGTGCCGCCTCAGTCTCCACATACATGTCTGCCAGCATGGCCTGAACCAGTTGGTAGCTCGCAATCGGCTTGTCGAAGGTCTCACGCTCCTGGGCGTAGCGCACGCTGGCATCCAACGCGTGCTGCGCGATGCCCACGCAGCCCGAGGCCACCCCCATGCGCCCGTTGTCCAGGGCACTCATGGCCACCTTGAAGCCTTGCCCGATCTCGCCTAAGCGCTCTGTATCTTTCACGCGCAGGTCGGTGAAGAACAACTCGCCCGTGTTGCTGGCGCGCAGGCCCAATTTGCCGTGCATGGTGCGGGCCTCAAAGCCCGGTCGGTCGGTCTCGATCAGGAACGCGACCATGCCCCGATGGCGGCTGCCCGGCTCTGTCTGGGCAAAGATGATGGCTGCATCGGCCCATTCACCGTTTGAAATCCAAACCTTCTGCCCGTTTAGCACCCACTCGTCCCCATCGCGCCTCGCCAAAGTCTGCTGGTTGGACGCGTCCGAGCCTGCGTTGGGCTCGGTCAGCCCAAAACAGCCGATCCACTCGCCCGTGCAGAGCCTCGGCAAAAAGTGCTGCTTCTGCTCTTCCGTGCCCCAGTTCAGGATGGTCAACTCTACCAGGCTCATCTGGACGCTAAGGGTAGTGCGAACCGAGCTGTCCGCGTACCCAATCTCCTCGAACACGAGCGCCTCGGAGATAAAATCTAGCTCAGCCCCGCCATAGCGTTCCGGGATGGGCACCCCTAGAAAGCCGAGCTTGCCCATCTCGTTGAGCAGCTCGCGCGGGAAGTGACCGTCAATATCCCACTGGCGTGCGTAGGGCAAAATCTGCTCACGGGCGAACGAGCGGGCCATCTCCTGGATCGCCTTTTGTTCTTCAGTCAACGCAAAATTCATTCTTGCTCTCCTTTGAGTCGTACCCATCGGTGAACCTGGCCGCTTCCCCTACAGAAGAGAAAGAGGTCGCCTCTACAGGGTGCGTCGTCGGTTCAAGACAGGCATCAAACAGGGAACAATTGTATCATAGAGCGTCGGGAACGCTTAATGATTTGGGGCGGGTCGAAGAGCCGTAGGGGCAGGTGCTATCAGGTGACACTTGCCGCATGGGACAGTTGATGCCAGACTATGACCTCCGCCTGGCTTCCTTTCCATTTCTGCAACCTGGATCCATTGCTCGTGACCCCAAAAGAGTTAAAGCTCCGTGCCCTGGAACGTCAGATCGCACGGCTCGGGGGGCGAATAGAAGCGCTACGGCGCCTTAGCAATCAGTACAGTTGGGTGCGCCTGGCCATCGTGGTGGCAGGTGTTGGCATTAGCAGCCTCCTCTTCGTTCAGGGCGGGGTACTCCCTTTTTCGACAAGCGCGCTCTTCTGGGCGCTGCTTTTTGGAATCGTGGTGTGGCGGCACGGGCATGTGGAAAGTAGCCTGGCCCGTC
The DNA here is from genome assembly GCA_963721895.1 of uncultured Chloroflexia bacterium. Classification (GTDB taxonomy): domain Bacteria; phylum Chloroflexota; class Anaerolineae; order Ardenticatenales; family Ardenticatenaceae; genus CAVRLZ01. The sequence goes on along the minus strand of CAVRLZ010000007.1, from coordinate 30,673 downwards.
ACGAGGGATGGCGAACGCTGCAGCAGGAGCAGATGGCGCGAATGCGGCTGGAGTGGGAGCAACTTCCCCCTGCTGCCTTGTCTCCCCAGCCCAACCACCCCTTTGAACGGGACTTCGACCTGGTGGGCGCTCGCTCCCTCCACCGGCTCCTTGACACAACTGTCTCCCTTGAAGGGAGCGAGCGCCTGCGCGCGTGGCTGACCGCCCCCGTGCCCGACATCGCGCAAACTCAGCAGCGGCAGCGGCTCGTGCAGGAATTGGTGCCGAAGGCAACCCTGCGTCAGCGGCTCGCGCTACACGGACGGCTCGCCGCGCCCGGCGGGGGCAAATGGCAGGCCAGCCGTCTGGCAGCGTGGGCAGAACAGCCCCTGGAAGGGGGCGCCCTTCTTCGCTGGCTCGTCGTGCTGAGCGGGCTCGCCCTGTTGAACGGGATCCTCTTTCTTGCTCACTCGTTGGGGGGGCTGCCGCCGCTCTGGCTAGGCACCTTTGCGCTCTATGTCGCCCTGTTCTTCCTGCAGGGTCGCCTTCTCGGCGACCTGTTCCATGATGCGCTAACCTTGCATAGCAGCGTGCAGCGGTTGATGGCCCTCTTCCGCCAGTTGGAGCGCTACCCTTACCACGACACCCCCTATCTGAAGCAACTCTGCGCTCCCTTTCTTGTGCCGCACCAGCGTCCTTCCGACGAACTGGCGCGGCTCGGCGCCATCGTGAGCGCGACTGGCATTCGCGGCAACCCCTTTATCTGGCTGGCCTTGAATGTGGTGGGCCCCTGGGACTACCTCTTTGCCTATCTGCTGAACCGTCGCAAGCAGGTGCTCGCCGAGCGCCTGCCGTTGTGGCTGGATCGGTGGTTCGAGCTAGAAGCGCTCAGCGCCCTGGCGAACCTCGCCTACCTCAACCCCGCCTATACCTTTCCCGTCTTTACAGACAGCCCCCCCTTCTTTGACGCCACGCGCCTGGGCCATCCCCTCCTCCCTGATGCGCAGAAGGTTAGCAACGACTTCCGGTTGGCCTCCGGAGGGGGACATGGTGCTGGTGACTGGCTCGAACATGTCGGGAAAGAGCTCCTTTTTGCGGACTGTCGGCATCAATCTGGCTCTTGCCTTGGCAGGCGGGCCGGTGGACGCCGCCAGCCTTAGCGCAGTGCCGTGCCGCCTCTTTGCCTGTATGGCCGTCAGCGACTCTGTCACCGATGGCATCTCCTACTTTTATGCCGAAGTCAGATGCCTCAAGGCTTTACTTGGGGCACTAGAGCGGCCTCACCCCCTGCCCCTGCTCTTTTTCATTGACGAAATCTTCCGTGGCACAAACAACCGCGAGCGCCTGCTGGGCAGCACCGCCTATATTCGCGCCCTGGTTCACCAACAGGGTGCCGGGCTGATTTCCACCCATGATTTGGAACTGGCTCGTCTGGCGGAGGAATTGCCCAGCCTGCGCAATGTCCACTTTCGCGAGACAGTCGCCGACAATCGGTTGCTCTTTGATTATACGCTGCGTCCTGGCCCCAGCCCGACCACCAATGCTCTCACGATCATGCGGCTGGAAGGATTACCTGTGCCGGAAGCGAAAGGCACAGACGCCTACGTGCGCTCACCATGAAGAGGTGGAGCTACACTCTGGCACCGATCTTGCATGTGCAGCTTGTTTACCATAACACTATACATAGCCTGAACCAAAGATAGCACCATGAGCGCTGAGCAATTTGTCAACTATTTGACCTGGCTCGTCTACGGGATCATCTTCGCGACGGTGATGCACAGGGCGATTCGGCGGCCTCATCGAACCAACATAGACGTCGCCCTCTTCTTCGCCACCATCGCGCTTGTGATTGCAATCAACCTGGCTATCGAGTTTGGGTTACTCCCCAAGACGCGCTTGATGGACGGCATCGTCGCCACCTCGTTTTTGGGGTTGGGCTATCTTTTCCTGCGCCTGCTAGACAACATATTGGAAGTGCGACCTGCCCTGCTGCGCCTTTCCTTCGTGGGATGGGTTGTTATCAGCGTGGGCATGGCTGTTTATACCCAACCAAGACCCGGCTGGCTCGTACTGGCCTATTTTGCCTATTTCGTGGTGTCACTCGTTTATGCCTCGGTCAGGGTGGCACGCTTCTCTCTGCTCGCCCGCGGCGTAACACAGCGACGCATGCGGTCGGTGGCGGCCGGATCACTTTTTCTTGGCCTTGCCCTCTTGATGTTTAGTTTTTCCACCTCCCTGCCTGCCTTGAGACTGTTGTGGACCATCCTTTATCAGACCTTCTCGCTTGCCTCCGGAATTAGTTACTATCTAGGCTTCGCCACGCCAGGCGCGCTACGGCGCGCGTGGCAGGAGCCCGAGCTGACGTGCCTTCCTCAGCCGGGCGGCGACGCTCCCTCGGCTTCCGGATACCCTGGCAATCATCCGGCACCTGGAGCACGGCGCTGCGACGGCCACCGGTGCCGTAGGGGCAATGGTGGGGTTGTGGGACGAGTCGAGGCGCTATCTGGTCTATGACACAGCGGATGGACGACACCTCGAGTACCCCGCCGACGCGGACCTGCCAGCCCTGCGCTCCCTGGACACCCAGAGCCCCATCTTCGTGGACAACATGATACGCGATTACCCTCACCTGGCCGAGCGCATCCAGGCAGTGGGGGCACGGGCCCTCATGACAGCCCCTATCACGGCAGGAGAGCGACGGCTCGGGGCATTGACCGTCTATGCGCCGCGCCTTTCCTTCTTTGCTGAGGACGATTTGGAATTGGTTCAGTTGCTTGCTGATCAAGCATCCGTTATCCTTGAAAGCCGCAACCTCATTGACGAGGCGGCCCGCGTGCGGGCTCGCGAAGAAGCTACCCGCATGAAAGACGATTTCCTTTCGTCAGCGGCCCACGACCTGAAAACCCCGCTCACGACGCTGATAGCGCAGTCCCAACTGATGGAACGCAGAGCCCTTCGTTATCCCGACGCCCCGGCTGACCTGGCAGCCATCCAGCGGCTGACGCATGAGGCACAGCGGCTACGTAGCCTCGTGCTGGAACTGCTGGATGCTGCGCGGGCGGAGCAGGGTTTGCTGCTGAGCGAGATGGAGGAGGTGGATGTCGCCGCCCTCATGCGGGAAAGTCTGGAGCGCCACTGTAGCGATCGCCACACCTGTGACATGCAAGGGGAGGCCCTCCTTGTTGGTCACTTTGATCGCTATCGGATAGGGCAGTTGATTGATAACCTGATCGAGAATGCTGTGAAGTACAGCCCGGATGGGGGGCAACTGCGAGTCCGAATCGGTCAAGAGGGGCAGGAGATTGCGTTGGAGGTGCAGGATCCAGGCATCGGCATTCCTGACGAGGACCTTTCCCTTCTGTTCAACCGCTTTTATCGCGGCTCCAACGTGAATGATCGGAGCTTTGCAGGCATGGGCCTCGGCCTATTTATTTGCCGCGCCATTGTCGAGCAGCATGGTGGCCGCATCTGGGCGACTAGCGAGATAGGGAAAGGGGAGCACCTTCCATGTTGTCTTACCAATCAGGCAAAGTAGAGGCGTTTATGTCGCAGCCTAGGGCACCCATCTTGGTGGTTGATGATGATGCGGCCATCCTTATGACGGTCGCAGACATCTTGGAATTCGAGGGCTACGAAGTCATCGCCACCAGTAACGGGGCAGAGGCTTTGCTCTGGATCGAGCAGTTTCGCCCCGGGCTGGTCTTGCTCGATATGCGGATGCCCATCCTGGATGGGTGGCACTTCACAGCCTTGCTTCAGGAGCGGGGAATCGAGGTGCCGATCCTCGTCATGACCGCCGCGCAGGACGCATCGCGCTGGGCAGCAGAAATTGGGGCCGTGGGGTTCCTCGCCAAACCTTTTGACATGACCGAGCTTCTTGCCGCCGTGGAGCGCCTGTGGTGACAAACATGGTGGCCCTGGCGGGCGGCGCGGCCCTGGGCGCGGCCTTGCGCTACGGCACCGCTGTCTGGGCAACCGCCCGCTATGCCCCGGCTTTCCCGCTCGGCACCTTTCTCGTGAACAGTGGCGGCAGCCTGCTGCTTGGGTTCTTTCTGTCCCTGGTCGCCGCCCGATCAGAGATAGGGCCCGCCTGGCGGCTGTTTGTGGCAACGGGCTTTTGTGGCAGCCTTACCACCTTTTCCACCTTTAGCTACGAAACCTTCAAGTTGCTGGAGCAGGGTGCCGCGCTTCCTGCCCTCTTTTATGCACTCAGCAGCCTTGTGGTGGGGGTTGTGTGCGTCTACGCAGGCAGCATCCTCGCACGAGCCCTGTTCTAAGGTCGGTAGGGGATCGCCCCAGGCTTCCAACCTCTGCCGCCCCCAGGTCATACCGAAGGCACCCCGGATAGCCTACGGTATTCCTACAATTGCTCCGTGCTGCCCCTCGTGTTAGCATGGTCTGCCTTTGGCTGTTGACGAAGGCGTTCACGAGCAGAAAGGATCGAATAGCTAATGGGACCTACCGCCCTGATCGTGCTGGATGGCTGGGGCATCGCCCCCCCGGGCCCCGGCAATGCTGTAACACTGGCGAATACCCCTCAATTTGATCACCTCTGGGCAACCCATCCCCATACAACGCTTCAGGCCTCTGGGCTGGCTGTGGGGCTCCCCAGGGGCCAGATGGGCAACAGCGAGGTGGGCCACATGAACCTCGGCGCGGGCCGAGTGGTGATGCAGAAGCAGACATTCATCCAATCCTTGATCGAGTCCGGCGAATTTTATAGCAATGCTGTCCTGCGCGATGCGTTCGGCGTGCGGGGCCCAACCAATGCCTTGCACCTGATGGGCTTGGTGAGCGATGGGGGCGTTCACAGCGATTTGGAGCACTTCTACGCGCTTCTGGAACTGGCACGGCAGACGGATGTACCCAACATCTTCGTCCACGTGTTCACCGATGGGCGCGATGTGGGGCCATCCACCGCCCGAACGTTCATGGAGGAGTTGGCGGCACGGCTGCAAGCCAGCAAGCGCGCCGCCATTGCCACGGTCAGCGGGCGCTACTATGCCATGGACCGTGACAAGCGGTGGGAGCGCACCCAGCGTGCCTACAACGCTATTGTGTGCGGCCAATCTGAGTTCACAGCAACGAATCCCCTGGCGGCTGTAACCCTAGCCTACGAGCGCGGCGAAACTGATGAGTTCATCAAACCTACGGTGATCTTGGACGAGCGGGGCCGCCCCGTTGGCTCCGTTCGCCTGGGCGAGCCGGAAGCGGTTGAGGGCGAGCCGCAGGGAATCATTCGGGAGGGGGATACGATCTTCTTCTTCAACTTTCGCGCCGATCGCGCTCGCCAACTGTCCTCTGCCCTGCTCAACGAAAGCTTTGATGGATTCGAGCGTTGTCGCATCGTCCAGGACCTGCGCTATGCGTCGCTGATGCAGTATGACAATGCCTTTGCCCGGCCTTACGCCTTCGAGCTCCCTCCCCTTTCCCTGGGGTTGGCCGAGGTACTGGCCGAGGCAGGAAAAACCCAGTATCACAGCGCCGAGACCGAAAAGTACCCCCATGTGACCTACTTTTTCAACGCCCTCCGTGAGGAATCCTTCCCTGGCGAGTTCCGTACCCTCGTCCCCTCCCCCAGAGTGGCGACCTACGATCTCCAGCCTGAGATGAGCGCCCCCGCGTTGACCGAGGCCGCCGTCTCGCGCATCCGCGACTATGACGATGACTTCATCCTTATCAACTTTGCCAACCCTGACATGGTGGGCCACACCGGGGTGATCGCGGCGGCCATCGCTGCGTGTGAGACGGTGGACACCGCGCTAGGTCAGGTATTAGGGGCGCTGCGCCAGAAGGGCGGGCGCGCGCTCATCGTGGCGGATCACGGCAACGCTGAGATGATGATTGACGAGGTGGGTGGTCCCCACACCGCTCATACCACCAACCCTGTTCCTTGCATCCTGGTGGATGAGGCCTACACCGGCACCCTGCGTGACGGGGGTCAACTAGGCGACGTGGCGCCTACCATCCTTGACCTGATGGGTCTTGCCCAACCCGCACCCATGACAGGGCAAAGTTTGCCGCTTCGCGGCGCCCCGTTGGTGTAAGCTTGCAACCCCGCGCTTGAACGAGCGTAGAGTGCTGTAACACGCATCGCACACAGGAGTTTTATCCGTTGAACAACCCATCCCTTGACTTAGGCAGTGCTCTCACCTTCATGTTTGAAGAGGAGGATTGGCTCACCAAGTTTTTGATAGCCGCCGCCATGGTGCTGTTTGGGTGGCTGATTCTTCCTGCGCTGTTACTGCAAGGGTACGGCATCGAGGTGATTCGGCGCGTGGGGCGTGGTGCCACACCAGCCTTGCCGGAGTGGGGCGAGTGGGGACGCTATCTGTCGGACGGGTTGGTGGCCCTGGTTGCCTTCATGGTCTATACCCTGCCAGCTATCCTTTTTGTTTGCTGCGCCTCCATCCCTCTCCTTGCAGCGTCGGATAGCACGAGCGGTGAACTGGAAGGAACGATTTTCCTCATCCTCTGCTGCATGGCACTGGGCCTCTTCCTCATTCAGTTTCCGTTGTGGGGGCTCTACCCTGCCGGGTCCATTCATTTTGCAGCGCGTGGCGGCATCGGCTCCTTTTTTTCCGCCGGAATGCTTACCTACGTGCGTCGCCAGCCGGGCCAATATTTCTACGCCCTGCTGATCCTCTTCTTTGCTGGCTTTGTCGGTGGGCTGGTCCCGATCGTCGGGGCCGCCTGGTCCCAACTGGCGACGAGCCACACGTTGGGCCAACTGCTGCGTCGGGGCGACTCGGCGAGTGCGGACATAGCTAGCCCGGAAATTGCACTGTGACAGCCAGTCCTGAGCCGCTTGCTACAAGTCAAAGGGGGGGATGATGGAATCTATCTTGAGCCTGTTCACAGCCTTTGGCCTGTCGTCCTCTGCGGGCTTGAACGCTTACATCCCGCTTCTGATCACCGGGCTGGTCGCGCGCTACACGGACCTGCTCTCGCTGAGCGGCCCCTTCGAGACCCTGGAAAACCCCCTGGTGCTGTTGACCCTGGCCGTGCTCCTGCTCATAGAAATGTTGGTAGACAAGATTCCTGCGGTGGATTCGCTTAACGATGTGATCCACACAGTGATCCGACCGGCGGCGGGCGCCCTCCTCTTTGCCGCCAACGCAGGGGCGATCAGCTTTCTGGACCCCGCGCTTGCTGTGGTGCTTGGCCTGCTCACAGCGGGTGCCGTTCACGCCACCAAGACCGCCGCGCGCCCGTTCGTCACCGCCTCCACGGGGGGCATCGGCAACCCAATCGTCTCGGTGGCAGAAGATGTAACGGCGACCTTTGCCTCACTCATCGCAATCTTTGTTCCCCTCATCATGGGGATCATCGGTCTGTTCAGCGTGCTGCTGATTGGCGGTTGGTGGTGGCGGCGGCGGAACCACCCCCTGGCTGCCGACGCGCTTCTGTGAGAGGAAAAGCGGCTCTTGAAAGGGATGCGGCGGACTACCCTGCATCCCTTTCGCTTGTTTACACCCTGTCCCGCGCTACAATAACCGAACATTTGTCATAGGGGCAAGCGGGAGAGCGGACGATGGCGCCGGAGCACATAGGTGAGCAGCTGGATCGGGTACCGACGGTGCCGGGCGTGTACCTGATGCGGGACCAAGAGGGAAAGATATTATACATTGGCAAGGCAAAGGTGCTGCGCAACCGAGTGCGCAGCTACTGGCATGCCTCGGCTGGGCACGAACCCAAGACCCGGAAGATGGTGTCCCAGGTCGAAAAAATTGACTGGATCACCACCAACTCCGAGCTTGAAGCGCTGCTGCTAGAAAATGAATTGATCAAGCAGCACAAGCCGCGCTATAACATCCTCCTAAAAGACGACAAAAAGTACCCGTATATCAAGGTGTCGTGGAATGAGCCCTTCCCCAAGGTATTCTTCACGCGCCAGATGAAGCGGGACGGCGGCAAATATTTTGGCCCCTTCGCCAGTGCCTGGGCCGTGCGCGAGACGCTAGAACTCCTCCGCAAACGCTTTCCTTACCTCACCTGTAATCGTACCATCACCGGCCAGGATGAGCGCGCCTGCCTCTACTATCACATCAAGCTGTGCGGCGGCCCCTGCATTGGGTCCCAAAGCCAGGAATCCTATAGGGCCACTATCCAGGAACTGATGGACTTTTTGGATGGGAAAGGGAGCGACGTGACCCTGGAGGAGATTCGCCGTGAGATGCTGGAAGCGTCCGAGGCGCTGGAATTCGAGCGTGCGGCAGCCCTGCGCGACCAACTCGTGGCGCTGGAAAAGATAGCCGAGCGGCAAAATATCATCTCTACTACGGGCGGCGATCAAGATGTGGTAGCCTTTGCCCGCGACGCCGAGCGTGGCGATGCCTGCGTGCAGGTCTTTTACATCCGTGGCGGTAAGTTGATCGGGCGGGAGTATGTCGTGCTGGAGGGAACCGATGAGGAGGCCGACGAGGCCATCATGACGCAGTTCCTCCAACAGTTTTACGATGAGGCCACCAATGTGCCCCCTGAGATCCTGCTAGAGCAGAACGTGGATGAGTCGCGCATCATCGAGCAGTGGCTGCGCTCCAAGCGTGGGGCGGAGGTGGTTCTCCACGTGCCGCAGCAGGGGAACGAGGAGCAACTTATAGCGCTCGCCAAGGCAAATGCTGTCGAGACCCTCTCTGCCCTGCGTGCCCAATGGCAGAGCGAGGCCAATCGGCAGAGCGATGCTGTGGCCGATCTGCAAGAGGCGCTGAATCTGGCTGAGCCGCCCGTGCGCATCGAGTGCTACGACATCTCCCACGTGCAGGGCACCAACGTGGTAGGCTCGATGGTGGTGTTTGAGCAGGGAGTGCCAAAGAAGAGCGACTATCGAAAGTTCAAGATCAAAGAAGACAAGAACGACGATTTTGCCAACATGCGGGAGGTGCTTTACCGCCGCCTTTCCAACTGGCACGAGGCGCAAGCGAAGCCCGGCGGAGACAAGTGGGGGAAATTGCCCCATCTGATTGTGATTGACGGGGGCAAGGGGCAACTGGCCGCTGCCTGGGAGGTGGTGCAGGAGTTCCACCTGCAGGACGTGGTGCCCATCATCGGGCTGGCCAAGCGCGAGGAAGAAATCTTCATGCCGGGGGTGCGCGAGCCAATCATTCTCGACCGCGGGAGCACGGCCCTGCACCTGCTCCAGCGCGCGCGCGACGAGGCGCATCGCTTTGCTGTCACCTATCATCGTCAGCTACGCAGCAAGAGCGGCCTGGCCAGCAGCCTGGACGATATCCCGGGCGTCGGCCCCAAGCGGCGGGCGCGCCTTCTAAAGACCTTTGGCTCGCTGGATGCCATCCGTGCTGCCTCGTTGGACGACCTGGCCGCCATCCCAGGCATGACGCGTGCGGCCGCTGAGCGCATCAAAGAGCTATTGTAACAACCCTACTACCAGAATGAGGAGAACCCAGCGTCATGAAGATCTTGGTGACCGGCGGGGCGGGCTATATCGGCAGCGTAGTCGTGGAGCAACTGATCAAGGGTGGGGATGAGGTCATCGTCTTTGATAACCTTTTTCAGGGCCACCGCGCGGCCCTCCATCCTGACGCACTGTTCGTAGAAGGGGATCTGGCGGAGCGCAGTGCGATTGATGCAGCGCTGGCCGAGCATCGCCCGGAAGCTGTCATGCACTTTGCCTCTTACACCCTCGTTGGCGAGTCCATGCAAAACCCCTTCTTGTACCTGGGCGACAACGTGACCAACGGCCTCAACCTTCTTCAGAGTTGCGTGGAGCATGGGGTGAGGCGCTTCATCCTCTCGTCCACCGCCAACCTGTTCGATCAGCCGGAGCGCATGCCGATTGACGAGCAGGAGCGCATCGTGCCGGGCAGCCCCTACGGTGAATCGAAGTTTATGCTGGAGCGCATCCTCTTCTGGCTGGATCGGGTCTATGGTCTGCGCTACGCCGCCTTGCGCTACTTCAACGCCGCCGGTGCCTCCGAGGAGCGCGGCGAGGACCATGCCCCGGAGCTTCACCTCATCCCCATCGTGCTAGAAGTGGCACAGGGCAAGCGCGACAAAGTGATGATCTTTGGCGATGACTACCCGACCCGGGACGGCACCTGCGTGCGCGACTACATCCACGTGCTTGACCTCGCCGCCGCACACATTCTGGCCCTGCGCGCGCTCGACAACGGGAGCCGCACCTATAACCTGGGCAACGGACAGGGCTTCACGGTCAAAGAGGTCATCGAGGTGGCGCGCACAATCACCGGGCACCCCATCCCAGCCGAGGTGGGGCCGCGCCGCGCCGGTGATCCCGCTGTTCTGGTTGCCAGCAGTGAGAAGATTCGACCGTGAGCTAGGATGGACGCCGCGCTTCCCTGAGCTATATCCCATCGTCGAAAGCGCGTGGCGCTGGCATCAGGCCCATCCGCGAGGCTATGAGGCGTGAGTAGCAGTAGCACCGTAGCGCCAGCCAGGAGCCCGGGTGAATAAAATGGATAGGCGCGCGCAGGGGGGCTCAGTGGGGAGGGTGCTGCTGCTAGGGGCCAGCCTGATCTGGCTGCTCGTCGCGGGTGCTGCGACCCTGCCCCGGACAACCCAGGGAGGCCCTGGCGCGCCTGCGCGGCACAGCGGCGCCACTGTCTCACCGACAGCCACGCGCACCCCCACGCCCACTGCAACCCCTACCCCCGCCCCCTTTGCCTTCTACCTGCCCCTGGCAGCACGTGCCCCCGTCGTCGTCAATGGCTACTTCGATTACGGCACGCTCCTGGGCTGGCGCGTGGAAAGCACAGGCGCCGAGTGGGGGGCACAGGTGGAAAGCGTGGAGGGGAACCTCATGGCACGGCTGGGGAATCCCGGAGGCGCCCTGCAACGGGGGGGCGCCCCATAATGGGGCAGTCGCCATCGTGCAGAGCGTAAGCGTGCCCGACACCACAGCGCCCTTCCTGCTGTTCGCCTACCGCGTCCTGTCGCAGGACACCGAAGCGGTGGAGGCACTGAGCGTCTCGATCCACCGTCCCGATGGCACGCGTCTATCGGAAATCATCCACACAGGCAGCGATGCCCCCGCCACTGGTTGTGCTCAGCCGCCGTGGGATTCCTCCTGGCGGCGCGTAGCCTACTCGCTAGCCCGATACCGAGGGGACACCATTCAACTCCGCTTCGAACTGCGTTCCACCGACCCGACAGCGCAGTTCAACACATGGGGCTTCGTGGATGACGTGCAGGTGACGCCCTGAGGAGCAATAGAAGTGGTGAGAGTCGAGAGTATGTCAAGATGGCGGAAAGCATAATAGAGCACTCTGCCCCTAAACCTCGGCGGAGTGGAGGACACGCCACGGATGCAGCAGGCGGTTGCGCCACAGGTTGCGCGTCGTGTGCGCTCCATAACGCGCGCGAAGCCAATCCGTATCGGGATAAAGGGTATAGCGGAGCAGGCGCGCAGCATCCACTGAGCGGTCAATCATGAGTAGCTGAATAAGAAAGTGGTGGCGTCCAAATTCCGCACCCTTCATTTCCAACTGTGTGCCCTCGAGGTGGAGCCGCTCTATCATCATACGACGCGCGGGCAAGGGCGCCAACCCCTCTTGGACATGTTGAGGGACGGGTGTTGCCAGCAGGCTCCGTGCAAGGTCGAGCATGGTCCACACAACAGTCGCTACCCGCCATGCTCGTGCCCGTTCAATCACTTTTTCCCAATCGAGCGTCTGGATGCATGCCAGAAAGTGGACATCCATCAGGGCGCGTAGCCAGGGGAGGGAGAAAGAATGACTGATACCATGATGGATGCACACATGGAGTAGAAGATCTTCCTGGTCCATCACGTGTGTTTGTTGCCCCTCTAGCACAAGCGGCTGCTTCCGCTTCCAAATTGCTTCATGGTCCACTGCTGTAGCGAGGCGGACCCATTCCCCACGGATGGCCGGCCATTGGAGCTCCACTAGCATGCTCCCTGGCAAGTCGCTTACCATCTGCTGCTCCCCACCGTACCGTTGAACAAACAGCGCGGGGCGCCGCGTCTTAAAGCGCGAGCGGTAACCTGCCTTCTCTAAGGCCGCTATGGCATGTTGGTTTGCCTCAGGCTGAATCCATAGATCCAGGTCGCCCTTCAAGCGGCATCGGGGGTTGGGATACACTGTATTCGCGAGGGCTGCACCCTTCAAAAGCACTGTCTCGATACCAGCGGCGTTTAGCGCCGTTAAAGTGATGCTAGCCTCACGGTGCTGTATTGCCTCATGAAATGATCCAGCTTGGTACGCGTGCAGCAAGATCGTGCGGCTGGCCTCCGGGATCAGCGGGAGGAGGCCGACCTCTCGCAATTGTAGAAAAACATAGGGTGCTAATCCCTGCGCCATCAGCCACCGTGCGGTTTCAATAGAGGCGGGATTTTTTAAGAGCCACGTCTCTGCCTGCTCTGGCGAGTGGAGTGCCAGTTGAACAAGGGTCAGAGCGCTACAAGCTGTGACTTCGGATAGGGAACTCATGGCTTCTTCTCTCACTCCCCTATTAAACCAATATTCATCCCTGTGGTATCCAACAGGACATGTTGCTTTCACGTAAGGGGGGGCCTAATGCCGTTGGTCAGGCTGACGCGAAGGACGCTTCCCTATCCTCCAGGTTTCTTGAAGATATGGCAGACGAGGCCAAGCAACCCGGCAACCAGGGAATAAAGTAGTCTGACAGTCTCCTGGTTATGCGTGGACGATCAAGGCAATTCGTCCGCCTCGATCATCACATAGCTTACAGAGTCTTCATAGCAACTTTCTCTACCCCCGTCTTCTTCCCATTTCCAGTTTGCCAGGCGGTTGGGTCGTACTCTGATACAATCTGGCGGAGTAGTGGGCGAATGGCTGCGTCATCGCTTTTTAGCGCTGTCTGGATTAGATGCTCGATAGCCCCCGCTGTACTGCGATTAGACTTCGCTCTTGTGGCGCTTTGCACCACGAACACCTTCTGATGCGAAGTGCGTTCGTAACTTTCCCCCTCGATGAACAGCTCCTCGAACAACTTCTCACCCGGCCGAATGCCTGAATAAACAATCTCAATATCCTCGTCTGGGCGTAGGCCGCTCAACTCGACTAGGTCCCGTGCTAGGTCCTGGATACGGACAGGTTCCCCCATGTCCAGAACGAACACCTCGCTCCCCTTCCCTAGAGTCGCTGCCTGCAGAACCAGGACTACTGCCTCGGGGATGGTCATAAAAAAGCGACGCATTTCTGGATGCGTAATCGTGATCGGGCCGCCAGCGTTAATCTGCTTTTTGAAATAAGGGATGACGCTTCCCCGACTGCCCAGCACATTGCCAAATCGAACAGCCACATAAGGCCGACCGCTTGCCAGCGCGACCTCATGCACGATCAGCTCTGCGCAGCGCTTGGAAGCACCCATCACGCTAGTAGGGTTCACAGCCTTATCACTTGAAATAAGCACGAAATGGGATACGTTGAAGCTGGCAGCGAGTTCCACCAGATTACGCGTGCCTAACACATTGTTCGTGATGGCTTCGGATGGGTTCGCCTCCATCAGCGGTACATGCTTGTGCGCCGCAGCATGGAATATGATTTCCGGGCGATAGCTGTGGTAGATGCGCCGTAGTCGTTCGCGATCGCGAATATCGGCAATGATTACCTCTACTTCCAACTCGGGAAAGCGGCTCTGCAACTCCTTTTCGATATCGAAGATACTATTCTCACCATGCCCTATCAAGACCAGTTGGCTCGGCGTGAAGCTAGCGATCTGGCGGCAGAGCTCGGATCCGATTGAACCACCACCACCCGTTACGAGTACTCGTTTTCCCGACATGAGAGATCGTACCGCATCGGCATTGATCTCAATCGGCTCACGCCTGAGTAAGTCCTCAATGTTTACCTCGCGCAGCTGGCTTACATGAACCGTTCCATCCACAATCTCTGCAATGCTCGGAATGATACGCGTTTCCACTTTCGCTTGCTCACAGAGCCGAACAATCTCGCGGATGCTTATGCCCGCTGCAGTAGGCATAGCAATGATTACACGTTGTATGTTCCGCTCTTTCACTAACCTGGGAATGTCGTACCGATTACCCAAAACCGGGGCACCGTGAATATGAGTGTGGTGTTTACGTAAATCATCATCCAGAAAACCTACAGCTTGCATATCGGTTCGGTGGTTGTTCAGCAATTCGCGAATAATCAAGGCTCCAGCGTCCCCAGCGCCCATGATTAGCACCGGTACCGATTGCGACTGAGCTCGACCGCGCCTTCCTAGCTGCGGCCAAGCGCGCATGATTAAACGCGGTGTAGCGGTGGCTAACCCTGTAAGCAAGAGAAAGATGAAAGGAACGGAGCGAGGGATGCTATAGAGTTCTCCGAATGCGCTCGACCCCAATACGGTGAGGACTCCAACCAGTAGAGCAGCACTGGCTGCAGCGCCCGCCAGCCGAGCCATTTCATTCACTGACGCGTAGCGCCACACACGAGAGTATAGCCCGCTTGCCCAAAAAATAAGCGGAGTGATAACGATTGATAGCGTTGCGAAAAACGCAAAGCTATTCCAATACCTTCCCAGATCAAAGCTGTCTAGGCGTAGCACGAAGCTGAGGTAGGCAGCAAGAATGAGAAGCAAGAGATCGCTTGCGAAAAAATAGCGATTGCGAAATGTCATTTCAACCCCACTCTTCCAGTATTGCGCTCAGTCGGTTGAGCAAGATAGGGAACACAGACAGAGAGCTACTGACAAGCCTACTGAGGTGGTCACGAATAGATAAAGCACTCACGGATGCTTGGTTAGGAGCCGGGGCAAACCACTTTAGCTCGGTTACGCACGCCGCCAGTTTCTCAGCGCGGCACCAACACTTCACTTTGATCAGAATCTGGTAGCCACGCTCTAGTAGCCAATTCATGTCTTTGCCCTCATTACCCCCAGCATCTGCTCGTACGATGGTCCATTCACGCCGGCTGACATCCAACATCAAGCTCGCTTCAGCGGCCGTAACTAATTTTTGCAAGCAATGGTGAGTTGGCAGTTGCCTTCATACAACCCTTCGACGACCAACTCCCCATAGTCTGTTGCCAACCCACGACCTAGTTGTCGTCCCCGGAGGTTTATTTCTAGGGAAAGAAAAGCCTGTCGTTACCCTTTCGCCTTGCTAGCCGACTGGCATGCCCGGCGTGTCGACATCCAGCAACGGGCAGTCGTGCACATAGTTGTGGTAAGCACTCTTCTTCACCCTTACTCCGCTCGGAGTGACAGCATGCATTGCTGTGTCTCGGAGACATGCTTCCCTAGAGTGAGCATTGGCAACGCTGCTCTTACCGTAGATCCTTTATGCTTCACTTTTTACCAGCGATAGACCATACTGGGCTGGCGTGTCAAACTCGCCGCTCTTCACGAAGAATGCCATACGGATTACGAGCAAAAAGTGAATATAACAAGAACGTGCCAAGCTAGTGACAGGCGATACCAGGGGGGAGCTAAAAGTTGCGGTAGGAGAACTGCAGGATGCACACGGGGACGATTAAGGAAGGCTATGGCATCATCAGATTCGCCAGGATTGGCGGCCCATGGTGCAGGGGGAGAGTTGGGAGCAGTCCAAATTCAAACTTTTTCAGCTAGCGCATTATATCTTTTGGTGTGAACTAGTCAAGTAACGGGAATATCAAATGTCCGAGAATGTCGAGAAGTAGTTAGCTTGACGTACTTGCTGGTTGTTTGGATTGCAGAGCCTTCGCCCCGAGCAATAAATAGGGATGAGAAGGCAAAAGGAGATTACGGATTGTTGCCAAGCACGGCGCTCTGGTACCATTTCCATAGCCGCGCCACCCCTTCCCCCACAGAAACTTGAGGGTTATAGTTCAGGAGCTGTCGAGCCTTGCTGATGTCCGCATAGGTATAGGAAATGTCTGCATCCATCATGGGTGCGGCGCGAAGGGTGGCAGAATGTCCGGCAAGCTCCTCCAAAAAATGAATAAAGTCGGCAAGTAGTACCGGTTCTCCACGTCCCAAATTAATAATCTGGTATCCAAGTGGATGATCCATTGCAGCCACGATGCCGGACACAATATCGTCCACATAGGTCCAATCGCGATACATCTGGCCACCATTGAAGAGGGGCACGTCGCGATGGAAAAAAATGTTATCCAACACCTTATAGGCCATCATGTCGGGGCGTCCACGTGGGCCGTACACCGTGAAAAAACGCAGTGCCGTAAAGTTTTGACCGTAAAGATGATAGTAGCTGAAGCCTAGCATCTCCGCTGCCCGCTTGCTCGCCGGATATGGAGCAAGCGGACGGTCGCTGGCATCATCCTCTACAAAAGGGATGCGCTCGGTATTTCCATAGGCGGAAGAGGTCGAAGCAAACACAAAGTTGTCTACCCCACCTTGTCGTGTCGCTTCGAGTAGGTTCAAGGTGCCCGTGAGGTTTACCTCATAATACAGGTGCGGGTCCTCAATTGAGGCGCGCACTCCCGCCATCCCCGCCAGATGCGCCACCGCGACCGGGCGATGCTCGGCGAACAGGCGGCGCATCGTTTCCAAATCCCGGATGTCGGCCCGGACAAACGTGAAATGATCGGTTACCCCAATCGCCGCAAGATTGGCCATCTTGCGTTGTGGGTCATAGTAATCATTCAAGTTGTCCACCCCAATGACTCTATCGCCTCGAGCCAGCAGGGCCTGAGTCAAATGGCTCCCAATGAAGCCTGCTGCGCCTGTCACCAGAAATGTTTGGCTCACTTACTTTCAAGCTCCCTTCAGAGGCAGATTCGTCTAAATCGGGCATGCGCCCCCCGCACCAAGTTGGTAACCCGCGTGTGAGCGTCAGTCTCTCAGCAACGGGTACTTGATGTGACTAGGAAAAGGGGCATCTGCTTAAAGCTCACAAGAATGCGGTATAGGGATGGGCTCATCCCCTGGCTAGTTCATCACTTGGTCAAGGCGTGCGTCGCGCGTCACGTCAATTGGCGTCCGTGACGGAACCGGCTCTCTTTTAAGGTCACGAACCATACCAGCCAGAAACATGCTAGCGGTAACCCTGCATAGATCAACGCAGGGGCGAGGGGGTGAGCTACGATGTAAAGATGGGCCATGACCAAGCCAAGCCCCGCCAGGGCGCTGTAGATCAGGGTAACACTACGGTGGCTGTGCCCCGCTATCACGAGCCGCTGGTATAGGTGGCTGCGGTGGGCCGAAAAGATATTTTCGCCTCTCCGAAAGCGCTGGAAGATTGTAAAAGTGGTATCCAGGAGGAAGGGCCACAATAGGAGAGCCCCTGCGACGGGGAGCCGGGGATCAGCAGCAATTGGGAGGAGCGGAAGGACGGCGAACGAGTAGCCAAGAAAGGCACTCCCCACATCACCCATGAAAATCCGTGCTGGGGGCCAATTATGCCAAAGAAACCCCAGAGTACTGCTGGCAATCAACAAACCAAGTAATATTGGCTGAGGCTGCTGTACGAGCCATCCCAGATAGACCCATCCCAGTCCGGCAATCAGCGCTTGGCTTCCAGCCATACCATCTATTCCATCCATAAAGTTGTATGCATTGGTCAGGCCGACGATCCAGAAAATCGTCAGCGCCATCCCTATCCAACCCAATTCGATAGATAGGCCGGCGGGGAGGGCGACGGCTTGCCAGTGACCGAAGCCGACCAACGCCAGAAACGCCGCCACAAGGTGCACAGAAAATCGCACTCGGTTAGGAAGGGCGTGAAGATCATCCAACCAACTGACCAGCGCGATGAGAGCACCTCCTATAAGGTAGTACCACACAGAGGCACGGTTGGAGGCAGTGGAGAAGCCCCAAGTATGAATCACAAGACCTAGCAGAGTCACCGCTACAATCGCCGCCCCGCCTCCGCGGGGGGTTGGGCGCGTGTGCGAGCTCCGCTCATTAGGTATATCCAGCAGTTGGCGTTGCTCGGTCCACTGACGGATGAGAGCAACGAGTCCTACAGAACCAATCCAGGCAGCAACGCCAATTGCAATCAGGGCGGCGGGAGTAAGCATCATGCGAGCAAATGCCAGAAAGGATAGAGGAACGGTCAAGGAGTTGCTGCCACGACCGCTTGCCATCCTGCGGCGAGGCTGACTTGCGGCTGAAACGACAAGGCGCGCTGAATCTTCTCGCCGCTGACGGCCACGTCTTCCAAAAGCTTATCCAGCGTCTTGGGTCCCACAGGCGCATGCTTCCCCGCCAGCTTGAACCCCCGCTCCACCATGGTCAGCGCATGCCGAAGCGGGGGTTCGGGCAGATGCCAGCGGGGCGGCGCTTTTCCTAACGCATCGCTCATCGTGACGAGTATATCGTTCATGGTATAGATGTTCCCATCCGTTACATTGTAAATTTGCCCCTCAGCCTGCGAATGGTGGGCCGCCACCACAGCCGCGGATGCCACATCGGTTTCATAGACGAGCGTGCGGCGATTGGTGCCTGCTCCGATGGGAACATACCACCCCTGACGCAGGGCGCGTAGCAAGCGTGGATAGTTTCCCTTCATCCGACTCCCATAAACCGCTGCCAAACGCAATACGGTGGCTGGTAGCGTGTCCAATACCAAAATTTCACCCTTATATTTGGTTTCTCCATACAAGGTATGGGGCTGGGGCGGGGTCGTTTCATCGTGGCTCAATCCGGCCTGGCTCGGGCCATACACGGAGATGGTGCTGAAATAGATGAACCGTTTGACGTGCTCTTGGGCGGCTGCCTTGGCCAGTGTATGGCTCCCCGTGACATTCACGCGTTCATATTCCATACGCATGGTAGCGTCAGGATCGTTTATGTGGAGTTTCGCAGCCAGATGGAAGACAACCTCCATTCCCGCGACCGCCCTGTTCATGGCAGAGGGATCGGTGATTGAGCCCTGAAATACTTCGACTTCCGGCGGAAATAAATAATCAGACGGGTTACCCCGTACGAGTGCCCTAACGGAGTAACCCGCCCGAATAAGATGATAGATTAAGGTTGGAGCAAGCGCGCCTGTGGCTCCGGTAACAAGAACGCGGGGACCCATCTCGGCCTTATAAGGTGGGTAGTAGGGCACGGGGACCAGTGATTTCTTGGATGAGGCGGTGGTAGAGCTGAGCGACAATAGCGCGCGAGTGGTGGGATACTACGTACGCGCGCCCGTTCATTCCCTTATCGCGCGCTTCCTGGCGGTGCTCAAAGGCAAAGCGGATAGCGGAAGCCATAGCCTCTGGATCATCCGGGGGAACGGCCCAGCCGCAGTCGGCCTGGCTGACAACCCACGCTAGCTCTGAGTCTCGGTCAGCAGATACGATGGCAGGTCGCCCGCTTGCCATGATGGTATAAATTTTGGAAGGGAATGTTTCGATGGCAGTCCCTTTCTTGAGTGGAACCAGGCACACATCACTTGCTGCATACAGCTCTGGAACGCGCGAGCGGGGCTGAAATGGCAGCAAGGTGATATGAGGCTCGGACTGTTCGGACAGACGAGCTTCTAGCCAGGCTCGTCGGGTGCCATCACCAACTATCAGAAATTGAATCTCGGGGATGTTCGATAGCTCCCGTGCTGCCTCCAGGACAGTCTCGATGCCCTGGGTCAGGCCGATGTTCCCGGCATAAAACACCACAAATTTGTCGGCCAGCCCCTGTTCAGCGGAAAAGGTGTTGTGGCGCGGCCCTGGCTGCATAAACTCGGTGTCAACAAAGTTCGGGATGACAGGTATTTTTTCTGGGGCTACCCCTTTTTCTTGCAAGCGTTGCTTGAACCGATCAGAGATAACCGTCACGAAGGTGGAGCGATCGTAAATAAACTTCTCTACTATCTCCATCGCCCGGATCAGATGCGGATTGGTCAGCACCCCAAGGCGCACAGCAATGTCAGGGAAAATCTCCTGCACATTGTAGACGAAAGGCGCGCGCTTGATAAGGCCAAGAAGCCAAGCATTCAATCCGACAGTGAGAGGAGGGGAAGGAGCGAGGATCATGTCGCACTTCCCAACCAGCAGGATCCCAACCACTGTGCTGATAATGTGGAAGCTCAAATAGTCCAGCAGGCGCCGATAAATTTGTTTGGTTTTGGATGAGACCGGCGCATGAAAAACGGGAATCCCTTCCAGTTCGCTCTGATACAGCAACCCAAACCACCGACGCGTGAGTGGCTGCCGTGCCCGCGCCTCCGGTTCAACGTTGTAATGCGGAGTCGTGGTCAGCACTGTGACCTGGTGGCCAAGGGCCTTCAACTCCAGCGCTAATTCGGTCATGATGACCGAAGTGGACACGCTATCGGGAGCAAAGACCAAGGAAGGAAGAAGAATGTGAGCCATAGAGTAAGGATCTTGTGTAGCGATGCGATGTAACTGGGTGATTGGGACAGACGCTACGGCTCTTACAAGCAAGACCAACGAAGTGGCCCTTGTAAGTAGGCTCGTAGGTTACGGTACAGAAGCCAGGATGGGAGGATGTGCGGCAGGGATGGTCCTTTTATGCTCTGTCGGACGGACTCTACGAGCTGCTCCACAACATATAGGGCGAGCAATAAACATAAAAAATCCGAACATACAGGCTTCTTTATGGCAATAGCACTCAGGATCGGGCTATCTGGTCGAGAAATTGGGCGATGTCTGTCTCACGTTCATCCGATTCGGTTTGGCGACTCGTCTCGGCTTCCTCGTTTCCAGCCCATAATACAACAGCATAGATCTTCTGGTAGGTGGCTATCGTTTCTAGCTGATGCCGAAGCGTTTCCGGCAACACTGCCTTTCGATGGTGTCTGGAGCTTCCGTTAAAAACCTTGAAAGTAAGAAAGGGTGCCAACTCTAAAGGGTTTTTCAATGTTTGGGAGAGGCTCAAAGAGGCCTCCACCCCCTGGCGCGTCGAAGCCTGAATCCATTCATGAACCGTATCCATGGTGATCCCTCGGGCGTCGCGCCGATCGCTGTCTCCAAAGCGAGTGTAGAGATTTGGTGAGATGCAGTCGAGGGCGTCAAACATACCGAGTTGGGCTGCTTGATGGTAGCCTTCCATGCGCTTCTCGAAGCGCTCCGTTCGTTGTCCCCGCGCGTCTGGGGCGGCAACCTGGTACAGGCTTAATTTCGCGTGGGGAAGCACGCTCCGCGCCACCTCGATTCGTTTCTTGTACCCGTCCACGATGGACTGAAACTTTGAGGTGGCTAGCCACTCTCCAAAGCTGTTTGGCGCATAGGAGCCATTCGAAGGATCGCTCTCGGTTGGCTCCAAATCGAGAATGATCAATTCATCTGTATCGGGGCTGATGCTTTCAGCCTGAAGGAAAGCCCGGAATGTTTGCTCGATGCGCTCGGGGCTTTCAACCGCGAATTGTTCGATGGGCTTCTTCTTCCCGGCTCGAAGGGCCGATCCCCGCACGGTCACAGCCCCATTCGTGGCTTGGAGTTGGTTAGATTGAAGCGGGGTACGGGCCCGCCCCTGAAAAGAGACGAACACCTGGAAGGGTAGAGGGATGATGGAACCCATTTCTATATCCTTTCTTTGCGTGGAGTGCTTGCGCACCTTGTAAAGCCATGCACTAGAAGCTTGATACGAATTAACCCGGAGGGAGGTCACGAACAATGCGGGCTGGATTGCCAGCGACGATCACGCCCGGTGGCACATCACGCGTTACGACGCTTCCAGCGCCGATGATGCTCCCGCGACCGATCGTGACTCCCTTCAAGATCAAAGAGTGCATGCCGATGAACACGTCGTCCTCGATCACTACAGGGGCCTGCTCCCCTGCCAGAATATCCTTTGCTCTCCCCTGTGGCGTAAGAGGATGAAAGTCTGTGTCCACGATAGTGCTGTTTGCGCCAACCAGCACGCGATTTCCAATCTGGATGCGCTCCGCAGCAACCAGGGTGGTGCCAGTGAATCCGCATGCCGTCCCAATCTCGAGCAGAGCGCTGGCAGAGCGAGTAGCCAGCACCACGGGGTGATTTGGGGCTAGCGGGTTTGAGCCATAGCCGGAACGCATCTCGACGCGGTCTCCAATGATAATTTGGCTTCGCCGATGTCGTTGGATAATCGGCTTCCCGAAAATGCGCCACCCCTTGCCCCAAGCTATTCCGTGCCAGGCAAAATAGAGCTTTATTTGTGGTAACTCGATAGAACGACCTACGTGGTTGGTGAAGCGCCACGGTGTATCAGCAATGTCAGCGAGCGTCCGTCTCATAGCTGGCCTACTTTTCGCGCTTCCCAAATTTTTGCGTCTACATAGAAACGATACCATCCAGCCTGCAAGAAATGGAAGATTAACCCTTCAACCCCATCCAGAAAGCCGCGTTGGATGACATAGCGGAAGATAAAATAGAAGAATGCACGAGCGAAGAGGGGGGAGCGATCATACAGATTGCCCTTCAACCAGCGACGACGCATTTCTGGAGTTCCAAATGCCTTGCCTCTTGACTTGAGGTAATCGTCCGCCTCCTCCTGGAGGGAGCGCTTGTAACTGATTAGTTCTCGGCGCGCATAGCCCTCGTGCTTGGCCGTCCAGAAAGACAAATCTTTGCGGTTGTGGTCCACAATATCGTGGGTCAGGTAGCGAGATGTTCCCTGTAAGACAACGGCATGTTCCGATTCACCGGAATGTTGTTCGAACCTGACTTGTCCTGGACGGAACACTCTGAGTAACCAGAAAGGATATACGCCCCCATATCGAATCCATCGGCCAAGAAAGATGATGCGCCGCTTCAAGTAGAGGGAAGAAACCTCCGCCGGAAGGGTAGGCAACGTAGCCGAAAGCTCGTCACGTAGTTCTGGAAGAACGTATTCGTCAGCATCCAACCGCAAGAGCCAAGGCGTCGTTATGGGTAAGTTTTCCAACGCCCAGTTGATTTGTGTGCCCCAACTCGTGAAGGGGTGGTGCAGGACGTCATCTGCGTAGCGCTCGACAATTTCCAGCGTTCGGTCGCTGCTTCCCGAATCTACCACGAATATCTTGCTTGCCCATCCTGCTACACTCTGCAAACAGGCTTCGATATTTTCCTCTTCGTTGTGCGTCAGGATCAGGACAGAGATGGGTAACGGCGCAAGGGGGATCATGGATGAATAGTAACCTCTAGCCCATGATCTCGGGAGCCGCTTTCGCAGGCGCAACTTTTTTCGCCGTTGCAAAGTGGGACATCCACAACGGCCAATAGCGTCCGACAGCAGCCCAAGCAGTCACCGAAAAGCCAGCCCTGTCTAGGCAGGATGCCAATGACTTGCGTGTGTAGAAGCGAATGTGAGAGATGTATGGATTGTAGTGCGCCTCAAATCCAAACATAGCTATCAGCACATTCTTTATTCGCCCATGATAAGGGGTCGTGAAGATTAAGTGCCCCCCTGGTTTCAACACGCGATTTAACTCGGCCATCGCACGATGTACATCAAACAGGTGCTCGAAGACTTCGGTGCACCAAATCGCATTGAACTCTTCATCTTCGAAGGGTAAGGTTTCTTCCAATGAGGCTGCAAAGAATGTGCCCTGGGGCACTCGTTGCCGGGCGGCGACCACAGCCCCTTCAGCGATGTCAATCCCCTTCACTTGGTAGCCTAGAGCCACTAGATACTCAGCAAACAGACCATTGCCACAGCCCGCATCCAAAACAAGCGAACCGACTGGCACAGGCGCCAGGGCGGCCAGCAATTTTTCTTTCCGTTCCTCTACAACGAACTCTTCGTTGGATGCCGCGCCGCTTGATTGCTGCCAATACTTTTCGTAAAAATCTGATACTGCCATCGCCTTGCGCCCTTCTTTACTGGTTCGTGATAATCTTGGAGTAGAGAGCAGTCATCTCCTCGCCTACTGCCTTTAAAGAATACCTAGTTGAGACAAACCCTTTTCCCGCTTGCCCCATTTGTTGCCGTTGCAGGGCATTGCCCAGCAATGCTTCGGCAGCTTCTGCAATAGCCATCGCCTCGCATGGCACAACGATGCCCGCTCCTGCTTCCTCAACCATACGTGAAATGGCAACGCCTTCTGAGAGGATGACGGGCAATCCAACGCTCAATGCCTCTACGACGACGATGCCAAAATTTTCTGAATACGACGGCAGGACAAAAATCTCTGCGGCAGCAAACAGGGATGCTTTTCCTCTCCCTCCACGAAGCCGGTCCAGACGATCTCGCTTTCTATCCCTAGCTTGGTAGCGAGCAATTTGAGCGCCTCGACATACTCAGGCGTGCCACTTCCGGCAATCACAAGAAGGGTGTCAGGTCGCTCCTCATGGATTCGAGCGAACGCATTGAGCAGCAACTCAAGCCCCTTTTTCTTGTCCAGGCGTGACAAGAATAGTAACACTCGCCTGTTTTCTAACTCGGGATACCGACCATAAATAACCTTCGGCGACACAGAAGGAACCAGGTTCGCTAGATCAAATCCGAGAGGTAAAACAAATGAATCATACCCCAGCCCCAGTTCAGCGGCTTGATCTGCCTCATCTGTGCTCGTGAAGTGAACCGCTGCCGCATGTTGGAGGATACGGCTCTCAACATGCCGGATAGAGAGATTCTTGAGAAATGGCCGACGGTTGGCGCGACCCCAGCGGTTCAATGTTCCCAATGGTCTTATTATATAGGGAACTTGATTCAGGAATGCTGCGCGTGCTGCTGCGAGCGGGGCAAACGTGAATAGCCCGTGCGCATGCACAAGGTCATAGTCGGATATATGGTCCTTCAGCCATGAGTAGAGAGGCCACGAGCTTGCGTAGAATGAGGTCTGGCGGGGGAAGTAGATGACGGGCACTCCATTTACATCTACGAATTGATTGTAGGTCACGTCAAGGCGGCTGTGGGGGCCATCGTCATCCGTGGTTGCAATACAGACCTCGATCCCACTCTTTTGTAACCCCATTGCCATCCCCCATATGGCCTGGCTGGGGCCGCCGCGCTTCAAACTGACTGAGCCTGTTACGTGTATCACCTTCATTGGGTAGCGCCGCCATAATCCCAACATGCGAGTGAACGACCGAGCAGAAATTCCAGTTGCTCTCGCTCCGGCAGATATTGCTCTTGAAGATACCTTATGTCATCCGTGGGGAGAGGGGGCTTCTTGAGAAGATTAATTTGTGATAGATAGGGGTTCAGCGGCGTCTTCCTCAAGGCGCGGAACAGATAGTCGTAAACTGTCCCCAAATAGTACTTTAAAATAAGATGAGTCCAAGTTAATTGTTCATTTCGACTGCGTTCAGGTTGAATAGGCGTAAATTGCTCGTCTATCTCTAAGAATCTAAACGCATTCTGGAGAGTTGCCAGGGGCTCAGGCCTTACATCGTCCTCTAACAGATAAATTTTCATCTGATCCTCCGATACGTACTTCCGCCAGAGGGTAAGATAGCGTCCATAAAAGCCGCGCGAGATGATGCGAAGCTCAGGATACTGTTTGTCGGCTTCTCGGAGTGGCAGATAGGGATTGAAGCGGCGTGCCGCTAAATGATGGTAGTAGGCAGAGATGGCACGTTTGACTGGATCACGAAGAACAATAAAGATCTTGATGCGAGGCAACTCTGCCGCAATGACCTCCGGGATAGGGGGTAAAGCGTGATCAACTCGACGGTTATCAATCAGTAGCCTGTCGAAGAAATAATCTGTTGTTCCCTCACCGATCACTTTGTTTGGATTGAGGGAAGCAAACCGTTGATAATAGAAATCTACCGCCCTTGCGATATTCTTCTGCGTCGCTAAAGAAAAAACTCTCCTTGGAGCGCGTCTTCCAAACCCCACGCGGCTGCATGATGGGTAACTCGATCTGAGGATGCTGGTTGAGCATCTCCCATAACCAGGTAGAGCCGCTCTTCTGGGCACCAATGATCTGGAAATCTGGCACGATTCTACTTTGTCCAACTCTTGTCTGGCTCATACCCTAGCTCCACCAACAAATCGCCCGCATAGTGATCGAACACCTGGCGCGCCTCGGTCGAAAAGTAGTTCTTCCAGTCGCCTTTGATCCCTTTGCGCATAAAGCTTTGTCGGTTCTCTTCCCCTCGTTCGCGCCCCGCCTGCCTGGCAAATGAATAATACGCAATAGCGTCTTTTACAAGCGTTACATCTACTTCTTTGTCAGACTGATAGGTAGACATAACTTCTGTGAAGCACCCTTCTGCATTCACTAACATCTGTTCGTAGCGGACAAACACTGTGCGTTGCCCACGCTCCTGCCATTCTATGACATGGTGCGGCCAGTTTTTTCGCACAGCAGGCAATATAGGAAACTGCATCTCCTTCTCGATAAAGCCCGGCAAATTTTTTTCAATATCATCTGGCTCGAAATTGTTGCCATACAATGTGTGTAACCACCTGTCAATATTTGCGCGCTCCCCAAAATTCCGCACCACCCAGGGTAGTTTGCCCCCCCACCCCGCATTGGTGTGGACTGCCTTGTATCCCTTCATCACAAATGCGTAGAGAGAGACCATTACATCGCGACCATCGCGGATAACATAAATCGTGTGGTCAAAAGCAGTTTCATACTCCCAATGATGATGAATAATTGCCTTGAAGCCGATAGGGATGAAATAACCATCGGGGAAAGGCGTGTATAGGTAATGACTTACGAGTTGGGAGAGCCAGGTCAGTGCCAGACTTAGGGTAACCCCCTATATAAACGAACCCTATCTTATTGCCTTGCTGTCTGGCTATACTGCGGGTGGCTGTTACCGACTGCTGACGTGCGAGGCGAAAAAGCCAATATTTGTATGCTACTTTATTCATTACAGTGACCCTCGCGAAAACAATCTCCGCTTGACATACTTATAAGCTGAGCCTGGGACAACGCGATTCAAGTGGCTATAAGTATGCCAGGACCACATTGGCAACCGTGCAAGAGAGGCTAGGACAGGAAGAATGGTGGTTACCATTGGTTGGCTCTGTTGCACGTAGCCAGCACGGGTCATGGCTCTGGCGGCTATAGTATTCATCCAAAATATGTCGTCCAGGGCCAGGTGGGGCCTGGTGTGTTGACCCTCAAAGCTTGAGTTGTCGCGTTCTATTTGATTTGCTAGGCCCTGGTATAGAGGTACTTGTAAATGCTGCTGGATTTTTTGAGACGTTTCTTCGGCCTTGGTAGCGATTTCTTGATAATCTACCACCAATACTTGTTCTCCCCACCTCTCGGCTTGTTTGATTGCTTGAGCATAGCTCCGCCAAATATTTGCAGCGTTGATAGGATGATAGATTTGCTCGGCTATACGGCGGGGGGCACCATGTTTTCGATTGCTGATGTGCTTATAGGAGAGCAGCCAACTATAGGGCTCACGTTTGAGCACCACTATGCGCGATGCGGGATAATGAGTCAAAATGCGATCAAGCCATAAAATGTGGTGGGGTGTCTTTTCAACAGCGACAGCAGCCCCTTCTTTCTGAGCAATCATCCGTACGACTTCATCGAATAATTCTTTAGGCGTGGGGGCGGTCTGCTCAAGGCTGCTAGCAAGGGAGTCTAGAAGGTAGACCCACTGCTCCTTATCTATGTTTTTTAAGTTTCCCTGCTCTCCCCTCAGAAGGGGGCCCATGCGCGTTTTGAGAAGATCGGTAACCTGGCGTACCTGCTCTGCTGCGTAATACCCCTCCTTATTGGGTTCCACGAAGCCACGACCCCAATACAATGTCTCACCAAAGACAACGACATTTGGATGATGGTTGAGCATCTTGCTCAGCCATGTGGTGCCGGAGCGCGGCATGCCCATGATAAAATGCACTGGAACGGTCATAGCGTACTCCCAATGGATTTCCAAAAGCGATCATAGAAATGGGCAAAAAGATAGTGATTGCGGAGCCACTCATATCCTTGCATGCCCATTGCTTCCGCCGCCTCCGGGTCAGCCAGCAAGTAGCTTACAGCATCAACCACCTCTGGAACCGAGGTAGCATCGTCTACCAGCAATCCATGCTCACCGTGATGCACCAACTCAGGGGTGGCATCAGCCCTTGCGCCGATGCATGGTTTGGCGTATCGCATCGCTTCTAGATAGACGAGGCCAAATCCTTCCCCCAAGCTCGGCATCGCAAAAACTGCACACTGTTGATAAAGAGCTTCCAAAGCTTCTTCAGATACAAAACCAGGCATGAAAATGTGATCTGGAGCAGGAGGTGGCAGTTGACGCGCCATCTCCTGCCACGCGAGAAGCTCTGGCCCCTTGCCCGCCAGTAGCAATTGTGCGCCAGGATGACGTGCCAGAATTTGTGGTATCGCTTGGATAAGCACCTGCTGCCCCTTATTCCTCAGCTCCGAGTGAACCATGCGCCCCACATGCAGCACAAGCTGATCGCGGAGCGCATGGGTTCGGCCGCTGACTGCGGTGTACTCAAGCGATGCTTCTGCCGGTGGGCTGTAGGGAATGGATGGGAGAAAGTTGGTATGCTGAAAGGGATCAAGGGCCAGCAAGCAAGTCTCGATCGAAAGGTGCGGAAAACGGTGCTGAACGCGTTTCCGCGTATGCTCAGAGATAGCTAAGCGCCCGGACGCGCCTCGCAGCCCTAGCTCACCTTCTCGAGTAGGATTGGGAGCAAAGACTTCCATCCCAAAGAGCCAGACCCAGTACTTCTTGCCAACGAGTTTCCAGGGCACTATGCTTGAGGCTATGTTTATATGGTCAAACAATATCAGGTCGTAGCGCCGGGTCGCCAGCAGTTGATACAGAATGCGGGTGAAGGCAAGTTTGCGTCCACCAAATGCCTGATAGGTGGCCTGCTGCGGGGGAATGTAGCGCGGGTCTATTGTTGTGGAGGGTAGATCATTCAAAGAAAGAATGTCTACGAAGCATCCCTTTTCAGCAAGAGTATGCACTGTCAGCCTATTCACCACGTCTATGCCACCGGTAGGCTGAAAGACATGGGTATTTGCAAGGAGGACATTCATGCGGGTTGTCGCTTCAGCCGTCTGCGCCGAACCAGCCGTCGCCCTTGATTATAAAAGGTACGTAAGTCAGACAGAGTGAGGATCCCAGATAGTACAAGGAGGAAAGGATAAAGAAGCAGTAAGCTGCCACGCAACAGATAAGAAGGCACAGCCTCGGTAACAAGTTGGGTGACGCTGAAACCAGCCGAAAGGAGTAGGAGACAAATGAGCCCCAGACGGAGCAGGCGCAGCCAGTCTAATGGAAAGCGATAAGAAGAGTATTGCCCTACCCAATACGTGCCTCCAACTAGAACAACATAGCTAGCAAAGGTGGCAATGGCAGCAGCACGGATGCCCATCCGGGGCAGCAGGATGAGATTGAGAACAACATTGAAGATAGCTGTGGCCACGCTAACATAGGCGAGGTGGCTTGTTTGTTTGGCTATCTTGGGCCCTATGGACAAAATAGGATAAAGACCCCAGATTGCCTGTCCAAATGCAACCCAACTCACCACAGTTCCTGCCCCGCTGTAGCTTCCTGGGGCTAGAAGCGCCACTAACTCGTTGCTGAACAAGGAAACTGACAAGGCCAGGAAGAAATACAGGCTGGCGACGATTGTTAGAGTGTGGCGATATATAGCTGGCGCATTGGTTTGATGCATCACCGAAAAAGCAAAAGAGGGCCACGCAGTGTTAAATGGGGCTGTGCCAAGTGCTACCAACAACCCGATTTTATATGCCTACGCCATAGATGGCCGCTTGTTGAAGCACCTACTGACAACGCCAACGATGGCCTTGTCTGCTGAACGGAGTGCCCACGTTGATAGCGCTGCGGGCAGCAGAGGTAGGCAAACGACAAGACCTCCTGTATGATGGGTCGTGAGGTGCGCAGGGTAAGGATTCGCCTCGTCAGCCAGAAGATCAAGAGCATTCCAGCAATGCTACCCGCCAGCTGACCCGCAAAATAAACTCTTGCCGAAGGAACATACCGCACCAATAATAGTCCAAGGCCTGATTGAAGGCAGATCAAAAAAATAGAATGCAGGCTAAAAGCCAATGGTCGTTGCTGCATGCCGAAGGAGTATGCCTCCAAAGTCCATTAAAGTCTCTACGACTAGAATACAAGCCACAAGAATGATAGTCGAGGCGTATCGGGTGGTTTGAAACAGTTGATAGGAAAGAGAGTTGGAAAAGAGGCTGAATCCTGCTGCAGGGATGAATGCGATAACAACGAGCAGAATGAGAGTTGAGCCAACCACCTGACTCTTATCGGTCTCTGACTCCTTGCCATGGTAGATACGAAACAACGTGGCAGGCAGACCAACATTGGTTAATGTATTGACGAAAGCAAGCATGGAAACAGAACGACAACGATTCCATACTCTGCCTGCGGCAGGATCCTTGTAAAAAGTGGCAGTGCTACGTATACAACTAGCTGTCTTCCGAAGACCCCCAGACCGTAAGCAATTGACTGCCATGATAGTGACAACAGCGAGCGTGAGACGATTGTGGCATCTCGAATCTGAGGATGAGGTTCAACCTTTTTTCCCATTATTTAAGCCCTTAACCATTTTTCTCGGAATTTGCTTAGCTCTTCGGGGCTATAAAAATGTCGGGCGTATGCAGACTGATACAAGGAATCAATGTAATCTGTAGGTAACTCAACCTCTTCTCTGAAGCTGTTGTATAAATTAGAATAGTCATTGTTCGAAGCTGAATTCGCTATAACCTTTGAAAAGTTGTCTTTGCCTAAGAACTTGTGTAATGCTTCGTACATACGTGTGTCGAGATCTTCAAGGCGTATTACAAGTAAACGTATGTTGCCATGTTGATACATTTGATATCCCTGTCCCAGATCGAAAGGTTCGGTCAATACATCAATGCCTAGAACACTCTTGATTTCTTGATCAAACCAGGTTGTCGGAACAGATGAAGGATAAACTTGTAGGAGAGTCTCTAGGATATTTTGATGGAGTTCAT